>DAIDKP010000001.1 GCA_027449965.1 Acidobacteriaceae bacterium
CGCCGCGAACTTCACCGATCTCGCCCAGCGCGCTCGCAGGAACCTGCGCTCGATGCAGCGACGTGCCACGCTCGTGACCGCATTCTGGAAACAGGCGGAGATGTTTTGATATGGTCACGTACTTACGCAAGACTCAATAGCATGCCTTTGAGGACTGCCTGTGGTCCGCGGCCGTCGACTCTGTAATCCATCATGGTGATCCATTCGATGTCGTCGGACATCAACGCAAGCGCACCCCCTGCATCTCCGGCGGTCAGTTTCGCGTAGAGCTCTTTAACAATTTCCAGTGGGGGTCTCATTGTGGAACTCCTCTGTTACGGTTCTAGGGTTAGCAACGAAAGGCAACCCGGTCGTCGAGCTTTGGGATCAATCGGGTGCGTGAAATTGAAAAGCGTTGCTTGATGCTAGAGCGGATGTTGCCGCATTTCGGCTTGGAAGATAATGACGCGGAATATATAGTCTGCCTTTCACCAACTGGAAGAATCGATGGACAGACTTGGAAGCCATGACAATCGTGCTGCTGACGGTCGAGAAGAGCAGCTTCACAGCAGCGGCGAAAGCGTTGAACATGCCGCTGCCGACTATTAGCCGGAAGGTGACAGAGTTTGAGACGTACCTGGGCACCAAGCTGCTGCATCGCTCGACGCGCAAGCTCACATTGACCGATGCTGGGGAAAATTGTGTGGGTAGCGTCAGGCGTATCATGGAAGATTTCCGGACGGATACAACCAGTCGCACACGCCCCCACGAAAGAGCCGTTCTCCGGCTCGAATTGGTCTGACCCTCACCGCCCCGCGCACACCCCAGTGGGAAGGGAGCGTTGAGGCGACTCCAGCCGCAGTTCCCTCACCCGACCGGCATTGTGAGCCTCTCGATATAGCTACGAAATTCCGTTGAAAAGCCAAACTCGTTTTCCGCCCACCATTCCCTGATGCCGACCGCTGAAAAGACGGTCCTGATTCCATTCTCCTCGGCTCTGACGATTCCCAGGTGGCCGACGCCTAAACCAGCCTGTGTGTACATGGTCTCACAGACGTGAAAGTACGCGCGCGCTGTTGAGTCAAAGCGCCATCGTTCCTCCGCTGTCAGCGCGTCTATCGTGCATCCCCGATAGCCACAATTTAGTCACTTCGCCATTTCTTGCCCAGAATAAATTGATCCGGTTCAATGCTTCTGAAATTGCATGATGAGATGTTGCCCTCGTGGCGTTCGTATTTTGACGAATTTGTATGCCTACAAAAATGAGCGAAGCAACGACCGCGGTTGAGCTGAGCGTCTGCGAAATATCCGAAATGTCAGCGAGAGTCATTTGAGCAGCCCTTGGTCACGATGAACGGCTCCCGAGTGAGTTTGCGCACTCTTCTGGCGGCCGCCGTGCACGGTCATGCGAGTATGAATTTACGAACCCTTACACCTCCCGCACGTGGGCACTGCACAACCAGCGCAACCGGTACATCGAAAGCGTCCCACCGGGTACTGCCTGGATAGCAGGTGGCCATCCTGATAGATGGACGCGCAGTTTACCGACGGAGGTATCTGCGCGATGGGTACGAAGACGAGATCGATGGGAAGGCCGAGCGGTGTACTTGGCGGCACA
>DAIDKP010000002.1 GCA_027449965.1 Acidobacteriaceae bacterium
GTAGCGCGCGTACTCGAGGGTGGTCTGCTGGATTTTGTCATAGGCGTCGTCATTGGGCTTGTCTGCCGGCAGATTCTTTGCCTTTTCCACGTTGTAGCGCTCTCCCGGCCGTGCATACCAGTGCTCGGCGATGCCGTCGAAGTTGCCCCAGCAATCCTTGAGGAAGCGTCCGGTCCAGTCGAAGTCGCTGCCATAAGCCCCCGCCAGGTTGCCGACGTATTTGGTCCGCAGGGCACCGGGAACCTGTCCGTCCTCGAGCATCTCGCCGGAGGCAATCAGCGTGATGGAGGGGTCGACCTGACGCATGGCTTTGGCGAATTCATTGTGCTTGAGCATGAAGTACTTGAGGTCGGTGCGGCCGATCTGCCACTCTCCCCAGGGTTCGTTGCCGATGTTCCAGTACCGGATGTGGTAGGGGGCAGGATGACCGTTCTTTGCCCGCAATGCTCCCATCGGAGTGGTTGCGGCACCGTTCATGTACTCGACTTCCTGGGCGGCGGAGTGGGAGTCGCCCAGTCCGGCATTGACGCTGATGTACGGCACGACGTCGATGAGTTTGCAGAACTCGGCAAACTCATCCGGACCGATGTCGTTGGTCTGCATCTGATTCCATGCGTAGTCCCAGTCGGAGGGTCGATGGTCGCGGTCGCCGATGGCGTCATACCAGGAGAAATTCGAGGTGTAGTTGCCGCCGAATCTCCAGAAGCCGGAGTGGATCTGGCGCAGCAGGGCGATGGTATCGGGCCGGAAGCCGTCGATATTGTCGGCTGGCATCATGGAGACGGCACCAATATGGAAGCTGCCCTTGCCGGTTCCGACAATCTGAAACGTAGCATCGCTGACACTGGCCGGGGCTGTGACATGAAAGGCATACCGGGCATAGGCAGGACCAAGCGCAGACACGGTGAGCAGCGTCCGGCTCTGCGATCCATTGCTCCAGGTGAGCACAATCCGGACCTTGCTCCCTGCGGTTCCGCGCAGCCAGATGTGGCCGGCGTAGGCTTTGCCCTGCACCAGCGCCAGGCCGGACTGCTGGATTCCGTGCGGCGTGGTGCCGTCGAGGGTGATCGCCGGACTCTGCTGGCCGACAAAGGGCTTGACGGTATCCATGGCAATGGAAGCCAATGGCCCGACGGGATGCCAGTGGCGCATGGTCATGCCTGGGAATCCACGTCGCGCAGGAGCTGAGGTCTGATCCGCCGTAATGGGGAAATAGAATTTCCGGTCGTCGAGCATTTCGGCCCAGAGCGGACCGTACATCGTCTTGCCGATGTGTTCAATGAACATGCCGAAGACGTAATCGGATACGGGAGTGGCTGGATGCGATGCGTCCAGAGTTGCCGCGATGGGTGCGGTGCTGATCTGCGCCGAAGCTACAGGTCCGGCAGCGAAGACTCCCACACCAACGGCAAGAGCCAGCATTGCCATTCGAATATGCATAGAACGTTTTGCCTCCGATCTTTTCAAAACGAGGTTTCCGCGTCGCATCGCCGAAGAGAACGATTCTGAGAACCTGGAAGCGGTTCACGAAACGAGGCGCCGGGTGGTTTCATTGCGGGTCCGGAAGTCAAGCTTCAGGACCACTCATCCTACAGAATGAGTGGTCAAAAGCACCAGCAAATAAATCAATTTATTGAAGAGAGCAGCCATCCGGGCAAGGAAAGGAACGCAAGCAGAGATGACTGGACTGGTTCGGGAGATCGAATTTGTCTGGCAAAGCAGGTGCGAGATGTCGAGCAGATGGGCGCGCCCTCGCCAAGGTTCCTTGTTTCGGACCGCTGCGGTTTGCCGGAGCAGTAGCGGCACTACGGAACCTGCGAGTGCGGCGTACGATCCGAGCCATGGGTGATTCAAACCATGGGTGATTCATCAGTCCATACGCATAGCGCCAGATGGAAACGCATAGCGGGATCGTCGGTCGATTTCAAGCCAGGCATCCTGCGCCTGTCTTTCGATGCAACTTGTTGCCCGTGGGCGCATCTTTACATACGGCATACCCTATGCTTCAAGCCGGGCAGACAATGCTTACCAACAACTTCATCTTGAGGTTTCGGTTCTGCGCGGGTGTACAAAGACAGAGTAGTTCACTCCCAGAGGCCCATGCGATATCCCGATTCCGATCACTGCCACAACGGAAGATTCTTCAACCCCGGCGTTGCTGCACATACGCTGAAAGACATGCTGCGCTGGCGGCGGACCAGCACGCCGGGTGCATGGCGCAGGACGATTCCAGCCACTCCTGGAGCGGCTCCGGCGGCTCGCGTGTCGGGAGGAGAGTTGGCCGTGACCTTTGTCGGCCACTCGACTGTGTTGCTGCAAACCGAAGGGCTGAATATTCTGACCGACCCGATCTGGAGTGAGCGCTGCAGCCCGGTCTCCTGGGCCGGACCGCGTCGCCATCGCATTCCCGGCATCCGCCTGGAAGAGTTGCCTAAGATCGATCTGATCTTACTCAGCCACAACCATTACGATCATTGCGATTTGCCCACGTTGCGTCATCTGGTCCAGCGAGATGCTCCCACCATTGCCTGCCCACTGGGTCTGGCACGGCTTTTGCGTAGGCTTGGCTTCGATCAAATCATGGAGCTTGATTGGGAGCAGACGGCATCCTTTGCGGCAGCCGAGCTACGCTGCGTGCGGGCACAGCACTTTGCCGCGCGCGGGCCTTTTGATCGTGATCGGACGCTGTGGTGCGGGTGGGCCGTCACACTGCCCTCCGGCACCCTCTACTTTGCCGGAGACTCCGGTTTCGGGTCGTTTTTCCAGGAGATTGCGCGGAAGCTCGGTCCCATCCGGCTGGCGTTGCTGCCCATTGGAGCCTATGAGCCGGAGTGGTTCATGGGCAGCGTTCACATGAGTCCGGCTCAGGCCGTCGCCGTCCATCGTATCTTGCAGCCTCAGGAGTCGATTGCCATTCATTACGGCACCTTTTCGCTGGCCGACGATGGAGAACTGGCCCCGGCGGAAGCGCTGCGCGAAGAGTTGCAGCGCAATCCTCCACCCACGCCCTTTCGCATGATTCCCGAAGGAGAATGCTATCGGATCGCAGCGCCGCAGACCGTGCGTGCCGGAGAACCGGCATTGTCCTGACGAGCGCGGCGGCGATACTTTTCTATGGATCGATTTCCGCGGAAGTTTTTTCGAAACGGATCTCTGTGGGCGTAGCATGTGGGGAAGGCTGCCGGAGCATGTCGGATTTGGCATGTCGGCGAGTATATCGGCAAAGAGCCAAAACCAAAGGGGTGGGGTCAGAATGAACTTTGCGAATCGAGCCTTGGCGGTGGGAGTATTCGCTATGCTGAACATGGCGGCTGCCGCTCAGAAGACGCAGTATACCAATGACCGGAATGACCACTACGAGCCGCCCAAGGCGCAACAGGATTACACCAAGCGCGTCGAGATGGTTCCGATGCGCGATGGAGTCAAGCTTTACACCGTCATCTGGATTCCTCGTGGTGCCCACGCCGCGCCGATTGTGCTCACGCGGACGCCCTATGATGCGGCGCACCGCATCGGTACGCCCAATGCCAGCCATCTGATCGACGCGCTGCCGCTCTCGGATCGGGATTTTGTGAGCGCCGGCTACATCCGCGTCTACCAGGATGTGCGCGGCAAGTACGGCTCGGAGGGTGCTTATCTGATGACACCGCCTCCGCTTGGCTCCGGCTACAACAACAGCGGCGCGGATGACACCACGGATGGCTGGGACACGATTGACTGGCTGGTGAAGCACGTGCCGGAGTCCAACGGGCGCGTGGGCATGATTGGCAGTTCCTATGAGGGATTCACCGTGGTTATGGCGCTGCTGCATCCGCATCCAGCGCTGAAAGTGGCCGCTCCGGAAAGCCCGATGGTGGATGGCTGGATGGGTGATGACTGGTTTCACTACGGAGCCTTTCGCCAGCCCAATATCGACTATGTGCTCATGCAGACCTCGCGACGCGGCAATGGCGTGATGGTGCCGCATCCGGGCGATGACTACACCAACTTCCTGGAGGCTGGATCGGCTGGCAACTTTGCTCGCGCTCGCAACATGGACGAGCTTCCTTTCTGGAAAGACATTGAAGATCATCCAGCCTATGACGGCTTCTGGCAGGCTCAAGCATTGGACAAGCGAATTGCGAAGACGCAATTGACCGTGCCTACGATGTGGGAGCAGGGCGAGTGGGATCAGGAGGATATGTACGGGGCAAACCACAGCTATCGCGCGTGGGAGCCGCAGGATACAACGAATACCAGGAACTTTCTGGTGATCGGGCCTTGGTTTCACTCGCAGATCAACCGTCAAGGCCGCGCCATTGGACCGTTCGTTTGGGCCACCGATACTGCCGAGCAGTGGCGACGCGATGTGCTGCTCCCGTTCTTCAGCCAGTATCTGAAGCCAGGCTCGCCGAAGGCGGATACGCCGCCGGTCTGGATCTATGACACGGGCGCGGACCGCTGGGACACCTATGCGAAGTGGCCGCAGAGCTGCGACTCCGGCTGCGCCAGCCAGGCCAGACCGCTGTATCTGGCGGCAGGCGGCAAGCTCTCCTTCGATGCGCCGGAGAGCACTTCCAGCCCTTACGACGAGTACATCTCCGATCCGGGCAAACCGGTGCCATATCGACCCCGTCCCGTGGTGGGCGAGGGCAGCGGCTGGCGTACATGGCTGCTGACGGATCAGCGCTTTGTCGATGGACGAACAGATGTGCTGACCTATGAAACCGCTCCCTTGACCAAAGCGACGAAGCTGGCCGGCGAACCAATCGTGCATCTGATGGCCTCCACAAGTGGCACGGATTCGGACTGGGTGGTCAAGCTGATTGATGTCTATCCCAACACTCAGCCGCCACGCGACGATGGCGCAGGAACGTTTCCGGGCACTCTGGGCGAGCAGCCGGACATGAACGGCTACGAGATGCCGATCGGAATCGATATCTTTCGTGGACGCTATCGCACCAGCTTTGAGCATCCTCAGGCGATTGCCTCCAATCAGCCCCTGGAGTACACCTTTGCCCTGCCTAACGTGGATCACACCTTCCAGCCCGGACACCGGATCATGGTGCAGGTGCAATCCACGCTTTTCCCACTGTATGATCGCAATCCGCAGAGTTTTGTGCCCAATCTTTTCTATGCCAGGCCACAGGACTTTCACCCAGCCACCCAGCGCATCTGGCACGAGCCGGGTAAGGCCAGCTATCTCTCACTGCCTATCGTGAGTGGAGGCAATGTGTCGCAGCCCTGATACTCCGCGCGGACATCGATTTATTCGATGTATCTTGAAGCCATGAACACAACCTTGGATGCCTGGGAGATTCTTCAAGCCGTGGTGCAGTCAGGAGGATTTGCGCCCGCTGCCAAGAAGCTGAATCGGTCCCAATCGACGATCAGTTATGCCATTGGACGCCTGCAGGAACAACTGGGAGTGCAGCTTTTTGAAATTCGCGGGCGAAAAGCACAGCTTACCGAAGCAGGCAGAGTGCTTCTGGCGGATGTAGAACCTCATTTGGCCGGATTTCATGAGTTGGAACAGCGTGCCAGTCTGATAGCAAGAGGCGGCAGTTCAGATCTTTGTCTTTCCGTGGACAGCATCTTTCCCGACGATCGTCTGTTTGCGGCATTGTCAGCTTTTTCCCAAAGTTTTCCGCAGGTTCGGCTGCGATTGCGTCAGGGAACTTTCCTCTCTGCCGAGACCGAGTTTTCCCTTCACAATGCGCAAATCTGCATCACGGGCCTTGTATCCCGCGAGCCGTTGATGAAGCCCATCGTTGTGATTGGAATGATTGCTGTGGTGCGACGCGATCATCCACTGCTTTCGATCCAACGCAGGCTCACAAACTCTGACCTCCTGCAGCACATGCAGGTCGCCATCGAAAGCTCGGCATCCGGCAGTCTGAAACAGCAGCCACGATTTGCAGCTCAGCGCATCCTGCCAGTCAGCACGATTGAATCTGCCGTTGCAGCGGTTCGCAGCGGTCTTTGCTTTGGCTGGCTGCCTCGATATCGCATCCAGACGGAACTGGATCGTGGAGATTTTGTTGCTTTGCCCATTACCGCAGGAAAGATGCGCGAAGTACGCTTGAATCTGGTTACGCGGGAACTTGGAGCGAACAACACCGCGGCACACGCGCTGGCCCATCTGCTGGGAGTCAGCCGCGATCCGGAAATCCTGTAAGAGCGCGGTGAACTTCGCCATCTGCACCCAGAATGGTCGACAAATCATCGGAAAAATCGATCTTTATAAAGCGATTTATTCCACTTGACGCGTCTTGCCTTCCCTATGTAGCGTCAACTGGTTCCAAGAGTGAACAGCAAGTTTGATTCGTAACGCGCAGACTGGAAGAGTCGTTTCCTCGCTCGATCGCCAGGCTCGCTGTTCGCGCTTATCGGAGAGATGAATGAAGTCCCTGTCTGTGCTGAGTCTCTGCTTACTGTGTGCCATGCTGCCGTCACAGGCGCAGACGCCTGAGGATGTTCATCTGTCGGTCGATGCGTCAAAGAGCGGCGCAACCATCTCCCGCAATCTATTTGGCCAGTTTGCGGAAAATCTTGGTCATGGCCTCTATGAGGGTATCTGGGTTGGGCCGGACTCTTCGATTCCGAATACCCGAGGCATTCGCAATGATGTGGTCGCTGCGCTGCGCGATTTGAAGGTGCCGAATGTTCGCTGGCCAGGCGGGTGTTTTGCCGATCAGTATCACTGGCGCAACGGGGTTGGCCCACGCGAAAAGCGACCCGCGACGGTGAATTCAGCCTGGGGCGATGTGATCGATACGAACGCTTTTGGCACGGACGAGTTTATGGATTTCATCCAGCAGATTGGCAGCACGCCGTATGTGTCCGTCAACCTTGGCTCGGGCACAGTGGAAGAAGCCGCGCAGTGGGTGGAGTACATGACCGCTGACGCGCCGACAGCGCTGGCCAAAGAACGTGAGGCCAATGGTCATCCCAATCCGTACCAGGTCGGTTTTCTGGGCCTTGGCAACGAGAGTTGGGACTGTGGTGGCGCGATGACGCCGGAGTATTACGTGAGCTTGATGAAGGTTTACAGCCGCTTTGTGGTCAACATGAATCCTGCGCAGCGCGGCAAGGACGCGATGCTGAAGATCGCGGTTGGCCCCGGCACGCCCAACACCGCGTGGACCGACGCCGTGATGCGGGCGTGGAAACAACATACGTGGTCGTGGGATATCAATGGGCTGTCGGTGCACTGGTACACGACGCCCGGCGGTTGGCCAGTTTCCATGCCTTCGTCGAATTTCAGCGTGGACGATTATGCCAAGACACTGAAGACCACGCTCTTCATGGACGAGTTTCTGCGCAAGCAGGAGGCTGTGATGGACAAGTACGATCCGGAGAAGAAAGTTGCCCTCGTTGTCGACGAATGGGGCGGATGGTACAAGCCGTTACCAGGCTCGAATCCTGCATTTCTGGTGCAGCAAAACAGCATCCGAGACGCCATCCTCGCTTCGCTGAATCTGAATATCTTTGCGCGTCACGCGGATCGAGTTCGCATGGCAAACATTGCTCAGATGATCAATGTGCTGCAGGCGATGATTCTGACCGACAAGGAAAAGATGGTGTTGACGCCGACCTACTATCTTTTCAAGATGTATGTGCCTTTTCAGGACTCGACGTTTGTTCCCGTCACCTTCGATGCGGGGACATATACCCAAGGCAGCGTGACTCTGCCTCGAATCGACTCGATTGCCGCAAAGACAAAGGATGGAAAGCTGATGCTGGAGATCACGAATCTCGATGCTGCCCACCCGGCTGATGTGAATGTGGATGTTGCAGGTATGGTTGCAACATCAGCGCAGGCGCAAACCTTGACCGGAGCAGCCGTCGACAGCGTCAACACCTTTGCCTCGCCCGATTCGGTTGCGCCAAAGCCTGTTGGTGTAAAGCTGGAAGGCGGAAAACTCTCGCTCACGGTAGCACCGCGATCGGTGACAGTGATTGCAATGAAGCCATAAGGCAAGCGTAGCCAGGGGCCGTGAAAGCTGTGGCGGCGTGATCCCAATGGAGCAGCTTCTGGAGCATGGTGACGACATTGTGAAGAGCGGTCTGTCGTCGGAGGTGCTTGTCGATCGCAGGTTCTTCTGTCCAATACAATCGCCCAATCGTTTTCCCTGGAGGATGAAAGTGATGACTCGAAAATTACTTTTTGCTTTAACCATGACTCTTGCCATGGCGGCGGTCGTTCCGCTCGCAGCGCAGGTGAAGACGATCGTCCCCGACCCGGTCCCTGGAGCAAAGCCGGTCACGGTGGAGCACATCAAAATTCACGGTGCGCACCTCGAGGGCAATCTGGAGGGCGATGCAGTGGATCGCGATGTGATCGTCTTCCTGCCGCCGAGCTATCTGAAAGATAAAAAGCGTCATTACCCGGTTGTCTATGCGCTGCACGGCTACTCCATCGGTGCGGAGCAGTGGACGCACGAGATTCACGTTCCGCAAACCATCGAAGGCGCTTTTGCAAATGGTGCACATGAGATGATCGTCGTTCTGCCGGATTCCAAAACCATCTACAACGGCTCCATGTACTCCAGTTCCGCGACCACAGGCGATTTTGAAAACTACATCGCCAAAGATGTTGTGGCTTATATCGACGCGCACTATCGCACGATCCCAGATCGACAGAGCCGCGGCCTCGTTGGCCACTCGATGGGTGGTTATGGAGCGTCGCGGATCGGCATGAAACACTCCGATGTCTTCGGCGCGCTCTACATCATGAGTCCCTGCTGCATGTCTTCGATGGCAGGTGGTGGACGAGGGTCGAGCGACCAGATGAAGCAATTTGCGATTGCGAGTGAGAAAAAAGCCGCCGCAGCCAAGTCTCCCGCCGATCTGGCGGCGCAGTCGCCGGGCTTTGCCTCAGCGCAGTATGCAACAGCGGCAGCGTGGGCGCCAGACCCCAAGAATCCCCCGCTCTACTTTGATCTGCCAACGAAGGACGGTGTTTTGCAGCCGGAGATCGTGGCCAAGTACACGGCAAACTCGCCCCTGGCATTTGTCGATCAGTACATTGGCAACCTGAAGCAGTACCGGGCAATCTCGATGGATGTAGGCGATCAGGACGGCCTGCGCTTTGACGCGACGAAGCTGCATACCATTCTGGACAGCTACGGCATTGCAAACAGCTTCACCATCTACTCCGGCACGCACACGAGCGCAGTCGCAGACCGATTCCAGAATCATGTGATGCCGTTCTTCAGTCAGAATCTCTGCTTTACCAAAGGCTGCAAGTAAGCAGCATGGATATGGGGGCTTGGAGATGAATCACTCGCGCCGCAGTTTGTTGAAAACGTCGGCAGGTGTTGCGGGAATGTGCCTGGCAAGCTTTTCGCCTGCGTTGCACGCCTGGATGCGCGACGAAAACGACGGTTCATCGAGCAGGATGGAGCCGTTTCCGCTTGATTGGGTGCGTCTCGGTCCCGGCATCTTTCAGGAGCAGGAGAAGATCAACGCGGAGTATCTGGACTCGCTGAGCGTGGACCGTCTGCTGCACTCCTTCCGTGTCACAGCCGGGCTAGCTTCCACGGCGACACCATACAAAGGGTGGGAGGACCCCACGTGCGAGTTGCGCGGACACTTTGCCGGAGGACACTTCCTTTCTGCCGCAGCGCTCAGCTATGCCAGTTCTGGCAACAGTGATTTGAAGCATCGCGGCGATGAGCTGGTGGTTGGTCTTGCGGCGTGCCAGCAGAGGTCGGGAACCGGATATCTGAGCGCTTTTCCTCCCATGCTTTTTGAGCATCTGGCACAGGGGAAGCCAGTCTGGGCGCCGTTCTACACCTATCACAAGATCATGGCTGGCCTGCTTGACATGTATCAGCATACGGGCAACAGCGACGCGTTGAAAGTAGCGGAAGGAATGGGGCAGTGGGCGCAGGCATTCATGGCCGGCTTCAGCACGGATCAGCGTCTGCGCATGTTGCGCACCGAGTATGGCGGCATGAACGAGGTGTTGGTGAATCTGGCTGCGGTAACGAACAAGGATCGCTACATTGCAGCGGCCCATCTTTTTGAGCAGCCAGGCTTTCTGGATCCGCTGACGGATCGCCGTGATGAACTGCAAGGTCTTCACGCCAATACGAACGTGCCCAAGATCATTGGCGCCGCGCGGATGTATGAGGTCACCGGCGATCGACGCTATCGGGAGATTGCGGAGTACTTTCTTGCCGAGGTTCTTGCCGCGCGCAGTTATGTCATCGGAAACACCAGCCTGAACGAGCACTGGACAACGCCGGCAAATGAACTAAAAGGGACGCTTGCGTGGACGAATGCTGAATGCTGTGTGGCCTACAACCTGATGAAGCTGGAGCGCCACGTCTTTCGCTGGACGGCGGATACGCGTTGGATGGATGCCTATGAGCGAGCGCTTTTCAACTGCAGGCTGGGAACCCAGAATGCTCAGGGCCTGAAGCAGTATTTCTTCCCACTTGCGGCTGGCTATTGGCGCGCTTTCGGTTCGCCGGAAGAATCATTCTGGTGCTGCACCGGGACGGGTGCTGAAGAGTTTGCCAAGTTTGCAGATACAATCTACTTCCGTCGAAACCAGGATATTGTTGTGAATCAGTTCCTGGCTTCCACGCTTGACTGGAAAGACGAAGGCTTCGTTTTGCAGCAAAGCACGGCATTCCCAGAGGAACAGGGAACGACGCTTCAGATCAAGACAACGCGACCAGTCTTGCGTGCCATTCATCTGCGTATTCCGAGTTGGACGACCGAAGAGGCACAGCTTACGATCAATGGCGTGCATACGGAAATGATGGCCGATCCGGGATCGTATCTCTCGATTCGTCGAGTGTGGCACGATGGCGATACGCTGAAGCTGACCTTGCCGATGAAGCTGCGTCAGGAGCCACTGCCTGGGGATGACTCCGTTGTTGCAGCCGTGTATGGCCCAATGGTGCTGGCGGGCGATCTTGGAGCCGCGCCGAGCGATGGTCCAATGCGCGTGATCCACAGTGGAGATACCGTGCCGAAGAATCTGCCTCACGCAGACTCTTTACCGTGCGTCGCAGTCGCGCAGCGCGGAGATGCGAAGCAATGGATTCAGATCGAATCTTCTTCCAAACTGCATTTCGCTGCTTCAGGTGTAAGCGCGAGATACAATCTGATTCCGATGTACAAGGTCAGGGATCAGCGCTATTCCGTGTATTGGCAGACCCGGCATTCGATGCAAAGCACGTAGTCGGCAAGTGCCGGATCTTCGCACGCCAGCGACCGGCAATCCATGATCTCCAAGAGGAAGGCAACAGAATGAAGATCCGAACTCCTGCTTCCAAATCGCCCGGAGCCATGCCCCTACGTTTGCTTCATGTTCTTCCAGTCTGGATGATCCTGCTGGGCGCTGTGGAGGCGCGGGCGCAGATGCCGGGCCAGCAGGCTCTTGCTCCACCGCGGGAGCAGATTGTGCAGACGCGTTCCGGTCTGCGCGCCACCGCGGGCAAGGAGACGATGACCGTCACGGTTTGCACAGACTCGTTGATTCATGTGGTTGCAACACCGGCGCCGTCAACGCCATCGTCGCCGCGGCCCTGGATGCTGGATGCGGGGCAATCCTGCCCGGGCGCGCCGTTTACTTTTTCGCTGGACACCAAAGCGGCAACGCTGAAGACGGCTCAGCTTGAGGTAATGCTCAATGAGGCGCGCGGCAATCTCTCTTTTCGTACGGCTGCGGGTGATGCCATCCTCAACGAAGGCTACAGCGTACCGCGCACCTTTGAGCCGGTTGTGCGCAATGGCGAGAACACATATCGCGTAACGGATCGCTTTTCGCCTACGATGAACGAAGCGGTCTATGGACTGGGCCAGCACCAGAGCGGCATGTTCAACTATCGCGGGGCCACGGTCGAGCTGGGTCAGAACAATACAGACGTTGCGATTCCACTGCTGATTTCGAGCAGGGGCTACGGCCTCATGTGGAATACCGCCGCCCTCTCGTACTTTGACAATCGCTTTCCGCTGGACATGAAGCTGACATCGATCGCCGGCAAGTCGGTTGACTACTACTTCATCTACGGTCCGGAGATTGACTCGATCCTGCACCAGTACCGCACCATGACCGGCCACACGCCGATGCTTCCCAAGTGGGCCTATGGTTTCTTTCAATCGAAGGATCGCTATGTGTCGCTCGACGAGATTCGTGGCATCGCGCAACGCTATCGCGCAGAACACATCCCGCTCGACGCCATGGTTCAGGACTGGTTTTGGTGGAAGACCGAGGGCGATCCGATCTTCAATACAAACTATCACGATGTCTCGCAGGATCTCGCAGCGCTGCACAAGGAGCATGTTCACGCGATGATTTCGGTCTGGGGGCTGCTCGATCCCAAATCGGAAACCTATCAGGTGCTCGACGCAAAACACGAGCTTGTCGCAGATGCGCATGTCTATGACGCCACCAATGCTGAGGCACGCAATATTTACTGGCAACATCTTCCGGGCAAGCTGCTGGCGCAGGGTTGGGATGCATTCTGGCTTGATAGCGCAGAGCCGGAAGAGTACTGGCCACACATGGGCGACGCGATCCTGAGCAGCCGCCAACTGGCCATTGGCAATGGCGCGGAATATACCAACGTCTTCCCGCTGGAACACACGTTGGGCGTGCAAGATCACTGGAAGGCGCAGGACCCCGGCAAGCGCGTCTTTCTGCTCACTCGCTCAGCCTTCCTCGGCCAGCAGCGCGTTGGCGCAACCGTCTGGTCCGGCGACGTCTACGGTTCCTATTGGGGGCTCAGCCATCAGGTGCCTGCTGGCCTCAACTTTGCGCTTTCCGGATACCCCTACTGGACCACGGACATCGGTGGATACTGGCCGCCCCACAACGATCCGCAGAACGATCCTGCGTATCAGGAACTATACACGCGCTGGTTTGAGTTTGGCGCCTTCTGTCCCATCTTTCGCACCCATGGACATCGACCGCACAACGAGATCTGGAGCTACGACCGCGTCGAGCCGATTCTGGTGAATTACGACAAACTCCGCTACCGGCTGATGCCCTACATCTATTCGCTGGCATGGAAAGTGACCCATGAGGATTACACCATACAGCGACCGCTCGTGATGGATTGGCGCACGGATCCCAAGACCTGGAATCTCGGCAACCAGTTCATGTTTGGTCCGGCATTGCTCGTGAATCCGGTACTCCAGGCCGATGCGACTCAGCGTAGCGTTTATTTGCCGGTCGCTGCTGCGTGGTACGACTTCTGGACGGGTAAATCTTTAGCTGGTGGACAGCAGATCGAAGCCGATGCGCCGCTGGACCGCATCCCGCTTTTTGTCCGCGCAGGCTCCATCGTTCCCATGGGATCGCAGATCGAATATGCCACTGAAGATCCAGCAGGTCCGGTCGAGCTACGTATCTATCGCGGTGCAAATGGTGAATTCAATCTCTATGAAGATGCGGGCGATGGTTATGGATACGAAAAAGGTCAGCATTCCATCATTCCGATTCGCTGGGACGACAACACCTCCACTCTGACGATCGGCACACGCGAAGGCGCTTTTCCCGGAATGGTCGGAGATCGCAGATTCCGCGTGGTGCTGGTCGCAGCTGGGCACGGCATGGGAGTGGATGAGACAACTCAGGTCAATGCGGAGATTCATTACGCGGGCAAGGAGATTCAGGCAACCATCCAGTAATCCTGACAGCCAGGCGAGAAGCAGGAAGGGTGGTTCTCGTCAGGAAATTCCTCACTGAATTGAGTCCGTCTGAGGAGTGCCTGACGCAGTCAGACGGGTGATGAGGCTGCAACGATGGGTTCACGGTCTGCGGTCTGGGAGGCGATCAAAGGGAAGCGCAAACCATCCGCGCGAGCCAGGGAAGCTGCATCCGCAAGGACCAGAATGCTCGCTGCTCGGCTACAATCGTAAGGGCATACATCATGAGCGAGCACACTGCAAACCCCATTGAAATTCGCGATACTGTGATCCTTGGCTCGGGCTGCGCCGGTTTGACGGCAGCCATTTATACCGGTCGCGCGAACCTGCGTCCGCTTGTGCTGGAGGGCCACGAACCCGGCGGACAGCTTTCGATCACCACTCTGGTGGAGAATTTTCCGGGCTGGCCAGAAGGCGTGCAAGGGCCGGAACTGATCGAAAACATGAAGAAGCAGGCAGCGCGCTTTGGCGCAGAGTTTCGCACCGACCATCTGGTTTCCGCAGACCTCAGCGCTCACCCGTTGCGACTGAAGACCGCACATGGAGAAATTCTGACGCGCACGCTGATCATTGCCTCGGGAGCCAGTGCGCGCTGGCTGGGGCTAGCCAGCGAACAGGCGCTGATCGGTCACGGAGTCTCCAGTTGCGCTACCTGCGACGGATTCTTCTTTCGCGACCAGCAGATTGCCGTGGTTGGCGGAGGCGACACGGCGATGGAAGAGGCGCTCTTCCTGACTCGCTTTGCGGCAAAAGTCCTGATTCTCCATCGTCGCGAGAACTTCCGCGCCAGCAAGGTGATGCTGGAGCGGGCCATGGCACATCCAAAAATTGAAATCTGTACCAACACGGTCGTGGAAGAAGTGCTTGGCGTGGAAGAAAAAGCCATGCGAGGACTTGTTGTGCGTAACACCGTCACCCACGAGACCACCACGCTCCCCGTCACCGGCCTCTTTCTCGGCATCGGCCACGAGCCGAACGCGAAGATGTTCGCCGGTCAGATCGACCTCGACGAAGACGGTTACATCTTGACGCGGGCCAATGTGCTGACGCGCGCGCCGGGTGTTTTTGCCTGCGGAGATGTGCAGGACCGCCGGTATCGACAGGCGATTACGGCAGCGGGTACCGGCTGCATGGCGGCGCTCGAAGCGGAAAAATATCTGGAAGAGCATGGCCGCTGACAGCGAGTTGCGGGAGCGACTGCTCCGGCTGGAAGACTCGATTGCAGTCGCGTGCCAGTCTGCTGGCCGCAAGCGCGCAGAAGTTGCTCTGATGGCTGTTTCGAAGACGCACCCGGCAGCGGCAATGCTCGCGGCTCAGGAGCTGGGTCTGGCGCTGTTTGGGGAAAATCGTGTGCAGGAGTTTGCCCAAAAAACCACTTTGGTGCCGACGGATCGGCGCGCAGCGATCGCGGTTCATCTGATCGGTCATCTGCAAAGCAACAAGGCCACGCGCGCCGTGGAACTCTTTGATGGCATTGACTCACTGGACTCACTGCCGCTGGCGTTGCGATTGAATTCGGCAGCGGCGCACTTTGGCAAGCATCTGCCTGTCCTGCTGGAAATCAAATTGAGCGATGAACCCACAAAGACAGGCTTGATGCAGCATACGCGCGAGCTCGATGAGCTGCTTGAACGGCTTCCGGATCTGGCGCATCTGCGCGTGGAGGGGCTGATGACCATTGCTCCACTGGATGCGGGCCAAGACGAGACTCGTACTTGCTTTCGGGCGTTGCGGCGGCTACGCGACGAAATTTCCACGGTGCATCCGGCGCTGAAAATGCACGAGCTTTCTATGGGCATGAGCGGAGACTTTGCGTTGGCTATTGCAGAAGGCTCGACGCGTATTCGCGTGGGAACCTCGCTCTTTGGCGCTCGCCCCAAACCGCAGTCGTGAGCGCGCCATGACCTCAGAACCGCGTCATCGCGCGCTGCGCGACCACCCCGAGGGTTGTTCCCTCGCCGTGCGCGCACAGCCAGGCGCGCGCAAGACTGCATTTCTGGGCCTCACAGCCGACGGTGCGCAGTGGCGTGTCGCCGTCGCCGCGCCACCCGTTGAGGGCAGTGCAAATCAGGTTTTGATGCGGTTTCTCGCTGATGCTTTTTCGCTTTCGCGAACTTCGGTGCGTCTGCTGACCGGAGAACACAGTCGTGAGAAAGTAGTGCTGCTTCGTGGCATCACGGCTGCTGCGGCCTCCGTCCGCCTGACACAAAAATGATGTGTGGCAAAGCATAACTCCCACCCGATCCCATCGATTCGATACACTCGCAGTGATAGCTCATCTTCACTTTATGCTGCGCAGGAATCCGTATGTTTTCGCTTTATGCTCTGTGTCTTGCCGTGATCGTTGTCGCGCTGCTGGCGATTGCCGTGTATCGCTCCACTACAGTCAAAACCAAAGCGGATTTTCTGGTTGCGGGTCGCTCGCTTCCGGCCATCGTGCTGGTCTTCACACTGCTCAGCTCCTGGATCGGCGCCGGCTCGCTGTTTGCCGGGGCTGAGGCGGCGTATCGCAACGGCTTTGCCGCGCTCTGGATTCCAGCAGGTGGCTGGGTTGGTCTCGCCTTCATCTACTTCATCGCCCCCCGCGCGCGCCGCTTCGCCCGCTTCACCATCCCGGACCTGCTCGAAGCGCGTTACAACCAGACTGCGCGTGTGCTGGGTACGATTGCCATTGTGTTTGCTTATACGGGAATCGCCAGTTACCAGTTCCGCGGCGGCGGAGACGTGCTCCATCTCATCTTTCCCGACGTCGTCACGCCCGTGCTCGGCACTTACATGATCGCGTTTTTCGTCATCGTGCTCACGGCCCTCGCAGGCATGTCCTCGGTCGCATACTCCGACGTGCTCATCGGCTCCGTCGTCACCATCATCTGCGTTGTCGCCGCGCCGTATCTTCTTGCCCACGCCGGCGGATGGTCCGGCGTCCACGCCGCACTGCCCGCCACTCACTTCCAGTTCTTCGGCAATCTCACGCCCATCCACGCGCTGGAATTTTTCTTTCCCACCTTCCTGCTCATGCTCGGCAACCAGGCCATGTACCAGAAGTTTTTCTCCGCGCGTTCGGAGCGCGACGCGCGCCTGTCGGTCGTTGGCTGGATCATCGGCACCACCATCCTCGAAACCCTCATCGTCGCCATCGCCGTCTTCGGCTCAGCTCTGTTCCCCACCGGCGAAGTCGCCCAGCACCCGCGTGAGATCATCGCCTACACTGCCCGCCACGGCCTGCCGGCCATGCTCGGCGCGCTGCTAATGGCTGCCGTCTTTGCCAAGGTGATCTCGACGGCTTCGAACTTTCTCTTCTCGCCAGCCACCAATCTGGTCAACGACGTCTTCGTTCGCTACATCGCGCCAGATGCCGGCAACAAGCGAGTCTTGATCGTTGGCCGGCTTGTTGTCGTGCTGCTCGGCTGCTGGGCGCTCTATCAGGCCGTCTACGCCGAAAGCATCCTGGACAAAATGCTCTGGGCCTACACCATCTACTCCGCCGCGCTCACGCCCGTCATCCTCGCCGCCTTTTACTCGCGCCGCGTCACCGCACCGGCAGCCGTCGCCGCCATCGCCAGCGGCACCGCCATCACACTCGTCTGGGACATTCCCGCCTTCCGCAATCTCTTTCCCCTTTGGATCGCCCAGCGTGACGCCATCTTTCCTGCGCTCGCCGTCGCGCTCGCCGCCATGATCCTCACCAGCCTCGTCACCGCCGCGCCCAGCGCCGGGCAACTGGCCGCACTCGGCGAAGAACCGCCCATCTGACCGCCATGCCCGTCGCACGCCTGCTCGTCGAGCTTCGCATCCCACTGGCGCAGTCGCTCAAGGATCGCCGCCAGGTCGTGCGCTCGCTCAAGGATCGCCTGCGCCGCAGCTTCAACGTCTCCGTCGCCGAACTGGACGAGACGATTCTCTGGCAGAGCGCCACGCTCGGCATCGCTGCTATCTCCGGCTCCCGCGACTACCTGCGCGGAGAGATCATGCTCCTCGAACAGACGATCACGCGCATGGCCGACGAACTGGGCGCGGAGATCACCGATAGCTGGTGGGAGTTTCTGGAGTCGGACGACAATGCGGACGGGCTGGAGCGAGATCCTGCAACGCGCACGGATTCCTGATGTTCAGCTTTCCGCCGCGTCAAAACGGCTATTTCTCGTTGTCTCCATCGCACGGCCGACTGCGGCACACTCGATACAGCATGTCTTTCTTTCTCGATCAGATCTCCGCGCTGGCGCCCACCGCTGAAGAAATTCCGCGTCTGAGGCCGGTCTATCTTCCTTACGATCGTTTCACGGATCGCGTCGGACCGCTGGCTTCGCTTGCCCCGCAGGAAACACTCCTGCTGATCGTCGAATCGACAGCCAAGGCACATCGGAGGCCCTATCACAAGAAGAAGCTGATTCTGCTCATCAGCAACATGCGCCACTTTGCTCTGGAGCAGGCCGCGCGCGGCGTTCGCGTTCTCTACCATCTATCTCCTCTCAGCCATGGTCAGGCGCTTCGCCAGCTTCAATCCGAGCTGCGGCTGGCTCCAATCCTCGTGCCCGAACCGGCCGAGCGAGAGCTGCGACTGGATATGGCCACGGCTGAGCGTCAGGGACTTCAACTCGAAATGATTCCTGATGCAACATGGCTCTCCTTGCCGGAAGATTTTCTCGCCGTGTATGGTCCGTTTTGTCCGTCAGAGCCGCACGCCGCAGGCCATACACGCAACTACGTCATGGACCGCTTCTATCGTTTCATGCGCAGGAAGACCTGCATCCTGATGGAGGCCGGGAAGCCCGTCGGCGGGCAGTTTTCCTTTGACGTGGATAATCGCAAGCCCTGGCGCGGCCAGCCCCGCGTACCCACTCCGCCTCAGTTCCCTCCTGACGCCATTACGCGCGAAGTCATCGACTGGGTAGAGCTTCAGTATGGCCATCACATCGGCTCCAGCGAGAACTTCGATCTGCCCGTGACACAGGCCGACTGTGACCGGCTCTGGAGCTTTGCGCTTGAACACCTGCTTCCCATTTTCGGTCCCTATGAGGATGCAATGCGCGATGACGAACTGCGTCTGTTTCACTCCAAAGCGTCGCCGCTCATCAACCTTGGCCGCCTGCTTCCCGCCCATCTGATCGCCGATGTGGCCGCAGCGTGGTGCGCCGGCAGAATTCCGCTGTCGAGCGCAGAAGGGTTCATTCGTCAGCTTCTGGGCTGGCGCGAATTCCTGCGTCATCTTCACCGCGAAACGGATGGCTATCGTCTCGTCAGTGTCCCGCAGGAGCCGTCGCGAAAAACACACGCTGCCGATCCGCCTCCCGACAACGATCCTCCGCTCGACAATCCGGCAGACCCTCCGCTCAGCGATCCCCTCATCGGTGCGCGACCCTCGGCGCTCGGAGCCGTGCGTCCGCTGCCGGCCGCATACTGGGGCGCAACCTCCGGTCTGCACTGCCTCGACACCGTCGTCCGTCAGGTTCTCGACGAGGGATGGTCCCACCACATCACGCGCCTCATGGTGCTGTCCAATCTTGCCACCCTCTGCGGCTTCTCGCCGCGCGAGCTTACGGATTGGTTCTGGATCGCTTATATCGACGCCTACGACTGGGTGGTAGAACCGAATGTTCTCGGCATGGCTACCTATGCCGACGGCGGGCTGACGGCGACCAAGCCCTACGTCTCCGGAGCGGCCTACATTCACCGCATGTCGAACTACTGCGGCCACTGCCAGTTCAATCCAAAGCAGTCGACCGGCCCAGGCTCCTGCCCGTTTACTGCGCTTTACTGGACGTTCCTCGAGCGCAACGAATCCATCCTCGCCAGCAATCCGCGTCTGCTGATGCCTTACAAGACACTTCGCCGCAAATCGGAATCCGAGCTGGTTCAGCTCCGCGCCAGAGCACAACAGGCAGTGGACGAACTGGAATTGCTCGATATGCCGCATCGATCCCAGGATCTGTTCACACGACCGGGGCCACCGTCCGAGTAGTATGAACAGATCCTACTCGCCACGGTCCGCCTTGCCCGAGCCGCAACTCGGAAGACAAGACGCGACCAGCCACTGGGATATGATGGACAGCATCCTCGCCTCGGAGCTGCTCTTGTCACCTGCATCGCCCTCATATCTGTATCCCACGGTTCGCATGCTGCTCGCCAGCGCACTCGCTGCGTTCTGCGTCTCTGCTCTGCCCGCGCAATCTCCCGCACTGCTGCCGCCCTTTGACGTCGTCATCACCGGCGGCCACATTCTGGATGGCACAGGCTCGCCGTGGTATGCCGCAGATATTGGCATTCGCGCGGGCAAAATCGCAGCCATTGGGAAACTCGACGGAGACAGCCGCAGACAGACCATCGACGCACACGGCCAGATCGTTGCGCCGGGCTTCATCGACATGCTCGGTCAGTCCGAGCTGAACCTGCTTGTAGACCCGCGCGTTCCGTCGAAAATCTTTCAGGGCATCACCACTGAGATCACCGGCGAGGGCGATTCCGTTGCACCGCTCAATGCCCAGATGATTGCCGACAATGCCAGCGACTATGCGCACCTGCACATAACGCCGGATTGGACCACGCTTGCGCAGTATTTTGCACGGCTTGAACGGCAGGGCATCGGTATCAACTTCGCCACCTACGTCGGCGAAACCGGTATCCGTCGCATCGTCCTCGGCGAAGGCGACGCACAGCCTACCCCGGCGCAGCTTGATCAGATGCGCGCGCTCGTCGCTCAGGCGATGCGAGACGGGGCCATTGGATTATCGACATCGTTGCAATACGCCCCTGCGCCGTATGCCAAGACAGCCGAGATTGCCGCCCTGGCCACGGTCGCCGGGCAGTATGGCGGTATCTATGCCACCCACATTCGCTCCGAGAGCGACCAGATTCTTCCTGCACTGGACGAGGCGGCATCTATCGGTCGACAGGCCCATACATCGGTTGAGATATGGCACCTCAAAGCCGCCGGCCACGCCAACTGGGGGCGCATGCCGCAGATCGTCGCCCGCATCAACCAGCTTCGCGCCCAGGGCCTCGACATCGCCGCCGACACCTACGCCTACACCGCATGGGGAAATCCACTCTCCGCTTTTATTCCGCCCTGGGCACACGCGGGCGGCACAGACGCCATGCTGGCACGGCTCAAAGCTCCCGCCATGCGTTCCCGCATTCGGCAAGATATGCTTCAGACGCACTCCAACTGGGATAACGAATGGCAGGAAATCTCCGGGCCACAGGACGTTCTCATCACGGATGTGGGCGATTCCACACTTCGCCCGCTGCTCGGCAAGCGGCTCTCACAGGTTGCTGCGGAATGGCATGAAGACCCGATCGATGCGCTCTGCGACCTGCTCCTCCGCGACCACGCGAATACGGAAGTCGCCGTCTTCGCCATGAGCGAGCCAGACGTCGAGCTGGCTCTCAAACAGCCATGGGTGTCAGTCGATAATGACGCCGGCGGCGTCTCCCCCGACGGCCTGCTGGGGCAACAGCACACGCATCCCCGCGCCTACGGAACCTTCCCGCGCATCCTGCGCAAATATGTTCGTCAGCAGCGCCTGCTCACGCTGCCCGACGCCATCCGCAAATTTTCCGCTCTGCCCGCCGAGCGGCTCCGCCTCAGCGATCGCGGCGTTCTCAAGCTCGGCCTCGCCGCCGACATCGTCATCTTCGATCCGGCCACCATCCAGGATCACGCCACCTACGAAAATCCCAATCAGATATCCACCGGAATGGACTTTGTCCTCGTCAACGGAGTGCCGGTGATTACCCACGGGCAGATGACCGGCGCGCTACCGGGCAAGGTGCTGCGCGGACCGGGTTATCGTCCTTGAGCCGCACTGCTGCGAAGGATTACTCCCGCAGATTGCGCATTTCGGAGTCATTCTGCCGTTTCTGCTCTTTTCGCAGATACATGGCCATGTCGGCGGCTCGTTGCAATTCGTCCTTGTCGGTGCCGTCGTCAGGCGCGACGGCCAGTCCAATGCTTGCCGCTCCGCGCATCCGATAGCTCCCAATCACAAATTCGGCGTCAAAACAGTGTTCAATGCGTTGCACCACATCCTCAGCCTCTCTGCGACTGCGAATGGTCGGGATCAAGGCGATAAACTCGTCCCCGCCGATACGAGCGAGCATGTCATCGCCGCGCAATTGAGCCTTCATCCGCTGCGCAACCTGCTGCAAAAAGAGGTCGCCAATGCTATGACCATACTGGTCGTTGACCTGCTTGAAGCGATCCAGATCCACATAGATCAATCCCAGCTTGCCATTTCCGCGCTGCACTTGATCCAGCAACTCGGTCACATGGTGCTCAAAGCTGAATCGGTTGGGAATATCGGTTAGCTGGTCAAACTCCGAGCGATGACGGAGATCCTGATTCAGCCGTTCGTTGGTGATCGCCAACTCGGCAATCCGTGCACCGCCCTGCAACGCTTCGCGCATCTCTTCCGCGTCTGTGATGTGAAATGCGACTGAGAGATGGAGCGATCCCAGCCGTTCTCCATCGGCGCCAAGCAGCGGCTCTGAGGCAATCGACATCTTGCCCGGCAGTCGGGTTCGATCTCCCGTTTCCCATCTTTCATTCAACTCAATCCAGCAGTGTGCGCCATGAAGCCGGAACGACACCAGGCCTACAACCGCATCGAGAATTGATCCGAGTGAATGGCCTCGACTGATCATTTCCAGAATCTCGCCGCGGCGCTGCTCATAGAGAGCAAATCGGCGCTGGCTGGCTGCCTCTTCGCGGTTCTTCTGCTCCAGTACTTCTGTCTGCTGCCGGACCCTGTGGCCCAACAGCGCCACCCACGCAATGGCTGTCAGAATCAGCAGCCCCAACCCGACAATCACCCACATCAAACGCTGAAATGTCCACCAGGAGGGCAACTCCACCAGCTCCACATCCTGAGGGGAACGCATACGCAGATCAAACCAGAGTCGATCTCTCCAGTGATTGCCATTTTCAACAAAACAGATGCCTGTGACGCGCACCAGACTGCCCACTTCGATCTTTCCCCGGTCCGATGCGGGCAATCCCGCATCAGCCGAGCTTTGCCGCATCGATGCAGAGAAGAGATGGTCGCCTTCTCGTATGACGTACATTTGCACGCGCGCGTCTTTCACTTTGGCCACTACATAGCCCTGCATGGTCACCAAATCATAGGCGTAGTGTCCTGCCGCAGCATCGACCCAGTGAATAGCGCGAGGCTGCACTACGCCCTGATCGCGGTTATCCGGTTCCCGCCGCAGTTGCCCATCGATCAGTCGTACGGACTCGTGAGCCAGTTGTGGAAAACCAGTTGCTTCCACCGCGTCGCCGGCGTGCAGGGGCTGGTGTGATTCAGTCTCGACTAAAAGCGATTCCTCGCCTTGTTGCACAACTGCAAGGGCGCCCGGTTCATAGTAGGTGAGCATTCCAGCCACACGCACCCGCTCGCTCTGATTCTGATCCTGATACCCAAAACCGGCTTCCGCAATCGGTGTCAGCGGCGTGGTCCACACACTGTTTGCAGGTCGATGGACAACCGCCAATTGGCTCGATGAATCAAGTTCAATCCAGAGACCAGCCAACTGCATCTTGCTGTCGAAGTCCCCGCTCGCGGTTCCGTGAGCTTGAATGTCGGCACCGAGCAGTGTCCCTGGCGTTAGATCGCCCGGGTGCAGAACAACCACATCGATGGTTCCACCTCGCATTCGGATTGTCAGCCGCAGTGCAGGATGCTGCATCTCGTCATCATAGGCAGCAGCCAAAACTCGTCCGTCAATGCTCACATATCGGCAGTCCAGCCGCGCGTGCATCAAATCAGAGAACGTTGCCGGAACGGGTGCGGGAAGGCTTCCGTGGCTCAGCAGCTTCACCGAATTGCCCATCACGATTGGGCGAAAACTGGCATCTGTAACCCCGGTCACAAGCACACGGTCGCCGGGGATCAACTCCAGATTCTGCGCATAGCTGACATATAGACCATGGACGCCATCGATGAGGAAGAGCGAGCTATCGCGTGGACGAAAAAAAGTCACCGTTGCGGTCATCTTCACCGGAAGATGTTGCGCAGCGGCGAGATTGCTCAATTGGGTCACCTGTGACAGTTGAGTCAGCGGGATTGGATCTGCGTGCGCCGACAGCACACTCACCGATCCGCCGACAAGAAGGATGGCAGCGCCAATCCACCTGGCTGTTTTGCTACAAGCGCAACTGAGAGTGATCTTCATTCCGGGTCGAAGTACTCGTAGAGGAAAAGAAAAATTCCCTTTGGCCGTCCCCTTTTACGGGTTTCCAACCATGCCTATCGGCACGTACAAGCTTTTCCGCGCGTCAATTTGGTCAAAAAACGTTCTGCTACATCTTAGTTCACTTTTTGTAAAGGGTATTCCATCCATAACACTGAATGCGAGACGCGGTCCTTTTTCAGCCCACCACCCGAGCGGGCTGACACATCTCATCAAAAGCCCGACATCCGCCCAGATATACATAAAAAATCTTTAACAGCTTGCTATCTCTTCTCATTCCGCGGGATCCATTGCGCTCGTTCTTGCCGGAACATGGACCCAATCTGCTCTAATGAGCAGTTGGCCGGACCCGAAAGGTCATGGTCAGGAGCTTTTCCATGTCCGCTGCAACCGACAAAGCCGCTACGCACTCTCGCAATCCACGCAAAGGCACACAGACTCGTCCCACGCGTCAGCTTGGTGTGCTCGGCGTTCCCATCGACCTCGGCGCCAGTCGTCGCGGCGTGGACATGGGCCCTTCGGCGGTTCGCGTCGCCGACCTCAATGCACATCTGGCGGCGCTGGGACACGACGTCACAGACTCCGGCAACATCGCGGTAGAAATTGCGGAGACGCAGCACTCTGGCAGTCGCAACGCCCATTTCCTGAATGAGATTGCGGATACCTGCACCCGCAGTGCCGCAGCCATTCTGGAGATTCTCACCAGCGGTCGAACTCCGCTGGTATTGGGCGGCGACCACTCGATGGCCGCAGGCACGGTCAGCGGAGTTTCGGAGTTCCACCGCCGGAGAAATGAACGCATTGGCTTGCTCTGGCTCGATGCCCACTCCGACATCAATACGCCCGAGACTTCGCCCTCAGGCAACGTGCATGGCATGCCGCTGGCGGCACTGCTGGGCCTTGGACCTGTCCCGCTGGGATCTATCTTTCACTCCGCACCCAAGGTCGCTGCGGAAAACACGGTGCTGATCGGCATCCGTGATGTGGACGCCGCTGAAAGCGACAATCTGCGCCGCGCCGGGGTGCGCGTTTTCACCATGCGCGACATCGATGAACGAGGTCTGCGCGCGGTCATGGAAGAGGCACTGCGGCTGGTATCCAACGGTACAGTCGGCTATCACGTCTCACTAGACATGGACTGGATCGATCCCGAGGATGCACCCGGCGTCGGCACTCCCGTCCGCGGCGGAGCCACCTATCGCGAAGCCCACCTTGCCATGGAGATCGTCGCCGACCACGGCGGACTGCTCAGCCTGGAAATCGTCGAAGTCAACCCTGTCCTCGACGAACGCAACCGCACCGCCGAACTCGCTGTCGAACTCGCCTGCTCCGCCTTCGGCAAAAAAATCCTCTGAACCCTCGCCTACAGCCCTATGCTCAGCCTGAAATGCACGTTAATCACCGTCCTCACCGGAACCGGCTTTCCATCCACGATGAGTGGAATATAAATTCACTGACTGACAGCACGAACCGCCGAGTCGACAAAAACTGCCTGCCCGCCCACCGGCTGGATTTCCGCGAGTCTGCCCTGCTTATCGATCACCGCGTGCAAAACGACATCCCCGCGCATATGCAATGACTTCGCCCCGGCAGGATAAGCAAGCGGAATTCGATACGCCAGAATGGGACCATTCATACTGCCCGCCATAATCCCCGGCTGCACCACAATCGCCGCCGTCGTCGTCCCCGCCAGCGCGCCTGGACCGGCCAGCGTCAACGTTACCGGCACATTCAGCGCCGTCGATCCGTTCTCCGTCACGCTCACCATCCCCGACGGGGAGATATCCGTATTCACTGCCATCGTCGTCGGCTGTTGCACAAACTCGACCGCGGCGTAATGCGTCTGCACCGCGCCCAGGTCCATCATCGCGCCAGACGTCCCTGGCACGCCTCGTTCATCGGTCACCACTCCCGTCGGCAGAAGCGCAGGATTCCCCGCCGCTATCGCCGGACTCGCTGGCAGCGGCAACATCGTCTCCACCGCCTGACCCGTTATATGCCAGCAGACCCAGCAGCGGCACAATTGCCGGGCTGGTTGACGGAGTGTTGATCAGATTGTTCGCGCTCTGCGTCCCGCACCCGTTGCAATCATCGCCTGCCATCCAGCGCTTGCGTCCACCCGCGATCACGCGCAGGGAATTACCTGTCTCAAATCTGTCTGGGGAGAACATATCAGCCTCGTGCCTGTGAATTTGCAGCCTCTGCAAGCCACTCGTTTCCCGCAACACCTCCTCCGGAAAACCGCCCACTTGGCAACATCCGCAAATCCCGCTCAAAATCCGAAACTCGCTCAGCCAGCCGCGCTCGCTTCCGTTCGTGCCGAAAAAATACCCTGGAAAAACTTACCGACTTGATAGCGCGAGTCCGCCTCGCGCGAGTGTAAAAACAACGCGTTTCCACCCGCAATCTCACACCCCTTGTCGATCCATTCCAAAACACCTCGAACCGCATCCCGCGCCACTGTTGCAAAACAGAACATCCCGTCGGCTCGCCTCGTCATGCATCCCACTCCGGCACCCCGTGACGCGAAGCAGCCCCACCCACGCAGTCACCCGCTCGCACACCATCTACAATCATCTCTGTGAAACGTATCTCTCCCAAACGCATCCCTACGAAACGAAAAAAAATCCGCGTCGGCATTCTCTACGGCGGACGCAGCGGCGAGCATGAAGTCTCCCTGCGCTCGGCCAGCTCCATCCTCGCCGCCATCGACCGCTGCCGCTTCGACGTCGTCCCCCTCGGCATCGACAAATCCGGTCACTGGCTCACAGGCAGCTCTGCACGTGCGCTCCTCAGCGGCTCCTCGGCCAGCGATGCCGCACCAAATGCCGTGACCAGCGCAGTTCAGCTTCACGCCAGCGCCACTCAGCTTCCTGAGCCAATCTCTACCCGCTCCGTCGATCTCGTCTTCCCTGTACTCCACGGCACCTTCGGCGAAGACGGCACCATCCAGGGCTTGCTCGAACTCGCCGACATGCCCTACGTCGGCTCCGGCGTCCTCGGCTCCGCCGCCGGCATGGACAAGGACGTGATGAAGCGCCTTTTCGCACAGGCCGGCCTGCCCATCGTGCCCCACGTCACTTTGCGGCGCACCGAGTGGGAGGCTCATCCACGCAAAGCTGTCACCGCCATCGAGCGCGCGCTCCATTACCCACTCTTCGTCAAGCCCGCTAACCTCGGCTCTTCGGTCGGCATCAGCAAAGTGCATGATCGCTCGGAACTGGCTCCTGCGCTTACGCTTGCCGCTCGCTTTGACCGCAAGCTCGTCATTGAGCAGGGCGCGGCCTCCGGCACGAAACGCGCCCGCGAACTCGAAGTCGCCGTCCTCGGCAACGACTCGCCCACGGCCAGCGTCGTCGGCGAGATCATTCCCGGCAAGGAGTTTTACGACTACGAGGCGAAGTATCTTTCGGACACATCGGTACCCATCATTCCCGCCAAAATAACCGCCGCCGAATCCAAAAAAATTCGCGCCATGGCCATCGAGGCCTTTCGCGCCTGCGATCTGGCCGGCATGGCCCGTGTCGACTTCCTCATGGAACCGGACGGCAAGCGCCGCATCTACCTCAACGAGGTCAACACCCTGCCCGGCTTCACCTCCATCAGCATGTACCCCAAGCTCTGGCAGGCCAGTGGCATTGCTTACTCCGATCTCATTACGCGCCTCATCGAACTCGCGCTGGAGCGCCACGCCGAACGCGCCCGCACCAGCTTCACCTTTGCCGCTTCGGAGTAAACTAGCCTCGCGGGAACCATCCCGCCCTCCGCGTTGTCTATTTTCTTAGCCCAAGGCTTCGCGCCGCGATTCCTTCCGCAAGGTGACCGCATGACCCTGCTCGATGCTCCACGCTACGACGCTGAAAAAGCCCGTCTTCACGCACGCATTGCGCTTGGCTCCATCGCTGCGCTGGTTGTGCTCTTCATCGCCACCTGGCTTGCGCTCGGCCACCCCATTGAAGCTCCCTGGAACTGGTACAGCTACTGGCGTGCCCAGCGCGTGACCAACCAGTTCCTTGCTGCCGTCGAGCACAACGACATCACCCGCGCCTACGCTATCTGGAACAACGACCCCGACTGGCAACAGCACGCGGCGCGCTACTCCACCTATCCCTTCGATCGCTTCCAGCAGGACTGGGAAGCCAACAGCATGCGCAACGAATACGGCACCATCGCCAGCCATCGCATCGTCGTCGCCAAGACCTGGGGATCAGCCGTCATCGTCGGCTCGCTCATCAACGGACGCAAGAGCCACGCGCTCTTTCTCGCCTGGGACCGCAGCACCCACACCCTCAGCTTCGCACCCGTTGAGCTCACCTTGCCCAGCAATAACTAGGTCCTGTTCACACGACCGGGGCATCACCGTCCGCGTAGCGTGAACAGACCCCAATCACAGCCCGGTAACTACCCCAGCTCCGCCAGCGTCTTCTCCAGACTCGCCGGGTCTTCCACGTTCAGGCACTTCTGCTCGCGGTCGATCTGCCGCATCAGCCCCGAGAGCACCTTGCCCGGACCTACTTCCACCAGAACCTCCGCGCCCAGTTCCAGCAGGGCCGCTACGCAGCTCACCCAGCGCACCGTGCCCGTCACCTGCTCCGTCAGCGCGCGCTTCGCGTCCGCCGCCGTCATCAGCAGCGCGCCCGTCACATTCGCCGCCACCGGAAACCCCGGATCGTCCAGCGCAATCTCGCCCAGCACGCGCTCTACCTCGCGCTCAGCCGGCTCCATCAGCGCGCAGTGGAACGGCGCGCTCACCGGCAGCGGGACCACGCGCCGCGCGCCGCGCGCCTTCAGCGCCTCGGCGGCGCGTTCCACGGCAGCCTTCGCGCCTGAAATCACCGTCTGATCCGGCGAATTGAAGTTCGCCGCCGCCACCACCAGTCCCGTCTCCGCAGCCACCTCCGCGCATACCGTCGCAATCGTCCCTGCATCCAGCGCCAGCACTGCCGCCATCGCGCCCTCACCGGCCGGCACTGCCAACTGCATCGCCCGGCCGCGCGCCTTCACCGCTCTCACCGCGTCGGCAAACTCAAGCGTGCCCGCAGCCACATGCGCCGACCACTCGCCCAGCGAATGCCCCGCCGCCAGCCATGCATTCACTCCGTGCGCCGTCAAGACGCGATACGCCGCGACAGAAACGGTCAGAATCGCCGGCTGGGTATTCTCCGTCAGCCGCAGCTCGTCCTCCGGCCCATCCAGAAAGATCCGGCTCAGCGGAAATTGAAGCGCCTCATCGGCCTCGGCAAAGGTCTCCGCCGCCATCGGAAACGCCTCGGCCAGCGCGCGACCCATGCCTACCACCTGCGAACCCTGCCCGGGAAACAGCAATCCAACGTTCTTTTTGCTCATATCTTCTGCATTCTATGCCATCATGCGGGTTTTCTGGTGACTGTGCTCTGTCCTTCCAGCGCACTCCAGCAGCAGTCCCGCAAAACTGCCGGAATCCGTCCAATGCGCCTCGTCCAGCATCCTTGCCGAAGTCGCCAGAAACTCTGCGTGATGATCCACCATGCGACTGTAGTTCTGCACCAGCCGGACGGCGTGCTCGGTCGAGAAACCGTGTCCCCGCGTTGCCGCCACGCCAATCAGCAGCGTGCGAAGAACGACAAAATGCGTCACCAGCGCGTGAAAATCCTCTTTTGGATCAGGCTGATTCCAGCTTTTGCCAAATGGGAATCCACTTCGATCCAGCGCATGCTCAAGATAGTTCTCAAGCAGCCAGGGATGCGCTTCCATCCATGGCGCAAAAATATCACTCTCGGCACGCAGCCAGCCCGGAGTCAGACTCTCCGGCGTCATCCCCGGTTGATAGCCGATGCCATCCAGAAAAGCCTTGAAGTCGTCCAGAAAGCGCAGGCTGTTCATCACTCGCCCCAGCCGCTGATTCACCAGCCCAAACGTCAATGCCAGTTGCATCGTCGGCTGGCCTGCAACCTGAGCCAAAGCTGGCAGCAGCGTCCCGATTCCGGCCAGTCGGCCAAACTCCCCAAGCAGCGCCGAGAATTTCTGTGCAGCGCCGGAATCCAGGATCGGCAGCAAGGTCTTCAGACGATCAGCGAACACACCCATCAGCCACATGCGTTCGCCCAGTGAATAGCGACGATCACGCAGCAGCAGTCGCAGAAAGTTACGCGTCAGGCCCAGAGTCACTTCCGCAAATCGAGCCACGTCGAAGTGGGCAGCATCGGCGACAGCGATCGCATGCAAACTCTGTTTCAACCACGCATCATACCTGGTCGCAAATTCGGGCGCGGCAGTTTTTTCGTCAGTGACTTCACTTCCGTCCGTCGCTTTGGCCAGCAGCACCCGCCGAGCTGCTTCCGGGCAGGAGAGATGCAGGGTTATCTCGAAGCGTCCCGTGGGCGACTTTCTCTCAATGCGCGGATACGTCCGGCAGTTTGGTGATAATCCTTCTTCGCCCAGTGCCTGCTGGATGCCGCACCACTTTTCTTCCGTCAGGAATGGGCACTCCAAAGCCTCGTTCAGCAGAATCCGTGCGTACGCTTGTTGCCTGCCCGGCTCCGGCAGAACAACAACGGACTCCTGCACCACCTGTCCCAACAGGCTTTCGGCTGGAATCAATTGATAGCGCTCATACGTCGCCTGGTCCAGACGCAGGTCCCATGCCTTGCAGCAGCTATCCTCGCAGGCTGGCCCCACGCATTGAAAACCCTCCGCATAGTCCAGCCGCGGAAGAATTGCTCCTGGTGCAAGTGGCAGAGAGCGGTCGTCGATCGGTGGCGCCACCGAAGGCAAGGCTGGAATCTGACCCAACCCCGGCACAATCGTCGGCATAATTGGACCCTGCGTCAAGGGATAGGAAGATCGAGCCATGCTCAGATCGCTGGCAGTTCCCGACCCACGCAGAAGAGAAAAGCATTAGGGAAAACTCATTCGGCCCGCGCCCGCCTCAGTTCCACCGGCTCCGATCATTTCCGGAACGGTCATCCTCATCGATCAGCCGTCCCCGGCTGTCAAATCGCACCGTCCGCCCCTGCTTGCGCATATACACCTCAAAGCGCGACGCAGCCCGTCGCCGCTTCCACCGGTAGTAGCGATTGCGCAGCCCGTACCACCCCTCGCTCACGCTGAAAAACAGCCCCTTGCGCGGTGCCCAGCGCAGATACAGATACGCAGCCAGTCCACCACCCAGTTGCGCAAAGGCATACATGCGCTGATCGCCAAAAGTCTCCGCCAGCGCAATCAGGCCGTAGAGAACCGCCAGATACTTCGCCTTGATGCCCAGCACGAAGAAAAGCTGAAACTCCATGTCGCCATAGAGGATTCCAATGGCCGTAATCAGTCCGAAGATGCCGCCCATGCACCCGGTCAGGATCGCCATATCGCCGAAGTGGCCAGTCGCAAGCTCCAGCGCATAGATAGCGACCGCGGTCAAAGCCGAGCCAATCACTGACGCGGCATACAAACCCATCACCCACTTGCCTGGGTGGAACGACTCCAGGAAACCTGCAATGAACCACAGCGAAAGCAGCTCCAGCGCTGTCCCCAGCAGGGAAAGATGGATAAAGCTGTACGTCAGCGGTTGCCAAAGCATTCCATGCAGAAAATACGGCGGCAAGAGCCCCAGCCAGCCAGGAAGCAATCCACTGCCGGGCAGATGCAGGGCATCGGCCACCAGCAGGACAAAATACGCAGCCAGATTCCACAGAATCAGCTTGCGTGTGGCTCCGGAAAACTCCGGAAAAGCGAACTGTACGGAACGATAGCCGGGCATGGGTCTCTTTCGTCAGGTTACATCCGCACTTGCCGCACTGTCATTCCGGGGGCGGGATTTTACTTCGCCGTTTCCCACGGATGCTTCGCGCCGCCGGGCGTTCCCGCAGGCACTTCCACCGTCGTCACAACGCTGGCATGGCCAGCCGCATCCACCGTGCGCACGCCAAAGATTACATTGTCCTTGGAAACGGGCACCGTCACCTGGACTGGCTGCGCGCCCGATGCCGGAATGGCCTTGCCGTACTGCCAGTCCGCGGCATCCGTCACGCGCCACACCAGTTGATAGTGGAAGGCCCGGGAAGGCTCTGGTTCCGGTGCATTCCAGCTCAGCGTGGTTCCGTTTTCCAGCCGCTCGGCATGGATTCGCAGGCCGCGCGGCGCGCTCGGTGCTGCGGCCAGAGTCGCTAGTGTCGCCGCATTCAGCCGCGCCACATTCGCCACATAGCGAAAGTCTACAAACTTCAGCAGATCGCCATACTGCACACCGTTTTCCACGCGTACATTCTGGTGCTGATGGTGAAAGTTTTCTCGCCACTCCGTCACGCGCACTGCGGCAAATCCCTGCTGATTAAAGCTCATGTGGTCGCCGCCGCGCAGATAGCGATCCGGCCTGGCTACCAGAAACACCCCAAACTTCGGCTCGCCGTGCAAGCCGTTCAGATATGTCCTGGCCGCGGCGTCCATCGCGCGAGCAAGCTGCCGACTCGGCGCGTCGTCCATCAGCCCCAGTGCGCGAATGCGTCGCGTCTGCTCCGGCGTGGCCGTCGTCGGAACGCCCTCGGAGAAAACGCGAACCACGTCCTTCCGCTGCAGGCTGTCTCCCGGCGTCGTATCGCCGCCCACAATGTCGTTGTTCAGCACCCCGGCCAGATTCCATCCCCGGCTGCGCGCCAGCTCCGCCAGATGTCCCGATCCGTACAATCCCTGCTCTTCTCCGGCGACGGCGACAAAGACCAGCGTGCCCGGCCAGCCAGCCTTGCGGCTCGCTGCCGCGAGCACCCGCGCCGACTCCAGAGAAACCGCGACGCCGGAAGCGTCATCGTTTGCACCCGGAGCAGCTCCATGATCGTCCATGATCGCAGTATTCCGGGAGTCGTAGTGCCCGGTCACCAGAAACATCGCTCCGTTTGGCTCGCTTCCGCGCAAAATCGCATACACATTCGTAAGCGTTGTGGGTCGTGCCACACGGCCCGACACCGGCTGCACAAAGGTATCTCGCTTCACCTCCAGGCATCCACCACACTGCTGGCTGATCGACTCAAACTGCGCGTAAATCCAATCCGCCGCCGCGGTCACGCCCTGTCCCTGTGGCAGGTCTGTCTCCATGCTGGAGAGCGTGCTGCGCGTGCCAAACGCAACCAGCGTCGCAATCGTCTTCTCGATTCGCACTGCTGAAATCTGCCGCAGCGCTGCGGAGATTTGCGGGTCAGCCGGCGCGGCGGTCAGCGGCGCGCCATAGGCCCGATAATCTGGCACGACCTGCGTTGTCGTCGTGGCTTTTACCTCTCCCGCCACACTTGCCCCGCAGAGAACAACCGCGGCACACACTCCACTCATCCGACTCCAGCGCTTCACTGTTTTGTATCCTCTCCGGCTCAAGATCCCCATCTGCATCGGATACAGGACTCGAGATGCTGCGGGACCTGCCCAGGGCTTGACCCGGGGAAGCCATTCGCCTCAAACTAGCCAAGTCAGGGCTGCATCCTGATGCCATCATAAATTGCCGTGCCGCAATTGGCGGACGGCTTCCGTCCGCTATCGAGATACCTGGAGGATTTGCCTGCTATGCCGGATTGTTCTGAGTGCGAAAGCCCGCTGGACATTGACGAAGAGATTGTCGAGGAAGGCGACATCGTGGTTTGTGATGAATGCGGCGCGCAATATGAAATTGTTGCCATCGATCCACTGGAGCTGGCCGCTGTCGATCCCGATGACCTGGATGAAGAGGATGAAGACCTGTACGAGGAAGGCGAAGAAGAATGACCGCACCGGGATCATCCTCGGAGCAGCGTGGCGTCATCTTTCGCCGCGCTTTGTCCGCCTTCGTGCTTGTGCTGGCCTGCGCCATTCTGCTGTCCACCTCACTCACTCAAGCACAAAACTTCAGCCGTCGCGATATCGAGGGCATCGTCATCGATAATCACGGTCAAACTGTCAGCGGCGCAACTGTGTTTCTCCAAGACCTGAAGACCAAAAACATCCGCAGCTTCACCAGCACCGAGAAAGGCGACTTCCGTTTTGCTCAGATCGGAATGATCGACGACTATCAGGTGTGGGCGCAAAAGGGAAAGCTCAAAAGCGGCGTAAAAGGCATCAGTTCCTTTGATTCACGTACAGAACTGCACTTTGAGCTGAAGCTGAAGTAGCTGTTCCTTTACCCCATCGTCGGCATCGCTGCCGACAGAATATTCATCGGTGTCCGTCCGCGCTGGCGCAGCGTGCGCAGCGCCAGCGCGTCGTGGCGTTTGGCCAGCCGCTGCCCATTGTGATCCAGCACCAGATCGCAGTGAAACCAGTTCGGCGCCGCGTAGCCCAGCGCGCGAAACAATAAAATTTGCCGCGCTGTGGACTTCAGCAAATCTGCGCCGCGCACCACTTCGCTGATCTCCATCATGCCGTCATCGACCGTCGAAGCAAGCTGATAGCTGGGCACATGGTCGCGTCGCCACACCAGAAAATCCCCAAAATCCACACCGGCCACAAAACGCTGCGGCCCCAGATTTTGGTCTACAAACTCCACCGGCACGCCGTCCGGCACGCGAAAGCGCCAGTTCACATTCTGCGGCAGCAGCCGCGCGGACGTTGGCCCGGGAAGCTGCGCCAGCTCCACGTCAAACGTCCGGCAGGTTCCCGGATAGATTGGCTCATCGTCCGTGTCGATACTCCGCATGTCCGCGCCATGAGACTCCGCGCCACGCAGGTCCGCGCCACGCAACTGCATCGCATGACCGGCTGAGCCATAGTTGGAACGACTCTCGTGCGGAGCCAGCGCGCTTCGCAACAGATCACGACGCGAGCAGCGGCAGGGATAGACAAATCCTCGCCGAATCAGCTTGTGCAGCGCTGCCTCATAGTGTGGCAGGCGCTTGCTTTGCTGATATGGCCCCAGTTCGCCACCCTTATCCGGACCCTCCTGCCAGCGTATGCCTAGCCAACGCAGATCCTCGATCGCCGCCTCGGCATACTCGGGGCGGCTGCGCTCAGGATCCAGATCATCCATGCGCAGAATCAGTGTTCCACCCGCATCGCGTGCACGCTGGCTCGCCGTCCAGAAGGTCCGCGCATGGCCCACATGCAGCAGTCCCGTCGGCGACGGTGCCAGACGTCCTCGATAACTGGTGCGCGCGGGCTGTGTTTTCTGTATCGCCACGCTGTCAGTCTAGTGCATTTTCGCAGCTTGCAGTCGCGCAAGACTGTTGCGGGAAAAGGCACATGGCACGCCGCTGCCCGTCAGAACATCTCCGGGATCGATGCAAATGCAATCCGCGTCGGAGCCGCCTTCAGTGCGGCCATCATTGTCGCCGGGGCCAGCGTGCTCATGCCATATTTCCGGTTCAGCGCATCCATGGCGCGCGACAGCTCACGTCGCTGCTCGCTCTGGTCCTCTCCGTCAAACAAGGTGAGCGAGTGCTCCGCGTCGCTCACCAGTCCACCCAACGTCACCGAGACAAAGAACGGCTGCTCATGCTGCCGACCCCGTGGTCGGCTCTCCCACAGCTTGCGCATCACATCAATCAGCATCGCATTGTCCTGACATTCGGCAATCACCGCCTCGCGATGCCAGCTCGCCGACCGCCCCGGCCCAAAGGCCGAGACCGATCGCACCGGAGCCTTGCCCACAAAACCCACACTCACGCTTAGCCGACTCGCCCACAGACCCTCCTTGCGCATCCGCATCGCAGCCTTGTGCAGCAACTTCAGCGCTACCGCCCAGGCTTTTTCCACCGATCGCATCTCCGGCCCCAGCACATGCTGGTGCCCCAGCGACTTGGAGTGCTCGATTTCGCCAAAGTCAAAATCCTCTCCACGCAGCCAGTACCACAGGCGGTCGCCCCACACCGACCCCCACAGCTCGTGCATCTGCTCGCAACTCTTTGTCAGCAGCTCAGCCATCGACGATACCCCCTGTGTATGCAGCCGCTTTTCGGTTCGCGCGCCGATCCCTGGCAGGTCGCGCAACTCCAGACCCGCCAGCGTCTCCCGAAGGATCTCCGGCGTCAGCGCTACCAGTCCATCCGGCTTTTCCATATCGCTGGCAATCTTTGCCAGCCATCGATTCTGCGCCAGACCTACCGAGCAGCGCAGCGTGCTGCCAGCTTTTTCGCGAATCGCCTGCTTCACCCGCTCGGCCAGTCGCATCGCCTCCAGCAGCTCGCGCTCCCGCCCCATCAGCCGACAAGCCATCTCGTCAATCGAAAGCACCGCCGTCACCGGCAGGCAACTCTCCACCGCAGCCACAATGCGATGATGAAATTCGACGTAAAGCTCATGTCGAGCCTCTACAAACTGAATGCCAGGACACATGCGGCGCGCCTCGCTGACCAGCGTCCCGGTCTTTACGCCAAAGGCTTTTGCCTCGTAACTTGCCGCAATGCAGCAGGTTGTCTCAGCTTCCATGGGCACAACCGCCACCGGACGATGGCGCAGCTCCGGCCTGTCCTCCTGTTCACAGGAGGCAAAAAACGAATTCAGATCGACAAAAATCCAGTTCAGCTCGCGTCGCACTGCGATCCGTGGTTCTGATTTTCGCGTCTGTGTTGCCGCCATGAGCAGGAATTCCTCACGAGGACAATATTCGCTCTTTTTTCGCCTATTTACAAGCGGAATTTTCTACTATCGCCTTGTATTCTTCCGGTGCTACACTTGCGATCAACAGTTCCTTGCCACTCGTTTTTCTATGCAGACTCTCAGTGGCAAGGAAACTGCCGATCTGAAAATCGCGTCTAAAGAAATATGGACCCTCGAAGACAAGGGATTCCATGAGGTAAAAATGATGCACTCGCTGATCCACACGCTCTTCTCCGCGAGCTTTCTACTTGCCGGGATCATCACCTTGGGTGTTGGCGTGTTGCTCTTCTGCTGTGTGGGATGCACACGCTGCCCCGGCAAGGAACAGGACGATCTCTTTCGTCATCGCTCCGCTTAAAAGTCGGCTGCAAATGTGCGGTTGGCCCAACTTTGGGTGACCGTGATCGGGGCTAAGTTTGGCCCGACCATCCCTCGACTTATAAGCCCGATCCTTACTGTTCTTCGTCCGTCGTTTGTGCTCGCCCAGACTCCGGTTTAGACTCCAGTCCTGCATCGCTTACTGGCCTCGATACTTCTTCAGCCTGCCCCACACGATGCAATTGAATCGTTGTCGTGGGAAACGCCGGAGACTTTGGATTGGGAATTTTGCCTGTCACCACGCGTCCTCGCTGAATCGATTCCGCCAGAATCATCTGTCGCTGCTCCGGATGCCGCGTCCACGCATGCATCTTGCGCGGCAGGAAGGCATCGCGGAACCACTTGAGCGCAATGAAGGCGTGTCCACCGCGCTCAGCTTCGGCTAGCGCCACGCACAACTCCTCCACCGCAGCATCCATCTCTTCCGGCAGCAATGCCACAGGATCCTGCGTCCAGGTGCGGACCGACGTTGCACGCATCCCGCGCGCACCGCTCCGCATACGCACCGGAGGCGACATGCGATTCCACGGATCGCCCGGTTCCTCTTCCTCGTTTCCCTCTTCCACCGGTTCAAAGTAAATCCGGATTTCGTCTTCTTCCGGATTCCAGCTTGAGGCGGAAGCGCCACGACGCTTGCTGCGTCCGTTCTCGCTGCACAACTCCACCACAACCTGATACCCATCGGGTGCAAGGAACCGCAGCGCACGCTGCAAATCTGCGTTGGCCGACTCCGCCAGGTTTTCCAGCGCTTCTTCAATCAGTTCTTCTGCTTCCGGGATGCTCATCTCCACCAGAGGCATACTAAGCCCGTTTTTATGCAATGTACTCATCTCCATGTACCTCTCTAATGCTTCCGTGCGATCGACCTCAATGCTTTCCGCATCTCAGTGGAAGTACGCTCATGCACGGGCAACGGATGAACGTTATATCGTCTCTAGCCATTCTCCTGCAAGCGAAGCCTTTACTCCAACCGCGCGGCGCGTAAAGTGATCCATGTACTCATCTCATTCAAATTTCCGCCGGTGCGTTTTGACCGCGTCAACGGTTCTTCCACAAACCCATCTGTTCGCAGGGCTCCTGCACCCGACGTTTTTTCGCCATCGCGACCGTACAATACAAGATATGCTGCGTCGCGGCTTATTTCTGAGCTTGGTTTTCGTTGGGCTGCTCGCCCATCTCTCTGCATGGGCCGATGCGCCTGCCTTCGATCTGGTCGGACCCAGAATCGATGTCCACGTCCAGCGTCATGGCCGCACCCTGCCCATTGCTCAGGTGCCGTGGCTGCAATCGGGCGATCGGCTGTGGATTCATCCCGACTTTCCGCAAAGCCAGTCCGCACGCTACGTTCTCATCATAGCCTTTTTGCGCGGAGCCACCAATCCTCCGCCCATCGAGTGGTTCCACCGCGTGGATACATGGACTCAGTCGGTGCGCGAAGAAGGCGTCTTCGTCGCGGTTCCACCGGAGGCCCAGCACGCTCTGCTCTTTCTTGCGCCAGAGACCACCGGCGACTTCACCACCCTCCGCAATGCCGTGCGTGGTCGTCCAGGAGCCTTTGTTCGGTCTGCTCAAGACCTGCAGCAGGCAAGCTGGGACCGCATGAGGCTCAATGCCTATCTCGCTGACGTTCACGCCGCCGCCACGTCCGATCTGACCCACCTCAAGCAGGACTCCGAACTGGCTGCGCGCACCCTTGGCATGCGCCTCGATCAAACCTGCTTTGACAAGCCTTCCGAGCAGCAGGCGCCTTGTCTCGTCCAGCACACCGACGGCATGGTTCTCGACGATAGTTCTGCGCAATCCCGCGTCACCCAGCTTGCCAACGGATCTGCCGCGGACCTGATGAATCAGCTCAGCTACTCCACGGCAGCCGGCGGAGGCATGTACAGCCCTTATGTCGGTGCCATCGTCGATGCCGTCAAAATCTTCAGCGGCATGCACACCGCCAAATACCAGTACATCCCAGCACTCGCGCTCCCGCTCAAAGACCCCACCGAACGCCCCGAACAGCAGGGCGAAACCCTCAACCTTCGCCTCAACGTTCCACCCTCCTTCCGCGACCCCAAATCCGTCATCGTCATCGCGCTTCCACCCGTCCTCACGCCGGATCAGATCCCAGCTCACCTACCGCAGCTTCGCCCCGTCAACCCGGCGCAGAACGAGTGCGCCCTCGCGCCCGACCTCGTGCTCCCCGTCGAAGGCACGCCGCTCGTCTTCGCCTCGTCTTTGGCCTCTGATCTCGCCCTCCACATCCAGCCCACCGGTGGCGACCAGTCCCACACCCCGGCAGCCTTTGACCTTCCCCTCCACCGCAGCATCACCCGTGGCGGCTTCGTCCTCGCCAAACCCATCCCCCTGCTCGACGCGCCCCAGGTCACCGCGCAGATTCACGGCCTCTGGGGCTACGACTCCTGGCAGGGACCATCCTTCAATCTCACCCTCCCGCGCCCCGACGGCTGGAGCGCCGCCGACCACAACGCCCTCATCGTAGGCCGCTCCGACACCCTCCGCCTCAACGGCTCTAATCCACTCTGCGTCCAGACCGTCCAGATGCAGCTCCCCCACGCCGCCCCCGTCACTCTCGCCTGGAAACACCCCCACCCCGACCAGATCGAGCTATCCCTGCCGCTCCAGAACGCCAGTCCCGGCCAGCTCACCGTCCTCATTCACCAGTACGGCCTCGACAAACCCCAGTCCATCCCGCTGCTCGCCTACGCCGAAGCCGCCGCCCTGGACAGCTTCCAGTTGAACGCCGGAGACACAGCCGCTCAACTCACCGGCAACCGCCTCGACGAAGTCCGCTCGCTTGACCTCGCCGGCATCACCTTCGCGCCCGCCGCGCTCCACCGCGTCGGCGACCACGACCAGCTCACCCTCACCGCCACCGGCGTGACCTCCACCCTCCAGCCCGGCTCAGACTACCGCGCCAGCGTCACCCTCCGTGACGGCCGCCAGCTCCACGTCCCGGCCACCGTCGCCCCACCCCGACCTCAAATCGAACTCCTCAGCAAATCCCAGCCCCAACCCGCTGCCGCAGAACAAACCGGCGCGACAGCCCCCGCTTCGGAAACAAACACGGTCGTGCAGACCAGTTCCCCACAGCCAGACCCGCTTCATCTGGGCAGCGTCAGCGACTTCGTCCTCAGCCGCAAAATCGTCCTCTTCCTGCGCGCGCGCGTCCCATCCACCTTCCCGCGCCTGGCCAAAATCGAAGTCGCCTCCACCGACGGCAGCTTTCAGACCACGCTCACCCTCGCCGACGGCTCCCTCATGCTGGAGGACGCCCAAACCGCCGTCGCCACCCTCGATCCGCTCGCTCGCTTCGGCCCCTCAGCCTTCGGTCCCATCCAGCTCCGCATCGTCTCGCCCACCGGCGTCACCGGCGACTGGATCCCGCTCGGCTCGCTCATACGCTTCCCTCAGATCGACTCCCTGCGCTGCTACCGCACCCCGTCGCGCCCCTGCACGCTCACCGGCGGCAATCTCTTCCTCATCACCGCCATCGGCACCACCCCGGACATGGCCAACGCCCAGCAGATTCCGCCTGAATTTGCCTCCAACACCCTCACGCTCACCGATCTGCCGCGCGCCAACGGCCAGGCCACCGTCTATCTCCACCTGCGTGACGATCCTCAACCCGTTCAGGCGCTCACGCTCCCCGTTTCCATCCTGCCCACCGAGCGCCTCACCCGCGCCCAAACCAAAGCCGACCACGCCGACCAGCTCCCAGCCACCAACACCGCAACGAAACCGAGCACAGGCTCAGCCGTCGGGAACGACGACGCACCAGCGAGCCAGGCGGCAACCAGCCCGGCAACAACCGGCCAAGCCGCTGAAAAACAGAAGAGCCTGGATGCGCAGCACCCAGGCTCTTCCAGCAATCCCGCGGATTCCGGCAGTCCAGCTTCCGGCAGTTCCAATTCCTCAGCGTCGACGCAACCCACGACCCAGCCCAACTGACCCAGCCCAACTCGTCGGTTCAGCCTGCGCTCCGGCGCTCAGTGGTGCGAATCTTCCTTGCCCCGGCTCGTCAGCGTAGCCCACAGCACACAGCAAAGAAAAACCACCGCCAGCAGCGGCACAACAAAAAACGGCGAAGTAATGTTCATAACCATCCCCTCAAATCCAGACTAGCACGATCCCGCACCACTCCGCGCCAGCCACTCTCGTTCGCGACACACCCAATTTCCCGATTTCGCCACGCAGGCCAAAGCCTCACTCCGCCTGCCCAGCCATCCCCGCCGCGCTCCCTGACTTCCCGCCGACCGGATAGCTCACCCGCACCGTCAGAATCTCATATGGCTTGATCCCGACCTTCACTGTATCGCCCTCGACCACCAGCGGCGCACCCTCCGGCTTTTCCATCATGTTCGTCACCGTCGCGCCCGTAGCTCCCGCCGGCACATGCACCGCGACCGTCGCCGCCTTGCCCGCCCACTCATACATGCGCAGCACCAGCCCGTCGCTGTCCTCGGCCTTTTTCACCGCCGTCAGCACCACATTCGGCGCATCCACCGCCACAAACGAGTGCTCGGCCGCCATCGCCCCGGCATGCCCGGTCGTCGTCGTCGCCGTCAGCCGATAGTTATACTCCCACCCATGCCGCACCGTCATCGCCTGCTTCCAGTCGCCCGCATGCGGATAAATCGCATAGTGAAAATCGTGCATCCCGCGGTCCGCATTCGCATCCGGCCACGTCGGCGAACGCAGCAGGCTCAGCCGCAGCACATTGCCCGCGCAGTCGTAGCCGAATTTCGATTCATTAATCAGGCTCATGCCCATCCGGCCATCCGCGCCCGTCAGGTCTGCCCATCGCTGCGCCGGAACCTCAAACTGCGCCTTCTCCCACGAATTCGTCCGCAGCGTCGTCCGCTCGATGCTCCCGAACGGAATCTCATACGTCGCAAAATCATTCCGCACTGCCAGCGGGAACGCCGCCTTCAGCAGCACATGCGTCTCGTGCCAGTCGATCCGGTTGTCCACGTCCACCACATCCGAGGTCGGCGTCAGCCGCAGCGTCTGCTCAAACGTCGAACTCTGCCAGTGCCGCTTCACCGTCACCGTCTCGCCGCCCGCCGTCACCGCGTCCACCATCGTCAGCTCGGTCGGCTTCTGGTCCAGCGTCCCCGGATCGATATTCCACGCGTCATACTCCTTCGGCGTATCCTTGAACGCCTGCAGCTCATTGCCGCACACGCCCGCCGCCAGGGTCTCGGCCTGCGCCGCCTTGTCATAGAGGCTCGTGATGCAGCCCGTCGCCTTGCTCACCGTCACGCGCAGCCGCGCATTCTCCATCACAAACGCGCCGTTCTCCTCGCTCACCGTCGGCTTCTCGTCCGGATTCGCCTTCGCCGCCTGCTGCTTCACCCACATCACCTTGTAGCCAAGCGCCGGCACATTCTCCGCTTCGATGCGCAGCGTCGTTTCGCCCGTCACCGCGTCGCGCCTCAGCACGTGCGCCGCCGCATGCGCCGCTCCGTTGCCCGTCACCATGTAATCGTTCGCCGTCCCGCCCGGAGCCATCTGCACCTCGACCGTCACCTCGCCCGATCGCGCCCATCCCAGCGGATTCATCACCACCACCGGCGTTCCCTCGCCCTGCGTATTCACGCGCTCCAGCAGCGTCTGCCGCGCGCCGCCGGTGATCGCATTCGTCGACCACCGCACAACGGCGTAATCCTTCTGCGCGTCCTTGTAGATGACGCCGATCCCCGATCCCGCCGCCAGATCGTGGAACTGGTTGAACAACACTTTCTTCCAGTCCTCCGTCAGCTCCGCCGCCGGATACGCGCGTCCATCCAGCCACGCCAGCGAAGACCACTTCTCCGCATTCAGCACCTCTTCGCTGCTCTCCCGCATGCTCCGCTTGTGTTTGGCCTGCGTCGTCATCACGCCGCGGTGATACTCAAAATACAGCTCGCTCTTCCACGTCGGAATGCTGATCTTTCCCGGCACCTCGGGCGGTGCCACATAGCCCTTCGCAATCGACGTGTAATCCCACGTCCGGCTCTGCGGCGCTACTTCTTTTTCCACCTTCTCGAAGTACGGCAGCGCCAGTCCAAACTCAATCTTCGGTGCCACTGTCGCCGTCGAGTTCGTCGCCGTCGAGTTCGTCGCCGCCCCATCTGGCGACCAGTGGAATCCCTCGTCCAGAATCGCCCGCGTCGGCCCGCCGCCATGGTCCCCGATTCCATACAGGTCCATCATGTCGTCCATCCCCGTCGCATACTTCCGCGCCGTCGCCAGGTCCGTCGCCAGCCTCACCGGATCCAGGTTCCCATTCGCATAATCATGCGGAAAATACGCCAGCACCTTTGACCCATCCGGAGACTCCCACCAGAACAGCTTGAACGGCAGTTGATTCGTGTCATTCCACGCCATCTTCTGCGTCACAAAGTAGTCCACGCCGCTCTTCTTGTAAATCTGCGGAAGCTGCCAGTTGTACCCGAACGAATCCGGATTCCATCCCACCCGAACATCCACCCCATACGCCTTCTCAAACCAGCGCTTGCCCACCAGCAACTGCCGCACAAGCGACTCGCCATCCGGCAGATTCAGGTCCGGCTCCACCCACATGCCGCCCACCACTTCCCACCGGCCTTCTTTGATCCGCTGCGCAATCTCCTCGTTCATTTCCGGATACTTCTCTGCCATCCACTCGTTGTACGCCGCCGCCGACTGCGTATACGTATACCGCGGATACTCATACATCAGTTGCAGCGCCGTCCCGAAGGTCCGCTTGACGACATCCACCGTCTCCGTCCACGGCCACAGCCACGCCGCGTCGATATGCGAGTTCCCGGTCAGGTGCCAGGTCGCCGTCTGCAACACCGGCTTCAGCGCCTCCAGCTCGTGCTGCGCCTTCATCAGCGACGCATCAAACCCCGCCTGATCGCCCGCCTTCAGGGCCTTCAGGTCCACGCTTGCCACCGCCGCATTCAGCGTCTGCTCGTCGGTTGCATTCCCCGGCGCAAGACTCGGCAGCAGCCGCGCCGCCACCTCAATCTCCTTGCCCAGGTCCACCGGATTCGGCCTCGACTCCGGGAAGTCCACACGCATCGTCGCCCCGTGGAACGACTTGTCATCCACCGTATGCAGCAGCTTCACCGCCACCATCACGCTCTCGCCCGGCTTCGCCTTGTCAAACAGCACCACCGGCTCCAGATCGTCGCCCAGCGCCACCCGCCGACCGTTGAAATAGATAATCATCGGCATCGGCCCATTGGCATACGTGTGGAACTGAAACCATATCCGCGCGCCCGTCAGGTCATAGCCATACAGCAGCTTCGGCACCGTCACACGCTGCCGAAACCACACCGCCTCCTTCGGAGCCACGCTGTTCGGCTTCATCCCTGTCCATCCGCTGTCATCCAGCGCGGCGTCCTCGCCATGCGCCATATCTCCGGCATGCATTCGCCACTGCCCATCCGGCAGCTCGCCCAGACTGCTCAGCGTCGTAATCGCCGTCCACGTCGCCTCTGGTTGCGCTGCAACCCACGCCTTGTCTGGGCTTTGCGCCGATGCGCCGACGAAAGACGACAGAATTGTGGCTGACGCGATCAGCGCGATCCTCATGCGTGCACCAGCGCGCTTTCCGGCAACAGAGATGCGGGTGCGGCTGTCAGGATGTGGGTCACTCAGGACGGAAGCTTGAGAATACAAAAATCGCATGGCGCGGAAATCCTTTACAGAAAATGTACCGGCCCATCCTATCACTTTCTCCAGCAGCGCCTTCCAGCAGCGCTCACCGCAGGTGCTTCGCTGCCGCCTGGGCGCCAATTCCCACCTCCGGAGGGGGAAAATCCGCCGCAGCGGTCCAGATCGCAAGTCGAGCAGCTACCATATTAGGAGTCGTCCAAATGGCTGGAATGTGAGGCTGTCTGTGCCCCGCGAACATGATTTTTCGCCGCTTGAGGCCGCGCTGGAGCATCAGTTCCAGCGTCGAGATCTGCTCGTGCTCGCGCTCACCCATCGCTCGCTGGGCCACGAGCGCGCGGTCGAGGCCACTCCGCTCACAGGCCATGACAATGAGCGGCTGGAGTTTCTTGGCGATGCCGTGCTCGGGCTGGTCGTCTCCGAGGCCATCTTTGCTCTCAACCCGGACTGGCAGGAGGGCGAACTCACCCGCGTCAAAGCGCATCTGGTCAGCCGCAAACACATGGCGCGGGTCGCCGAATCTATCGCTCTTGGCCAGTATCTACTCCTCGGCAAAGGCGAGGAGCGCACCGGCGGTCGCCGCAAAACCACGCTGCTCGCCAACGCCATGGAGGCTGTCCTCGCCGCGCTCTATCTCGATGGCGGCTACGATGCCGTTCGTCGATTTGCCGAGCGCATGATCCTCGGCGAAACCGCCCGCCAGCTTGCCGCCCAGATTCAGATCGACGCCACGCTCGGCGACGCCAAATCCGCCCTTCAGGAGCAGTTACAAGCCGCCCATTGTGGCACACCCGTCTACACCGTTGAGCAGGAGTCCGGACCCGACCACCGCAAACACTATCAGGTCATGCTGCGCATTCGCCGCGCTGACGGTTCGCTCACCCATGCCGTGACGCACGGCGTCGGCGGCACCAAAAAGAAAGCCGAGCAGGATGCTGCCCGGATTGCGCTCGAGCGCATCGCTGCCACCGGAGTTCAAACCCTCCTCGACGCTGAGGCCGAATCGTGACCGCTGCCTCGCCCACAGCTCTGCCCACAACCGCCCATCCTCCGGCGCATGGACCCATCGAAGCGCTGCTTTCGCTTTTGCGCAGTGCCCTGGTCGCCCTCTTTGCTGTCACCTTCATCGTCCAGCCGGTTGTCATTCCATCGGAAAGCATGGAGCCTACGCTGCTGGTGGGCGATTTTCTGCTGGTCAATCGTATCGCTCTTGCTCCTGCGGGTTTTGGCTGCGGCTTGGTTGCCTGCTCGCAGCCTGCCCGCCAACAGATCGTCACCTTTCGCTCCGCTCAGCATCCCGGCGAATACCTCATCAAGCGCATCGTCGCCCTGCCGGGCGACCGGCTTCGCATCGTCGCCGATCACGTCTGGATTGATGGTCACCCGCTCGCTGAGCCATATCTGAAAGCGGAGCTGAATCCGCCGCCGTCCGAGCTGGCCAGCTTTCCCGTCGCCACCTACTCCGATCCACGCATGGACGTGAGCTGGTGGCGCTCGATGCAGCCACTGGTCCACTCCGGCGAACTCACCCTCCCTGCTGGAACGTACTTTGTTCTGGGCGACAACCGGGATCACAGCCTCGATTCGCGTTACTGGGGCCTGGTCGGTCGCAATCAGATCGTGGCCACACCCGTGCTCATCTACCTTTCGCTGCGCCGTTCTGCGATTCCAGAGCAGCCAAATCCCTCGGGACAAGCGGCCGATATGCCCCGGATGGTTGCCGCGCCAAATGATAGACTCGGACACGATACCAGTTTTCCGGCACGCATTCGGGATGCCGTTCGCTGGTCCCGGCTCTTTCGCATCGTGCGATAGCCTCTCAGTACAGGATGGATGCAAAGATCAACCCCGGAAAGCGATTCATGACTCCCGCCAAACGATCCTCAAAGCAGCCGGACGAACCCATACCGTCACAGGTTGGCTCATCCCCGGCCAGCCCATCGGCCCCGCACACGCCAGAGACTCCGTTGGAATCGCTCGCCGGCATGTGTTCCGTCCTCGTCGTTGGCCTCTTTGTGCTCACCTTCATCGCGCAGAACTTCGTTATCCCGTCCGGCTCCATGGAGAAAACTCTACTCGTCGGCGACCACCTCGTGGTGGATCGCATCACGCTCGCGCCGCCCACCCACTGGATGCCTCTTGTTCACTACCGTGAGCCGCGCCGCGGCGACGTCGTCGTCTTCCTCAAGCCCGGCAATCCCGACATGTTTCTCGTCAAACGCCTCATCGCCATTCCCGGCGACCACATTCACCTGCGCAACGGCGTGGTCATCCTCAATGGGGTCGCGCAGAATGAACCCTACGCGAAACCCTGGTCGGAAGATACCTACTCCCCCTACATCGACGATTTTCCCTCCGTGTCACCCTTTGAAGCCGATGACGTCACCACCGAATGGGCCGTCGATCTCGCTCATCACGTCCAGGGTAACGATCTTGTCGTTCCGCCCGGCATGTATTTCATGATGGGCGACCATCGCCACAACAGCCTCGACTCGCGCTTCTGGGGCTTCGTCCCACGCGCCAACATCATCGGCCAACCGCTGTTCAACTTCTGGTCCTTTGCCACGCCCGACGATCAAATGGACAAGACCGGCATCGGCGACCGCATCGCCTGGATGACCCACGTCGCGCTCCACTTCTTCACCGGCACGCGTTGGAAACGAACCTTTCATGTGGTGCGATAAGGCATGAACGATGCGCCAGACAACTTCATCCGGCGCTCGACTCGCAGCAGGCTGCGATGGTGGATGGTGCCCCTTTTCTTGGTCCTGCTGCTGCTGGTTGCCCTGGTGCTCCCATCCCAGCTCAGCGTCAGTCGCTATCAGCACACCGTAACCGCGGCCATGGCACGGTCGCTTGGTCGGTCTGTGCATCTGTCCGGTGTCGAGTGGCGTCTGTTGCCCACTCCGGCATTCATCCTCAGCGATCTCACCGTCAGCGAAGATCCTTCCTTTGGCGTCGAGCCGCTGCTCTCCGCTCGCACTGTCGTGGCCTCGGTCAACCTGCTTTCGCTTTGGCGAGGAAGACCTGAATTCAGCCGGATCGAGGTCGATCAGGCCAGCCTCAATCTCGTGCGCAACGATGCCGGTCGCTGGAATCTGGAGACATTGCTCGATGGACCGGCCCAACAGCAGATTGCCGTCTCCGCCGCAGTGCGTCGCCGTCCGTTGCCCTACCTCGAAGCTACAGAATCTCGCCTGAACCTCAAGTTCGGCCGTGAGAAAAGCCCTTATTCGCTGGTGAACTCCGATCTTTCCTTCTGGCAGGACCAGCCAGGCCAGTGGCACATCCGTCTGCGCGGAGAGCCAATCCGCACCGACATCGCTTTGCGCGGCAGCAGTACGCAGGACGCAGGAGAAATTCGACTGGAAGGCTTGCTACAATCCGCCAGCTCGCTGCGTCAGATGCCCGTCCACCTTCAGCTTGCCTGGCGTGATGCTCAGCTTGGCCAGCTTTCGCTGCTCCTGCTCGGCGATGACGCCGGATGGCGCGGTAATATGACCGCCGATGTCGATATGCGCGGAACCGCTGAAAGCGCCGCCATTCAGGGCCGTCTTCGAGCCACCGGTGTCCATCGGGAAGAGTTTGCACCAGCCACTCCACTTGACTTCGACTCCAACTGCGGCCTCACCTACCTGCATTCCACACGCGCCGTCCACCAGCTTCACTGCGACACCAGCATTGCAAACGGCCATCTGCTTTACGCCGCCGAGATGCCTGCGCCCGAGGAGCATTTGCCGCGACAGCAAACTCTCACGCTCCAGAAGGTCCCCGTTCAGGCTGCGCTGGACCTGATCCGTACCATCCGCCGCGACTTTGCTCCTGACGTCACGGCAGAGGGCACGCTGGAAGGGCAGCTTCGCTACGCATCCACCGTCGCCACGCACACCGGCGCTACGTTGCACGGTGCAGCTATCGTTTCGCGGCACCCACGACAAAAGTCGCCATCCGGCGAGCCTGCATTCATCTGGACCGGCTCACTCAGCGTCAATAATGCGGCCCTGCGCGGCGGCGGATTTGCGCACCCATGGCTGCTGCCTCACCTTCTCATCCAGCCGGATCCCTCCGGTGTGCTCAGCGCTCGGCTTCCTTTGCCAGTCTGCGCCCGCTCTGCGGCTTCTGAGCCTGCTGCGAAACAGGATTCTGACTGCATCGCCATGCTCGACCTCACTCCTGCCGGCTATCAGATGCAGCTAACAGGCGTCGCTTCGTTGCCGCGGCTGCGCTCCTGGGCTGCGGCGCTCGGCGCAGACTCCGCTTTGCCCGACGGCCTGGATGAAGGAACCGCCGAGATGCATCTGCAGACAGCCGACTCGTGGATTCGTCCCGCAGCGCAGCCCGAGGCCAATGCTTTCACAGGCTCGTTTCACCTCCATGGCGCTCGCTGGAGCCATGCGCCGCTGCCGCTCCCGGTACTCATCCCCGACGCCACGCTCACCCTCACTCCCACCTCGATTGCACTCCACGGCACCGTCAGCAGCGGCCTGCTCCACGCTTCCGTCGCCTACCTGCAGCCCCTTGCGTCCCCCACCCCATCCCCCCAATCGTCTTCGGCTGAAGCTATCCCGCCGTCGGTCGATCTCCACTTTGACCATCTCGATGCAGCCGCAGTCGAGCACACGCTGCTCCCCGCCAACAACACCTCCGGCCTCTTCGCCGCCATCGCCAGCCGCGTCCATCCGGAGTCTTCGCCGGCATGGCCGCCGATGCGCCTGACCCTCCAGGCAAACACCTTCACCCTGGATCGCCTTACGCTCGCGCATCTCACCGTCGCCGCGCATCGCAACCCGGATGATCCCGCGCGCTCCCTGCTGGTCGACTCATTCCATGCAACCCTCTTTGGCGGACAGCTGCTTGCCACAGGCACGCTCTCTCAAAGCGATGCGGGTCCGAGCTTCCAGCTTCACCTCGACGCTCGCGATCTTCAGCCAGCCTTGCTATCCGCGCTTTGGAGCACTTACCGCACCACACGACAGATCGCCGCAAACCAGCCTGCTTCGTCCAGTCAGAGCGGCAACCTCAGCTTCTCCGGCGGCAAGCTTTCCGGCACAGCCGATCTCACCACGCAAGGTGGCACAGAAACGCAATGGATCGCCTCCGCCACCGGGTCGCTCCACTTTGACTGGACGCATGGCAACCTCAGTTCATCCACCTCCGTCGCTAACATCGCAGCCGGATCCTTCAACCGCTGGACCGGCCAGGCTACCCTGCAAGCCGGTCGCCTGACCCTCGACGCCAACAAGCTCACGCGTCGCGGTCACTCCGAAACACTTGTTGGAACACTCCCATTCGGCGGACCACCTCAGCTTTCCGTCTCTGCCAGCAAACCCTGATCGGCTGGATTCCGCTGCGTCCACGCGGCCATGCCACCGCCGCAACAATCCATCTGCCACTCATTTCCCACTCATCCCCCCAGGGATTCCAAGGAGCCGACAACACGATGCTGGAGCTGCACTGCAAAGGATTCCTCTTCGACATGGATGGCGTGCTCATCTCCTCGCTTGGCTCGGTCGAGCGCTGCTGGCGTGCCTGGGCGCTCGATCACGATATCGATCCGGAACTCGCCATCCGCACTGCCCACGGCTGTCGCGCCATCGAGACCGTCCGCAAGCTGCGCCCCGACCTCGATGATCGCGCCGAGCTGCTTCGCATTGAAGATATGGAAGTTGCCGATCAGGAGGGCGTCACTGTCCTCGCCGGTGTGCCCGAGTTCCTTCGTGCGCTGCCGGATGACCGCTGGACCGTGGTCACCTCCGCCACCGAGCGTCTCGCTCGTGTCCGCCTGGCCGCCGCCGGGCTGCGCGTACCCCAGCGCTTCATCAGCGCCGATCAGGTCACGCACGGCAAGCCCCATCCTGAGCCATATCTGCGCGGCGCCGCACTGCTTGGCCTTGACCCTGCCGATTGCATCGTCCTCGAGGATTCCGGCTCCGGTGCCATCGCCGGCCGCGCCGCGGGAGCCACCGTCGTCGCCACGCTCTTCTCCCACTCACCGCAGGAACTCCACGCAGCACATCATCTCGTCCACGACCTCACATCCGTGCAGGTCCAGTGGAAGGGTGGTTCCTTCTGCATTCGCCTCACGCCCGCGCAGCCTTGAGCCAATAACAGCCCTGAGCCAGTCGTCGTTCGCCTCACATCCGTCGCAGCAGAATCTCCTCCACGCGCCTGCGATCCGTCTCCGTATCCACGCCAATCGTGTCACCTTCTGCCAGGCCAACATAGAGATCGATGCCGTTTTCCAGCATCCGCAACTGCTCCAGTCGCTCCGCCAGTTCCAGCGGCGAGGGTTCCAGCCGCGCAAACGACTCCAGAGCCTCCCGCCGATACGCATACAGCCCCAGGTGTTTCCGCCACGCCACGCCGCCCACTCCATCGCGGTCAAACGGAATCGTCGAACGCGAAAAGTACAGCGCCCGCCCATCCCGAGCCAACACCACCTTCACCGCATTCGGATTCGTCACGTCCTCCGCCGGGCAGGGAACCGCCACCGTTCCCACGCGCACCTCGCTGCGAGCAAACAGCCCAAGCAGCGGCGCAAAATGTCCCGGCGTCAGCAGTGGCTCATCGCCCTGAATATTCACATAAATCTCAGCCTGCATCTGCCGCGCCACTTCGCACACGCGATCACTGCCGCTCGCGCACTCCGCCGAGGTCATCACCGCCGGAATTCCACGCTCCGCGCAAACCTGCCACACCTCGTCGGAATCGGTCGCCACCACCACGTCGTCCATCTGCCCGCTTGCCGTCGCGGCTCGCCACACCCACTCGATCATCGGCCGTCCCGCCACGTCGAGCAGAACCTTGCGCGGCAGCCGTGTCGAGCCAAGCCGCGCCGGAATCACTCCCAGAGTTCGCATCCGACTATTTTAGAGCCGTATCCCGGCCAGCGCCGCCCGTGCCGCTTCCACTGTCGTTTCCACCTCTGCAGGCCCATGCGCAGCGCTCAGGAACATCGCCTCAAATTGCGACGGCGGCAGCCAAACACCGCGCTCCAGCATCGCCTGATGAAAATGCCCAAAGCGCGCCACATCGCTCATCGCCGCCTCGGCATAATCCCTCACCGCACCGCCGGTAAAGAACCATGTCCACATCGACCCCACGCGATTCAGCGTCACCGCAATTCCAGCCGCCTGCGCCGCCGCCGCCACGCCCTCGGCCACCGCGCGCGAGGTTGCCTCGAGTTGCGCATAGATCGTCTCGCGCCGCGCCGCCAGCTCCTCCAGCGTCGCGCATCCGGCAGCCATCGCCAGCGGATTCCCGCTCAGCGTTCCCGCCTGATACACCGGCCCCAGCGGAGCCAGCAGCTCCATAAACCGCTGCCTGCCCCCAAACGCTCCGCACGGCAGCCCGCCGCCCAGAATCTTGCCCAGCGTGACGAGATCGGCATCGATTCCATACAGCTCCGTCGCCCCGCCAGGAGCCAGCCGGAAGCCCGTCATCACCTCGTCCACAATCAGCAGCGCGCCCTGCTCAGCCGTCACGCGCCGCAGCCCGGCCAGATAGCCCTCCGCAGGCAGGATGCACCCAGCATTGCCCACCACCGGCTCCAGAATCACCGCCGCAATCTCGCCCGGAAACTCCGCAAACGCCGCCTCCACCGCACCCGGATCGTTATACGGCAGCGCCAGCGTCAGGCTGGCAATTTCCTCCGGCACGCCGGCAGAACCGGGAATCCCCAGCGTTGCCACACCCGAACCAGCCTTCACCAGCAGCCCGTCGGCGTGCCCGTGATAGCAGCCTTCAAACTTGATGATCCGTTTGCGTCCCGTCGCCGCCCGCGCCAGCCGAATCGCCGACATCGTCGCCTCCGTGCCGGAGCTGACAAAACGCATTCGCTCCAAGCCCGGATACACCGCCCGCACACGCTCTGCCAGATCGCCCTCACCCGCCGTCGAAGCGCCAAAGCTCGCCGAATCCCGCGCCGCCCGCGCAATCGCCTCCACCACCGCCGGATGCGCATGACCCAGGATCATCGGACCCCACGAGCCGAAGTAGTCGATGTACCGGTTTCCGTCCGCATCCCACAGATACGCGCCCTCGGCTCGCGCCACAAACGGCGGCTGCCCGCCCACCGCGCGAAACGCGCGCACCGGCGAGTTCACCCCGCCCGGAAACAACCTCTCCGCACGCTCCCGCAACCGCTCCGACTTCCCATGCAAACGCACTTCACTCACGTCCATCACCTCATTCGACTTCAGTATAGGGGCGCGCCCTGCGCTTCTTTTCGCACTGCGAAAACTCAACTCCCACACCCTTTCCGATGCTTTGCATCGACTTCGCCGCGCCCACCATCTCAAGGAGTGTGAGCAACCACCAGATCCCCGGCGTCGCACCGCTTTCAGAGCTGCTCGGCAACCGCCTGCTCGTCCTCTTCGACGGCCACTGCGCCCTCTGCCACGCTTCGGTCCGCTGGCTGCTGCGCCGCGACCGCTACGACCGCCTCCGCTTCGCCGCAGCAGAATCCCCCACCGCACAGGCCATCCTCGCCACCAGCACCCACGAAGCCCCCAACTCCATCCTTGTCCTCACCCCGGCTACCGACGGCCAACCCTGCATCCTTACCCGCTCCACCGCCGTCCTCGCCTGCCTCGCGGCACTGCCCGCGCCATGGCCTCAGCTTGCCGTGCTTGCCCGGCTCATCCCGCTCCCCCTGCGCGACACCGCCTATCGCCTTATTGCCCACCTCCGCTACCGCCTCGCCCGCCGATACGCATCCTGCCCGCTGCCCGCACCCGCCGACCGCCACCACTTCCTCTAGCCAATCCATCGGCCACACATACCACCCCGCGACCATCGGGAGCGCAAAAGGCGCGAACGCGCTGCTGCTGCATGCATTGTCGTGCAATACACCTGATAAACTAAGCCTTTCAGGCGCATCCCGATTCCATCTCCGCCGTGCGCCGGAAAGCGATTCGCATGCCCAAAGCCAAGCCTGTCCGTCCCATCCGCTACGCCGACGCAGGCGTGGACATCGCCTCCGGCGACCGCGCCAAGGACCGCATCAAAGCTCTCGCCGCCAGCACACTCAACCGCAACGTTCTGGCTGGTGTCGGTGGCTTTGGTGCGCTCTTCCAGCTCGACCGCCGCAAGTGGAAGGACCCCATCCTCGTCAGCTCGGCCGACGGCGTCGGCACAAAGCTCAAGCTTGCCTTCCAGCTCGGCGTCCACACCACCGTCGGCGCCGACCTCGTCAACCACTGCGTCAACGACATCGCCGTACAGGGCGCGACACCGCTCTTCTTCCTCGACTATCTGGCCAGCGGCAAGCTCAAACCGACCATTCTGGAGCAGGTCGTTGAGGGCATGGCTCACGCCTGCCGCGACAACGGCTGCGCCCTCATCGGCGGCGAAACCGCTCAGATGCCCGGCTTCTATCAGGATGGGGAATACGACCTCGCCGGCTTCATCGTCGGCGTCGTCGAGCGCGACCAGATGGTCACCGGCGCCACCATCCGACCCGGCGACATCCTCCTCGGCCTGCCCTCCACCGGCCTGCACACCAACGGCTACTCGCTGGCCCGCAAGCTCTTCTTTGAGGTTGCCGGATACACCCCGCGTCAGCGCGTCCGCGCCATCGGTGGCCGCGCCGCAGAGGTGCTCATGGCCACTCACCGCAGCTATCTGCCCGCTTTGCAGAAGCTCACCGGCGCAGGTCTGGTCAGCGGCATGGCCCACATCACCGGCGGTGGCATCACCGAAAACCTGCCCCGTATCCTGCCCAAAGGCACCGCCGCCCAGGTCCAGCTCGGCTCCTGGCCCGTCCTGCCCGTCTTCGAGCATCTGCGCGAACTCGGCAGCGTTCCTCAGGACGAGATGATGCGCACCTTCAACATGGGCATCGGATTGATCGTCGCAGTCCCCGCCGACAAACTCCGCCGTGCCACCGCGCTGCTGCGCCGCATCGGCGAGCCGCACCACATCATCGGCACCGTCATCCGTGGCCATCGCCGGGTGATCTACCAATGAGCCAGCCGACCCCCGCTTCGTCCGGCTCGCAGCAGCCCAGAACGCGCCTCGGCATCCTGCTCTCCGGACGCGGCTCCAACTTCCTGGCCATAGCACGCGCCATCGCCAACTGTAGCCTGGCCGGCGTGGAGATTGCCGTCGTCCTCTCGAACGTTGCCGGCGCTCCTGGACTCGCCGCAGCACGCGAGCTTAACCTGCCCACGGAATGCTTCGTCTCCCGAGGTCGACTCCGCGCCGAACACGACGCCGACGTCATCGCCTGCCTGCGCCAGCACCGCGTCGATCTCGTCTGCCTCGCCGGGTACATGCGTCTGCTTTCGCCCGGCTTCATCGCCGCCTTCCCGGATCGCATCTTGAACATACACCCGTCGCTGCTGCCGGCATTCCCCGGTCTCGACGCGCAGATGCAGGCCTTCGAGTACGGCTGCACCGTCGCCGGCTGCACCGTCCATTTCGTCGATGAGCACCTCGATCACGGCGTCATCGTCCTCCAGCGCACCGTGCCCGTGCTGGATGACGATGACGCGCACACGCTCGCCGCGCGCATCCTGGAGCAGGAGCACCTTGCCTATCCGGAGGCCATCGCGCGGGTCGTCTCCGGGCGCTACCGCATCGAAGGGCGCCGCTTCGTCGCTCACGCTGCCCAGATCTCGTAACGGGCAGGACGCCGTAACGTTGAGGGTCTCGAACCTCTGGAACATCTGAAGGGGAAGAACGCCGCAAAACGGGCGTAAACGGCCTGTTTTTCTCGCCCGCCAGAATTCTGTCAAGAGGCGCAGTCGAATATTTTTCCTAAACCATTGATTCCATTGCTAATTTTCTTAGCCCAAAATGGCAGGCAATTCTGCGTCTTTTTTGTACTCTCTGTCTGTGGCCAGGATCGGGTCGCGCATGGACGAGGGCAACCTTGTTTCCACACGGCTGCGCGACCGACTCCAGCCCGGAAAACCTGACTCGGAATTGAAACTCCGGGCGGAATGAGGAAAAGCGATGGCAAATATCCTGGTGAACGTGGAAAAAGGCATTGTGATTGGTGTGGAAGATGCGCTGCGATGGTTTGGCAAGGCCAAGGTGCTGTTGTCTGCCGCGCCTGCTGTTGTAGCCGCACTGGCAACGCTGGTTACAGCCGTGGAAAAGCCGCTCACCGATCTGGCGGGCGCAGCGGGCAATCCGCTGAACTTCGCGTTGGACTATCAGACAGCAATGGACCTGAAAGCTGTCTGGCCTGACGTGAAGAGCTTCCTGGAATCGCTTGGCGTCAAATTCTGACGCTCGAGCCAGGCATGGCCGCGGCCAACCAGCCGCGGCCAGCCATGTTGCATCATTCAACGGCGGCTTCTTCCCATTGTCGATCTCATCAACAGAGTCTGGTCCGTTCCGGCAGGTTTGTAGCTTCTTCCACGCCTGTTCCGTAATCGAAGGTTCAGGAGGAGTTTATGGATTCATTTGCACTGCTCGGAACGTTTCATGCAAAACCCGGCAAGGAAGCTGAAGTGGAAGCATTTTTGAAGTCGGCTTTGCCCATTGCATCCGCTGAAGAAGGTACCTCGCACTGGTTCGCACTCAAGCTTGGCCCGGCAAAATTTGGCATCTTTGACACCTTTCCCACAGAAGCCGGTCGTCAGGCCCATCTGACGGGCGAAATTGCCAAAGCTCTCTTCGCGCGCGCTGAAGAACTCTTCGCCGTGCCGCCTCAGGTGGAGCATGTCGAAGTGCTTGCAGCAAAAATTCCTCGAAATTAAAGCGAAATCAGGGTAGACATCCCCAGTCGATACGGTGCCAGGCTGCATTCTTTCTCGGGAAAGTTGCAGCCTTGCTGTTTTTGGGAGTTTGCAGACTCTGGGTTTGCACTCTTTTATCGAGCGACTATGGATCTTCGACGTCGGTCGTCGTATCTGCGTCCGTATCGGCCAGCACGCTCAGTGCTTCTTCAGGAATCTCCCACTGCCGCAGAATTTTGTAAATCACGCCCGTGGAGAAACCAGCAGCAACCAGTCGTCGCATGACACGCGCCGTATCTTTTTCGTTCTCGGGTTTGCGAATGCGTTTGCGCTCCAGATGCTGGCGCGCCAGCGTTTCCTCGCTCACCTCGGCATAGCGTGCTTCGATCGTCTCCGCTGCAAGCTGCTGCGAGACACCTTTCATGGCCAGATCATTGCGAACGCGGCGCGGACCCAGCTTCTGATTCTGCTGACGCATCTGCACAAAGTTGTCGGCAAAGGCCGCATCATCCACCAGCCGATATTCCCGCAAGCGATTCAACACCGCTTCCACTTTGGCGTTTCCGGACTCATCCGGCTCCACGCGACCCAGCAGCTTGCGGCGCACCTCGGCGATCGAGCGCATCTGCTGCCCCAGCAGCCGCAACGCATATTCATGCAGTGCGACTTCATCCAGAAAGCTGCGCGGTTTTTGAGTGCGGGAAAAACTCATGCAAACGCAGTGTAACGCGAGGAGGGCAGCCATGAAGACGATCGAAGCGAAGACCGGTTTGGATTCAAAGCCGAGGCGCGGACTGACGAACCGGAATATTCAGCGTGATGCGAACTCCACGTGTGACCGATGCGTTTGCCGGACCATCGTCCGAGTCCAGATTGGTCGCCTCGATCGCTCCACCATACTCACGCAGAATCTCCGCACTCAGGCTGAGTCCAATGCCGGTGGTCACATCCGCTTCCTGGCCCCTGTCCAGCGCCTGGAAGATGCGCTCCGGATGCGCCAGTTGCGGTCCGTTGTGCTGCAACTGAATGCGGATGTGATCTCCTCGAAGCTGAACGTCCATCTGGATCGACTTCTGCTCGCCGCCACGCTGGCGCTCCACGGCGCTGATCGCGTACTGGAGCAGGTGCATCAAAGCCTGTCGGATGCGATGCGCATTCCCATACAGTCGCGGCAAATCCGCATGGGCGCGCCGTGCAAACTCAATCGATTCGCAAAGAAAATCCGGACGATACAGTTGCTCCGCGTCGGCCAGTATCTCCTCGATCGAAAACTCTGTGTAGTACTCCTGACCCTGTCGCGAAAGATGTGTCAGCCGATCCAGAACCGCGCGCATGCGTCGCGCTTCCAGCAGGATCGCGTGCGCGGAGTTGCGCTCCAGGCTCGTGGGAATCACATCCTCCAGCAATGAAGCGTAGCCCAGCATGACGGTGAGCGGATTATGCAGTTGCTGTGCCAGCCGTATGGCCAGCAGACCGGCTCCGGTAGAGCGTTCGGCGTCGATCAGCTTGCCCATGGTGAAGGCTTGCGCACGTGCTCGCCGCACGCGCTCAGCCAGAATCTGCAAAGGCAGCAGGTCGTCCGGCACCAGCGGAGATTCACCTTTGATCTCCTCAGATAGCAGGAATGCTCCGTCCACTTCTCCCTCGGAGCGACCCAGCAATACAACAGTGAAACGCGTCAGGTGCAGCGTTGCCAGATCATCGCCGGGGCGAAGCCACGGATGAAGGTCCAGCGTACGCGCATCGGCTCCCGCAATGCACGGCGGCAGGCTCGAACTGATCGCAGAAGCAGGAATGTCCTCAAACGCAGCATCCAGAGTAAGTACCGCGGCGCGATCCAGGCCAGCGCTGCCGGTGACGGTGAAGCGTCCGGATCGTTTGCGCAGCAGCAGCGCCACGCGACGGAAGCGGCTATGCGTGGCGATCATCGAGCAGATTGCGGCGGTCTGTTCATCGAACTGGATGAGATTACGCGCGTTGAGCTGTTGCTGGGCATAGGTTTGCAGTTCGGTGCGAATGCGTCGTTCACGGTTTCGCGCCAGCACGTTGGTGTCAATCTCATCTTCCATGGCGAGCAGCAGCAGCCCTACAGCCAGTAGAACCTTGCTGAGAATCCAGGAGCGAGCCAGCGAGACCATCCATCCGCCTTCGCTGCCAGCCTCGACGCCCATAAAGGGCGGAATCGCCCAAACCACAAGACCGAAGACCGACAGCAGGACGCCCGGCGTGATGCGTCGCCAGGTAAAGATGACCAGCAGGGCGGTCATCAGCAGGTTGCCGGAGATGCCAATCCAAAGTGGCCAGTAAATGTTTCCATGCAGGTAAAACCAACAACAGCCAATGGCGGCTGTCACCACGACGATCTCCGCCAGATAGACAGGAATCACGCCATCGCGCAGACTCCAGATGGCGGCCACGGCAATCGCCATCCAGGCCAGAATGAGATAGATCCAGATCTGGCCACCCTGCGGATGCATGAGTGGTCCGTAGCTGAGGATGGTGTAAAGGATCAGCGGCGCGATATAGGGAATGACGAAGAGAATGCGTCGGCGCCCAAGGCGAAAGGTGAGCGGTGAAAGCGAGCCGAGCAGGAAAGCCGAGGCGGTCATCAGCGCCGTCTGACTAACGACGCTCATCCAACGCGAAGACGGGGCTAGTGTGCCATGAAAGAGCCACGGCATCGGCGGGTTGACGCTCATGGTTACGCGCCAGAAGAAACACGCGTAAACGAACATGCAGAAGACGCCCAGCAGCCAAAGGAGCGTACGCGTATTCCGCAGCCGCGCGTAAAGGTAGGCAAACGCGAACCACAGCGCGCCCAGCAATGCAGCTGTCGGAATTTGATAATCGTCCAGCATCGTGGCGAAGCGACCTCAGGCATCAGGCAGAAAACTGGCCTGCTCGCGGAGCTGACCGAAAAAGCCCGGAAAGCCCCAGCTTACATGTTCCGGGCAAACGTGCGCCTGCACCATGCGTCTAAAGTGGTAGATAGCTGACCCGAAAGTGGACGGTGCGCCGGAGTTGCCCGAGATGGAAGCGATTGGCGAGAGAAAGATAAAAGCAAATACGATGGGCGGCGAGGCGAGGCGGCTCCTTTGGTCCGCATTGCGCCCATCGGCGGCCGCCCTGCTGGTGGCGCTGGCCTGCGTCGGCGCAGTGCAGGCGCGTGCGCTCACCGGCAAAAAGAACAAGACGGCGAAGAACGCTGACGAGAGCTATACGCCGATGCCACTGGACTCCGGCTTTGGACCGATGGACCTGACGGCGCCGCCGATTCCTCCGGAGCAGATTATCCAAAAATTCACCGAAAAAGAGTCAGCGTTCCGCGCTGCGCTCGACCACTACACCTATCGCCGCGCGGTAACGGTGCAGACGATCGATGACGACAACAAGGTGGACGGGCAGTACTACGAGGTGGACGACGTGATCTTTGATCCAGGCGGCAAGCGGACGGAGCGCGTGGTCTATGCGCCGCAGAATACGCTGCAGCGGATTACGATGTCCCCCGCCGATTTCCAGGACATTCAGCAGCGGCTGCCGTTTGTGCTGACGAAGGAAGACGTGGCGCAGTACAACGTGACGTATGTGGGCAAGGAAAAGGTGGACGATGTGCTGTGCTACGTCTTTGACGTGGCTCCGAAGGTGATGGAAAAAGGCAAACGATATTTGCAGGGGCGCATCTGGGTGGATTCGGAAGATATGCAGATCGTGATTACCAATGGGAAAAACGTGCCGGACGATCTGCGCAAAGGACACGAAGACCTTTCGCCGCCGTTCACCACCTATCGACAGCAGATTGACGGCAAATACTGGTTTCCGACCTACACCAAAGCAGAGGGTATCCTGCACTTCTCCGGCGGCAACGGCTACCTGGGCCAAGACGTACACATTCGCCAGACCGTGAAATATACCGACTACAAGCAGTTTGGATCGAAGTCAACGATTATCTACGCCGGACAAGCTCAGCCGGGCGCACCCCAGTAAGCATTGCGCGCAGCCACTGCGCGTTCGCGCGCCTGCGCTCCTGTTAGTCGCGGGGGCGGGGTGGTGGTTGCCGACGAGAAACAGATTCCATTCGGGAATGACAAACGAAGAAGCAGAGGCGATGGCGACAGCAGAAGCGGAGTGGGAAGTGCTCGAGGTCAGGGTTTGAGAAAACGGTGCAGCGCTTCCACGGCAGCTTCAATTTCGGGGATAGGGAGCGCGTAGCCGAAGCGAAGATGGCCCTCGCCCTGAGCGCCGAAGACCGAGCCGGGGATGGTGGCGATGTGTGCTTTGTCGAGCAGAATTTCGGCGGCGGTCTTGCTGATGCGATGAATGGATTCGACGTTGGGGAAGGCATAGAATGCGCCTGCCGGAGGGTCGCAGGCGAGGCCCACGGCGTTGAGGCCGGCGACGAGCAGGTCGCGCCGTTTGCGATACTCGACGAGGCGCGCGGCGTGTTCGGACTCTGGCGTTGCAAGCGCGGCGAGCATGGCGAACTGCACAGGAGTGGGCACGCCGTTGGTGGAGTAGAGAACGATCTTGCGCAGCGCGGTCATGAAGGGTTCCTGAGCGACGGCGTAACCGCCGCGCCAGCCGGTCATGGCGAAGGATTTGGAAAAGGTGAAACAGGTGATGGTGCGCTCGGCCATGCCGGGCAGCGAGGCGATGGAGAAGTGCTGGCCGTCGTAGACGAGGTCTTCGTAGGCTTCGTCGGCGATGACGACGAGGTTGCGCGCGAGGGCGAAGGCTGCGACCTCTTCTGCTTCAGCGCGGGTGAAGACGACGCCGGAGGGATTCTGCGGGGTGTTGTAGTAGATGGCGCGGGTCTGCGGGGTGGAGAACTGCTCAAGCGTGGCGGTGATGCCGTTGCGCCGCGCGGAGGTGGTGGGCACGAGCAGTGGGCGCGCCTGAGCGCCGCGGATGAGGTCGCCGATGGGCGTCCAGTAAGGCGAAAAGACGAGCGCATCGTCGCCGGGGTCGAGCACGGACTGGAAGGCGGCGTAGAGCGCCTGAGAGCCGCCGACGGTGGCGATGACATGATCGACCGTGACGGGGATGCGGTTTTTGGCCGCGATCTTGGCAGCGAGCGCTTCGCGCAGCGGGGCGATGCCGGAAGACGGCGCGTAGTGGGTCTGGTTGCGGACGAGAGCTTCGATGGCCGCGTACTTGATGGCATCGGGCGTCTCGAAGTATGGCTCGCCGCCGTGGAGCGCGTGGACCTGTTGGCCGCTGGCACGCAAGGCCATGACCTTGTTGCGGATCTGAACGATATCGGAAAATCCAACCTCATCGAGTCGATGCGCGATGCGCAGTTCTGGAGCGTGAGCCATGGCGGGTGTCCTCTCCGGCGAAGCGTTCTGCATTCAGCATAGCGGAGTCTGGCTGGGCATTGCATGCAGCAGCAGCGTGTTCGCGCGTTTGCGCTTCCGCTGGTCGCAGGATGGGGTGGGGAAACAGCAGATTCCCTGCGGGAATGACAACAAGAAGAGCACCGGCAAAAGCAACGGCGACTACACCGGCAGAAGCAGATGGATGGGATGAAAATGAGGCGTCAGAGCGTGGAAGGGTTGGGCGAGTAAGGGCGATATTCTGAACGAGACGTTTTAAAAAAGGGGTTGCGGTTCATGGTGGATTTGCCGGGTAGTCTTTCGCGCCAGACGTTTACGGCGGTGGTGACGGTGATGGGTTTGGTGGGGGTATTGTTCTGGCGCGTGCGTGAGGGGCAGTCGGCTGTGACGGTGCGCAAGATTATTCTTCCGCCGCTGGGGATGGCGACGGGGTTTTGCATGTTTTTTGCGCAGCAGTTTCGCGTGCCCTGGCTGTGGGCGGTGGGTGCGTTTGTGCTGGGCGCGGTGGCGCTGGCGTGGCCGCTGCTGGTGACTTCGCGGCTGGAGCGTGAGGGCGAGGCGATCATGATGCGCCGGTCGAAGGTGTTTTTCCTGGTGATTATTGCGCTGGCGGCGGTGCGGTACTTTGCACGTGGCTACTTTGACCACCTGCTGACGCTGGAGCAGACAGGCGGATTGTTTTTCATCCTTGCGTTTGGAATGATTCTGCGCTGGCGGTTGAGTATGCTGCGTGAGTATCGGCGGCTGATGACGGTGTAGCCGTTTCTTGCGCATGGAGCGATAGCTCGCATTCGCATCGCGATCCTTTGTTGTGCTCATGTGGGTCGCAGGTGGAGTGGCGAAGGACCATGCAAGAGCGGATTCTGTGCTGGAATGACGACCGGAAACGCAAAATTCAGGCAGTGAGTGCGGCTTCAATCTGGTCGAGTCCCCAGACGAGGTCTTCGCGAGCGATGACCAGCGGTGGGGCGATGCGGATGACGGTCGAGTGTGTCTCCTTGCACAGGACGCCGCGCTGCTGAAGGTCTTCGCAGATGGGCCGCGCGGGCTGGTTCAGCTCGATGGCGATCCAGAGTCCGCGACCACGAACCTGGCGCACGCGTGGACTGGCGATGCTGCGGAGGCGATCGAGTGCGAAGGCGCCGAGTTCGGCGGAACGCTGGATGAGATCTTCGTCGATGAGGACGCGCAACGCGGCGCGTGCGACGGCGCAGGCGAGGGGATTGCCGCCAAAGGTGCTGCCGTGGTCGCCGGGATGGAAGACGCCGAGGATCTGGCGCGAAGCGAGGACGGCGGAGACGGGATAGTAGCCGCCTGCGAGAGCTTTGCCGATGATGGCGACGTCGGGGCGAATGTTTTCGTGCTCGAAGGCGAAGAGCTTGCCGGTGCGTCCGAGGCCGGATTGGATTTCGTCGGCGATGAGCAGGACGTTGTGTTTGCGGCAGAGAGCGGCGGCGGCGGCGAGATAGCCGTCGGGCGGAAGGATGATGCCGGCTTCGCCCTGAATAGGCTCGACGAGAAAGGCGGCGGTGTGGGGCGTGATGGCCTGCTCGAGCGCGTCGATGTCGCCGAAGGAAACGGTGCGGAAGCCCGGCGCGAAGGGGCCGAAGCCGGAGCGGTATTGAGGGTCTGACGAGAAGCCGACGATGGCGATAGTGCGGCCGTGGAAGTTGCCGGAGGCGACGAGAATCTCGGTCTGATTGGCGGGGATGCCTTTGACGGTTTCGCCCCATTTGCGCGCGGCTTTGAGTGCGGTTTCGACGGCCTCGGCACCGGAGTTCATGGGCAGCGCCATCTGGAAGCCGGTGAGCGCGTGCAGGTCGCGGTAGAGCAGTGGGAGTTGGTCGTTGCGAAAGGCGCGCGAGGTGAGCGTCACCTTCTGTGCCTGATCGAGCATGGCGCGCAGGATGGCGGGATGACAGTGGCCCTGGTTAACGGCGGAGTAGGCGGCGAGGCAATCGAGATAGCGGCGGCCCTCGACATCGTAGACCCATGCGCCTTCGGCACGGGCGACAACTACATCGAGCGGATGGTAGTTGTGCGCGCCGTACTGCTCTTCGAGCGCGATGAGTTCCGCGGCGGCGAGTTCGTTTTCCGTGGCCAGAGTGGTGGGTGTCATGGATCGTCTCGATTCTGTTGTGTGCGCCGTTTGGGGTGCGCTGTGGGTATGGTAACGCCGCATGGTGGCGGCGGAAAACTGGCGCGGATTATGCGGGAGCGTTCTCCAGAAAGGCGCGCAGCTCGTCCGTGGAGTGACGGGCAAACCAGGCGCGGAGATTTTCGTCCGGGTTGTGCTGGTGCTGATAGGCGCGGAAGAGGCGTTCAAGCGCGTCGGGCACATCCTGAGAGCGGCAGCGGTAGTTGACCTGACGGGCGAAGCCGGCGTGCTGGCCGAGCGCGCCGCCGAGGGCAAAGTACCAGGCATCGACCAGTTCGCCTTCGTGCTTGATTTTTTTGCCTTCCAGGCCGACGTCGCCGATCCAGGCCTGTCCGCAATTGTTGGGGCAGCCGGTAACGTGGAGCTTCAGGTGCTGGTCAAAGCCGGGCAGACGGGCATCCATTTCTTCGGCAAGCCAGCGGGCGAAGCCTTTGGTTTCGGTGATGGCGAGCTTGCAGAACTCGGTGCCGGTGCAGGCGACGGTGCCACGCCAGAAGGGTTTGGCATCGACGAAAAGGCCGAGTTCGCTGAGCCGCTGGAGGACGGTGGCGAGATGGCGCTCTGGCACGTTGGGAATGAGGAAGTTCTGGTTGACGGCGGTGCGAAGCTGGCCACCGGCGAAGTGCTCGACAAGATCAGCAAGGGCCAGCAGAGCGCGCCCGCTGAGGCGTCCGTTGAGCACGCTGGCGCCGACGGAGTACAGGCCGGGCTGGCGCTGTGGATGCACGCCCGAGTGGTCGCGGAAGACATCGTCGGGCACTTCGTCGGGCACGCCGGGGGCGAGCTTGTAACCGAGAATGGATTCCAACTCGGCGAGGAAGCGCTCGGCGGTCCACTCTTCGGCGAGGAAGAGATACTTCAGGCGCGCGCGGTCGCGGCTTTGACGCAGCCCCTGCTGGCGGCGGAAGAGTTCGGCAATGGCGCGCACGACGGGCAGCACATCTGCTTCGCGCAGGAAGGCGTCGAGCTTGACGGCGAGATGCGGCTCTTTGGACAGGCCGCCGCCAACGCGGACCGAGTAACCGATCTCCGTTCCCGCGTCGGTGGTGCGGCGAACGGCGGTGATGGCGGCGTCGTTGATCTCCGGATAGCTGCACCAGACAGGGCATCCGGTAACGGTGATTTTGAACTTGCGCGGGAGGTTGTAGAAGTCCGGGTTGCCGTTCAGTTCGCGCGCCAGCGCCTGCGCCAGCGGCGAGGCATCGACGATTTCGTGAGGATGAAGACCGGCAAGCGGGCATCCGGTGACGTTGCGCACGACGTCGCCGCAGGCTCCACGCGGCGAAAGACCGACGGACTCGATGGCGTCAACGACAAGCGGAAGTGCGTCGATGGTGAGCCAGTGCAACTGGATGGCCTGGCGCGTGGTGATGTCGGCGAGGTCGCGCGCGTGTTGGACGGTGAGCTGGCCGATGGCGCGAAGCTGAGCGGAAGAAAGAATGCCGTTGGGGACGGCGATACGCATCATGAAGTAGTCGGTGGTGACGCCTTCGCCACCCTTGCCGCCGGTGACGCCGGCGCCATCGCCCTGTGTGTAGATGCCCCACCACTTGAAGTAGAGGCTGGCCCACTCGGGCAGGACACTGGCGCGACCCTCGGCGGCAAAGCGACGCACTTCATCCCAGGCCTGCCAGGGATTCTTTTCGATCTTGAGGCGCTCGGCACGCTGGGCTTTGGTCTCTTTGGCGGGGATGGCTGGGGTGGTGGTGGTCACGGCTTGCTCCTGATTCATTGGTTGAGAGATGCGTTGCGCAAAGATAAAAAAACTCCGGGGCCGTGTGGCCTGCCGGAGTCGTGATTCTTGGCTTGTGAGGATTCTGCGCTGAGTGCTACGGGTGCAGATGCTCGCTATGCCATGCTCCGGCGTGGTCGTCACACGGGTGACAACACATGGTCGGACACGGGCAAAGGCATCGGCGCATAGGACAAGCGTACTTGCGATGGGGCGGGAAGTCAAAGCCGGGCATGGGACGAGGATATGGATGGATGGCGGCTGGGGCAGAGGCTGGTGCGGCGTCGATTGACGAATGCCCCCGCCTCCAGCGTACAATAAAGCGTACGCCCGTGTGGGCCTGTGGCGCAGCTGGGAGCGCGCTTCCATGGCATGGAAGAGGTCATCGGTTCGATCCCGATCAGGTCCACCAAATAGAAACTAAAAGACAAATAATTCTAAAGACGCTCTGCTGAAGCAGCTCGATTCCAGCCAAAATTTGGGAGTTTTATGCAAATGCGGCGCAGGCAGCAATATGTCCTTCGCGATGCTGCGCCGGGGTCGTGGACTGGCAGGTAATTTGTATCAGTGAGACTATTCGTGTAGCTCTAGATGTGCGAATCAGGATCGGGGATTAGCGGCTCACTGTTCAGTTGGGCTTTTCTGCAAGCAAAGCATATTGCACCTGTTTCAACGGCGCGACTCAGCGTTGCCGCAGCACTCGCCCGTCTGAATCGGCGGACATTTGCTGGAGCCAAATGAACAGAATACGCAACAATCGCCCGGATTCGGACGCAGAACCGCCTTGCATCTGCCGCACTCATAGTAGAACTGGCAGGCATCTGTTGGCATGGTTTCGCGCTTGGAAAAGCCGCAATGTGGACAGGTCAACACGGATTCGAGAACGACATCCTTCATGGCAGCCTCACTTCTCTATGGTGGAAGGAAAGCCCGCATTTGTGGTGGCGCGGGTCAGTGCTTCAGGCCTTGTTTTCTCCGGATCGTATGTCACCATCGCCGTTTTCTTCGCGAAATCGACTTTGACGGCGCTCACGCCGGAGACTTTTTCAAGCGACTTCCTCACCGTAATCGGACAGACCGCGCAGGTCATGTTCTTCACGTCGAGCGTGACTGTTTTGGGCGTAGCTGCGAATGCCATGAGAGGCAAAGCCGCAAGTACAACAGGAACAAGTATTCGCATAGGAGACTCCTTTCAGTAGAACAGCGGGGCAAACCATGGTACGGCAAGGAGAGCCAGCAACATCGTGGAAACAATCCAGAAGGTGATGCGTTGCCTCCTGAGGACGCGCGGATCGGCACACGCTGTGCCCGGTAGGCAGACCCGCGGAACCAGATACAGCCTGCGAAAGGCCAGCGCCAGGAAGAGCAGTGTCAGGCCGATGAACCATGGCCGGAAAGGTTCCATTGCCGTTAGGTTTCCAACCCATGTGCCGCCGATTCCGAGCGCTAACAGTACCAGAGGTCCAACGCAACAGACAGACGCACCCACGGCGGCCAGCACGCTCGCAATCAGCGATCCCTTCCCGGTGAGTTGCATTGCGCCAATCTCCTCAGACCAACATCTCAGGTGTTATTGTAAGGTCCGTACGTGAGTACGGAGTCAACGGGAAATTTGAATGAGCCCATGGATGACCATCGGCAAACTGGCTGAAGCCGCTGGAGTGAACGTCGAAACAATCCGCTATTACCAGCGACGTGGACTGCTCGAAGAACCGGCCAAACCTTTGTATGGACAGCGGCGGTATTCGTTGGAGCAGGTGAAACGAGTGCGCTTCATCAAACGTGCACAGGCGCTTGGCTTCACCCTGGCTGAGGTAGGCCAACTTCTACTGCTGAATGAAGCGCGCTCCTGTGAGACGGCACGGGCGCTTGCTGCTCACAAGCTGGGGCTGATCGACGACAAGCTGGCCGACTTGAGGGCGGTGCGGACAGCCCTCAACAAGTTGGTGCGGCAATGCGATGCCGGCAACGGAGCGGAGTGTCCCATCATCGACGCACTGGTCGATGGTTACGTCCTTGATCGGACGACTGTCCGGACTACCTCCAAAGCGCGGAAAGACCGCGGATGAGTTTACCCGAGGTTCCCGCAAAAGCCTGCTCCATGGCCATTTTTGTGGCGAGAAACTGTACGCCGGACGAATATGTGGGATATGGGTGGATGGTGGAAGCAAGATCGGCGAGTTTGAGACGATTTCGGATGGCGACGGCAAGTTCGGTAATCGTTTCACCAGCTCGTTCGCCGACGATGACCGCACCCAGAACTCTGCCGTTGCGCAAGGCGACGATCTTCAGCAGGCCCAATCGATCGTCTTCATTGACGGCACGATCCACCTTGGCGATGTCGAAGGTCATCACCTGCAACTTGTGAGCGGGATATCGCTTTCGCGCCTCACGCTCAGTAAGGCCGACCTGAGCCACTTCGGGCGAGGTGAAGGTAATGCGTGAAAGCGAGTCGCACATTCCACGGTTTTTGCCCGGCAGCAGGGCATTGCGAACAGCCTGAAAGCCCTGCCAGCCAGCAAGGTGAGAATACTGTGGCCCTCCGATGACATCTCCGGCAGCGTAGATGTGTCGCACAGAGGTGCGCAGGTATGCATCCACCTCGATGCCACGCTCGGAGTAGCGGACACCGGCCGCATCCAGACCGAGACCGCGAACGAGAGGCGCGCGACCCGTGGCAACGAGGAGCACATCGCCGGTGACTTCGCCGCCGTCGGTGCGGACGACGATGGATCCCGCTGTCTGCGAAACAGACAGCGCCCGTCGCGCGAGACGCATGACGCCATCCTTGGCGAAGATGCGCTCCATGAGAGCGGAGACTTCATCGTCCTCGTGGGAAAGCAGATGCTCGGCGACAATCGTGACGCGTGCTCCCAGTCGATGGTAGGCGTGGGCGATTTCGCAGCCGATGGCGCCTCCTCCGAGGATGACCAGATGCTCCGGTATGCGGTCATTGTCGAAGATTTGCTGATAGGTGAGATATGGAACGGAAGACAATCCTTCGACAGCGGGAACCTTTGGTTCGGCGCCGGTGTTGATGAGAAACCTGCGGGCGCGAATGGTCCTGTCTCCAACGCGAAGTGTCCTGGCATCGACAAACGACGTTGCGCCGATGAGTACGTCCATGCCTCTGGCTTCCAGATTCTCCGGTCGGGTCGGTTCGTAAATCTGTTCGATGGTTTGACGCAGGTAAGCGCGCACGCCGGTCATATCGACCTTTGGCGCGGAAGACTCGATGCCAAATCTTGCTGCCGTGCAGATGTGATGCGCCACGGAGGCAGCCTTGATCAATGACTTGCTGGGGACGCAGCCGGTCCAGGTGCAGTCGCCGCCGATCGGGCCTTTGTCGATCAGAGCGGTTCGCGCGCCCAGTTGCAGGGCGAAGTCCACTGCGATCAATCCGGATGCTCCCGCGCCGATGATTGCCAGGTCATATTCCGGCATTTTCATGCAACACCTCTCCTTCGTTTGACGTCTTGAGTGTGCTTCTCATTTGTGATTGTGGTCTGGCCCGGACTCTTCAGCCTTGCTTGGGTGGCGGGTCGGATCCAGAGAGCTCCGGGCTTCATTTTGTTTGTGAAACAGGCGCGTATCGGTAACCCAGTGCAGCAGAATGAGGGAGACGACGGCAAGAATCAGTGTGCCAAGCAGCAGACCGTCGAAACGGAACGCGCTGCCGAGCCATCCCGCGAGCAGGGAACCCATGATCGCTCCCACGCCCAGCAGGACCGAGTAGATGCCCATGGCGACCCCCTCGCCATTGCTTGCGATCAACGACTGCGCCAGCCATGCAAGTGCAGCGGGAGTGAACCCGCTCTCGATCATGACGATCACGCTGGTCGCGGCCAACAGAGCCATCCGCGTGGTGGTGTGCCAGCCTGCCGAGTGATTGACGGCAAATAAGCCGGCGCAGACAAACGGCATGGCCAAAAGCGAGATTCGCATAGCGGCACGAACCGCGAGATGGGGAAGCAGGAAGCTCCACAGGAGCAGTCCCATGGCGAAGACCGCCGAATATGCGAGCAGCATCCAGCCAACATGGCCCGGAGTTGTCGCGAAGATGCCGTCAAGATACTGATCGCCAGCTCGTCTTTGCGTCAGCAGATAGGTGGTGGTTGGTCCCAGCCACAGACCGGTGACCGCATTGACGCAAAGCCAAACAGGCGCCAGAGCGCGTATCTCCGGGTTGTGAATCGCCTGCTTGAGACCGTGGATGGCGGCCTTTGATCCGCGGATGTGGTCACCCTGAACGCCCACGAAGAACAGCAGTGCGCATACCAGATAGACGAGGGCGAGCAGGGAAAATGAGGTGAGATGAAGTTGCGTCCAGAGCAGGCTGCTCACCACCCCGCCCAGAGCAAGACCTGCGAGCAGCGAAAGCTCAAACAAACTCATCACGCGAGCACGCAGGCTGGAGCTGTGCGTCGTCGCCCGCGCCAGCCAGGCAAGCAGCGGCGGCGTGACGGCGGCCACTCCCATTCCTTCCAGCGCTCGACTGAAGTAGAAGATGCCCGGATGCGGCACTAGGGCGAAGATGCGAACGGCGGCGGCTCCCGCACATGCGCCCCCCACCATGAGCCAGCGCGGAGAGATGGCGTCGGCAGCCAGACCCAAGGGAATGGAAGCGACAAGCTCCGCTGCGTAGGAGACCGCGCCGAGCATACCCACGAGGCCAGCGTCGATGCGCGCGTCAGAAGAGCTGAGATGGGCAAGATAGATGCCGATCAATACCGCGCTGGCACTGCCGGCGATACGCAGCAATCCGTGGCCGAGAATCGCCGTCACCAGGTCTGACAGCCGCGTCCGCATGATGGAATCGAGTGCAACTTCACTGCGCAAATGGCACTCCCTTCTGAGAGGATTGGAGCTTGCTCTGTCGGCGGTCGGATGCGGGCTGTCTCGGGCATCCTTTCGTTTTCAGTGTCCCGAGTCAGAGATTTGCATCCTCAATCGTTATTGTCACGCCGAGCGAAGTCTGGCGAGTTTTTGTGTCAGGTGGAGTGGTGGAGGATCCGGCGATGGCTGCCTGCAACGGATGCCGCGAGCCTTCGATGGACAACGCTAGAAGGACTTGGCCCCGGAGACCAGTGAATCGACGAAGCCGTGAAGTCGAAGCCCATAGCCATCGGGAACTTCAAACACTTCTTCGTCACCCATAATCACAAGCATTTTTCGAGTGCTGTCATAGACGGCGCTGCAGCGTCGACAGCCGCGGAGATGACGCTCGATCTTCTCTCTCGTTGCGGCGGAAACAGTGTCGTCCAGATAATCCGAAAGCTGACTGATTATCGTTTTGCAGGTGACCATGGATTCATTCCTTTCCACCGTTCCCAATACGAGGGTTGCGACCTGCTGAATGTCGGCGCGAGTGCTTCGCGCAACTTCAGCCGAGCGCGATGAAGCCGCGTCTTCACAATGGCTTCACTGACACCAAGAATCTCCATCGTTTCTTCCATATTCAGTTGCTCCACATCGCGCAGAATCAAAATCTCACGGTAGCTGACGGAGAGTGTATCCATCGCTTTCACCAGTTCCGCCCGCAGGCGCTGCCTTTCCGCAGCCTCACTCGGCAGGTCGCGCCAATCGGTGAAGTCCCTTGGTCTGCGAAATACCCCTTCTGGCCCGTGGAGTTCGCTGTCGTCGATGGATTCGTACGAGTTCAGCAGCCGCTTGCGCAGCAGCGCTCTTGCTTCGTTCTGGACGATGCGCATGCTCCACTGTCGGAATCGCTCCGGATCCTTCAACTGATCGAGTCGCGTGAACAGAATCACAATCGCCTGCTGCACGGCATCCTCGGCATCCTGCTGGTTGCGGAGAATGCCGAATGCCTGACGATAATAAACCTGCTCGTAGGGACGAATCAGATCATGAAAGACATCGCGCTCACCGTGGAGAAACCGCTGGATGAGTGAGGATGCCGGGACTGCATCGATGGTGGTATTCGTGCGCTCGCTCATCGTTACAACAAACCCACCTCAATGATAACGAGTTCTGCCATCGAAAAAGGTTACAGGGCCTATCCGCGGGAACCAGAGGCGGGACAGAGGCCGGATGTAACCTTTTCGGCACTCCAGGACTCAATCCATCCGGGAGATCCAAGCGAGGAGCCTTTCGCAAGCGAGGAGCCTTTCGTTGGAAATGGAAAGACGGTCAGAGGGTATATTTTCCATGTATGCCGGCAGTTTCGCCCAGAACATCGACACCGCTTCCATGCGGGCCGGATGCAGGGGATGTGACAAGTCGTGTGATGAGGAAACCAGCTCTGCGAGCGGATGAAAGGACCACCCATTCCTCAGTGTCGATTCATTGCCTGATACGGATCTTACGACGAAGAAATTTTCCGGAACCTATGTCGGACTGTGTTCGCATCAAAATGATTTTCCCGGAGCGCCGAAATGCCCACTGATTTGAATTCGCGTCCAATGCCCGAGGCAAGACCGACCCCTCCTGCAAAGCGGGATGCCAACTACGTCTTCCACGAATTGACCCGCAGCATATGCCCGGAATGCCGCCGGGTCATCGACGCCAAGATTCTGTTGCGCGACAACAAAGTCTACATGTCGAAACGCTGTCCGGAGTGCGGCCCGTTTGAGGCGCTGGTTTACGGCGATGCGCAGGCTTATACGCATTTTTCCAGGTTCAACAAGCCCGGAACGATCCCGCTTGCCTTTGGAGCGGAGATCAAGCAGGGCTGTCCGCACGATTGCGGACTCTGCCCGGACCATCAGCAGCACGCATGTCTGGGCATCATCGAGGTGAACAGTGCCTGCAACATGGCCTGCCCGCTTTGCTTTGCCGACGCCAAGCCCGGCTTCAGCCTGACGCTGGAAGAAGTGGAAGCGATTCTCGATGACTACGTTCGTACGGAAGGAAGTCCGGAGGTGGTCCAGTTCTCCGGCGGCGAGCCGACAATCCATCCGCAGATCATCGATTTTGTTCGCGCTGCGCACGCTCGACAGATTCCCTTCGTGATGGTGAACACCAATGGGAAGCGCATTGCACAGGATGATCGCTTTCTGGAACAGCTTGCTGAAGTGCGCCCGTCGCTCTACTTCCAGTTTGACGGCTTTGACAGCGAGACCTATCGCATCATTCGCGGTGAACCGAATCTTCTTGAAGAGAAGCTGCGTGCGCTGGATCGTCTGGCGGCCATCGGCCTCAATGTGACACTGGTTCCGGCCATTGAACGGGGCGTGAACGATCATGAAATCGGACGCATCATCGAGCTGGCCATCGGCCATCCCGCGATACGCGGTATCAACTTCCAGCCTGCCTTCCACGCTGGACGTCACATGCAGCATGATCCGATGCAGCGCATGACCATTCCTGACATCGTTCGACTGATCGAGGAGCAGACCGCAGGCAAGTTCGTGGCCAGCGATTTCGTTCCCGTTCCCTGCTGCTTTCCCACCTGCAATTCTGTGACCTACGCCTTTCTGGACGGTGAGAATGTGACTCCGCTTTCCCGCATTGTCAATGTCTACGATTATCTTGACTACATCACCAACCGCGTCATGCCGGACTTCAGCCTGGAGATCCGAAAGGCGCTGGAGGGTCTGTGGTCCTCATCTTCGGTTTCCGGTTCTCAGAAGTCAGCCGAGCAGTTTGCCATCTCCTGCCAGGCCTGCGGGCTGCCGGAGAGCCTGACCATTGGCGACATCGCCAAGAACATGCTGATGATCATGCTTCAGGACTTCATGGACCCGTGGACCTTCAACCAGAAAAATCTGATGAAATGCTGCAAGGAGTTTCTGTTGCCGGGCGGCAAGCAGATTCCGTTCTGTGCCTATAACTCGGTGGGATATCGGGAGCAGGCGCGGGCACAGCTGGATGCGATGGAGCCGCGACGAAAGCAGGCGCGGCGAGACGGTCGATCCTACGAACCAGAGCCTGTTGTCTTTGACTTTCAGGGAAGCAGCAAACACAGCGACGACACCCGCCTTCTCCAGATTGGCAAGCCGGGCGCGGAGTGAGATGCAGGCATGGAAACCACGACGATCAAACAATGTTGCGCAACGTTTTACGGCAGCGATCTGGCGCGCATACTGCTGGGAGACAGCTTTCATCCCGGAGGTGTGCGTCTGACGCAGCGGACCGGCGAGTTGCTGGGACTGACACCGGATGCGCACGTCCTGGATGTGGCGGCGGGTCAGGGAACCAGCGCGTTGCATCTGGCAAAGTCATTTGGCTGTCGCGTGACCGGCATTGATCTGAGCGAAGCCAATATCGTCGCGGCCAGAGCAGCGGCTGAATCGCTTGGGCTGGCCGGGCGCGTTCATTTTGAACTGGCCGATGCCGAGCGTCTTCCGTTTTCCGATGCCACCTTCGACGCCATCGTCTGCGAATGCGCCTTCTGTACATTTCCCGGCAAGGCGGTCGCTGCGGCGGAGTTTGCGCGCGTGTTGAAAGATGGCGGTGCGGTCGGAATCAGCGACCTGACGCGCACGGTGGACAGACTACCGGAGCTGGAGGGTCTGCTGGCATGGATCGCCTGCATCGGGGATGCCTTGCCTGTGGGGGAATATGCAGCCATCTTGTCGGATGCCGGGCTTGTGGTGAAGAAGACCGAATTGCAGGATGATGCTCTCGCGGAGATGGTTCGAGGCATTCAAGCCCGACTGCTGGGCGTGGAGATAGCGTATGGTCTGGGGAAGCTGAATATTCCTGGCCTTGATCTGAGCGCGGCCAAAGAGTTCGCACGCGTTGCAGCCGAGGCAATTCGCGGCGGAAAGCTTGGGTATGCCATTCTCATCGCACGTAGGCTTGCCTGATTCCCTGTGAACTGCGCCTGTGAAATGTTTCCGCCATCTAACCCATCCGAGAGATATCCGATGCACACTGTCAGCAACGCCCCGCAGAACGAAACAGCATCGCGCCAATATCCGCGTCTCATGAAACTTGCCGGTCTGCTTTTCGCAGCCCTGCTGACGCTTCTGTTCACGGCGTCTGCCGAGACACCGGTAGTTGGATCGCTGGCCCCGGATTTCACGTTGAAGACTCCCGCCGGCCAGGCCGTTCGCATGTCTCGCCTTCTGGGGAATCACCCGTTGGTGCTGGTTGAACTGCGCGGCTTCCCCGGTTATCAATGTCCGTTCTGCCAGAGGCAGGTACACGATTTCATCGTTCATGCCGGGGACTTCGCCGCGAAACATGCGACGGTTCTTCTTGTCTATCCGGGACCATCGGCGCAACTTGACCAGAGGGCAAAGGAGTTTCTGGCGACGGAGTCAAAACTGCCACCGAACGTGGTTCTCGTGGTAGACCCGGACTATCTTGCGACAAATCTCTATGGATTACGCTGGAACGCTCCTCACGAGACCGCGTATCCATCGACGTTCATTCTGAACAGAAAAGGGCGAATTCTGTTTGAAAAGATCAGTCACAGTCATGGGGACCGGCTGTCCGCAGAGGACGCTCTGAAACAGCTTCGCTGAGCGCGCCGAAAACGGATGCGGGCGTGGCCGTGGCTCGCCGCCTGGCGCCGCTCTTTGCCAAGTCCTTCTGCGGAGCTATGCGATCTGGGGATGCCGGGAGCAGCTCAACCGGCGGATACAGGATGCAGGTCAACTGGAGTCGCAGTTCGCTTCGGGCAATTTCCTGCCATTACTCCACCAGTTTTCCGGATGAGTGTAACCTTTTGTTCTCCGGCGACTCGTTCAGGTGAGGCAAGTACGCCTCGCAACCACTTCAGTCACCCGAATACGGAGATGCCCATGCACAATATGCGTAAGATAGCTTCGCTTGCTGCCCTCACCGCAGCCATCACGATTCCGGCCGCGGCTGCAACAGCCTATGCCGGTCAGCCGCAATGTAAACCGTCTGCCATGGCTTCCAAGTGTGCCGGGAAGTGCGCTGGAAAGTGCTCTTCCAGGAAGATGAAGAAGATGAAGAAATCGAAGAAGATGAAGAAGTGCGCTGCCAAATGCGGAGCGAAATGCGCTCCCAAGAACTAACTCGCCACTCGTTGATTGCTGCGTCGGCCGGCGTCTCTTCTCGACGTCGGCTGGCGGCAGCTGCGCGGATTCGCCGCGTCTACGTTGAGCTGGCTGCATCGCGACAGCATCTGCTTTCCAGCCTCCTGAAAGGTAAAGCGCCTGTTCAATGGCAGCACTATCCGGAAAACGACGCCGTGGACTTCACGCGCGGCTATCAGTGGTTTTATCACTCGCATGATCCGGAAGATCGCCCAGACGCGATCGAGCACGGTCATTTCCACCTCTTCGCACGGCGCAGTCTCTGGGCCTCGCGTACTGCTTCCAGAGCGGAAAAGCACTTCAAAGCCCTAACAGGCGCGAAGCCATCTCGATCCAACACGCGCCACCTCATCTCCATCGGCTTGAACGCCAACGGCCTGCCTGTCTCACTGTTTACGGTGAATAGCTGGGTGACCGGAGACCTGATGCTGAATGCCGCGTTGACGGAAGAACTCCTCCTCAACATGCGGCTGCGGACACGTCATCCTTCCGTGGATGCGGTGATTGAGTCCGTCATCGTCCTCTGCGCGGACGAGGTTCGAGCCACTCTTATGCAACGCGATCAGACGCTTGCGCAGTGGAGTGAACGAAGTGGCCGGAGTGTGCTGCTGGATCAGCGGCTGGAAGTGTTGTCTGAAGTCAGGATTGATCTCGATTCCAAGCTGTGAATCTGAAGCCATGAATTCCAGGTGGTGCATTTCAGGCTGTGACCGCTGGTCCTTCCGGAGAAGTTTCCATAGTGATCACAGAGCGCTTTTTCCACTTTGCGTTGTGGCTTCGTCGATTCCTTTACCGATGCTTTGAGTGCGGGTCCGGGAGGAGTGATATCAAAGTTTCTCTTGCGGAAGAAACACGCTCGCCCGCCTTGATTGTAACCAGCCGTCCTTCGCCAGGCATCGTCCGTTCCTTGAGCTGCTGCGATCAGATATTCACTTGCATTTGTTCCGGTGATTGACTACACTCCGTTCTGACTTTCGCAGAAGATTTTTTCAGTTGGCCCTCCCGATGCTGCGATAGTGCAAAATTGCGAGGAGAAAGAAATGAAAGTTTATCTTTTGTCCTTTGTTGCCTTGTCTATGATTTCCACGGCCACGATGGCTCAGAATCCATCCCAGACCGCACAGCCTACACCCCCTGCTGCGGCAAAACCGGCGAAGGCATCCGCTGCCGCCACGAAGGTATCCACCAATCCCACGCTCAAGCCTGAGCCGGGTGGAACCGTTGAGTACGAGTGGGGTATTCCAGTGGAAGTGTTTCCGGATGGCCATCGCAAGCCGCTGTGGAAGGGGAATGCCAGCGCGGTGAAGTCCGCACGCGTCTACTCCGCAGATTCTCCTGAAGTGCGCATCCGGCCCGCCGCGTCTCCAAAGCCCGCATCGACAGCCGTGCAAAATCCGATTCCGCCTGATGCGTCAGCCGGAAATGGAGAAGCTGACAGTTCCAGCAAGGCGGACTCCGGACAGACGACGCAGGGGCCAGATTCGCAGAAGGCTCCGACGGCGCAGCAGCCGCAGCCGACGAACGCACCCCAGAACCGCTAAGTGAGGCGCCCCTGAGAGGGGCGGCATCGAGCGCGGCATTTTCGCGCAGTCGTCAGTTGCGTGATCTTCAGCAGCAATCCTTCTGCTCCGTCCGATATGCGGACGTACTCATCCGCGTGACTGGTTTCATCGGATGGCAACACGTGAATGGCCAGCGTTGGCACTCCCTGCTGGCGAGCACAGTCGATCAATCGGATTTTTTCGCGATGCGTCAACATTTGTCCCGCAATCACGATGTCGTAAGAGTCTCTTTCCAGCAAGCGAACTGCATCGGCTGCGGTGTGGACGGTCTCAACGTTGTAACCGGCGGCGGTCAATAGCGCGTGGCGACGATTGCCCATCTCGGGTTGTGGGCTAACGGCGAGTATGGAAATTGTGGCAGGCACGAGCGGTTTCTGCTTTCAAAACGGGAAGTTGGCTGAAGGTTGCTGAATGTTGCTCTGTTCGGGAGCAAGCATACGCGAACCTCTCCTGACTGACAAGTTGTACGGGTCAGTCAGAAGAGGAAATCCAGAGAAGCAGGTTGCCTGTTCAAGAGCTGGTTCTGCCGGGGAAAATGCATCGTTCGGGAATCAGCATGACGAGGTGGAGAGGAAAAGTGATGTCGATGGAATGCCCTGAAATGAGCGAACTCGAACTCCGTAAACTGGAGTACGATCCTGACCCTCGCATTGTCCGGGTTCTCCAATACATCGACACGGCACCCCCTGACGCGGTCACCATTGAAGCGGCTGCGGCACTGGTCAATCTCTCCGTCTCCCGTCTCCGTTGCTTGTTCAAATCCGGCACTGCGATGCCCTTCCACACCTACGTTCGTCTGCGCCGCATGCAGCGCGCCCGCGAACTGGTCACCGGCAGCATGTTGCGCATCAAGGAGGTTGCGGCCTCAGTGGGAGCGCCTGACATGAGCCACTTCGTTCGCGACTATCGCCGATTCTACGGCGTGGCTCCGATGCGCCATCGCCGAAGCCGAACTTCGATCAAATTCGCCAATAAATAGAAGAATTCGCCAATAGCGATTCCGTCCATTGAGTGCGAAGATTCTCCTGTCATCCATGTGCTGTTTTTTCTGTTCTGACCGCGCAGTTGCGTGGACGACTTTCATGCGTCCTGATTTCGCGAAGTTGTGGCTGGAGTGGCTCCTGCTGCGCGACGGAATCATGTTCAGGCTGTTGCACTCTTCACTGGAGGCTGTATGACTCGACGCCGCGAGGTGTTAAAGTTCGTTGCTCTTGGCGGTGCTGGGCTTGCGCTCACAGGTCATCGCGCACACGCTCAGATCTGCACAGCGGAGATTGATCCGCTCCCCACGGTCAGTCCTGCGACGACCCCATTTATCAGTCCGCTTTTCATTCTTCCGAAGGCGCGGCCCGTATCCCGGCTTTATCCGCCTCCGGTGCCATCGCAGCATCAGCTCTATCAGCAATACCCTCCGAAAAAGTTCTATAACTTCGACGTCACGGAATTTCCCTGGGAATTCCATCCTCAGTTGCCCAAGAGTCTTGTGTGGGGCTATCAGGGCACCAGTCCGGGTCCGATGATCGTCGGTCGTTACGGCGAACCGATTCTTGTGCGCATGAACAATAAGCTTCCGGCAGATCACACTGGGTTCGGTACGCCATCCATCACCACGCACATGCACAACATGCACGCGGCTGCGGAGAGCGACGGTTTCCCGGATGATTACATTGACACCGGGTACTATCACGATCACCACTACGCCAACTTCCCGGCCGGTGGAGACTGGCGGGAGATGCTGGCGACCCTGTGGTATCACGACCACATGGATGACTACACCGCAGCCAATGTCTACAAGGGGCTGTACGGGTCCTACATTCTCTACAATGAGCTGGATTCCGGCGATGAGCGGGATCAAAATCCAAACGCCTTCCGTCTTCCCGGCGGAGACTACGATGTGCCCTTGCTGCTGATGGATCGCGCGTTTGACAACAATGGCGAGCTGTACTTCGACGTCTTCAACACGGACGGCGTGCTCGGCGACAAGATGACGGTGAATGGAATCGTCACGCCCTATTTCCAGGTGGAGCCGCGCAAATATCGCCTGCGCTTCGTCAACAGCTGTCCTTCGCGCTTCCTGACTCTCAAGTTCGACAATGTTCAGCCCGTCGTGCTTTCCAGTGATGGAAATCTGTTGCCCGAGCCGTACTCTCCGCCGAATATTCCTCTTGCAATGGCGCAGCGCGTGGACGTGATCGTGGACTTCTCTCAGGTTCCGTTTGGCTCCTCGGTAACGCTTACCAACATCCTCTATCAGATCAGCGGGCGCGGTCCGGAAATTCCCATTCAATATATGAATCCCGGTGATCCGGTGATGCGCTTCGACGTTGTCAAGCAGCTTCGCCGGCCCGACATGAGCGTGATTCCGGCGACGATGATTCCGCTGCCGCAAATCGACCTGTCCAGCGTTCGTCGCCATCGGCTCTTTGAATTTGACTACTTCAACGGGAGCTGGCTGATTAATGACAAGGTGTACGACAGAGAACGCATCGATGCGGCTCCGCTGATGAACTCAGCCGAGATATGGACGCTGCGCAATATGGGGTCGGGCTGGTCTCACCCCATACACATCCATCTCGAGGAGCACCGTGTCCTCCGGCGCAACGGTCAGCCAATCCAGCCAGGAACGAACGACTTCGGGAGGAAGGACATCGTCTGGCTCGGCCCCAAGGACGAGGTTCAGATCTTCATGCAGTTCCGTGACTTCTATGGCCATTACGTCATGCACTGCCACAACATCGTTCACGAAGACCACGCGATGATGATCCGATGGGATTCGGTTGCCAACGAGCTTGACAGCAACGACGAGGACGGGGCGAATTAGCCCGCAGCCGGGAAAGGAATAGCATCTCGATGACCACTCGCAGAGATATTTTGAAATCCATCGCAACCGGTGCGGCTCTGCTGCCTGCCGCGTCTGAAGCAGCGTTCGGCGTTCAGGCGGTCTGCTCACACGCTCCTGCCGGACCCTCCGCACGGCTGATACCGGACACTGTCCTCATCAACCAGTTTGGGGTGCGTCAGCGTTTGTACAACGATCTTGTCAAGGGCAAGATCGTCACCATCAATTTCTTTTACACCAGCTGTGAAGAGCTTTGTCCCGTCCTCATGGGAAACCTTGTCAAACTTCATGCGCTGCTTGCTCCTCGTGTCGGCAAGGACATCTTCATGTACTCGATGACGCTCGATGCCGATCACGACACGCCACGCGTGTTGCGGGCCTATGCCGAAAAAATGGGCGTCGGTACTGGCTGGCAACTGCTTACGTCGGATGCAGCCACCATGGAGAAGCTGCGTAAGCAGCTCAAATTCACCGATCCCGACCCGGTTCTGGACAAACTCAAAAGCGCTCATACGGGCCTGCTTCGCTATGGAAACGAACCCCTCGACCGATGGGCGGGCTGTCCCGGCATTACACGCCCTGAGGAACTGGTTCGGCGCATCGCATTCCTCGAACCGCCACGTCATCCGCAGGGTGATCCGATTCTGCCCGCGCCGACCGTGTAACTGGAGCATAAAGATGAGGAGCCTCGCTATGAAACTCTCGTGCCTTGCAGTTCTGCTGCTCGCGGCCAACGCCGTATTTGCGCAGGACCCACATCCTCAGCCCTTGCCGGGGCCGTCCATCCAAACACTTTCTTCCGATGGCATCACAACCACCGTTGTCACGCAGACAAGTCCTCTGCCTCCGGGCCAGAACTTCCTGATGACGCAGTTCTCCAATGCCTATGACAGCACAGGCAAGATGATGCCGAACACGCTTCCATCCACGCCAAACACTCCGTTCAATCTGATGTCCAAAGCGGTCGTGACGAAAATTGACACAGACTCTCCGACCCAGGCGTTGGACCACGTATTCAAAACCGTCATGCGCGAGGCCTCTCACGGCGAACGGATCGACACGGCTCTCATCCAGCGCGGCATCGCCGTCCTTGAGGGTGATCCGTTGCCGGACAATCCGCTTTACAACGGCTTCTCGCTTCTCAACTACACCGCTCCGGAGCGCATCAAGCAGGTGCAACCCATCTATGATGCCAACGGAAATCTGATCGGTGGAAACGTCAATATCCACCAGATCTGGTTCGACAGCCATGTCATGTCGGATACGTCGATGATCGATCCCAGCTCGATTGACTATCGTTACACCTCCGCGGCTTCCTCCAATTTGACCTGGACCATTACCTACACGGTTGACGTGTTGCACGGCGGTGAGGACGATTTTGCCAACTACATCATGTACTTTGATACGCCGCCGCCGACAGGCGCCGGATACGGCTCTCCCAACGTTGGCATGGACGGTACTTTTTATCCCATGCAGGAAGGCCATCGCTACGTCTTCTCGATCTCCATGTCTTCGCCGCAGTACTTCAACCTCGTCTATACGTGGGGCTGGCGCGTCCATCCTCCGCGTGTCGAGGTGAACGAAAATGCACGCAAGGTTCTAGCCGGGCAAAGTCTGGCACAATGGGAGATTTCCACCTTCGGCGTAGCTCCGCGGCTCAACCCTCAGGCTCAGGCTCAGGCCATCGCACAACTGGGCGAGCTGGCGCCGGAGAAGATCATGTGGTCTGATCTGAAGGCAGCGCTGACAGCGACCAGCGGCAAGCAGATTGTGGCTTTGATGCAGGACGCGCTGCTCTCCGAAGACGATTTCATTGATCGTACACACCTGCCGCGAGGTGTCCAGGCGGATCCAAACGCGGACTACACACTCTTCTATGTGAACAACGAAATTTATGGGAATGTGACCAAACTTCCCCAGTGGACGAAGCGTGGCCAAACCGTCCACATCACGCTTCTCAACGGCGATCATTTCATGCACAGCTACATGAACGTCGACTTCGGCGGCTCGCGTGGCTGGGAAAATCAATATCAGTCCGGCTATGACCCGGACCCGAGCAAGGCGGCCAGTGATGGATGCACCTTCAGCTTCGGCAGAAACTGGTGGTGGATCAACGCCGGTGGCCCGTGGGGATTGATCAACGTTCCGCCCGTCGGCACGAACGGTACTCCTGGTTTGCACAAGGTCGCTCTCACCCTGAACCTTGATCCGCCAGGAAGACTGAAGTTATACCAGTTTGATCCGCTGCATCATGAACTCAATATCTACTCCATCCACTAAGCGGATGCTCCGGTCATCGCTTCAGGCAGGTATCGCGATGCTCGTCGCTTCCTGCATGGCGCTCGCTCAGCCGAGCGCCATGCAGGAAGCGCAGTCCTGCGCTCCTGGAAGTCCGCTTCCGCATTTCGTTCTAATGTCGATCGATGGCCATGCGCTCCACACCTCCAGTCTGATCGGACATCCGTCTGTGCTCAGCTTCTGGGCCACCTGGTGCGCTCCCTGCCTGAAGGACATGCGCGTGCTGGACGCCGCAGCCGGACGCTTCTCCCGGCAAAACCTCGCCATCCTCGGCATGATTGTGGATCAGCCGCATCCTGAAACCGTTCGTCTGGACATCGCCCGTGGCGGCGCGCACTACGCGCAATACCTGGTTCCCAACGATGTTGAAGAGGCGTTTGACGTTCAGCGCGGCTTGCCGCTTACCGTCTTTGTGGACAGCAGGGGAGTTGTGCACGCCATGGTTCGCGGCCCGCTCACCGCTGCTCAACTGGACAGTGAAATCTTGTCGATACTGCCTCGAAGCCCAAAACGCAAACGCTGAGAAGTATTTTATGACCGGGGTGCCGTCGGCCCGCTCGGATCGGATGCGAACGGCTTGCATCCCCGGGGGCTGTTCACTCTACCCGGCCATCCGTTCCGGTCGTGTGAACTGACCCTGGGCCATTTTCCTCACGCATCTGCCTGACTAGGCGTTGGTGGATGGGGTTTCGGCCAGAGGCAGTGTGAAGGAAAAGACGGAGCCTTCACCGGGCCGGGAGGTCACTGTGAGCGTACCGTTATGCGCCTCCAGAATGGCGCGACAGATGGCCAGTCCCATGCCGGTGCCGGAGGTGGCGCGGCTGGCGGCGTGAGCGCGGTAGAAGCGCTCGAAGATGAGTTCCTGTTCGGCGGGGTCGATGCCCTGACCGTGGTCGGCTACGGAGAGGATGACGGAGTGTGTGCGGCGCTCAGCCGAGAGAAAGATGGGCGAGTGGGCGGGGGAGTATTTGGCGGCGTTTTCAAGCAGGTTGATGAGGACTTTTTCGATGTAGTCAGCGTCGGCCAGAACAAGCGGGAGCTGCGGGATGTGCTGGCGTAGATCGTGGTTGGCGAGGACGACGGCGCAGGCACGAAGAGCGGAATCGACGATAGCGTCGAGGCGGACGGGAGCGAAGGTCATGTGGACCTCCTGGGCGTCGAGCTGAGCCATTTCGACGGCCTCGGAGACGAGCCGGTTGAGGCGGTCGGATTCTTCGTTGATGATGGTGAGCAGCTCATGTGTTTGGTCAGGAGTGAGTGGGGTGGCGGTGGGAGACGCGAGGGCCGAGTCCTGAGCGGCAGAGTTCTGCATGGCGGAGTCATGAAGCAGGAGGGTAGAGACGGAGGCTTTGATGGAGGTGAGCGGGGTGCGCAGCTCGTGAGTGATGGAGTCAATCATGAGCGAGCGTAGGCGCTCGCTTTCCTTGGCGGCTTCGGCGCGTGTGACGTGATCGAGCGCCTGGGCGCGGTCGAGGGCGATGCTGACGAGTCCGCCGATGGCCTCGAGGGTGTCGATGGAGAGCTGAACGCCCTTGACGATGAGCAGGCCGCGAGGACGGACTCCGACGCGGATGGGAATACGGGATTCATTGACGCCGAAGTGCGTGGCGGTGACGGTGTCGGTGACGGTGTCGGCGGCGGGGAGTGTGAGAGCGTGCTGGCGCAGGCCGATCTCATCCATGGGAATGGCGGATGGGTCGCCGGCGAGATAGCGGCGGTCGCCTTCGAGCAGGTAGAAGAGCACGGCGTCAGCGTGAGTGACGAGCATGACGGCCGGGGCGATGGCATTCAGGATTCCAGCAACGTTTTCGGTTTGCAGCAGTTCGCGACCGAGGCCGTAGAGGACTTCAATCTCGCGCTGACGAAGACGGGCGTCGTGGGCTTCATTGCGGGCACGTTCGGAGAGCCTCGCACCGACGACGGCGGTGGCGAGAAAGGCAAAGAGGGCAAGCCAGTTCTGTGGGTCGTTGATGACGAGGGTGCCGATGGGCGGCAGGAAGAAGTAGTTGTAGAGAAGGGTGGCGACAAGGGACATGACGACGGCGTAACGAAGTCCCCAGCGAGCGGCAAGAAAAAGTACGTAGAGTAACAGAGAGAGCGCGACTGTGGTCTGATTGACATGCAGCGCAAGATGGCAAACGGCTACAATTCCGGCAAGGACGACAGACGCCGCCGACCACTTGAAGAAGACGAGGATACGCGGAGAGTTCACAGGGAGATACTACGACGTTGGGACCAGCAGATGCACAGAGGAAAAGCCCGGAGGAGTGGCTGAAGTCAGCCGAGCCGGAGAAGACGCGCGGACGGTTCAAGATATTTTTGGGCTATGCGCCGGGCGTGGGCAAGACCTACAGCATGTTGAGCGAGGGGATTCGGCGCCGCGCGCGCGGCGAAGACGTGGTGATCGGCTATGTGGAGACGCATGGGCGCAAGGGAACCTCCGAGCTGGCGGCGCAACTGGAGCAGGTGGCTCCGCGCGCGATTGACTACAAGGGAACGCTGTTTCAGGAGATGGACCTGGACGGAATCCTGAAGCGACGTCCGCAGGTGGCGCTGGTGGATGAGTTGGCGCATACGAACATTGAGGGCAGCCGGTTTGCCAAGCGCTTTGAAGACGTGCTTCTGCTGCTGGAGAACGGGATCGATGTGCTGAGCACGATCAATGTGCAGCATGTGGAGAGCCTGACGCCACGGGTGCAGAGCCTGACGGGGATCGCTGTGCGGGAGACGGTGCCGGATTGGGTGCTGGACCGCGCAGATGAGATTGTGATCAGCGATCTGACGCCGGAGGCGCTGGCGACACGAATGCGGCGCGGGGATATCTACCCTCTGGAGCGAGCTGAGCGAGCGCTGGCGAATTTTTTCCGCCGGGGCAATTTGATTGCACTGCGAGAGATGGCTCTGCATCGTGTGACGCGTGCTGTGGACCGCATCCTGGACGACTATGTGAAGGCCAAACGTCTGGGAGCGCACTGGGCTGTGACGGAGAAAGTGGCGGTATGCATCAGCGCGAGCGCACAGGCGCGTGACCTGATTGCGCGTGGTGCGCGACTGGCCGAGGGGCTGAATGGCGAGTTCTTTGTGGTGCATGTGAAGAGCGAGCGGGATGAGGATCCGGAGCGGAAACGAACGCTGGAGGCGAGTCTGCTGTTTGCCAGGAATCTGGGCGCGCAGGTGGTGCAGCTCTCCGGGAAGAATATTCCGGCGACGACAGCAGCGTTTGTGACGGAGAATCGGATTACGCAGGCGATCTTTGGACGGTCGGCGCTGCACGGACTGAAGAAGTGGATGTATTATCTGGCAATTCAGCGGTTCATGTCGGCGGCGCCGCATGTGGACCTGCATATTGTGACCCAGGAGCTTCGTTGATGAAGATTCTGATTGTGGACGATGAGCGGCAGATCACGCGCGTACTGCGCACTTCGCTGCAAAGCAGCGGCTATGAGATTGCCGTGGCAAACAACGGGATGGAGGCGTTTGCGCTGTATAAAAGCTTTGCGCCGGACCTGGTGATTACGGATCTGTCGATGCCGGAGATGGATGGGCTGGAGCTGACGCGGGCGATTCGTGCGATTGCCGAGACGCCGATCATTGTGCTGTCGGTGCGGGAGCAGGAACCCATCAAAGTGGCGGCGCTCGATGAGGGCGCGGACGACTATGTGACGAAGCCGTTCAGCATGCAGGAGCTGCTGGCGCGGGTGCGCGCGAACTTGCGCAAGGGACTGCGGAACGAGCCACCGCCAGAGGTGTTGACGGTGGGCGAGCTACATATTGATTCAGCCACGCGGCGGGTGAGCGTGCGCGGCGTGGAGACGCATCTGACGCCGAAGGAGTTTGACCTGTTGCTGCTGCTGGCCAGCAATCCGGATCGTGTGCTGACGCATCGGCAGCTGCTGCGCAGCATCTGGGGACCGGCGGGTGAGGAGCAGCCGGAGTATCTGCGCGTGCTGGTGGCGCAGTTACGCAAGAAGCTGGACAGCACGGACAGCTCACGCTATATCGAGAGCGAGCCGTGGGTGGGCTATCGGCTGCGCGACGAAACTACAAATTCTTAACGGATTCACTACACACTCTCAACGCACTCCCTACGGACTTTCTACGGGCAACAGGCATTCACTGGAGGCATGGAGGCTTTCCCATGTTCGACTCAGTGCAGTGCCCTTTGGCGGTAGAAACAGAGACGATTCCGAGTCGCCGATCTGTCGCAGGAAATTCCCGATTCAAAAAACTTACAGTTTCTTTATGTATTTCAAACAGACTCCAAACCCCGGCACGACAGATGCTGGAGAGGTACTTGCGGCGATCGACGCCGCTGATGATGGCAGTCGTCTATATTTTTGCCACGTCGTTCGCCATGGCGCAAAGCGGCAGGGATGCAACGGCAGGGATGCAGACCGGGAGACAGGCCGAGATGCAACGTGCGTCGAAGAGCGTTCCGATGAAGAAGACAGAGACGAACGAGAAGGTTGAGGCGAAGGTGGCGATTCCGAAGGCGCCGCAGCCAGATTTTTTTCATCGGTGGGGCCGCGCCTATTTGGCCGACTGGTCCGGCAATGCTCCCGGCACTGCGGTGCCGCAGCAGCCCCGTCGTGGCACGCCAGGACCGATTGCTTCACCGCCATTTCCGGCAAGCGACTGGCCAATCGGCGGCACAGTCGTGATTGGCGCGCCAGATACGCAGACCTATCCGCTGATGCAGGCGATCAACGGGAACAAGGATGTGAACAAGATCTACGGCTGGCTTGAGGTGGGCGCGAACGGCTCGACGAACAACAAGACAAACGCCGCGAAGGGAATTGCAGCAAATGCGCCGGCAGCCTATGACGTGTATTCGAACACAGTGCAACTGGACCAGTTTGCGCTCTACTTTGAGCGGCAGGAAGACACTGCGCAAAATGACCGTTATGACTGGGGTTATCGAGTGACGGGACTGTATGGCGTGGACTATCGGTTTACCACGTCGCATGGAATTCTGAGCCAGCAGTTGCTGGTGAAGAATGCGCAGTATGGCTTCGATCCGGTGATGTTTTATCTGGATTTCTATCTGCCGCATGTGGGCGAGGGAACGGTGGTGCGCGTCGGTCGGTATATCTCACTGCCGGATATCGAGGCGCAACTGGCGCCGAATAATTACACGTACTCGCATTCGATTCTCTATACCTATGACTGCTACACGCAGGTGGGTGTGAATGTGACGACGAAGATCCATGGTCACTGGACGGTGCAGGGTGGCATTTCGCCCGGCTGCGATACGGCGCCATGGACGACCGATGCGAAAGTGACCGGCAATGCCTGTGTCGTCTATACGTGGCACAACGGCGGCGATGCCTTGAATACCTGTGATAACACGATCAACGATGGCAAATATGCGTATAACAATCTGACTGCGTTCTATGAGACGTGGTATCACCGCTTCAATGCAAAGTGGCATACGGATACGGAAGCCTGGTACCAGTACATGCGCGATGTGCCGAATATGTACTGGTATAACGGAGGGTTTGCGCGGACGGCTGCGCATCCGTGGCCGGAGACGAATGGCGCGGGTGGGAATCTGAACTTTGGCGCAGTGTGTGAAGACCCGAGGCTGAGCGCAGCGCAGCAATCGTCCCAGTGTTTTGCTCCGGAGTGGGCGATTGTAAATTATGTGGAGCATAACTTCCTGCATAACACGGCTTCGTTGAATATCCGCAATGAGTATGTGGACGATATCAAGGGGCAGCGCACTGGTACGCCGGCAGCATATGAAGAGCACATGGTGGGCTTTGATTTCTGGGCCGGCTCAACAGTTACCTTTCGACCGGAGATAAGCTACATCAAGTGTTATAGCAGTTACAAGACTCTCGATGGGAGAGCGGTTTCGTGCACGGATATCAGCGCGGGCAGTTCTGTGGCAAGCGATACGCAGGAGTGGATTGCGGGAATGCCAGGCGCGACGCTGCCGTCGGGACGTGGCAAGCAATCTTCGCTGACGGTGGCTGCGGACCTGATCTGGCATTTTTGACTGGAGCGTGGGTGCGGGTGCTTGAATGCCCGCATCCACACTGGAAGATGAGCAGTACGATGGACTGGATGTTGAGAACGAATGGGGGCGGTTGACGATGGCGGATCTGATTTCACTGCTGGCGGTAGCGATTCTCTTTGCTGTGGCGCTGGTATATGTGACTGGCTGCGACGGACTGAAAGGGGCTTCGCGATGATGGAGAATGTGGTTTCGCTGATTCTCTCAGCACTGTTGCTGGTGTACCTGGTGTATGCGCTTTTGAAACCGGAGAAGTTCTGATGTCACTGAATGGATGGTTGCAGATTCTGTTGTTTATCGCGCTGGTGCTGCTGCTGGCGCAACCTGTGGGCAGTTACATGACACTGGTGTTTGAGCGTCGGCGGACGTGGCTGGATGGGGTGTGCGGGCCGGTGGAACGGCTGCTCTATCGACTGGCAGGCATCGATGCCGATTATGAGATGCGCTGGACGGAGTACGCCGTGGCGATGCTGGTCTTCAGCGCGGTGACGCTGGTTTTAACCTATCTCATGGAGCGCTTGCAGGGCATCCTGCCGCTGAATACGCAGCACCTGCCAGGTGTTCCGGCTGACGTGGCGCTGAACACGGCGATCTCGTTTACGACAAATACCAACTGGCAGAGTTATGTGCCGGAAACAACCATGAGTTACCTGACGCAGATGGTCGGGCTGGCGACGCATAACTTCTGGTCGGCGGCGGTGGGTCTGGCGCTGGCGATTGCGTTTGTGCGCGGGATTGCGCGGCGCGAGAGCAGCACACTGGGAAATTTTTGGGTAGACCTGACGCGCGCGACGCTGTGGGTACTGTTACCAATGTCTCTGGTGCTCGCGATTGCGCTGGTGTCGCAGGGCGTGGTGCAGAACTTTCGCCCGTATGACAGGGCGACGCTGGTGGAGCCGCAGCGGATTGCAGGCAGCGGCGGGCAAAGCTCAACGATGACGACGCAGACGATTGCGCAGGGACCAGTGGCTTCGCAGGAGGCGATCAAGATGCTGGGCACCAATGGCGGCGGATTTTTCAATGCCAACAGTGCGCATCCGTTTGAGAATCCGACACCGCTGACAAACTTTCTCGAGATGCTGGCGATCTTTCTTCTGCCTGCGGGGTTGACGGTGACGCTGGGGCAGATAGTGGGTTCGCCGAAGCATGGTCGCGCGGTGCTGGCGGCGATGACGATTCTGTTTGCCGTGGGCGTGATGGCGTGCTACTGGGCGGAGTCGCAGCCGAATCCGCTGATGCATGGGGTGGCGCAGGGGCATAGTGAGCAGCAGTCGGGCGGAAACATGGAGGGCAAGGAGGTGCGGTTTGGCGTGGCCAACTCGGCTCTCTTTGCCACGGTGACGACGGATGCAAGCTGCGGCGCAGTGAATGCGATGCATGACTCGTTTACGCCGCTGGGCGGGCTGGTTCCGATGGTGAATATCCTGCTGGGCGAGATTGTCTTTGGCGGGGTGGGCGCGGGGCTGTACGGGATGCTGGTCTTTGTGGTGATTGCGGTGTTCATCGCCGGACTCATGGTGGGGCGAACACCGGAGTATCTGGGCAAGAAGATCGAAAGCTATGACGTGCAGATGTCGATGTTGTACTTGCTGATCTTTCCGCTGGTGATTCTGGGTTTTGCGGCGGTTTCAGTGATGATGCCCTCGACCGGGCTGAGCGTGCTGGCGAACAAGGGTCCGCATGGGCTGTCGGAGATTCTGTATGCGTATGCTTCGGCGACGGGCAACAACGGATCAGCGTTTGCGGGTTCCAACTGGAATACGCACTGGTACAACTACTCGACAGGCGTGGCGATGTTTATCGGGCGGTTTCTGATGATTGTGCCGATGCTGGCGATTGCGGGCAATCTGGCGCGGAAGAAGATTGTGCCGGCGAGCGCGGGCACGTTTCCGGTGACGACGCCGTTGTTCACGCTGCTGCTGGTGGGCGTGATTGTGGTCGTGGGCGCGCTGACGTTCTTTCCGGCGATCAGCCTGGGACCGGTGCTGGAGCACCTGCTGCTTCACGCTGGACAAACGTTCTGAAAAAAAGGGAGTACAGGATGCTGAGCGGAAGAAAGATGAAGGATCGGCGCTCGTTGTTCGATGGCGCGATTGTGCAGCGGGCGAGTGTGGACGCGCTGCGGAAGCTGTCGCCGAAGCTGATGATGAAGAACCCGGTGATGTTTGTGGTGGAAGTGGGCAGCGTGCTCACGAGCGTGCTGCTGCTGCGGAATACCGTGCAGCATACGGGGCACTTCCGGTTCGATTTGCAGATTACGCTTTGGCTCTGGTTTACGGTGCTGTTTGCAAACTTTGCTGAAGCGATGGCCGAGGGCCGCGGCAAGGCGCAGGCCGATGCGCTGCGGCTGGCGAAGTCGGAGACGACGGCGTATCGCGTGAACAAGTCGGGCGGCGTGGATGAGGTGCCAAGCTCGCAGTTGCGTGCCGGCGATGTGATTCGCGCGGTGGCCGGGCAGATGATTCCTGGTGATGGCGAGATCATTGAAGGGGTTGCGTCGGTGGATGAGTCGGCGATTACGGGCGAGTCGGCGCCGGTGATTCGCGAGGCTGGCGGAGACCGGTCGGCAGTGACCGGGGGAACTCGCGTGCTGAGCGATGCGATCCAGGTGCGGATTACCTCGAACCCTGGCGAGACGTTTCTGGATCGGATGATTGCGCTGGTGGAGGGCGCGGAGCGACAGAAGACGCCGAATGAGATTGCGCTGAATATTCTGCTGGCCGGGTTAACGATTATCTTTCTGCTGGCGGTGGTGACGCTGCAACCGTTTGCCATGTACTCCGGAGCGCCGCAGACGATCTTTGTGCTGATCTCGCTGCTGGTGTGCCTGATTCCGACGACGATTGGCGGACTGTTGTCGGCGATTGGCATTGCGGGCATGGACAGGCTGGTGCAGCACAATGTGCTGGCTACCTCCGGACGCGCGGTCGAGGCGGCAGGCGATGTGAATACGCTGCTGCTGGACAAGACCGGCACGATAACGATTGGCAATCGACAGGCGACGGAGTTTCTGGCCGCGCCGGGGGTGAGCGGAGAGCAACTTGCCGATGCGGCGCAACTGTCGTCACTGTCCGATGAGACGCCGGAAGGTCGCTCGATTGTGGTGCTGGCGAAGGAGCAGTTTGGGCTGCGCGGGCGCGAACTGAGCAAGCTGAATGCAGAGTTCATTCCGTTTTCCGCGACGACGCGGATGAGCGGCATCGAGGTGGATAAACGGAGCATTCGCAAGGGCGCGGTGGATGCGATTGCGCGATATCTGGAAGAGCATGGAGCGAAGATGCCGGCCGAGGTGCGCGATGCCGTCGAAGGTGTGGCGCGCAGCGGGGGGACACCGCTGGTGGTGGCCGAGAATGGCCGCGCGCTGGGCGTGATTCACCTGAAGGACATTGTGAAAGGCGGGATGAAGGAGCGGTTCGATCAACTGCGCGCAATGGGCATTCGCACAGTGATGATTACGGGCGACAATCCATTGACGGCAGCGGCGATTGCGCGTGAGGCGGGCGTGGATGACTTTCTGGCTGAGGCCAAGCCGAAGGACAAGATGGACCTGATCAAGCGCGAGCAGGCCGAGGGCAAGCTGGTGGCGATGACCGGCGATGGCACCAACGACGCTCCCGCGCTGGCGCAGGCCGATGTGGGCGTGGCGATGAACAGCGGCACTCAGGCGGCGAAAGAAGCCGGAAATATGGTGGACCTGGACAGCAATCCCACCAAGCTGATCGAGATTGTGGCGATTGGCAAGCAGCTGCTGATGACGCGCGGTGCGTTGACGACCTTCTCGATCTCGAACGATATTGCGAAGTACTTTGCGATTATTCCGGCGATGTTTGCGGGCGTTTTTCCAGTGCTGAATGCGCTGAATATCATGCATCTGCACAACGCGGAGTCGGCGGTGCTGTCGGCGATCATCTTCAATGCGCTGGTGATTGTGGCGCTGATTCCGCTGGCGCTGCGAGGAGTGACGTATCGACCGATGTCGGCGGCGGCGCTGCTGCAACGCAACCTCGTGGTGTATGGACTGGGCGGCGTGCTGGTTCCGTTTGTGGGCATCAAGCTGATTGACATGGTGATTACCGCCGTTGGGCTGGCGTAACCGCAGTTGAACGGGTGAAAAAGGAAGAGAGCAGGAACGATGAAGAAGCAGATCACGATTGCGGTTCTGTACACGTTGTTGACGACGGTGCTGCTGGGGGTGGGATATCCGCTGGCGGTGACGGCCGTCGCGCGGCTTCTGTTTCACCGGCAGGCCGATGGCGAGTTGATTATGCGTGACGGCCATCTGGTGGGATCGGCGCTGATTGGGCAGCCGTTCACCGGGCCGCGGTACTTTCACAGCAGGCCGTCGGCGGCGGGCGCTGGTTATGACGCAAGCGCTTCGTCGGGGTCAAACCTGGCCGCGAGCAGCAAGGCGTTGTTGGATCGTACGGAAGCCAGTGTGGCCGTGGAGAAAAACGATGGACCGGTGCCCGTGGACCTGGTGACGGCATCAGGCTCCGGGCTGGACCCGGACATTACACCTGCAGCGGCGTTCTATCAGGTTGCGCGCGTGGCTGCGGCGAGAGGTCTGCCAGTGCAGGTGGTGGAAGATCTGGTGCAGAAACATGTGACGGAGCGGCAGTTTGGGTTGCTGGGTGAGCCGCGCGTGCATGTGCTGGAACTGAACCTGGCGCTGGACGCGATGGCTCCGAAGAGCTGAAGCGCGCAGCGCCGCTGCTGTCCTTGAAGCAATCCTGAGCGGGTGCGCCACGGCTCGCGCGGCAGTCACACGGTGACTTCCGGCTGAAGTCGGCAGACCTCAGCCGAGCAACTCGCTCACAATTCCCACCACAGCACTGAGCGCCCGATCCAGCAGCGCCGCGTCCTTGCCGCCCGCCTCAGCAATCTCCGGCTTGCCTCCGCCGGAGCCGCCCACCAGCCTGGCCACAGCGCCCACCAGCTTGCCGGCCTGCACGCGCTTCACCAGTCCCGGCGTTACGCCGGCGATCAGCGCCACCTTGTCCTCCGGCTGCGCGGAGCCAACGACGACGATGCCCTCGCCGAGACGTTGTTTCAGGTTGTCCACCAGAGTTCGCAACTGGCCTCGGTCAAGGTGATCGGCGCGCAGAGTGGCTACGCGGAGACCTGCGACCGTGGCTGCGCCGGTGACGGCGGTGTCCAGCTTTCCCGCTGCCTGCTGCATGCGCATCTCGTCGAGTTCGCGGCGCAGACGCCTGACCTCGTCTTCGTGCTCGGCCAGCCGCAGACGCAGGGCGCTGGCCGGGTCGTCGTCCGGACCAGCCGGAGCGGCCTGCGCGGCCACCTGGGCTACGGCAAAGTCACGGCGAAAGGCATCGAGCGCACCGGTTCCGCTGATCGCCTCCAGACGCCGAACGCCCGAAGAGACGGACCCTTCGCCGATAATCTTGATCAGTCCTATCTCGCCGGTTGCAGCGGTGTGCGTGCCGCCGCAAAGTTCGGTGGAGAATCCGTCCATGACGCGCACGACGCGCACTTTGTCGCCATACTTTTCGCCAAAAAGGGCCATCGCCTTGTACTCGTGGACAGCGACGTCGATGGGCACGTCGACCAGCGTTTCAACGCGCGCGTTGGCGAGCACTTCGCGGTTGACGATCGACTCAATGTCGGCAAGATCTTCGTCGGCAACCGGGGCAAAATGGCTGAAGTCGAAGCGCAGCCGGGTTGGATCGACGAGCGAGCCGGCCTGCTTAACGTGCGTTCCCAGAACCTGGCGAAGAGCGGCATGAAGCAGATGGGTTCCGGTGTGATTACGCCGGATGGCATCGCGGCGAGCGCCGTCCACGACGGCGTTGACGCGGTCGCCGACGGCCAGCGCATGGCGCAGCAGGGCACGATGCGCGCGCACTGCCTGCACCGGCGCCACGCAACCGGTGACTTCGGCGAGGGTGATGTTGCCATCGACGCTGGTCAGTCGTCCGGTGTCGCCGACCTGGCCGCCGGAGTCAGCATAGAAGCTGGTGTGGTCAAGGACAACATCGACGGTTTCGCCCGCAGCAGCCGCAGCCACGCCAATGCCATCGCGGACCAGCGCGAGCACTTCGCAGTCCAGGGCACCGAGCCGTTCGTAGCCCTCGAAGACGGTTTTGGGTAGCTCACGATAGACCGGCGAGGCCGACTTCTGGCTGCCGCCTTTCCAACTGGCGCGAGCACGCGCCTGCTCGGCTTCGCGCGCGGCTTCAAACCCCGCCTCATCAAAGTGCACGCCCGCATCCCGCGCTGCGTCCACCATGAAGTCGAGCGGCAAGCCGAATGTTTCATAGAGATGGAAGGCCTTGTCGCCGGTGAACTCGCCGCGCAGCTCTTCATCGAGACGCACCATTCCGGTCTTCAGCACGCGGTCAAACTGCCGCTCCTCGGCTTCGATCACTTTGGCCACACGATCGGCGGAGTCAAGCAACTCCGGGTAGGCTCCACTCATGCGGTCGCGCACGGCAAAGACCATCTGGTGCAGAAACGGCTGGGTCTGCCCCAGCAGACGCCCATGCCGAATCCCGCGCCGCAGAATCTTCCGCAAGACGTAGCCGCGCCCTTCGTTGGAAGGCAGCACTCCGTCGTGAATCAGAAACGTCGCTGCGCGCGCGTGGTCGGCAATAATCCGCAGGCTCGCCGTCGTCACGTCGTTGGCCACGCCCGTCAGCTCCGCCGCGCGCGCAATCAGCGGCGTAAACAGGTCTGTCTCGAAGTTCGACAGCTTGCCCTGAAGCACCGCCGCCAGCCGCTCCAGCCCCATCCCGGTGTCAATCGACGGCTTGGGCAGCGGCGTCAGTTTGTAGCCCGTGGTCTTGCCGCCCTCGATCACCGCCGAGCGGTCAAACTGCATGAAGACCAGATTCCAAATCTCCACATACCGCGCATCATCCTCGCCGAACGGCAGGTCGAGCCCCGTCTCGGAAGCCTCCACGCCCAGATCAATAAAGATCTCCGAGCAGGGTCCACACGGCCCGGTTTCGCCCATCTGCCAGAAATTGTCCTTCAGCCCAAAGGCGCGAATCCGCTCGCGCGGCACGCCGACCTCGATCCAGAACTGCTCAGCCTCGTCATCGCGCGGCACGCCATTGGCCGGGTCGCCCTCGAAGATCGTCACGTAAAGCCGGTTCTTGTCGATGCCAAACCATGCGGCGCTGGTGACCAGCTCCCAGGCGTAGGCAATGGCTTCGCGCTTGAAGTAGTCGCCGAAGCTGAAGTTCCCCAGCATCTCAAAGAAGGTGTGATGCCGCCGCGTGAATCCCACGTTTTCCAGATCATTGTGCTTGCCCCCGGCGCGGACGCACTTCTGCGAGGTGGTGGCACGGGCGTAGTCCCGCCGCTCGGCACCGAGAAAGACATCCTTGAACTGATTCATGCCGGCGTTGGTAAACAGCAGCGTGGGATCGTTGGCCGGCACCAGCGACGACGAATGCACACGCCGGTGACCTTTGCTCTCAAAAAACTGCAGGAATCTTTCCCGAATCTCGTTGCCTGTCATGCCACTCCCCCGCGCGGATCCTTCATCCGAAACTGAATTTCGTTGCGAAACTCCAGTGTATCGGCTCCGATTACCTGCGGTGCTGATTCCGTCAGGATTTACCCTTCTTCCTCGTTCGCCGCGCCTGTTACCCTGAAGGCAGTCGTCCGCCCATGAACAAGCTTGTTTTTGCCAACCTCATTCACCGCCCTTTGCGTTCGTTCATCTCGGTTGTGGCCATTGCCATCGAGGTGGTCATGATCCTTTCTGTCGTGGCCATCTTCCTCGGCCAGCTCGACGGACAGAAGATCCGCACCAACGGCATTGGAGCGGACATCATCGTGCGCCCGGCCAATGCAAGTTTCATCAATGCCGTCGGCGGTGCGCCAGTCCCGGCAAAGAACGCCGCAGCCTTCCTGCGTCTGCCCCATGTCACCGTCGCCGCGCCCGTCATCCAGAACTTCTCGCTGAATCCCGCGCCGGAGATCATCTACGGCATCGACTACCCCAGCTACAACGCGCTGCGTCCGTTTGTCTTCATCGCCGGTGGACCGTTTCAGGGCCCCGACGACGTCATTGTCGATGACGTCTTCATCCAGAGCGGCAAGACCCGTCCCTACCAGGTCGGCGACACCATCAAAATCGTCAACCATCCCTTCCGCATCTGCGGCATCGTCGAATCCGGCAAGGGCGGACGCAAGATGGTGCCCATCGACACCCTCGGCGATCTCATCGGCTCGCCCGGCAAGGCATCGGTCTTCTTTCTCAAGGCCGACAGCCAGGACAACCTCGACCTCATCCGCCAGGAGATCGCCGCCACGCCGGGCTTGAGCGACTATCAGGTCCAGACCATGCACGAGTGGATGTCGCTGATGACCCCCGACCACATCCCCGGCTTCAATATCGCCCTTGACGTGGTCACCGTGATCGCCACGCTGGTCGGCTTCCTGGTCATCTTCCTGTCCATGTACACGGCCGTGCTGGAGCGCACCCGCGAGATCGGCATTCTCAAGGCCATGGGCGCCTCAAAGTTCGCCATCGTCGGCATGATCCTCCGCGAGTCGGCTCTGATGGCCCTGGTCGGCGTGGCTCTGGGCCTGGGCGGCATTCTGGCGCTGCACACGGCGCTGGCGCATCTCTATCCCCAGCTGTTCTTTGAGATCACGCGCCTCTGGGTGCTGAAGGCAAGTCTGATCGCCGTCGTTGGCACCGTCTTCGGAGCGGTCTATCCGGCCTGGATGGCTGCCGCCAAGGATCCCATCGACGCACTTGCCTACGAATAGCGGAGCTATACTCCGGTCAAGGTGAAGACCCTGCTCAGGCAATACGGCTACGCGGTGTGGCTGGCTTTCATCGCCGGCCTTGCCCTGCTGCATGGCCTGCACCTCGGCGCAGACTTCCCCAACCACTCGCCCTGGCCCGACTGGGCCAAATATACCGACGAAGGCTGGTACGCCAACGCAGCCATCCGCACGCATATGCAGGGCCGCTGGCTTCACCCCGGTGGCTTCAACCCGGCCGTGGCTGTGCCGCTGTGGCCTGCGCTGCTGGCTCTGCTCTTCCGCTTCACCGGTGTCTCGCTCATCGCCGCCCGTGCGCTGGCCATCGCACTCTTCTGCCTGAACCTGCTGCTGGTGGAGCGACTGCTCCGTACCCGCCTGCCGCGCTGGGCCACGCTGCTCGCGCTCACGCTGCTGGTCACCAGCCCGTTTCTCTTTGCCTTCGGCCGTCTGGCGCTGCTGGAGCCGCTGCTGCTCACCCTCACGCTGCTGGCGCTCTGGCTGGCCCTGCGCCTGCCAGACCTGCGCCACCCGCTCCTGCCCCGCGCAATACCGGCAGCGCTGCTGCTGGGGCTGCTCATCGCGGCCATGATCCTGGCCAA
>DAIDKP010000003.1 GCA_027449965.1 Acidobacteriaceae bacterium
AGGTCTGGACCGACGCCGCTGAAGCGGGCATGCTGGACCGCCACAACACGCGCGGCAGCACATTTGTCTATCCGCCGGGAGTGGCCAGCGAACGGGCGGTGTCTGTCACGATGAACGTTCGTACATCCTCGTATGACGCTCCGTTGGGACTTCTGCCCATCTTTGAAATGAACCTGCCCGAAGGCGCATTGCGCGAACGCTTGCGCCTGGCCTTTGCCAAGGCGACCGGAACCTTCGACGATTTCGACCTGCTGAGCATTGTGGGACGCTCGCAGGTTGGCCGCATTCGCTATACCGGAGAGAAGGAGCAGCTCGACGAGGCCGTACCCTTCCAATCGGTGGAGGAGATTCTTGCACGGAATCGCGGCGGTGACCTGCTGCGCTATCTCATCGACAAGTTTGCATCGTTTTCTGGAATCAGCGGCGTGCAGCCCAAATTTCTCGTACGCGATGAGACGGCCTTCAACGCGTTGAGCAAAAGCAGGACTCGTCTGTCGCAGAGCTATCGTGGCGCGACGCATATCGTGAAGCTGTGGGAACAGAATGAATTTCCTCAGCTCGCCGCGAATGAGTACTTCTGCCTAAAGGTTGCTGAGAAGTGTGGCCTGGAAGTTCCGCCGTATCGACTGGCCGAGGATGGTCTTGCTCTTGTGATTGATCGCTTTGATCTGCGAGCGGATGGAACGTATCGAGGCTTTGAAGACTTCTGCGTGCTCAACGCGCGACGCACAGATGAGAAATATCGCGGCAGCTACGAAACCTCCGTCCTGAAGCGTTTTGTGGAGTTTGCCAACTCACCTCATGTTGGCGAAGACCTGCAGCGTCTGTTTACGCTCATTGTCATCAACTGCGCCTTGCGCAATGGCGACGCGCACCTCAAGAATTTCGGCATCGTCTACGACGACGTTCAGGGTGAAGCCCGTCTTGCGCCGGTCTATGACCTGGTGACTACTTCTGTTTATTTGCCCAGGGACAGCATGGCCATGACATTGAATGGGACCACAAAATGGGCGAGTGCAAAGGACCTGCAGCGGCTGGGCGAAGTGCGACTCGGAAGCACGCCAGCACGAGTGAGAGCAATTCTGGAGCGCGTGGAGGATGCGCTGGTGTCTGCGGCTGAGGAGATGCGGCTGTACAACAAAGAGCACGCAGCGTTCTCAGAGGTTGGCGAACGGATGCTTCAAGAGTGGGAGCAGGGTGCGAAACACTCGCTGCGAGTGGGGCGGCGGTGAGCGGCTCCGTCCGAAAGCTGGACCAATCTTTCAGACGCACCGCCTCCTGCTAGTACTCCTACGTGTATGCTTTTCGCGGTATCTTCACCATCTTCGTCATCCCTTCGCAGTTGCATCACTCTGCTAAGGGGTACGTTTTCCGGGGGCAAGGTCAGAATCAGGAAACGCACAGCATTTGGATACATGTAGGCATTGGTCAATGATGGATGCGAACTTCGTGGCTTTGGTTCTCACTCAGGATTCTTTGCCATGAACTGGAGAATCAGCGCCGCGATTTCATCGGTTTGTTCGTCCAGCGCAAAGTGTCCAGCGTCGAGCAGGTGTATTTCGGCATTTGGGAGATCGCGCCGGAAGGCTTCTGCCCCTGGAGCGATGAAGGAAGGATCATTCTTACCCCACGCTACAAGAGTTGGCGGCTGGTGCTCGCGCAGCCAGGCTTGCCATTTCGAGTAAGACGCGACGTTGGTCCGATAATCGTAGAGCAGCTCCGCTTGAATCCTGCGTTGGCCTGGTCGCGAAAGATCGGCATACTCGCTGATCCATGTGTCAGGATCGTAGCGGTCGGGATGAGACGTGCCGACGAGGTGGCGCTCTTTCGTGGCCTCGAACGAAAGAAAGGCCTTCACAACCTCAGGGTGAGAGTCGGGATCAGCCCAATATTCCGCTATTTTTGCCCATTTGGCTCCAAGGCCCGCGTTGTAGATGTTGCCATTCTGAATGATGAGCGCATGCAGTTGGCCGGGATGGGCAAGCATGATGCGAAAGCCGATCGGCGCGCCGTAATCGTGAAGGTACAGAGTGTGGTGCTTGATTTTCAGCATCGCGAGAAAATCACCGATCGTCTCAGCAAGATGATCGAATGTATAAGCGTAGGAGGCCGGTGAAGGCGCGTCGCTCAGACCAAATCCGGGATAGTCTGGCGCGAAGACATGAAACTTTGTCGCGAGCAATGGTATGAGCGTGTCAAATTCACGAGAGGACGACGGGAAGCCGTGCAGGAGAACGATGGTTGATGCGTTCTGAGGGCCAGCCTCGCGATAGAAAATCTCGACTCCATCGACCATGACGCGATGATACGTTGTGGTCGCATTTGTCGATGGGATAGGCGCGCCTTGCGCGGAACCCGCAAAAACTGCGGCGGCTAAAACGTAATTTGCGATGCGATTCACCGGACGATATCCCTTCGGCGAGTACTTTCTTGGAGAAGCATTGAGTGAGAGCCGTGTGTCAGGAAGAGCCGCAGGCTGCGTCAGAAGCGTCGGATTTGATCCAGAGCCAAGGTGTCGATGTATTGACGATGGCGTTCGATTTTTCCATCCCGTACGTCCCATACATGCGCGTAGGCGAGGTCGGCACGTTTCATTGTTGCGCGGTGTACGCAAGAGAACCGGCCCAATGACACCACCGTTGAGCCATCGACAAGAAACTCCGAAGGAGATGGTGAGAAGCTTTCCCACTCCTGCATTAGTGGTACGAATACTTTCTTCATTACCTCGTCCGGCCCTCTGCTCTGGATGTTGAAATCAACCACGGATATCCACTCAATCTCGGGTGACATCAAGCCAACCATCGTTTCCACATCGCCCGCAACTATCGCCGTATAAAACGCACGGATTGTTTCGACAGCCGTTGTTATTGCCTCGTCCTTTTCCATCGTTTCGTCTCCCATGACATCCCGATCATCAGCTCGGCTTGAACGGAACATTCCCTGATCAAGCAAGCATGTCGGTCCTGCGGGCTGTATTTTCAGAGTAACTTTTGAAAGCCGCGAAAAACAGTTCGAAATTCTCGTCACAAACATAAGCAAATTTGAAGGGTCGCCGACAGTGACGCATGGATCGCCGTAGCATCGTCAGCTGATCAGAACTTCTGGATGTGCGGGTGGAGTGCCCAGGCAAGAAGAAGATTCGTCGGCATCCGTCAGTTCGCTTTCCTCTAATCCGGGAGGTCGAGGCGTCTTCGAGCCAGATAGTGATGGATATTAGATACGACGACTGAACCCTCGCCAACCGCCGATGCAACACGCTTCACCGATTCCGACCTTATGTCGCCGATAGCATAGATGCCTGGGACGCTGGTCGCGTAGGGCGAAGTTTCAAATCCCCACTCGCCACCAGTGAGCACAAATCCCTTGTTGTCGAGTTTTACGGCATCGTCGACCCAACCGGTGTTCGGCTCCGCGCCGATCATGACGAAGACGCTCGAAATCGGCTTCCGAATGGAGGTGCCATTCTTCCGGTTCGTCCATGTGACGAACTCAAGCGCTGCTCCACCTTCCAGTTTGTCGATCTCCGAATGAGAATGGACAGTGATGCGAGGAGATCGTTCTATCCGCGAGATCAGGTATTGCGACATCGTCCTCTCCAGAGAAGCGCCTCGAATGAGATGGTGCACGTGTCGTGAAACTTCCGAAAGAAAGATAGATGCTTGTCCTGCGGAGTTACCTCCACCGACGACAATGATCTCGCGATCATGACAGAGTAAGGATTCCATCGCGGTCGCTGCGTAGTGGAATCCTCTGTTTTCGTAGTCTTCGTGATTCTTGACATTGAGCCGCCGGTAACGCGCACCGCTCGCGATCACGACAGAGCGAGCGCAAACGGCCAAACCGCCGGCAAGAATGAGCCGATGCAGTCCATCGACTTGAGCGGTGCTGACCACATTGCGGGAGATAGCAAACCGAACTCCGAATTTGAGCGCCTGCAAATGGCCGCGGCTCGCCAGCTGCGCCCCGGAAACTCCAGTCGGGAAGCCGAGATAGTTCTCTATTTTCGAACTGGTGGCGGCCTGTCCACCGGGAGCATTTCCTTCGACCACAATCGTGGACAGTCCCTCGGAAGCCGCATAGACTGCGGCGGCAAGTCCTCCCGGGCCTGCTCCGACGACGGCAACATCATAGATCGTGTGCGGCTCGGGAATCTCGGTAATGCCGAGTTCGTCGGCAAGATTGGAGATGGTCGGCCTGGCCAGGATTCGACCGTCCAGCAACTCAACTTCCGGCATGTGAGGCACGGCAGCATCTTTGCAGGGTTCCTCGTCTGCTGGCAGCGTCTCGATCCGGTGCGGATAGTAATTGCGAACCAGAAAGCGACGGAGGCTGAGCAAATCCGAATCACGCTCACAGCCTCGCAGAACAACTCCCACGGATGGATCGCCCGTCATGCCAACGCGACGCCAGATGCAGGCAGAAATGATGATGTTTGCGATATCTCCCTCTGCGCGCATCAATGCCCGCAGATTCGTTCGAGAGATGCGCAGCAGCCGACAGGCAGATGTCGTCCTCGCCTCAGCAACTGTCCGCTGAGTGTTTAACAGGTTGAGTTCGCCGGTAAATTCTCCCGCGCACAAAAGGTGGAAACATTTTGTGCCACCGCCTTTCACATCGACGCAGATCGAGCAGGCGGTCGATCTCAGGAGCCATCGCAGATATGTCGGCAATCAGGTTCGCAACCTCTGAACTATATCGTTGGACGGTCTTCTCGGTATCTCTGAGGCCGATCTTCACGAGTGCGAGAGTGGCAGCTCCCGGAAGGCTAGACGGATCTGGCCTTGTGGCGCGCCCAAGGAGGAAATCATATCTTCCCATCCCGACAGCCTGCCAGTTCTCGCGGTCAAGCAAACTTAACCTTTTTCCAATGTAGTCCAGCATGCGGCGAATGTCGGACCGCTGGTCGAGATCGGCTTTCTTGACTTCGGCGCGAAGTTTTTTAGCAAATGAAACCAAAGTGCCGATTCGTTGTTGTCGCTCTTTTTTTGAGAGTCGATCTTCCGGCAACAGTGTGCGATAGGGGAAGTTGCTCACATGGATGTCATCGGCAATGGCGTGATAAACGTGAGCCATAATCTAGAAAAATGGATGTCGTAGGAATCTCGATCTGACACAGCCCCGAGATGTTTGCGCGCGGATTCACCTAATTATTTTGGCCTGCTCGGTTCGGGGCCGAGGTTGTCCTGCGCTGTCTGCTGGCGTCAGAAGTGAGTCCGCCGCGTCGCGCTTGGCAGCATCGTCCAAATGAGCATAGCGTGCAGTGATGGCCAGCGTTTTGTGGCCCGCCAGTTCCTTGATGGCCGCCAGATTCACCCTCCGCATGGCGAGTCGCGAGCAGAAGGTATGCCGATTGTCGTGCCACCTGTAATCCAGTAGCCCTGCTTGTTCGCGTACATCATCCCACCATGAGCGCGGCAGCGTATCGAAAACCGGATCTTTACTCTTTGCGTGCGGGACCTGGTCCCTGCGTGCCATGAAGGCGGCAAACACATCAGCGTTCATCGGAATGATCCTCGATGTGTAGTTCTTTGTGCGGGAAAGGTCCACGACTCGGCGCTGAAAATCCACATTCTGCCAGCACAGGCGACTCCCATACTGTTCGGAGAGTCGCATTCCTGTGCCGAGGGAAATATCCAGCTCGCACATTTTCTCGGGATATTTTTCTGCAATGGCAGCGCGAAGCGCCGCCTCCTCGTTCTCGCGCAAAAAGCGGATGACGTTGCCACCCTCTTTTCGCTGTTTGACCAGACGAACAGGATTGCTCGCTACTTTGCCGTTGCGGATGCCCTCACGGTACGCGAGGCTCATTGCCGCTCGATACCGATTTGCCGTGCTTCCGGTTTTGGTGTTCCGGGAGAGCCAGTGATCGATCTCCGCAGGCTTGATTGAATCTGCTGGGCGCTCCCCGAAATGTTCTTTCAGTTTCTCCAGCCGCTGCATGACATTGCGCGAGTCAGCGTGATGGGTTCGGGAATACTCCTGCGTGATGTAGTCGGCGAGGTGGCCGAATTGAATGGGGACCGTGCGAACGTTCTCCGGCATTTTCATGCCGACTCGGCGTTCGTTGCGCCTCTTGTTCAGCAGTGCTTCAGCATCACTCTTTCGTCCCACCTTCTCGCGATGAAGTTTTCCCTCGGTGTCGCGGAAACGAATCCACCAGACGCCACTGCCCGGCTCGCGTTCCCAAAGCCCTCGTGCCGGCGTACTGGCTCTTCTGGTCGCCATGAGATGCCCCCGGATCGGTCCACATGTGCTGTCAGAGAAAAAGTATCACCAGAAGTATCACCAGTCAAATTCTGAAGCCGCACGGCATACTGCTTCATGGTTCATGATATCCTATAAACTGTTTATTTACAATATTTTATTTGGTGCCCGGAGGGGGACTTGAACCCCCACGGAGGGTTAGCTCCTGCGGATTTTAAGTCCGCTGCGTCTGCCAGTTTCGCCATCCGGGCACGGTGCTTCTCCGATTGTAGAAGCATTCCCCCGGCGATTGCCGTGACCTCTTTTACCCCGCGGCGGCTGCCTCGTTCCGTATCTGCAAAAAGTGCTTGGTGATTGTCCGCAACTGTGTTCTGCTGGGGCTATTCATGCGCGCATCTCTGGAGCGATATTTCGAGTTTGAGCGGCTGGGCACCAACTGGCGCACCGAAGCGCTGGCCGGGGTGACGACGTTTCTGACGATGGCCTATATTGTGCTGGTTAACCCGGCGATTCTGGCGCAGACGGGAATGCCTCTTGCCGCCGTAACCGCGGCTACATGTCTGTCGGCTGCTTTCGGCTCGATCCTGATGGGCGCGGTGGCGCGCTATCCACTGGCACTGGCGCCCGGCATGGGCCTGAACGCATATTTCACCTATACCGTCTGCCTGAAGATGCATATTCCCTGGCAAACAGCGCTGGGAGCGGTCTTTGTGAGCGGCGTGCTGTTTCTGCTGCTGACCACGCTAGGCATTCGTCAGTTGATTCTGCGTTCGATCCCTCATGAACTCTATGCGGCTGTTGCAAGTGGCATTGGTCTGTTTATTGCCTTCATCGGGCTGAACAAGGCCGGGTTGGTGGTGGCGGATCCGGCAACGCTGGTGCGGCTGGGCAATTTGAGCGATCCGCAAGCCGGGCTTGCGGTGCTTGGACTGCTGCTGATGGTTTCTCTGGAGATCTGGCATATTCGCGGATCGATCCTCATCGGCGTGCTGACGGTGACGGTGCTGGCCTGGGCGCTGGGCCTTGCTCACTGGCACCCAACACCCGCCAGCCTGCGCAGTTTGACCGCGACCACGATGCAACTGAACTTGCGCGGAGCGCTGCATGTGGGGCTGTTTGAGATTATTTTTGTGTTCTTCTTTGTCGATCTGTTTGACAACCTGGGAACGCTGGTAGCGGTCACCAAGAGAGCGGGCCTGATCCAGAAGGATCAGGCCCAGCACGATCAGGATATCCCGCGGCTCAACCAGATACTCTTCTCCGATGCGCTGGCCACGATCGCCGGATCCTTGACCGGCACATCCACTGTGACCAGCTATGTGGAGTCCACGGCGGGCGTAGCCGCCGGAGGCCGTTCCGGCGTGACGGCGATTGTGACTGGACTGCTGTTTCTGATTGCGCTGGTTGCGGCTCCGCTGCTGGGCGGAATTCCGCAGGCTGCGACAGCTCCGGCGCTGATTCTGGTTGGATCGATGATGCTGACGACGATCACGGAGATTCGCTGGACGGATCCCCTGGTTGCTGTCCCGGCGTTCCTCACGCTTGTCATGATTCCGCTCACATACTCGATTGCCAATGGGCTTGGATTCGGGATCGTTGCCTGGGCGATTCTGCATCTGGCCGCAGGGCGGGTTCGCCGCTGTGACTGGCTGCTGTATCTGCTAGCGGCGTTATTTCTGGTCCGCTTCATCTATCTGTCCGGCACATAAGCAAAGAGCCGGTGATGCGCCGAGAGCGCGGGAATGTGCGCAGATTGGTTCCATGCCATTTGCACGGTACAATTCCCGACAGCACCTGCCACGCTGCGCTTTACAATTAGTCAGCATCGTGTGCGTCAACGCCGGTGCGGCTTTGCGCAAACCGCAGGCAAGCCATAGACAGATGAGCTGAAGACGAGGGGACAGGTGGGCAGAGCAGGCATCCGCAAAGAGAAACCGGCCAGTGAGCTGACGCGCTCATCGCCGTATCGTGCCAATCGGTTCCCGCTCCGCGGATTGCTGCTGGCTGCAGGACTGAGCCTCGTTGGCTCCATGCTGCTGGCGGGCTGCGAACATGTGCAAGGCTACTCGCCGGTGAGCCTGGTGCGAGTGATTGATGCCTCCTATAACGCTCCGGCGCTCAACGTCTATGTAGCAGGAAGCCTGGTGGCGACCAATCTTGGTCAGGGTCAGATCACGCCTTATGGAACCTACTCCCCCAGCCCAAGCGCAAAGATCGTTGTCACAAGTACACAGAACACCAATCCGCTGGTGACCACCACGGGAACTCTGCAAGCCAGCCAGAGCAGTTCGGTACTCATCACCGACATCAACGCCACTTATCAGGCAACGCTGCTGGAGGATCAGTCAACCCCGGCTCCAAGCGGTCATTCCGAGTTTCGAGTTCTCAATCAGGCACCCTCCACCGGTCCCATCGATGTCTACTTCCTGGCAGGCACCACGGCTGCGGATTATGCTGCCGCCAAGCCAGTTATCACATCGCTTGCCGTGGGAGCCACGTCCGGCTACGTTACCATTCCCTCTTCCACGCTGTATATGTTGATTGTGGCTGCCGGCACGACGCTGACGACCACCAGCAGCAGCATCTATGTTTCAGCCGCTTTGCCGCTGGTGGGTGGCGAGGTGCGCACAGTGCTGGTAGTGGATCCGCTGGTGACCACGCAGCCTGTTCAGGTTTACATCGCTACGGATGCCAACTGAAGCTGCGCTCAGGGGGCGGCATTGGCCGACTTCAGTTGTGCGGCCCACTGTTGCAGTTCTGAACTGGTAATGTTGGCCAGTCCGCCCGCCACTGCGGTCGTGTTCCAAATCTCAATCTCGGTTGGGTGATAGGTTGTAATCGCATACGGAACAAGCGATGGCCAGTTCACAGACTGGCCATCACTCTGAAACTCCAGTGGGGATAATGCAGGCGGCGTCTGCGCCTGTGCTGCCAAATAGAGCGACTGGAACTCGGAATAGATGGCGGGCAGGGATGAGTTGGGCAGCGGATTGTCCAGGTCGTGGTTCGCCACCACTGCGCGCGCACCCAGAGCGGCGCGAAAAGCCTGCATCACCTGAATGGGAAAGCTGGTGTCGCTTTGCCCGGTAGCCGCCAAAGACAGCGGGTTAAAGGTGTAATCGAGCGGCGTCTGTTTCCACGTGGCATAATCCTCGGGCGCGTTGGACAGGCACGTCTCCATCTGTGCATCGGTGTACCCAGCCGCCTCCAGCGTTTGGATATTGTTGACGGCTCCGGGCAACACAAATGGCTCCGCTGTAATGGAAGAACAAACGCTGATCGCCACCTCGCCGATCAGCGGATTCGAGTCGTACTCCGACGCCAGATGATTCTGCAGCGCGGTCCAAAGCTGGCTGTAGGCCGGCGTCCAGAAATCCGGCAGCGTATATTGCGTGTTGGTCTTGCTGTCGGTCACCGTCACCGAACCGACCTGTTGCAATACCCACGCTGGCGTGTTGATGCCGGCAAAGATGCGCAGCTTGGCAACCAGCGGTGTTCCCGGATACTTCAGGTTATAGTTCTGTACGTTTTGCAACGCTGAAATCAGCGCCGAGTCATCAAACTGATTGGCTTGCGGCTCCAGTTGTGACCAGGTCAGCTCAATGACCGCTGCCGAGTAGATGCCGGGATGAGCATTGGCTTCCTGCAGGCGGTTGGTGGGCATCCTTCCGTTGTTCAGAAAATCCTCCTGCCCCATCGTGACCAGTCCTTCGATCGTTGGCTTGGTCTGACTTCCTGAACCTCCACCCGACCCTCCCGAACCCGAACCGCCAGAGCCTGAACCGCCGGAGCTGGCCATGGAACCGCCACCACAGCCGGCCACCAGCAGCACCGCCAACGTGAATGCAGAAAACAGTATGGAATTACGACGCAGAATCTGAATCATGGCGAACTTCAAGGCTTTCACCGGAAATTTGCAGCCCGGCCATCAGATGGGATGGCTTTTTCAAGGAAAAGGATGACATGGCAGTGGGATGAGATCAAAAGTGTTTCCAGATGGGAAGCCCCGCGTATCAACTTGGTAGGATGCAAATGGGAGTGAGGATTGAGGATGGCGCAGATTCCGAACAAGGTTCTGAACGGCACGGCGATTGCCGCCGAGATTCGTCAGGAAGTTGCCATGGAGGTTGCTGCATTGGCTCAGCGCGGCGTTCGTCCGGGACTTGCCGCGGTGCTGGTGGGTCACGTACCGGCTTCGGAGATTTACGTCCGCAGCAAGGTAAAGACATGTGAAGAACTGGGCCTGTTCAGCGAGCTGATTACGCCGCCGGAAACGGTGACCACCGAGGAGATGCTGGCTCTGGTCAACGACCTCAACTGCCGCGAGGAGATCGACGGCATTTTGCTCCAGTTGCCTTTGCCCTCACAGGTGGATACCAAGCGCCTGCTCGACGCCGTGCTGCCCGAAAAAGACGTCGACGGATTTCATCCCATCAATGCAGGCCGATTGCAGGCGGGTCGCCCGGCGCTTGCTCCCTGCACGCCGGCCGGAGTCATCGAGATTCTCAAACGCAGCGGCATTCCCATCGCCGGTGCGCACGCTGTTGTGGTGGGGCGCAGCGACATTGTGGGCAAGCCCGCAGCCATGCTCCTGCTCAACGAAAACGCGACCGTCACCCTGTGCCACTCCAGAACGCGTGAGTTGGCGGAGATTACCCGTCAGGCCGATATTCTGGTCGCCGCCATCGGTCGTCCCGGGTTCATCACCGCGGAGATGGTCAAACCCGGAGCCACCCTCATCGACGTCGGCATCAACCGCATCACGGACCGCGCCGAATTGGAGCGTTTCTTTGGCGGCGATGCCAAACGCGAAGAGACGTTTGCGCGTCGTGGCTCAACCATTGTCGGCGACGTCGATCCACATGCCTTCGCCGTCGCCGGAGCCTACACGCCCGTCCCAGGCGGCGTCGGTCCGCTCACCATCGCCATGCTCATGGCCAACACCGTCAAGGCCGCAAAGCTGCGGCGGGGTTTGTAGCCCATGCTACGGGTTGGACTGACCGGCGGACTGGGCAGCGGCAAAAGCACCGTAGCCGCGCGCCTTCGCTCGCTGGGTGCGCAGGTCATCGAAGCCGATGAGCTTGGGCGCGCGCTCATGGAGCCGGGACAGGCAGTCTACTCGGCCATCGTGCGCCAATTTGGCCCGCAGGTGCTGGCTGCGGACAGTCGTCTTGACCGCGCGGCGCTGGCTCGACTTGCTTTTGACGGGGGACGGCTCGCGGAGCTGAACGCCATCGTCCATCCCACCGTGATTGAGGCGCAACAAACGTGGATGGATAGGGTCTTCGCGCAGGAACCATCCGCCGTTGCGGTCGTTGAGTCCGCGCTCATCTTTGAGGTCGAGCGCGATGCGCGCGAACGCGGCGAAAGCGAAGGTGTGCTCGCCGACTGGCGAAATCGTTTCGACCGCGTTCTCGTTGTCGCAGCGCCGGAGCCGCTGCGCCTGGCACGCTATGTTGCCCGCATCACCGGCGGGCCCTGGAATGAAGATGTGGCCGCCGATGCGCGGGCAAGGATCAAGCGGCAGATGACCGATGCGGAAAAAGCAGTCCGTGCCGATTTTGTGCTGAACAACGATGACACACTCGAAGCGCTGCTGGCGCAGACCGACGTAATCTGGGAAAAGCTGAAAGTGGAGAGCGCTTCCAACCAGGGCGCAAACACACAACGCAAGCGCTGAAACGCGCAGCGGTCCATGTGCATCAGAATGGATGATAGGCATATGAAATCTGCCGGAGAACGAAGCGGCAGGCTGAAAGAACGAAAGACGAGGAAACGAGATGCGATTTCGGCGAATCTTGCTGGTAGTTCTGATCGTGGGTGGATTCTGGTATTTCACAACTCATCCGCCACGCCAGCTGGTGAGCCTGCTTCCCATCAGCGGCAGCAACTCCGCCCTGGAGTTGACCGAGGCCCATGCCGCACCTGCCTTTGATGCCGAGGAACAGAACAACATCAACGTCTACAAACACGTGCTGCCGTCTGTCGTCAACATCACCTCGACCGCCATGAAATTCGATTTCTTTTATGGACAGGTGCCGCAGCAGGGCCAGGGTTCCGGCTTCATCCTGGATAAGGCGGGGCACGTGTTGACCAACTTCCACGTCATCGCCGACGCCAACCGCATCGAGGTCATGCTCAGTGACAAGCGCCATTACAAAGCCCGCATCGTTGGCTATGACCGCGTCCATGACCTCGCCCTGCTTCAGATCGACGCACCCAACCTGCAGCCTGTCACGCTCGCTGATTCCAGCAGCCTTCAGGTAGGCCAGAAGGTGTATGCCATCGGCAATCCCTTTGGCCTGAGTGGCACGATGACGCGAGGCATCATCAGTTCCATCCGCTCCATTCGCGGGCCTCAGGGCGCGCCCATCGAAGACGCCATCCAGACCGATGCCGCCATCAATCCCGGCAACTCCGGTGGGCCACTGCTCAACTCTCGCGGCGAAGTCATCGGCATCAATTCGCTGATCGCCACCGGCGGCGCCGAGCAAAGCTCTGGCATTGGCTTTGCGATCCCCATCAATACCGCCAAAGCCGTGCTGGGTGACCTGATGCGCTACGGACGCGTCCGCCGCCCCACGCTCGGCATCGTCTCGCTGGGCATCGGACCCGATCTTGCAAATCAGATGGGCTTGCCCGTTGAGGCCGGCGTTCTCGTCCAGCGTGTCGTTCCCGGCGGCGCAGCCGATCGCGCCGGCATCCGTGGCGGCAACGAACAGGCGTATCTTGGCAACGTGCCGATCATCCTCGGCGGCGACCTCATTGTCGCAATCGACGGGCAACCGGTCACCGACACCGCCGACATCAGTACCATTCTGGAGCGACATCATCCGGGCGACACGATCTCCGTCACCTTCTATCGTGGACATCGCAAGCATACGGTTCAACTCAACCTCAGCGAAGGGCCGGAGGTCAACACGTAGACTGGCTCATCTCCGGCCAATCCATCACCGCTGAGCACATCTGCACAGACGATGCTTCTCTGCCGTCCAGGACTGATCCCTGCTGCCGCAGGATCTGTAGCAGCATTGCGTAGCCCGACATTCCATGCGATACGAATGATCGTGCCGATCAGCAAAATGCGGCTCGCACACATAGTGAAGTATTCAATTGACAAAAAGCCCAATGCGAACAATGCTCAAGCAGATACTTGAGCATTGCAGCCCAATGCTGCAGCTCGCGAAAGAGGGCAAGTATGTTTGAGCCAAAGGTTATACATGCCACCTGCGTTGTGGAACGTACATTCGCCAAACCGCCAAACGTGGTTTACGCGGCGTTGAGTGACCCCCTCAAGGTGCGGCAATGGATGAGCGGGGGAAGCAGTTCCGATCTCTTCGACTTTCAATGCGACTTTGTGGAGGGCGGCAAGCAACTCGTGAAGTACAGAATGGGGCCTGAAACGCCGATCCCAGGCGCTGTCATCACCAACGAGGGCCACTTTCAGCAGATTGTCACTTGCGAACGCATCGTAACCGTTTCTACCATGAAGATGGATGAGCGGATATTTTCTGCCTCTCAAGTCACCTTTGAACTGGTGAATGCAGTCGGCAGAACCCGCCTCGTCATCACACACCAGGGCGCTTTCTTTGAAGGCTCCGACGGACCAGAACGCCGCGAACACGGATGGAATCTTCTCGCAGACAACCTCGTTTCTGTGGTCGGAGAAGCGTAGATGCGATTGGTGAAAAAGAAGCCGATACAAATGGATCGCCTGTTTCATGCGCCGGGAGATGGCACGAGACGAGCGATCGTGGATCGTTTGAGTCGAGGTCCGGTTTCGGTCTCAGAGTTAGCCACCAACTGGGCATTACGCTCACAGCCGTTGGCCAGCATCTTGCGATTCTTGAGGAAAGTGGCCTAGCTGTCACAGAAAAAGTGGGCCGCGTCAGAACCTGCCAAATGGCTTCCAGGGGGCTCGACGCACTCGAAAGCTGGGTACGCCAGCACAGAAGCGAGTGGGAGATGCGCATGGATGCGTTTGAGCGTCTCCTCGACGAGTAGTGGCTGGAAACGCGAATGGAATCTCCCGGAGCGATCACAGCCAATTTTCGCGGTATTTTGGGCCGTCAAACTCGTCTGTGGCCAAGCGTACCTTCTTCATGCAAGCCTACTGGTGCGCCTGCAAAACGGTCTGATTCGCGGCATCGGCGCAGCGAGGAAGCCATCCTCGAAGGCACTCCGCCTGCGCACCCATGGATCGCAGATCCCTGACAAAAAACTCCTGGCCGCAGCAAGTCCCGCTCATCCGAACTCAGGTCATTCCGCGTGTGTTTCGCAGACTCCGCTTTCCCTCAGCCCGTGGCCGCGATACCCTAAAGAGATAGAGTCTCTATCCCACCCGAGGTTGATCCATGTCTTCTTATAAGTACGACACTCTGGCCGTGCATGCCGGTCAGCACCCTGACCCACTCACTGGCGCCGTCAACGTACCGCTGTATCTGTCCTCCACCTTTGAGCTGACGGGGATTGGCACCGACAAAGGCTGGGACTACTCGCGCGCCGGCAACCCCACGCGTGATCGGCTGGAACTCGCGCTGGCCGCATTGGAAGGCAACGGTCGCCCCGGAGTGAAGGGTTTTGCCTTTGCCACCGGAATGGCCGCAATTTCGGCGCTGCTTGCGCACCTGCACTCGGGCGACCACCTGATCTGCTCGCACAACGTGTATGGTGGCACGGCGCGCCTCCTGGACCAGATCATCGCCCACTATGGCATTGCGATCCAGTATGTGGACATGGGCGATCTGGATGCGCTGCGAGCGGCAATCCGGCCCAACACAAAGCTCATCTACTGCGAGACGCCCAGCAATCCGCTGATGGCGCTGACGGATATTCGCGCCGTTGCCGAGATGGCTCACGCGCACGGCATCGAGGTGAGCGTGGATAACACCTTTCTGTCTCCAGTGCTGCAAAGCCCGCTGGAACTGGGTGCCGACATCGTGATGCACTCGACGACCAAGTACCTGAACGGCCACTCCGACGGATTGGGCGGAGCGCTGATCACCACAACCCCGGCTCAGGCCGAGCGCACGCTGCTCGTGCAGAAGGCCGTCGGAGCAACGCTTTCGCCGCTGGAGTGTTTCCTTGTCCTGCGCGGCATCAAGACGCTGCCCCTGCGCATGCGCCAGCATGAAGAAAACGGTCGCGCCATTGCTGCCTGGCTCGCGCAGCACCCCAAAGTGCTGCGAGTCAATTATCCCGGTCTGGCCACTCACCCGCAGCATGAGCTTGCTCTGCGGCAGCAAAAGGGTTTTGGCTCCATGATGAGCATGGATATTGGCAGCCGCGAAGCCGCAGCAAAGTTCCTCGCCGCTATCCAAATCTTTCTCAACGCCGAGTCGCTGGGTGGAGTTGAATCGCTGGCATCACACTCATCCACCACCACGCACGCTGCGCTCAGTGCCGAGCGCAAGCTGGAGATGGGCATCACCGAGGGTCTGGTACGTCTCTCGATCGGTATTGAAGACAAAGACGACCTGATCGCCGACCTCGATCAGGCCCTGGCTGCGATTTGAACTTCCGCGAGGCCTGAAACGACGCGCGCTGTTTCAGGCCTCGCGCAGTTCGAGCGTAATGCGTCGATGCGTCATGTCGAGCCGCTCCATGCGAAGAACGCCGTCGGCCATCTCCGTCACGCTCGAGAATTTCTCGCCCCACTCCACCAGCACCAGCGCATCGTCAGCCATCCACTCCGTCAGGCCCAGCGTAGCAAGCTGTCGCTCGCTCTCCAGCCGATAAACGTCCAGATGAACCACCTGCACCGGCCGGCCATCCTGCCACCCATCATAGGTGTGGACAAGAGTAAATGTCGGACTCGTGACAGAGTCTTCGTCGCCGGCATCGAGCGCCTTGACCAGTCCTTTGACCAGTGTGGTCTTGCCCGCACCCAGATCGCCAGTCAGAATCAACGTCTGCGGTGGCCGCAGCAAACCAGCCACGGCCGCGCCAATCGCCATCGTCTCCTCTTCTGAGGCGCTCTCAAAGATGCGCTTCATCGGCTGAATATCCCGTGGCTGGGAATTCTGTGGCTGGACATCCTGTGGCTGGACATCCTGCGAAACGCCGCGCCCTGTAACCACGCCCATCCGTCCTCCTCCACCAGACGAAGCGCAAAGGCTCGGCTCAAGGAAGCAATCGTATCGGTCGCCAGCATCGAGTGCTCGTCCAGTCTGCGCGCGGCAATGTCTGCCGCCAATCCATGCAGGCAAACCGCCGCTTCGACCGCGTGGGAGATCTTGTCTGGAAACTGCGCCAGCATGGCTGCGAGGACGCCTGTCAATACATCCCCACTTCCCCCCTTGGCCATCCCCGGATTGCCCGTCGTATTCACAGCCACCTGCCCATCCGCGTGCGCCACCAGAGTCCGACTGCCTTTCAGCACAAGCGTCACACCGTGCTCCTGCGCAAACCTTCGGGCCACGCCCACGCGGTCCTGCTCCACCTCTGCCACGGTTTTCCCGGTCAGCCTTGCCATCTCGCCCGGATGCGGGGTGAGCACCAGTTTGTGCCTCTGCGCCAGCGATTTTACACGTCCCGGCTCAGCGGAGAGCAGGTTCAGCGCGTCGGCATCAAGAACCATCGGCACCGCGTCGTTCTCCATCTCATCCAGCAGCCGCCCCATCGTCTTACGCGCCTGCTCTTCGGTGCCCATTCCCGGACCGATAGCCACAACCGTCTTGCGTTCCAGCAGAGCGCAAGCATCGGCATCCAGTGGCATGGTCATCATCTCCGGCGCGTAGGCGGCTACCTGTTCCTGCACTGCCGTCGGAGTGGCAACTGTGACCAGACCCGCTCCGGTGCGCAACGCAGCCATCGCCGCCATGGCCACCGCACCAGCCTTGCCGATGCTGCCGCCCACCAGCAGCACATGCCCAAAGCTTCCCTTGTGCGCGTTCACGGCGCGCGCAGCTTCAACCATCGATTTCGAAGCCCCTGCCCAACGCAGGCCGGAGCCTGTCGCGATCGCTTCCGGTGGGGAACCAATCTGCGCAACCACCACCGGATCGCTCCAACGCCGCGTCAGATGCCCCAGGACATGCGCCGGTTTGGGCGCCGTAAACGTGACTAACGCATCGGCTGGAAAAGCCTGTGTGGATGTTGCAGCATCTGCATCCCAGCCCGTGGGAAGATCGACAGCCAGCACAGGAGCGCTTGCAGTGCGCAGCATCGCAACCACAGCAAGCGCCAGCCCACGCAACGGCGGACGAAAACCCGTTCCGGTCACCGCATCCACCACCAGATCGGCAACCCGCAACAGAGCCTCGCAAGACTCTCTCGTCGCATCCTCGGCAACGACTTCGCGAGTCACTCCCGGTACATGCTCCAGCGCACTCCAAAGCCGGGCAGCTTCGTCGCGCAATCCATTTGGATCGCCAAGCAAAACCACTGTGACCATGCGGCCTGCGCGAGCCAACTCGCAAGCGGCCACCATGCCATCGCCACCATTGTTGCCGCGTCCGCACAGGACGGTGACTCGCCGTGCGCGGGGAAAATGCTGCCGCGCAAAACGCGCAACCGCAACTCCGGCAGCTTGCATCAGCACCCGCTGCGGGACGCCGAAGCGCTCGCTCGTCACTCGGTCACAGGTGGCCATCTCCGCTGCTGTCAAAATCTTCATCGTGTTTCATGCTAGCGCATCGCGCAAAACCAAACAGGCGGGAATGAATTTCTCACTCCCGCCTGCTCATTCCTATGGACTCGTGCCGCTAGCGAATCTCCACACTCGGCTCGACACTCAGGCCAGGCCTCAGCAGATGGTGATTGTCCTCATCCTTGAGGTCAGTGAAGTCGATGCGCACCGGAACGCGCTGCACCACCTTCACGTAGTTGCCGGTTGCATTCTCCGGAGGAAAGAGCGAAAGCACAGAACCTGTTGCGCCGCCCACCTGCGTCACACGTCCGGTATACGTCTTACCCGTTGCGTCCACGTCAATATCCACCTTCTGTCCTGCGCGGATATTGCGAAGCTGCGTCTCTTTGAAGTTGGCCGTCACCCAAAGATCGTCCAGCGAAACCAGCGTCATCAGGTTTTGCCCCACCGAGATATTCTGGTTGATCTCCAGGCTTTTGCGCGTAATGATGCCGTTCGCCGGAGCCACAATCTTCGTGTAGCTCAGATTCAGCTTTGCCTGCTCCAGTTGTGCTTCCGCAGCCTTTACCTGTGCCTCGGCCTGGCGGGCGCGTGCGTTCTGAGCCTCCACCTGCTGCGGACCGGTCTCCGCATAGCGCAGCATCGCCTGCGACTGCGCCTCATGGTCATGCGCGATCTTCACCGCCGACTGTGCCGCCTGTTCGCTGGCCAGCGCATTGGCCAGCGCGGCTTTGGTCGCGTCCGCCGCGGAGACGGCTGCGTCAAACTGCTGCTTGCTGATCACATCCCGGGCCACCAGCGGACGATAGCGTTCCAGATCCGACTGCGCCTTGAAGTTGTTGGCTCGCGCCTCGGCCACTCGCGCCTGTGCTGCTGCAAACTGCTGCTCCGCCTGCTGCACACTGGCAGAGGCGCCGCTCAGGTCAGCCCCGGCCGAACGCAGATTGCTGCCCGTATTCACCGAAGTGATCGGTACATTCACCTTGGCCGCCTGTGCTGCTGCCTCGGCGCTGGCCAAGGCGGCCTGGGCGTTCTCCACGGCCACTTCAAAGTCGCGCGGATCCAGCTCGGCGATCACCGTTCCCTTGCTCACATACTGATTCTCATCCACGTTCACGTGAATCACCTGCCCGGCGATGCGCGAGCTGATCTGAATCAGATGGCCGTTGATCTGCGCGTCGTCTGTATCCTCCACCAGCGTCGAGCGCCAGTAGAAGAATCCGCCGCCCACCACCAGAATCGCCAGCACGATCGCCGCGATCATACGCTTGCGGCCTGTCGCGCCTTTCTGCGCATTCTCGCTCGCCCCGGTTGTTGTCGTCGCGTCCGCCACGTTCACTTCCCTCCAAGATATTCTTTGTAGTTCTGGGCCATCCCCATGGAACGCGCGAGATTGAGTTTCGCCACGTTGTGCTGGTAAAGGCTGTTGATATAACTACCGTTGGCCTGAGCCACAGACTGCTGTGCCTGTGTCACCGCCAGATTGTCGTTTACCCCGGCGGCATAACGCTGCTGCGCATCCGACAACTCTTCCTTCGCAAGCTCCTCATTCGACTTCGCCACAGCAACCTGCTTTTCTGTCGAAGCGATATCGAGCAAGGCATCCCGGATATCCGCTTCGATCTGCGCATCCAGATCGCTTTGCTTTGCCTTCTGCTGGTCCAGTTGCGATTGGGCAAGCGCCGCTTCGCCTCGAAACTGAGCTTCCTTGAAGATCGGAATCGTGAGCGTTCCGCTGGCGTCTCCGGTGCCGTGCGAATGGTTCAGATTGACGCCAATATCCCCGTAATCGGCGCTCACCTTCACCGTCGGCAGACGGTCTGCGCTTGCCGCCTTGCGCTGCTCGGCCATCGCCGCCGTCGTCTCCGCAGAAGCTTGACGATCCTTGCGCGCAGCCAGAGCCTGGCGAATCTCGCTTTGCACATCGGGCTGGTCAAAGGCCGCATAGGGAATGGCGTCCGCCACGGTGAACGACTGCGACATCGGCAGCCCGATTACACGCGCCAGCGCCAGCTTGTCCTTTGCCAACTGATTCTGCGCCACAATCAACTGCTGTTGCTGGCTTTGGTAATCCACCTGCGCGCGCAACACATCCAGCTTGGGTGCCGTACCGGCATCGTGGCTGGCCGTCGCCTGATCGAGCGAGGTCTTCGCCGTGGCCACCTGAGCCTTGACCGCATCCACCTCGGCGCGATCCGCCTCCACCACCAGATACGCATTGCCCACGGTCAGAATCACCATCTGTCGTGCATCGTCGGCGGTCAGTTGTGCGGCGCGAAAATCATGCTTTGCGGCAAGGTAGTTGTGCAGCGAGGAAAGGTTCAGCGCGGTCCAGTTCAGATTGGCGCGCACATCGGTATAACCAAACGGTCCGATAATCGAGGGAAAGCCCGGAACGCGCAGCCCCTCAGCTGCCAGATCGGTCTGCATCAGATTTTCGCTCAGGTTGGCATCCACCTTCGGCAGAAGATCCTGCAACTGCTGCAACTGCTGTCCGCGCACCGTCGCCGTCTGCGCCTGGCTCAACAACAGTCCAAGATTCTGCCGCAGTCCCCGCGCAATGGCATCTTCCAGCGTCAGCGCCAGCGATCCCGGCTGCGCCGTTCCCGTCGGCACCGCGCCTTGAAAATCCTGCGCTGTAGGCGGGCCGATCAGCGGCTGGCTTGGCTGGCCGGACTGCGCCATCGCAGCCGCACCGCTCGCCGCCAGCAGAGACACAACCACTACTGCTCTCCATCGTTCACTTGGCCACATCAGGAATATATCCGTCCCCTGCTCGTCACTCGATCTAGTTCATCTTACGATTCCTGCAATGTATGGATGCGCAAACCAGTGGGAAGTTTCGGAAAGATCGCCGGGATCGCCCCGATCAAGCGAGACGATGCAGAATTCCCGCTTTTGCAATCTCTGCCCAATATTCCGAATCCGCCCGCGGCACGGGCGTACTTAGCGGCTATTCGAGTCCTGCAGCAGTTGCGAAGCCAGCGCACACAATGCTTGACGAAAAACACCTCGCACAGCATCTGTCATCCAGCCATGAGCAGCCTTGCCGCCGTGCAAAGCCAGCAATCCAGCCACCTCTGGCGTTGTCAGCCTGCCCGCGGTACGCAGAACAAAGATCGTTCGCTCGGCCACCGGCAACCCCTCCAGCCAAGCCCGCATACGCACTCGACCCGGTCCACTGACCATCTCTTCCAGCTCGTGGGCTGATACTCCAGCCGCGTCCAGATCATCATCGCCAATGCAGTTGGGCGGCCCATATTCCCCGCCTGGAGCCGCCAGCGCCTGTGCATCTCGCTGGCTCAGCATCTCGATGGCCGTTGCCGCCAGCGCCACTCGCGCGCCGTGGCGAGCCTGGGCAGCGTCCTCGCAGCACGCCAGATCCACCGTGGCAATTGTGCGCTCCACCAGAACCACCGTTGCCTCGCTCTCACCCAGCAGCATCACTCCCAGGTGATACAGCTCGTCGGCCACCTGATGCAGCAACTCGCTGCCGCTTTGCGATTCGTTCGTCCCTGGCATGATTGGCTCCTCTTTGTATCGTCCATCTCGCCGGGGAGAAGCGTCAAATGGCTCATCCCTTCAACCGGAACATTCAGCCCGTCCAGGCTCGTCCTCACGGTGACGAACTGGCTTCACTTGCGCCAAATTTTCTTCCGCCGTTCACACAGGCAACTCCTGCACTACGATAAGGTTCTGAGGAAATATGCACTCCGCCAGCGCATCCCGGCCTGTGGTTCAGGATTCAGCTTGCGCAGAGCGCAGAGAAAGGAATCGGCCTGCATGGACGAACCATCCCGGAAGCCAGCCTCGGCTCCAACCACCGGCTCGCGGCGCAAATCTCAGCACGCAACCTTGCCGAAAGCCGCGCCGCGCTCCTCCGGACATGGCAAATCGCACGGCAATTCAGTTGCTTCCGAAGAGCTTTTTCTGTCACGGGACCGCTCCTGGATACAGTTCAACCGGCGCGTGCTGGAAGAAGCCAACGACCCATCGAATCCACTGCTGGAGCGCGTCAAGTTTCTTGCGATTACAGCCAGCAATCTCGACGAATACATCGAGATTCGCCTGGCAGGTTTGCTGCAACGGAACGAAGACGGACCCTCCGAACCGGACTATGACGGACTGCTGCCAGCCCAGTCGCTTCACATTCTCAAAGACGAAATCCACCGCTTTGTCACCGACCAGTACGCCTGCTGGAATCATGTCCTGCTGCCCGCGCTCGAACAGGAAAATATCCGCCTGCTCACCTGGAAACGTCTCACCGCGGCTCAGCGCAAATTCGTTCAGACGTACTTCCAGGCAGAGGTCGATCCGCTGCTCACACCGATCACCATCGACCCGGCCCATCCCTTTCCGCGCGTGCTCAACCGGGCCTTGTGCCTGGCCGTGCTGCTCCGCCCCAAGCGTCGACGCAGCGGACCCTCGGTGCTCGGCGTGCTCACGGTTCCGCGCGTTTTGCCGCGCTTCATTCGTCTGCCCGGCGATAGCTCCAGTTGCGCTTTTCTACTGATGCAGGAGCTGATCGCGCGCAACCTCGGCCCCATGTATCGCGGCTATGACGTGCGTGCTTGCGCTGCTTTTCGAGTGACGCGCAACTCCAACCTCTACTTTGAAGAAGAAGAGACGCGCTCGCTGCTTGAATCCGTCCGTAGTGAGCTGCACAATCGGCGCAAAGGTGACGCTGTTCGCCTGGAAATCGCCTCCGACGCACACCCGGAGATCCTCGATAAACTGCGCGTGAACTTTGAACTGGAGTCGGATCAGATCTTCTCCTGCGAAGGCCCGGTCAACCTGGCCCGCGCCATGTATCTGAGTGAAACCATCGACCGCGCCGACCTCAAATTTCCTGCCTTCACCCCGCGCCTGCTTCCCGTCGCGCACAACACCCACGATCTCTTCGCCACGCTGCGCCAGCACGATACGCTGCTCCATCATCCCTACGACGCCTACGATCCCGTGGTCGAGTTTATCCGTCGCGGAGCACAGGATCCCCGCGTCGTCGCCATCAAACAGACGCTCTACCGCACCAGCACCGATTCGCCCATGTTCCAGGCTTTGACCGAGGCCGCCGCCCACAAGGAAGTGACCGTCGTGGTTGAGCTGATGGCCCGCTTTGATGAAGCCTCCAATATCCACTGGGCGCGCAACATGGAAGAGGCAGGCGTGCAGGTTTTTTATGGCATCGTCGGCCTGAAGACGCACTGCAAGCTGGCCATGCTGGTCCGTCGCGACGAAGACGGAGTCACTCGCCGCTACTGCCACCTGGGCACTGGCAACTACAACCCTGTCACCGCCCGTTTCTACACCGACCTGAGCCTGCTGACCGCCGACCCCACGCTCACCGAGCGCGTCCAACAGGTCTTCCACTATCTCACCGCTCACGCAGAAATCGACGATTACTCTCCACTGCTGGTCGCGCCCCACACGATGGCAGCTACGTTCCTTCAGCTCATTCAGCGCGAGGCCGAACACGCCCATGCCGGGCGCCCGGCACGCATCGTGGCCAAGATGAATTCGCTCCTCGATCCGGCTATCGTCCGCGCCCTCTATCAGGCTTCGCAGGCCGGCGTCAAAATCGACCTGATTATCCGTGGCATCTGCACGCTTCGCCCTGGCGTTGCCGGCCTCAGCGAGAGCATCCGCGTCCGCTCCATCGTCGGGCGATTCCTCGAACACAGCCGCATCTTCTTCTTTCAGAACGATCATCATCCCGAGGTCTGGGCCGGCAGTGCGGACTGGATGCCGCGCAACCTCCACGAGCGCTGCGAAGTCGTCTTTCCCATTCGCGACTCTGCACTGCGCGAACGGATCCTGGAAGAAATCCTTGACGCCTGTCTGGCCGACACGCTCAAAGCGCGCATTCTGCAACCCGACGGCAGCTATCACCGACAATCGCCCGACCCCGCAAAGACCTTCTGCTGTCAACAGTTCTTCATGCAGAGAGCCGAGGGTCGCCAACCACCTGAAGTCATTCCCGGCCGCCGTTGAAAAGGCTACCGCTGTGAAGTGGGTTTGGGCAGACGCAGCGGCGCATTGGCCTGCGTTGCAGCCATGCCCGGCACGGTAGCAGCCTGCGCTGCTGTGCGTGCCGCCGCACTCAGCTTCGCCAGCTCATCCTGCGCCGCGTGCAACGAAGGCAGATCCTTATCAGCACTCTGCCAGGTGGATCGCTGCAACATCAAGAACTCCGTTGCCGCTTCCGCTTCGCGCCCCTGCGCAGCCAGTGCGCGAGCCAGTCCCAGTTGCGCCAGCGAAGTATCCACGCTCAGCGGATCAAGATCGGGATGCGACAGCAGCTTGCGGAACTCGACCTCTGCCAACTCCGGCTGTTTCTCCGCCAGGTATGCGCGAGCGCGGAGCAGCCAGATATCCGGGCTGCACGACTCATATCCAATGGACTTGCGCAGCGCCTCCACAGCCACTTCGGGCTTGTCCTCAGCCAACGCAATCGATGCGCTGATCTCCGGCGCCCACACCTGCTGCCACAGCGTTCCCGCCGGGTGCGCGGCCAGGCCCTGCTGCATCTCGGTGGTTGCCTTTTCCAATTCGCCGCCCTGTGCCCATGCCAGCGCCATCGGAGCGCTGTCCACCATCTCCGGCAAATCCTTCATCGTCGCCGCCGCAGTGGCCGTCAATCCCAGCCTGGCCTCTGTCCACGCAAGGGCCGCCAGATGCCGATCGGCTTCGCCCACCATGCCCTGGCTGCGCCACAGCTCGGCGGCTGCTTGCGCATCAGCCTCGGCGTCGCGCACTTCGCCCAGCGCAAACTCTCTTCGCGCATCCAGCAGGCGTATCTGCGCCATGTGCGCGGGTGCTGCTGCGGCCCACGCGCGTTCGGCCTGCATCGCCTTTTCGTCGTTCTGCTCTACGCCAATTTCAAACGCAATCCAGTGCAATCGCTCATCCTGCAATCCGTGCGTGGTCGCCAGCCGGACAGTTCCCTCCGCTTCATTCAGCCGTCCGGCCTGCAGCTGCCCCTGGGCCAGCAGCGCATAGACGCCCGCATCCTCATCGTCCAGTTCCAGCGCCCTCCATGCTGGCTCCAGCGACTTCACCGGCTCTCCCAGTTGCTGCTCGATCCGTGCCTGCGCCTTTTGCGGCCTTGCATCCAGACGATAGATTGCGCCCCAGGCTTTGGCCTCCTGCAGCGCCGCATTCAGGTCTTCACTCACGCGCTCGGCATACTCCGTCTGCACCTGCATGGCCAGGTTTGGCAACAGGCTGTTGCGCGCGTCCCATGCCTGACGGAGACTGGCAGCGGCCAGCTCCGGCTGGCGCGCATCCGCGTAGAGTTCGCTCAAAGCCATCTGCGCCAGCGCAAAGTGCCTGTCCACTTCCAGCGACTTCTGCATGGTCACAATCGCAGCGTTTGTCTGCCCGGCGGCGGCCTGCCGCTGTGCCTCCGCATAGTCCTTCAGCGCTTTCACAATCGGCTCTCCCGGACGGCTCAGCGGCTGGCTGCTCCGCCTCACCGACGCGCGACTTTCTCCCAGTTGTCGGCGCAGATCGCCCACCACCTGCGGCAGCACGTTCACGACTCCGGCCTCATCCGAAGCAATCCCCGCGCTGCGCGCCCGTTGCTGGTCTGTCCCGCAGGCGCGCGCTTCCAGTGTCAACACCAGATTGTGGCCTACGCGTCGCAGCGCCCCGCTCACATAGAGATCGTCTCCGCGCACATGGCAAGCGCGCCGCGCGAGCCGATCGGTCAGATCACCCATCTGTACGCTCGCCTTGCCGCCGCTCAACGCTGCACTCACCTGCCTGGCGGTTGCCACGGAGACGAAGGGAGATTGTTCCAGTTCCAGCCGCACCGCCGCATTCAACGCTGCTTCCATCGGGCCGCTCTGATTCGATCCCGTCTGGTCAAGCCCCTGGTCAAGCACCTGATCCAGCACCTGGCTCAGTACCACCTTCACCCCTGTCGGCTGTGGACGATGGATCCACGACCACGCAGCCCACACACCCGCCCCGACCACAAGCACGGCAGCCACGACCCCTGCCATCCGCCGCAGTCCCGCACGCTCCTGTGCGGTCAGTTGGCGTCGGCCCTCCACCACTTCAGCGTCATCGTCGATGGACAGATACGGCGCATAGCCCGGCGCAACTTCTTCGACGGGCGCTTCCGCCGTATCGGCCCATATCTCCGGCTGAAAGATCACTTCAGCTTCCAGCGTTTGCGTGCCATCCTCCCCGGCAATCAGGAGCTTTTCGCCGCCTGAAGCCGTCTCCAGCAGTTTGCCCAGCCGCTCCAGATACTCTTCCAGCGGAATGCTTCCGCTCGCATCTTCAGGCAGGATTCCGGCCTTCAGCTCAGCCTCGGGAATCGCCCTGTGCGGATTGCGCACCAGATACTCCAGCAGGTCAAACTCCTGTGCACGCAGCGGAACCTCTGTGCCATCCAGAACGCAACTGCGATGCCGCGGATCAATCTCCATCCCCGCCACGCGATACCGTCCCTGCCGTCGTGCCGCCATCTGTACTCCTGAGCTTTGTCTGCCTTCCCGCGTGCTGGCGGGTTCCCAGACCTGAATTTACAAATCAGTTTTCGCGATCAGTATTCGACAATCAGCATACTTGACCCATCCATATCCTTGCCCCGGCCCGCTTGCTCATCCCACCGCTGGCCGACCTGCGCGCCATGGATTTTTCCTCGGAATCCAGAGCTCCACCACCGCGCTTCCTCTGCCCTGCGGCGGCCCGGGAAAGCCATGATTTTGCCCATCCCAACAGGTAACACGCCGGATTGCTCTCTGATTTCTGCGGGCAGTACAATCAGGGCAATTACGAGAGTGCGGCCTGTGGACCGGCTTTCGTACCCGGCGGCTGATCCGCCCCGGAACCAACGGCTGCTGTTCTGGCTCTTCGATTCTTCCCTGTCCCGGATGCCGGTTGCATCGGGACACTCGGCGAACCAGCCAGCCATCTCCAATCAGCTCACGTGAGGGAACCATGAAGAACAAGGCACGCTACCCCGGAATTCGCATCACTGCCAACGGCAACCAGCTCATCGCCTACCATACTGAGGCGCGCATTGCCGACGCGGGTGTTTTTTATCCCATCACGCCGTCCACTGAGGGTGGCGAGCTGTTCCAGCAATCGTTCGCCGAGGGCAACCTCACCGTCTTTGGCCAAAGCACCATCGCCATCGAAACAGAAGGCGAACATGCCGCGCAGGGCGGAGCCATCGCTCACTCCGTCTGCGGCAAGCGCGTCGTCAACTTCACCTCCGGTCAGGGTGTTGTCTACGGCGTCGAGCAGTACTATCACGCGCCCGGCAAATGCTCAACCATGGTGCTCGAAGTGGGCGCGCGCGCGCTCACCAAGCATGCGCTCAACGTCCACTGCGGCCATGACGATATCTATGGCGCGCTCGACACTGGCTGGATCATGCTCTTCGGCAAGGACGCGCAGCAGACCGCCGACCAGTCGCTGATCCTGCGCCGGGTCACTGAGCTGAGCCTGACGCCGGGCATGAACATTCAGGACGGCTTCCTCACCTCGCATCTGGAGCGCACCTTTTACAAGCACGAGTCGGAGCTGATTCGCGAATATCTGGGCGCGCCCGATGACATCATCGAGACGCCCACCGAAGCCCAGCGTGCGCTCTTCGGACCCACGCGTCGGCGCGTTCCGTCCATGATCGACCTGACCAATCCGCTGCTGCTTGGCCCGGTGCAGAACCAGGAACACTACATGCAGGGCATCGTGGCGCGACGCAACAACTTCATCGAGCCGATTCTGGAGATGCTGGAAGCCGCCTACAAGGACTTTGGCGAGCTGACCGGGCGCCACTACGGACTGATCTCCGAGTACAAGACCGAAGACGCCGAGACGGTCTTCGTCTCCCTGGGTTCGGCTGCGGAAAATATCGAAGCCGCCGTGGATTATCTGCGCGAGACGCGCGGCGCCAAGGTTGGGTCGATCCACGTCAACGTAATCCGTCCGTTTCCCGAAGAGGCGATTGTCAAGGCGCTCAAGGGCCGCAGGAATGTCATCATTCTGGAGCGTACCGACGAGGGCATGGCCGGGGATAACCCGCTTGGCCGCGACATTCGCACGGCGCTCTCCAAAGCGCACGTCACGTCGGCGGAGATGCCGCGGATTCTGAATGGGACCTATGGGCTTGGCTCGCGCGACTTCCGTCCTGAGCACATCCTCGGCGCCTATGAGTACGCGCATGGCCAGATTGCGCGCAAGGACGGCAAGACGATCGCCGACGACGCCAGCTTCATCGTGCTGGGCATCGACCATCCGTACTCCGTGGTTGCCGCGGAGCGGCCGTCGTTGCTGCCGGAGGGCGCGGTCGCGGTGCGCTTCCACTCGATCGGCGGCTGGGGCGCAATCACGACGGGCAAGAACCTGGGCGCGATCATCGGCGACCTGAACGATCTGCTCTTCGAACGCGATCATGTTGTCGATGAGTTCGGCAGCCCCAAGGAGATCATCCACGTCAGCGCCAATCCCAAATACGGTTCGGAGAAAAAGGGCGCGCCGACCAGCTACTTCATGGTCGCGGCCAAGGACCGGATTCGCGTGAACTGCGACCTGCGCCACGTGAACGTCGTGCTCTGCTGCGACCCGAAGGCATTCACGCACTGCAATCCGCTGGACGGGATGGCTGAAGGCGGCTCGCTGGTCTGGGAGTCGGAAGAGACCGGCGAACAGGCCTGGGAGCGGTTGCCCATCTGGGCGCGGCAGCAGATCATCGACCAGAAGATTCGCGTCTTCACCCTGCCCGGCTTCAAGATTGCGCGCGAGGCGACGGATCGAGGCGATCTTCAGCTTCGTATGCAGGGCAATGCATTTCTGGGCGCATTTTTTGCCGTCTCACCGCTGCTCGACGAGTTCAAGATTACCCAGGACAAATATCGTGAGGTGGTTCACAAGCAGTATGTGAAGAAGTTTGGCAAGTTGGGCGAAGCCGTTGTGCAATCGAACATGGAAGTGATGACCAAGGGCTTCGAGATGGTGACCGAGATCAACATCGGCGCGATGACTGCCCCGGATCGCTCCAGCCTGCGTGGACAGGCGCTGCTGCCGGTGCTGGTCGAATCCGAGGTGGGCGGTTCCAGCTCGTCCGGTTCCTGCTCGACCGGCGGCTGCCGCTCTCATGCGCTGCCCACGGGCCAGGCTGAGCGCGCGCCGATCAACACCCTCGCCGCGTTTGATGCCGAGTTCCGTTCACACTATGGCTACGATCAGCCGGCGACGCCACTGGCCGCGCTGGGCATGATCGCCGCCGCCACCGGCGACACGGCGTCCAAGTATGTGGCGCGGCGCGAGACGCCGCTGTACATTCCGGAGAACTGCACGCAGTGCATGGAGTGCATTGCGGCCTGCCCGGATACGGCGCTGCCCAACACATCGCAGGAGCTTTCGACGATTCTGCGCACGGCCATCTCGCGCTATGTGACGAGCTTTGACGATCGCGCGAAGATGCTTTCCGTGATTCCGCAGCTTGACGCCAAGGCGCGCGTGGCCATGAGTGAAGCGGTCGCCAAGAAGCTTTCGACGCCGCTGCCGGAGATTCTGCTGCGCGTGACCAATGAGGTGGCCGAGGAGGTTGGCGGCTTCAGCGAAAAGGCGCGCAATGAATTTGCCGCGATCATCTCGAAGGTTCCGCTGGCGTACACCAAGGTAAACGCCATCTTCTCCTCGCCGGAGCGCAAGGCTCCCGGCTCGGGCGGCGTCTTCTCGATCTTCGTCTCGGACCTGTGCAAAGGCTGCGCGGCGTGCGTGACGGCCTGCGGCGACCATGAGGCGCTCAAGATGGTGCCCGAAACGGAGACGGTCAACGCCGAGCACGAGACAGGCACGGCGTTCCTGGACCTGTTGCCGGATACTCCGCAGAAGTTCCTCGGGCTGTTCAATGCCGAGCATCCGGCGGACTCGAAGACGGCGACGCTGCGCAACATGCTCATGGTGCGGAGCAACTATGACGCGCTGGTGGCTGGCGACGGCGCCTGCGCCGGTTGCGGCGAAAAATCGGTGCTGCGCGCGATTGCCGCCGTCACCGAGGCGTATATGCGTCCGGTCTTCCATCGCAAGAGCGACCGTCTGATCGCCAAAGCGGGCGAACTGGAGAAGAACGGCGCGGCGCGGCTGGCTGCGCTGGCCGAGCGTAGCCCGGCAGAGTATGCGCTGCTGAAGCAGTCCGTGGCGCACCTGATTCTGGGCCTGGGCGGGGAAAACGAGAAGGACACCAAGGCGCGCATTGCCGCGCATGAGGCCGCGCACGGCCCCATCACCGATTTGCAGATTGTGGAGGCGCTGGCTTCGGTGCTGCTGAACGACGCCTTCAACCACAAGAACCTGCAGGCGATCGATGGGCGCATTGCCAACGGCATGAGCGTGATGGCGATGGCGGCGCACACCGGCTGCAACACGGTCTATGGCTCGACGGCGCCGAACAATCCTCATGCGTATCCGTGGATGAACTCGCTTTTCCAGGATGGCGTGACGGTGGGCTGGCTGATGGGCGAGAGCTTCATTGTGGACCATGCGCGGCGGTCGGTGCTGCCGGAACGGTTGACCGACATCATCCTGACGCGCGACACGGATGCGATGACGTCGCGTGAATACTACGAACTGACGCACTTCACGGACGCGACGATGACCGACCAGGAGATCGTCGAGCTGCCGAAGGTGTGGGTGGTGGGCGGTGATGGCGGCATTGGCGACATCGGCTACCAGAACACCTCGAAGGTGATCCTGCAGAATCGCCCGAATGTGAAGATTCTGATGCTGGATACGCAGGTCTACTCCAACACGGGCGGGCAGAACTCGGACTCGACGCCGATGCTGGGCGGCAACGACATGAACGTCTTTGGCGCGGCGACGCAGGGCAAGAACACCGAGAAGAAGACGGTGGCCGAGACCTTCATCGCCGGTCATGGATCGCCGTTTGTGGCGCAGGTTTCGATGGCCAACGCGCCGAAGCTCTATCGCGCGATTCTGGACGGTCTGGAGTATCGCGGCACGATGTTCCTGCAGGCGTTCACGACCTGCCAGCCGGAGCATGGCGTGGCCGACGATATGGCTCTGACGCAGGCGCAGCGGGTGCGGGATTCGCGCGGCGTGCCGGAGTTTGTCTTCAATCCGCGGATGGGCGAGACGTATCAGGAAGCACTGGACGTGAAGGGCAATCCGGCGCCGGAGATGGACTGGTACTCGACCAAGGACAAGGCTACGGGCGAGGTGAGCCGCTACACCGTGGCGCACTGGTGCGCCACGGAGGCGCGATTCCGGAATCACCTGAAGAAGGTGAAGAAGGACGCGGTGGGCAAGCTGATTTCGCTGGACAACATGCTGGTGCGCATCACGCAACAGGATGCCGTCTGGCGGCGCTATCTCGATGCTTCGCATCGCTCGTTCATTCCTGACTTTGGCGTGTACATCAAGCTGCCGGGCGAGGCCGGAGCCGAGCCGGAGTATCGCGCGATCAGCCGCCAACTGGTGCTGTTCTGCGTGGAGCGGCGCAAGGCGTGGCGTATGCTTCAGTCCAAGGCAGGCATCGCGAACAAGGAGTATCAGGCGCAGAAGGCTTTGCTGGCTGACGTGGACGCTGGCAAGGTTCAGATGGCGGATTTCCTGGCTCACGCGGAGGCAATGCTGGAGGAGCGGCTGGGCAATCTGACCCCGGCGCGCGCCTGAGTCCAAACCGTAACCATGGATGGCCGTCTGCGCGGTTGCGCAGGCGGCCATTTTTCTTTTGCGGATTTTCTCATTTCCAGGCCGTGTCCGGGTTACTCTTGCTGCGAAGCCATTTTGCGAGGTGACACGTGCTCAAAGACATCCTCCAGCTCAAAGCCATTCCACCGGACTCCGACCTTGGCCTGCTGATGCTGCGGCTGACGACGATCACGCCGCTGTTTCTGAAGCATGGCATCGAAAAGATCTTCACGTTCTCGCAGATGGCCGCGCACTTTCCCGATCCGCTGCACATCGGGCCGGTGCCGAGCCTGGCGTTTGCGATGATCTCGGACTCGATCTGCACGCTGCTGATGATCCTGGGCATTGCCACGCGATGGGCAGCGGCGATTGTCTTTGTCAACGTCTTTGTGGCCTGGGCGCTGGTGCATCACTTCCAGTTCCTTGGCCATGGGGCGGACCACGGCGAGCTGATTGTGCTGTACCTGGGCGTGACGCTGACGCTGTTTGTGAGCGGTCCGGGACGGTTCAGCCTGGACGCGCGAAGCGGGAAAAAGTGAGACGCGCGCTGCGCGCAAACCGCGGCCTACTGTTTACCGAACGGTAAACCGAGCGAAGTGCGCAAAAGCAGGTTTAGAACTCAACTTGTTTTATTCCATGGTTTTGCAAATAGACGGCGATCAATCTCTGCCGCTCGGTCGGTTACCCCCCGGGGGGGGTATATTATTTTTCTGGTTAACGCATTTCTGCGGTTTTGTTGTCGAGTTCATTACTAGTTGGCTGGGCTTCCGGTGCCGGATTGAGGGCAGTGGTGGAAGCGGCGGGTCGACCGGGTGAGCGGCGCTCGGTGGTGGCCATCGTGCTACGGAAGATCTGTGCGGCGTAGAGCAGACGCGCACCCCTGTCGGGCGGGCAGATGCCGGTGCCGATGCCGAAGGCGATGCAGGCGATGTAGTCGCTGATGGAATTCTGGTCGACGAGTGGCGGGACGGAGGCCATCCATGCGACGTCCGCATCGGGGCAGTTGCCGAAGTAGATTTCGTCCAGGATGATGCCCTGGAGATAGGCGGAGCAGTAGGCGATGGCGCAGTTGAGGATGGCCGGATGCTGGATGGCAGCCGCGCCGAGACGGACTCTGGCAGAGCCTCCGCCGGCCGAGATAGCGAGACACATGCGTTTGATGAAGATGAGTTTGTCTTCAAGGCTGGCGTTGTGCCGAGTGGCGAGGGTGCGAAGATCCTTCAATTTTCCGATGACGTCTGCGGATTCCATGATTTCCTCCTGAAAAGGGGTTCTGCGAAAAAAGCAAAGGGCCGGACGTTGGCGTCCGGCCCTGATACTGCTGTGTGAGACGAGCTTAGCACAGGGGTGAAGAATTGCCTGCCATTTTTCTGGTTTTTTATTCTATTTGGAATGAATAAGATAGGAGTTTTTTGAAGCTACGGGACTTGACAGGGATTGGCGATGGATGCGGTGCGGGCGCAGGGACGAAGCGAGATCGGCGCGGCTACAGCGCTTTCGCTGATCCTGCTGGAGGCGTGTTTCCTGGATGCGCCTGGATGGCATTGCAAGAAAGATGCGCCTTCTCGGTGCTTTGGCGTGGAGGGTGGTTCGGGTTTTGCTGGAGCAGACTCGGATGGTGAATCCGTTCTGCTCCAGTTCTGTTTCAGGCAAAGCGGAAGCCGCTGCGCTTGAGAGGCAGGGTGCGAATGCGCTTGCCGGTTGCGGCGAAGACAGCGTTGGTTACGGCGGGAATCGCCGGTGGGAGCATGGGTTCGCCGAGGCCGGTGGGAGAAAATTCAGATTTGCGGAATTCGATCTCGATGGTTGGCGCCTGTCGCATCCGCAGGAGAGGCTGCTGATCGAAGTTATCCTGGACCGGCGCGCCGTGAGTGAAGGTAATCTCCTGCTCCATCTGGCTCAACCCTTCGAGGATGCCGCCGGCGGTGAGATTGTCGGCTGCGCGAGGGTTGATGAGCTGACTGCCGACGTCGCCGACGGCCCAGATGTGATGGACGGTGATGCGATTCTGGGCATCGACGCTGACCTCGGCCACCTCGGCAAAGTAGCTGAGGTGGCAGAAGAAAGCCGCGAGGCCAAAGCCGCGACCTGACTGCTGGGGACGCTTGCGCCAGTTGGAAATCTCCGCGACCCTTTCGAGCACGCCGCGCATCCGCTCAGGATTGAGGCTGGATGGGCGGTCCGGGTGTACTTCAAAGCCCGGCGCGGGGGTGTGCGCGAGCAGCTCGAGCTGGAAGTCCAGCGGATCGCGACCGGCTGCGACGGCCAGCTCGTCGAGAAAGGATTGCAGGATGAAGGCCTGGCCGTTGACGCCGGGAGCGCGAAGCGGTCCGGTGCGGGATCGAAAGGGGATGGAGTTGGAGAGGCCAAGCTGATAGGCCGGGACGTATCCGCCGGGGAAATCAGGGCCCACGCCGCCGCTTGTGATGGTTCGCTTGCCATCGCCAAAGGTGACGTAGTGCTGACGCCAGGCGACGAGCTTGCCGGAAGGATCCAGACCGGCTTTGAGGCCAATGGTTGCGGCGGGCCGATAGTTGTCGTGGGTCATGTCATCTTCGCGTGACCAGGTGAGCTTGACCGGTTTGCCCACCTGCCTGCTGAGCCAGGCTGCTTCGACATCGGCATCGCCGACGAAGCGGCGACCAAACGAGCCACCGGAGCGCATCATGTTCAGTTTGACATCGGAAGGGAGGATGCCGGTGATCTTTGCGGTGAGCCGCTTTGCGGAGGCGGGATCCTGGGAGTTGCTCCACAGCTCCAGCTTGCCCGCGGCGAAGGATGCCGTGGCCCCCTGCGGCTCCAGCGTGTTGTGGGAGAGAAAGGGAAACGAATAGGTGGCTTCGAGCACTTTTGCCGCGCCGTGCAAGGCAGCATCGACATCACCGTATTGGCTGACGACCTGTCCGTAGGGCTGCTTCAATGCCTCAGCGGCCTGCTGCTCGAAGGTGGTGGAATCCTGAAAAGTGCCAGAGCCGAAGTCCCAGTCAACCTGAAGACTGGCGCGCGCGCTTTGAGCCTGCCACCAGGTGTCAGCGAGGATTGCGACGCCGGGTTCGAGGCCGGGGTTGAGCGGAAGGACAGGATCGTCGGTGAGGGTGCCGGCGATGACGATGACCTTGCGTACTCCGGGCATTTTGGCGATTTCGTCGGTGTTGGCGGTTTTTACCTTGCCGCCGAAGACGGGACACTTCTCGATGACGGCATGGAGCATGCCGGGCAGCTCGACATCGATGCCGAAGAGCGGTTTGCCCTGGACGATGGCCGCGGTATCGACCCCTTCTGGCGATGTGCCGAGGATGGTGTACGATGCCGGATCCTTGAGCTTGACGGAGTCGAGCGCGGGCGGGGTGAGCGTGGCTGCTTTGGCAACCAGTTCGCCATAGCCGGCGGAGCGACCCGAGGCGGAGTGGAGGACGTGGCCGGCGTGAGTGGTGCACTCCGACTCCGGCACGCTCCAGGATGTGGCGGCGGCCTGGACGAGCATCTGTCGCCAGGCAGCTCCGACGCGGCGCATGGGATCCCAGTTCATGGGGGTTGCCGTGCTGCCGCCGAGAAACTGGAAGCCGTAGAGGCTGGCATCGCTCTCTGCCTGCTCGACGCGAACCGAATTCCAGTCCACATCCAGCTCCTCTGCGATGAGCATGGGCAGCATGGTCTTCGATCCCTGACCGGCTTCGGGATTTTTGGCCATGATGGTGACGGCACCGTCGGGCGCAATGCGAAGAAAAGGTCGCGGCGAGAGGGTGTTTGCGGAGCGATTGGAGCGCTGACCGTAGGCGAGGAGATCGGCGTCGATGCCGAGGAGAAACGCGCCGCTGGCGGTGGCGGTGATCTTCAGAAAGGTTCGGCGATCAAGATTCATTGCGCACCCCCTTTGGCGGCCATCAGCCCGGCGGCGCGGCGAATGGCTTCGCGAATCCGGGGATAGGTGCCGCAGCGACAGAGATTGCCGTTCATGGCAGCGGCAATCTCGGCATCTGTGGGACTGGAGTTGTTGGCAAGCAATGCCGCGGCGGACATGATCTGGCCGGATTGGCAGTAGCCGCACTGCGGCACATCGACAGCCTGCCAGGCGAGTTGGACCGGATGGGTTTCCGAATCGGAGAGACCCTCGATGGTGGTGATCTCCATCTTTTCGACGGAGCCGACCGGCGTCTTGCAGGAGCGGACAGCGCGGCCATTGACATGGACGGTGCAGGCGCCGCAGTAGGAGATGCCGCAGCCGTATTTGGTGCCTTTCAGCCCCAGCGTATCTCGCAAAACCCACAACAGCGGCGTATCTGCCGCTGCATCGACGGTGTGCGGCTGTTTATTGATGCTGAGTGTAATCGCCATGCTGCGTCTCCTCTCGCGCGTCTTCCGATACCAGCCATTCTATGCCTCTGTACGGGAACCGGACTGTTTTTGGATCGACAAATTCTTGATGAACTCTTTCAGGATGCAGTGTAGGGTATGACGGCAAGAGTGAATTTTCCTGATCGTGTCGATTTTTTGCCTGATTCTCTTGCGAGCAAGGGTTTCGGCTGACGCCCGATGTGGGCGAGAGCTATGCTGGGAGGGAAAGTGAATGATTGAGGTGTGAGCCGAATGATACAGCGGGCCAAAGACTCCAGAAAAGTGCTGATATCGAGATCCATCCAAAGCTGGAGTGCGGAACTGGCGGAAAAGATTGCCTGGTTCACCGAGGCTGAGCCGAAGCGCATCACCGAGATTCCGGGGCTGTCGCTGGTGCGGAGAACGGCACCGACGGCTCCGTGCATGGGGATGTACATGCCCAGCCTGATTGTTGTGGCGCAAGGCAGCAAACGTGTGGACCTGGGACAAACGACGTTTTACTATGATCGATCGAGATTTCTGCTGACATCGATGGACTTGCCGATTGTGAGCCAGGTGGTGGAGGCGAGCGAAGCCAAGCCGCTGCTGGCGTTGTCACTTGCGCTGGATATGACGGTCGTACGCGAGTTGCTGCGTCGCGATGAGGTTCATCTGCGCGAGGGATCTCTGGATTCTCCTGCGATGGTGACGGGCACGGTCACAACCGAACTGCTGAACGCGTGTTGCCGGATGGTGGACCTGGTGGCGAATCCGCAGGATATTCCGTATCTGAGCAGCCTGATTCAGCGCGAGATCATTTACCGGATTCTCTGTGGGCCGGAAGGCGCTCGACTGCGGGCGATTGCCACGTCGGGGGATCAAAGCCATCGGACGGCGCGCGCTGTAGCGTGGATTCGGAACAACTATGCGAAGCCGATTCGAGTGGATCATCTGGCCCACATTGCCGGCATGGGCGTATCGACGCTGCACCATCACTTCCGTATGCTGACGCACATGAGTCCGCTGCAATATCAGAAGCAACTGCGCCTGCAGGCGGCGCGCGGGCGAATGCTGCTGGATGGCGTGGATGCTTCGACGGTCGCGTTTGAGGTGGGATACGAGAGCGTCAGCCAGTTCAATCGCGAATACAGCCGGTTCTATGGGCAGCCGCCGATGCGCGATATCAAGGCGCTGCGGGAAGCCAATACCGTGGCGCTGAACGTGGCCTGACAAAGCCGCTTGCTGTCGCCGATCTGAAGCGACGGTGAAGCCGGGGAAGATGCCGGAGCAAGGTGGACTTTGTCTCTTTACTGCGGGGGAACCTTTGCCGCGCCTGCCGGGCGATTGGTCGCGCCGGGTGAGCTTTGGCGTTTTACAGTCAGAAGAGCGAGTCCCTGGACTGGCCTGAGACGTGTCGTGCAACCATGTGAGCACAATTCGCGAGAACGAATGAGATGGCGGAGAGTGATCCCAGTCGTGTTGCTGCTTGCTGCTGTGGCGCAGGCGAAGGCGATGCGCATCTCTGCAAGTGAGGCCGCATTCAACGCGGCGACAGCGATGCGGGCAGAGTTGGAAGCGAAACCAGCAGGCGCACGAGGTCGAGCCGACTATGAAGCGGTGCTCAACGCCTATCGCGCGGTGTACCACCGCTGGCCGGCGGCGGGCAAGGCTCCGGCAGCGGTGGAAGCCGTGGCGGAGCTGCTGGCCGAGGGGGGTGGCGGCAGCGAGCGGCAGAAGCAACACGATCTGGAAGCAGCGCGCGGGCAGTTTACCTTTCTGCTGACGCAGTATCCGAAGAGTCCGGAGGTGGCGGAGGCGCTGCTGAACGAAGGCGAACTGTGCGCGAACACTCTGCACGATGCTGGCTGCGCAGAGGAGAATCTGCGGGCCGTGATGCGAAGATTTCCGGATAGCTCGTATGCCGAGCAGGCAGCACTGGATTTGAAACCGGAACTGGATCTGAAACCGACGCAGGCTTCCCGAGCGCAAGGTTTGGCCGGCGGAGTGGCGGAGTCGATGGCCGAGCCGAAGCTCTTGCAGGGATCACAGGGGTCGCAGGAATCGAATCTCCAGCGCGTGACCAGAAGCGCTTCTACGGAAAGCGCACGGACCCAAACGGTTGACACAACCCACACAGCCGACACGAATCAAGCAGCCCATGCGGCCCTTGCGACGGGTGCACCGAAGAGGCAGACTGCTTCCGACGGGCCCGCACAATCCGAAGCGCCCCAGGCATTGCCGGCTTCCACGGCTACGGCGTCCCCTTCCGCAGCGGCAAGCGTGCCGACCCGGCGCGTGCATGGTGGCGTGGCCAGCGGCAGGACGGTAGAGATTACCGGGATTCGGCACTGGTCGAATCCGGTTTCGACCCGCATCGCGATCGACCTGAGCGGCGAGGTGGAGTATGAAGCGGCGCGAGTGGCGCATCCGGATCGCATCTTCTTTGACCTGCATGGGGCGCGGCTGGCGCGGGGGCTGAATGGCCGTGAAGTGCAGGTGATTGACGATGGCTATCTGAAACGGATTCGCGCGGCGCAGTACAAACCGGATGTGACGCGGGTGGTGCTGGATGTGACGGATGTGAGCGACTATTCGGCATTTCTGCTGCCGAATCCGTGGCGTCTGATTCTGGATATTCACGGTGGGCGCGGGGGCGGACTGGAAACGGCGCAAGAAAGCGAACCGGCGCAGAACACCTTGGCAGACGTGGCGGCCCTGAGCCGCGCACCGTCACGGGTGGAAGCGACGACGGGTCCAACGAGCGCTCCGGTGGCGGCGCGTGTGGCCAGTGTGGGCGCGGTGGCACATGCGCACCCCGGTCGTCATGCGCGGGTGTCTGCGGATGCGCTGCCGAAGGACTCCACTCCGGCGGTGATGGCGCAGGCGGCGCAGCCCACGGCGGACGGCGAGCGTTCCCTGGTGCGCGCGCTGGGGCTGAAGGTGAATCGGATTGTGATTGACGCCGGGCATGGCGGACATGATTCCGGCACGCTGGGGCCGGGCGGGATTGAGGAAAAGGACGTGGTGCTGGATGTGGCGCTGCGTACAGGCAAGCTGCTCGAACAGCGGCTGGGCGCAGAGGTGATCTATACGCGGGACGACGATACGTTTGTGCCGCTGGAGACACGCACGGCCATCGCGAACAAGGCACAGGCGGACCTGTTTCTGTCGATCCATGCCAACTCCAGTCCGGAAGCGGAGGCACGCGGCGTGGAGACGTATTACCTGAACTTCACCAGCGACCCGCAGGCGCTGGAGGTTGCGGCGAGAGAGAATGCAGTCTCCAATGCCGGTGTGCATCAACTCTCTGACCTGGTGAGAAAGATTGCCCTGAAGGACAAGATTGACGAGTCGCGCGAGTTTGCGGCGGATGTGGATGAGTCGCTGTATCACGGGTTGAGCCATGGGGATGGGACGTTTCGGGATCGCGGCGTGAAGAAAGCTCCGTTTGTGGTGCTGATTGGAGCGCAGATGCCGTCGGTGCTGGCGGAGATCAGCTTTCTGACGAATCCTGAGGATGCTCGGCTGCTGCGGCAGTCGGCGTGGCGAGAGCGGATTGCTGAAAGTCTGGCGGATGGCGTGGAGCGGTATTTGAACGGATTGAGTCAGGTGAGGCCGGGGATGGTGGCCCGGCGAAACAACGAGCAGGGACAGTGAAGCAGGACGGGCAGGGAGCGCAATCCGGAGAGTGGAGAAGACGATGCGCGTCGTGCTGACGAATATCGGCACCATGGGCGATGTGCATCCGCTGATTGCCCTGGCGCTGGAGCTGCAACGACGTGGCCATGAGGCGGTGCTGGCTGTTCCGGAGGTTTTTCGCGAGCGAGTGCGTCCGCTGGGGATCGACTTTCACGCGGTGCGTCCGGATATCGATGCGCAGGACACGGCCCTGGCGGCGAAGATTTATGAGCCGCGGCGAGGCACCGAATATGGGCTGCGGGAGTTTCTGTTTCCAGCGTTGCGACAAAGCTATGACGACCTGATGGCGGCCGTGAGCGCGCCGCGCCGCGCCGACCTGCTGGTGACCGGGGAGCTGAACTATGCCGCGCCACTGGTGGCGGAAAAGACCGGAATCACCTGGGCGAGCGCGGTGCTGGCGCCGATCAGTTTCTTTTCGGCCTATGATCCACCGGCGCTACCTATGTATGAATGGCTCGGCGGAGTCTACGGACGGGTTCCGGGCATCGGCTGGATGATTCACCGATTGGCGCGAGCGATCAGCCGGAGCTGGCCGGAGCCGATCTTGGAGCTGCGACGGGAGCTGGGGTTGACGGTGGGCGTGAATCCGCTGTTTGAAGGCAAGCACTCGCCGCAACTGGTGCTGGCGCTTTTTAGCCGTCTGCTGGGCGAGCGACAGCGGGACTGGCCACCGATGACGGTGCAGACCGGATTCTGCTATCACGATGCCGACTCCGGAATGCGGGAACTGCCGCCAGCGCTGGAGCGCTTTCTGAACGATGGCGAAGCTCCGGTGGTGTTTACGCTTGGATCGGCGGCGGTGATGACGGCTGGGGACTTCTTTGCCGTTGCGGCGGAAGCATGTGAGCGAATCGGGCGACGCGCCGTTCTGCTGGTGGGCCCGGATGCGCGCAATCGTCCTCAGCAGGCACTGCCGAGATCGATCTTCCTGACAGAATATGCACCGCATTCGCGGCTTTTCCCTCGCTGCGCAGCGGTCGTTCACCAGGGAGGAGTGGGAACGGTGGCGCAGTGCCTGCGCGCAGGGCGACCGATGCTGATTGTGCCGTGGAGTCACGATCAGCCGGATAATGCGATGCGCATGGTGCGGCTGGGAACGGCTCGCAGTCTGCGTCGGAGCCAACTGACGGCAGCCACGCTGGCGCAGCAGCTCACGGAACTGCTGGAAACTCCGGGCTACTCCGTTGAGGCACAGGCCGCGATGCGCATTCTGGCCGAGGAAGACGGTTGTGGCACGGCGTGCAATGCGCTGGAAACACTGGTGCAGGCGAGCCGGGGGATCCGGCTGTGATGGGGTGCGAACGGGAGCTGGAATCGCCCGGAAAAGAATCAGGGCAGGGATTGCTCCCTGCCCTGAGAAACTCTGAACGGGTCAGAGAGGTTGGATTTACAGAGGCTGCACGTCGGCAGCTTGCCATCCCTTAGGTCCCTTGACCACGTTGAACTGTACGGCCTGGCCTTCCTGCAGGCTCTTGAAGCCATTCGAGTTGATGGCGGAGTAATGCACGAAGACATCTTCGCCGTTCTGACGCGAGATGAAGCCAAAGCCCTTCGCGTCGTTAAACCATTTCACAGTACCTTGTTCCATTTGATTCGTATTTCCTGAAGATTGAATTGCGCTGGAGTGAAACGGAGCGAAGACAGGCAGAAGCTTGCTTGGTTGGGCGAGTACTGCTCACGCCCGATTCGGTTCAAACGCTAACCCGATAGTACCACTGTTCTGGAAAAAGCCAGCATGAAAAATTATGGGCAAGCGTTTGCAGCTCTTGGAGTTCCATTTTGGGCCTGCTGCGGTTGCCGTGCTATGGTAAGCTCTCGCGATGATTGGCTCGAATGACCAAGACGAATGGATGGGACTGCTGAGGGATGGGCTGGAGCGACTGGAAGAGGGTTTTGCCTGGTTGCCGGAATATGCCTCCTCCGCTGTGGCCAAGGGTCCACAAGCCTCTGCGGTGATGGCGCAGGTTGCCAGCCGACTGACGGACAACTATCCGTATTTTCATCCGCTGTATGCCGGGCAGATGCTGAAACCGCCGCATCCGGTGGCGCAGGCGGCCTATGCGCTGGCGATGACGATCAATCCCAACAACCATGCGCGGGATGGGGGTCGAGCCAGCTCCGCGATGGAGATCGAAGCGGTTGCGGGGATTGCGCAGATGTTTGGCTGGGGCGAAACGGGTGGATTTCTGGGCCACCTGACCTCGGGTGGAACGTTTGCGAATCTGGAAGCGCTTTGGATCTCCGGTCAACTGGCGCCGGGCAAAGTTGTGTTGGCAAGCGAGCAGGCACATTACACGCACAGGCGGATTACGGCGGTGTTGGGCATTCCGTTTGAGGCGGTGCGGTGTGATGACCGGGGACGCATGGACCTGAATGCACTGGAGGACGCGCTGCGCCGCGGCAACGTGGGAACCGTGGTGGCGACACTGGGGACGACGGCGCTGGGCGCGGTCGATCCGCTGGCGGAGATTCTGGCGTTGCGCGAGCGCTACGGATTTCGCGTGCATGTGGACGCTGCGTATGGGGGATATTTTCGGCTGATCCGGTCGGAGCTGGGGGAGAGTGCCGCGTCGGCGTTTGAGGCGGTGGAACGGGTGGATTCGATTGTGGTGGATCCGCACAAGCATGGATTGCAGCCGTATGGCTGCGGGTGTGTGCTGTTTCGCGATGCGGGGGTGGGCCGGTTTTACAAGCACGACTCGCCGTACACCTACTTCACTTCGACGGAACTGCATCTGGGCGAGATCAGCCTGGAGTGCAGCCGCGCGGGTGCCGCGGCTGTCGCGCTTTGGGCGACGCAGAAGCTGCTTCCGCTGGTGGAGTCGGGGGAACCGGAGGATGGATTGGCATGCGGATTGGCTGCGGGCCATCGCGCGGCGAAGGAGCTGGATCGCAGATTGCGGGAAGACCCACGTTTTTCTCCGTTGCCGTGCGGACCTGAGCTTGATATTGTGGTGTGGCGAGTACCCGGAGAGTCCAACCGAGCCCAGCAGATCTTTGAAGCGTGTGAAGCTCACGGTCTGCATCTGGCGCTGGTGCAGTTGCCGGGCAGGTTTTTTGAGGCAAACGAGTTGGAGATGGTGCAGTGTTTGCGCTCTGTTTTGATGAAGCCGGAGCATGAGGAGTGGCTGCCGGAGATCTGGCGTCGGCTGAGTGTTGCCGCGGAGAGATGAATCCAATCGATTTCCATGAAGGGACGAGCATGTCGGACGGAAATGAAAAGGTTGTCATTGCGGCGGGGCAGTGTCTGCTGACGGTGCAACCGGAGCGCGGGGGCAAAATTTCAAGCCTGCTCATGGATCATCATGAGTTGCTGCAGCAGCCTCTGCGACCGATCCTCGCTCGTTCCGCACAGATGGCGTTTGAAGACAGCGATGCCAGCGGCTGGGATGAATGTCTGCCGACGGTTGCTGCGTGCTCCGTGGAGACGGAGTCCGGCGTGGCCGTGATGCAGGATCACGGTGACCTGTGGCGCGTGGGCTGGCGGGTTCTGGAGCAGGCGCCCGATGCCGTAACGATGAGCGCGCGGTGCGAGGCTTTGCCGCTGGAGCTGACGCGTTCGATGATACTGGCGGAGACGGAGACTGGATGTCGGCTGCGCCTGCTCTATTCTCTGCGCCATGTGGGCCTGGAACGGGTGCCGTGGAGTTGGGCTGCGCATCCCCTGTTTGCCTGTGAAGCGGGCGACCGCATCGTGCTTCCGGAGGCGGTGCGACAGATGCGCGTGGAAGGCTCGCGGGGCAACCGTCTTGGAGCGCCGGGCGCGTGGATTGAGTGGCCCTGCGCTGAGCGAGACGATTCCAGCCGGCCGGATGCTGCGTCGGCGGATTCGATGGATCTGAGCGTTGTGGAGCCGGCGTCTACCGGGCACGCGGAAAAGCTTTTCAGCGATCGGTTGTCCGAGACGGACGGCTGGTGCAGGCTGGAGCGTAGGCGGGCTGGTGTGAACGTGACGGTTCGTTTTGATGCGCGGGCGACTCCGTATCTGGGCCTGTGGCTTTGCTATGGGGGATGGCCGGAGTCGGGTGAAAGACAGATGTGCGTTGCCATGGAGCCAACGACGGCTCCGACGGATGCACTGGCGACGATGGGGAGCTGGACGCGGTGGATGGAGCCGGGCGAGACGACGCACTGGCCGATGGATGTGGAAATTGAGCCGATGGCAAAGACCCGGTGAAAGGATAGTAGGCGGATGCAGAATGTGGAGCAACTGAAGGAACTGCACCGGAAGCGCTTTGGAGCCGATCCCCGGGTCTTTGCCGCGCCCGGTCGCGTCAATTTGATTGGCGAACACACAGACTATGCCGAAGGCTTTGTGATGCCGGCTGCGATTGACTTTGCGACTTTGGCTGCCATCACGCCGCGCGCGGATGGACGGATTGTTTTCTGGGCAGAGAACTATGGCGAAGAGCGCAGCTTTGAACTCTCGGCGCTGCCTTCCTCGGGCAAAGGCGACTGGAGCGATTATCCGCTGGGAGTGATCCAGATGCTTGCTGGCGAGGGATATGCGATTCCAGGGCTGAGTCTGAGTCTGTGGGGCGATGTGCCGCTGGGATCAGGTCTTTCCAGTTCGGCCTCGGTGGAGGTGGCCACGGCCACGGCGATGATCTCGCTGATGCAGGTGGCGATGGCCGGGCCTGCGCTGGCGCGGCTTTGCCAGCGGGCCGAGAATGAGTTTGTGGGCGCGAATTGCGGAATTATGGATCAGTTTGTCTCGGCCAACGGAGCGGCAGATCACGCCTTGCTGCTGGATTGCCGCGACCTGAGCTATCGCCTGGCACCGATTCCGCGGAATGTCGCGCTGGTGATCGCCAATACGATGGTGAAGCACTCGATTGCGGGCGGGGAATATGGCACACGCCGCGCCGAGGTCGAGCTTGCGTGCCAGATATTGGCCCGGCACAGACCGGAGATCCGTTTTCTGCGCGATGCGACGGTGGAGGACCTGGAACGCTGGGGCGATGAGATTCCAGAGGCTGCAAGAAAACGCGCGCGGCACATCATCACCGAAAATACGCGAACGCTGGAGGCTGCGGCGGCGCTTGAAAGAGATGATCTGGCGCAATTGGGACGACTGATGCACGAGGCGCATCGCAGCTATAGCCAGGACTTTGAAGCCAGTTGTACCGAGGCCGACCGGATGGTGGAGCTGGCGGAGGGATTGCCCGGGCTGATTGGAGCGCGGCTGACCGGAGGCGGATTTGGCGGCTGCACGGTGAATCTGGTCGAACAGGAAGCCGCTCAGGCGTTCAGAACCCGGCTTGCCTCGCTGTACCAGGCAGAGACCGGGATTCGCCCGGAGATTTATATCTGTCATGCTTCCGACGGCGCGCGGTCTTTGGCGTGAGGTCTTTGCTGGCTTGATTTGTATTGACATTGAAGCGGGAAAGGCTGCTCTTTCACTTCAACTGCACATGAGGTGGGGCAAAGTGCAGATCATGAGCACTGAAATCGTTGCCACAACGTCTGAAGCAGCTTTTTCCTGGCAAAGAAAAAGCTGCTTCTTGGTACAATCAGATATTCCCGGGCACGACGCGCAATGGAATCTTTGTATTGCTGAAGATCCAAGCGTTGGCTTGGATTTCCGTTCACTCGGCTGTTGTCTGATCGCGGTCTGGAGTTCCCCGCTCCAGTGATGGACCACCGAAGGAACGCACGTTTGCCACATGGGAGAAGCACAATGCTGAAGCCGTCCTCAATGAAACCAAGCAGTTATGAACCTACGCCGGCGACCGGGCTGGTGGCCTATTTTTCCATGGAGATCGCGATCAACCCACGGATGCCCACCTATTCGGGTGGCCTGGGAATGCTGGCCGGGGACACGCTGCGTTCGGCAGCCGACCTGAGCACGCCGATGGTGGCCTTCACGCTCCTGCACCGGAAGGGCTACTTTCGCCAGATGCTGGACGCCGAAGGAAAGCAGACCGAGGATGCACAGCCCTGGCAGGTGGAGGCGTTCTGCACAGAGGAGACTCCGCGTGTCACAGTTTCGGTGGAGAACCGGATTGTTACCTTGCGTGCCTGGCGCTACGATGTGGTGGGTCGCTCCGGGCATCTGCTACCGATTTACATGCTGGACTCGGACCTGGCGGAAAACAGCGAGTGGGATCGCAGGCTGACTGACCACCTTTATGGTGGGGATTCGAACTATCGGCTGCAACAGGAGATTCTGCTGGGCATGGGCGGGGTGCGCATGGCACATGCGCTTGGCTTGCCGATCAACGTGTATCACATGAACGAGGGCCATGCGGCATTTCTGACTTTGGCGTTGCTGGAGGCACAGACAGGCGGTGGACCACTGGGCCAGGTTTCAGCCACGGATATTGAAGCCGTGCGCAGGAAGTGCGTGTTTACGACGCATACGCCTGTTCCTGCAGGCCATGATCGCTTCAGCATGGAGCAGGCTCGGCGCATCCTGGGCGCGGAGCGTGCGGCGCGGCTGGAGTCGCTTGGCTGCTGCCATGAAGGGCTGCTGAATATGACCTATGTCGCGCTGCGCTTCAGCCGTTATTGCAATGGTGTGGCGCTGAAGCATGGCGAGGTTTCGCAGGCGATGTTTCCGGAGTACAAGATTGATGCCATCACCAACGGCGTGCATGGGCCGACGTGGGTGAGTGAACCGTTTGCCGAGCTGTTTGACCGACACATGGCAAGCTGGCGGCGCGACCACCTGTATCTGCGCAATGCCATCGCGCTTCCGTTGGACGAGATTCTGGCGGCCCATGCGCGAACCAAGGAATCGCTGCTGGCCGAGGTGGCTTCGCGGACCGGGCTGGTGCTGAATCCGAAGGTGCTGACGCTGGGCTTTGCTCGCCGCGCGGCGACGTACAAGCGAGCGGACCTGCTGTTTCGCGATCCGGAACGGCTGCTGCGGATGGCGCAGGCGGCAGGCGGATTGCAGATTCTTTACGCGGGCAAGGCGCATCCGCAGGACGAGCCGGGCAAAGCGCTGATTCACAGCGTGATCGAAAAGGCCAAGCAGTACTCGGGTGCGGATCTGCGGGTGGTCTATCTGGAAAACTATGACTGGAACCTGGGCGCGGCGCTGACGGCGGGTGTGGACGTGTGGGTGAATACGCCGCTGCGACCGTATGAAGCCTCTGGCACGAGCGGGATGAAAGCTGCGTTGAATGGAGTGCCTTCGCTTTCGATCCTGGATGGATGGTGGATTGAAGGCTGCATCGAAGGCGTGACCGGATGGGCGATTGAAGATGGAGCGGACGATGCCGCAGAAGCGGAATCGCTGTATACGAAGCTCGAAACAGCGGTGACTGCGGCGTATGCGGAGCCGATGCGCTGGGCGCGGCTGATGGCGACGACGATCGCGCAGAATGGATCCTTCTTCAACACCAACCGGATGGTCAAGCAATACATACGGAACTCGTACTATCCGTACGACATCACCGAGGAGATTCCGGCGATGGCCGAGGCTGTTCCGGCGCTTTGAAACGACGCTCAGCCCTGGAACTCAGCCTCAGAACAGGGAGGCTGGGCGCTGGGGCATGGCGATGCGGAAGTGCTCGTAGGCCAGGCGCGTGGCGATGCGACCGCGTGGAGTGCGATCGAGAAAGCCGATCTGGATGAGGAATGGCTCGTAGACTTCTTCGAGCGCGCCTTCATCTTCGGAGAGAATGGCGGCGAGGGTGCCGAGGCCTACGGGTCCGCCATCGTACTTTTCAATGATGGTGAGCAGCAGGCGGCGGTCGATTTCGTCGAAGCCGTGCGGATCGACGTCGAGCATGGTGAGCGCTGCGTGGGCGGTTTTGCGGTCGATCTCGCCGTTGCCGCGCACCTGTGCGTAGTCTCGGACGCGACGCAGGAGGCGGTTGGCGATGCGCGGGGTGCCGCGTGAGCGAAGAGCAATCTCGGCGGCGCCGTCGGTGTCGATGGGCACTTGCAGGACTTCGGCGGAGCGCTCGACGATGATGCGCAGTTCTTCCTCGGTATAAAACTCCAGCCGCAGCAGGATGCCAAAGCGCGATCGCAACGGCGAGGAGAGCATCCCAAGCCGGGTGGTGGCGGCGACGAAGGTGAACGGGCGAATCTCCATGACATGCGTGCGCGCGGATGGTCCCTGGCCGATGATGATGTCGAGCTTGAGGTCTTCGAGGGCGGTGTAGAGTTTTTCTTCGAGCACGGGCTGAAGGCGGTGAATCTCGTCGAGAAAGAGCACCTGTTTGTCCCGCAGATTGGTGAGGATCGCGGTCATGTCGCCCTGAATCTGGAGGGTTGGGCCGGAGGTCTGCTGGAAGCCGACATCGAGTTCGTTGGCGATGATGGAGGCGAGCGTGGTTTTGCCGAGGCCGGGCGGGCCGGAGAGCAGGACGTGGTCGAGGGCTTCGCCGCGGGATTTGGCGGCTTCGAGGGCGATGGCGAGCTGCTCCTTGGCGCGGGACTGGCCGATGAACTCGCGGAGCCAGCGCGGGCGGAGCTTGAGTTCGAAGCCGTCTTCCTCGCCGGCGCGCGCGGCGCTGATGAGTCGGTCGGGGGAGTCGCTGGAGTCTTTGCTGCGTGCCATGCTGAAGGCAAGTGTAACGGCAGCGGGGTTGGCAGGCAAAGCGAAGGTGTCCGGATGGATGAAGGCGGCAAACTTGAATTTGTGTGGATGATATGCGTGGGCTGCTGCGGTCGGGTCCGAGTGAATGCGGAGTTTTCATTGGCCCATCCGGCAGACCATCACGCGCCAGGCAAAGCGATGGGCATGGCGGTCGCTCCGGTAGACTGGTGAGGGAGCGACGGCGGGCATTGAAGAACGAGTCATCGATCAGGGCGCGGTGGAGGAAGTTTCGGTTTCTGATGCCGCAGCGGGTGGCTGCCGGTCTGTTGCTGCTGTTTCTGGCGCAGGGGCTTTGGCTGACTTCGCGGCAGACGCTGAGCGAGCGGGATTACGCGTATGCGCGTTGTGGGCGGGAGATGTGGGAGCACAGCCCGCCGCTGGCTGGATACTTTACAAGTTGCGGGAATATTCACGACGGGGTGCTGGCGTATCGGCTGGCGGGGCTGCCGCTGTCGCTCTATGTGGACTGGGAGCGGGTGGCGGACCACTTTCGCAAGCCTGAAGATCGCGTGATGGCGACGAGCGATGCGCCGGTGTCGGCCTGGGAGCTGCGGCACCAGATGACGCATGTGATGCTGCTGTTGCGGCTGCCGTTCATGGCCGCCGGGCTGGTGCTGGGCGGGGTGTTGTGGTGGGTGACGCGACGACTCTTTGGCGATGCGGGCGGGTATGTGGCGCTGGCGCTTTACTGCTTTTCGCCGCCGGTGCTGCGGCTGACGGTGATGCCGAATCCGGAGATTCTGACGGCGCTGGGATTGTTTGCAGCGATCTACACGGCGATAGGCGTGGCGCACGCGATGCAAGGGCCGAGGCGCAAGTGGCGTCCGCGGATTGCGTTGTTGACGCTGACGCTGGGGGTGGTGGCGGCATCGCACATTGCGGCGCTGCCGGTGGCGCTGGGACTGAGCCTGGTGCTGATGTTGTGGATCGCCGAAGGGCGGCGGAGCATGGTGTTGCCGGTGCTGCTGGCCTCGGGCGCGGGGGCGATGGTGCTGCTGTTTGCCTGCTACAACGTTTCGCCGGATGCCTTCAGCTATGTCTTCCGCTCCGACGCCGGTCAGCTGGGGATTTCGCTGGAGCCTGCGCGACGGTTCTACGCTTCGATGGGGAATGCCGGGTTGACGATTGCCGTTGTTGCTGCATTCTGGCTGTATGGCGCGCTGAAGCGGACGATCTACTTTGGCAATACAACGCCACTGCTGGTAGCTGTGGTCTTTAGCGTCGCGGTTACCCGGGGTGTGCCTGGGGCGCCGCAGGTGTGGGCGCTGCCGTTTGTGTGCGCGTTTGTGGCGGGGGTCTTCGCCGATACGTTTGAGATGCCGAAAGGGCGTATTGCCGTGGCGGCGGCGGTGGCCGTATGCGGGTTGCAGGCGGTCTTTTGCCTGCTGAGCCTGCCGGGGCTTTTGTGAGGCTGGAGAGCCATTTCCGGGCAAGGCCATAAATAATTGAAAAACATGGATTTATTTGCGAGTTTTACGCTTGCCCGATGACTCTGCCAGAGCCTAAAATAGAAGAGAAAGCCGTCGAAGCCCAGGCTCAGCATTTTTCCCTCAGGGATGGCCCCTTCCGCGGCAGATATCTCTATGGCAGACGAACAGAACCCCAATCTCCCTCTTGATCCTGGCGGCGCGCCGCCGAATTCGAACATTCAGCCCATCAACATCGAAGAGGAGATGCGGCGGTCGTATCTCGACTACTCGATGTCGGTGATTATCGGTCGCGCTCTGCCGGATGTGAGGGACGGGCTGAAGCCGGTGCATCGTCGCGTGCTGTATGCGATGAGCGAGATGGGGCTGGAGCACAACAAGAAGTACACCAAGTGCGCGAAGGTGGTGGGGCAGACGATGGGCGTCTACCATCCGCACGGGGACTCGGCGATCTATGACACGATGGTGCGCATGGCGCAGCCGTTTTCGCTGCGCTATCCGATGGTGGATGGGCAGGGAAATTTCGGGTCGGTGGATGGCGATCCGCCGGCTGCGATGCGCTATACGGAGTGCAGGCTGACGCGGATTGCCGGGGAGATGCTGGCCGATATCGAGATGGAGACGGTGGATTTTGTCCCCAACTACGATGAATCGACCTCGGAGCCGGGCGTTTTGCCGACGCGGATTCCAAATCTGATCGTGAATGGGTCAAATGGAATCGCGGTGGGCATGGCGACGAATATTCCGCCACATAACCTGACCGAAGTGGTGAACGCGACGATTGAGCTGGTGAACAATCCGCAGGCGGGGCTGATCGAGGTGCTGCGGCATATTCAGGGGCCGGATTTTCCAACCGGCGGATTCATCTTCGGGAAAAGCGGCATCCCACAGGCGTATACGAATGGGCGTGGCCGATTCCTGATGCGCGCGCGGACGGAGATTGAGCAGATCACCAAAGAAAAGACGGCGATCATTGTCACCGAGATTCCCTATCAGGTGAACAAGTCGAAGCTGATCGAACGCATTGCCGAGCTGGTGAACGAGAAGATTGTGGACGAGATCTCCGACGTGCGCGACGAGAGCGACCGCGACGGAATGCGGATCGTGATTGAGCTGAAGCGCGGGTCGCAGCCGGAGATTGTGCTGAACCAGCTTTTCAAGCATACGCAGATGCAGGAAAGCTTCTCGATGATCTTTCTTGCCGTAGTCAATGGGCAGCCGCGCGAGCTGGGGATTGTGGACGCGCTGCGGTGCTTTATCGATCATCGGATTGAGGTGGTGCGGCGGCGCACGGTGTATCTGCTGCGCAAGGCGCGCGAGCGCGAGCATGTGCTGGAAGGCTACAAGATTGCGCTGGACAATCTGGATACGGTGATCCGCATTATTCGCGGATCGGGATCGCGGGCCGAGGCGCGCGAGAATCTGTATGCGTGGGGCAAGGGCAGCGAGATTGTGATCCGGCTGGATCGCGAGCGGCTGCATGGCGAAGAAAGCGGACTGACGCTGCGACAGATTGACGCGATTCTGGAGTTGCAGCTGTATCGGCTGACGCAGCTTTCGATTGACGAGCTGATGAAGGAGCTGGCCGAGGTACGGGTGAAGATCGCCGAGTATGAGGGGATTCTGGCGTCAGAGGCGAAGCTGCGTGCGGTGATCGTGAAGGAACTGACCGAGGTGCGCGACAAGTATGGCGACGCGCGGCGGACGATGATCGTGGACGAGACGGCCGAGTTGCAGATGGAAGACCTGATTGCCGACGAGCAGGTGGCGGTGACGGTGAGCCATCAGGGATATCTGAAGCGGACGCCGATTTCGACCTATCGGCAGCAGCGGCGCGGCGGCACGGGCCGGATGGGCATGAAGACGCGCGAAGAGGATATTGTGGCGCAGCTCATCGTGGACTCGACGCATGCGTATCTGCTGTGCTTCACGAATACGGGTCGCGTGTACTGGCTGAAGGTGTATGAGGTGCCGGATGTGGGCGCGGCGGGCAAGGGCAAGTCGATGCAGAGCCTGCTGAATTTGCAGCCGGGCGAGACGGTGCGGACGATTCTGCCGGTGAGAAATCTGGAGGAAGAAGGCAAGTTTATCTTCTTCTGCACGCAGCGCGGGAAGGTGAAGAAGACGCCGCTCAAAGACTTCAGCAACGTGATGGCGCGCGGAATTATCGCGATCGGCATTGAGAAGGACGACGAGCTGGTGGCGGCGCGGATCACCGACGGCAACCAGATTGTTTTCCTGGCGACGCATCTGGGCATGGCGATCCGCTTTGACGAGGCCGATGTGCGATCGATGGGCCGTCCGGCGGCGGGCGTGCGCGGCATTGATCTGGGCCGCAACGACTATGTGGTTGGCTCAGCGGTGACGCCGAAGGAGCACGAGCCGGGTGCGTGCCTGATCCTTTCGGTGACGGAAAATGGCTTTGGCAAACGCACGGATGTGGAGGAGTATCGTCTGCAGACACGCGGCGGCAAGGGCGTGATCAACGTGAAAACGACAGCGAAGAACGGTCGCGTGAACTGCATTCAGCTGGTGGAAGAACACTCCGAGCTGATGATTATCAGCCGCGCGGGGAAGATGATTCGCATCGACACGAAGACGATCCGCGCGGCGGGCCGCTCGACGCAGGGCGTGAAGCTGCTGAATCTGGAGCCAGAGGACAAGGTGGCGGCGGCTGTGGTTGTCGCTCCCGAAGACGCGAAAGAGGATGATCTGACGGTGCAGTAGCCTCGGCTGGAGCAGCGAGCTGGAGCAGCGAAAGGATGAAGCGGGCCGGAGTTTTTCCAGCCCGCTTTGTTCTTTCTGCCAGGCAAGCGGCCCTGAAGGCGCCTGCGCTGACGACTGAAACTCAACCAAAACGGGAAATTATCAGACGCGGAGGCATCTGCATTGCTAACGCAGTCGGCTTCGCAACGCGATAGACTGGAATAGCTCGGATCTCTCTCCACGGACACCCTCGGATGCATCGCGCCACACGTTACGCATGGATTCTCTTTCTCGCATTCAGCATTGCCGCGACGGCAAACACGGTTACGCCGCGTCGGCTGCATCATCATGCCCATCGGCTGGGTCGGACGATGCACAGCGGTGGTGTGGCGGCGAGTTCCCGGCGCGCTGGCAAGGCACCGTCTTCGCATCCAACGCTGAGTGAAAAAACGCGGCGGCATTCTGCTCATGGAGTAGCGGCGACGAGTGTGGCGGCGCGGCGACACAGCACAACCAGCGATTCGCACAGGCGCGCCCACGCACAGACGGTTCGGATGAGCCGACGCTATCCTTCGGCACGGCGGCGCGCTACCTTGCGGGCAGTCTCGTTTCGCTGGGCATCGCCGCTGGCCGGATCGCGCGAGTCGCTGATCCATCAGAATGTCATGGCCGATGCGGAGGGTCTGGAGCGCATTCAGGACGATGCCGACCTGGATCATCACATCGCGGATGGCGCGCTGGTTCCAGTCCCTGTCAACGATTCGTTGCGCATCAATGAGGATCTGCCGGAAAACCGGCGCTATTGCCGACCGTGGACTGCGGATTTTCTGCGTTCGCTGGCCGAGGCTCATGCAGCGGAGTTTCCCCGTTCTGCTCTGGAAGTGACCTCCGCGGTGCGGACGGTGGAGTATCAGCGCAAGTTGCGCCGCATCAACGGCAATGCGGCGGCGGTGGATGGCGATCTGGCTTCGCCGCACCTGACCGGCGGAACGATCGACTTGGGAAAGAAAGGCATGAGCCGACGAGAGATTGCCTGGATGCGCAACTGGCTGCTGCCGCTGCAACAGGCCGGGAAGATTGACGTTGAGGAAGAGTTCCGGCAGGCTTGCTTTCATATCTCGGTCTACAAGAACTTTGATGGCGATCAGCCCGATACGGCTGCGCCTGCGGTAGCCGATGGCCAGATGGAAACGCCGGGCAGATGATTGGCAGGCCAGCGCGCGCATGACGACGATGGCAGCTTGAAACAGAGCCGGACTCCGCATCGGATTCCGCATCAGATGCGGATCGGAATGGGCGGGATTTCGCGTTTCAGAATTTCATGTTTTCAGGATTTCACGTTTGGGGATAGGATCGCCGAGCTGCTCATCCCGCAGCCGGCAGCGCCGTGCCCACGGACGGCACGGCCACAAACTCCGTCTGCCATACGGTAACGGCCAGGTGACGGGAGTAGTAGAGCAGGGGTGGCTCATCCGGCAAAGTGAATCCTGCGGCAGCGACGAGATCGTTGCAGGTGATCTCGGCCTCGGCCTGTTCCAGTGTCCACGGGATATGACGAATGCTGGAGCGCAACAGGCGGCCCAGCATGTCCTGGGTGAAGAGACAGTAGCGCTCGGTGAGGAAGTATTCGATGGAGCCTGGACGACTTTCTGCAAGCTGACGTGTTGGGCCAAGACCGCGATAGCGCGCAGCGAAGTGGACGGGGCGGCGGCTGAGCAGACGGCGGCTGATGAAGGAAAATTCGCGTTCCGCAAGGGTGGTCATGCTCATGCGCGCCCAGTAGTAGGGCAACTGAAAAAAACTGCGCGCAACGAAGACAGCGAACGGATTGGTTGCATCGAGAGAGAAAAAGTAGACGCCCGGAGTTCCGGTGAGCGCGTCGCGGACGTAGGTGCGCAGATTCAACTCAGGAAAACGGCGAAAGCCGGGAACACAGGGCAGGCCGCGAAGCTGGATCCGATCCATGCGAAACGGAACGACGCCAAGCCAGGCTGATCCACAGCAGGTATCCACATCCAGCCCGGCAGGAAGCGCGGCGGCAACCATGGCGGGTGAAACGGGCCAATGCGCAAAGAGCAGATCGTCCCACTGCTGGGTCATCACCCAGTCGCGTGCCGGTTGTGCCTGCCCGGAGTTCCATGCGCCTGTTTCGGACATCCGTGACTCCCCAGTTTCATGCTAGTTCAACTTGGCGCACTATGGACTTGTCCACGTACAGGTATTCCACAGAGAATCCACCTGGCCGATGCCGCCGGGGGGTGAGAATGCCGTATTCTGAACGGCAGGGATGAGCACAGTGGATCCATTGCAGCCGGGCCGTGAGTTGCCTGTCGGGCAGGAGACGGATGTCTTTGCCGTGCATGGCGCAGACCCTGAGGTGCTGGCCTATGCGATGGCCAAGTATTCCCGCTCGTCGCTGTCGATGCGGCAGTCTTTGGCCGAGATCAGCGCGCAGCGGGCAGAACAGTTTCTGAACACGTTTTACTTCCAGTATGGGCATCGCTCGATTGCCGATCTGGCTCACATCGCCTTTGCGGTGGAGCGGCTGTCGCTGCTGGCGGCCATCGTGCTGGTGGATGAGCAGCGGTGGGATGGGCAGGAGCGCTCGACCCGCTATCAGAACTTCCAGAAATCCGGCTGGCATCGGCCAGAGTTTGGTTCGAGCGGGGATGCCCTGCAGGCGGAGGCACTGTACCACTCTGCCATCGAGCAGCTTTTTGCGGGGTATCAATCGATTTCAGCCAGGATTCTGGAAGCGCTGAAGCAACGGATCGCCCAGCCGGAGTCGATGGCCGCGGAGGCGTATACGCGGACGCTCAAGGCTCGAGCCTTTGATGTGGCTCGGTATCTGCTGCCGCTGGCGACGAATACTTCGCTGGGGCAGATTGTGAATGCGCGCACGCTGGAGACTCAAGTGGCGCGGCTGCTGACAAGCGAGTTTGCGGAGGTGCGCGCGCTGGGCACCAAGCTGCGCGAGGCGGCGACAGGACCGGCCTGGAATGTGCAGGCCGCAGAGGGAGGCAGTCTGTGCGCTCGCATCGCCGCGCTGGACCCGAGCCTGGGCGCAGAAGCGGAGACGATCCTGAATCGCCCGGTTCATGCGGCTCCGACACTGGTCAAGTATGCGCAGCCCCATGCGTATGAGGCGGAGACACGTGCAGAACTGCGGCTGGCAGCGAGGGAGTTGCTGGGCAGGGTGGCCATTGCCGAGGCGCCGGTGGTCGATCTGGTGGAGCGCACGGAGTCGCTGGAAGTGGAGTTGGCGGCAACGCTGCTGTATTCAGTCAGCCAGCACAGCTACCGGCAGATTCGCGACCTGGTGGCGGAGATGCCGGCAACGCGGGTGCAGGAATACATTGACCTTGGCCTTTGCCATCGCGGTCGTCATGATGAACCCCTGCGCGCCTTCCACGCCGGGCAGGCGCTGCGCTTCGACATTCTGATGGATATTGGCGGATTTCGCGATATGCACCGGCACCGTCGCTGCACACAGATTGTGCAGGAGTTCACCGGAGCGCACGGATGGGAGACTCCGGATGCAGGCGACCTGGGCGCGGATGTGCTGCTGCTGACGGAAGCTGGCGCGCTGGGCGAATATCAGGCGGCGATGCGCGCAGCATGGGAGGCAAGCTCCAGGCTTGCGGCGATGGACATTCCTGAAGCCAAGCAGACGGCGCTGTATCTGCTGCCGCTGGGAACGCGGATCCGGTCGCTGTTCAAGATGGATTTTGCCGAGGCGCAGTACATCAGCGAGCTACGCAGCGGCGCGGCTGGACACTTCAGCTATCGTCGCGTGGCGTGGGAGATGTATCAGGCGTTTCAGCGGCAACATCCTGCGCTGGCGCGACACTGGCGGGTGACGGACTTCACGGAGCCGATTGACCTGCTGAAACGATAGCGGAGAGCAAGGATTCTTGCCATACATCCTGCCGGCGGTCAATGGCGATGGGCAGCGCGGGCGATCAGCGTGGCGGAGTATGCTGCGCCAAAGCCGTTGTCGATATTGACGACGGTGACATTGGGGGAGCAGGAGTTGAGCATACCGAGCAGCGCCGTGGCTCCGCCAAAGCTGGCGCCGTAGCCGACTGAAGTGGGTACGGCAATGACCGGCACACCCACCAGACCACCCACCACCGAGGGCAGCGCGCCCTCCATGCCCGCGCAGACGATGACCACGTGGGCGGCGGCAAGCTGCTCTCGAACTGCGAGCAGGCGATGCACTCCGGCAACGCCCACATCGAAGTGTCGCGTCACCTGCGCTCCAAAAAGCTCCGCGGTGACGGCGGCTTCCTCGGCAACGGGCAGATCGCTGGTGCCGGCACAAAGGATGGCGATGTGGCCGCGTGGCGGGGCAGGCGGCGACTGGCGCAGGGTCATCGCGCGGGCCGCGGCATGATATTGCGCGGCGGGAACCGATGCGAGCACCGCCTGCGCCGTAGGCTCTGTGACGCGCGTGGCCAGCACATCCGTGCCCGCGGCGGCCATGTGGAGGAAGATATCGGCGGTTTGCGCAGGAGTTTTTCCGGCGGCAAAGATAACCTCCGGCAGCCCATGACGCAGGTTGCGATGATGGTCAATCCGCGCGTGGCCGATATCTTCAAACGGTGACTGGGCAAGCGCACGGGAGATCTGTTCGGAGAGCTTTGCCGCAGCCTCGGTTGCGGAGACGGAGCCACTCTCCACCGAAGCCAGCAGTTCGAGCAGCGCAGGGTGGTTCACTGCGTGTCTCCTGCATTGGCCGGGTTCCATGCCGCGATCGCAGCCTGATAGACCTCTTTGATGGACTGATTGTGTGCCTCCGCCGCGGCGCGGCAATCCTCAAACTCCGGCGCGGCATTCAAGACTTCACCCTGCAGCAGACCGAGCTTGATGCGGATGGGGCCGTAAGCTGTGGCGACAGTCGCGTGTTGACGATCCAGCGTGCGACGCATCTCCCGATGGATGCGCAAGCCCAGGGTGCTGGTTTCTCGAAAGATCAGCGACTCCATGCGCGCCGCATCCTGGGGTCGCGCGAGCACGGTGAGCAGCGTTCCGGGACGGCCTTTTTTCATCTGCACCGGCGTCAGCATCACGTCCAGCGCTCCGTGAGCAAGCAGAGTCTGCGCCGCGTGTGCGGTGATCTGCGGATTGAGATCGTCGAGCGCCGTCTGGAGCACCATAACTTCTTCGCCATCACCTGCGGTCTGCTGCACTGTCTCGCCAAGGGAGAGGCGCAGGACATTGGGAAATCCCCTGGGGTTGCGACTGCCAGCGCCATAGCCGATGGAGCGGACAACGGTCGGCGACGGAGTGGCTGTTTGCGGTGACAAAGATTGCAGAATGGCGGCACCGGTGGGCGTGGCGAGTTCCTTTTGCAGATGAGCGGAGTAGGTGGGCAGACCGCGCAGCAACTCTGCTGTGGCTGGAGCCGGAACGGGGAACGTTCCATGTGCGCACTCTACCATTCCAGCGCCCACGTTGATCGCTGAAACATACCATTGCAAAGGCCCTTTGCGCTCCAGAAACTCAATTGCAGCACTGGCCGCGACGATATCCACGATGGCATCGACCGAGCCAACTTCGTGGAAGTGGATGGAGTCCACGGGAACGTTGTGAATCTTCGCTTCGGCTGCGCCCAGCAGTTCGAAGATGTGCGTGGCCCGGCGCTGAATGGCGGGGTCGATGGGTGAGGCGGCAATCCGTTTGCGAATCTGCGCCAACGAGCGCCCGTGCTCATGAGAGTGCTCATGCGTGTGGCTGTGGGCTGGCTCGTGCGTGTGGCCGTGTGCGTGCTCATGGCTGTGCTCGTGCGTGTGCTCATGTTTGTGCTCATGGCTGTGCTCGTGCGTGTGCTCATGGCTGTGCTCGTGCTCATGGCTGTGTACGTGGCCGTGTTCTGCTGCTTCGGCGGGCTGGCCCGCGACCAGCACCAGGAATCGCGTGGAAGAGATTCCGCTGCGATCGACGGTTTCGCGGTGCAACGTTACACCCAGTTGCAGCGCGTCCACGGCTTGTTCAATGACGGCAAAGGGAACGCCCGCATCGAGAGCCGCAGCCACAAACATATCTCCGGCGATGCCGGCAAAACACTCAAGAAAGGCACTGTACATGACTAAGCGATCTCCGAGGATGCCGCGCGGATTACGTCGGCAGGAAGCACAAGATTCATGGATCCGGAGCGATAGCCCTCGGTATCGAGTGTGACAAATGCGAAGCCGCAGTTTCGGACCTCGCGCGTGATCTGGTCAAGCGTCGAAAGCGCGAGCGCGCGGGGCATCTCTTCGCGAGCAATCTCGATGCGCGCCAGCGAGCCGTGATGACGGACGCGCACACGCAGGAAACCAAGCTGGTGCAGCGCAGCCTCGGCCTGCTCGACCTGCGCCAGCGCTTCGGCTGTGACGGGACGGCCGTATTCGATGCGCGAAGCCAGACAGGCCGCAGCAGGCTTGTTCCAGAGGCTCAGCCCGGCTGTTTGAGCCAGCGCGCGAATCTCGGCCTTGGTGAGTCCAGCCTCTGCCAGAGGCGCGTGTGCGCGATGGAGCGCTGCGGCCTGCTGGCCGGGACGAAACTCACCGCGGTCATCCAGATTCATGCCGTAGGCCAGGTGGGGATAACCGATCTGCAAACGCAGAGTTTCCATCTGCGTAAACAGCTCCTCTTTGCAGTGGAAGCATCGCTGAGCATCGTTGCGCACATAGTCCGGATTGGAGAGTTCGCCGGTGCGGATGACACGAACCGGAATCCCATGCACACGGACAAAATCAAGAGCCGCAGCCAGCTCGGCACGAGGCAGCGAAGAGGAATCGGCCAGGACGGCCAACATGCGGTTGCCCAGCACCTGATGCGCGGCCCAGGCAAGAAAGGCAGAATCGGCTCCGCCGGAGTAGGCCACGAGCAGTCCATCCAGCTCAGCCAGAATCCGCATGAGCGCGTCGCGTTTGGTCTCCAGCTCCACATATTCATCGTACTGCACGGCTGACTGCGGGTGGGGTGTGCGGCGGGGATCGACGAGCGCTGTGCGAGGAAGGAAAAATCTGGTCAAGCGCTGTCGAAAACGCTTACAATGATCCCGCAAAATAGCTGGCAACGTTTCCTGTTGCGAGCCGAAAGATGAGGTCCATCCCATGCCACGTCTCTTTCAACACTGCCGTATTTGCTCCCTGGCTTCCGTCGTGTTGCCGCTGGCAAGCCTGCTCTCTGTGGGCTGCGGTGCGATGCTTGCGCAAAGCACAGCCAACGTTCCGGCGCCGCAGATCCTTCATCGAGATGGCCACTATGCCCTGCTTGTGGATGGCAAGCCGTTTCTGGTGCTGGGCGGCCAGATCAACAACTCCAGCGCATGGCCTGCGACGATGCCGGATGTGTGGCCATTGATGGCTGCGATCCACGCGAATACGGTGGAAGCCCCGATCTATTGGGAGCAGATGGAGCCGAGGCCGGGAGTCTTCGACTTCAGCAGCGTCGATATGCTGGTGAATCAGGCGCGTGCACATCAGATGCATCTGGTGCTGCTGTGGTTTGGCACCTGGAAGAACGGGGAAGACCACTACGTGCCGGAGTGGGTGAAGACTGACACGGCGAAATATCCTCGCGTGATCGACGAGCGAGGTGAGCCGGTGCAGGTGCTCACGGCCAACTCGACCAGCAATCTGAATGCGGATCGCACGGCGTTTGTGGCGCTGATGCATCACCTGGCGCAGACGGACAGTGCGGAGCACACGGTGCTGATGATGCAGGTGGAGAATGAATCCGGCTCCATTGGCGCGGTGCGCGACCACTCGCCGGAGGCCGAGAAAGAGTTTGCCGGGCCGGTTCCGCAGAGCGTGCTGGAGGCGATGCACAAATCGCCGGGCACCTGGCGGGAGGTCTTTGGCTTTGACGCTGACCAGTATTTTCAGGCTTACTCCGTTGCCCGCTACATCAACGCCATCGCTGCGGCGGGCAAGAAGGAGTTTGATATTCCCTACTACTGCAATGTCTGGCTTCAGTATCCGAGAGGCTATCAGATACGCGGTCACCTGCTGCCCGGATACGACTTTCCCAGCGGGGGTCCGGTGCAGTCGAATATCGCGATCTGGAAAGCTGTTGCCCCGTCCATCGATGTGCTTGGGCCTGATCTCTACAGCGCGGATCGCGGCTTTGAGCGCGAGGTGATGGAGACCTATCGCCGCGCCGACAACCCGCTGTGGATTCCGGAGACAGGCACCGGAGACAATTTCAGCGCGGAGTTCTACTATGCCCTTGATCGCGGAGCGATTGGTTTTTCTCCGTTTGGCACGGATCAGACGGGATGGACCTTCAAGGCGGGGGATTATCCCCATGCTCTGGCGGAGAACTATGCGCTGATCGGACCGATTGATCGTGTGGTAGCGCAGCTCAATCTGGAGGGCAAAGTGCGAACCGCTGTCGAGGAGGCAGGCACGACCGAGGAGACGCTGCACTTTGGCAAGTGGACCGCGTTCATCGGCTTTGGCGCGCGGCAGCCGGACGGCGAGGCCCATGCACCGGGCACGCCCCATCACGACGGAGATGCGCTGGTGGCGCAGATTGGCCCCAACGATTTTCTGGTGACCGGAACCAACTGTCGCGTGACCTTTCTGCTGGCCGCTGGCCAGACAGGAAAGATGCAGATTTTGCGCGCGGAGCAGGGTAGCTACGATGGCACTGCGTGGAAGCCGCAGCGCATTTTGAATGGCGATCAGACCGATCGTGGAGTGAACTTCCGGTCGGATGTGCAGTATGTGCAGGTGCACCTGGGCACCTACTGAAAAACCGATTCCACTCCGGGATGCCGGTTGCAGAAGGCAGCCGTCCGGTACGGGGAATTGATCACCGGGCTATGCAAGCTGGGCCAGCATCTGATGCATGGTCATGGGCGCGCCGGCGACGGTGTTGCGAGGCACGGCGGGGCCGATCAGAATGGCTTGCTGGTGCGCCTGGCTCCACGCCAGGAATGCGCTTTGTTCGGCTCCAGCCAAACGCTGCTGGTCGATCCAGGCATAGAATGCCCCCATATCCGCATCCACCAGAGAGCCACCGGGATCAGTGGCGTTTCCCTGAGTCTTGCCCGAGAGCATCTCGTTCATATTCAGACTGTGCTGGCGTGGCGCAAAACGCATGACCAGAGTCAGCGGCTGCGCTCTTCGCAGCGCTTCCCGCGCCGCCCATTGCACGAAGGTTGTGCTGAAGATCTGCGTGCCGGAGCCTTCCGTGAGCACATCAAGCTGGAAGCGACGAAAGGCCTCGTCGCCGGAGGTTGCAGGCCAGTGCAGCGACTGCGGCGTGATCTGTGCCATGGTGGTGCGCAACTGCTCCGGACCACTGTTGGCGGTGGTAAGCATGGCGCTGATCCGTTCGAGGAGTTGCTCGCGGACCGAAGCGAGTGCGAGATAGGAGGTGGTGGCCAGATGAGCCGCCAGCGAAGAGTCCGCCTCACCGCCATCGATGTAGAGATGGCCTGCGGTTGCCGGGTGGCTCTGAGCGCGCTTTTGCGCAAGAGCCGCCAACGTGGACCAGCCATCGTCGCCGGTGACCTGCGGAACAAGGACGCCGTGCGAACGGAGCTTGCGAAAGAGCGGATATCCATCCAGTTTGAGATCGGCTCCCAACACGACAACGGTGAGTCGCGGCACCGCCGGCTGCGGCTCTGGATGCGCCTGGCGCCACGCGCTGGCATAGAGCTTTGCGCTTTGTCGAAAGCCGTCAATCTGATGCGTGGACCAGAGTGCCGCGGTCAGAGCGTCGAGAAACTGCTGGGGCTGCGCCACCCACGGGATGCGCCGGGCAGACTCCGGCAGTTGGACCGCTGCAAAGCCTCGCAGCAGAGTTTCCCGCTGCGAGAGCGGGAGCGATGACAAAAAGGAAAACTGATCTTCGATAGCCTGCTGCTCGGGTGGAAAACGCCAGTCGAAATCACGCGCCTCACGCAGCAGAAGAGCCGCAAAGACGAGCGGAAGCGTCTGAAGCAGAGGAAGCTGGCTGACCGCGAGGGAACGCGCCTGGGCTGGGTAACTGGCAAAGTCTTCCGGTCTGAGCTGCGCAGGGGTCATCCGAGCACCTCAGTCAGTGCGCGCCCCTGAGCCAGCGGCGTCGTAAAGCCCATGAGCGCTCCGATGGTTGGCACCAGATCGGTTGACTGCACGGGACGATCGATCATTGCTCCCTGACGAATGCCCGGGCCAAGCGCCATCATCCAGGTCGTTCGCGAAAGTGCATCGCCGGTGCGGTGATGCTGAAATCCGTTGCCGCCGGAGTCAAAGTCGGAGTCGCGGCCAAAATCCGGCAGCACCAGCATCGTCGTTCGTCCGGCATACTCCGGTTCCGTCTGAATGATCTTCCAAATCTCCGCGCACAGACGGTCGGAACGGCGAATGCCATCCACATACAGCGAATAGGCGCCGGAATGCGCCACGTCCATATCGTGCAGTGTGATCCACAGCAGGCTTGGGGAAAGCTGCCGCATGAGCTGATGCGCAACGTAAACAGACAGCTCGTCGGCGCTGCTGAGGCTGAGCGCGTGGCCGGTGAATTCGTTGACGGAAAGCCTGAGGATGGAATCAAGCTGGGTCAGCTCAAACTGGCCGCCGTGCAAGTCGGGGGTGTAATAGGGATCCTCGTAGTTGTCTCGGAGGAGATGCGTGAAGTCGCTTTGCCGGTGTTGCGGCATGGCCGCTGCGAGCAGATGTTTGGGCAGGATGACTCCAGCGCCGAGACCCGGCCCATAACCGCGCGCATCGCTCTCACCGATACGGTTGAATCCGTTGCTGGGAGCAACGACCCAGGCATCCGTGGCGGGGCGATGGAGCGCTTTGCGATAGTACTCGAAGACAGTTGGATTTGCCGGCGGAGTGGCGGCAAAGTTGTCAAAGGTTTCATAGGCTCCTGTGGCGAGGCTGGCGGTTGCCACATAGTGCCCCAGAATGCCACGGTTGACTACCTGACTGTAGAAGGCGGCCTGAGGCAAGAGCGTGCTGATCAGATGCGGGATATTCTCCTGACCATCGGGAGCAAAGGTTTCCTCATCGCGAGCGCCGCCGCCAAAGGTGACGACCACCACCCTGCGCCCACGCGGACGAGTTGCGGCGCGCAGTGGCCCAAAACTCAGCAGCGGCGCGCTGGCTCCCATCAGCCCGGCGGCGCGCAAAAAATCACGGCGACGGAATGCAACCTGTTGTGCCGCGGCGCGAAAACCGGCGTGTTGCATGACGGCACTCATTGCATCTTCACCAGAAATGTGGTGACCGAGCGCAGGCGGTTTTCCACCTCGGCACGATCCGCTTTGCTGTACTTCAGCTCCAGGGCAATCTCCTGCTGCGCCTGCTGCTTGTTGCCGCTGTGATTGTAGGCCAGAGCGAGCCGATAATGTGCCGTCGCGTAATCCGGTTTCAACTGAATGGCCGTCTCCAGCGGCGAAATACTATCTTTCCACTGATTCTCCAACTGCAGCAGCAAGCCCATGGCAAACTGAGCCTGGGCCATGCGCGGGTTGGCGTGCAAGGCATTCATCAGCAGTGTGCGAGCGGTCTGCAACTGCTGCTGGCCTTGCGGCTGATGCAGAATGCTGGTGGCGGCGTACGTGGCAATGACGGCGTTATCCGGGTGACGCTGAGCGAAGCTCACCAGGGAAGCACACTCCGGTCGTATCCCCTCCGTGAGCACCGTGCAATCGCGACCCAGTAACTCGGCATAGAGTGCGTTATCGGGCGACTTTTGCAGCAGGCTGGCAAAGATGGGAATGGCTTTGTCGTAGTAACTGCCGCCATAGTATGCAACACCCAGACCCACCTGCATCCGCGTGCTTTGCGGAAAGCTTTCGACTCCGGCCTGAAACTCCTTGATCGCCGGATCGAACGTCCAGTGGCGCAAAAACTCGACTCCCAGAAGGAAGACATTGGCTTCGCTTGGGTCCAGTCGCGCGGCATTGGCATAGTGCCGGGCTGCATCTTCATACTTGGCCAGTGACTCATCCACATCGCCAAAGAGCGATTGTGCTTCGGCGGAGTCTTCGGCTCCCGGCATTTTGGCTAACAGTGGCTCCGCAGCCGCTGCATTGCCTGCCTGAAACTCCGCGAGCGCCGTGTTGTACAGCAGACCTGGATCGTCGGCGTTCTGCCTGAGCGCAGCACGGAATGGCGCAACTGCTGCTTCAGGCTGCCTGGTCAGCATCAGCGCCTGCCCCAGAGCCGCTTGTGTGGATGCGTTGGAAGGATCAAGCTGCACGCTTTTCTTCAGCGCTTTGACGGCGGCTTCATTCTGCTGGAGCTTGAGATAGGCGGTTCCCAGATTCGCCTGTGCGACCGCCGATCCCGGATTATCCTCCGTAGCCGCTCGCAAGTACGCCAGTGCTGATTGGAGGTCACCCTGCTGCGCACAGGCCAGACCCAGGGATTCATCAATGGGAAAGTCATGTGGATGACGCGCGCGCAGTTGCATCAGCAGGCTGCGCGCTTCGGCCAGACTGCCGTTTTGCATCGCCGCCGTAGCCTGCTGAAAGAGGCGATTCTCCTGCGCCGACGAATTGGGCGCAGAACGAGCGGCTGACTCCGTGGAAGACTGCGCTGAAAGGAAACTCGCTCCGCAGACAAAAACACTCAGCGCAAACAGCGCTGAGCGTACAAGCGTGACACTGCAAAATTTCATCCGAATCACTCCCAATGAGGAGCGGTGTGCACCGCTCCTCACCGTGAAGTCTAAATCAGAACTGATACTTCATTGCGAACTGGAAGAAGCGCGCATCGGGAGTAAAGTTCTGGAAGAAGCGGGGAGACGAAATCTCGCCGCCGTTGGAGTTGGTGTTGGTGACGCTTGGAGTGCCATACGCCGGAGTGTTGAGCACGTTGAAGATATCCGCGCGGAACTCCAGATACTGCGTCCGGAAGGTCGGGAACTGCTTGAAGATGGACATATTGATCCGCTCGTAACCAGGGCCGTAGATCTGGTTGCGTCGGCCACCCAGCAGTTGCAGCACCTGACTCTTGGCCGTGACCTGAGCCGGATACAGATAGCCAGGCTGTGGCGTTGTATAGCTGCCGTTGTAAGGGCCAGGACTGATCTCTGTGCCCGAGACCGGGTTGGCAAAGGCGCAGGGGTTATACCAGTTTTGCAGCGTCTTCACCCTTGCCGGGCAGCTTACGTTGGGATTGGTAGGATTCGGTGTGCCACCGCCCTTGAATGGATCGCCCACCAGAATGGCGCGCGTGCCGCCACCCGAAGGGCCGGTGTTGTTCGGATACACCGTGAACGGATTTCCCGTCTGCGCAAAGAAGGTCAGGTTCGACGACCATCCTCCCGCGATGGCGTTCAGGATGCCTCCACGATTCATGAACGTGCGTCCCTTGCCGAACGGCAGATCGTAGTAGGCATTGAAGGTGACGCGCTGACGAACATCAAAGGGTGAGTTGCTGTAGTCATTGACGATAGGCAGCAAATTGGTGTTTCGATAACCACCGTCACCCGTGCTTCCCAGCGGCGTGGGAGCATCATCGAGCGAATGCGCCCAAGTATAGCTGGCCAGGAAGTTGAGTCCGTGCGACATGCGCTTCTGCAACTTGGCCTGCAGGGAGTTGTAGTTGCTCATGCCGGCGTAATTGGTGTAGGCGGTTCCGCCAAAGTCCGGGAACGGGCGATAGATTTGCGAGTTCACCGAAGGATTGGTGAGAGCAAACGGGTTGTTCGGATCCGGGAAGACCTGGAGGTGACGCGAAACGTCGCCCACATAGGACAGGGTCATCGCCAGATTCGCGTTGAACTGGTGCTGGTACGAGAGGTTGTAGTCCTCTGTATATGGCGTCTTCGTATTCTGGTCTGAGCCACGAAGTGCAGGGGTGGAGATGAAGTTGGCTAGTCCCTGAGCAAGCTGCGTCGTGAAGCCGTTCTCCAGGGAGATGCCGCCGTAGGTTTGATCACTGATGCTGGGGCAGTTGTTCGCTACGCAGTTTGGTGCCGGGAAAGTATCTGTGAACTGGAAGGGATAGTTTTCACCCAGGTTGGGATAATATCCAGTGCTTTCCAGACCGCCGTAGAAGATTCCATATCCGCCGCGGATGACGTCGTTCTCATCCATGGCATAGGAGAACCCGAAGCGCGGCGCAAAGTTCGTCTTCTGCGCGTTGATCAGGGCCGGATTGTTGACGTATTGAAGGGTGATGTTATCTTTTGCCAGCAGGTTTGTGAAGAGCGAATTGATTGGGTAATTCCGCTGCTGCGAAGGAATCTCAAAGGTCGCCTGTCCAAAGCCAGGCCCCACAGCTCCCGTGATGTAGTAGCTGGCCTGGTATCCACCGACGTCCTTGTATGGCTGATAGTAGTCGTAGCGCAGACCGAGATTCAGGGTGAGCTTGTTGTTCACGCGCCAGTCATCTTCGGCATAGCCAGAGCGATACCAGTGCGCATCGCCGTTCTTGAATTCATTGGAAATCTGCGCATTGTTGTTCTGGTCTGCCAGAAAGTCGGCTACGCCGTAGCCGGTGAAGTTGGCATTCAGATTGCTGGTATATTCTCCGGTGAAACCATAGGTGCCACGGGGAAATGGCGGCTGCAATGTGGAGAATCGAATGCTCTGGAAGTCCACACCCAGACGCAGCGTGTGATTGCCGATCACCTTGGTCACGTTGTCCAGAATCTGAAAGACGTTCTCGTGCTCGTCGGTGACGTAGAAGGTCGTGCTGCCAAAGCTGGAGATGCCGCCGATCGAGACATTTGGCAGGCCGCCATTCTGGGGGAAGTCCGGACCGTACGGAATGCCGCCCATGCCGAGAGTTGCCGCGATGTTCGTATCCGCATTGGGCTGCACATATCCATCATGCAGATAGTTGTAGCCGAAGCGAAATTCGTTAGAGAGTGTCGGCGTGAAGACGTGCGTCTCGCTCAGGACAAAGTTTTCACCCAGATTCAGGATGCTTCCATCGTTGCCAAAGCCGCCGCCGTCGAGAATTGGACCCAAAGGTGGCAGATAGTTGCCCGGCTCATGGTAATAGCTGAAACGCGCAAACATCTGGTCGTTGTTGGTCGCGTTGTAATCCATGCGGGTATCCCACTGGAAGGTGTTATCCGAGTCATTTGTGTTGACGACGTAGTTGTTGTACGTTTTGCCGCCATTGGCATTGGGCATCGGATACAGATTCAGAATGTTCTGCGCTACCTTGCTGATCTGGCTCTGGCAGAAGACGTTCTGCTGCCCGTTACATTGCAGCAGCGCGCCGTTCTGCAGGTTGGGCTGATAGAGATAGATGGGCTGAGCGGCCCCCGTAAGCGAGGTACTCAGGAGTTCACTGAAGTTGCCCTGCCGCATCAGCGCCGTAGGCACAGTCAGAGTCTGTGTGTTGCCAAAGATGATGCGGTTGGCCTGCGTATCGCCAAAGAAAAAGAGCTTGTTCTTGATGATCGGGAAGCCAAGCGTTGCGCCGAACTGATTCTCGTGATAATTCGGCACCGTCAGCGCGTTGAAGTTTTTCGAGTCCAGCACGGTATTGCGGAAATACTCCCACAAGTCACCATGGATTTCATTGGTGCCGGATTTGATCGTTGCATTCACGACCGCGCCGGCGGAGTGGCCAAACTCAGCGCTGTAGTCGCCTGTCTGGACCTTGAATTCAGAGAGCGCATCCGGCGGCGGCTGCACCACGTAGCTTGCGCCGTTGGCAAAGTCCACCACGTTCACGTTGTTATCCACGCCGTCGAGGATGAAGTTGTTTTGCTCAGCTCGCTGGCCGTTGGCTTCAAAATCGCCCTTGCCGCCACCGCGTGATCCCTCTGCCGGAGCCGTTCCCGTGGAAAGCTGTGCGATGTAGACCCAGTTTCGACCGTTCAACGGAACATGGTTGATGGTCTGTGCGGTCATTACCTGCCCGACCGATCCGCTTTGCGTTTGCAGCAAGGGCGGGGCCGTGGTCACGGTGACGGTTTCAGTCACCTCGCCTGGCTTCAGCGCGAGATTCACGCTCAGCCGTTCCTGCACCTGGACGACAACGTTTTCCTGCTTCGTGGTTTCGAAGCTGGGAGCGCTCGCCGTGATCGAGTAGGAACCGATACGAATGGGTGAAAAGGTGTAAATGCCGGCGGAGTCGCTCTTGGTGGTGTTGACGAAGCCGGTGTCGGTGTTGGTCAGCGTGACGGTTGCACCCGGCACAATTGCGCCGGAAGTATCGGTGACTACGCCGGTGATTGCGCCCGTATCAAGCTGAGCAAAAGCACCAAGTGGAAGGATCAGTAGTCCGATCACGACTAAAAATCGGATACCTAGCCGGGAGAGTCTCATGGAAGCCTCCAGAAAAACGTTTTCTTTTTGCGCCTCCGTCCAAGTTCGACGGGCGCTTCGTGGAAATACGTCTGTACCGACGTTTCCCGTGAATGCGTTTACATTCACAGGGTCCTTGGCAACAAGGAGAACCACGAATCGAAGCGCTCAGTACTTTTACGAAACTCAATTAGCTCTTGTCAAGAGCATTTCGGGGGATCGAGAACAATAATTTCTGTCGCTCCGGTCCTGCGCCTGCGGGCCATCGCTACCGCATTCACAAATCTTTAACTAAGTCGATTTATCCGGGTCCGGCCTATCGGTTGAGCGTTTCGTGCGCAACGGCCAGGAATCTGGTCACAGCCCCCGCTGTTTGACTTCCGTTGGGTCGATTCGCCACTCTGTTGCCTGACGCCATGCCCACTCCGCCTCAATTCTCCGAGCCATTCCGAACTGAGTCATCCATTGCTGCGGACCCTTTGTTCTCTCGCCGCGATCTGCTTCACGCAGGCGTTGCGACCGTCGGCATGGTCCTCGCAGGATCGCCGGAAAGCAGCGCAAGCCCGATTCATGCGAACGCTTACAGCCGCATTCATCAGTCCGCCTGCCGCTGGTGCTACCCCAAAATCACGCTCGATGATCTCTGCGCGGCTGGAGCCGATATGGGACTTGTCGGCATCGACCTGCTGCAGCCAGACGAATATGAGATTCCGCGGCGATACGGCCTGGTCTGTACCATGGGATATGCCGACGCAGGAGAGATTTCGCGCGGACTCAATCGACTGGAAAACCACGCCTCCATCGAAGCCGGGCTGCGGAAAAATCTCCCGCTCGCGCGGCGTGCCGGCGTCCGGCGAGTCATTACCTTCTCCGGTCTTCGCGATGGTCTTTCTGACGACGAAGGGATGCGCAACACGATCACCGGGTTGAAGCGCATGAAGCCCATCGTCGAGGACTCCGGCGTCATGCTCTGCATGGAGCTGCTGAACAGCAAGGTGAATCATCCCGGATACATGGCCGACCACACCGCCTGGGGCGTCGAGGTCATCCAGAAGGTAAATTCGCCACTCATCCGGTTGCTCTACGATATCTACCACATGCAGATCATGGAGGGAGACCTGATCACGACCATCCAGCAGAACATCGCATCCATTGGCCACTTCCACACCGGAGGAGTGCCCGGTCGCCATGAGCTGAATCACCAGCAGGAGGTGCAGTGGGACGGAGTGATGCGCGCAATCGCAGCCACTTCGTTTGAAGGAGTCGTCGCACACGAGTTCGTTCCGCTCGGCGATCCGCTCACCAGCCTGAGACAAGCCGTAAGACTTTGCGCAGTTTGATCCGGACTGGTTGAAGCGAGCCGCACAAGCCGCAGAAGACATTCCGTGGAAAGGTTATCGTTCATGCACCGTCGAAAGTTTCTGAAGTCTGTGGCCGCGCTGAGTACGCTGGCCAGCACAGAGCCGCAGATGAGGGCACTCGCTGCGGGTTTTGCTACGCAAAGCGCATCTTCTCCCACGACGTCAACAGAGATTCCTTCCATCGCTGGAAAGTTTGTCGATGTCACCCACGCGCGCGGCGTTTCCTTTGTCGGCAAGGCCTCGCATACCTCTCAGAAATATCTGCTGGAGACGATGGGTTCCGGTGTTGCGCTCTTCGACTATGACAACGATGGCAGGCTCGATATCTTCTTTGTCAATGGCGCACCACTTACCGATCCCACTCGACCCGGCACGATTCCGAAAAAGACCGGTCCTGAGTACTGGAACCGCCTCTATCATCAGCGAGCCGATGGCAGCTTTGAAGATGTGACGGAGAAAGCCGGGCTGCAAGGCATTGGCTATGACATGGGCGTGGCCATTGGGGACTATGACAACGACGGCTTTCAGGATATTTACGTGACTGGCTACGGCGGCAATCGCCTCTATCACAATAACGGCGATGGAACCTTCACCGACGTGACCGAAGCCAGCGGCACAGGCGGAAGCGGTTGGAGCACAAGCGCCCTCTGGGTCGATCTCGACAACGATGGGCGACTTGATCTTGTCGTCCTTCGCTACATGCAGTGGGACTTTCCGGATATCTGGTGCGGCGAGCATCGCGATGGCTACCGCAGTTACTGCCATCCCGATCTCTTCCCGACCGTCTCTCCGCTGGTCTTTCACAACGAGGGCAACGGTCGCTTCACCGAGGTTGCGGCAAAGATCGGGTTGGCGCAGCCGGGAAAAGGTCTCGGCATCACGACTGCCGACTATGACGGAGATGGACACATGGATTTGTTTATCGCCAACGACTCCATGACTGAGTTTCTGTATCGCAACAAAGGTGACGGAACCTTTGAAGATGCAGGGCTGCTGGCTGAAGTGGCGGTGGATGGTATGGGAAACACCTATGCCGGCATGGGAACGGATTTTCAGGACTATGACAACGACGGGCGCCCTGACCTGATTGTTACCAACCTGGCGAACCAGAAATATGCTCTCTACCAGAACAACGGCGATGGGACTTTCAGCTATGCGAGTTATCTGTCAGGCGTGGGTGGCGATACCCTGCTCCACTCCGGGTGGGGTGTGCGATTTATGGACTTTGACAATGATGGATGGAAGGATATTCTCGTTACGCAGGGCCATGTCATCGATAACATCGAACTTACCTTTCCTCAGTTACGCTATCGTGAATCGATGATGCTGCTGCGTAATCTTGGCAATGGCAAGTTTGTTGATATCTCCAAAGACTGTGGCGAGGTTTTTCATCAGCTATGGGTAGGTCGCGGCATGGCGCTGGGCGACTTTGACAACGATGGCCGCCTGGACGCTGTGGTAACAACCAACGATGGCCCCGCTTACCTGCTACGCAACGAAACCGAGACGACTCACCACTGGATTACGCTGTACCTGGTCGGGCACAAAAGCAATCGCGACGGTATTGGCGCGGTCATCAAGCTGACCACTGCGGCTGGTTCGCAATGGTGGACTGTAACGACCGCAGGCAGCTACTGCTCCTCCAGCGATAAGCGCGCACACTTTGGACTGGGCACGGAGACGGTAGCGCAGACCATCGAGATTCGCTGGCCCAGTGGCATTCGCCAGACACTGAGCCATATCCAGGGCGATCGCGAAGTTCGCATCGAAGAACCTGCCTCATGAAGGACCGTCTTTGCAATCGATCCTCTGCGTAAGCGTGGGGTTCTGCGCTGGAGCGGCGGTCATTGTCAGCGGACAATCAGGCTTGTCGCGCGATCCGCCAGGGAGCTGTCGCCGACAAAGATTTTGTAAGTCGTCGGTTCAACGACCTGCCTGCTCTGCGCATTCCAGAAGCTGAGTTCATCAAAGCCGAGTGGCAGCGTCACGGTCCTGCTTTCGCCGGGCTGCAAGGTGACGCGCGCAAATCCTTTCAACTCGCGCACCGGCTGCTCGACGGAGGCTGAGGTGTTGCGTATGTAAAGCTGAGCCACCTCGGTTCCTGCGCGAGAGCCAGAGTTGGTTACGGTGAAACTCACATTCACTTTTGCAGCATCGCCCGGCTTCAACGAGGCGAGGCTGATCTCCGACTGGCTTAGTGTGGGATCGCTGAATCGGAAACTCGTGTAACTCAGTCCCCACCCGAACGGAAACTGCGCCGAGTTATTCACGTCCAGGTAGCGCGACATATATTTCTCTTCGCTGTTTGCTGGAAAGTGATTCAGATTGCCATGCGCTGGTCGTCCCGTGGGAAGCTGGGCATAGTAAAGCGGCTCCTGCCCCACAGCGCGTGGAAAGCTGGTGGTGAGCTTTGCGCCTGGGTTGACATCGCCAAAGAGCACATCGGCAACCGCGTCTCCAGCCTCGATGCCGGGGAACCATGCCTGGACAATGGCCGGAATATGCCCCGCAGCCCATGGAATTTCACTGGGGCGGCCGGTGAACATGACTAATACCACCGGCTTGCCGGTCGCAGCCACAGCTTCCAGCAACTGTTCCTGATCGCCCGGCAGGCTCAGGTGCGCGCGGCTGCTGGCTTCGCCGGTCATTCCGACTGCACTTTCACCCAGCGCCATGACCACCACATCGGCCTTTTTCGCAGTCGCCACGGCTGAGGCGATTCCGTTGGCATTGTCCCAGGCAGGAGAGGTTGGCTGGCCCAGAAATTTCTCCAGATATGTCTCGTTTTCGCCCTTCAGAATGGTCACGCCCCGGGCATAAAGCAGCCGGCTGCCCAGCCGTTTGCTTAGAGCCTGTCGCAACGTCACAGCATCCCTGGGATTGCCCAATGCGCCCCAGGAACCAAGCATGTCCTGCTGCGAATCTGCCAGCGGACCGATCAGCGCCACCGTTTTCACGGACTTCTTCAGCGGCAGCACGTTGCCTACGCCTTCCACACTGTCGTTTTTCAGGAGCACGATCGTCTCATCGGCCGCCTTGCGTGCTTCCGCGCGTTTCTCCGGCGTTGCCACATAGGCGGGCGTGGGTGCAATGTACGGATGATCGAAGAGACCCAGGGCAAACTTGACCCGCAGAATGCGTCGCGTCGCCTCATCGATGACCGACTCCGGAATGGTGCCCGCGCGCACCTGCGCCGCCAGGGTCGTCCCGTAGAGTCCACCTTCCATATCCATGTCCACGCCGGCTTCTATGGCCTTGCGCGCCACCGTGCTGCCATCGGCTCCGATGGAGTGATTCAACAGCTCTGAAACGGCGCCCCAGTCCGAAACCACAAATCCGTCAAAGCCCCATTCGCGCCGCAGAATCTGCGTGAGCGTGTAGGGATTTGCGCTCGCAGGAACTCCGTTGATGGAGTTGAATGAGCTCATCACCGTCGCCGCTCCAGCGGCTACCGCGGCGTGATACGGCGGCAGATAGACCTGGCGCAGCATGACATCCGACATATCCGTCGCGTTATAGTCGCGCCCCGCAATCGCTGCACCATACGCGGCAAAGTGCTTGACGCTGACCGCGACCGAATCCGGCTTGCTCAGATCATCCTGCTGATATCCCTCGACATAGGCTCGCGCCAGCACCGAACCCAGATACGGATCCTCGCCCGCCGACTCGACAATGCGTCCCCAGCGCGGATCGCGTGCGATATCGACCATGGGCGAAAAGACCCAAGGCACTCCCTCTGCACGCGACTCGACTGCTGCCGTGTGGGCCACGCTGCGGATCAACTGCGGATCCCAGGCGCTGGCGAGCGCAATGGGCACAGGAAATGTCGTGTGCATACCGTGGATCACATCCAGCCCAAAGAGCAGCGGGATATGAAGCTGCGACTTCTCCATCGCAATATGCTGCAACCGATTGACCTCATCCGAGCCGTGGATATTCAACAGCGAGCCAATTTGCCCGCGTGCAATCAGATCCTCATAGCTCAAATGCGATGCATCCGGCCCGGTGGCCGAACCATAGGAGTACTGCACAAGCTGGCCAATCTTATCTTCGAGCGACATCTTCTTCATCAGCGCATCCACGCGATCGTTGATGGCGCGACTGGCAAGCTGCGCGTTGGATGGCGCGGTCTGAGCATGAGAGGCGCTGCAAAAACAAGCGAGAATCACGATCAGGGCAAGAGGGAAAAATCGGCAAAGCGCTTTGTTTTTCATAGCGCTGCCATTGTACCCCCGCAGGGCAGCAGGCGACCAATGCAAAGCGATTGCTTACTTGACTTCAACTACTGCTTTTCCATTACGACTCGATTGGCGCCAGCGCGTGGGCCGCGCTCTGGCCCAGACGGATGCAGTCGGAGATTCCGATGCCATCATAGGCATTTCCGGCCAGATGAAGGTTGCGCAAAGCATTGGCCTGTTCGCGAATTCGACGCACGCGCGCGGCATGACCCACACTGTACTGCGCCATGGATCGCGGCCAACGCCGCACCTCGGCCACGAGCGGCTCGGCGGTGATGCCGAGAATCTGCCGAAGCTCCTCGCGCAGCACCTTTGCAATCTCTGCATCGCTTTGAGCCAACATTTGTTCGCCGCGCATTCCACCGGCAAAGCAACGCAGAACGACGCGGCCGGGTGCGGTCCGGCCCTGAAATTTTCGGTGCACGAACGTACACGCCAGCATGGAGCGGCGCTCCACCGTTGGAACCAGAAAACCAAAGCCTGGTGGCAGTGTCGGCAACGTGGCCTCATCGAGGACGAAGTTGGCCGTGATGGAAGAGCTGTAGGGAATCGATGCCAGTTCATCGCTGAGCGGCCCGTGCACGCCGCGCACGAGTTGAGCGGCCACCCATGCCGGAGTGGCCAGAATCACCGCGTCGAAACGCTCGGTCGCGCGAGCAGCGAAGCGAACGCGCCAGCCCAGTGCGTCCACCTCCAACGACTGGACGGCAGCATTCACGTGCAGAGACTGCGGTTCAAGTTGAGCCACCAGCGCGTCGATCAACTGCTGCAATCCGCCGCGCAGCGTGGTGAAAATGGTTCTCTTGGTGGCGGTTGGCTGCGTCGCGCGCGCGGCTTCGCGTTGTTTTCTGCGCGCCGCCATCATGCCACGCGTCAGCGATCCGTACTCCATCTCCAGCCGAACCATTGCCGGCAGCACGGACTGCACGCTCAGGTGCTCCGCATCGCCGCCATAGATGCCCGAAAGCAACGGGTCGGCTAATCGATCGACCACCGCCTGACCGTAGTGCCGACGCACGAAACTCGCCACGGACTCATCTTCTTGCCCTGTGCGCGCGCGGTGAAACCACTCGAGCCCCATCCGCAATTTGGTCACGGGATGGAAGAGCGGTGTCAGCACGGTGGGCATCAGTTGCGTCGGTACCAGAAACATCAGCCCATCCGGCAGCGCAACCAGCCGGTTGTGCACAAGGATGAATGTCTTTCGATTGCTGTCGTCAGAGCCGATCAAGGAATCGCCCAGGCCCAGTTCACGGCAAAGCGCAATGGCGGCTGGCTTCTCGGTGAGAAACGAATCCGGGCCATGCTCCAACACGGTGCCGTCGTCGATGCGAGAGGAGATCACTCCGCCCAGGCGCGGTGAAGACTCCAACAGCGCATACTCGACTCCAGCACCGGCGCGCCGCGCTTTTTCCAGCTCATAAGCCGCGGCCAGCCCGGCAACACCGCCTCCTACAATCGCAACCCGCATCTTCTTCGGCACCTTCCTTCCAGTCTATGCGGTCCGCGCGCTGCCGGAAGCTCGCCAGCCCGCACGACTCGTGCAAAGCAGAAGGCCCGATTTGACCCACTCCCGATTGGCTCCAGGCCCGATTGGCAGCTAATTCGCGCGAGCAGCGGGAGCTTTTTCCGCACGCATTGGTGTTCCGCTGAGGCTGCGCTGTGTGGCTCCCAAGGGACGCAGGCCCATGGTGGGCTGTGCCACGGCAAGCTGCACCATCGTCACGATCAGCGCCACGGCAGGCTGCTTGCCGCTGCACACATATGCATGCGGCGTGCTGGCGTCGAAGTAGACCGCGTCTCCCTGCTCCAGCATGGAGATCTGGTCGCCGTGTCGAATCTCCAGTTCGCCTTTCAGAATGTAGAGAAACTCATACCCGGCGTGGACGTGAGGACGTGCTTCCTGGCCTTTCTTCAGCGGAATGAACTCCGCAAAATACGGGTCCATCTGGCGGTCCGGAACCATGTAGCCGAGGCTCTCGAAGTAGTAGGTTGGATCGTCGGTTCCGCTTTGCGGCAGCCGCACACGCTCCTTTTGCCGGTGGATGCGAAAGAGAGAATGAGGCTCTGTCTCAAAAAAATAAGCAAGGTCCTTCGAGAAAACCATCGCGATCCGAGCCAGATTGCGCAGCGTCGGCACCACCCGTCCCGTCTCCAGTTGCGAAAGAAAACTGGCAGAAAGCCCGGTATGTTTCCCCAACTCCACCAGCCCCATGGACTTCTTCAGGCGCAGGCGTTTGATCCGCTCGCCAATATGCTTCTGGGCAATAAAATTCTCAGCGGTTTCGCTGTCAATCAGAGATGGATTCAGCTCATCGGTCGGACTTGCGGTAGCTTTTGCCATGCGAAAATTTCCTCTTGCTTACAGATGCAGAGGGTTGGCATTTTGTTGCGATAATCAACAATTATTTTTGCAGAGTGGAAGTGAATTGCAGAGAACATGCAAGAGTAAAGGCAGAGGCTCGATCAACCTGAGCCTGTTGGTAGCGCCCATGGGGAACGATAAGGCACATACAATGAACGATTTGTCGAATGCCTCGGAATCGGGTCGAGTGCTGATCAGCGGCGCCTCCGGCATGATGGGACAGAGGATTCGCGCGGCTCTGGCAGCGGAGGGATGCTCTGTTTTTCAGCTTGTTCGGCGTGCCGCGACTCAATCGAACGAAATCCAATGGAATCCGACTCTGGCTGGAGGTGGGGGTCATGAGCTGGCACCATCCTGCATCGAGCATCCCGAGCGCATCGAGGGCGTTGCAGCCGCCGTGCATCTCTCTGGCGCAAACATTGCCGCCCAGCGTTGGACGACCGCATGGAAGCAGGCGATGTGGGCGAGCCGGGTCGACTCCACGCGAGCGCTCAGCCAGGCACTCGCCCGACTGCGCCGACCGCCTGCGGTGCTGGTCTGCGCTTCGGCCATCGGCTGGTACGGCGACCGCGGCGACGATCTTCTGAACGAGGACGCTGCTTCCGGAAGCGGTTTCTTCCCTGAACTTTGTCGGGCCTGGGAGTCTGCCGCGCGCCCGGCCATGGAAGCCGGCATTCGGGTTGTCCACCTGCGGCTGGGCATTGTGCTGAGCCGCGACGGTGGGGCGCTGGGGCGTATGGTGCCGCTGTTCCGAGTTGGCCTTGGCGGTCGCCTGGGCAGCGGAGACCAGTGGATGAGCTGGATCAGCGAACAGGACGCGGTGCGCGCCTTTCAATTTGCCATCCAGACACCCACGCTCCGCGGAGCGGTGAACGCTGTTGCTCCAGAACCGGTGACCAATCGCGCGTTCACCCGCGAGCTGGCCCATCGGCTGCATCGACCGGCGCTGGCGCCTGCGCCTGCATGGGCGCTTCGACTTGCGTTTGGCGAGATGGCGGACGAGGCACTGCTGGCCAGCGCGCGGGCCGTCCCCAGTCGATTGCTTGCTGCCGGATTCCACTTCGAACACGCCGAGTTGCAGGCCGCTTTGCAGGTCGCGGTGCAGGCCTGAACCGAATCCTTCCGGTTCGTCGCCAGCGGGTGCGATTCAGTAGACTGAAAACCAATGAAGCGCGGGACTGAGACTGGGTATTGTGACTGGAACGGACGATACGACTGGATCGCGCGATGCGCCGGCCTGGCCGCCTGCGCCTCGTTTCTGGCGCTTGCCGGATGCGGCACTCCCGGCGCACCGCTGCCACCTTCGCTGCGGCTGCCTGATCCTGTGACGAACCTTGCCGCCACAAGGGCGGGGGATATCGTGACCCTGCGGTGGACCAATCCGACCAAGACCACGGATAAGCAGTCGATCTCGGCTTTCCAGCAGGAGATGGAAGCTGATCTTTGCCGCTCCGAGTCCACTCCGTCCACCACGGCCAAAGCCAGCGCCCACTGTCTTCCTCTGCTGCGGCAAACCGTGAAGCCCGGAACAGAATCGATCCTCACTGATGCGCTGCCTGCCTGGCTTACTGCTGGCCCGGCCCGTCCGCTCCTGTACTGGGTGATGCTGCGGAATCGCAAAGGACACACCGCAGGATCCTCCAACATCGCCGTCGCCGCTGCCGGTGCCGCGCCGGCTGCCGTCGTGGGCCTGGTCGCCAGCGCCAGCGCCGGCGGCGTTATCCTGCGCTGGCAATCGGACGGCACGGCAACAGCCATCCGTCTCCATCGCCACGTGCTGCGCGCTGCACAGCCAGCCTCGCGCGGAGCCAATTCTCCCAAGCCAACCTCGATGGTCGGGCTGCCGCCCGAGCCGGCTGACGAAGACCTCGTCGTTGATGCGCCTGCACGCTCTGGCCCGGCTGGAGCCGTGGATCGCCAGGCCCGCTTTGACGAAGAGTACAGCTACACCGCGCAGCGGTTCGTTGCGCTGCCAGCGCAATTTACCCCGACAACATTGGCTGCAAGTGATGCCAAACGCGACGCAACAGCAGAGCTGGCGGGGCCGGTGAGCGCTGCGGTGACTGTGGATACAACGGATATCTTTGCCCCGTCCGTGCCCCGCGGTCTGGGCATCGTCTTTACCGCGGCCACGCATACGATGGACCTGTCCTGGATGCCCGATACCGAGCCGGATCTTGCCGGATATCTTGTGGATCGAAGTCAGGACGATGGCCCATGGCAGCAGATTTCCCCTGCCGATCCGATCAGCGTTCCAGCCTACTCCGACACCACCGCGCAACCCGGGCACAGATATCGTTATGCGGTGCGCGCAGTGGACACACACGGCAACCGAAGCCAGCGATCGGCCCCGGCTGAGGCTTTGGCAACACCATGAAAGATCACTTCAACACAACCCGCAAGCGTGAGGAATCCGAATGAAGTATTGTCGAATGGAAGTGGATGGACGACCCGAGTGGGGCCTGGTCGAGGAGCGCGCCGGCGCTCTCTGGATCACCTCTCGACTCTCATCGCCATGGGAAACAGGCTCGGCAGAGCCGCTCGGGGAACCGTTGCTGCTGAGCCAGGCCAGGCTGCTTGCTCCCGTCACCCCGTCGAAGATCCTGTGCGTTGGCAGAAACTATCGCGACCACGCCAAAGAGCTGGGGAATGAAGTTCCCGCCGAGCCGCTGCTTTTCTTCAAACCGCCCTCGTCGCTGCTGGGAGACGGCGGCACGGTGCGTATGCCTCGGGCCTCTGAACGCATCGATTACGAAGGAGAACTGGCTGTCGTCATCGGGCGGAGAGTGCGAAACTTCAGCGCAGATCAGGATATCTCCACCTGCATTCACGGCTTGACCGTCGCCAACGATGTCACCGCGCGCGATCTGCAGAAGAAGGACGGCCAGTGGACACGCGCCAAAGGCTTTGACACCTTCTGTCCGGTTGGCCCCGTAGTTGACACCAGCGTCACCGCCGAGGCCATGGCTGCCGGATTGCTTGTGGAAACGCGCCTCAATGGCGAACTGCGCCAGCACGGTTCCACGGCCGATTTCATCTTTTCCCTGCCGCAGTTGCTCGCCTACATCACAGCCGCCATCACTCTAGAACCGGGAGATCTGCTGTTGACCGGCACACCGGCTGGCGTTGGTCCTGTCTCCGCAGGCGATCTTGTCGAAGTTACCGTCGCCGGTGTCGGTACGCTGCGCAATGCTTTCGTCGCTGAAGAGCTTTGAAGACAAAGCCGGAATCGAGATGCCGCCCGTCAATTTCGGGCCAGATGCAGACTCTTTTGCCCCCGACATCATTTTTCTGCATCCAATTCAGAGTAGACTGGCGATGGTCTTGTTTCCGGCGCAACTTTCGTCTGCGCAATTCTTGCAGTCCATCAACTGCACGCAAAACATCAACCCCTGGAGGAAATTGTGTCAAAGAATCTTCTGGAACAGTTGCGAACCATGACGGTGGTTGTGGCCGATACCGGCGACATTGCGGCGATGGAGAAGTTTCGTCCGCAGGATGCAACCACAAATCCTTCTCTCATCACAGCCGCGGCACAGTTGCCGCAGTATCAGTCCATTGTGGATGGCGTGCTACTGGATGCGCGCAAGGAACTCGGTGACGCCGCCGAAGAATCCAAGGTCGCCAACCTGGCCTTCCGACGTCTGGCCATCGCCTTTGGGAAAAAAATCCTGGCCATCGTTCCCGGCCGTGTCTCAACAGAAGTGGATGCGCGACTCTCGTTCAACACGGAAGCTACGATCCAGCAAGCGCACGAAATCATTGCCGAATATGACCACGCAGGCATTGGCCGCGACCGTGTGCTCATCAAGATTGCCTCCACCTGGGAAGGCATCCGCGCTGCGGAAGTGCTGGAAAAAGAGGGCATTCACTGCAACCTTACGCTGCTCTTCGGGCTGCATCAGGCCATCGCCTGCGCTGAAGCCAAAGTGACCCTGGTTTCGCCGTTCGTTGGACGCATCCTCGACTGGTACAAGAAGGACACCGGCAAGGATTACACTGGGGCCGATGATCCCGGTGTGCACTCCGTCACAGCCGTCTACAACTACTACAAGAAGTTTGGCTACAAGACTCAGGTGATGGGTGCGAGTTTCCGCAACATCGGAGAGATCTGTGAGCTTGCGGGTTGCGACCTGTTGACGATCTCGCCGCAGCTGCTGGCCGAGTTGGAGTCCACTACGGCTGAGCTCCCGCGCAAACTTGATCCGGCCAAGGCAAGCGGCATGGCGATGGAAAAGATCATCGTAGACCGCGCCACCTTTGATCGCATGCACGCGGCAGACCGCATGGCCACCGACAAGCTGAAGGAAGGCATCGAAGGATTCAGCGCGGCGCTGGAAAAGCTGGAAACGCTGCTGGCCAAGCGGCTCACCGAGCTGGAATCCGTCGCAGCCAAGTAGCTCGCAGCCGAAGCCTGTTCACCCCACAGTCAAGCGGGCCGCGCGACAAAACGCGGGCCGCTTGATTGTGTCTACAGCATTTTCATTCTTCACATGTTGAGCGTAGCGTGTTTCGGCGATGAACGCCGGGAGCGAAGATGCTGGCGCAACCCGTCAATCCGAGGCCAGACTCAGCGCATGACGCACATCGGCGCCGCGGATCCAGAAGATCACATCCGTCGCAATGTTGGTCGCGTGATCGGCGATTCGCTCCAGATTGCGCGAGATCAGCAGCGCGTGGAGCGCCTGCGGTGTCAGCTCCGGCTTTTGCTGAATCAACGCCAGCAGCTCGGCCTGCGCCAGCCGGTTCATGCGGTCAATCTCATCGTCCATCTCGCGCACAGACTCAGCCACCTGCGCATCGCCATCGAGCAACGCCTGCAGCGCCGTGCGGATCATCCGGCTTGCATACTCGCCCATCGCTTCAAAATCCACGGGAAGCTCGACCTCAGGCATCCCAATCATGTCTCGCGCTCGAATGGCCACGCTCATCGACTGGTCGCCAATGCGCTCCAGATCGGCATTCATCTTGATGACCGCCAGGATAAACCGCAGATCAATGGCCATCGGCTGCTCTTTGGCCAGCAGCTCATAGGCCATCTCGTCCAGCTCGCGCTGTGCGGTATTGATCGCCGTCTCGTTCTCTTTCACGTAGGCGCAAAGGGCTTCATCGCGCTGCAGATATGCTTCCACCGCGCTTTGCACCGCCTGCTGCGCCAGTGCGGCCATCGCCAGGATCTTGTCCTTCAGTTCGGCCAGTTGCTGTTGAAAGTGAATGCGCGGCACCGGGGAACTCCTTATCTCCTTATTGTGCCTGAATCTCTGTTACCGCTGTGCAAATATCCGCATCCTTCGTTCGATTCCCTGCACCAAAGCAGTCATTGCGGCATGATTTGTCCCGACATGGAAAGCTGCACGCCGTCCGGACGGGAGTGGCCCGACCGAGCCAGCCACGCATCGCGTCGGTGACCCCAGACAATTTATTCTGATGTCATGACGACCGCATCGACGATCTCTTCCCAGCCCGGCTCCTCGCATCTCTCGGTTGATCCGGCGCAACTTCAGGTTCTGGAGTGCTACAAGCTCATGACCGGGCTGATCGTGCCGCGCCCTGTCGCGCTTGTCTCCACCGTGGATGCCGCCGGTGTGCGCAACGTCGCGCCCTTCAGCTTCTTCAGCGGCGTCGGCTCCAATCCGCCCACTGTGCTCTTCTGCCCATCGCTCACTACCGCTCCTGCTTCGCCCACTCCGGACCAGCCTGACGACCGCAAGGATACCCTGCGCAACGTCGAGCAGACCGGCGAATTCGTCATCAACATTGTCTCGGAGGCGATTGCCCACGCCGCGAACCTGACCGCGGCCACCGTTCCGCCCTCTGTCGATGAGTTTGAGCTGGCTGGCCTCACCGCCATTCCCAGCGAAGTTGTCCGCGCTCCCCGCGTTGCTGAATCGCCCGCTCAGCTTGAGTGCAAACTGCTGCAAATCCTCTTCACCGGACAGGGCCAGGCTGCCGGTGTGGTTGTGCTCGGCCAGATCGTCCGCTTCCACATCCGTCCGGAGCTGATCGACAACTTCCGCATTGATCCCGTGCTCCTGGACGCCGTCGGCCGCATGGCTGGCAATACGTGGTCCACCACGCGTGATCGCTTCGATCTTACCCGCCCGAAATAGCGCTTTCGGCGGCAGTGCGTGCGGCGCATCTGCTCCACGCGTGGGTGCTGGATGCAATCGCCTGCACGGCTTATTCGGCGCCGATCTCGGCTCCGCGAGTCTCGCGTCCGAGCCAGGTCACCAGGGCCAGCGCCAGTCCGGCCACAATCACCGTTCCTGCCAGCACCGGACGATAGCTGCCCAGCCGCTCTGCCAGTCGCGTCTGGATCACCAGATTCCGTGAGGTGAGCAGGTTGCCAAGCTGATAGGCCACTCCGGGCAGGATGGCCCGCACCGCGCCCGGAGCCAGTTCCGACAGATAAGCCGGGACCACACCCCACGCGCCCTGCACCATGAACTGCATGAGGAACGCGCCCACGCCGAGCGCCGTCGCCGTCCGCCCATAGGCAAACAGCGGCACAATCGGAATTGCCAGCAACGCCGCCGCAATGATCGCGCGCCTGCGGCCCCAGCGCTCACTCAGGCTGCCAAAGACCAGTCCGCCTGCCAGCGATCCCACGTTGTAGATGACCCCGATCAGTCCCACCATCCCTGCCGTAAATCCCGCGCCCTTCAGCAGAAATGTGGGATAGATATCCTGCGTTCCGTGCGAAAACCCGGTGAACGCCGTCATCAGCACAATGAGAAAGACAAGCACCGGAAGATGCTCCCGCAGCGCCTTGACGCGCTCCGGCCACGCTCGCTTTGCCGCTTTCCTGGTCCGCATCTCCAGCCACACCGGCGACTCGCTTACCCCGCGCAGCACAAACGGTACCAGCAACACCGGCACAGCGCCCAGGGCAAACAATCCCCGCCAGCCCAGCCATCGAAAGCCCAGCCCAAACGCGCCCGCCGCCAGCAGATAGCCGATCGCATAGCCCTCCTGCAAGACGCCGGAGAAGAATCCGCGACCCTCTTTCGGCAGCGTCTCAAAGGTGAGCGCCGCGCCCACGCCCCACACGCCGCCCATCGCCACGCCAAAGACCGCTCGCAGGACCAGCAACACGCGCAGCGAGGGCGCAAACGCGCAGGCCAGCTCTGCCGCCGAGTAGCACAGAATATTCACCACCAGCGTCGGCTTGCGTCCCCAGCGATCCGCCGCCGCACCAAAGAGCAGCGCGCCGACCGGACGCAGCGCCAGCGTGAGAAAGACCGCTTCGGCCACCTGCTCGACGCGCGCATGAAATCCACCGGCAATCGCCGGAATGCAGAAGATCAGCAGAAAAAAATCCAGCGCATCCAGCGTCCAGCTCAGCATCGAAGCCAGAAACGCATTCCGCTGCTCGCGCTTCAGCGCACTCCATCTCGTCGATCCGCCAGGCATAGCCCGGAGCATACCAGAGCAACCCCGCATCGACGCAGACAGAGAACCCTGCGACGCAAGGCAAATTGAGATGACCCGATCGGGTCAGGATGCGAGTGCAGGGTTTGAGCATGTCCAGAAACGAATCCGGAAACCAATCTGGAGACAAATCTGGCTCCACTTTACGATCTCCACACGGACAAGCGAAGGTATCCTGCGAACGGCGGGACGCAGGATCCAGACTTCAGCCAGTCTTCAGCCAGTCTTCGACGCGACTTCGACGCGGCTTCGGCCAGGGTCTGTTCTCACAGCCCGGACAGTGGCGCCCCGGTCGTGTGAACAGGACTAGGCTCCGAGATGGCCCATCCATAATCCGATTCCATAGGTCACGGCTCCCTCCACCGCGCCGACGATGGTCATCTCCAAGCCGCTGGACCACCAGGAGCGGACAGTAATCAGGCTTTTGGCGGCGCCGACGGCGAAGTGAGCGACAAGCGAGATGATGGCGGCGGCGAGGACGGCCGGAACACCGCTCATGAAGAAGAACGGGAGGATGGGAATGGTGGCTCCGACGGCGGTGGAAATGGTGCCGGAGACCGCGGAAATCCAGGGTACTTTGAGTCCCTCCGGTGTGGTATCCAGCCGCTCCGCGGCAAGGGCTTTCAACATCTGTTCAGGATCGCGCGCCAGATGCTCCACTACACGCAAGGCATCCTCTTCGGGCAATCCCTTCACCTGGTAGTAGAGCGAGAGGAGTTCGCGCGCTTCGTTTGGGTTCATGACAATCGCTTCGCGCTCGCGGTGCAGCTCAGCCTCGTAGATTTCGCGCTCGCTTTTGGCGGCGAGATAGGCTCCGGAACCCATGGAAAGGGCGCTGGCGATCATGCCCGCAAGGCCGGCGAGCAGGACGTAATGCCCGTTTCCCGCCGTTGCGCCGGAGACGCCGGAGACGATGCCGAAGATGGCTCCAAGGCCATCGTTGACGCCGTAGATGGCGTCACCAATCCAGCTACCTGCCTGCGAACGGCCTTCATCGCGACGGGCCAGCATTTCGTCGAGCATTCCCTGTGCATTGACGATGGGTTTTCCTGTTGCCGTGGCATGAGGAGCCTGGCCGCGCAGCAGCGCTCCAAGCTCCCGATAGTGTTCCTTTTCATCTTCGATGACGTGGTTGAGAATGGCGATTGAGCCTTCATCGCTCAGTTCCTTCAACTGGCTGCCGTAGCGGGCAATGTCGCGGCTTTCGTCGATCTCCAGGCGGCGCAGGGCCAGCATGATGCCACCCGCTCGCGTAGCCAGCGAATCGGCCTCGCCGTTGGGTCCACCGGTGTAGACAGGCTCGCTGGCACCCAGCTCTTTCAGCCGACTGGCCCACAATGCGGCGTGCTCCAACTCTGCCTGGGCGAGATGCCGAAGCACCTGCGCGCGCATGGCATCGCTCTCGCGATCCGCAAGGGCAAGATAGGTGTGATATCCGTTCATCTCCGCTTGCCAGTTGCCTTCCAGGCTGGCAATCACCTTTTTGGTTCGCGTATTTTTCCAGGGATCAAGAGCCATTGTTCATTCCTTGTGAGCGGATACTTCCGATTTGAGCATAGACCAGTGACAAGTGCATCACCAGTCCGCACTCTGGGAACAAAATTTATCGAAGAAGGAATCTTAGAGTCCTATAATGGATCACACATTAGAACTTGGCAAGAGTGGGAAGAGTCTCACGGAAAAAGAGAACCGGCTCTCGGAATTTCATCGATCCTGGCGTGTGATAGAGGCAGGAAGGATCGCGGGCATCCGGGCTGATCAAGACCGGTATTTCGGGAGGCGGTGAGTGTTTCGAGTGGCCAGACCCCGCATGGGGCTGGCATTCGAGGCCATGCTCCGCAGACGCTCTTCGTGGAACGACTGGAAACACTTCCACCCCGGGCTGCGACCGTCATCGAGCGGAGACAGCAGATGCAAAGACAACCCTTATCCAGGAGTTTGAGGAGGGGTTTGAGGAGGGGCCTGGGGCGTGTAACTCTGCGATCCCGGATAGCCGCCTGCCTGTCTGCGTTGCTGCGTTTGGGTGCACTCTTCATCGCGGTTTCGGCTTCCTCGCAGATTTCTCATGCGCAAGCGGCGTTGGAAAACGCTGTTGCTGCTCCGTCTCGGCAACGGACTCTGCCGCCGCTTGAACGAGCGGAGCGTGAATTTCTGACCCGGCGAGGCTGGCAGCAGGGTCGTTCCTTTGCATCACTTCCTCGGACGAAGATCACCCCGATGGTGCACCTGCACCCGGAGGGTGGCGGTTCGACGAATTGGACCGCCATCGGGCCGCAGGCGATTTCGACGCCGAACTACGGTCTGGTCTCCGGACGAGTGACGGCTCTGGCGATTGATCCGGCTGACCCGACCGGCAATCATCTGCTGGTGGGCACCACAGGCGGCGGGCTTTGGCAGACCAATCTCTCCCAGGCTACGACGACCGTGCCCTTTACGCCGATGACGGACAACATTCCTGCGCTGGCCTCGGCGACGGATGCCGGAGTGAGCGTGGGTGCGGTGAGTTTTCAGCCCGGCGCTACGGGCGTTCTGCTGGCAGGTCTGGGTGATCCAAACGATGCCATGGACAGCTACTATGGCGCGGGGCTGCTGCGCTCCACGGATAACGGCAGCACCTGGTCGCTGATTGCGCAGACCAGCGATCTGGAGTCGGGACTTGCCGGCAAGGATGTTTCCTTTGTCGGGGAAGGTTTTGCCGGCTTTGCCTGGAGCGGGAGCAATCCGCTGCTGGTGGTGGCGGCGGTGAGCCACTCCTATGAGAGCGGGATGGTGAACGGGTTGAACGACAGCCCCGCCAGCTATACCGGGCTGTTTTATTCGCAGGACAGCGGAGCGACGTGGCACATGGCCAGCGTAACCGATCCCAACGGACAGATCATTCAAGGGCCGGCCAACGCGCTCAGTCCGCCGGATGGCAATCCGGCGACGGCAGTGGTGTGGAACCCGGTGCGGCATCTTTTTCTGGCGGCCATTCGCTACCACGGCTATTACCAGTCGAGCGATGGCGTGAACTGGACGCGCCTGGCCACACAGCCGGGCGCAGGATTGACCAGCGTCAACTGTCCTTCGCAGTCGGGGTTTCCGGGCGCAACGGGATGCCCGATCTTTCGCGGCGCACTGGCGGTGAATCCGCAGACCGGCGACACGTTCGCGTGGACTGTCGATGTCAATCTGCAGGACCAGGGAATCTGGCAGGATCCCTGCACGCTGAGCGGCGGCATCTGCTCTACGGTTGCCTTCACCTTCCCGACGCAAATCAATACCGTGTCGCTAGAAACCAGTTCGACCGGAGGCAGCGCGACGATCCTGAGCGGGGATTACAACCTGACCCTGGCTGCTGTTCCGTCGAATCAGGATACGCTGCTGTTTGCCGGCGGCGTCGATCTCTTTCGCTGCTCGCTGGCCAACAGTTGCCAGTGGCGCAACACGACCGATGCCACCACCTGCGCCAGCGCGGGGGTGGGGGCATATCAGCACGCCTTTGCGTGGAACACGGCGAATCCGCTGCTGGTCTTCGCGGGCAATGACAGCGGATTGTGGCGGTCGACGGATGCAGTGGCCGAAACCGGCACCGTGTGTAACTCGACAGACGCGACGCACTTTGCAAATCTGAATGGCGATCTGGGTCCGCTGGCCGAGATTGCCGCGCTGGGCCAGAATGCGACCAATCCGCTCACCATGCTGACGGGGGTTGCGGGGATTGGATCAGCAGGCGTGGTGAACGCCGCGACGCCGCCGGAAGACTGGTCACAGCTTTTGAGCGGTGAGGGTGGAGCGGTCGTCGTCAATCCCATGGCGACGACCAACGACTGGTATGCCAACGTGGAGACCGGTGTAGGCATCTATCACTGCGACTCCACCGCGCTGTGCATCGGCAGTGCGTGGAGCGCAACACCGACCGTGGGCGAGAACCAGGTGAACAACGACGGCCTGGCGATGAGCTATCCGGCGGCCTTTGTGCTGGACGCGCTCGATCCGACGCAGCTTCTGGTGGCCACCTGCCGCGTCTGGCGCGGGGCAGGCGACGGTTCCAACTGGACGGCCGCCAGCGCGCTCAGTGCTCCGCTGGACGGACTGCCGGACTCCGGCTGCGTCAGCAATGCGCTGGTTCGCTCCCTGGCGACACACGCCAACAGTGACGGAACCGAGACGATCTATGCCGGCATGGCGGGCAGCGCGGACGGCGGCGGCTCGGTTCCGGGACACCTGTTCACCACGGTTCTCAATCCGACAACGGGAGCCATCAGCGGCTGGACCGATCTCGCGCTCAGCCCGGTTACCAATTCGCCGCTTGGATTCAATCCCTATGGCTACGAGGTGGCGGGCATTACGATCGATGCGCACGACACGACGGGCAAGACGGTGTATGTGGCGATCGAAGGCTTTTCCTCCGGTCCGCAAGGCTCGCCGCAGCTCTATCGATCCACCGATGGCGGCGGGCACTGGCAGGCGATTGCCTCGAATCTGTCCGCCGCGCCAGCCAGCGCTGTGGTTGTCGATCCACAGGATGCCAACACGGTGTATGTGGGCACCGACACCGGCGTCTATCTCACACACCAGATCACAAGCTGCGCCACCAGTTCCTGCTTTGTCCTGTACGGCGCAGGTCTGCCGCTTTCACCGGTCACGCAGCTGGTGGCTACGCAGCTGGGAGCAACGACACCCACTTTGACGGCGGCGACCTATGGGCGAGGCATTTGGCAGATTCCGCTTTCGGTGACGGCAAGTTCGGTGACCACTGTTTCACTCACGCCCACCTCACTCAACTTTCCCTCCACAAGCGTCGGCTCCACCAGCTCCGGCGAGGCGATTACCGTGCTGAACACTGGCGCGGTTGGGCTTGCCGTCTCCTCAATCAGCATCACGGGCGCAAATCCGGGCGATTTCTCGGAATCGGACAATTGCACCGGGCGAGGCATCGGCACGGGATCGAGCTGCTCGGTGACTGTGAACTTTTCGCCGAGCCAGCAGGGCACGCGCGCCGCCACGCTCACACTCTACGCAAATGTTGCAGGCGGCCAGATTCAGGTTTCTCTGACAGGCACGGCGGTCGCACCGGCGGCGATCACGCTGCAACCGTCGGCGCTCAGCTTCAGCCAGCAACAGACGGGTACGAGCGCGGCGGCGCAGGCAATTTCCGTAGAAAATACGGGTGGAGCGAGCCTGACGATCACCTCGGCCACAGTCTCCGGGCCATTTCAGATCGTCTCCAACGGTTGCAGTACTTCGCTCGCAGCCAGCACGGCTTGCTCCGTCTCCATCAACTTTTCGCCCACAGCCACCGGGCCAGCCAACGGAACCTTTACGCTGGTGGACAGCGCCGGAACCCAGACGGCACCGTTGACCGGCACCGGGATCGCACCGGCCACGGACACGCTTTCAGTTAGTAGCCTCACGTTTCCGGGGACGGTCATCCAGCAGACTTCCGCACCTCTTACGCTGACGCTGACCAACTCCGGCGGCGAACCGCTGACGTCGATTGGAACGTCGGTGAGCGGACCCTTTGCGGCTGGCAGCACCTGCGGCAGCTCGCTGGCGGCGGGGTCATCGTGTGTACTGAGCGTAACCTTTTCTCCGACCGTGCTCGGCACCGCGCACGGGTCGCTGACGATAAGCGATGCGCAGCGCTCCCAAAGCGTCGCGCTGGTGGGCAGCGGGCTGGCACCGCCGGTGATTACGCTTTCGAGTTCCTCTCACAACTTCGGCGGAATCCAGGTAAATACCAGCACCAGTCCTCTTCGAATCGACCTTTCGAATACCGGTGGGTCACCGTTGTTGAATGTCACTCCGACGCTCTCTGGATCGGGTGCCGCCAGCTATCAGGTCACTGGCTCTTCCTGTTCAACTTCAGTGGCCGCCGGCGCAGGTTGCTCCTTGAATATCGTCTTTGATCCACAATCCCCAGGCTCTCAGAACGCCACGCTCACGCTCGCATCCACCGCGACGGGCGTGACACCGGCCTCCTTTGTCTTAGCCGGTACCGGATTGTCACCGCCGTCGATGCTGCCCAGCCCGGCGACGCTGAACTTTGGATTGCTCAAAGTGACCTATACGAGCGGGCCGTATAACGTGACCATCACGAACTCCGGACAGGAGCCACTGAATCCGCCGACGTTCGCAGTCAGCGGACCGAACGCTGCGGATTTTGCCTTTGTCCAGTCTTCCTGTCAGCTCAATGGAACAGTGGTGCTGCCGGGAAGCAGTTGTACGTATCAGGGCACGTTCAGCGCCAGCGTCGTCGGTCTGGAGTCGGCAACGCTGACCTTTACCAGCTCCAATGCAATTCCCGCCTCTGCCTCGATCGGGCTGCTTGGCACGGGCACCTCGCTCATCGACTTCACCACTGCCCCCAGCAGTGTGACGTTTCCGGCAACCTTTGTCGGCACACCCTCATCACCCGCTATTGTCACCCTCAGTGAACTCACCAAACAGCCCCTGAACCAGTTTGCGCTCGCGCTCAGCGGCCCATTCCAGCTTGTTCCCACTCTGACGACCTGCGGGGCGACGCTGCTGGGCGCAGGCAGTTGCAATGCCGCCATCGTCTACACGCCGACGGCCGTTGGCTCACAGATCGGCGCTTTGACCATCACCAGCATTACGCCCGGCTTCACGCCGGTCACTGTTCCGCTCAGTGGCTCCGGACTGGCCGTGGGGCAATTCACTCTCAGCGCTCCAACGCTGGGCTTTGGCAGTGTACTGATCGGCAGCACCTCTGGCGCGCAGCAGTTGACCGTGACCAACTCCGGCGCGGCTCCCTTGAACGGCATGAACGTCGCCGTCACCGGACCCTTCACGCTGACGGGCAATGGCTGCGGCTCCTCGCTTGCTCCCGCATCGCTGTGCACAGTCACCGTTGCCTACGCTCCTGCCGTTGCGGGCAACTCCACTGGGGTACTCTCCGTCACCTCGACCAGTGTCGGAGTCGCGCCCATCGAAGCCACGCTCAGCGGCAATGGTCTGGCGCCGGGCGCGCTGGAGGTAAATCCCAGCTTTCTTGTCTTTGGAGCCGAGACCATCGGCCAAAGCGCGCTGGCGCAGCCGGTCACCGTCTTCAACACCGGACCCACCGCACTCAATCTTCAGCCGATTCAGGTCACGGGTGATTTTGCGCTCAGCACCAGCACCTGTGGAACCCAGATCGCAGCCGGGGACAACTGCACACTCTATCCAGTCTTCCAGCCGACGCAGCCAGGCAGCCGACAGGGAACCATGACCCTTACCGCCAGCGAGAATGGGATTCCCGTCACGGTCGCGCTGAGCGGCACCGCCATAGCAGCCGCCTCGCTGGCTTCCAACACCGGTGCCGTGGCCTTCCCCTCGGTCGGCGTCGGAACAACTTCCAATCCGTTGCCCGTGGTGCTCACAAACTCCGGCACAGCACCTGTCACAGGGCTGACGCTTTCGGCCGCGCCACCGTTCAGCGTACAAACCGGCACCTGCAATCTCCAGCTTGCGGCCGGAGCCAGTTGCACCGCGCAGGTATACTTCTCGCCGATCTCGACTGGCTCGCTGACCGGCACGCTCACCGTCACCAGCTCGACACTCGGGGTCGGTCCGCTGGCGATCATGCTCTCCGGCACAGGACTGCCCGGCGGCGCCATCACCCTGACGCCCAATCCTGTGACCTTTCCTTCAACGACGGTAGGAGCAAGCAGCGCCAGGCAGACCATCGTCATCGCAAATCCTGGAGCCAGTCCCGTCAATGGACTCACTCTGGCGGCGAGTGGCGACTTTGCGCTGGCGGGCAGCAGTTGCCCCAGCCAGCTCATCGCCCAAGGCTCCTGCACGGTGCAGCTCATCTTCCAACCCACTGTCGTCGGCGGACGAGAAGGCTATCTGACGGCCTCGACAACCACCTCCGGGGTTGCACAAGGATCGGCTCTTTTGACTGGAATCGGTCTCGCCCCCGCGGAACTCGCCGTAACGCCCGGATCCCTCACCTTTCCAGCCACATTCCTGCATCAGTCGAGCGCAGCCCAGACGGTCACCGTATCCAACCCGGGCCAATCCGCAATCACTGACCTGACCCTGACGACGACTGGAGGATTTCAGATTGCATCGACTACCTGCACCGCAACGCTGGCCTCCGGAGCTACCTGCACCGTAGCCGTCGACTTTGCTCCCACAGCCGGCTCCAGCGGTCAAACGCTCACCGGCTCGCTGGCTGTGAGCGCTCCGGCAGAGTCGGCGCTGGGCACAGCACCCACAGCGGTCGCGCTCAGCGGCACGGTCAATCTGCCGCCAACGCTGGCTGCTTCGCCACAGCTGATCGTCAGCTTTCCGGTCACCTCCGTTGGCCTTGCTGCCGTGCAGCAGTCGGTCACCGTTTCAAATGCCGGAACCTCCGGCTCGCTGACGGGCGTCTATCTCACGCTGCCCCAGACGACACAGGCGCTTGGATACTCCATTGTCAGCAGCAGCTGCGGCACGGCTACCACGCCCATCACGCTTGCTTCCGGAGCGACGTGCCTGATCCAGGTCGGCTTCACGCCGACCGCCTCCGGCGTGTTGAACGGCACACTGATGCTGACCAGCGCCAACGGCGGCACTCCGCTGAATCTGACGCTGAGCGGCACCGGCTTCGATTTTACGCTCTCCGGCCAGACCACCACGGCCAGCGTGGTGCAGGGACAGACGGCCAATTTCACGCTCACGCTGCAGGCGCTCGGCGCAACCTCCGGCAGCTTCACGCTCACCTGTCCCAACGCTCCGGCAGGCACCTTGTGCCTCTTCAATCCCTCCGCCCCAACCGCGCTGCCCATGGGAACACAGGCGCAGTTTCTGCTGGCCATCTCGACGGCAGCGCCGGTGGCCGGAACGCCCGGCGTACGCTCCAGCGATGGCGGGCAAGCCTCTGCGGACCCGCCTCGCGGCTCGCGGATGCCTGCCGTTGTCCTGGTCGCATTCCTGCTGTTGCCCTGGGTGGGTCGCAAGCGCCTGCGCCTGCTGGCGGGGGTGCTGGTTGTATGCCTTGCCGGCCTGACTCTGAACCTGGCGGGTTGCGCCGGAGCCAGTGGTTCGACTGGCCAGCTCCGAACCTCCGGCAATGCGGCACAGGGAACCTATACCGTCGAGGTGACCGCTTCGACGATGGGCATCTCGCACACACTCGACGTTACCCTGATTGTCAACTGAGTCGGCGCACTGTTGACCAGGCGGAAGCTCCTGCGTCCAACCATCCAAACCGCGGCGCCATCCAACCGCAAATGAATGCACCCCAATCGATCGACCAGAGAGGCCATCCCATGTCACGACCGATTGCAGTACGCGGCAAGATTGTGCTGGCAGTGTTGTTCCTTGCCTTCCCTGTCTGCGCCTTCGCCTCGCAGACGGATGCGGCAGTCAGCATCTATGGCGCGTTCAGCGGCACTACGACAAGTGGCGCTCAGTCCACGAATGCGCAAACTCCGGCCAACGCCGCCGGTGGCATGATTGAACTGCGTCACCTGGTTCACCCCTGGCTGGGCTATGAGGCGACGTACTCGTTCAACCGCGCCAACCAGAACTACACGAACCAGCTTTTCCTTCCTTGTCCGACTGGATCTGGCAACTGCCCCGATATACTTGGCTCCTCGATCTCGGCCAATGCGCATGAGATCACCGGCGACTGGGTCTTTTCGCTGAAGCTGCTCAACCTGCATCCGTTTGCCGTGGTCGGCGCAGGAGTCCTGATCGATGTGCCGACAGGCGGGAACTATGCCGTCTACTATCCCTCATCGAGTTCTTTGCTTTCTTCGTCACCAGCCACCTCGACTGCTGTCAAACCGGTCTTTGTCTATGGCGCAGGCCTGGACTGGGGTCTGCTGCCGCATCTGGGCCTGCGCTTCCAGTACCGCGGCAACGTCTCCAGGGCCGCCGCACTGACCAGCGTCGTTCAGTCTACAAACGCCTTCATGAACACCTCCGAACCGATGATCGGAGCCTACTTTCGCTTCTGATGCCTCTCGGCGCCAAAGTACAATAAGGGATGATGGAGAAAATATTGATGTCTGCGAAGTTACAGCGAGTAAAGCTCTCAGGAAAGTTTCTTGTCGTTGCCCTTTGCCTCGGAATCATGCTTCCTGCCGCTCACGCCGCGGAGACCGATGCCGCCGTCAGCGTCTACGGCTCGTTGAACACCACCTCCAATACCAGCAGCGGACTCGCCCAGATTCCGGCCAACTCCATCGGCGGCATGGTGGAGTTCCGGCACATTGTTCGCTCGCTGGTGGGCTTTGAAGGCACGTATTCCTTCAATCGGGCCAACCAGGAATACAGCTTTCCCATAGCCTGTGCAGGAGCAAGCTGCCCGCTTGCGCCCTATGCCGTGGGCGTCTCCGCCGTGGCTCACGAGATCACCGGAGATTGGGTCGTTACACGCAAGATCAAAATGCTGAACGCCTTTGCGCTTGCCGGAGCAGGCATCGTCTTCAACCAGCCCTCCAAAGGTATCGTCTACTCCTACTCGCTGGCGGCAACACCTGCGTTTCAAAGCGCGCCGGCACCCACTTCCAGCGCATCCTCACCCGCTTTCATCTACGGCATCGGAGCCGACTGGGCGCTCAGCAAGCGACTGGGACTGCGTTTTCAATATCGCGGAAACATTCACAAATCGCCCGCTCTCACCACGGCGCTCAGCTCCACCCAGGTGGAGAGCACAACGTATGAGCCCATGTTCGGCGCGTTCTATCGCTTTTAAAGCAGAAGCGCGGTTCGTGTACCCTGATGCATCCACGCTCTGGCCACAGAGCCAGCGTTGACTCTGCCCGCGTAGACGTCGCAATACAGCAGGCTCGCCCGCAACCTGGGGGTCTGCCCGATGCCGACGTGGCGATTCGCTCAGCGCTGGCTCGACATCGCCGAAGCTGGCGCCAACGGCCCTCGCAGACCTGCAAACCAGCCTTTCAGCCGGGACTCCTTCGGCTGGAGCGGTTGGGACGGCTGATGCGGCTGGTGCGCAAACATCGGAGCGGATTCTTCCCGGGCTGCCGTAGCCTGCCAATCCATACCCTGTGTCTTCATCTCGGCCAGTGCCTGCTTCACCTGAGCGCGGAGCTGATCGGCCTCCAGCACACAGGAACGCATGTAGTCCGAGACCGAAAGCTGCGATTCATTGGCTCGGCGTCGAAGCATCTTCGCATCCTCCGGACTGAGCCGAACGGAGATCGTGACGCACTTTCGCCTTGGCCCGGGCCAGCGCACCCAGGCATCGTCCGCCTGCTGATCCGGGACTGCGTTGTGCCTGGCGGAGTCAGTGGCGACAGAACGCTCCTGCAATCCCTGATCGTCTCTCTGACCCTCCAGCGGCCTGACTTCCTGCGACCTGAACTCCCGTGGGCCGAAGTCCTGCGGGTCGAAGTTCTGCGGCTTGAACAGCTGAGGCTTGAACGGCTGAGGCAGAATCGGCTGAGGCAGAATCGGGCCAGCCGCCGATGCGGGCAAACCGGCGGAGGCAGCCGGGGCTGCGGACTGAATCGCCACTGTGTCGCTGGCCAGCAGATCCTCATGCAGCAGGTCTGGATGCAGCAGATCTGGATGCAACGCGGGGGGGAGAGGCATCTGGGCAAATCTGGCCTGTGGTTTCGGCTTGACAACCTTCAGCACAGGCTCCTGCGCGGCCTTCTGCACGGCTGGCCTGACGGCCACAGGCGCGGCGTCCTTCCTGCTGATGCGAAGCGACTTCGGAGGTTTGCGGCTCGAAGTCTCCGGCTCAGCCTTTGCCTGTTGCCGGGCGTGTGGCAGGGGTGGAGCCAACCCCGCAGAGCGATTCGGAACGCCCTGGGATGGATGGGCAGACTCGGATTGCCGACTGCCGGAGGTTTTTCGTTTGCGAGTGGCGGAATTCTTCGTTTCCGATGGGATTGCAGAGGAGTCGATTGCGGCGGGATCCAAAGCGACCGCCTCCAGCAGCGCCGCAAAATTGGCAGCCTGCGGTGCTCGCTGCGCCCGCGACAGAGCGGAGATATTCTGACTGGCCATACGAGGCAGAGTATCTTGCGGCAGCGCGGGAGTTGAGGCGAACTTCGCCATCTGTTTCCGTGCAGATTCCGTTTTGGGAGATTGCGTGGAAGCAACCCGGTTCGGTACCGCTTCAACGCCCAGGTCTGCACCCGGTTTCCGTAGCCGGTTCGGAAACGCTGGCTCAAGCCCAAAGCCTGTACATCGTGCAGAACACAGTCCCGAGCACCGTCAGCTTTTCCGTTCCTGGTCAGAGGGATAACCGCTTGTGGCAACTGCCCCTCTATGCGGTCGCGCGTCCGTCGGCGGTTGAAAATCCAATGCGCGTCTCGGGAGATTCCAGCAGTTTTTCCATCTCGTTTGCCGCCAGCGGACGCGAGAAGAGATAGCCCTGACCGAAGCGACAGCCCAGCTTGTGCAGCAGCGCACGCTGCTCCTCTGTCTCAATCCCCTCGGCGACGACATCCATTCCCAGGATGCGCGCCAGCTCCAGAATCGTTTTGACAATCTGGAGCGGCTGCGTACCCATCGTCATGCGTTTGACGAAGGAGCGATCCACCTTGAGCACGTCAAACGGGAAGCGGTGAAGATGGCTGAGCGAGCTGTAGCCGGTTCCGAAGTCATCCATGTGCAGCGAGACGCCCAGACGTTGCAGGCTGTTCAGGACGGAGACTGTGGTTCCGATCGATGGGATCAAGGTCGATTCGGTCATCTCCAGGCCCAGGTGATGCGCGCGCAGCCCGGTGGTCTGCAGCAGAGACTCGATCTGATCAGCAAGTCCGTGACGGGTAAACTGGCGCGCCGAGAGATTGACGCAGACGCGCAGAGAATCCAGCCACGGTCGATCCTGCTTCCAGGCCTGCAACTGACGGCAGGCGTGCGCCAGCCCCCAGTCGCCGATGGGCAGGATCATTCCATTCTCTTCGGCATGAGGGATAAAACTTTGCGGCGAAAGCAGGCCACGACGGGGATGCTTCCAGCGAATCAGCGCTTCCAGGCCAACGATTCGTCCGGTGGCAATCTCCACTTCCGGCTGATAGAAGAGCACGAACTGATCGCGATCGAGAGCGTATTGCAGCTCTGCCGCAGTGGGCCAGTCCTCACTGGCCTCCATTCCGCCTGAGACAACGGGGGCGGGCGCAACCGATGCTGGCGCGACAGACGCAGATTCGGCGACTCGCCGGTGCGTCTCTGCCGAAGTGCTTTGTGTGCCGGCACGAAGCGAGCGCAGCTCAAGCTGGTCGCTCACCAGACTGGCAAGATTCTCCAGCGCCAGAATCTCGTCCTGCGTGATCTGAGCGCGCGGTTGCGTGCCGGCGACACAAAGCGCGCCCAGCGTAACGCCGTTCGAGCACTGTATCGGGACACCGGCAAAGAAGCGCACCTGCATCACCGTATCCGGACGATAAAATCCGCGCGGACGATTCACGGCCTGCATATCGGCCACCAGCAGCATGGAGCCGGTCCGTACGATCTGCTCGGCAAAGGATTCCTCACGCGGAAACTGTCGAAGTTGTGTATTCCAAAGCGACTTGGACCAGATGCGCTGGCCATCCAGGAAGTCGATGGAGGCCAACTCAGCGCCCATATGTGCGGCAGCCATTCTGACGATTGAGTCCAGCCGCTCTTCCGGCTCCGTGTCCAGAATTTGCAGTTTCCGCAACGTCTCCCGTCGCAACTGTTCTTCCGATGGCGCCGCGCACTCGGGCCGAGCTTCCGCATCTGCTGTAGCGTGGAAGGCAAGCTTGTAGACCGCGTCAGGCATCGGATCTCCGGAGTTGATTCATGCGCAGCAAGCCCCGCATCTCGCAGGCGACCATCCGTCGACCGTCGCAGCCTGCCTCTCATTTATCGGATCAAATCAGAGAAACTTCAGAACGGCCGTAAGCGTATTCTCTGGAACTACTTGGCACGCTGCTGAGTCGTGTGCAGGATTCCGATCGTATGCAGCCAGAGAGTCACGCTCGAGGGCCAGCGGGTTACCGGCAGGTTCGTTCGCCTCAGGCCGTAGCCATGCACACCTTCGGTGTAGATGTGCAGCTCGGCGGGTACGTCAGCATTTTTGAGCGCCATGAAGTAGGCGATCGAGCTTTCCACATGCGCCACGTGATCGTCTTCCGTTTGCAGCAGATATGTGGGCGGCGTACGCGAGTTGACGGGCAGATTGGGGTTGAACGAAAACCGGCTCTCCGCAATGGCCAGGTAGCCGGGATACAGAATGACGGCGAAGTTCGGCTTGCAGCTCAACTTGTCCGCCGCATCCACGCTTGGATATGACCGCTCGGTGTTGTGCGTGCTGATCGCCGCTGCCAGGTGCCCACCGGCAGAAAAACCGAGGACGCCAACGCGGTTCGGATCGATCTTCCACTCGGCGGCATGGGCACGAACCAGCCCCATGGCGCGCTGCGCATCCTGAAGCGCGGCGGCAGACTCCGGATACGGGCCGGAGCCGGGAACGCGGTACTTGACCAGAATGCAGTTGACGCCGATTGAGTTCAGCCAGGTGCAGACCTCTGTGCCTTCAAGATCGATGGCCAGAATGCGGTAAGCACCGCCGGGAAAGACCAGCACGGCCGCACCGGTGTTGTTGGTTTTGGCCGGATAGAGCGTGAGCGTGGGATGGGAGACGTTGCCCAGGCGAAGGACGGGCTTGCCGGCGATCCACGGGTCATCGGGACGGGTCGTATTGACCTCCGGGCCGTGGGCCAGCTCGCGCGGCTGACCGGAAGTTGTTCTGCCGTCTGGCGCCTGACCGGGCCAAAGCGGCAGCGTGAGAGTGCCGGGCGCGGGCTGCCAGGCCGGGGTGGTCTTCGGGGCCGTTGCCTGGCCCGGGGCCGCCTGCGATGCGGAGAAGACAAAAGCAAGGAAAAGAGCAGAGAGAGAAAATTGCCAACGCGCCATCGACAGCTCCTGACGTCTTCAAGGATGATAGTGGCAGCCTGAATCGAACTGAGAAGAGAAAACGAGCTTTGAGCAGAGCATACGCCAGCGGAGAGAAGCCATGCAAAGAAAGTTGGACGGGATGAGACATCGAGAGGCCGGATGGAATTTCGCACGTCGAAAGCGCGCCTGCACTGGGGCCCGCGCAAGGGTTGGATTGGCTTTTGCGCTTGGCGCAGCGATGCTTTGCGCAGGTGTGTTTGTCCAGGCTCAATCGAGTGCGGCTCAATCGAGTGCAGCCCCGATGAGTGCCGGCCCGGCGCTCCAAACCGCCGAAGCCAGCGTGAGCGCGGCGCGCATTCGCGCCCACGTGCGGTTCATCTCCGACGATCTGCTGGAAGGCCGCTATCCGGGACTGCGCGGCGGCGAACTGGCAGCCAAATACGTGGCGACGCAGTTTGCGCTCGACGGCCTGAAACCGGCGGGCGACAACGGCAGCTACTTCCAGCAGGTGCGCTTCGTGGGCATGGCGGTGCAGCCGGCAAAGACCGCGATGGAGTTTGTGCCGCTCCATGGGCCGACCATTCCGCTGCGCTTTGGCGATGACTACACCGTGAGCAACCGCACGCTGACGCCTGAGGTCACGATCGACGCGCCGCTGGTCTTTGTCGGCTATGGCGTAACCGCGCCGGAGTTTGGCTGGGATGATTACAAGGGTGTGGATGTGAAGGGCAAGGTCATTGTCTGCATCGTCGGCGATCCGCCGTCGAACGATCCCCGGTTTTTTGCCGGCAAGGCGATGACCTACTACGGACGCTGGACCTACAAGTTTGAGCAGGCGGCGCGTATGGGCGCGGTCGGCGCGCTCATTATCCACCGGACGGATCTGGCCAGCTACGGCTGGGACGTGGTCAAGAACTCCAACACCAGCGAACAAACCTCACTTGCGGACGATCCGGCGCCGCATCTGAAGGCTGCAAGCTGGATTCAGCTCGAAGTGGCGCGGCGACTTTTTGCCGCCGCGGGGCTGGATTTTGACCAGCAGTTTGCTGCGGCAGGTCAGCGTGGATTCCATGCTGTGCCGCTTTCGGTTCGCCTTCAGGGAAAAGTAGCCAGCACGGTGCGCCGGTTTGAGTCGCCCAATGTCGTCGCCATGCTGCCCGGGGCTTCCACCAGCCCGGACCAGGCCGTGCTTTACACGGCGCACTACGACCATCTGGGCTTTGTGCCGGGCATGGCGGGCGACAACATCTATAACGGCGCGGCAGACAACGGCACAGGCGTCGGGATGCTGCTGGAGATGGCGCATGTCTGGTCGTCGAGCGGCATTCGCCTGCCGCATTCGATCCTCTTTGCCGCGGTTACGGCCGAGGAGCAAGGCTTGCTTGGTTCACAGTATCTCGGCGAACATCCTCCCATTCCCGCCGGACAAATCGCCCTCGACATCAACTACGACATGATCCTGCCGCTCGGTGTGCCGCTTGAGGTGGACGTGAACGGCGCACAGCGGACGACTTTTTATCCAACCGTGGAGAAGGTAGCCAGGCAGTTCGACCTGACCATCGTGCCGGACCCGCGCCCGGAGGCAGGCAGCTACTATCGCTCCGACCACTTCTCGCTTTCGCGCGTGGGCATTCCGGCGTTTTCGATTGATGCCGGAACGCTGTACGCCGGGCATGATCGTGCCTGGGGCGTAGAGAAGTTTCGCCAGTTTGAGGAGCACGATTATCACAACTTCAGTGACAACTTCCATGAAGACTGGGACTTTGCCGGCAACGCCAAGCTTGTACGCTTCGGCATGGCGCTGGGCTGGCAGGCGCTCCATCGAAGCTCCACGATTGAGTGGAATCCGGGGGACGAGTTTGAAGCAGCGCGGTTGAAGAGCCAGCGCTAAAGCGGCAACGACTTCCGGATTCCGCGCCACGACGCTCTCTGCCTGGCGCGGAATCCGGCACCAAACGGAGTCCCTCCTGCCCGTTTCGGTTCGAGATTCCTTTTGCAGGGAAATTCATGTGACGGGCCGATTCGCGCCTGCGCAAGTTGCGTTATGCTCACCGTAGAGTGAACTGGGGATTCTCTGCGGCAATGCACATCAACCCTCCAACCTGGCAATGGACTGCGCTCGCGCTGACTTTGATGGCCTGCGTCGCGGTCATGTTGTGGCTGCTGCGCCATCGCAGGCCAACCGCCGAGGAACTGGAGCGCGAGCGCCGGTTGCGGCTGGTCAGCTATGGGCGTCTGGTGGATGGCCTGCTGGTGGATCTGATGGAAGTGCGCGAGTCTGGCGCAACCTTGCCGAGCACGCCCGTTACTCGCTGGATGTTGCTGTATCAGTATGAGATCGCCGGGGTCAACTATGAGTGCGCGCAGGACGTCACAGCTTTGAGTGAGGATCTGCAACCCGTGCGGATTCAGGTGGGGTTGCCGTGCTCGGTGCGCTACCAGCCAGGAAGCCCGGAGAACAGCATCGTCGTGGCCGAGACCTGGAGCGGGCTGCGCAATATCGCGGCTCCACGCGGATTGCGTGGCGATTTCCTGCGGCCGCCTTCGCGGATCGCGCGCTCGGCGCAGACGGCCGGCTGAGTCTGCGCTCGCCTTGCGGTGGCGCGATTGCTCCGCGGCTCATACACTATTTAAGGAATGCATGTGCATGCGCCATCCTCGAAGCGAACCAGCCGTGTTCTGTGGTTCTCCATGGCCTCGACGCTTGCCTATGTCGGGCTGACGCTCTTTGCCGGCTGGCGCGCGCATTCGCTGGCGCTCATCTCCGAGGCTGGCCACAATGCTTCGGATTTTCTGGCGCTGGCGCTCTCGTTCGTCGCTGTCTATTTTCAGCAGCGCCCGGCCAACGACCTGAAGACCTTTGGCTATCAGCGAGCGGGCGTGCTGGCTGCGTTTCTGAATGCCTCGACGCTGGTGATTCTGTCGCTGTGGATTGGCGTGGAAGCGATCCATCGCATCGGCGCGCCGGTTGCCGTGCAGCCACGGCTGATGATGGAAGTTGCCGCAGTTGGCGTGGTGATGAATGGCGTGATCGCGTTGCTGCTGTGGGGCGTGGCGCGGGATGTGAATCTGCGCAGTTCGTTTCTGCACATGGCCGGCGACACGCTTTCGACCGCGGCGGTAATCGTCGGGGGATTTGCCATTCAACTGACAGGGCAAAACTGGATTGATCCGGCGCTTTCGCTGGTGATCTCCGGGCTGATTCTGTGGAGTTCGATCGGGATTGTCCGGGAGGCGCTGAACATCCTCCTCGAGGGTACGCCGCGCGGGCTGGCCGTCTCCGAGATTCGCAGCAGCCTGCAAGGGGTGGAGGGTGTGCTGGATGTGCATGACCTGCATGTCTGGTCGCTTGGCTCGCAGTCACGCGCGTTGGCCTGCCATGTGCGGATCGACGATATTCCGCCTTCGGAGAGCCACTGCATCCTGCTCAAGTTGCAGGAGAAGGCGCGGCATGAATTCCAGATCGCCCACACAACCATCCAGTTTGAGCATGAGGGCTGCGAGGCGCGCGAGGGCTGTGTGGTCTCGGTGGAAGAGATGGCGATTGGCGGCGATGACCACGCGCATCACGGGCATGGCCATCACGGACATGGCCATCATCACCACGCGCACTGAACCCGTACCCTCAGTCTGCTTCGTTGCTGCCGGGCAGGTCGAGGACGACCAGGCCGAAGTTGGTGCCGGTGCGTCCGGACTTCTGATCGTCGAGCGTGACGACGTGCTGGTGGTGAGGCGAGCCGGCCTTGAGGACAAGCGCGTGAGCGGAGGTATCGACGCTGGCGATGTTGTGGCCGCCGTGGCCGGAGTCGCCGTTGCTCTGGCAGGTGAGTCCCTGCGCGGTTTTGACAGGGGTGCCGATGGGCTGGTTACCCTGGCAGATGAGGACATCGCCGTAGCGGTGAAGAGCTTTCTGGTAAAAGGCCTGGAGCTTGTCGCGGCTGTCGGTGCTGAAGTAGTGTGCGGTCTTCACCCGCAACTGCCACTGTCCAAAGCCCATGTGGACGTCGGCGGACTGGTTGTCACCGTCGTCGTTGACGGGCGTCGAGCCGGGATAGAGGGGCAGGCCGATGTCGGCGGCGGAGGTCTGGTCGGTATTGACGTGAAGGCCGCCGAAGGGCGTGTCGATGCGGACGCGCTTGTCCTGACCGTTGGCACCTTTCTGATCGGTGATGCGGCAGCCCGCCAACCCGCCAAGCAGCAACCCGCCAAGCATGGCGATGGCAAGCGACGACGACACGGAACGGAAGCGAGACGAAGCCGGAAGCGACATGGAACCCTCCAGAGGAAGCCGTGAGTAACGGAACGAGCAGGAAGATGCCGGGGTATTTGCCACGCATCCTGCATCCGCCGATCACTCCACGCAAGAATACGACGGAAGCAGGCATTTTGTTCCGCGTTTTTCCTCCGGCTCTTTTCCTGCAGCGATGTGAGCATGAGAGGCGGAGCACGGGCGCAATGGATACAATCAGAAGCATGAGCACAGCCAAGCAAGTCCTCCGCACCGAGCAGGCACCGGCTGCAATCGGGCCCTATTCCCAGGCGATCCAGGTCGGCAATCTCCTTTTCGCCTCCGGCCAGATTCCGCTTGACCCGGCGACGCAGCAGGTCGTCGAAGGCGGCATTGAGGAGCAGACGCGGCGTGTGCTCGAGAACCTGAAGGCGATTGCCGAGGCAGCGGGCGGCAGCCTGAGCGGAGCGGTGAAGGCAACGGTCTTTCTGCGGGATTTCAACGACTTTGCCGCGATGAACGCAATCTACGCGCAGTATTTCGCCGCCGACGGCGCAATCGCTCCGGCGCGAACGACGGTCGAGGTGAGCCGCCTGCCCAGGGATGTGCGCATCGAGATCGACCTGATTGTGAGCCTGGCCTGAAGCGGGCCTGAAGGCGCGTCCGGCAACAGAGCTTCCTGATTCGGCGATACCCGCGCACGGGTTTCACTCCTGCACGGGAGGGGCTTAAATCTCTGCCAAAAAGCGCGCGGCGCGGTTGTCTGAACCTACACTGAGCAGGTGGCCCCGTCGATACAGACCCGCGCCGAGCACAACGGCATCGAGATCGAGCGGCTGCGCGAGCTGCTGTTGACGATGGCTGATGCGAGCGCGCCGGGACGGGAGTTTTCGATGGCGATTGCGGAACTGGCGCGCGCGGGGCGGATGGAGCAGTTGCGGGCAGTGTTGCCGGCGGTGGTCTATCACGAGCTGTGGCAACGGTACGAGGCTGCTCCGGAACGGTTTGCCGGGGAGTGGGAGCAGATTGGCCACGAGATGCAGAAGGGGTTTGTGGATCATGCGCGACAGAGGCTGACGTCGCTGACGCGGATGCAGCAGGCGGGTGCGCGTGGGGAAGCACCGGCATGGCAGTCGATTCAGCGTGCGCTCGATGCCCGGCAGGGCGACCTGCTGCGCGCGGCGATGGCCGCGGAGATGATCGACCTGATCGAGCCAGCCGTGGCGCGCGCGCAGCATCTGCGGGAGTGCGTGGTGGCGCGATCCGCCTCCGATGAAGCGGATCGTTATCTGGACGAGGCGACGCGCTGCTACTTTTTTGCGCTTTTCACGGCCTGCGCGGTGATGTGCCGTTCGGTGCTCGAGGAGGCGATCCGGCAACGGCTGCCGGAGCCATTGCGACGGCAGATTCAGACGCGTTACAGAAACGCTCCGACGCTGGGCAATCTGCTGCACGAGATGAACAACAACCTGAAGGCGACGGGGATCGACCCGGAGTTTCCGCGGCTGGCCAATCGCGTGAATGATATCGGCAAGCGCGCGGTGCATCAGGGACTGGTGGCCGAGGATGAGGCGCGCGCCTGCCTGCAACATGCGCGCGAGGCGCTGGAGATGCTGCTGGCGGGGTGAAAGCGGCGTTTGGGCGCGCTTCCCTGCGACGATCAATACTGGGTGTGCTGCGTGTCGAGGTCCTCAAAGCGCGTGAACTGGCTGAGGAAGGCGAGTTCGACAGTGCCGGTGGGTCCGTTGCGCTGCTTGGCGATGATGATTTCGGCCTTGTTGCGGTCGGGGTCTTCTTCCTTGTCGCGGTTATAGTAGCTTTCGCGATGAATGAAGGCGACAACGTCGGCATCCTGCTCGATCGAGCCGGATTCGCGCAGGTCGCTGAGCATGGGGCGCTTGTCGTCGCCGCGGCGCTCGCTGGAACGGCTGAGCTGGCTGAGCGCGATGACGGGAACTTCCATCTCCTTGGCCAAAGCCTTCAAGCCGCGTGAGATGGCGGAGACTTCCTGGGTGCGGTTTTCGTGACGTTTGCCGCCCTGTGAGGGCAAACTGGCGCTCATCAGCTGAAGATAGTCCACCAGGATCAGATCGACACGCCCGGCGATCTGGCGCAGGCGGCGAACCTTGGCGCGCATCTCGGCCAGCGAGATGCCCGCCGTGTCATCGATGTAGATCTTTGATTCGACGAGGTCTTCGAGCGCGCGGCGCAGTTTTTCCTGATCGTCGCGCCCCAGGAAGCCGGTCTGGAGCTTACGCTGATCGACCCACGCCTGCGAAGCCAACATGCGGCGCAACAGCGCTTCCTTGGACATTTCCAGCGAAAAGATAGCCACGGACGCGCCGCTGCGGATGGCCGCGTTCTGAGCGATGTTGACGGCCCACGCGGTTTTGCCCATGGAGGGACGGGCGGCGATGATGACGAGTTCACCTTTTTGCAGGCCGCTGGTCATCTTGTCGAACTCGGTGTAGTGCGTGGCAAGCCCGGTGATCTCGCGCGCCTGCTGGTAGAGATTGTCGATGGAACCGAAGGAGCCACTGACAATCTCCTCCAGGCTGGCAAGTCCTTTGCTGATGCCTTTCTCGCCAACTTCCAGCAGTTGCGACTCGGCAGCGTTCAGCACGTCAAGGGCCGGCTCGCTCTGGTCAGCGGCTCGGGCAATGGCCGCCGAGCAGATGAGCATAAGCTGGCGCAGCAGGCTCTTGTCCTTGACGATGCGGATGTATTCCTCAAGGATGGGCCGTCGCGGCAGTCCCTCGGTGAGCGAGGCAAGATAGGCGACGCCACCGACGGACTCAACCTCCTTGAAACGACCCAGCATCTCGGAGAGCGTGACAAGATCGATGGCGTGGCCTTCGGCGCTCAACTCGCCCATGCGCTGGAAGATACGGCGATGCGAGTCCAGCGAAAAGTCTTCGGAGACAAGCTTTTCCTGGGCCTCGGCGAGCAGCGCGTTGTCCAGCAGAATGGCGCCGAGAATGGTCCGCTCTGCATCCGCGTTGGCGGGCAGACCGGCGTCAAGTGTGAAGCTGGAGGCAGCGGCCATACTCTCAAGTCTAATCCCGGGCAAAAAAAGTGCCTGTGAGTGCTGAGGAATCTTCGGAAAACGTGGGGAGAAACTTCCGGGCAGGGTCTTTGCCGCATCGTGAAGGATGCCCGGCTACCGGAGACCCCGATACAATCGTCCAAGAGATGGGAGTCAAGGAGTCATGCGGATGCGTTTTGCTTCGATTGCAGGATTGTTGTTCTGTTTCCCCGGTCTGGTTGCCGGATACTCCGCTCAGGCGCAGGGTGCCGTAGCGCCCACGGCCATCCACGGCGGCAGTGCGACGGCTGCACCCCTTGCAGCGGCTGCGACCGATTCGCCGGCTGTGCGTGAGCTGCAGGCGGTCGAAGACAAGTGGACCGCAGCCCTGAATCAGCGCGATCAGTACGGGCTGGAGCTGGTGCTGGCTCCGCTGTTCATGAATGTCTCGCAGAGCGGTGTCTTCACCACGCGCGATCAGCAGATCGCCAATCTGATCACGCTCGATGACAAGACGGCAGCCACCGAGCAGAAGGTGCTGGCGGCGCGCGTTCTCGGCGATGTCGCCATTGCCACAGGAACCTATGCCTATCGCCATCGGGTGAGCAATGGCGAAGTGCTGGACCGAGGCATCTTTACACACGTCTTTCAGCGGCAGCACGGACAGTGGATGTGCGTGAGTGCGCAGGAGACTCCCGTGGCCACTGAGGCGCCGGGCGCCAAGCCGAAAAGTGTCAAATCCAAGACCAAGGCTCAGGCCGAGATGCCGTTCCACATTCCGTTCTTCACCAAAGGTGGCAGCAGCAAGCAGTAGCTGCTGCAGCCGACAAAGCGGCTCTTCGCGCTCTGTCCTGGAAAGGCGAAAGCAGGTGGCTCACTGCGAGACGCTGTCGGCCGCCTGTCCATGCGGCAGGCGCAGGTGTGGTGCAGGGGCAGCATTCGGCGCGTTGGGTGCCAGTGGTGGCGCAGCCGGAGCGGCATCGCCCTTGCGAATGTGCAGATCGGCGTTGTCCGTGATGAGCGAAAGCTCAGGGCCGCCTTTGCCAATCTGTCCAGCGACGGTCTTGTTCTGGTCGCCTGTGATGGTGAGCGGAAAATCCGAGACGATATCGCCGTTGTGCGTCTGGCCAGAGACGCGAAAACCGATGCCCGGCGGCACGGCCAGCTCAATGTCACCTTTGCTGTTTTTGATCTGCACCGGATAGGACCCGGCCAGATCCAGCTCCACGCGCCCGTCGCTGTCGGTGATGTCGCTGGGGCCAAAGACCTGGCTCAGCTCGATATCCTTGGAGCGCGTAACCAGATGAATCTGGCCCAGAAGCTGCGTAGCGTGCAGCGAATCGAGGTCCATGGAAAGATCCCCGGGTAGACCGCCGTCGATGCTCAGTTCGGTGCGCGAAGAGTGGAAGTGGACCGTCTTTCCGATCCGCTCCAGATGAATGTCTCCGGTGTAGTCGCCATTGAGTACGACCTGGCCGCGGATATCCGAGAAGGTGACATCGTCGCCGACACCGTCCGCTGTTATGTCGCCGCCAATCTCATGTGCCGAAACGCTGCCACCGCGGCTGACCAGCCGCGCATGGACATGCCCGCCAATCGAGGCCGCCTGAAAATCTCCGTGATTGAGCGTCGCGTCCACGTTGCCGCTGAGACCGGTGATCGAGGCATCGCCGTGCGTGGCGTTGACCTGGACGGAGGCGGTGCGTGGGATCGTGATGGTGAGGTTCGAGCGCAGATTGCTTGCGCTATCCACCGTAATCATGGCCGAAGAGCCGGAGACCGTCACGCGAGGACGGTGAGCGGCAAAGACCTTCTGCGCATCGTCATCCGTGCCGCCATAGACGACGGCGTGGCTGATGACGACGATCTGGTTCCCGTCTCCGGCGGCAATCTGAACATCCCCCCGAGGGTCCTGAACCTGGATCTGGGGCGCGGCGCCCGTGGCAATCGTCGCGGTGACCGCCTCCATATCGCGCGTGTGCTGAGGGCCGGCAAACGCACTGAAGAAATCGTCGCTGTCATTGCCAAACTGCGACTCCCACGGTCCGTGAAAGTGCTGCCATCCGCTGGCAAGGCCGCCGATGAACAGCAGAAATATGACCAGGCCGACATAGCCGCCGAAGGAACGGCCACCCACACTTCCAGTTCGGGCGTCGATGAACCACTCAAAGAGTGCGGCCAAGCCCAGAACAATCAGCAGGACAGGCCACCAGTGGCCGTACCACGCCCAGAAGCTGTCAGCGGCAAGTCTGCCCGTAACCAGCAGCAGCGATAGCACACCCACGCAGATCAACAGCACCGGACCAATCAGCGATGGACGGCGAAGAGCGCGGCGCTGTGCGCGCAACACCTGCCGCTGAGCCTTCCACGCATGGCGCTGCTGGTCGCGCTGATAGCGCCAGTAGTTGCGCGGATCGCCGACGTAAGGCTGGCCCGAATAAGGCGGCTGATTGGGCGGGTAAGGTGGATAGGGCGGACGACCGCCCGGCGGTGGCGTGCTCATGAGCGATGCTCCTCTCCGGGGTCGCTTGGCTGCATCTCGGTCGAAGCCGGGTGCGCCGACAGGGAAGTCCATGGGCTGACCGGAACAAGTCCGGTTGGCTCGGTCTGGGTTGTACTCTGGGCGGCAGTCTGCGTCCAGGCCGGTGCCTGCTGTGCGCCGGTGGAATCCGCGGACGGATATGCGGGTGGAGGATAGCCCGGAGGCGCGTAGCCGGAGGGTGCGTAACCGGAGTAATCCGGCGGCGGCATGGCGGCGATTGCTGCGCGCTCCGCCAGGCCCAGAACCCCCAGCAGGATCAGATACAGCGGCCAGGCATGATCCCATGTGAGGATGCTCAGCTGGTCCAGCAGGGCGATGACGCCGGTCAGCAGCAGCAGCAGCGGCCAGCGCAGACGACGCAATGTCAGAGCACGATTCCAGTCGTAGTTGAAGGGGTTCATGAGCGTGGACCTCCTATGCCGGTGCGGCTGATAATCAGCCAGACTCCAAGGCCGATGAGCAGCAACGGCCAGCTAAACCGCATGATGCCAGCCACAAAGCCCATGCTTTGCAGCAGAAAAAGAACGCCAAGCGCAATCAGCACCACGGCTCCAATCGGCAGATTGCGCTGCGGAACCACCGGCGGCACCGGCGTGTAGATTCCTGGGTCCGCCCAGGGATTGGGCGAGACTCCTCCAGGATTTGTCGGGGCAGCGCCCGTATACGGCTGAGTGAATGGCGGAGTTGAGGCGGAAGCGTCAGGTGGAGGTGGCGCAGACCACGGCTGACTGTCGCCGAAGGGCGCCGGCGGAGTTCCGGGCTGTGGGCGCGCCTGGGAGTGCGTGCCAAAGTTGAGCCAGCTTCCCAGCTCGTTGATGCCAAAGGGATCGGGCAGCGGCAGGCCGTCGCGGCGGGCGCGCGCGGTGTGGAAGGCCTCAAAGGACTGGTAGAGGATCCAGGCGGCGATGAAGAGGCCGACGATGCTGTAACGGTCGGTGAGCGTGACCAGGACGGCAAAGATCACCACGTGGACCATCCCTTTGAAAAACTGGCCGTTGTACATGGCTCCCACGCCGGGAAAAAGCCCCAGAAATGCGGCAAGGTTGGGGTTGGGCAGGCCGGAGATGGGTGGGTACGCACCCGGCATGGGTGAGCCGGGCATGGGTGAGCCGGGCGCAGAATAGGTCTGGTATCCCGGCGCCGCCAAGCGACACACCGAGCAGAAGACCTGGCCGACGGGCGTACGCTGCACACAGTCGGCACACAGGGCTTTGCCGCAGCTCTGACAATAGGCGGAAGCCGCCACCTCGGGATGATTTACGCACTGCATGGCTGGCTCCTTTCAGGGGCGGTCGCCGGTTCTGCGACAGAGTTGCGATCAAGGCCGGGTTCCACGATAGCCTCGACGGGGCCCTGGCTCTCGATCAGCAGGGGCGGGTTGACTGTCTGCTGAGGAGCGGTGTGAGGGTCCGGCAAACCACCCTGCCTCATGCGAAGCTGGCTTCCTCCGCCCGGCTTCTGTGGCTCGGCCTGTGGGGTATTGTCCGTCGAGTGCTGCATCTCGTGCACGCGTGACTCCACCTCATACAGAAATCGCAGATGGTCATAGTAGCGAACGACCGGCGTCGATGCTGTAGCGATTCGCCGCTCGAGTGCGGCACGCATCGAGCCTGGATTCAGCTCTGGTGGATGCATCTGGCGCAACTGCGCGCGCGTCAGGCTCAGTGTCAGGGCGATCGAGAAAAACGCCATCGCGGCGGTCATCATCAGGCGCGGCTCGGAGAATCGGTAGAGCCATGCCATGCGTCCGGCGGGCTGCTGCCAGACGGGGATCGCAACCGTGCCCGCAGCCTGCGGAATCGCTGTGACAGACACCGCCCCCGGGCCGGTCTGGCGCAGAATATCCTCCACCAGACCGACTGGCGGCTCGGGCGCGGCATCCAGACAGGCCAGCCACTCACGCCCGCACGAGGATTGCTCCAGCAGTGAGGAGCAGTTGGCGCAGGCTGCCTTGTGCTGGTCAAAGAATGCCTGATCTTCTGCAGAAAGTTGCTGATCCAGCGCGTCCACCAGCATCGTCTCCCAACGCCCGCAGGCAGGCGAGGCGGGCGGATGAATGCGCTCGCGGCTCAGGTTGGAGTCGTGGTCGATCATGGCTACATCACCTCCTTTTTGTTGCACTCCAGCAGGCGGGCCAGCTCGGCGCGCCCGCGGCTGATGCGGGATTTCACAGTACCCTCGGGAATCGACAATACCTGGGCTATTTCTTTGTAATCCATCTCCTGCAGGTCGCGCAGGATCACGGCCTCACGCAGCTCCGGAGAAACCTGCGCCAGCGCTTGCTGCACCATCCGCTGCATCTCGCGGCGAGCAAGCTGCTCATGCTGGCCTGGGCCTTTGGACTGGAGCCGATCCACTGGAACGGATCCGCGATCTTCGCCGCCCTCGGCCCATCCCTCATCCAGGCTGGAGGTCAGTCGCTGGTTACGCGTCCGGCGGAAGTGGTCGATGAGCAGATTGCGCGTCAGCGTGGTGATCCAGACTGGCAGCGATCCGCGATCGGCGTCAAAACTCTTCAAGCTGCTGTAGATGCGCAGGAAGACCTCCTGCGTCAGATCCTCAGCGTCTGTGCCGGAGCCGGTGAAGCGATAGCAGATGGCATAAACGCGGCGATGATGCGCACGAACCAGTGCAGCCCAGGCGGCGGAGTTGCCCAGCAGGCACTGCTGCACCGTCGCTGACCCGTCCATCTCCAACTGTGCCTCCCGCTGCGCGGTTCCACTCACAGACTGAGCCGTAGGTTCCTTCAGGAACTCCATCTGCGCGTCAGCTCCGGCATCTCCGGCGATCCGCTCACGGCTTGCGGACCGTGATTCTGAACCACGGCGCGGAGATTGCCAGATGCCTGGGGTCCAGCTCATTGTAGACGCAGTTGCCATGCTCGGGGATACGCAGGCGGGTTGCAATTTGTTCCATGGCCGCAGGAGTCCGACGGCACAAAGAAAACGGGAGCGCTGGTGAGCGCTCCCGGCAGGTAGGATTTCCCCTGAAAACAGCGAATGTTGAGCCAATGCGGTCAGTAGCGCTCCTGAAACTCCGGTTCCACGGGATTCTCAAAGAGCGAGCGGTCGCGCGTGACAATGGTCAACCCCGAGGGCGTGACAAAGTATCGTTTCTTGTCCTCGACCGGGTCATAGCCAATCACCGTGCCCTCCGGGATGTGTACGTCGCGGTCGATGATCGCGCGCCGGATGCGGCAGTGCCGACCAATGTTGACGTGGCTGAAGATGATGCTGGAGTCCACATCGGAGTAGGAGTTGACGCGGACATCCTGGCTCAGCACAGAGTTGCGCACCTCAGCTCCGGAGATGATGACACCTGCCGTGATGACGGAGTTGACTGCGCGCCCCGTTCGGCCCGGCTCGCCAAAGACGAACTTGGCCGGCGGATACTGCCGAACGCGTGTACGAATCGGCCAGTGTTTGTCGTAGAGGTTAAAGGTGGGCGAAACGGCGCATAGATCCAGGTTGGCGTCGTAGTAGGAATCCAGCGTGCCCACATCCCGCCAGTAGAGCGCCTGCTGCTTGTTTTCATCCACAAAGTTGTAGGCAACCATCTTGCGCTTGCCCAGGCAGTTTGGCAGGATGTTGTGGCCAAAGTCATGCTTCGAGTTTGGATCTTCCGCATCGGCGATCAGCTCTTTGAGCAGCGCGTCGGTGTTGAAGATGTAAATGCCCATGGAGGCATCGACCGAGTCGGGATTGAAGGGCGAGCGAAAGCTGGTCGACTTCGGCTTTTCCTCAAAGCCCAGAATCTCACCCGTGCCGCCGACCTCGACCACGCCAAAGCGCGAAACCTCCTCGGGTGCGATGGGCAGCGTGGCCAGTGTGACCTCAGCGCCGGAACTGATGTGGTGGCTCAGCATCAGGCTGTAGTCCATCTTGTAGATGTGATCGCCAGAGAGGATGATGACGTATTTGGGCTGTTCGGAGCCAATCGAATAAATGTTCTGGTAGACGGCATCGGCCGTGCCCATATACCAGTTGGAGCCGGTGCGCTGCATCGGCGGCAGAATCTCGAAAAACTCTCCCAGTTCCTGGGCGACGATGCCGGTCCACCCTTCGCGGATGTGACGGTTGAGGCTCAGCGCTTTGTACTGGGTCATGATAAAGACCTTGCGCAGCCCGGAGTTGATGCAGTTGGAAAGCGTGATGTCGATGATGCGATAGTGTCCGCCGAAAGGGACGGCGGGCTTGGCACGGTCGCGGGTCAGGGGGAAGAGCCGCTCGCCGGCGCCGCCTGCTAGTAGAACGCCAAGGGTATCCTTCATGAATGCGTGCATCTCCTTTGTGCTTGACGTTACCACGGAACCGAATCGAAACACGGCCAGCGTCAAAGCTCTCCGGCGAGTGGACGGTAACTTTCTCCCCGGACGGGCGAGAATATCACAGCGACATCACAACTGTTCAGCACGGCCCGGAAAGTCCGAAGTAAATCGATCACCCTTCGCGACGACAGCCCGCAACCACGCAGAGCAAGCCCCAGGTCAGAACAGCGTCAGGACGGCTCTTCGCCCTCGACCGAGATGCGCAGAGATTTGAGGAAGTTCAGGTCATGGGGTGTGAACTGCGCTCCATCCTCACTCTCGCTTTCGCTTTCGCCGGTGCTTTCGCTCACATCGTTCAGTCCGATGGTCGCCTCCAGCATCAGCATCACGTCAAAGCCGTGCTGGCGGATATCCTGCACCACTCCGGCAATCTGTTCCGATTCCAGAACCGAGTCGTGGATCGCCTCGCCCAACTGTTGAATCAACTCGCGCAAGCGTGGATTCATGATGCCCCCTTTGCCATTGGTCAGGGCAGACCGGGCACGCGCATCCGTGCCGATCAGCCGGGCCAGGTTTCTTCTACCTTACTTCTGACGCAATCGGACGGCAACAGGATATCCACGCTCCTCTGTGGGAATTCGGCACAAATTCCTTCGCTGCTAGACTGGGAATCGGAGTATTTCCATCGTCATGAAGCCGGAAAAGTTCGGACGCCTGCTCGGCGTCGGGGTGCGGGTCGCCGGTCGCGTTGTGCGCGATCGCCAGCACGATGCGCAGCGCGCCGTGGTCGTCGGCCAGGAACTGCACGCCCAGGTACGCCAGCAGACCACTGCTGCGATGCGCGCTGAGATGGCTCAGACGGCACGCACAGCCAGTCATGCCGCGGGCCGCGGCATCGCCGGATTTCTGCGTCCCTTCAGCCGCGTCGGAGGCATTCTGTGGCTGGAGATCACGGGCTTTTTCTTTGGCATGTTCGCCGTCTACTTTGGCGCGGATGTGTGGCGCGTGCGCGCTTCGCTGCACCAGGGACCCGAACACAATCACCTGCTGCTCTCGGCAACGGTCTGCCTCGGCTTCACCTACCTGAGCGTCAGCTCCTTCCTGCGTGCTCGGCGGCGCTGAACCTGACTGGCAGAACCCGAGCGGCAAAACCTGCCGCCAGAAACATCGCCGAGAGAGCAAACATGGCGGCAATCCCCGATTCGCTACAATGAAAGCTGGAATTGCTTTTCCAGAGAAGGAGTTTGTGTGTCAGAACGTACGTTCAGCATTATCAAGCCGGATGCAGTGCGCAAAGGCTATACCGGAGCTATTCTCGCCGAGATTGAAAAAGGCGGATTTCAGATCTGCGCGATCAAGAAGCTGTCCATCTCCAAGAAACAGGCTGAGGGTTTCTATGCCGTCCACAGCGCGCGGCCATTCTTCAGCTCGCTCACCGATTTCATGTCCTCCGGGCCGATTGTGATGATGGTGCTCGAAAAAGGGAATGCGATTGCCGATCTGCGCAAGCTGATGGGCGCGACGAATCCGGCGAATGCCGAAGAAGGAACGATCCGGAAGCAGTTTGCAGGATCGATCGAGGAGAACGCCATTCACGGCTCCGATGCGCCCGAGACGGCGGCCTTTGAGATCGGCTACTGGTTCGCCGGCTACGAGCTGGTGTAAGCGCGCGCGGCAGCGAGCCGAACAAAGCTCAGGCCGGTTGACTCTCCAAAACTGTTGTTTCTCCTAACCTTCAGGAGAAACAACTCTGGAGAATTCACCGGCCTTGTTTTTCCGCAGCAGATACGCCGCTACTTGCCGCCGGTATCCGCAATGGCCTGATCGATCAGTTGAAAGAGCCGCGTGCGATCCACCACTTCGATGAACGGCGCACCTTTGGACTGACGCGTAACCACCCAGATCGTTGGAGTGTGCTCGATGCCAATACGCTGCCCAAGCGCGTAATCGGCTTTGACCAGCGCTGCCAGATGGCCCTCCGGATCGATGGCAAAAGGCAGTTGCAGCTTGTGCTCCGCGGCCCATTTTTCCGTGAACTGGCGCAGATCGTCAAGCGAGGTAATCGACGGCTGGTTGGCGAAGACGGCGTTGCGATACTCATCTCCAATTGCCTTGGATTTCGTATCAAACCAGCGCGCATTTACCGCCGCCTGAAAGCTCCAGGAATGGAAAGGCAGTGGGAAATCATGGCGAACCCATGGAATGTGATACTTCGCCGAGGCCTCCATCAGCAGCGGATTGGCGCGCGCGCAGTCTGGACACTCCATATCGTCAAACTCGACAATGGCAACCCGCGCCCCGGCGGGCGGGCGCAAGGCGGACGGATCATGAACCTGCGTGGGTGGCGGCGCGCCATATTGCGCGCGAACTGCGGGCTGAACGGCAAGTAGAGCAGCAAAGGCAAGCAGAGCCTGTGCAGGAAAGCGCCTGGAGCGAAGTAAGGCTGAGATCATGGTGGCGTAAAATCCCCTCGAAGACATTGTAGCGGCTGCGCGGCATCCTGCCGTTTTCTGCGCCATCCACCTTCGGGCCGCTGTCTGTGCCCGGCGTCACGTTGAGAGTTCCCCCGGTCTGTGATACGCTGCTCTTCTTCAGAGACGACGCCTGACAGCGTGGATCTGGCTGAGCAGGCGCCTGCCGGAGGAAACCGTATGACGGGTTTCGGCAGATCGCAAAATACGCCCGGTGGCGCCGCCCCACCGACCGAGGCAGAGAGCAGGCACAGCGATCATCCGCTGTCGCTGCATCTTCCCCGTTTGCCCCATCTACACCTGCCACAACTGCACCTGCCCGATCTTCATCTGCCGCGCCCCGATGACCCCAGGGAACATCCGCTGCTCGATGCCCTGGCGCACTCGCTCGACCTGGCCGGGCGTGGATACTGTTGCGCCGCCAATCCGCTCGAACCAGCGGCTGCGACCGGTGGCGAGACGGCACGTATGCCACACGCGATCAAGGGAGACTCCACAACAAAGGGAGACAAGGATGCAAACCTATCCGGGAAGTGAGATTCGCAACGTGGCCGTTGTTGGCCACGCGCACAGTGGCAAGACGACGCTGGTTGCATCGCTGTTGCAGGCGGCCGGCATGACGACCACTCAGGGTCGAGTCCAGGATGGATCGGCCGTCACCGCTTACGACGAAGAAGAAGTCGCGCGAGCCACCACCCTGCAAAATGCCGTGGCCTTTGCCGAGTGGCAGGGCGTCAAGGTGAACCTGATCGACACGCCCGGCTTTCACATGTTCAGCCCGGAAGCAAAGTCCGCCATGCAGGTGGCGGAGGCGGCGCTGATCCTGGTACGGGCGCAGTCGGGAATCGAAGCCGTCACGGAGCGTGTATGGCGTTGGACCGAGGAGTTCAACCTGCCACGCATCGTCGTGCTCAACCAGATGGATGCTCTGCGCACTCAGGGGCTGGAAGGCGTGGAGGGGCTGCTTGGTGAGCTGCGCGAGCACTGGGGGCGAAGCTGCATTCCCGTCCAGTTGCCGGTGCTCGACCAGGATGGCTTTCACGGCGTCGTCGATCTCGTCACCATGCAGGCGTTTCTCTATTCACAAACTGCCGGCACCGGCCGCGGACAGATCGCCGAGATCCCACATGCACTCAAAGAGGCCGCACGAGTGGCGCATGAGGCTCTGGTCGAGTTGGTGGCCGAGGGCAAGGACGAGCTGCTCGACGAGTTCTTTGAGGTCGGCACCATCCCGGAGCAGCACCTGATCACGGCCCTCCACGAAGCCATTCGCGAAGATCGCATCTTCCCGGTGCTCTTCGCCAGCGGAATCGCGGCTATCGGTTCGGATCACCTCCTGGACTTCCTCAAAGTCTATGCACCCACGGCAGCCGAGCGAACCGCATGTGCGGGCAGCGCAACTCACGGCCAACCTCAGAACGCAATGCAGGCTGCGTCGCTCGCTGACATCGACGCAGACCGTGAGGCTTTGCGTGACAGCCGCCCGACGGTCGTTGAAAGCCTGCCGGGCAATCATGACTCCGGTTCACACTCCGCAGTTCGCGCGGGTCTGGTCATGCGCGCCGTGCGCGATGAGGAACCGCTGGCCGTCTTTGTCTTCAAAACGCTGCACGATCCGTTTGCCGGCAAAATCAGCTTCTTCAAAGTCATCAGCGGCGTTCTCCACAACGATCAAACGGTGGAGAACTATAGCCGCGGCGGCCAGGAACGACTGAGCCACCTGAGCGCGATGCAGGGACGCAAAGCGGTCGAGGTCAGCGAGCTGCATGCCGGCGACCTGGGCGCAGTGGCGCGTCTGCGCGAGACCCTCACTGGCGACACACTCGGGCAGCGCGGCGCGGAGATGCGTCTGGAGCCGGTAAACTTTCCTGAACCCAGCATGACCTATGCCATTGAACCCAGAACGCGCGCCGACGAGGACAAGCTGGCGCCCGCCCTGCACAAGCTGCTGGAAGAGGATCGGATGCTGCGCTTCTTTCGCGATGCACAAACTCAGGAGTTTCTGGTTGCCGGTGCCGGCCAGCAGCACATCGAAACCGTCGTAGCCCGCCTGAAGCGCCGCTTTCACGCGGAGGTCACGCTGAAGGCTCCCAAAGTGCCCTATCGCGAGACCATTCGCACGCGCGCCGAGGCCCAGGGGCGGCACAAAAAGCAGTCCGGCGGCCACGGGCAGTTTGGCGACTGCCGCATCCGTCTCGAACCGCTGCCGCGCGGCGCAGGATTCCAGTTCACGAGCGAGATCTTTGGCGGAGCCATTCCGCGACAGTTCGTTCCAGCCGTCGAAAAAGGTATCGTGGAAACGGCGCTCAGCGGACATATCGCTGGCTATCCCGTCGTGGATTTTCGCGCCACCGTCTTTGACGGCAGCTATCACGAGGTGGACTCCAATGAGCTTTCTTTCCGGATCGCCGCGCGGTTGGCGTTTCGTCAGGCCATGGAACAGGCTCGCCCATGTCTGCTTGAGCCAATCATGCATGTCGAGGTGGACGCGCCCGAGGAATACGCCGGCGCTTTGATGGGCGACTTGAATACGCGACGCGGACACGTGCTCGGCATGATGCCACGAGGACGGACCGTGATCATCGAAGCCGAAGTTCCCATGGCCGAGATGTTGCAATACGGAGCCGCTCTGACCTCGCTCACTCAAGGCCGCGGCAGCTTCCATATGGAAGCAAAAGGCTATGAAATGGTGCCGACAGCGGTCGCCGAGCGCATTCTGGCAACGGCGCGGAGGCCAATGGCTGCGGAAACCGAATAGGGCAGGTTTCCTCCGCCCGTCGTCCACGAAGGGATATACCGAAGAGACCTGACTCGAAGCGATGTATCGGGATCCATCCCCACTCCGAAGGCCGAAACGGCAGAAGCGAGCCAGCGTCGGCCACCCATCCCGCGTAAAAATTGCGCCCGTCAGAATCCTGAGGCGCTCATCTTCATCTGAAACAATAGTGATGAAGATGCATTGGACCAAGCAAACCCTGACGAAGGTTTTTTGCGCCTCGGCCGCCGCGGTGTTCGCGGCGGGATGGTCGATGGCTGCTGCGCAGCAGAACCCCAGTTCCCTGCAGAATCCGTTCCTGGGCAGCATCACGGCGCTCCCGGCCTCCCACGCCGTCCTTCCCCTTTCGCTTGACGATGCGGTGCGGCGCGGCCTGCAAACCAATCTGGGCCTCAAGGAAGCCGAAGCTGGCGAAACAGCCCTGCACGGACAGGAGCTGGAGGCGCTGCAGGAGTTTCTGCCCACCATCACCGTCACAGGCGGAACCGGCGTGCACGAGTATGACCTGGCGGCGCTGGGCTTTGGACCCAGCGTTATCCGGAAGTTCAGCGCAATCCTGCCTCCTGGCACCAACATCAGCGGGGTTTCGCTGATTACCAAAGCGGATGTGACCAACGGCCAGGTGAACTATGACCAGACGCTCTACTCCGGGCCAGTTATCAACGGCTACAAGGCTGTCCGCGCCGCAGAAAAGGTCGCCTATTTTCAGAAGATGACGGCACGCGGCGATGTCGTTCAGCAGGTGGCCACCACCTATCTCCGCGTCATCGCGACCGAGAGCGATGTCGAGAATGCGCAAGCGCTGCTGGAGTCAGACCGCGTTCTCGAGGAGCAGACCGAGGCCAAACATGCTGCCGGAACGGTGGCCCGTGTCGATCTGTTGCGGACACAGGTCGAGCTGCAACAGCAGGAGCAGCGCCTGCTGGCCAGCCAGAATGCGCACGACAAGGCCGAGATTCTGCTCAAACGCGAGATTGGCATTGCGCCGGGCCAGCCCATTCAATTGACCGACCCGGCTCCCTACAGCGACCTGACGGAACAAAGCGAGCACGATATGCTGGCCACGGCCTACCAGAACCGGCAGGACTACCAGAACCTGCAAGCCGAGGTCAAAGCAAACTACTACGTGATGAAGGCGCGACAGTCTGAAAGGCTGCCGACGCTCAGCTTCTCCGGCAACTACGGAGTCACGTCTGTCAGTGGCGTCGGGGCGCATGGAACCATGCTGGCCATGGGCAAGCTGCAAGTGCCCATCTTTCGCGAAGCCAGCCTGCGCGGCGAAGCCGATGTGGCTCGCGCGCAGTTGGATGGAGTCGAGCATCAGCTTTCTGACCTGCGCTCCAGGATTGTGCAGCAGGTGCGAACCGCGCAGATGGACGCAAATGCCGCCAGGCAACTGCTCGACGTGGCAAAGTCCAACGTCGATCTGGCGCGGCAGGCGCTGAGCGATGAGACGGACCGCTACAAGGCCGGCGTGGACGATACCCTCCCGCTGGTCCGCGCCCAGGCGTCGCTGGCCACCGCAGAGAGCAATCTGGTGCAAAGCCTCTACCAGTACAACTTGACCAAGCTGGCTCTGGCGCGCAGCACCGGCGTCATCGAGTTGCAATACCGCGACTATCTGGGCGAAAAGTAAGCCGAAGCGAAACCTACTCCGTGACGCTCACTCCACGTCGATCGAGACGTGATCCTGGGGCAGAATCTGGCCGAGGGCGGCGACGGTGAGCGGCGAGCCGGGCGCGGGTGTGCGCGGGACGAGCCGAAAAAGCACGAGACGATTGCGCTCGGGATCGTCCATGACGGGATAGACGGCGACTTGACGCAGTGCGTAGCTGCGGTGGATGGCAGCGAGGATGGCCGGGTCGAGGTCATTCCAGGCGGCAAACCAACCCGGATGGGCGCGCCGAATGCGACGCTCCGGCAGGTCTGTGCCAAAGTCGTCGCAGACTGCTGGCAATCCGGTCATCAGCGTAATCTGGTCGCCACTGGTGGCGAGCAGCAGACGACGGCCATTCGCATGGGCATCGACATAGGCGGTGAGTGAGCGCGCCGTGTTGATCCACGTGTACGCAGGGTGCAGGGCATACCGCAGCATCTCGACCGAGTTTCGTACAACCGCAAACGCAACCACGAGCAGCGCCACAAGACCAACCCGGCGCCACAACTGGCCCTGCCGCAGCAGCACCGTCAGCAGTTGGGCCAGGGCCACGAACGCAAAGACCGCAACCACCGTGTAGTAGCGCGGCTGGGTATGATCCTGCGCGGCCATGAAAGCAACCAATCCGGCCATCCCCAGCAGCGACGCCGCAAACAGCGAATCGTGCGCGAGCGGCGAAGCCACACCAGCAGCCAGCCACGCCAGCAGCAGTACCGCCAGCAGCGGCATCAGGATGGGGTCGATCCACAGCATTCCGTGTACGGCCCACCGCAGGCTGGCGAGCCAGCCAGCGGCTGTCTGCGGCTTCGGATAACTGTTGATCACGAAGAAATAAGTCAGATCGCCCAGCATGTGGAAGTGCATCAGCAGCGCGGACCACAGAGCAAGGATGCCTCCACCGCTTCCAGCGCAGGCAGCCAGCGCCCGGCCCAGCCGACGCGGCTCGGCTCGCAGCGGCACGAACGCAGCCCAGCCAATCGCCGGCAGCAGGAAGATTGCCGTGGTCTTCGCCAGAATCATCGCAGCCAGCAGCAGGCCCAGCAGCGCCGCGTTTTGCTCGATTCGGCCCGTGCCGGAAAGTCTTTCGCTGAGAGCAAGCGCCAGCAACGCAAGCGTCAGCAGCAGCGGTTCCACCAACGCCAGGCGACTGAAGGCGAAGAGAAACGGACTGGTCGCCAGCAGCGTAAGCGCGAGCAGCGCGGCCCAGCGCGGCACACGCCCACGCAGCAGGCGCTCGATCAGCATCAGGTTCAGGCAGAAAAGCGTCACCGCAAAACCGCGCGCCGCCACGATGGAGACTCCAGTAAGACCAAACAGCAGCCAGACCAAAGCAGGCCACAGCGGCACGGCCACAGCAGGGTTGAAGCCGCCAGGCTCATACCAGCGGCCCAGCAGATGCTCGCGCATTGCTGCGTTGGCATACCAGCCTTCATCGGTGAATCTGGCCCAGTCCGGCCATGGCGAGTGCGCGGGAAAATCCGCCGCCAGATGAACGCCGTGCACCAGCGCGAAGGCAGCGATCAGCACGATCCACGTGGGGTAGCCGAAGCGCTTCAGAAAAGACACAGTAGGCTCTCCCGGAGAAACCTGTGCGTCGGCGCGGTTGGCAGGCTGAGAACGATCACTCAGGGATTATAGGAGAGCGCCATATGGCAGCGCGGGAGCCGTTGTCGCGGAGCCGCTACTTCGCCAGTTGCGCGTCAATGCGCGCGATCAGCTCTTTTTGAAACACATGGGTTGTATCGCCGACTTCACCGCCGGTCGAAAACCACTGCTGCCTGCCTTCCGGGTCAAGCAGCAGGACAACGGGCAGGGAGACGGCGACCTTCGGCGGAGCGCCGGGCTTCTGCATGTTATCCGACATGAAATGCGTATCAAAGGCCAGCGGCGCGGTGAGGTGCCTGGATGCCATGAATGCTTCAGCTTTCTGTCGGTCGTCGCCCATGAGCGGATTGACGGCATAAATGGCGACCTTCGGGTTGGAGCGATATTTGTCGTAGACGGCGGAGAGCTCCGGCAAGCCCTCGACGCAGGGTGCGCACCAGGTGGCCCAGTAGTCGAGGAGGACGACTTTGCCGTGGAGGTCGGCGAGGGTGATCTTCGCTCCGGCTGAGGTCTGGATGACGTAGCCGGGGTGCATGGGGTTGGCGGGCTTGAGCTTGCGCATCTGCTCGGCGAGAGCGCTGGCCTGCGGGTCGGTCGTGGCTCCGTTTCCGTTGTGGAGGATGATCTTCGGCATCGGTACCATGGCGCTGCCTGTTGCCGGTGCGGTCTGCGTTGTGGCCGGAGTTTGCGCTGAGGATGGCAGAGTCTGACAGAGGGCTGAGAACGGGAGAAGACTGAACAGCAGAAAGCCGGAGAGCCGGCAGGACGAACAAGGACGCATACGACCCCCTTCGATGCCATTGGAATACGAATTTCTGGTTGTTTGGACAAGAGGCCGGAGCAAAGGTGATGGGGGCAATCCGATTTTATTTTGCAGTGGGAGGGATGGCAGCAGCGGGAGCGGATTGGGTCTGTCTGCTGCCTTACTCGTAGGCGAGAGCATCGATGGGGTCTTTGGCCGCCGCCATCCAGGCCGGATACACTGCGCCGAAGACCGTACCAAGGACGGCGATGAGCGACGCGCGGAGGATCCACGGACGGGTGACCTCAAAGAAGAGCTGCGGGTAGGCGTGGGCCAGCGCGGCGTGGATGACGGCGATGCCCACGAGGCCGAGCGCGACGCCGACCAGTGCGAGCAGCGCGGATTCGCGCAGGATCATGCCGACGATGGCGGCCTTTGACGCGCCCATAGCCTTGAGGATGCCGATCTCGCGGGTCCGCTCCAGAACCGCCGTATACATCGACAGAAAGATCACGAGAAAGCCGACCAGCGTCGCGATGGCGGTGACGACGTTGAGCGAGATGTTGAAGCCGGGAATGTGGTCCGGGGTCATCAGCGACATCCACTCATGCATGGTTTGCACCTGGTAGTCGCTCAGGCCGGGTGTGGCGGCGATTTCACTGCGGATCAGGTCGAGATTGTCCTGGCTGTCAGCCTTCAGGAAGAAGACGGAAGCCTTGCCGGGCGAGCCGATCAGGTCGCCGAGCGTGTCGATGGGAACCATCTTGCGGCCACCCTTGCCGGACTCGACGATGCCGCAGATGCGAAAGGGGTGGTTCACGATCTTGATGGTGTCGCCCACGCGATAGGGACGGGTCTTGCCGCTCTGGATGAAGACATCATCGACGATCACGTCGTACGGGCCCTGGAATGGTCCACCGGCGATGAAGGTGAACGGACGCAGGGCGTTGTAACTGGGGTAGTTGATGCCGTAGATGATCTCCGGCGCGGGATTGAGCGAGAAGTTCTGGATGACCGGCGCGGCGACCGTGACATGCGGCAGGCGCAGAAAAGCCGCGGCGTTTTTCGCCGGGACCGGTGCACCGCCGACGGCGTTGATGAAGCTGGCGTTGGCCGGGCGGACGATGATGTCGGCGCCGATGCCGTTGGTGCGGATCTTGTTCCCATCGAGCTGGCCAAGGAAGATGGCCACGACGGAAAGGATCATGATCACCTCGATGGCAATGGCCACGACCGAGATGATCGAACGCAGAGGGCGGTGAATGAGATTGGCAAAGACAAGCTTGTTCATGGGCGGACGACTGCATTCAGGGTAACAGGCGGGGCGAATGGAGGATCACGGGGAACGTATGGTTGCTTGGTTGGATTCTGAATTTGAGCGGCTTGTGCTATCATGCTATCGCGAGGTGCACATGCCCCAGTTACTGGTAAGAAATGTTGAGCCTCAGCTCAAGGCACGCCTGCAGCAGCGCGCCCGCAAGCATGGTCGCAGCATGGAGGCTGAGGCTCGCGAGATTTTGCGGAATGCCTTGCGCAATGAAGCCACCTCTGCGGTGGGATTGGGAACAGCGATCCACGCATTGTTTCGCGAGGAAGGCCTGGAGCAGGAGATTCCGGAGATGCATGGCGCCGGGGTGCAGATGGTGGAGTTTGAGCCTTGATCCTGCTGGACACGAATGTGATCTCTGCCTTGATGCAGCGGATGCCTGAAGAGAAAGTTGTGGCGTGGCTGGATGCTCAGCCCCGGGAGTCGGTGTGGACCACATCGATTTCTGTCTTTGAGGTCTTCACCGGGCTGCGCATGATGCCGGCGGGAAATCGTCAGCGAACCCTGATTGCGAGCTTTGAGCAGATTCTCACCGATCTGCTTGAGGGACGCATTGCTGATTTTGACAGCGAGGCGGCACGGTGCGCGGCCGAGTGGCTGGAAGAGCAGAAGCGAAATGGCCGCACGATGGAGATGCGGGATACGATGATCGCCGGGATTGTGCAATCGCGTAAAGCAACCCTCGCCACACGCAATGAACGGCACTTTGTCGGGATTGCCACGGTGAATCCGTGGACAGTCTTGCTTGAAACTCCTTGAAATTCCATCGCCTGGAGATTCCTCCAGCTTGCTGTGCGTCCTGAGCTTCCCGGAAATTGCGCCGATGCGGATGGGCATATCTGCGACATGGCATATACTAGTGTATATGCCATGTAGGGGTGGACTGCCATGCATCGAACAGCCAAGATCTTCAAAAACAATCGGAGTCAGGCCGTGCGTCTGCCGAAAGATTTTCAGTTCTCCACCGCGGAAGTCTTCATTCGCAGGCAGGGGGATGAGGTGATCCTGTCGCCGCGTCCGAAGGATTGGATGGAATACCTGACCAGCGGACCGGTGGCTTCGGCGGAGTTTCTGGAGGGACTGGAAGAGCTGCCGGTACAGGAGCGCGAGCTTTGACCGCGCTCTACATGCTGGATACGGATATCTCGTCGTACATCATGAAGCGGTCGCATGCGGCTGTTTTAGAGCGCCTGAGGAATACCGCAGTCGGCGAGGTTTGTATCTGCGTGGTCACGCTGGCCGAGTTGCAGTATGGGGTGGAGATGTCGCCGCAAACGTTGCAGGACGGGGCCGCACTGGAGGCCTTTCTGCGTCACGTGGAAGTGATGGATCTCTCCAGCTCCTGCGCCGGTGCCTATGCAGAGATTCGTGGAGGATTGAAGCGAAGCGGGGCGATGATCGGCGCCAATGATCTATGGATCGCTGCCCATGCGCGCTCCCTGGGCATGACGCTGGTAACGAATAACGTCAGCGAATTTTCCCGTATCCCCGGTCTGAAGATCGAGAACTGGACGGAGACAGCCGACTGAAACTGCCCCGGAGCTTGGCTGAGCCGATACACTGGAGTTTCGCGACTCATTTCCGGTTGCGTCGAACGATCTGCGTGGGGGAGTGGCATGACAGGCAACGAGATTCGGGAGCAGTTTCTGCGGTTTTTTGAGAGCAAGGGACACCGGCGTGTGCACTCGTCGTCGCTGGTGCCGGCCAATGACCCGACGCTGCTGTTTACCAATGCGGGGATGAACCAGTTCAAGGACGTCTTCCTGGGTGCCGAGCGCCGCGAGTATGCGCGGGCGACCACCTCCCAGAAGTGTGTGCGCGCCGGCGGCAAGCATAACGACCTGGAGAATGTGGGATTTACCCGCCGGCATCATACCTTCTTTGAGATGCTGGGCAACTTCAGCTTTGGCGACTACTTCAAGCGCGAGGCCATTGCCCATGCCTGGGAGTTGGTGACCAGCCCGGAGTGGTTTGGCATCGACAAGAACCGGCTCTACGTGACGATCTTCGAGGGCGACCCGGCCAACGGCGTGCCGCGCGACGACGAGGCCGAGCAGTTCTGGATCGGGGTGGGCGTGCCGCGCGAGCGCATTCGCGCCTATGGGCTGAAGGACAACTTCTGGCAGATGGGCGAGACCGGGCCGTGCGGGCCGTGCTCGGAGATCTTTGTCGATCTCGGCCTTGAGGCCTCCGAGACCGGGCGCGACCTGCCCTTTGGCGAGGACGATGCGCGGTATGTCGAGATCTGGAACCTGGTCTTCATGCAGTTTGACCGCGCGGCGGTGGTGGAGGGTGGCCGGACGACCGGCTACCGGTTGACGCCGCTGCCCAAGCCGTCAATTGACACCGGCATGGGGCTGGAGCGGCTGGCGGCCGTGCTGCAGGGCAAGCTCTCGAACTTCGAGACGGACCTGTTTACGCCACTGATTGCCCGCGCCGCCGAGCTGACCGGCGTGGCCAACGACGTGCGCACGGCGAGCCTGCGGATTCTGGCCGACCATGCCCGCGCGGCCACCTTCCTGATCAGCGACGGCGTGCTGCCGTCGAACGAGGGTCGCGGCTACGTGCTGCGCAAGATTCTGCGGCGCGGCATTCGCCATGGGCGCCTGCTGGGGCAGACCGAGCCGTTCCTGCACAAAATGGTCTTTGCCGTGCGCGAGCTGATGAGCGAGGCCTATCCGGAGCTGCTGGAGTCGGCCGAGCGCGTGGCGCGCGTGATTGAGGCCGAGGAGCGGCAGTTTGACCGCGTGCTGAAGGCGGGCATGGCGCGGCTGGATGAGGAGCTGCGCGGGGAGTTCACCGGCGACAAGGCCTTCCATCTGTACGAGACCTTCGGGCTGCCGCTGGACTTTATGGTGGACGCGGCTCGGGATGCCGGTGTGCCCTTTGACGAGGCGGGTTTTGAGGCGGCGCGCGAGGCCGAGCAGGCGCGTGCGCGGACAAGCTGGAAGGGTGGCAGCCAGAAGTCGGCCGCGCCGGTCTATCGCGAGCTGCCGAAGACCGTCTTCGAGGGCTATGATCGCAGCGGTTCGCTGGACTGCGAGGTGCTGGCGCTGGTCAAGGACGGCGTGGGCGTGGCCGCGGCACAGGCCGGCGAGACGGTGGACGTGGTGCTGGACCACACCAGCTTCTATGCCGACTCCGGCGGCCAGGTGGGCGACACCGGGCGGCTGACCAGCTCGGACGGCAACGTGACCGTGGCCGAGGTGAGCGGCTGTGTGGCTCCGGTGCAGGGTGTGCGCGCACATCGCGCGCTGCTGCGGCAGGGCCTGGCCGTGGGTGACCGCGTG
>DAIDKP010000004.1 GCA_027449965.1 Acidobacteriaceae bacterium
CCGTTCGCTGGCCACTCCCGGCGGATAGACAAATGTGCTGCCGCGCGTGTTGTGGCGGTCCAGCATGCCCGCTTCAGCGGCGTCGGTCCAGACCTTGATCATCGCGTCCCTCCTCCATGAGTTCTTCGAGTGTCGGTCGCCGCCCGCTTATTTCTTGCAGTCTCAACTCCAGGCCGAGCGCAGTCAGAATGTTGGTGACCTTCGAATAGCCGAGCTCTCCCAGACGCGCGTTCTCTAAGGCATCCAGTGTCGAGATCCCGACTCTGGCTTTTTGGGCAAGCTGAGATTGGGTCATCCCTAGCTCCTTGCGCTTGCGGGCTATGCGTTCGCCTATGGAGGTCAACGGCAGCATAAACCTAATATAGAAGGTCTTAGTCCCATTTGCGAGAAGAGAACCTAATATATTGTGCTTTGCGCTCTAAGGCTCAACTATTGCACCATTTATTCCACTCACGGCAGTCCCGCCACAATCGGCTCCGGATGTCGCCACGAGCATACTTGCGCAAGTCAACAACCGGAATCAGGCCCCTTCCACCGATCCGCCTGGTCGACAAACCATGACTGCATTTTTTCGCCGCAGAAGGAATAGGCCCGCCGAAGCGGGCCTTGGAAGGAGCGGAGAAAGAATCAAGATTCTCATTTCGTGATGGTGTCGATTCGCCTTTTGAGTTCTCTGATGGCTCCGTCCAGGGAGCGCAGCTCGGAGTGAACCCTGTCATGGCGGGTGCTCATTTCACTGCGCAGAGACTGGAAGCGCGAATCCATTTGAGTGCTCAGATCTCTGATGTCGGCGTGCAAATCCCGGATCATGCCGCGAAATTCGCTCTTGTCGGAGTGATCCAGCAGCATGTTGAAGAGAAGAATCGCGAAGATAACGAAGCAGATTGTAAGTACGTCGGCCATTCGGCTACTCCTTGTGGTTGTGTTGTTTTCAAAAGTCATGGATTCGCAGAGTCCCGTACTGCCGGAGACTCCGCGAACGTTTTGGGAGCGAGTGCCGCGCGGATCGGTTTACCGCGTTCGGCTTTGACGCACTCCCGCCGGTCACAGTCGATCTGGTTGGGAGGTTTTCGGCATATCGTTGTTCCACTTGCCGAAACTGTAGGAGGGGATTGTTGGAAACGCTTTGCGTTCTCGAGGGTCAGATCGTCTATCGCTATCATGCCCGATACTCGCTGCGTCGTCGAGAGTTCCATTGCCTGGCGCAGTAGACAGCGACGGACTGCCTGTTCGCAAAATCCAGAACAGCCTCAATTTGTTGCGATCAGAACAGCGATCCTTGCGCGGGCGCGTTTGTGGCAAGTTCGTTGATCTTCATCGCTTCGCTGGGCAGGATGCGCAGGAGATGAGCTGGCGGTCTGGGCGCGGGCGCAAGGTACTCGGCGTATTCGCCGGGAGCGAGGATTTCCGGCTGGCGGTCGTGAATCGGCCGCATCACTTCGTTGGCTTCCGTGGTCAGGATGGAGAAGGTCTGCTCCCACTGGCCGGTGCGAGGATTCTGCCACGGCGACCATACGCCGGCCATGCCGAACAACTCGGCGCGAACGAGTGAAATCTCGAACTTCTTCCTGCTCTTCGCGCTGGCTGAAGCCCACTCGAAGAAGGCATCGGCGGGAACCAGGCAGCGCCGCTCGCGAAAGGCTTCTTTCCAGAAGCGCGATTGTTCGATCGTCTCCGAGCGCGTGTTGAACAGGAAGCGGTCGGGCAGCTTGAAGCCCCAGCGCATGAGCGCGAGACTCCGTTCTCCCGCCGGCGTGAGATAGACGACGGGCTGCATGGAGCCGGGTGCAACCTCATCCTCCGGCTCGATCTCCAGTTCTTCGAGGCCATGTTCGACGGCAAACTCTTCGGCGATCTTTGCTTTGATCGAGCGACGGCGATAGCGGCCACACATAGGGTCAGTGTAGCCGAACTTTATCCATCGTTTTGTCAGCACTTTAGTGGCAGACTGCCACAGAATCTGTGCAGAAGGAGTTGCGAGCCATGCCAGAAAAGGCGAATATCTGGCAAATACATCTATGCCGACCGCCTCCACCCTCCGCCACGAGATCGAGTCCGCCCTGGCGGCCAGGATTCCCTCGGCGCTGACTCCGCAGCCGAGGACGGTACGACCCGTCTGGCCGACCGGCATTGCGGCGGTCGATGAGCTGCTTGGCGGAGGCGTGCCGGTCGGAGCCATTACGGAAGTGGCTGGCCCGGAGTGTTCCGGGCGCACGAGCCTGGCTCTCTCGTTTGTGGCGGCAAGCACACAGGCTCATCGCGTCTGCGCGTGGGTGGATGCTTCGGACGCGCTCAGCCCGGAGGCTGCGGCTGCCGCAGGGGTGCAACTCGATCGGCTGCTCTGGGTTCGCTGCGGAGTGGAGCGGGGAACCGAACCGGTGCCGGAACGGAGTGTTCCGCCGTCGACACAACTCTTCTCGCCGCCAGCGCCCATTCTTGGACTGCACGGCGGTGGATGCGGCGCGCATCCCCGGACGGAGATGAAAGCGCTCGCCCCGGCCGTTGCGGAGTTACTCCAACCAGCGAACTTCACTCCGCGCTGCACAGAACCACTGCCGCGCGCGAAGCCGGAATACGATGCAACTCCGCAGGTAACGATGGCACCGGGCCAGACGCAGAAGTCCAGGCCCAGCCCTCACAAGCCCTGGCCGCGCATCGAGCAGGCGTTGCGCGCAACCGATCTTCTGCTCCAGACCAGTGGCTTTTCGGTGATTGTGCTGGACATGGGCAGTGTCGCGCCGGAAGCGGCACTGCGCATCCCGCTCGCGACATGGTTTCGCTTTCGTGCGGGCGCGGACCGCACACAGGCAAGCGTGCTGCTTCTGACGCAGACAGCCTGCGCGAAGAGCAGCGCCGGGCTGGTGCTGAAGACGAGCGCTGCAACGGCCATTCCCGGCGAACCGACGGTCTTCCGTGGATTGACATGCAGGCTGGAGGTTGTGCGCGAGCGGCATCAGACGACGAGCAACGTGGTTGCGCTGCGCAAGCCTCCGGCGCGGGAGAACACTGTCAGCTGGCAGGCGCGCAGCGCATGGACAGGGTTGCTATGACGCCGCGCGAACTCTATGCCGCGATCGCTGTGCGTGAGTTTCCCGCGCAGGCCATGCTGCGCCTGCGCGAAGAACTGCGAAATACTCCCTGCGCGATTCTCGATGGCGCGCCGCCACTCGAAGCCGTCTGCTCGAGGAATGCCGCAGCGCG
>DAIDKP010000005.1 GCA_027449965.1 Acidobacteriaceae bacterium
ATGATCCCCGCCGTGAAATGCGGCAGGCTGTGGCGCTTTCGCAAGTCCGCAATCGATCGCTGGATGAACTCCAGGATTGCCAGCTAAAAGATGCGCAAAACCGATAGCGGAGCGTACGGGGATGAGCTACGCTTGAAATGAGCCACCCGTTTCCGCTGACAGGAGAATATCCATGAAGCGGATTCGTTTTCAGCAAGGTTCATTGAGGCTCTACGAGCGCGCAGCCGGCGATCAGGTCTGGGAGTACCGCTGGTATGAAACACAACTGGACGGTACACGCAGACGGCGCAGTTGCATCATCGGTTCTCGTCACGAGTATCCGACCGATGCATTGGCGCAGAAAGCGGTTGTGGCTCTTAGGGCAAACATCAACGCGGAAACCCCGCGCGCACAAATTGACGCGATCAGTTTCAGTACGCTGACGCAGCACTATCGCGAAAAGGAACTGTGCGAGGGCGGAAGTAAAACGTTTGCCACGATTCGGACGAACGAAGGCTATCTGGAACGCTGGATTCTTCCAAGATGGGCTTCCTACCGTTTGAAGGACGTGAAAGCGGTCATTGTTGAAGAATGGCTGAAGTCGCTTCCACTGGCGAATGGCAGTAAGGCAAAAATACGCAACCTCATGCACGCTGTCTTCAATCACGCCGTTCGCTGGGAGTGGCACGACAAGAACCCGATTACGCATGTGCGCCAGAGCGCCAAGCGGCAGAGGGTCCCGGTTGTGTTGAACATCGGGCAGCTCAAGTCGCTGCTCGAACATCTCAAGGAGCCGGGCAAGACCGCCGTGCTTCTCGATATTCTCACGGGACTACGGGTGAGCGAGCTGCTGGCGTTGAAATGGTCGGATGTGGACTTTGAGAATTTGGAGTTGCACGTCACCCGTTCCATTTCTCTCCAGCGCGTCGGTCCGTGCAAGACGGAAGCATCGCAGAAACCCGTCCCGCTCGATCCCGAGCTGGCCGAAGCTCTGCTGATGTGGCGCAGACGGTCGCCCTATCCGATGGACGACGATTGGGTCTTTGCCAGTCCGGCCAGCAAGGGAAAGCTTCCGTACTGGTCCTACTCCCTTTTCCGGGTGTATATCCGGCCGGCGCTCAAGGCGGCAGGAATCACGGGCAAGGTGGGATGGCATACCTTCCGTCATTCGTTTGCGACGATTCTGAAGTCGCACGGGGAGGACGTGAAGACTGTGCAGGAGCTGCTGCGGCACGCGAACAGCAGCGTGACCATGAACCTCTATGCGCAGGCGGTGACCGACATCAAGCGCAGCGCGCAGAGCAAGGTTGCCAGGCTGGTGTTTGAGCCGAAAAAGGGGAATTCGGAATGAGCGCCGTCTTATTGGACGTTATCGGACGGCAATCGAATTGGAGATTTTCTTGTAAGTCTTTTGTTTTGTTGGCGTCCCCGACGGGATTTGAACCCGTGTTATCGCCGTGAAAGGGCGGTGTCCTGGGCCGGGCTAGACGACGGGGACGCGGTGGAAGGAAGGAATGCTCACTGAGCACCCTTTCAGGCTAACAACTTGCCGAAGGACTGTCAAAGTGCATGTGCGTTCTGGAGGCAACGAATGAGGACGGTCGAGGAGAAACCGTGCTCTGGAAGGAAGACAGGCTGGGAAATTGGGCGGAAATCTTCGATATATGGTAGGCACGAGCGGATTCGAACCGCTGACCTCTACCGTGTCAAGGTAGCGCTCTAACCAACTGAGCTACGCGCCTGCTGAAACCTTCTTAACCAGTGTAACGCATTTGGAGCAGCTTTGCGGGCTGAGGAAGAGCAGAGAAGCCACGCAAAGGGACGATGAGAACAATATGGCGATCGTGTAACATGCTGGGGTATGGGAACGAGCGGGGAAATGACGGGGATGAGTGTGGCCACGATTCCTGCTGAGCGACGCATCAGCCCACTGCGTACTGCGCCGAACCTGCTGACAATGTTCCGAATGGCGCTTACGCCTTTGCTGATTTGGGCGGTACTGGAGAGGCAATATCAGGCGGCGTTTGTGCTGTTTCTGATGGCGGCTCTGACGGATGGGATGGACGGCCTGCTGGCGCGGTGGCTGGAGCAGCGAACTCGCCTGGGCCAGTACCTGGACCCGATCTCCGACAAGATTCTGCTGAGCTCCCTTTTTCTGGTATTGACGCGCCTAGGGATTTTGAAGACGGAGATCGCCGCGGTGGTCTTTGGGCGCGACATTGGCATGCTTTGCGTTGCGGCAATTCTCTACTTCAACACGGGCGTGCGTGATTTTCATCCAACACTTCTGGGCAAGGCGAACAGTCTGAGTCAGGTGCTCGCGCTGGGCATGGTGCTGCTGAGTCTGATGACGGGTGCGCCAAGATCAGCAAGCTGGATTAGTGCAGGAGAGCGATTTGCCCTGGATGCAACGATGCTGCTGACCGTACTTTCAGGGTTTCACTATGCACTGGTGGCTTCGCGCCGCATCGGAGCCGTGACGGAGCAAAAAGGCACAAGTCCGACCGAGGGAGCGCGGCGGGAACACGCAGCGTAACGAAGCTACCGCAAAACTTCAGATGACACATGAATAGCCGGGCGGTCTCACGGTTCACCCTGTTCTTCGTCTGCGGATTCGTCTGCCTCTTCTTCTTCGGCTGCGATATCTCGCAGCTCGGTGGCGTCAAAAATCTCGCCACAGTTCACACATTCAACAAACTCAGCGTCTTCCTCACGGGAGACGAAGCGGACTTGCAGATGCCTGCACGAAGTATTCATACGGAATGGTTACGGTCGCCGCTGAAAATGGACTCGTTGCGCATGATTGTAACGGTCAAACGAGGCTGCAGGAAACTGGTTTTTACAAAAAAATGAAAAATATCCGGGAATAGTTTTTGCTGGGAAGAACAGGAATCGAACCCGCAAAAGTAGACACGCATTGAACTGCGACAAAAATAGTCCTATACTGATTGCAGTCGTAACGCAACGCACCCCACGGATTGCAAGCCGAGCGACAGGCAGGATCGGAAGTGGGCTCAAATCCGGGCGAAGGATACAGGGATGCTGAGGCTGACAAAAAAAGCAGATTATGGGCTGATGGCGCTGAAGTATCTGGCTGAACACCCAGATTCTGTCTCTGTGAGCGCGAAGGATATTGCCGACACTTATGGGATTCCCCCGCAGTTGCTCGCCAAGGTTTTGCAGCGACTGACGAAGGTGGGTCTGTTGCGTTCCCATGCAGGCATGAATGGCGGCTATGAACTGTCTCGCGCCGCGCGAACAATCTCAGCCTTTGAGGTAATTCATGCGATTGATGGACCGCTCTTCATAACCTCATGCACAAAAGGCAGCAAATCCTGTGAACTGGAACCAAGCTGCACGATTAAGGAGCCGCTAGCCCGGGTGAACGAAAGCATCGCCGGAGTGCTGAAGAGCATCAGTATTCATGACATGGCTGAGGATGAATCCACGCCCGGACGAGTCGCAGAGCAGCCTTTGGTGATGCTGACGAGTTCTTGACAGTGCTAGGCATGAATAAAGCGGGAAGAGTTTTAGCCGGGCGCGAGGAAAGCGTGCCGCGAAATAAGTGGAGAGGATAAGCGATGAGTACTGTGACGATGAATCCTGTTGTACCGGAGGGCGTAAGCCTGCCGATTTACATGGACAACCACGCGACCAGTCCAATGGACCCACGCGTGCTGGAGGCGATGATTCCGTACTTCAGCGGGAAGTTTGGCAATGCAGCCAGCCGGAATCACTCCTTTGGCTGGGAGGCGGAGCAGGCTGTGGAGCAGGCGCGCGAGCAGATTGCGCGGCTGATTGGCGCCAATGCGAAGGAGATCATCTTTACCTCCGGCGCGACGGAGAGCAACAACCTCGCCATCAAGGGCATCGCTGAGATGTATCGCGAGCGCGGCAACCACATCATTACACAGGTAACCGAGCACAAGGCTGTGTTGGACACCTGCAAGCGGTTGGAGAAATATGGCTATCGAGTCACGTATCTGCCGGTGAAGGCCGACGGGCTTATCGACCTGGATGATCTGCGTCGCGCGATCGATGACAAGACGATCCTGGTGACCATAATGAGCGCCAATAATGAGATTGGCGTGGTGCAACCCGTGGCGGAGATTGGCAAGATTTGCCACGAAAAGGGCGTGATCTTCCACACCGATGCAGTGCAGGCAGTGGGCAAGATTCCCGTCGATGTGCAGGCGATGCAGATTGACGTGCTCTCGCTGACGGCCCACAAGATTTACGGGCCGAAGGGCGTTGGCGCATTGTATGTTCGGAGACGAAATCCGCGTGTGCAAATTGCGTCGCAGATCGACGGTGGCGGACACGAGCGCGGCATGCGCTCCGGTACGCTCAACGTGCCTGGGATCGTGGGTATGGGCAAGGCCTGCGAGATTGCCATGCAGGAGATGGCGACGGAGGCCGAGCGACTGCGTGCGATGCGAGATCACCTGCGTGCACGTATGGAAGCGGAGCTGGATTATGTGGAAGTGAATGGCTCCTGGGAGCATCGTTTGCCGGGCAACCTGAATATGAGCTTCATCTATGTGGAAGGTGAGAGCCTGCTGATGGGCATCAATGATGTGGCGGTTTCGAGCGGTTCGGCCTGTACTTCAGCGACGCTGGAGCCATCTTATGTATTAAAGGCGCTGGGACTGGGCGATGATGTTGCCCATAGCTCAATCCGCTTTGGACTGGGCCGCTTCAACACCATGGCCGAGTGTGACTATGTTGCCGATAAGGTGATTGGCATTGTGAAAAAACTGCGCGAGCTTTCGCCACTCTACGAGATGGTGAAAGAGGGCATCGACCTGTCGAAGATTGAGTGGGCGGCTCACTAGGCGCATCACCGGACAAAGGCGAGCGGCATCTGCGAGGTGCCGTATAGCAAATTCAACGAAAGGGATTCAAGACCAAAGGAGGTCAGCAACATGGCATACAGCGACAAAGTGGTGGATCACTACAATAATCCTCGCAACGTGGGCACGTTGGACAAGTCCTCGGAAGAGGTGGGCACGGGGCTGGTTGGCGCGCCGGAGTGTGGCGACGTCATGCGACTCCAGATTCGCGTCAACCCTGAGACGCAGGTGATTGAAGAGGCGAAGTTCAAGACCTTTGGCTGTGGCTCGGCGATTGCCAGTTCCTCGCTCGCGACCGAGTGGGTGAAGGGCAAGACGATTGCCGAAGCGATGGAGATCAAGAACACGGATATCGTGAAGGAACTGGCGTTGCCGCCGGTGAAAATTCACTGTTCAGTGCTAGCCGAAGATGCCATTCGCGCAGCGATTGGCGACTGGAAGAAAAAGAATGGCGTGGCCGAAACCGTAGCCGTAGCAGCGAACTGAAACTCGTTCGCGAAGTGCCAGAACGCTCGATGCGTTACGGCGAAAGTGATGCAAGACGGAGTGACGCGTAATGGAACAGATGGTACAGATCGGCTCACCGTTGTCCTCCGATGCCACACAGTCTCCGGTTGCAACGAAAACTGGGGGGAAAAGCATCGAGGTCACTGCGCGCGCCGTGGAGCGCATCCGAGCGGCGATGGCGAAAGAAGGCATTTCGCCATCTGAGGGCGGGTTGCGGCTGGGCGTAATGGGTGGCGGATGCTCCGGGCTTTCTTACAACATCCGCTTCGACACGCAGCCGCGCGAACGGGATCGTATCTTTGAATTTGACGGTGTGCGTATTTTTGTCGATCCGAAGAGCTTCATTTATCTGCACGGCATGACGCTCGATTATGAACAGACGCTGATGCGGCAGGGTTTCAACTTTATCAATCCCAATTCGACGCGCTCCTGCGGCTGCGGCTCGTCGTTTTCCTGAGCCTGGGAGACGTAAGTGTTGCTCAGGGCACCCTGCTATTGAAGTCTGGAATCCGGATCGGTGCCACAGCCGAACTGCGGCACCTTTCTTTTGCCTGCAAATGAGGAGACGATGAACCACTGCACAAGTTGCCAAAAAGCGCTGGAAGGATCGTGGCTGGTCTGTGCGGATTGCGGTGCGGTGCAAAGCGATTCGACGATCGACTTCTTCCAGGCGCTAGGGCATGAACGGCGATTTGGAATTGATACGGCGGCACTGGAGCGGGAGTTTCATCGCCTGAGTCGCCGCCTGCATCCAGATCGTTTTGCGCGGGCAAGCGCGGAAGAACAACAAAATTCCCTTGCAGCGACCGCGCTGCTGAATGACGCATGGCGTACGTTGCGCGATCCGGTTTCGCGCCTGGAGTACTTGCTGAAGCTGGAGGGCCATGCCGTCGGTGAAGAGCATGCCGGAAAAGGAAAATCCGCAGAGCGTCAGCCACCGTCGGATCTGCTGGAAGAGGTCTTTGAGTTGAATGTGCAACTGGAAGAACTGCGCATGAGCCAAAAGATGGGCGAAGCGGCGGATGGAGCGGTTGTGAAAGATTTAGCCGCTACTGGCGTGCGATTTGAATCGATGCTACAGGCGGTAGACGATGCACTAGCCGCCGAGAGCGCGAAATGGGACACAGGCGCAGCAGAGGCGCGAACGGAAGCTGCTACGCGGATGATCCAGTTACTGGATCGTCGGCGGTACCTGCAAAATCTGGTGCGCGATGTACATGAGACGCTGGGAGCAGCGGCATAGGAGTTTCAGGAGAATCATGGAACACATTGTTGGCATTGATCTGGGAACAACGAACTCACTGGTGGCCTATATGCAAGGCGACGTGCCGGTAGTGATTCCTGGTGTGGATGGCTCGAATCTGGTGCCATCGATTGTAGCGCTTGATCGGCTGCCACAAGACGCGGATCAAGCGAGTGGGGCTGCGCGACCGACGGTGACGGTAGGCAACTCGGCACGACGTGCGCTGATCGCCTCGCCTGAGCGAGCGATCTACTCGGTCAAGCGGCTGATGGGGCGTGGCATTGAGGATATCGGCGAAGAGTTGAAGTTCTTTCCATTCCGGATTGCGCCGGATGTACAGCCTGGCGAGGTACTGCGCATTACGCTGGGGGAGATGAACTTCACTCCCAGCGAGATTTCCGCATACGTACTGCGGCAATTGAAACGCAACGCGGAGCGGTTTCTGGGCGTGCCCGTCAAGAAAGCCGTCATCACTGTACCGGCTTACTTCAACGATGCGCAGCGACAGGCAACGCGCGACGCGGGACGGATGGCTGGCCTGGAGGTTCTTCGACTGGTCAATGAGCCGACTGCGGCAGCACTTGCCTACGGCTTGGATCGCGCAACAGACGGCAGTGAACCAACGCGAACAGTGGCTGTCTATGATCTTGGTGGCGGTACCTTTGACATCTCTATTCTGAAGCTGAACGACGGCATCTTTGAAGTGGTGGCAACCAACGGTGACACCCATCTGGGCGGCGACGATATCGATAATCTGCTGCTGCTGGTCGCGCTGGATGAAATCCGCATGGAGCACGGAGTGGACCTGAGGCAGCAGCCGGATGCTATACAGGCGCTGCGCAAATCGGTGATTGAAGCAAAGATTGCGCTCTCATACGATGCGGTGGCCAGGCTGGATATCGAATTGCCCGGCGGACAGCGCTATCAACGTGAGATTCCGCGCGAAGTCTACGAGCAGTTGATTGCGCCAGTGCTGGAGCGGACTGCGGGTCCGTGTCGTCAGGCGCTGGCCGATGCCGGTCTTACGCCAGAGCAGATCGACGAAGTGGTGCTGGTCGGCGGATCGACGCGCATTCCCGCAGTCCGGAGGCTGGTGGATGAGATATTTCATTTGACCGCGCGCGGACGCAAGCCCCATACGGAGTTGAATCCGGACGAAGTTGTGGCGATGGGCGCAGCGGTGCAAGCAAGTATTCTGGCGGGTTCTTCATCTGCCACGGATCAACTTTTGCTGCTGGATGTGACGCCGCTTTCGCTTGGAATCGAAGCGCTGGGCGGCGTGGTAGCACGCGTGTTGCAGCGCAACTCGACGATTCCCGCCTCTGCGACAGAGCACTTTACCACCGGTGTGGATGGGCAGACGAATGTGGCGATTCACGTGCTGCAGGGCGAGCGCGAGCTGGCCAAGGACTGCCGCTCCCTGGCCCGCTTTGACCTGAAGGGAATTCCACCGATGACTGCGGGTATGCCACGCATTGAAGTGAAGTTCCTGATCGATGCCAATGGGATATTGCAGGTTTCGGCGCGCGAACAGCGATCCGGGACTGAAGCTCAGATTGAGGTGAAACCAACCTATGGACTGACCGACGAGCAGGTGGAGGCGATGATTCTCGACTCCTTTGACAATGCTGAATCGGATTTTGCCGAGCGGCAATTGATTGAGGCGCGACTGGAAGCTGAGACCATCCTGAGCGCGGTGAACAAGGCCCCGGAAAATGGCGTGTGGCTGCTACTGAGCGAGGCCGAGCAGGCAGAGATATTTGCGACACGAGATCATCTGGTGACTGTGCAATCGAGCCGTGATTTGAAAGCGATTCGCGATGCGACCACCGCACTCGATCAGTCAACACGACGATTTGCTGAGCTGATGATGGATCAGGCTGTTTCATCCGCGATGCGCGGCAAGACAATGCAGGCCGCCGATCAAACACTGAATGAGAATAGCGTGGAAATCCATGCCCCACATCCGTTTGCTCACGCGGAGATTGATGAAGATGCTGCCATCGCAGGCGGAGAGATGAGGAAACGACAATGAGTGAAGTGAAGAACGGAACCAATATCCCTGCAGAAAAGCTGGTGCGTGTTACCTTTGAGCCGGAAGGACGCACCGTAGAATTCGAGTTTGGCACCATGCCCTACGATCATCACGGCAAGCCGATGTCTTTCTTGGACATAGCGGAGAATTTCGACATTTTTCTAGATCATGCGTGCGGAGGCTCGTGCGCCTGCACCACCTGCCACGTCTGGGTAAAAGATGGCACAGCGGGAATCAGTGAAGCAGACGACGACGAGCTGGATCGTCTGGATATGGCGGCGGACCAGCAGTTAAACAGCCGGCTGGGTTGCCAGGCGGTAATTACCCGCCCCGGCAATTATGTTGTAGAGATTCCCCGGTGGAATCGTAACTATGTCTCTGAAGGCAAGCCACTGACACTGGCTGAAACAAGCGAGGCTTAATCCAATGACGCGCGAAATTTACTGGACTGATGCGGAAGAGATTGGAATTCAGTTGCAGGAAAAGTTTCCTGAGGTTGATCCTCTAACGGTGCGCTTCACCGATTTGCATCGCTATGTAATCGAGCTGCCCGGTTTCGCAGATGATCCAGCGAAGTCCAACGAGTCACGCCTGGAAGCGATCCAGATGGCTTGGTACGAAGAATATCAGGACGCCTGAAGTTCAATAATCGCTGAACCGCGAGGGCCGACGCTGCTCTCGCCATCCAAACGCGTTTCGATGCACTTCCATCGAAGTTGCCTCACCTGGAATTATGTATACCGCAATCACGTCAAAGCGTGTGCGGACAGGACGAAGATCACGCGGTATGGAGTGGAGATAGAGTCGGCCCATCTTCCTCAGCATCTTGCGCTTGCCTTGGTCAACCGCAAGATGCGCCGGGATTATGCCTCGACTGGAGCGGGTCTTCACCTCAATAAAACAAAGGGTTGTGCCATCCAGCGCGACAAGATCAATATCGCCATGCTCGCGTGCTGATCGCCAGCGACGTGCGATGACCTTCCAGCCTTCGCGCTGAAGATGCCAGAAGACAAAATCTTCACCCCGTTCGCCGTGGATTAAATGCGCTGGCGGTCTTTTGACTCCGGGAAAACGTTGGATAAACCAACGCAAGGATTCTCCGACTGGCTGCAATATCGCAATCCAACTGCGAAGAACCCAGCGATCCAGACGCGAATCCGGCACCGGATGAGTCCATTGCTGAATACGTAGCTTGCGCCGCTGAGTGGAATTCATTGGCTATCCCCATACCCGAAGCTCACGCTGGAGTGAATCGGATGGCAGTTAAACCCTTATCCATCCCTGAAGTGATTCCATATGCGATTTCACATGCAATTTCGACTGCAATTCGTCTCGCCAAAGAAGCTGTGGCAGGAACATGGCATGACGAAATGTGGGTGCAGTCGATATGGTGGAATCGTTCCATATTCTCTCGTGATTGACAAGTGACTCTATTACGCCCGAACCGAGACATCACTTTCGCCGAAGATGATCGGGAGATTATTTCCCTTGTTACAATTCGGGCCTATAATAAAGCATGGCGATCCAGCAACCGAAACGGGGTTCGTTAGCAGATGCATCGCCTGCCACGCCCTTCATCACAGACTCGAGAGCAGCAGATCATGGTCACCACGCGTCGGAAAAGGATCTGATCTCGCAGCGTTTTGAGCATCTGATCGAACGGGTACGCGAGCACCGTCCCACCGAAAATCCTGATCCGATCCGCAAGGCTTGGGACTTCTGTGTGCGCTTTCACGAAGGACAGATGCGCGCTTCCGGCGAGCCGTATATCGTCCATCCGCTGGAAGTGGCTGAGGTGCTGGCGGAGATGAAGCTGGATGCGACAGCCATTGCCGCCGGACTGCTGCATGATGCGGTGGAAGATACGCCTGTCACCTCCGATGAGATTGCTGCCGAGTTTGGCGAGCAGGTTGCGCACATTGTTGAAGGCGTGACAAAGATTGACAAAATTCAGTTTGCCAATCGCGAGGACCGCCAAGCAGAGAACGTGCGCAAGATGCTGCTGGCGATGGTCTCAGATGTACGCGTCGTGCTGATCAAACTGGCAGACCGGCTGCACAACATGCGTACACTGGAGCATCTGAAGCCGGAGCGTCAGGAGGCGATAGCGCGCGAGACGCTGGATATTTACGCACCGCTGGCCCATCGCCTGGGCATGGGAAAAGTGCGCGGTGAGTTGGAGGATCTTGCCTTCCGTTATACGGATCCGGTGAGCTATCAGCAGGTGGCTGAAGCGGTCGAAGCGCGGCGCGTGGACGGAGAACAGTTCATGGCTCACGTGGAAGAAACCATCGTGGAGCAACTGCGCGAACACAACATTGAAGCGCGCGTAGAGTGGCGCATCAAACGGCTGTACTCCATCTGGCAAAAACTGCAGAAGGCTCAGGTTTCCGTGGACCAAGTCTTCGATCTGCTGGCTATTCGCATCATCACACGCGATAAGACGGGCTGTTATGCCGCGCTTGGGCTGATTCACATGTTGTGGCGACCTGTGCCGGGACGCGTCAAAGACTTCATTGCGATTCCGCGGGCGAACCTTTACCAATCTCTGCACACGACGGTGATGGGTGAAAACGGCCACCAGTTCGAAGTACAGATTCGTACCGAGGAGATGCACAGAATCGCGGAAGAAGGCATTGCGGCGCATTGGAAGTACAAGGCCGGAGAGAGCGTGATCTCGGCGCGCGATGAACAGCGGCTGGCCTGGGTGAGGCAGCTGGTGGACTGGCAGCGGGAGATGACTGACCCGAACGAGTTTCTCTCCAGTCTGAAAATGGACCTCTACCCTGATGAGGTTTACACATTCACGCCGCGCGGCAAGGTCGTCATCGTGCCGGCAGAGGGTACTCCGGTAGACTTCGCCTACACGGTGCATACCGAAGTCGGGCACACCTGCGTTGGAGCCAAGGTGAACGGGCGCATGGTTCCGCTGAGAACAAAGCTGCGGAACGGCGACATTGTAGAGATTGTGACGCAGAACGGCCACACTCCCAGTCGTGATTGGCTGACCTTTGCAAAAAGTCCACGCGCGCGCAACAAGATCAAACACTGGCTGAACGAGAACCAGCGCCTGCGCGCCATCGATGTGGGACGAAAACTTTTAGAGCGTGAGGCGCGGAAGTTCAAAGTACCGATGAACCGGATCGAGGATGGTGATCTGGTGCGGCTGGCCGGTGATTACGGACTGGCAACAGCCACCGACCTGCTGGCGGGTATCGGGTTTGGCAAGCAGTCGGCCAGGCAGGTGCTGAATCGGCTTGCGCCAGAGCTGCTGAGTTCGCACAGCGAAGAGATGCCGGAAGAGACGTCCGACACGGCCGCTGCTGCGATGTCAGAAGCGGTGAGAAAGCTGCATCTGACTGGCTCTGACTCGCTTCAGGTGGAGGGCCAGAACGATCTGCTTGTCTATCGCGCGCGCTGTTGCAATCCGATTCGTGGCGAAGAGATTGTCGGCTATGTCACCCGCGGCAAGGGCGTGGCTGTCCATGCGCGAAGCTGCCCCAATGTGCAAAACCTGCTATACGAGAGCGACCGGCGAATCGATGTGGAGTGGGCGCCGACAGCCTCAGAGATTGCCGGGCGCGCGCAACGCTATCCGGTGCGGATCACGGTCCACTGCGACGACCGCTCTGGAATGCTCAAGGAGATGACCGCAATCATATCCAGCGACGACACCAATATTCGCGCAGTCGAAACGCGCGACGGAGCCAATGGAGAAGCGATTGTGGAGTTTGTAGTGGAGGCTGAGGATGTGCGCCACCTGACCCGGATGGTGACGGGACTGCGTCGCCTGCCAGGCGTGCGCGAGGTGCAGCGCGCACAGAAGGTATAACGGACCTGCTGCCTTTTGCAGTCGCGCGGCGAAGATGCTTACGACAAATAACTCGAGATGCAGAGGTGATTCTCCTTGCGCCGAAGATTACCTGAATCTTCGGCGCAAGGATTTTGGCGCTTTCGCTACTCCTTAATCGTTCCGATGTAAACGCCGAAGGCAGGCAGGGCGACAGCAGTGATTGAAGCGGGATCGCTCGCGCCGGGCGTTTTGAGCAAGGTGGCCAGATGTGCGCCCATCACGCCAGCGGAGGCTGCACTCAGATTGACCGTTTGCGGCTCTGCGGTGAAGTTGGTGGCTACTACCACGTTATTGCCGTCTGGGCCTTTCCGCAGCCAGCTCAGCACTTTGGCATTTGCGGTGTCGAGCATGATGTTGCTGCCCGAGCGAAGAGCGGGGTTGGTCTTCTTCAGACGGATCAGCGACTCATACCAGGCAAGGATGGAGTTTGGCTCGGCTTGCTCCATCTTCACGTTGATAGTAGCTTTGTTCGGAGGAATCGGCAGCCACGGCTTCACCGTCGAAAAGCCAGCGTACTTCGAGTCATCCCACTGCATCGGAGTGCGCTCGCCGTCGCGGCCTTTCTCCTTGGGCCAGCCGGTGATGCCCACCGGATCGCGCACATCTTCCTTGCGCGTGGGTGGCGTAGTCTTCATGCCAATCTCACTGCCGTAGTAGAACAGCGAAGCACCGCGCGTAGCAAAAAGAATCGTTGAGATGACGCGGGTGATATCCGTGTCGTGCACGCCGTCGCCATAGCGGGCATCAATGCGCGGGTTGTCATGGTTCTCAAAGACAATCAGCGGAACGTTGCCGTCCAGACGTGTCTCCGCATCGTTAATCTTGCTGCGGAAGGCGGCCACATTCAGCTTGTTGATGAAGCCGATCTGCGTATCCATCGGCAGCTCAAACTCAGGCTTTTGTGTTGTGCCATACATCTTAAGCAGATCATTGATCGTCGGAACGTATGTTTCACCAATCATGACGCGCTTACCGGGAAAGCTGTTAACCGGCGCCTTGTCCATCACGCTGCGAATATGCGCAATCTCAACGTGGTTTTTGGGCAGATTATCGGTCTTCTTGCCATCAACCACCTCATCGCCAAAGGCATTGATCTTTGGCTTGCCGTCTTTGCCCAGCACCACCTTTTCATCCGTCATCGAAGGGTCTTCGAATAACGTAGTAATCGCATCGAAGCGGAAGCCGGCAACACCCTTGTTCATCCAGAAGTTCAAAATTTTATCGAAGGCCTGCTGCACCTCCGGGTTGTTCCAGTTGAAGTCCGGCTGCTGAATGTAGAACTTGTGATAGTAGTATTGACGAGTCTTTGGATCCCATTGCCAAGCTGAGTGGCCAAAAGCGGATTGCCAGTTATTTGGTGGCTGCCCCTGACTGGTTGCGGTCTCACCCTTGCCATCCTTCCACACATACCAGTCACGCTTTGGATTGTTACGCGAACTTCGCGATTCCAGGAACCAGGGATGTTTGTCAGACGAGTGATTCATCACCATGTCGAGCATGATGCGGATGTGGCGTTTGTTTGCTTCGGCAATCAGTCGGTCAAAATCGGCCATGGTGCCGTACTGCGGATCGATCGCCTCGTAGTCGGAGATGTCATAGCCAAAATCCACCTGCGGCGAAGGATACATGGGCGAAATCCAGATGGCGTCGATGCCGAGCTGCTTCAGATAATCCAGGCGTTTGGTAATGCCGTTCAGGTCGCCGATGCCGTCGCCGTTTGTGTCCTGGAAGCTGCGTGGATAAATCTCGTAGACGACAGCGTTCTTCCACCAGTCCAGCAGGCGCTGCTGGGCGGCAGAGGTGGTTGCGGAGTTGGCATCGGAGCTGGCGGACATCTGTCCGTAGCTGGCAGGAGCGGCAGAAAACAACATGGACAAAGCAAGGATGGATGAGCAACCCGCTGTGTCCCAGGAGCGCAGCCGCAAGGGACTGAATATGCGTTTCATCGTTCTGATTTCCTCCAGAGATATCGGCGCACTGTCCGATGCCGCTTTCGCAACATGAGGAGTGGACAACACGCTGACCAGCCAACGTTAATGCATTTGCAGTACATTTGTATATGGCTTTGCGCGCGGCCCTTCCCTTCAATGTCTGGCATGCGGTTGATTTGTATATGCGGGATTCGATTTACCCAGTCGACTGAAGTCAATCGAGATATGCGGTTCGGCGCGCGTTCCAGACAGTCGAATCGGAATATCCGTGCCCGCTCCATTCTGGGCAAAGATGCGGTTGATCGGGCTGAGCAATAGCCCCTTCCATCCGCCGACCATCCTGGAGAGCGATGCTTGCATCCGTGCGTCGCCGTCGAAATCCAGAGCGCCACCTTCCGGGGTATATGTCCCGTGAACGTAAATCTGCGCGCCGGGAACCTGATAAACAAGATCAGGCAGTGCCAGTACGCCGTCTAAGAGAGAAAAATGGCCCGACATCGCGGAGCTGACCGGAGCAACCTGACCGTAGTGCTCAGCCTCCGGGTCGCCCTGGCCCCGCAGGCTGAGCTGAGCAAGATGGTGCTCGATGCTGTTGCTTGTGAAATGAACCTCTGTAGCATTGAACTGGCCGTCGAGCGCCAGCCGCTCGCGAAATGCATCCGTTCCCGGTGGCAGATGAAGCGAATTAGTCAGCGTGATATGCCCGGTCACCAGCGGCGAAGAGTTTGCCGTCACCACTTGCAGCAAATCAGCAATCCGCCCCTGATCGACGCGCAAATGCAACAGCAGGTCGTGACCGATGGCGAAATTTGGCTGCACTCCCTGAGCATCTGTGCGCCGATACTCCACCCTCAGAATCCGGCCGCTGGCCCACATGCGCGTCTTGCCCAGAGTGGCCGCCACATAATCCAGAACGGTATCGCCATTCGTGCCGTCGACCGTGGCCGAGAAGCGCGTCCGAAGTGGCAAACCTACCGATGCGGGGGGAATTGCGCCGTGGCGCGTGAGTCGGAAATCCGGTGTACTTGTCTCTCCGTTGATGTGTGCCTTCCGCAGCATGCCACTGAAACTGCCCGTCGAGCTGAGTGTGCCCGCAATGCCACGAAAAGTAGCCAGATCAGCCTCTTGAAAGCTGTAACTGCCACGGACCGGAAGCGCACCCGGATCAAATTGACTTCCGGATATGGTCCACGGTCCAAGCTCGCCATTCGCAACAATCTGCCCAACCGGTCGAGGATTGGTCATCTCCAGGTGAAACCGGATCGGCGCATCGCGAAGGCTGGGGTTCAGCACCAGGCTGGCAATTTGAAACTGAAGCGGCTCGCGCGCAGACTGCATAGGCTCAGACGACTGCACTGGCTGAAACAGCGGCGCGTGCTGTGATCGCTCCAATCCAACGCCAGTCTGGTTTGTCACAGGTTTGCCTGAAGGCAATTTTCGCTGCGTAGTTACATCTGGCGAAGTTATTCCCGGCAGCAAAGGGTGTGCAGCGGAGGGTTTTGCAGCAGATTGACTCGCCAAGTCAGCCATCGCTTCCCGGCTTGCTGACAACGCAATCCCTGAAGCAGTACCGGTGGCCGGCATTCGCTCCATCTCCAGAAAAATATTGCTGCAGTTGATCTGGTCTACCTCAACGCTTGCAACATGCATCAAGCTGCTTTGGCCTGACAAATGAGTTGCATCAAGCCGCGGTCGAAAACCGCGGGGCGGAATCAGGAGACGGACGCCCTCCACCTGAACATGACTTAAACGCAGCGCGCGTCGACGCAGAAAGCTCACCGAAGCCGTGAAGTGAAGATGCTGGACAGTGATCCACGGCTGTTTGAACCGGGGCTGCGCAGACCCGACCGGCGTCGATTCTGCTGCGCCTTGCGCGCTTTTCTGCTGCTCTTCCGGCTCAGGCAACCAGATGCGCAGACCATCCAGATCCGCAACCACCGTGCCGCTAAACAGCGATGGGGGATGGAGCCTGAAGTGAACGGCGTCGATCTCCACGCGCGACTGGAAATGCTCTTGCAGTGCGGCCAGAATGCTCGATCGAACCAGTGGCTCTGCGTGGCGGGTTATCCATAATCCCGCTGCTAGAAAAGTGACCACCGCGGCCACCAGCACCCCGAACGTCAGGCGTAACCATCGCACGCGCCACAGCCGAACCACTTTAGCCTCAAACGGCAACTGCGGCTCCCTGCGCCGCAAGATGAGCCAGCAAGACCTGTTGGAACTTTGCCAGCCATGTCGGATGCGCCGGCCAGGCGGGAGCAGTTACAAGCTTGCCATCTGCGATCGCATCGGTAACGGCGATCGAAGCAAAACGTCCTCCAGCCAGCACGACCTCTGGCGAGCAAGCCGGATACGCGCTCACTTCTCGCCCCTGGATGACCTGTGCCGCAGCCAGAATCTGCGCGCCATGGCAGATTGCGGCAATTGGCTTGTCACAGCTGGCGAAGTGGCGAACCATGGCAAGCACCTGCTCGTTCAGCCGCAGATACTCCGGAGCGCGACCACCGGGAATCACCAGTCCGTCGTACTGAGCCGGATCGACTGAGGAAAAATCGGCGTTCAATGCGAAGTTATGCCCGGGTTTTTCGGTATAAGTCTGGTCGCCTTCAAAGTCGTGGATTGCGGTGCGCACACGCTCTCCGGCAGTTTTGCCCGGACAGACAGCGTGAACCGTGTGGCCCACCATCTGAAGCGCCTGGAACGGAACCATCACTTCGTAGTCTTCTACGAAATCGCCAACAAGCATGAGCAACTTGGCAGTGGTCATGAGGAAACCCTCCTGCCCGCATAATACAGCGTTTGCAACCAGGAACGACAACGCTGACAACCACAACAAAAACGGTATAGGCTGAGAGTGCATGAAGGCACTGAGACGGATGATGACAAGACAACTGATGCTTGGAATCCTGGTGACAGGATTCTTCGGCCTGGCAGCGAATGACGCGATGTTTGCCCAAGTCATGGTCACACCGGCTAAGCCATCCGCAGCATCCATCGTTTCGGCGCCTCCCAAGACTACTTCTTTCGGCTCTTCTGCATCAGGACCCTTACTTCCGCGTGATTTTGCTGGCTGGCGGCTCCAAGCGGCAGCAACACCCATCACCGGTGCGCAACAGGCTGACTCATCCTATGCCGCGGCACTGGCCGAATACGGCTTCACCGACGGCGCGACAGCCAACTATATTCGCGGCAACGAAACGATGACCGTCCGCGCGTTGCGCTTTAGCGATGCCACGGGCGCGTATGGTGCGTATACCTTCTATCGTCACTCAGGCTGGCCGAAGGAAGAGATTGGTTCGGGTGCAGCTTCTGATCACCAGCGGATCCTTTTCTGGCAAGGTGAAACATTTGTTGATGTTAGCGTCTCGCGCGTCTCTGCAATGACAGCAGCAGACCTGCGCGAACTGGCTGGGGATCTGCCCCACCCGGAAACAGACAAATCGCTGGCACCGCCAGTCGTTGCCGACCTGCCCAATGTTCCGGGAGACGGTCCGCTTGACCCGCAAACCACACATTATGCGCTGGGTCCTATTGGTTATGCTGGCTCTGGCGGGGTTCTCCCACCGACTTTGGTGGGCTTTGACCGAGGCGCAGAGGCGGTCACGGCAAACTACGCCCTGCGCTCAGGACCTGCCACCCTCACCCTGATCAACTATCCCACACCCCAGATGGCAGCAGCCCTCGAAAGCCAGATTGCCGCCTATGTGAAAGGCGGCAATACCACGCTACATCCCTGGACAGCGGCGATGGCCAACTCCACGCCAGGCTCAGTTCAGGTCAAACGCAGCGGCCCACTTGTTGCTGTCGTCTGTGGCGATGCAGTTCCCGACGACATGCGCCTGCTGCTGGGATTAGTCCATTTCGATGCCAATATCTCGAGGTTACCTGGTGGCGATGGCCCCACAGAAGTGCAGAAGACAGCCAAGCTGCTGCTCGGCATCATGCTGCTGGTGGCGGTCATGTTTACTGCCGCGTTGCTACTGGCGCTGCTGCTCGGCGGCGGTCGAGCGCTGGTCCGGCTGGCTATGGGAAAACCTGCTTCTTCGGTTTATGACGAGGAATTCACACGTCTGGATCTGAAATAAATTTGGGGACGTGAAAAACCGGAAAAACCAGCAGAAAAGCCCCGATAAGCCAATGAAATTCGGGCTGAAATCATCCGATTTTATGTCTGGGCGTGCAGCGATAAATTTGCCATATACTTAAGATAATAAATGACTTGAGCAATTTTTGCGCGTGCTTGACAGGCTCAGGACACCGTCCTAAGCTGAAGCCATGTTGCTTCGTCGGCCTTGCCTCTGTCGAAGCGGCTTCTTTTGCGGGAAGAGTTGCCGCGGTGAGCGGCAACTCTTCCGGTTTTTCTCTTTTACTTTTCATACCGAGCGAACAAGATTTCTCTGCGAAGGTGAGATCGATGGGAAAACTCTCGCAGTGAGCCTACCCGTTTGCACCTGAAGTTGGATCGGTATCTGAAGCAGCAACCAACTCCACAGCCTGACGAAACTCCACGGCCTGCTTCGGAAACTTGCGCATAAGCTACCGCAATGCCTCCACTTGATCGGCTGCCGTCGCTCGGCGGAGTTGCGTGAGCAGTTTGTTCCGGTCTGGTCGCGTCAGCGTCAGATTGCTTGCGCCTTCGTTACAAACCGAGCAGATTGCGCGCAGGTTTCCCGGATCATCCGTTCTGCCCATGCTTTTATCCACGATGTGGCCGATATGAAGTCTCATCTTTCGCGTCACGCCATAAGGGTGCGATTCGCCAGCGACAGCCCCGTACATCCGGCATGTAAAGCCGTTGCGGTCTAACACAAAGGCCCGGGTCTCTTGGGATATGGATTGGGCGAGCGCAATTCGTTTTGTCAAAACAGACCTCTAAATTATCTTATATTGCGAGATAATGTATTGTTTTGAGAGCGTAAACTCGATTCAGACGAAACAGGGGTGCTCCGCTACGGCGGGGCTGAGAAAAAACCCTTCGCACCCGAACCGGACAATACCGGCGTGGGAAGTTTCCAGCAGAACGGTATCTCAGGCGCGAGCCTGGCTCGTTCCAAGGCACAACCCGAAGTGCAAGGCTCCTCTTGTTTCCTCAAGTTCGATTGGTGAGGAAGCGATGATAGGCCCAGAAGTAATTCAAAGAATATTCCGCAGAAATAGACGATTCTTAACGGACGTAATCCTTCCCTGCCTGGCGCTGGCGTTGGGGTTGCTTCCTGGTGCAAGCGTGATGTTGGCGCAGACATCGACTCCAGCCGCAGGCGTTGCGCAGCCGAAGAATCGGCCAAAGAAGCAGGCGCGGAAGCCGACAACGCGGCAAGTAAAAGAGGTGCCGTTGGCAAAAACATCCATTACTCCCGTGACGACGACCGTACTGGTGCAGGCACAGGCAGGGGACACCTATCTGCCCGAGCAGGTGCGGGTGGGAACACTTGATGGCAGCCCGTTGCTGACCACTCCGGTTTCTGCCACTGTTGTCACGCACGAGTTGATGAAGGACGAGTTCAATCGCGTACTCTCTGACGTAGTCAAGAACGATGCTTCGATTGGTGAAGACTACGCGCCTGTCGGTTACTACGGCGACTTTGAGATTCGCGGGTTCACCATTGATCTTGCGACCGGGTTGGAGATCAACGGGCTAACCATCGCTGGTGAGCAGGATGTGCCGTTGCAAAATAAGCAACGTGTCGAATTTCTGAAGGGAATTGCCGGTGTGGAAAGCGGTGTGACAACGGCCGGAGGACTCATCAACTATGTGACGCAGACGCCTCACTCGACGCAAACTCTGGACCTGGGGACAGACCAGCGTGGCAGCGAGTATGGAGATCTGGAACTGGGCTGGCTACTGGGTCGAAGGAAACAGTTTGGAACGCTTTTTCACTTCATCGGCGAAGGGATTCACACCTATGTGAACGATGCGAATGGAGTCTTAGGCGGAACGACATTTGACGGCGACTGGAAGCTGACGGACCTCACCACCCTTTCCGGGGATTTTGAATACCAGCATCTCGTGCAGCACTCGGTGGCGGGATACCAGTTACTGGGTGGGGCAGTGGTGCCTTATCGCGTCTATCCATCGACGATGCTCGGTCAGCAGCCGTGGTCCAAGCCGAACACCTTTGACACGTTTAACACGAGCGTACGGCTGGAAACACAGAACGCAAAGCAGGGATGGCGCAGGGACTGGCGCGGCTTTGCGACGATCAGCTTCAGCCAGTCGCTGATTGACGACAACGTGATTTACCCCTACGGCTGCTACTATGAGGCGGTCTGCAACCAGGGGCCAAGCGGTCCGCCGCCGTATTTCTTTGCACCGGATGGCACCTATGACATCTATGACTATCGCGACCCGGGCGAATTGCGACGCGATGGGGTTGCCGAAGCTGTAGCGCTGGGAGTGGTCAAGACAGACAAGGTGACGCATCACCTGGCCGTTGGCGGCGAGATGTTTGTCCGCAGCGTCAATCTGCCTGGACCGCCACCGCCTGGTGCGCCCTCGACAGTGCAGAATGGTGCAGTGTATGCCTATGTCGGCAGCGAGAATATCTTTCAGAACAACATTGTGTATCCGGACTCGACAGCAGACCTGAGCGCGGGACCTGTGGTGCTCTGGGAGGACGACCATCAGAGTTCGTTACTGCTGGAAGACAGGATGGAACTGCCGCAGCATATTCAGGTGATTGCCGGGGGACGGTATACGTCTCTGCGTGATCACAACTATGGGCAGCCGACAGCGACAGGAACCGGCGAGTTCATCACGGACAAGCTACTGTGGCTGCCGCAGTACGCGCTCACGTGGAATCCAAAGCCGGACCTGACGCTCTACGGCAACTACAGCGTCATGCTTTCTCTGGGACCGCAAGGGCCGTTTTGGGCAGGCGGGTTTTATCTCCCGCCGTTTTTTACCCGACAGGCCGAGGGTGGCGTCAAGTATCAGTGGAAAGGAAGATTGCTGATGACCGCCGACCTATTCCATATGCGTGCGCCGTTCTTCTATCCGCAAGTGACCGATGCGGCAGGCGACCTGAGCTTCATCTCTGCCGGACATGAGACGCACAATGGAGTGGAAGCGGGCGCGCAGGGCGTGGTCAACAACTGGATGAGAATGTCAGCGACGGCGGCATGGATCTCGGCGATCTCCAATGGCTCGGAGACGCCGTCGTTCAACGGGAAACAGGTCATCAACCAGCCACATCTGCGCACGGATGTTTTTCTGGATATGCTGGTGCCGGAAAAGTGGGCGATGCACTTGCAGGGCCTGCACCTGATGCCCGGCTGGAGCCTGACAACGCGCAAGTTTGCGACGCGCGATGATCGGGTCAGTGTGGGTGGATACAACATCTTCAACCTCGGTGCGCGCTACACTCCGGGCGGCGACAACGGCAGGGTGACAATTCGAATGTATGCCGACAACGTGCTGGACAAACGCTATTGGAAGGACACAGGTGCCAGCTACGGAGACACCTTTGTGCATCTTGGTGCTCCGACCACCGTTCGGCTCGACGTTGTCTATCGGTTCTGACTCGCCGATACCCGCTCGAGGTGGCTTTTCCTGAAGGAAAAGCCCGTCAACGGTTGTCTGCAAAGACAAACAGCGGAAATGCTTTAGACTCGATGTTGACTGCAACTGCGGCATCGAGGAGATGAGATGAAATTGAGCGGAAAAATGATTTGCGGACTGGCTCTTGCGGGAGTCAGTCTGTTCATTTCGGGGGCACAGGCTCAAACGTCAAAACAGGATGAAACGGCAAAGCCGACCACGATGACCGCCGACTCCACCAGTGAAGGAACGGTGACTGTCGGCGGCCAGACTATCAGTTACACGGCGGTTGCAGGAACAATCACTGTCGGTGGCACAGAAGCACTGGACGCACAACTGGGGCTCGACGGCAAGCTGCTTCCGGAGTATGCAGCGACGGCTCCCAAAGACGGAAAGGATGCGGCACCGACGGCGCGTATGTTTTATGTCGCCTATTTCAAAAAAGGCGCATCCGCAGAGAAGCGTCCCGTCGCATTTCTCTACAACGGCGGACCGGGCAGCTCCACCATGTGGCTGCACATGGGTTGCTTCGGACCGAGGCGCGTGCAGGTGGTCGATACGAAGCATCCGGAGGGCGCGCCGTACACCGTAAGCAACAACGACTTCAGCCTGCTTGATGCAAGCGATCTGGTCTTCATTGACGCACCGGGAACTGGATTCAGCCGTATTTTTGGAAAAGATGCGGGCAAGGCGTTTTATGGGATCGATCCCGATGCGCAGGCATTCGCGCGATTCATCCGTCGTTTCCTGACAAAGTACAACCGTTGGAATTCGCCGAAGTATCTTATGGGCGAAAGCTATGGCACGCCGCGGAGCGCCGTGCTCAGCGCAGACCTGCACGGCATCGATCTCAACGGTATCATTCTGCTTTCGACCATTTTGAGCTTCGATAACAGCGTCGATGAGCCAAGCTTGAATCCCGGAGTGGATCAGGCGTATGCGCTGGCGATGCCCACCTACGCAGCCACTGCGTGGTTTCATCACAAGCTGCCCAATCCGCCGGCAACGCTCGATGCGCTGCTGCCTTCCGTCGAGCAGTGGGCGCTGGGCGACTATATGCACGCAATGCTGGAGGGTGCTGCGCTGCCAGACGCCGAGCGAAAGAAGATCGCCGAGCAGATGCATGACTACACCGGACTCCCGGTGGATTATCTGCTGAAGAGCAATCTGCGCGTCGAGGGCGGCGCCTTTTCCAAGATGTTGCTGGACTCTTCAGACACCACCACGGGGCGGCTGGACACGCGCTACACAGGGCCGGATTACGATCCGCTCAGCAAGCAGGCGCAGTATGATCCACAAAGCAATGCGGTCTCCTCGGCATATACCGCAGCCATCAACACCTATCTGCGCGGGACACTGAAGTATGGAACAGATCAGACCTACAAGCCCAGCGCATATCGTGATCCAGATTTTCGCTGGCAGTATCGCAATGGCGAGGATGGTCAGAACGTGATGCCCAGCCTGGCCCACACGATGAAGGCAAATCCTGGAATGCACGTTCTGGTGGCAGGCGGATACTACGATCTGGCCACGCCTTTTTTTGAAGGGAAATTCGAGATGCTACATCTACCGATTCCGGCCGATCTGCAGAACAATATCGAATACCACTACTATCCGGCAGGACACATGATCTACGTGAACGATACGGTGCTGAGCCGGTTCCACAACGATGTCGCCGCATTTATTCATAAGACCGAGGACGGCAGCGCAACCAGGTAGAACGGTTTTTGTTGGCAACTGAAGTAGATCATCGGTGGCTGGTCAAAAGAGTTGCTTCTCCTGTTTTGACGTCGATAGTCCACGGCTGGGGGGATGGCAGATGCATTCTGCCATTTGTCACTTCCAGGGGCATCCACAAATATCGTGAATCCCAGAGTTCGCTTGGCCGCCATTGATCGGCCATGAAGATTACAGTCGTAGCTTTCAGTCCTACGACTTTAAGAAGCATGGTGGATTGTGAATCGTAGTTGTTGGCTGCCGGAGGCGCGAGCGGGCGAAAGTCTGTCCAGGGGCCAGCAAGAGATGCAGCGGTCGCGGAGACATTCGGGTTGGGTTGCCAGCCGGTCATGTGCGATCCAACCACATAATAGAGTCCGCGGTAGTGAACCAGCGCGCCACCTTCGAGCGGAGCTGGGATGAAGCAGGTTTTCTCCACGTTCAGAAAATCCCTGGTGAGGCGCGCGACGAAAAATCCGCGCGTTGGACGCGACTCAAAAATGAGATAAGAAGAGCCGTCGTCGTCAACAAACTGACCAATGTCACGACTCTCCTCGCCCAGCGGTCGATAGCTCTTTACATATCTGTATGGTCCCTCGATCCGATTGCTGACGGCAACCATCACTCGCGCAAATTTGTAATGTGCGTCATCCAGGTGTGCGTATAGGACAAATTTTCCTGTACTCGAATTGACAAAAACTTTTGGCCGCTCCAGAACCCAATTGGGACCAAGATGTTCCGGGTCGGAGAGCACAAGGGCGTAGCCGCAGTAGCTCCAGTGCAACAGATCGCGCGAGGAGTAGCAGGAGACATAACGTTTTTCCGGATCATTCGTTGACGTACGGTCTTCGCCGAACCAGTAGTAGACGCCTTTCCAAAATGTGATCCCCCCTCCATGTGCCTGGATGAGCCGACCATGAGTGTCTCTCCAGGATTCACCTGGACGGATGACTCCTTGTTCAGCGCGCAGAATGAAGGGCACAAGAAGCAACATGAGCAAGTTGAGCGAAAGCACCTTTGACCTCATCGTGCATTTCCTTTCAGCGCAGTGATTTCACCCGGAGAAGTTCGTACCTATTTCATTCAACTGCGAGGGATTAACAAGGTCGCGAGGGACAAATCAACGTCCGGTGTGGACGACATGGATCAACGGCTCGCCTCGCAGCAGGCGACGAATCTGCTCCGCGGCCAAGCCGACAGCGCGCGGCGAAGAACGTGGCGTGATACCAGCAACGTGCGGAGTCAGCAATAGATTGGGACAGCGCCAAAGAGGATGCTCCATTGGCAGCGGCTCCGGATCGGTGACGTCGATAGCGGCGCGGATGCGGCCAGAGTTTAACGCAGCTACCAGAGCATCCGTGTGCACGATCGGCCCGCGCGCAGCGTTGACAACGAGCGCGCCCTGCGGGAGCAGTGCGAGTTGCGTCGCACCAATAAGCCGATGGGAAGCCGGAGTGTGCGGCAGAATCAGAATCAGAATCTCCGCCTGTGGCAGCAGCGAATCCAGTTCGCTGACTGCATGGACTACAACAGGCTCAGTGCGCGCTGTCCGCGCTACACGCGTTATCTCGGCGCCAAAGGGCACAATCAGCTTTTCGATGCTTTTGCCGATGGATCCGTAGCCAACCAGCAGGAGGCGCTTGCCGTGAAGTTCCTCCTGCTGAACCGGAGGAAACGTTGGAGCCGGATTAGCATGAATTTGCGCATAAATTTCAGGTATCTTCGCGCGTCCGCTCCAGTCGGCTGCGCGCTGCAGGTCGTGATACCACGGAAAATACTTAAGCATGGAGAGAATGGCGGTCACAGTCCACTCCGCTGTGGGAATGTTGTGCGCGTCTTGGGCGTTACAGATGGTCACGCCGGTCGGTGCAAGCGCAATCAACCAGTCCGTTCCGGCCATCAGGCTCAAGATGATCCGAACGCCACGCAGATGCGGCCAGATGCGCTGGCCGATTGCAGGTGCAGGCGGAGGAATCCATAAGTCGATCTCGTATGTCTGATCTGGGTGTGAAGGAATGGGAACAAGCTCGACGTCTGCGGGGAGCAGTGCGAGTAAATCTGGAGTAAACGAAGCAGGGTATCCCACACGCATCTGAACAATCTCCGGAAAAGGCCTTGTCGCTCATCATCAATTCTTGAAAGAGTAGATTCACGAACTGAGTGATAAGCGGTTGGATAGGGTTACTGCGGGGTGGATGTCGCATTGGGCGGAGCCGGTTGATTTGCTGCGCTCGACGGAACGTTGCCCGCGGTGGGTGGAACCTCGTCTCCAGCGTCCGCGTCGCAATGATGACCATTCACCGCATACGCCGCTTTGAGGCCACGCTCAGCGGCAAGCCGAGTGTCCAGTTGGCCATCGCGCGCGGCCAGAGCAGCCTTGTATTGTGCAATGGCTTCATCGCGCTTGCAACTGAGATCCAGCATCCGTCCGAGATAAATGTGAGACCACGAAGTTATGCGTGGCTCTTTGGAGCTTTGTGCTGCTTTCTGAAAGTTCTCAATAGCCTGCTCTGGCTGCCCGCTCATAACCGCAACCCGAGCAAGGATAAAGTTCGCTCTGCCAATTCCCTGCCCCGGGATCGACGAAGGATTGGCCAGTGCCGTCTGCGCCAGGCTCGCCGCTGTTCGGGTGTCTCCAGCTTCCAGATGAGCCTCTGCAATATCCAGCCCCTGAAGTTGTCGCGGCTTGCTTCGGCTCAGCACATCCGCGTCCACTGTCTTGTCAAAATCGATCTGGCGAATGACATGCGATTCATGCTCAACATCCATGCTGTAGACCATCTCTCCAATCACATCCGATAAGCTCGCCGGATCTTTTTCAAACTGCACCATCTGAGCATAAAAGTATTGCGTGAATACCCAGCCCTGCTGCATATCGTGTTGCACACGAGCTTGACGCACACGCTCCATCTTCTCTGCCACTGCATTTTTTGCGCTTTCGATTTTCTCAAAGTCTTCGCGCGTGGCATCCGGAGGAACCACATAGGGCTGGATGCCAGTATCCATCGTGCGCGCTTCAATCGCTTTGATCAGACACTCGATCGTCAGTGAGGCGACGTCACTTCGATACTGATAGTCGATCGGGGCATCCTGCACCAGCTTTAGCAGCGGCAGGAAGCGATCCATCGAGTCGCGACGCTGCAGCAGCAGCGGCTCGATCAGATAATGCAGATACGTGTGCCGCACCTCATTCATGGGAATTACGCCGTGCTTCGGCGAGACCACGTCTACATAATCCGTGCCATAGATGCGCGCATTGATGGTGTCAGGAGAGAGCTGCGGCTCGACGACAACAAGAAAACGACGCCCTTCGTAGCCAGGCACAGGCATCTTCAGGTAGTAGCTTGTGCTCAGAATCATCTTTGTCAGGCTGTCATGAAGGCTGGCGGCTACCGCATCGTATTCGCGATGATGTGTGAGCCAGATGCCATGCAGATCAACGGCTGCGGCGTAATCTCGCAACACGGGAAGCATTTCTACCACCTGCGTCGCATCGGGTGGCATGTCGGAGAGTTCCACGGAAGTTTCCAGATCTGGTGGAGGAGTCAGATAAAGCGCGAGCGAAATATATTGCGTTACATCCCGGATGGTGCCTGTCATGTTGTGCTGCTGAATAAAGAGGCAGACTCTATCTCGCTTTTCACGTGCGGACTCGCTTGCAGTCAGAACTTTTTCAATCTCTTGGCGAAGCTCCAGTCGAATCGGCTCGCTGTCGACTAATCCATCGTTATAACCGCAGGAATTCAGTGCGGAAGCCATGGTAAAAACCGTCTCCGATGTAGTCAGCGAGATGGACGGACCATCTGGATCGACAAGCGAAGGAGACTTTTCATGTTTATACATCGGAGCGCCCGGAGATGACCTTGAAGCGCTGGACATACTGGAAGATGGGACAGAGTTTGATGAGCTGGAACTCGACTGCCCCAGCAGACCAGAACTGGAGGCTGCGACACATGCCGCCGACAAGAGAACGATACGCAAAGCGAAAGCGGATTGGAAGTGTTTCGACATCATCCAGAGTCTAGTTCATTGGACTCACAAGAGAAAACCTGCCTCAGGCAGCCAGCATTTCAAGCGGGCGCAAAAGGCATCTCGATGGAGCTGCTTTGCGGAGTAAACAGCCGGGCGCCATCGTCCGTAACATGCATATCGTCTTCCAGACGTACGCCAAACTCTCCACGCAAATAAATTCCCGGTTCGTCCGAAAAAGTCATGTTCGCGTGAAGCGGCAACGGATTGCCCTGCACCAGATACGGCCACTCGTGCATGTCCAGGCCAATCCCATGACCTACCCGATGCGTGAAATGCGCGTATCCAGGTCCAAAGCCGGCATCTGTGATCACCTTGCGAGCGGCGGTATCCACGGCACCGCACGGCACGCCCGGACGTGCTGCGGCAAGCGCAGCGCTCTGCGCACGATGCACCACATCAAAGACCTGCTTCATGCGATCCGTAGCCTTGCCAACGACGAAGGTCCGACTGATATCGGACTGGTATCCCTGCACGATGCAGCCATCATCCAAAAGCACCACGCTACCCTCGCGAATCGTCTGCGGATCAGGCGATCCATGCGGCAAAGCCGAGTATGCATCCACCTGACAACTGGCTTCGCCCGGAAAGCCGGAACGCTCATAGCCGCCAGCGATCCAGGAAGTAACCTGCCGATTGGTGACTCCCGCGGTAATGGATTCCCAGGCAGCTCGATAGACGGAAAGGGTGACGTCGTTGGCCAGTTGCATCAAAGCAAGCTCTGCAGCAGACTTGACCGCTCGGCACCCAGCAGTCACCGGCGTCGCACTCTCGAGCGTAAAAGCTGACACAGCGGTTCGAATGCCATCTGCAAAGACAAACGGAACGCGTTCTTCGACTCCCAGTTTGCCGCTTCGGAGGCCAATGTCATTCAGCCCCTTCGCTACAAGCGCATAGGGATTTTCGTTTTCCTGCCAGGTGTAAACGCGCGAGAATTTTCCGCCGGGCGCATTCTGCATCAAATCTCGTGCCCGTTCCTCTTCAAAAGCTGGCGCAACGTAAAACGGTGCACCATTGCGCGGCAGCACGCAGACAAAAAGTCGCTCCGAGTTCCACCAGTGAATGCCAGTGAAGTAGACCAGCGACGACCCGCCGGCAAGCACGATAGCATCCAGACCCGATCCTTGCATCTTCTGCTGCGCTCGTTCGTATCGCCTTTCGCGTTCCGTGAGTGAAATGGGCTGAGCTTCGGATCTGCGATTCGGCAACTTCATAAGCGCCGGGGGCAACGAAGACGATTGCGCATCCGCGATCAGTGAGTGGGTGGCCAGTGCAGGAAGAAGCAGACCGGGGGCACAGACAAACTGACGTCGATTTATCACACTCACCTCAAAGCATTCTTCTGGCACAACTGGAATCAAGAAAAGAGAAGATCAGGCAAGCGGCAAACTGAGAATGGTTGTTTAACCATGCACGGAAACATCGGCGAAGGAGAGTACAGCCAGCCCACGCACCGGCCTGCCGTAGACGCGTGCAGGCTCAAAGATGCTGAAGAGAAGTTTATCTTCGATCGCCGAACGCGTCCTGGAGTCGCTGGGCCCGGAGACAATTCGGTAATCATAGACAAGACCATCCGGATTGACATACGCTTCAACCACGATTGGAGCCGTCACATTGCCGATCGATCCATCTCCTTCAACAGCGGGTAGCTCATAAAGCAGACGGGGTGAAGTCGCAGCTCCCAGTGGCTCATCCAACGCAGCGGCTTTTTCCGGGCGCGCGAAAAGCCCTACCGTCAGCGCGACCGAACCAAGCAATAAGACTGCACTGGCTAATCCCATAGATAGTTGCAGAAGAAATGGGCCGATACTATTCGCCCAGAGTATCCTCCAGGCTGGAATAAGACCACTTTTACTGGCCCGACGCTCCTGATCCAGAGCAATGCGAATGCGAAGCGGCAGGTCGCGCGGTGCCTTCCCGGTAGCTTGTGACGTGTTGAGAACGGAGAGTGCGCGCAACAGCGACTCTTGTTCGTGAAATTCCGTAGCACAGTCCTTGCATTCGTCCAAATGCCGGTGAATCCTCTGCATCTCTTTGCCAGAGAGACGACCATCCAGGCATTCGCAAAAGCGAGAACGAATATTGCCGCATAGATGATTCAAAGTCATGATGCCTCCTGGCGGTGCATGACTCCGGGGGGAGCGGTGAAACAGGCTTGAGTTGTCTTCGCACGCTTCAGAATCTGGCGCAGGCTGCTCCGCCCGCGCGCCAGACGGGATTTCACGGTGCCGACGTGAATGCCCAGCATCTGCGCAACTTCCTCATAGGAAAACCCTTCCACATCACGCAAAATGACAGTCATCCGAAATGGCTCGGGAAGCTTTTGCAAAGCATCTTGAAGCCTCTGGTGGGCTTCCCGCTGGAAGAGCATCTCATCGGGCTTGTCAGCAGGGTCTTCAAGCATATCCATCAGACGCAGTCTTTCATCCCCATCATCGCTGCCGGTCTCTGTTTCCAGCGTGATCTCCTGCCGCTTGTGACGCGCCCACCAGCGACGCTGATTTAATCCCTCATGCAGCGCAATACGATATATCCAAGTGCAAAGCGAAGACTCCTGATGAAAACCGCCAATTCCGCGAAAAACCTTCACAAAAACTTCCTGCGTCAAGTCAGCGGCATCTGCCGGATCACGAACCGTACGCACCAGCAAGCTGTAAATAGGCTGGTGATACCGCGTGATGAGCCAGGCAAACGCATCCTCTGAGCCGGCCTGTAGCTCCTGAATAAGCGCCGCTTCCGGCGCATTCCCCGCGATCACACTGGTCAAATTCCCCAAATCCCACTCCCCCGAGGACAAAATCCATTGCCAACACCTTAACTCAGACGACTATCTTCTGGCATCAAAAATCGCCAAGGGATGGCGGATTTGCAGCAGATTTCGGAATTCACTGTACGCTACACTGGAAGCGAACCCGCGGCGTTAGATCCCTCCGCCTTCAGAGGAAATGATATGACCAAGCCAGTTTCAGAACGCTTGACCGTTCCACCAATGAAACGAAGCGAAGCGGAGTGGCGCGCGATGCTCACGCCAGAGCAATACCATGTGCTACGGGAAAAAGGTACTGAGCGTCCCTACACCGGAGCGTTGACGCAGAATCACGACACCGGCAACTATCACTGCGCAGGCTGCGGCGCCTTGCTTTTCACCAGCGATACCAAGTTCGATTCCGGCTGCGGATGGCCCAGCTTTTACCTGCCCGCAGACAGTACTGGCATCGCCGAAGATGAAGATTTGAGCTATGGCATGCGCCGCATCGAGGTTACCTGTGCGCAATGTGGCGGACACCTGGGCCACGTCTTCCCCGACGGACCCAAACCAACAGGGCTTCGCTACTGCATCAACTCTGCCTCACTCACCTTCGAACGTCGCTGAGTCTTCAAGGCCAGTTTTCGCTTGAAAACCCGGATACTGCGCGTATGCTGTGGCTATGTTTTTCAAACGAGTATTGCACACTGTTCTCGCGACAGCCATCCTGATGCTTCCCCTGAGCCTGCGCGCGATCGGCACTGGACCGAGGGTGACGGAGAAAGATCACGCACTGGAGACTCAACTCGCAGCGATTGCAGCCGCCCACCATGGGCGGCTGACGGTGTTTGCTGAGAATCTGAAAACCGGCAAGACGGCCGCCTTGAATGCCGATGAGCCAGTGCAGACAGCCTCGGTGATCAAGCTGACCATCCTGCTCCATGCTGCAGAGGAGCTACGCGCCGGACAGGCTTCGCTGGAGGATAAACTGGTGCTGACCCCGGAGAATCAGGCACCAGGCTCCGGTGTGCTTGATGACCTGGATACGCCCCTGACGCTGACCTTGCGGGACGTGCTGACACTGATGGTGGTCTTGAGCGATAACACGGCAACCAATATGGCGATTGATCGCTTTGGGCTGAAGTCAATCAACGCAACCATCCTTGCCGCGGGTTTGCACAATACGTGGCTTTACAAGAAAGTCTTCCGCCCGGCTACTGAGCCGATGCCTGCAGATCAACCACAATTTGGCCTGGGTAAAACAACGGCGCGCGAGATGGCGTCTGTGATGGCGCGCCTGGTGGAGTGCAGACTCGACCTGAACGACGGACCGCCCCTACCGAAAGATGGCCCAATCTGCGGCGCAATATTGACGATGCTGCGAGAACAACAGGATCGCGACGGATTGCCACGCTATCTGGAGACGTTGGACACCAGCGAGCAAGGCTCGGCTATCGGGAACAAGACCGGCGCTTTGGACGCCGTGCGCAACGACGTTGCGGTGATTGCATCGAAATCGGGACCAATTGTGATTGCCGCTTTTACGCAATCCAATACCGACCAGCGCTGGACGGGCGACAATGAGGCCGAAAAGACATTGGGACGAGTGGGCAAAGCAGTCGTGGAGGCATGGTCGCCACAAGGGCTAGATCCTTCCGTGATGAATTGGAAAAATCCGCTGGCACAATCCGCCATGGCATCACCTGCTCCATAAAACGTCTCTGCCGGTATGAATTGAATTGACTCTGTTACCAAACTTCAGTAAATCAGCTTCATAGACAATTGAATCTGGCGTGAGGTGCCGGCAGTCTTGCTGATCTCGCCAAATCCAGCTCCGACGATTGTGTTTGCGGGCAGCCCCATATCCACAATGTTGAAGAGATTGAAAAACTCTCCGCGAAACTGCATATCCACCAGTTCCGAGCCGCTTTTTCGGTGCCCGTAGGGCGTGTCCTTGATGAGCGCAAAGTCGTAGTCGTAATAGGCAGGACCGCGAAAAGTGTTGCGACCCAGTGTGCCGAAACGCCCCTGGTTTGGCCCTGTACCTCCGGGTATATGAATGGGAATCGAAAAGTACGATGCGTTGTCTGCTCCCAGACCAAAATAGTCTTCGCGCTTCTTTCGTGCAGTGGAGAGCTGGGGCTTACCCACCTGATCCGGGCGATCAACCCCATTCGAACCATAGCCTGTTTGTTGAATTCCGGAGAGCACTGTAAACGGCGACCCACTGGCGATGCTGGAGATACTTAACAACTCCCAGCCCGAAGTCACACCGGTGCGCAACGAATGCAACAGTCCTATCTGATTCAGATGAAGATCCTGTGCCACGCTGAGGGTAAAGCTGTGCGTCACGTCGAACGTGGATGGACCCTTCTCTGCGTGTGTATTGGTAGGGTTCTGTGGAAATGCCGGGGCTACTGCACCGGTTCCGCCAGAGATAAATCCGCCAGAGACTGAACTGGTATCGTCAATCGACTTTGACCACGAGTAGCCCGCCTGTACGCCTGGCCCGCCATGTGCAAATGTACCTTGCAGTGAGGTTTGCAATGCGTGATAGGTGGAGTGCGAAGTATTGGTAATCACCTGCTCCAGTCCAAAGCCACCAATGATGTTTCCACTGCTGTCAAAGGTCGTGTACGGCGCTTCAGCAGGACCCGCGCCAAGATATGCATTTGGAAATGCCTCACGCGGCAGATGGACTCCTGCCGTACCCACATAAGCAGCATCGGCAACCAGATTTCCAATCTTATGCTCGAATCCGAGAGTCCACGTATACAGCCACGCATTGCCAAACCTGGGATCGATGGAGCTTAGCGCCAGAGGCGAAACAGCCTTGGAAGGCGTGAGTGCGGCAAGATCCTGCTCGTAGCGATTCAGATCCATCACTGTATTCGCGGGCACGGCTTTGGTGTTTCCACTTGCAAAGATATTGGCTCCTTGTGGCGTATAGACATTCGGGAGTTCGTTCGGCGTGATCTGGTAGCCGTAAGGAATCGGCGCGCCCGAAGCAGAAGTCAGATGAGGATAGACAACGAAGGGTGTTGAGCCAGTGAGGAAGTTGTCTTGCCAGATGTTTGGTGGAATGATGGTGATGCCGCCACCGGCGTGGACCTGAAATCCTCTGGGCGCTGCCCAGCTAAGCTGCACACGGGGCATGAACCCATTTTTCTGGAAGCGATAGCCAGGCTGAGGGTTGATGAGATATTCCTGCTGGATGCCCCCTCCGGGCGTAGGCGTGAAGCTAAGACCTGAGGTGCGGTGGGCCCGCTCGGAGATGGGTGTATACAACTCCCAGCGCAGTCCGTAGTCGAGCGTGAGTACCGGGTTCATTCGCCACGTGTCCTGCGCATACAGTGCCCAGGCATTCCGATTGATGGCAGCCGGACCGATATGCGCGCCGTTGGAAAAATATGGCGGCGCAACGGCAACGGTGTACTGGAATGGACTGCCGACGAGAAAGCTGCTGAGCGTATCTGGCAGGGGGTTGCCTGGCTGCACATCATGCTGACCGCTTGCCGAGCGAATGTACACGGGCGAATACGCTGTGCCTCCTCCGAAGTCATACTCACCGTTGGGACTGATGCCAAAGTATGTGGTGTCGCGGTTCAGCCTCGCTTCGCCACCAAACTGCATCAGATGACTGCCGCGCGTCCAGGTGAAGGATTGTTGGCCCTGAAAAAGATTTCCAAATGCGCTCATGACAGAGCCGCCAGCCGAGTCGAATGGCTCAAAGAGGCCGTCGTTGAATTTCACCGCCGGGTCAGTGTGGTCGGGCGTCGGAAAACCGGGTGTTGTTCGCGTAGCACTGAGCGAGGTGCTGAAGATAAAGTGAGGTGTTACCTCATGGCGCAGATTGATGAGTCCATTGGACTGGTGATCCACATATTGAATCCCAAAAGCTGGATCGATCGTTGTCTGATCTGGATTCGTCGTCGGACCGGTCAGATGATCCCACACATAGCGACCCATCAGTTGCGTTTTATCCGAAAGCTGCTCATCGATACGTAGAGAAAATTGGTTGGCGTTGGTAATCACCTTGGAGGAAGTTGCAAAGGTTTCTGCTCCGTATGCGCCGCTTGGAAGATTTGGAAGTGGATATCGCGCAAGAATTGCCGCAATTGCAGGATTCACCGGCACGTAGAGCGTGTCCGTCTGGCCAGGCGCAACCGTGATCGTGTCCATGCCAGTCCGCTGCAATGCAGTGGGCACAGGCAGCACTTGCGTCGTTCCAAGAACCTGACGGAAGCCCTGATACTGGCCAAAATAAAATGTCTTTCCGTGACCATCGTAAAGATGGGGAACCACGACAGGTCCACCATTGGTGAAGCCAAATTCGTTGCGTCGAAATGGTGGCAGTCGTCCCGGATTGATGGGCGAGGAGTAGTCAAAGTAGTTGCGCGCGTCAAAAGCCGAGTTTCGCACAAACTCAAAGATCGAGCCATGAAATCCTGCGCTGCCCGACCGGGTGATGATGTTTGTAAAGCCAGAGGCTCCGCGACCAATCTGCGCGGGCATCCAGCCGGAACTCGACTGAATGCTGTCAATTGCGTCCACGTCAAAGTTGGTGAACGTCGCGCCACCCATCTCAGGATCGCTGATGTCCGCGCCGTCCATGGCGAACGTGGCTTCTACTCCACGCTGACCATCGATGGCAAACTGTTGCGTGAAGTTGGTCGCCCCGTTCGTATCCGTCATAGTGCCCGCAGCCAACAAGAGCAACTGGCTGAAGTCGCGCTTGTTCAGCGGCAGACTGCTCACATCCTTCCCGGAAAGATCCTCGCCGCTGGTCGCCTCCACGCGCTGGCTTCCCGTCACTTCCAGATCACCTTGCGTGGTGATCGTAATGATAAGGTTGCCGGCTAATCCACTACTCAGTATCCAGGGCAGTACAACACGTTGACTGCCAGCATAGCCTCTTCTTCCCCGCTCGACCGTCAGTCGATAACTTCCCGGCGTGATCTCTTGAAAGCGAAATTCCCCATCCGAGCCTGACAGCGCGCGCGTGCGTTTGCCCGATACCGATTCCAGCTGAATCTGGGCGCCAACGACAGGCGCGCCGTTGGCATCTCGAAGTTGTCCTATGCAGATAATGGAACCAGGTGTTGTTGCTGCCTGACGTGCAGCGGCAATGTGTCCGGTGAAAACACCGAGAAAAAGAATCGCGAAGACTAGCATGAAACTCTTGAGATGGGAACGCCGAGAACTGAACGATTCTGAACAATCGTTTGCTTTATCGTACTCATAAACTTCTCTCATCGTGTTTATCGCCAGAAACGCTCTTTCTTGGGTTGCCTGCTGGAACCTGCTTAATATACTCACGAACCATGCGCCGGTCAAATGCAATCTATGACGGAGCAAAATACGACTGCGGAACCCTAACTCGCTAAGTATCTGCTCCATCCATTCCACAGCTTCAACACATGACCGGCTGAAATATTTCAGCGCGTACAACAGAAATCGTTGCACGCGCTGGAGGATTTGTTCCGCAAATCAACTGCGGCGGAAGCCAACTTCATGAATTTCTGAGACCCGAAAACGTACTGGATGAAACCAATTCACGAACTCAGTTTTGAGAATCTCCACCTAGAAAATAATGCGTCCGGCAAGTTGCAATTGTCGAGACGAGCCGACGTCGCCTACAGGGAAGCGTGTATTGACGATCTGGCCGAAGTTACCGGCCGTGATGGTGCCTTTGCCGATGGACATGGTGGACAGAGGCTGGCCGAAGTTAGGGTGATTCATGACGTTGAAGGCGTCAGCACGAATCTCGAAGACAGCGTTGCGATAGATAGTTGTGTCCTTCTGCAGGGAGAAGTCTACGTCCTCAAAGCCTGGTCCGCTGATAGAGTTGCGGGCCATGTCGCCGAAGTGCTGACCGTTGCTGGAGAAGATGCAGCCTGCGGTCGGCGTGTAGCAAAGTGACTGAGGCAGGTATTGGATAGCTCCGCTGGCAAGATGCTGATAGGTGGTTTGCACCTGCGCAAGCTGGTCCGGGCGCACAGTGCCGAAGGTTCCGTTGAGGGACGATGTGGTCTCAACAGAGAGTGGATTGCCCGTTTGCAACTGCGCGATGACGGCGGTCTGCCAACCTTTGGTAAGGCGGTTGTGGCCAAAAGGCAGAGCGTAGACGCTGCTGAAGACCCAGCGATTGCGGACATCGAAGTCGGAGAGTCCGTAATTGTTGGCGGGGTTGTAGCTGTTCTGGAGGATGACGCCCTGCGAGCTGAGCGAGTTCAAGTCCATCGATTTGGACCAGGTGTACGAGGTGTTGAAATCGAGTCCGTTGGCAAAGCGTCGGGTGAGAGTGGCCCAGAGAGCGTTGTAGTGGGAGCTACCGATGCTGTCGTACTCGGTGATGTTACCCAAGCCCTTGGAGGGATCATAGGGACTTTGCGCTGAGAGCGCGGCGAAGGGACGTGCGCCGTTAATAGGCTGATTCTGGTTGAGCGCCAGACGAAGGTGAACGCCGTGAGAGCCGACGTAGGCGATCTGGGAGACGAGTCCCCAGGGCAGCTGCTGCTGAAGATTAAGGTTATAGGACTCGACATAGGCGTCGCTGAAGTTACGGGCGACATTGGTGGGAGAGAGGGTGGGCAGCCCGCTGGCCGCAGAATAGGCGTTGGCGAAGGTGACGTAAGGGGTGGTCGCATTGGAGACGTAGAGTACAGGGGTGGCGAAGGGCGGATTGCTCGCGAGGCCACTGACGAGGTTGGCGACAGGTTCATCGTCCTGCATCGTGAAGCCTCCTCGGAGCACAGTCTGGCCAGCACCGGTCACATCCCAGATAAAGCCTGCGCGCGGGTTCCAGGTGTAGTTCTGGTTGTAGACACTGCTGAAGCCGGGCGTGCCGACGCGCTGGAGCTGAAGGGTGGAGGCATTGAAGCCGACGAAGCGGTTAGCTCCTTCCGTGGGCGTTCCATCCCAGTCAAAGCGCAGGCCGAACTGAAGCGAGAGCCGTGAGTTAACTCGATAGACATCCTGAGCGTACGCACCCAGAGAGTTGACAAAGATGCGACTAACGACATCCTGTGGAGTGACAACGAACTCAATGGCCTGATCGGCGAGGAAGCTGTTGACCGTGCTGAAGACGAAGGTGCTGGTATCGCGGTTGAAATTATCGTTGATGAAACGACGGAACTCGCCGCCGAAATCGAAGGTGTTTTTACCTTTGAGCCAGCTTACGTTGTCGGAGAGGACGACGGTGGTGTCGAAACGACCCTGAGGCTCACCAGCAGGACCGCCGAAGTTGAGGCCGATGCTGCTGACAGCGACTTGAGGCAGACCAATGCTGGACGAGACGCCGTTATCGATGCCATAGCTGACAGGGTTGGCGACGAAGTTGGGCGCAAAGCTGATGGCAATACGGTTGAATCCGAGGCGCGCTTCGTTGACGACGCTGGAGTTGAACTCGTGCGTTTCAACGAGGGTGCCGATCTGGCGATGCGCGGTGCGGTGGTCGCCAAAGTTAGGGATGGTTTCGCCCGGAAGCGTCGGCTCGTTACGCTTGTCCTGCTGCCATGCGTAGTAGGCGTGGAGCTGATCGGTTGATGTGAGGTTGTGGAGCAGGTCGCCAGTATATTGTTCGACGGTGACTGGCGAGCTGGCAGAACCGAGAAAGCGCGTACCGGTAGGGTCATTGGCCTGGGGGATCAGAGCAAGGAGCTTGGTGACAATGGGATCGGTGACGCTAGCGCGCTCAGCGTTAGTCGGTACTCCGCTGTTGATGGTGAGTCCCTGGCTCTGGAGCAGGCCTTCATAGCTTACGAAGAAGAACGTGCGGTTCATGCCGTTATAAAAATGAGGGATGACAACCGGTCCTCCAAGATCAGCGCCTGGATTGTTGCGCTTGAAGGTGGACATGGGCACCGGATGCGGGTTGAAGTAATTGCGCGCATCCACATCGTTGTTACGGATATAGTCGAATGCCTCGCCGTGGAGTGCATTGGTGCCGGAGCGCGTGGCGACATTGACGACGGCACCGGAGTTGCGGCCATACTCCGCGCTGAGGCTGGAGTTATCGACCTTGAACTCACTGACGGTGGCGATCGACGGCTGGAAGGTGATCTGGTTCTGAGACATGTCGTTGAGGTTGATGCCGTTGATCATGAAGTTGACGGTATCTTCGCGATTGCCGGCCGTATCAAACGAGGCTGCGCCCAACCCCTGAAGCGGAGCGGTGAGGAAGCCGCTTTGCGGAGCGGTGACGGAGCCGGGGATAAGCAGACCCATGTCGAGAAAGTGACGCCCATTGAGGGGAATCTGCTGAACGGTGCGCTCGCCGATAACCTGGCCTACGGTCATGTCGGAGACGTTCATCTGCTGCGCGGCGGCGGTGACCTGAACGGTCTCCGACGATGCGGCAACGCCCAACTTGACATCAATGCGCTCGGTGGAGTCCACAGCGAGCACGATCCCGTCGAGGGTGGTGGGCGTCATGCCGGAAGCGCTGACCACCAGGCGATAGGTGCCAGGCTGCAGAGCAGGCAAAGAGTAGGTGCCTACACTGTCCGAGATGGCGGTGCGGCTGGCTCCGGTGGCGGTTGCCGTAGCTACCACCTGAGCGCCAGCGACTGCGGCTCCAGTGGCGTCGGTGACTGTGCCCTGCAAGGTGCCCGTAGACTGAGCTGAGGCGTGCAAGCTGAACGCCAAAGTCATCAGGATGGCAGCCAGAGCCATTCCCGCTCGCTTGATTGAATTGTGCATTTTCATCCTCCGGAAGCAGCAGGAAGCGCTGCGATTGAAGCCTTTTTTGTGTTGAATGGTGGTTTGGAAAAGACTGTCGTTGCGTGAGCCAGTAGGTGCGAGGTTAAATGCCGTCTGATCCGACGTCTAGCGGCCGATTAAGGATGCGATCTCAATAGCTGCACTGAAGACACGATGCGAAAGTATGGGAAGATGCCCTTCGTAACTTTCAAATGACACTTATGTCACATTCTGGAACTGTCGTTAAGTAACTGTAACGTAACGTTTATGCTGCTGCAACAGAAAAATAGATGTACTTCGCAACTTGTTTGCGTGTGATCGCGATGGAGCATGAAGGAAAGCCAGAAGTCGCCGAGGCAGGATGGACTGCGGTACATTAATAGGTCGCGAAGATAAGGAGCAATGGATGAAGATACGATGGCTGGCTGGGCTGATGACGGTGCTGATCGCAACAGTGCTGATGGTAACCGTGGCGCAGGCGAAGACGACCGGATATGTCCATGCTGAAGGACGGAATCTGGTGGACCCGGCAGGGCACAGGCTGCTGTTGCGCGGGACGAATCTGGGCAACTGGCTGATCCAGGAAGGCTATATGTTTCACCTGGATGGCGGGCCGCAGTCGGCGCGGGAGATTGAGGCGCTGACGACGGAGCTGATGGGGCCGGTTGCCTCGGAGCAGTTCTGGAAGCAGTACCGGAAGAATTACGTGACGAAGGCGGATATTGACTTCATCGCGCACGAGGGATTCAACACGATCCGGATTCCGTTTCACTATCGGTTTTTCACGCCGGGCAACGAGGAGGGATTTGCGCTGCTCGATCCGGTGATTGCCTGGGCGAAGGCGGATCATCTCTACGTGGTGCTGGATATGCATGCCGCACCGTGCGGGCAGAATGGAGCGAATATCGACGACAGCTACGGGTATCCGTGGTTGTACGATCTGCCGGAATGCCAGCAACAGACAGACGCGATGTGGCGGTTGATTGCGGCGCATTACAAGGACAACGCGACGGTGCTGGGCTATGACCTGCTGAATGAGCCAATCCCGCATTATCCGCGCCTGCAGAAGTACAACGCGAAGCTGGAGCCGGTCTATCGCGGGATTGTGGCGGCGGTCAGGACGGTGGACCAGCATCATGTGGTGATTCTGGGCGGGGCGCAGTGGGATACGAATTTCACGGTCTTCAGCAAGCCCTTCGACGCGAACGTGATGTACACGTTTCACAAGTACTGGATGCCGCCCGTGCAGGCGCAGATCCAGGCGTATGTCGACTTCAGCGCGAAATATGATGTGCCGATCTGGATGAGCGAGTCGGGCGAGAACAAGGACGAGTGGGTGGAGCAGTTCCGCGAGCTGCTGGATAAAAACCAGATCAGCTGGACCTTCTGGCCGTACAAGAAAATGGATGCAGCTTCGGCGCTGGTGAGCTTTGACCGGCCCGCGCACTGGGACGAGATTGTGGCCTTTGCCGGGCACAAGTTCACGATGGGCGACAGCGAAAAGGCGGTGGCGGCGCGACCGGCGCAGGCGGATATTGACGCGGCGTTCGCGGACCTGCTGGTGAAGGTCCAGTTTGCCAACGCGCATCCGAATGCGGGGTATCTGAAGGCGCTGGGCGCGACGGCACCGTAAATGTCCTTGCCGCGACTGCGGCGCAATGTCTGCGCAGCGAGGCATCGTTGCGCAGACTCGTTAGACTGAAGGCATGAAGGTGCCGGAATGATTGTGAATCTTGCCGAGCGCGCGCACAACCACAACTGGCGCGTGGACCCGATTGTGCGTTCGCTGCTGGACACGGATTTTTACAAGCTGCTGATGCTGCAATTCATCTGGAAGCATTTTCCGGATGTGGAGGCGCGGTTCACGATCACCAATCGCACGAGTGGGGTGAATCTGGCCGAGCGAATTGCGGAGAGCGACCTGCGGATGCAGCTTGAGTATGTGCGCGGACTGCGGTTTCGCCGCTCGGAGCTGATCTGGCTGGCGGGCAATACCTTCTATGGAACGCGCGGAATCTTCGAGCCGAATTTTCTGGAGTGGCTGGACGGGAAATTCCGGCTGCCGGAGTATTCCGTGCGCTATGAGGACGGGCTGCTGCATCTGGATTTTCGCGGGCCGTGGATGCAGGTGACGCTGTGGGAGGTGTATGCGCTGGCGATCTTGAGCGAGCTGAAGACGCGCGCGGCGCTGGCGGAGCTGAGCGAGTTTGAGCTGGACATTCTGTATGCGCGGGCGAAGGCGCGGCTGTGGGGCAAGATTGAGCGGCTGCGTGGCGTGCCGGGCCTGCGCGTAGCGGATTTTGGCACGCGGCGCAGGCACAGCTTTCTGTGGCAGGAGTATGTGGTGAAGGCGATGCGGGATTCGCTGGGCGCGTCGTTTACGGGCACCTCGAATACGTATCTGGCGTACAAGCACGATCTGGAGGCGATCGGGACGAACGCGCACGAGCTGCCGATGGCGATGGCGGCGATGGCAGAGACCGACGAGCAGCTTCGCGCCTCGCAGTATCACCTGCTCGACCTGTGGCAGAACACGTATCAGCGCGAGCTGCGGGTGATGTTGCCAGATACGTTTGGGACGACGCAGTTTCTGCGCGATGCGCCGGAGTGGGTGGCAGACTGGACGGGGCAGCGCGTGGATAGCAAGGATCCCTTCAGGGCGGGCGAGGAATATATTGCGTGGCTGGTGGGGCGCGGACGCGATCCGCGCAGGAAGCTGATGATTGCTTCCGATGGGCTGGATGTGGATGCGATTCTGGGGCTGCATGCGCAGTTTTCCGGCGTGATTCAGGCGGGGTTTGCGGCGCGGGATTTCGAGCGGGCGGAGGATTTTCTGGATGGGCAGAAATGGAAGCCGGAGCGGAGGATTCGATTCAGCGCGGGGTGGGGGACGCTGCTGACGAATGACTTTCGCGACTGCGATCCGCGCGGCGCAACGGGCGCGGAGTCGGCGTTTGATCCGATCAGCCTGGTGTGCAAGCTGGCCGAGGCGAATGGCAGGCCGACGGTGAAGCTGTCGGACAACTACGCCAAGGCCGCAGGCGCGCCGGAGGATATTGCGCGGTATCGCAGAGTCTTTGGCAGCGACGGGATGGCGAATCTGCCGACGGTGGTGTGAGCGCGAGCGTCCGGAATCGCGTGCGCGTGACCGCAGACTCGGCGCGTCGCAGCAAACGCAACACGTGTCACCACTGGACGCCGGGGTAGAGGCTTGGCTCACGAAGAACACGGTACTGCGCGGCGCTTGGCGTGGTGGCGTTCCAAAGTATCTGGCTTGCGGTAGGGTTCAGTTCCTGGATGGTTGCTCCGCCGACCTTGGCGCAGAAATCGACCTGCATGTCGCCGTTCGACAGGAGCTGCGCGTCGCCGCCGAAGTAGCTGTAAAAGGTCGGGCCGGGGTTGTAATGCGTCCGCAGCGTGGCGGTCATGTTGGATTCGTTCAGCTCCAGAACAGACAGCGTGGAGTAGCACTGCGGACTGGGCGGGTTGTTGGGCGTGCAGAAGACCGAGCCGGTGGGGAACTGGCGATCAATGCCATTGTCCATGAGGCCGATCTCGAAGTCGCCGGTGGTGTTGGGCGTGAAGTAGTTCATGCCGTGCTGGCCGTAGAACCAGTCGGTGGGATCGACGCCGTTTTCGAGCTTGAAGTCGCCGCCTTCGCCGAGATGCCAGAGGATGTCGCCGGAGCCGGTGCCGTCGAGGAAGTCGATTTTGATGATCCAGTTCTGGTGGCGGATGGAGAGCAGCAGATTGTGGTCGTCGGCCGAGTAGAGCATGGCGTTCGAGTGGGTCCAGTCGGGAAAGTTCATCGGGCGGCGGTTGATGTCGAGATGGTCGAAGGTGTTCCAGACCCAGTCAGGATTGAGGTTCTGATCGACGTCAACGATGGCGTCGCCGATGACGTTGACCGGGCCGGAGTAACCACTGAGCGAGGGGAAGGTTTTGATCTCCGAGGCAAGCAGCACCCAGTGTCCGTTGGGCAGGGCGAGCACGTCGTGGTGGAAGCTGCCGAGCTGGTAGAGATTGCCGCTGGCGTCGCGAAGATTGGAGGCGGCCAGCTTCTGGTTGAGCTGGGCCATGGTGATGTTCTTCACGATGTTGCCGGCGAGGTCAACCTCACGCACCTCGTCGAGGGTTCCGTTGGGGATGTTGGCGGTGACGGAGGATAGATAGGAGACGATGGTGAGGAAATCGCCGTTGGGCAGGGGATGGATGCCCTGCAGAAGATCGAGGCCGGAGCCGCCGGTGAAGCTGTAGGTCCAGATGACGTTGCCGTTGATATCGGTGGCGAAGGCGTCGGTCTGGTTGTAGGGCAGGATGGTGTTCCAGAGCTGGATGCCGGGCGCAGGCGTGCCGCTGATGGGCTGGAGCTGTATGGAGGCCATCGGCGACGGGAGCGAGCCGGTCGTGCAGACGTGATCGATGTCGGTGAAGGTGGCGCCGTTGTTGAGCTGGACCTGAGCCTGCATGTGGTAGGTGGTGTTGGCGAGCATGCCGGCGACGTAGACCATGGCTGTGCCGCCGTTGGCGCTGGTGGTAGGCACGGCCCAGGTGGATTTGCCGTAACTGGTCGTGGGTCCGAAGTTGACGGTGATGGAGCCGGGCGCGGGCAGATAGAGGCCGTATTGCGCGACCTGGGGATTGCCGGTGACGTTAGGGCAGTTCACGGCTGCGGGCTGGATGAGCGCGACGGCGGAGGTGGCGTAGTTCTGCGCGCCGGACCCGGCAAGCGCCGCAGTTACAGTAACGTTGCCGCTGATGGTAAGCGAGGCAGGCGCGGTGTAAAGTCCACTGGAACTGACGGTGCCATCGGTGGCATTGCCCCCCTGAATGCCATTGACATACCAGAGGAAGCTACCCGGGGTGGTGGTGGCAGCTTTGAACTGGAAGCTCTGGCCGGGAGCGACGGCGATGTACTGCGGGGTCATGCTGACGGATCCTTTTTGTCCCGCATTGGGCGGCGTGCTACTGGGCGGATTGGTCGGCAGAATCGCTTGGGTAGCGGAGTTGCCACAGCCAACAAGCACAAGCAAAATGAGTGCGCTAGCAGTGATAGCAGCAGATCTCTGGAACGTTTGGCGAGAGGTTGAAGTCATTCTGGTTCACCCACAACAATGGTCAGATGCAAAGATAAGACTCTCACGGCGTCTCTGCAGTTATCCGGAGAGAGTCGTCGGCACATCGAAAGGCGAGCGCGTGTTCAGGATATAGACAAGCGCTGCTCCATTCTTTGAATGCAAGAACCCGATTAGTTGCCGGAAGTTGCGTCAGCGCATGAAGAGATCGAGGGGGATGGAGTCAGCGATGGCCTTGTAACCGGCGGGCGAGGGATGGAGATGGTCGCCGGAATCGAAGGTGGGGATCATGCGGTCGGGATGAGCCGGATCGCGGACGGCTCGGTCAAAGTCCAGGACGGCATCGAAGTGGCCAGGGGTGCGAATCCAGGCATTGAGAGCTGTGCGGTCGGCTTCGCTGGCAGCATCAGGGTGATAGTAGTCCGAACCGACATAGGGTGTCAGCGTAGCGCCGTAGACGATGAGTCCGGCGGCATGAGCGCGCAGAATGAGCTGCTGGTAGGCGGCGATGAGACGCTCGACGAGGTCTGCGTGCTGCTCAGCCGTTGCGCCGGGCATCCTGCTGAGCGCGCCGAGGTCGTTGATGGCCTCCAGAACGAGCAGATATTTTGTGCCGGGGCGAGCGAGAACATCCCGGTCGAAACGAGCAAGCGCGTTCGGGCCAAGACCGTCGGTGAGGAGATGATTACCTCCGATGCCGACGTTGACGACGCCCAGAGAACGCGTGACGGGGTTGGCCTGAAGCCGAGCGGCAAGATCATCGGGCCAGCGGTCGTTGCCGTTGGTGGTAGCGGCGTGGCCGTCGGTGATGGAGTCTCCGAAGGCGATGATGGATGCTGGCGCAATGGATGCTGTCTGTGCGGACGCGGCGACATCGACGCCAGCCAGGAAGTACCAGTGCTCGACGGTGTGCGCGTGAGGCATCTCCGGTGCGGAGGTGGGGACAAGATGCGCAATGTAGGTGGTGGCGCGAGAGCCGGGATGACCCGTCTGCTGGATGGGAGCGTCGGGAATGGAAATGGTGATAGCGAGCGTGGAAAGCGGCGTGGCGGCCATATCGACTGGGTCGGAGATGTATTCGGCGCCGGCCGGGATCATGACGGAATCCTGGCCGGCGAAGAGTACAGCATGGTCGGTAGCGGGGTAAATGGCAGACGTTGCGGACGAGATGGCGCGCGCGACATGAACAGAGTCGATGCGCAAGGGTGCGACTCCGAAGGCATTGGAGACGCGGATGCGCACGGACGACCCACCGACGGAGAGATGGACAAGCTGGCGGATGACGGCGTGGTCGAGGTCATCCGGAGTGAGCGCGTTCTGCGGCTCGGGAATCTGTTGCGCCGCTCCCCAGGAAGCGACCCAGCGAGCGGAAGTGGCCGAAGGCGCGGCAGCCCGCGCAAAGAAGCCAACGAAGAGCAAGGCGGAAAAGAAAGAAAAAAACATGTACGGGCGAAACTTGTTCCAGGTCGAATTCGTCATGATGTACCATTTGGGCGCGAAGTAATTCGGTTTTCTCGAACTCGGACACGATAACAGAAGCGAGGTGCGGCATGACAAGGACCGTCAGGATAGGTAAGTTGGTTGGCTGGATGTGTGTGTGCGCGGCGGGAACGTTCCTGGCAGCCGGAGTGACACAGGCGCAGAGGACGAGCGGGCAGGCAGGCAGCGCCCCGATGACGGCAGAGCAGGACCACGCGAACATGATGCAGCAGTTGGGCATTGAGGCGCTGCGACCGGGTCCGAGCGGCGACGAGAATGCGCCGAACCATGCCAACTACGATGAGTCGAAGGCGAATCCGTATCCGAAGATTCCCGATCCGCTGACGCTGGACGATGGCCAGAAGGTGACGACGGCGGCGCAGTGGTGGCATGAGCGCAGACCGCAACTGGTGCAAGAGTTCTCCGAGTATGTGTATGGCAAAGTGCCGGCGCGCGTGCCATCTGTGCACTGGATGGTGACGTCAGTAGACCATGAGCGAATCGGGTTTCGCCCGGTGATTGCCAAGGATCTGATCGGCGAGGTGGACAATTCGGATGACCCTGCGATCACGGTGAAGATACACATGACGCTGGTAACGCCTGCGGATGCGAAGGGTCCGGTGCCGGTGCTGATGATGTTTGGCCCGGCGGGATTTCCCAGCCCGCATGAGCCTTCACCAGAGGAGTTTGCGCGGATGAATGCAGCGTGGAAAAAAATGATGGCGGCGCAGGATGGAACGCTCGCGCAGGTTTTTGCCGATCATCCGGCTTGGGAGCCGTTCCGCCCTACTCCGTTCCGGTTTCCGCAGTTGAATGCTGACGGGGGAATGCCAAATACCTGGCAGTTGATCGCCGACGGTTGGGGATTTGTGTTGATTGACCCGGCAAGCGTCCAGGCCGACAACGGAGCCGGATTGACGCAGGGCATCATCGGGCTGGTGAATCATGGCCAGCCGCGAAAGCCGGAGGACTGGGGTGCGCTGCGCGCCTGGGCGTGGGGAGCTGGCCGAGGTCTGGATTATCTGGCGACGGACCCGGCGGTCGATGCGAAACATGTCGGCATCGAGGGAGTGTCGCGCTATGGCAAGGCGGCGCTCGTGACGATGGCCTTTGACCAGCGGTTTGCGATGGTGCTGGTTGGCTCGTCGGGCAAGGGCGGTGCGACGCTGCTGCGGCGCAACTTTGGCGAAGCGGTGGAGAGCCTGACGGGCGGCGAATACTACTGGATGGCCGGCAACTTCATGAAGTATGGCGCGTCGAAGGCGAAGTTTGGAAGCATGAATCCGGGGGATATTCCGGTGGACTCGAATGAGCTGATTGCGTTGTGCGCGCCCAGACTTACCTTTATCAGCTATGGCAGTCCGGCCAAAGGCGACGCGAAGTGGCTGGATCACGAGGGCAGCTTCATGGCGACGATGGATGCCAATCGGGTGTTTACGCTGCTGGGCGCAAAGGGGTTGACCATGGACGGCAAACCTTACAGCGGGCCGATGCCGCCAATCAACGACGGGATTCTGGATGGGCAACTGGCATGGCGACAACACGATGGCGGACACACCGACGCGCCCAATATGAAGTACTTCATCGCGTGGGCCGACAAATGGATCAGTCACGCACCGCCTCAACCGTGAGCAGGCGGCGAGTGACTGGCTGGTACACTGGATGCACTCGAAAGGGGTGTGCCAGGCGACCATGGTGGAATTGCTACCGTCGATTTTGTCTTCCGATTTCGCGAACCTGGAGCGCGAGGTGCAGGCCGCCGAGCGTGGCGGCGGCACAGTGATCCACGTGGATGTGATGGATGGCCACTTTGTGCCTAACATTACTCTTGGTCCGCCGGTGGTGAAAAGCCTGCGCAAAGCGACGCGTTTGCCGCTCGACTGCCACCTGATGATTGAGAATCCCAATGATTTTATTCCGGCATTCGCCGAAGCGGGTGCCAATTGGGTGAGCGTTCATTATGAGGCATGCCCGCATTTGCATCGCACGCTGGAGATGATTGCAGGACACGGGATGAAGCCCGGCGTGGTGGTGAATCCGGCAACGAGGATCGATGTGGTCGAAGAGATCCTGCCCATGCTGCATCACGTGCTGGTGATGACGGTCAATCCAGGATTTGGCGGACAGCAGTTTTTGCGGTTCACGCTGGATAAAGTTCGGTGGCTGGCAAAAATCCGCGCAGAGCGCAAGCTGACGTTTAGAATTGAAGTAGACGGTGGAATCGCTCACGATACGGTAGCAGAAGCGGTCCAAGCAGGTGCGGAGTTGTTGGTGGCAGGCAATGCCGTCTTCGGCGATGGCCATGCTGAACAAAATGCCGCATCTCTGTTACGCGCGGCGCGGTTGGCGGCAAAATCCGATCAGGATTGAAACGTGGATGTAAGCTGCTCCGGTGTCTGGGACGCGGATTGACCGGAGTTGAGAATTGAATGGATGCGCAGGCACCCGATGCGCACAAGAGGTTGAGGTGTTATGAGTTTTCAGCGGATGGTTGAGATGAACAAAGTGCGTGGTGCGAAGGTGGTAGCCGCTGGCGTGCTGGCGATGATGGCGCTGCTGGCGCCTACCCATGCATCGGCAAAGGACAAGAAAAAGAAGCAGGTAGACCTGAGCGCCAATCCGCTAGCCGACGTGAACAGCAAGCAGCCGGACAAGGAGCTGTATGACAAGGCGATGCTGGCGATCAAAAAGGGTCGCTTTGACCAGGCTCGACTAGACCTGCAAACGCTGCTGAACACGTATCCTGACTCCGAATACCAGATGCGCGCCAAGCTGGCGGTGGGCGATAGCTGGTTCAAAGAAGGCGGCACAGCGGCGCTAACCCAGGCGGAAGGGGAATATAAGGACTTCATCACGTTTTTCCCGCAGACACCAGAAGCCGCTGAAGCGCAGATGAAGGTGGGCGACATCTACTACATGCAGATGGAGAAACCGGATCGCGACTTCACCAATGCGCAGAATGCTGAGCGCGAATATCGTGCGATGATCAGCCAGTTTCCGGATTCTCCGCTGGTGCCGCGTGCCAAGCAAAAGCTTCGTGAGGTCCAGGAAGTACTGGCAGAGCGCGAGTTTCTGATTGGCCAGTACTACGAAAGCCGGGCAAACTGGGCAGGCGCTCTGGCCCGCCTGCAGACGGTTGCCGACACCTATCCGCTCTACAGCAAAAGCGATCAATTGTGGATTCTGATCGGGGACTCGTATGCCGGTGAGGCGCAACAGGTGCGTGCGTCTGCCGCACTGCCCGCCGCTGTCAGGGAACGGCTCACCCAGGTCTATCTGGACAAAGCAGCGGCAGCCTACGATCACGTCATCACACGCTACCCCATGATGCAGCACGTTGAGGATGCGCGCGACCGGTTGATTGCTATGAATCGCCCGATTCCTGAGCCGACACAAGCTGAAATTGCTGCCGACGATGCAGAAGAGCGCAGCCGTCAGCCCATGCGATTCACCGATAAGACTCTGGGAATCCTGAAACATGGCCCGACGGTTGTGGAAGCAGCTCATGTCGGTGATCCGACGCTCGATTCTCCGGAACGAGTGATTGCACCCGATGTCACTCGCGAGAATCAGCAGATCTTTGTCCAGGCGTTCAAAGCGGAGCAGCCAGGAGCAGCGGGCACAACCCAGACAGCAAAGGTGGCAGCTCCGGCCAATGCAGCAGCTCAGGGAGCCGATCAATCCGCAACAGCTCCGCTGGAGTTTGAAAAGGTGCCGACAACGGGTGACAGCGGAACAGGAATCGGAGCTTCGATTGTGAGTGCACCCAATGGAGCAGCTTCAGAGAACCAGGGAGCTACTGCTCCACCTCGCTCAGCCCCAGCTGACCCCAACGCAGTGGTCAAAGCAGTGGGATCTACAACCACATCTCTTCCGGCCGCTGAGGCACCGGCCACGGCTCCGAGCCAGGTCAATGACATCAAGCCAGGTGAGGTTCCGGCTCAGCCTGTAGTTGCAACAACAGGCAAAGGCAAGAAGAAAGTGAAAGCACCCAAGGCCGATCTGAGCAACGTATCCAGCAGCAAGAAGAAAAAGAAGAAGGGCTTGTCCAAACTCAACCCCTTCTGAGCAAGATCCGCTCCGCACAATCACCATGAACAACCAAGGGCGGCCAACATTGGCCGCCCTTGAATATTTGCGCAGCAACTTCCTTCACGTAATCAGCCAGTGTTGCGCAGGCCAGAGGCGATACCGCTAATGGTGGCGGCGATGGCACGGTTGATCTCCGGTGTGTCTTCACCGGCGCGCTTGCGTCGCAGCATATCTACCTGAATAAGGTGCATCGGATCTACGTAGGGATTCCGCAGGCGGATGGAGCGAGCGAGCACTGGGTTGGATTCGAGCAGATCGGATTGTCCGGTGACCGCGAGAACCCCAGCAACAGCGCTGCGATACTCCTGCTCAAAGAGTGTGAAGATGCGGCTACGCAGGCTCTCGTCTGCGACCAGTGTGGAGTAAAGCCGGGCCGTGGCAAGATCCACTTTACCCAAGGCCATCTCGACGTTACGGATAAGGTCGATAAAAAGCGGAAATTCGGTTGCCATAGCGCGCAGCGTGGCGACAGAACCTCCTCGCGCGAGAAATTCCTGAATGGCATGACCGACACCAAACCATGCAGGAATGAGCAGACGGGATTGTGTCCAGCCAAATACCCAGGGGATAGCTCGAAGGGTGTCGAGACTGAGCTGCCCCTTGCGCTTTGAGGGCCGCGAGCCAATCTTGGCATGTTCGAGTTCGCCCATCGGCGTGGACTGAGAAAAATACTCGAGCACGCCAGCATCGCGAAGAATGTGCTTGCGATAAAAGCTATAAGCAAGCGAAGACATCTGCTCAAAGGCATCTTCCCAGTCAGGCAGCAGGCGCCCGGTGAAGTGCCCTTCCGGATCGCGCGCATTGGGCCGAGCCAGAGCATCCAGCGAAGCGGCCACCATCAGCTCCAGATTGCGCTCGGCGAGAATTTCATCGGCATACTTGAAATTGAGCACTTCGCCCTGTTCGGTGAGCCGGAGCGAACCATCGAATGCATCCAGAGGTTGAGCAAAGATGGCGCGATGAGTCGGTCCGCCGCCACGACCCACAGTACCTCCGCGACCATGAAAGAGCTGCAGCTTCAATCCCGCGCCATGCGCCACTTGATGCAGTTCACGATGCGCCTTGAATATCTCCCAGGTGCTGGTGAGCATACCTCCGTCCTTGTTGGAGTCGGAGTAGCCAAGCATAATCTCCTGCGTATTGCCCCAGGATGACAGCAATGCGCGATAGTCAGGACGCGACCAGAGATCGGCGCAGATGGAAGGCGCGTTGCGAAGGTCTTCAATCGACTCAAAAAGCGGGACGGGCATGAGTCCGGGATCAGCGGCGCGCCCGTTGGCGGCAGCTTCCGGATGAACACCACAGAGGCGCGCAAGGCGAAGAACGGTCAGAACATCCTCCACGCTGGCAGCGCCGCTGATGACGTAGTGGCGCACTGTCTCGGGAGTGAGGCCGGACTTGATCTCGGCGATAACGCGGAAGGTATCGAGCACATTGGCCGTCTCTGCCGAAAGCGGGCCGGAAAGAGCGGGTGCGAGCGAATCGTCGATCGACTCCCGCAGCGCCTGGGCGTGCAGCCGTGCGTGCTGGCGGATGTCGAGCGTGTGCAGATGCAATCCGAAGGTTCGCACCGCAAGCAGAATGGGATCGAGCAGGTTTTGCGCAATCCGCAGGCCGCGATGTTCAGCCAGGGAATCCCGAACAAGCCGAAGATCATCCGCAAACTCGCTGGCATCTTTATAAGGTGGAAGAATTTGCGCAAGTGATTCCTGGTTTTCAATCGCCGAAGACGGGGCGATGGTGGCCGAAGAGATGCCGCGACGACGACGACTGAAGACCAGGGCAGCCTGAAGCCGAGCACGCACACAGAGCAGGAACCGCCGATAGATTTCATGCTCGAATTGCGGGTTGTCAACAATATTGCCAACCTGCTGAATGCGGGAGTGATACTCAGCCATGCGCTCACGTAAAGCCAGGCTCACCGGCACCTGCTGCGCTGAACTGGTCAGCAGATCGATGAGTTGCTGCAGGAGTTCTTCGTAGTGACGCAGCAGATGTGCGCGAGCAAGCGTGACCGCATCCCGAGTAACGTCGGGAGTGACGAAGGGATTGCCATCGCGATCACCGCCAATCCAGGAGCCAAAACTGAGGACCGAAGGCAGTTGGAATGTCTCCAGGGACTGTTGATAGACAGAGTGAAAGGCTTCAGCGATCTCCCGATAAAGGCTGGGAAGGGAGGCAAAGATGGAGACATCGTAGTAATCGAGACCCATCTTGATTTCGTCATAGACGGTGGGGCGGCGACTGCGAATCTCGTCTGTCTGCCAAAGGGACGTGATCTCGGCACGAAGCTGTTGCTCCAGCAAATCCAGCGTCTGCTGCGAAAGCGGAATTTGGTCAAGAGCGTGAAGCAGCTCGCCGATGCGTCGACGCTTGAACATCACTGAGCGCCGGGCAACCTCCGTGGGATGCGCGGTAAAGACTGGAACGACGTGGATACACTGCATCCAGGCAAGCGCTTCCTGAGCCGAGATACCCACGCGACACATCGCGCGAAGAGTTCCGCTGAGCGAGCCGCGCTGCTTATCGGATTCGCCACGTAACTGAACGGCGAGGCGACGGCGTTTCCGATGGTTGGTTTCGGCCAGGTTTATCAGCTCAAAATAGAAACCAAAAGCACGAGTCAGCAGCAGCGCACGTTCCACTGGCAACTGATGGACGCGCTGCATCGCCTGATCCGTGTGCACAGCTTCAGCAGCTTTTGCGCCGCGATCCGTGGCTTCGCGGCGACGAATGGTGGATTGGCGCAGTGACTCAACCTGCTCAAAGAAGTCTTCGCCAACCTGTTCGCGGAGAACATCACCCAGCAGAATGCCCAGCGACCGCACATCACGGCGCAGAGGAGCTTCCTTGAGTTCTGCTTCAGTTGCTTCCAGTTCGGCGAGGCGCTGTGACCAGCTTTCGGGGGTCCATAAACTCGGCATCGTAATTAAATTATGCCTGAGGATGGGCCTATGGTTCGATTCACTGGCCACAGCTTGGTACGCTAGCGCCGGGTTTCTGCAATCAGGCGAACGGGGCCCAGCAGCCCGGAGGGTAGCAGGGAGGAATTCGCACGATACGGTTTGACATCGGTGAAGGTATATTGCGTTGCGCCCGGTTGCAGGTCGCCGATCATTCGATTCACCCATGCATTCGTGACCGCAATGCGGAGAGTGTTTTGACCGGAATGCAGCGCGCGAGTTATATCCATGCGATACGGCATGTGCCAGGCGACACCCATCGCAACACCATTCACACTGATCGAGGCTAGATTTTTCACCTCGCCCAGATCGAGCAGAATCCTTGAACCAGCACGAAGCGCTGAAGCAGGGATCTGCACGATATGGGTGTATGTTCCAGTGCCAGAAAAAAACTTTACGCCTGTTTCGGAGCTATCCGCCCAGGAGATGAGGGATGGAAGCGTAATGCTGTCGGGTGCTCCCCAGTGGGGTGGAAAGTTGACAGCCCACGGGCCGCTGAGAGTTTCCAAAATCGTGTCTCTGGGCTCTGGAATAGTGAAATGCGTCACTTGGGTGGGAGTACGGAAGACCACAAAGATCGTTCCCCAGGGTTCCAGTTGCAGCGGGACGAACGTCTTGCCCCCGGCAACCGTGAAGGAAGCTTTCTGGATGGATCCCGTGTCAGCGCGCCACAACTCCGGCTGGCGACCCGCAATGCGGAAGCTAGCCGTGACATCGGCGGGAAGATCACTGCGATTATCCACAAAATAGATATCCGCTCCGCTCAGCTTTCGGTGGACAAACTCCAAATGCGTCTTCGCTTGCTCACGGCTGTAATCAAAATCCGGAGCAAGGTGGATCGCCTGGAAAGCCTCCGCTGGCGTTGATCCTGCATAGACTTTCCCCATGCCTACAGCGTGAACCCCTGTCCCATCGCCGAAAAGCTCCTCACTCAGGCGGCGAAATTCTGCGTGATCATCGGCAAGGCTGGGGTCGTCCAGGGGTTTTGGCCCTGCAACAGTTGCGCCCTGCTCAACCAGCTTGTGAATAGCGAGCAGCACGGGCAGCGACATGTGTCGGCTGTACGGATCAAGACCAAGTACGCTGTATGTAACTCCGCCCGGTGTTGTGATTTTGCCGTCACGAACGCCCAGCACGTGGATGAGCGCATCGGCATTGACGTAATCGAAGCCATATCCCGCCGGTACATTTGGCGATGAATGCGCAAAGATCGCCGTCAGATTTGAGTCTTCGCCATAAAAATAGATCAGGTCCGCATCAAAGCGACCCTTCTGAAGCATATAACTGGTCCGCGCAAGATACGTGACCCAGGCACCCGCTTGGTTGGCCCAGGTTTCGTTGCGATTGAACCACTGACCAAACGGTCCTAGCGTCAGTCCGGGCTTTTTGTCGACCAATGGCTGGTGGGCGGACTCATGAATGACGATCCGGTTGATGCCGTTGAGAAACTCCTGATCTGCTGTGGGTTTCAGAACCGCCGGATACCAGGCAAACGGTGCCGCGGCTGCCGTCATAGACTCGGCAGCTGCAAGGTTCTGCCCATAGATATGCGCGACTGAAGCGGATTCGCGATCATCCGCGTTGTAGCCATACTGCACGTGGTTCACGCCCGGGGTCTGCGTCCACATCGCACCCATCGGCACTTCATTGAACTTCTTCACCTCCATACCATCTGCGACAAACGCGCGACCCGATTCGTGAGATTCTCCGTAATGCCCCATGCCCCATTGATGGAGGGTTTTTTCCAACTGCCCATAGTGCTCGTCGGCGATCAGATCTGCGATGGTCTTGCGGAAGTCCCAAAGGAATTGATCGCTCGCCGCTGCGCTTTGAACGATGTGTCCGGTGAGGACGGGCATCCAGGGAGTGGGATCGTAGCCACGACGCGCTCGAAACTTCTGGATCATGTCATCGGTCCAGTTTTGCGAGCCTGCTTCCCAGCTATCATTGATGACGTATCGGATGCCTTTCTTACCCATCCAATCCGCGCCAACCGTGTTCTTGTAGCTGTCCAGATACTTCTCCATGTAGTCCCGGACAAAGGCGTGGTTGAGCTTATCAACTTCAAGTCCTGTGGCCTCTGCGGTCGCAGGATGATTGGTAATCCCCAGTAGCGAATAGCCAAAGCGAACGACAACCCATTTGCCAGCCGGCGGCGTCCAGTTCAGTGTGCCGTCCGGTTGCATCTTCGAGGTGATGTCGATGACGTCCGACTTGTCGATTGCCTGATCTTCGTCCTGACCGGGCGTCGCGTACTCATAGAGATCAGGCACCGCAACAAACGCTGCTTTCTCCACAAAGTGATTCACCCGCGCTCCCGGATGAAGCACCAGTTCGGCGATCTTGTATTCCGTAGGTGCTTCTGGCAAAGCGATGCCAAAAGACTTTGGATCGATTCCTGAAGCCCATGCCGGAGGTGGCGGCGGTGGAACCCGCAAAAAGCTGACGCGGAAGTAGCGCGCCGTCGTTGCTGGAAATGTGACAACCGTCTCAGGTGCGCCGTCGCTGTCAAGCTTGGCAACTTCACGAAAGTCTTGACCGTCGTCGCTGGCTTCCAGTGTCTTATGCGGCGCAGAAATCCCGCTGATCATTGCCGCAATTCGACTTGGATCCTCCGGCACAATCGTAACGGAGCGCAGCGTGACCGGATGATCAAAGGCATATTGGATCCAGGCACTCTGGCCCGCAGCAGGAATCGCAATTCCCGTGGTGTGAACCAGATCGCCATCCGTCAGCATCGCAAGATCAGGCGAGCCGCCACTGGTGGTAACCATGGGATGCAGCGCATTGAGATCGACATCGCCGCTTGGCTGACGATAAGCAATGACAACCGAATCCGCATAGTAGGTGGGTGGGGTTTTGGCACCTTGCGGACTGCCGAGTGCATCGTGAATCGCCTCATTCTGAAAGGCTCCAGTTACCGAGGGCGGCGCTGGAAGTTTACCAACAAAAGGTTTGCCACCTTCAATCTCCGTCTCGCTCCATACATATTTCTTCATCCCGTGTGCTGCCGACACCCACGGGCCGCCGGACTCGCTCCAGCCGGGCGAGCCGGCAATCGCTTCTTCCATCCCAAACTTGTCTGCAATCCTGGTTGCATCGACAAATGCATCCTTCCACGGTGGAGTCATGTAGATGAGCCGCTGCTTCACGACCTGCGGTGTGTTCAGCGCGGCATCGAAGGTCTGGAATCCGCCAAGACCGATACTGTGCATCCAGTCAAGATCAAGCTGAATGCCCTGCTGTGTGATATTGCCATTCATCCAGTGCCACCACACAAGGGGTCGCGCGCTTTGCGGTGGGTGAGTGAATCCGGCAGCCAAATCAGAGTTGATAGCAGGACCCTGACCCAGGCAAAGAAGCGCAGCGCTGGAAGCAAGCGCTGCAGCCAACACGGCATGGAACAGAGATATAGGTTTCATAGAATTTCTCACAGGACTGAAATACTGAAACGCCTCTCTCGTTGGAATGGCCCACAAACGCGCGGAGAATCCAGTCATTTCGAGAGATGGTTTCCAGTGCGCCAGCAACACTATCACGAAAAGCGATAAATCCTAAAGAAGAAACAGTTCGCAATTGAATTTACGAGGGTTACATGCCGCCGATAGAATGGAACGGATTCGCGGAGGAGAGCATGGGAGCATCGAATGCAAAATGCACGATCGGTCAGCAGAAATCCGGTCTCAGTTGCAGCAGATCGCCGAAACCCACACGGCTGCGAAAACCAAAGTGCAAGGCAGGAAAAACTGCTGGCATAATTTTGCTCTGCTTGTGCAGCCTGTTGACAGCACGCGGATGGTCACATCCTCCTGACTCTGAATCCCCTGCAACTTCGCAGAGCATTCAGTCTTTACGTAAAAGCTTTCTGAATCCTCCCGCATCAAGCCGGATCATGATGCGCTGGTGGTGGTTTGGCCCGTCCGTCACGGACGAAGAGATCAAGCGCGAACTGAAGCAGATGAAAGCAGCAGGCATCGGTGGGGTGGAGTTAGCTAGCCTCTATGCGCAGGCACTCGATGACTCGACAACAGGCTTTCAGAACTTTTCCTACGGCTCGCGGCAGCATATAGAGGCGCTTCGCTTTGCTGTGAAAACGGCTCGCGCCTTGGGTCTGCGCGTGGACCTCACCCTGGGCAGTGGATGGCCGTATGGTGGCCCAGAGATTCCAATCAATCTGGCCTCAGGCAAGCTCCGCGTCGAGCACATTCCAGTTCCGGACGGAGCAACCACGGTGATGGCACCTGCCGTGGAAGCGGCTGAGCAGCGTATTGAGGCGTTTCTGATACCAGCTTCTGCATCTTCAAACGAAAAAGCTGAAGCGCAACCCATCGCACCTCCCACCCGGGAGACCTACCATTTCCCTGCAGCCAACGTGGATCGCGAATTGATTGCGTTTATCGCCAGCCGGACGGGTATGACCGTGAAGCGGCCCTCCGTCGGCGCCGAAGGATTTGTGCTCGACCACTATGATAGCGTCGCGCCGAAGCGACACCTGGATACCGTGGGCGAACAGCTGATCTCCGCCTTCGATGGACATCCGCCCGATGCAGTCTTCAGCGACAGCCTGGAGGTGTATGCCTCGGACTGGACGCCTAAACTGCTGGCTGAATTTCAAACGCGCCGCGGCTACGATCTCAGACCCTATCTATTGGCGCTGGTCACAGATATAGGCCCGCAAACAGCGGCGATTCGCCATGACTGGGGCGAAACTCTGACTGAACTGGCAGACTCCAACTACCTCACGCCACTGGCAACCTGGGCACATGCACATGGCACAAAACTGCGCGCGCAGGTCTATGGGTATCCACCTGTGAATCTGGCAAGTAACGCTCGCGTCGATCTGCCTGAAGGCGAAGGCAAAGCCACATTCCGGATGTGGCGAGAATTCTCCGATACCCGCTGGGCTGCTTCCGCAGGGCATCTCTTTCACCGCAATGTCATCTCCTCAGAGACGTGGACATGGCTCGATTCTCCTGCTTTTCGCGCAACTCCACTGGACATGAAGGCCGAGGCTGATCTGCATTTTGTGCAGGGCATCAATCAACTGGTCGGTCATGGATGGCCTTACTCTCCGCCGCAGGCAGGTGAGCCGGGATGGCGCATGTATGCCGCAGCAGCTCTCAACGCGCACAACCCGTGGTTTGCGGCCATGCCGGAACTGAATTCGTATTTGCAAAGAGTGAGTTGGGCATTGCGACAGGGATCTCCGGTAAACGATGTTGCGCTCCTGCTTCCCGACGACGACGTCTGGGCAAGTTTTCACGCTACGGTCAAGCCTGGCTCCGCGCCAGCTTCAGCTTTGGAATTCAATGACTCAGGCTCGAATGTCACCATCGATGAGCAGATGGGCAAGCGACTCGGTCCGGAATTGATCGGTCAGATACTGGACGCAGGATTCAACCCCGACTTTGTCGATGCCGAGGCACTGGACGAGGTAGGGATCCACTACCGCGCGCTGGTTTTGCCTGATATCCATCGTATTCCTGTCGAGACTTATCAGAAAATTCTGGAGTTTGCACAACACGGCGGAGTGGTGATTGCCACACGGAGAATGCCCGCAACAGCTCCGGGACTGGAGAATGCGGCGGAGCAAAGCGCACGCATTCAGTCGATTTCTCGTGAACTGTTTGACGGCGCAACTCCAACCGCAATCTTCCTGCCCGATCAAGCACAACTTGGTCCTGCTCTGGCAAAGCGAATCAGACCCGATGTTGAAATGACCGATGCGGATAGGCAAACGATCCAGGAACTCGGATGGATGCATCGCCGGTTGCAACAGGGCAATCTCTATTTTGTGACGAACACTTCCAATCATGCGCTGAACTGCTCCCTGCGTTTTCGTGATCGCAGCCAGAGCGTAGAGCTTTGGAATCCATTTGACGGCTCAGTCAGGTCGATCCTGGCCATCGATCCGATACCCCTGCATCTGGCAGCCTACGATTCGCTGCTTGTCTTCTTCCCAAACTACGCCACAACGGCAAATGTACCGCTCGTTCAATGGAGTGAAGTAAGCAGAATCGATCTCTCCCACGACTGGCACGTTCACTTTGAAGGTACGACGATTCAGCGTGAATATACCAATCTGCGCTCGTGGACCGACGACGCAACCACCCGATTCTTCTCTGGCCGCGCTGTCTATTCGCGTGAGGTGCAAATCCAGACGACCAGCAAGGATCATCCTGAGCAATTCATCCTGCACTTCGGCCAGGGAAACGCTTTGCCGCTGCCTTCTCCACCCGGGGATCACAATATGAAAGCTTATCTTGATCCGCCCGTACGCGAGGTAGCCGAAGTCTTTGTGAATGGCCATCGAGCTGGCATAATCTGGCGTCCACCCTGGCGTCTGGATGTGACACATTGGGTCGTAAGCGGAGTCAATTCTCTGCGGATTGTGGTAGCGAATACCGCCATCAACAAGATGTCCGGCGAACCGCAACCGGATTTGCGCCTTCTGCGTGCGCGTTACGGAACACTCTTCACCCCGCAGGATATGGGTCATCTGGAGCCGATCCCCTCCGGGCTGATGGGACCACTAACTCTGGTTCGGTTACAACAGAAGAGTCTTTTGGCTGCCGGGCACTGACAGAGCGGGTCAAATGTCCTGAGATTTGCCAAGGAAAATCCATCGATGCGACACGCCCAGATAAAAGTATTTATTCCTCTGGCCTGCCCCCAATTTCCGCACACAGATAATACTTAGCCAGCCGCAGTCGTAGCGGTGGGAAAGTGAAAAACGGTTTCATCGTTTTTCAAGCAGGCTTGGCCTGCGTCTTTTCCACGGCCAGCTTTTGCGGCGAACTCCGACGGCGTCCTGTAGTTCAGGCTGCTGTGTGGCCTCCTTTGGTTGTAGTCGTTGCGCCAGCTGGCAATGATCCGTCTTGCTTCGAACAGGTTCTGGAACCAGCTGACGCGAAGACAATCCTCTCGCAGTTTGCTGTTGAAGCTCTCCACGTAGGCGTTCTGCGTGGGCTTGCCCGGCTGGATGTGAACGAGATCGATGTTTTCGCTTCTTGCGGCGCAGCGCCAGGCCGGCTTCGCGATAGATCCGGTGCACCCGCTTGTGGTTCACCTGCTCGCCTTCACGACCGAGCAGCATGTGTAGACGACGATAGCCGAAGCGCGGCTTCTCGCGAGCCAACGCGATCAGACGCTCACGCAAGCTGTTGTCGTTCTGCCGCGGTCTATAGCGATAGCTCGAAACCGGAACCAGCAACAGGCGGCAGGCTCGGCGTTCGGTGAAGGCGAACTTCTCCCGGATGTGCTCGACAGATGCCTTCATCGCTGCGAGCCGGGGTCCCCGCGGACAGGTCTTCGTCCGTGGGGTGGAAGCTCCATCCGTTTTTTCTATCACCGACTGCAGCGCTTCCTTGTCCAGACTCAGATCCGCAACCAGCTTGCGTAATCGGGCATTTTCATCCCGCAGCCGCCTGGCTTCCTGAGCCTCGCTCACATCCATGCCACCGTACTTCGACTTCCAGGCATAGACCGTGTGCGTGCTTACGCCCACTTCCCGGGCCACGTCCTCAGCCTTGCGGCCAGCCTCCAGCTGCTTGACCGCTGCAATCATCTACCCTTCTGTGTGCTTGCTCCTCGACATCGCTCCGCACCTTCCTGAATACGAAAATCGTACTCGCTTCTGTGCGGAAAACGGGGTTCAGGCCACCACAAAACGCGCTATTGTGACCAAACACGCGCCAGGACGTTTTCCAAACAAAGAAAAAGCCCGCTGATTTAGCAGGCTTTAGCGTCAGATAGCTGGTAGCGCTAACGGGAATCGAACCCGTGTTTTAAGATTGAGAATCTCACGTCCTAACCCCTAGACGATAGCGCCATTACCTAAACTACTGTAACAAAAAACTGTGGGCCATGAATAGGGCTGGAGCGCCATGGCGGGGTGTGGATGAGGAAGATGCTGGCGAACGACAGCAGCAGATTTCCTGAGGGGTGAGAACAGTATTAGGGTCTGTACACACTACCCGGACGGTGGCGCCGGGAGCTATTTCTTCCTGTGGAGAAGTGAGGAGCGGGGAATACCGGGTGTATTCAAGCGACGCGGGACGAAGAGAGGGAAAAATCGGCCCCGGCCCTTCGGGTTGCGGAGTAGCTCGCAACGCCATCCGCTCCGGGTTGCGTCAACAGACCCTAGCAAGGCGGTAACGCAAAAGGAAAGACAACGATAAGTGCTTCCGCACATGCAACGGTCATAGATGCGGAGTGAGCGGCGGTGGCGAGCCGGGGGTGAAAGGCAAAAGTCTGGCTACGGGCTGGAATGGGAAGGATTGAAGTTGATTCGTTGCTATACTGGGATGGTATGCAGAGTGCAATGGAATCTATTTCCAATCCGGGTTCGGTGCCGACTGTGGCCGGGCAGAAGCGCGTGTTGTTGTTGAAGCCGAGGGGGTTTTGCGCGGGCGTGGTGCGCGCGATCGACATTGTGAAGATTGCACTGGAGACCTTTGGCGCACCGATCTATGTGCGGCGGGAGATTGTGCATAACCGTTTTGTGGTAAACGAGCTGGCCGAGAAGGGCGCGATCTTTGTGCATGAGATCGAGGAGGTGCCGGAGGGTCAGCGGGTGATTTACAGCGCGCACGGGGTTTCGCCGGCGGTGCGCGAGGCGAGTCTGGCGCGAAAGCTGAAGGTGATCGACGCGACGTGTCCTCTGGTGACGAAGGTGCATGTGGAGGCGGTGAAGTTCGCCAAGCAGGGCTATTCGTTGGTGCTGGTGGGGCATCGCGATCATGACGAGATTGAAGGAACACTGGGCGAAGCCCCGGAGGCTACGCAGGTGGTGTCGAACGTGGCCGAGGTGGAGGCGCTGATGGTGCCGGACCCGGAGCGCGTGGCGTATCTGACGCAGACGACGTTGTCGCTGGATGAAGCTCGCGATATTATCCAGGCGCTGAAGTTGAAGTATCCGAAGATTGTGGGGCCGCACACGCAGGATATCTGCTACGCGACGGAGAACCGGCAGGTGGCGGTGCGCAATGTGGCGCCGGGCGCGGAGCTGGTGCTGGTGGTGGGATCGACGAACAGCTCGAACTCGAACCGTCTTGTGGAGGTCTCAAATAATCTGGGGACGAAGGCGTATCTGATTGACAACTCGAAGGCGATTGACCCGAAGTGGCTGGAGAATGTGCAGTCGGTGGCCGTGACAGCAGGCGCGTCAGCACCGGAGGTTCTGGTGGAGGACGTGATCAATTATTTGCAGCAAAACGGATATTCGAGCGTCGAAGAAGTAGAAGTCATGCCGGAAAACGTGCGTTTTGGGCTGCCGCCAGAGATTGTGCAGGCGATTGGCGGGGCAGACGGCGGCGCACCGGTTCCCGTGCAGTAGTCTGCGGAAGCGCGGAATGAGCCGCGTTGTGGTGGAACGGTTCCCGACGGGCGCTCAGATGAGATGGCGAGCGGGAGCTTTCTGCTCTTTTGCGGTGAAGTGAGGCATGCGGCAACGGATATGGATCGTGCAGAGAAAAGACAACTGGATGGGGTGATAACGCCGCGTTTTGGACGGCTGGACGCAGACCTGTCGCAGGTGGAGACGGCGATTGAACGCAGCGCCGAGCGACTGTTGCGCGATCAGCATCCGGATGGATTTTGGTGCGGAGAGCTGGAAGCGGATTCGATGCTGGAGGCCGACTATATCTTCATGCATGTGCTGCTGGAGAGCGGCGACCCGGGGCGGATGAAGCGCGCGCTGGTGGAGATGCTGCGCTATCGGAATGAGGATGGAAGCTGGAGCATTTATCCGGGTGGGCCGGGGAATATCTCGCTGGCGGTGAAGTGCTATTTCGCATGCAAGCTGATGGGAATGAGCGCCGAAGACCCGATTCTGGTGAAGGCGCGGGCGTGGATTCTGGCGCATGGCGGAGTGGTCGCGTGCAACACGTTCACGAAGATTTATCTGTGCGCGCTGGGGCAGTATGACTACGACGCGGTGCCGGCCATTCCCCCGGAGATTGTGCTGGCGCCGAACTGGTTTTACTTCAATATCTATGAGATTTCGTCGTGGTCGCGGGCGATTCTGGTGCCGCTGTCGATCATTTATGCCAAGAAGCCGTTCAAGAAGATTGCGCCAGAGCAGGGGATTGACGAGCTGTTTGTGGGGGGGCGCGAAAATGCGAATCTGCGGCTTCGGTATGACCGGAAGAAGTGGCTGAGCTGGCGGAATTTTTTCCTGCTGACGGATCGGATCTTTCATCGGGTGGAGGCGGTGTATATTCGCCCGCTGAGGAAGTTGGCGCTGAAGAAAGCCGAAGCGTGGATGCTGGAGCGGCTGGAGATGTCCGACGGGCTGGGCGCGATCTATCCGGCGATGATGAATGCGATTATTGCGCTGCGGTGCCTGGGGTATTCCGATGATGATCCGCAGGTGATTCGGGCGCGGGATGAGTTTGAGAAGCTGGGGATTGAGTCTCCGGCGGGCGAACATCATCCGGAGGCGACGTTCCGGATGCAGCCGTGCATGTCCCCGGTGTGGGATACGGCGTATGCGATGTTTGCGCTGGGACAGGCGGGAGTGTCGCGGACGGACGAGCGGATGGTGAAGGCTGCGGACTGGATGCTGAGCAAGGAGGTCCGGCATCTGGGCGACTGGGCGGTGAAGGTGCCGAAGACGCAGCCGGGCGGGTGGTACTTCGAGTTCAATAATGAGTTTTATCCGGATACGGATGATACGGCGCAGGTGCTGCTGGCGCTGAGCTGCGTGGAAAATCCGCGGGAGCGATATCAGCATGAGGTGGCGCAGAGGGCGATTGACTGGCTGTTTGCGATGCAGTGTGGGAATGGTGGCTGGGCGAGCTTTGACAAGGACAATACGAAGATGATCTTCCAGTACATTCCGTTTGCGGATCACAACGCGATGCTGGACCCGCCGACGGTGGATATTACGGGGCGGATGCTGGAGATGCTGTCGACGTATGGGTATACGCGCGCGGACAAGCGGGTGGAGCGTGCGGTGCAGTTTATATTGCGCGAGCAGGAGCCGGATGGAAGCTGGTTCGGACGCTGGGGCGTGAACTACATCTACGGGACATTTCTGGCGCTGCGCGGTCTGGAGGCGGTGGGGATGGATCACAACGAGCCGCAGGTGCAGCAGGCGGCGGAGTGGGTGAGGATGATCCAGAACGCCGATGGCGGATGGGGCGAGAGCTGCCTGAGCTATGACGATCCGGTGCAGCGCGGGGTGGGGCCGAGCACGCCGTCGCAGACGGCGTGGGCGCTGCTGGCGCTGCTGGCGGCAGGCGATACGCGGAGCGATTCGGTGGCCAAGGGAGTGAGATGGCTGCTGGAGCGGCAGGCGGAGACGGGCGAGTGGGATGAGTCCACGGGCGGCGGCGTGACGCGGCAGGCGCTGTATACGGGGACGGGATTTCCGCGAGTGTTTTATCTGGCGTATCACATGTATCGGAATTATTTTCCGCTGCTGGCGCTGACGACGTATCGTCGGGCGATGGAAGCGGCGGGCTGAGGACGGGCGCAGCGGCCGAGAGCGGCTGTGGCGGAAAAAGAGTGAGCGTCGGAAGCGGCGCGGGAGGACGGACGACATGGGTGTGCCCATCTCACAGATGTGGACGGTGGCCAGTTACATTGTTGGCAAGCGGCTGAAGGGCGAGAAGCGATATCCGCTGGTGCTGATGCTGGAGCCGCTGTTTCGCTGCAATCTGGCGTGCGCCGGATGCGGGAAAGTGCAGTATCCGCCGCATATTTTGAAGAAGGAACTGTCGCCGGAGGAATGCTTTCGCGCGGTGGAAGAGAGCGGCGTGCCGATGGTGTCGATTCCGGGCGGCGAGCCGCTGCTGCATCCGCAGATTGTGGAGATTGTGAACGGGCTGATTGCGCGGAAGATTTATATCTACCTGTGCACGAATGCGCTGGAGCTGAAGCGAAGGATTCACGAGTTTACGCCGTCGAAGTATCTGACGTTTTCGGTGCATCTGGATGGGCTGCGGGACCACCATGATTTTTCGGTGTGTCGCGAGGGCGGATGGGACCTGGCGGTGGAGGGAATTCGCGAGGCGGTGAAGCGCGGATTTCGCGTGACGCCGAACTCGACGTTCTTTGACGGGACGGACCCGAATATGGTGCGGGAGTACTTTGACGTGGTGATGAGCCTGGGCGTGGAGGGGATTGTGCTTTCGCCGGGATATAGCTACGACAAGGCTCCGGACCAGCAGCATTTTCTGGGCAAGGCGAAGTCGAGGCGGCTGTTCCGTGCGATTCTGTCGAACCGGAAAAAGAGCTGGAAGTTCAATATGTCGCCGCTGTTCCTGGAATTTCTGATGGGCAAGCGGGACTACGAATGTACGCCGTGGGGGTCGCCGGCCTACAACATCTTCGGCTGGCAGAAGCCGTGCTACCTGCTGCAGGATGGGTATGCGGAGAGCTTCCAGGAGCTGATGGAGACGACCAAGTGGGAGGAGTACGGGACGAAGAGCGGGAATCCCAAGTGCGCCAACTGCATGGTGAGCTGCGGCTATGAGCCGACGGCGGTGACGCACGGGTTTGGTTCGCTGTCGGGATTTTTTGCGATGGCCAAGGCTGCGCTCTTCAGCCGCTATGAGGATCAGGGCGCGCTGAACCTGCTGAACGATGCGAGCTTTGCACCGCAGCATGCCAAGCTGGTGCAGATTGAGCCGACGGCGGTGCAGATGGAGGAGACGCGCGCATGAGCCAGACGGTGCAGAATCCTGATGAGTTGGAAGTGGTCTCCGGCTTTGCCCACGAGAATCTGGAGGGCTGGGTTCCGGAGCTGGCCGGCGAGGACGACCTGAAGCAGGCGCTGGAAAAGGCGTTTGATTATCGCGGCGACGTGACGCTGACGCTGAAGTCGGGCGAGCGGCTGGAGGCGTATCTCTTTAACCGGACGACCGGCTCGACGCTGCGGGATTCCTTTGTGCAGATGTATCCGGTGCAGTCGACGGAGAAGCGTCGCGTGAGCTATGCGGAGATTGCCCGGATTGAGTTCACGGGCAAGGATCGCGCCGCCGGCAAGCACTGGGAGGCTTGGGTGAAGAAGTATGCCGAAAAGAAGGCGGCCGGCGAGAAGAATATCGGCCTGCACCCGGAATCGCTCGACTAGCCAGGCCTGAGCAGAGCGGAAAGAACGCGCAGATGAGAGTTTTTGTGACGGGAGCGACGGGTTTTGTCGGCTTCCATGTGGCGCGCGAACTGGCGTCGCAGGGGGCGCAGTTGCGCCTGCTGACGCGGCAGTCGAGCAACACCCGCTTTCTGGACGAGATTGGCGGCGCTTGCGAGGTCTGCGTGGGCGACCTGAGTCAGCCGGAGACGTTGCGCACGGCCGTGGCCGACTGCGAGGCGGTGGTGCATGTGGCGGCCGATTACCGGCTGTGGGTGCGTGATCCGCAGGCAATGTATCGGGCCAATGTGGAGGGAACGCGTGCGCTGCTGGGCCTGGCGCGCGAGGCAGGCGTGCGGCGCGTGGTGTACACCTCGAGCGTGGCCACGATGGGCTTCCGGCGCGATGGGCTGATTGTGAACGAGGATACGCCGGTGAGCCTGGAGGATATGGTGGGCCACTACAAGCGGTCGAAGTTTCTGGCCGAGCAGGAGGCGTTGCGCGCTGCCGAGGCCGGGCAGGCCGTGATCATCCTGAATCCGACGACGCCGATTGGCTCGCACGACAGCAAGCCGACGCCGACGGGCCGGATCGTGGTGGACTTTCTGCTGCGGCGCTTCCCGGCGTACATGGACACCGGGTTGAACCTGGTGGATGTGCGCGAGGTGGCGCGCACGCATGCGGCGGCGCTGGAGGTGGGCACGCCGGGCCGACGCTACATTCTGGGCGGGGAGAACCTGACGCTGAAGCAGATTCTGGACAAGCTGTCGGCGATGACGGGGATTCCGTCGCCGACGATGCAGATTCCGTTCTGGGTGGCAGCCGGATATGCCTGCGTGGAAGAGACGATTACCGGACGACTGCTGGGCCGGGAGCCGCGGGCGACTCTGGAAGAGGTGAAGATGGGGCGCAAGAAGATGTTTGCCTCCTCGGCGCGGGCGCAGCAGGAGCTTGGGTTTCGGCTGACGCCGGTGTATCCGGCAATGCGGGCGGCGGTGGACTGGTTTCGTGCGCACGGGTATGCTCCGGCCGAGGGCTGACCGGGAACGGATGGGCGGATGGGCATGAGCACGGGACGCGTGGTGTTTGTGGCGGCGCTGGAGCGGGAGGTTGCCGGTCTGGTGCGCGGATGGAAGCAGGTGCGTGGTTCGCGCGGGGAGCTTTGCTTTGTGCATGGGGCGGCGACGGTGGTCTGTGCCGGAATGGGTGCTGCGCGCGCAGTGCTGGCGGCGGACTTTGCCCTGAGCCTGGGCCCGGTAAGTCGGCTGATCTCCGTGGGGTGGGCGGGAGCGTGTCGCGCATCGATCCACGTGGGCGAGATTGTGGAGGCCGATGTGGTGATTGATGCGCGGACCGGGGAGCGGTTTTTCCCGCAGATGGAGCGGGAGATCGGTCTGCGGGCTCCAGTGGTGACGGTGGCTGCTCCGGCAGGCCGGCAGGAGAAGAGACGGCTGGCGGAGAGCTACCAGGCAGCGGCGGTGGAGATGGAAGCGGCAGCGGTGGCGCGGCTGGCGCAGGCGCGGGAGCTGCCGTTTGCGGCGATCAAGGCAATCTCCGACGATGCCGGGTTTGAGATGCCGGAGATGGGCAGGTTTGTGACTGCGGAGGGTCGGCTGCGTGAGGCAGCCTTTGGCTGGCATGTGGCGCGGCATCCGCGGCTGTGGCGGCCGGTGATGGAGATGGCCCGGGGCAGCCGTGTGGCGGCTGAGCGGCTGTGGGCGGCGATGCGGGAAGTGACGAGTCTGGAGAGTTGAGCGAGGAGCGGAATGGCACAGCAGTTGGAATTGCCAAAGACGATGCGCGCGGCGGTCTATCGCGGCGTGAACGATGTGCGCGTGGAGACGGTTGCGGTGCCGGAGATTGGGCCGGGCGAGATTCTGATCCGCGTGGCGAGCTGTGGTATCTGCGGGACGGACCTGAAGAAGATTCATACCGGATCGCATGCGGCGCCGCGCATCTTTGGCCATGAGACGGCGGGAACGGTGGCTGCGGTGGGCGCCGGGGTGACGCAGTTTTCCGTGGGCGATCGTGTGATGGTCTTCCATCACATCCCCTGCGGAAGCTGCTTCTATTGCCGCAAGAAGACCTTTGCACAGTGCCCGGTGTACAAGCGCGTGGGCGTGACGGCGGGCTTTGAGCCGGCCGGTGGCGGATTTGCCGAGTACGTGCGAGTGATGGACTGGATTGTGCGCGATGGCGGCGTGGTGCGCGTGCCGGATGGGGTTCCGCTGGAGCAGGCGGCGTTTGTGGAGCCGGTGAACACCTGCCTGAAGGGTGTGAAGATGCTGGCGCTGGAGCCGGATGAGACGGTGCTGGTGATTGGGCAGGGACCGATTGGGATTCTGCTGGCGGCGCTGGCGGCACGCAGCGGGGCAACGGTGCTTACCTCGGACCTGTATCCGGAGCGGCATGCGATTGCGGCAGGCTTTGGGCTGCAGCATCCGATCGACGCCGGGCGCGAGGACGTGGTGGAGCGGGCGAGGGCGGCGACGGAGGGTCGCGGTGCCGATGCGGTACTGCTGGCGGTGGGCGGCCATGCGCTGATTGCCACGGCGATGGCGGCGGTGCGGCCCGGCGGCAAGGTGCTGCTGTTTGCCCAGACGCAGCATGGGGAGGCGAGCTTTGATCCGGGCGCGGTGTGCATGGATGAGAAGGCGATGATCGGATCGTATTCGGCGGCGGTGGATATTCAGGCCGAGGGTGCGGCGCTGGTCTTTGAGGGCTATCGCAATGGCTTTGATCTGACGCGGCTGATCTCGCATCGCTATTCGCTGGAGGATGCGGTGGAGGCGATTCGCGTGGCCTCGCAGCCGAGTGCGCAGTCGATGAAGATCATGATTGAGCCGGAGGCAAGGTGAGCGAGCGGATGGAGGCGGTGCGCGGCGGGCTGCCGGAGCGGATGCAGGCGGCGGTGCTGTATGGACGCGAGGATATCCGCGTGGAGGCGGTGGAGACGCCGCATGCGCGCGAAGGCGAGGTGATTCTGCGCGTGGATGCGGCGCTGACCTGCGGGACCGATCGCAAGGTCTTTCGCCGGGGCTATCACGCGAAGATGATTCAGCCACCGACGATGTTTGGCCATGAGGTGGCGGGGACGATTGTGGAACTGGGTGCCGGGGTGGACGGATTTGCGCTGGGCGATGCGGTGGTGGCGCTGAATTCGGCGCCGTGCGGGAGCTGCTACTTCTGCGAGCGCGAGCAGGAAAATCTCTGTGCCGATCTGCTGTTTCACAATGGCGCGTATGCGGAGTACATGCGGGTTCCGGCGCGGATTGTGGCACGGAATATGCTGCGGATTCCGGCGGGGATGACGATGGCGCATGCGGCGATGACCGAACCGCTGGCCTGTGCGCTGCATGCCTGGGAGGATTCGGGCGCGCGCGGCGGGGATACGGTGGCCGTGATTGGCGCCGGACCGCTGGGGCTGATGGCGATGCAACTGGCGGTGCTGGCTGGATGCCGGCTGATTGCCGTGGTGAAGCATGACGGACAGGCTGCGCTTGCCCGGGAGCTCGGCGCGGCCGAGGTGGTGCAGACGGGTGTGGCCACGGATGTGGTGCAGGCCGTGCGCGACTGCACTCCGGAGCAGCGCGGTGTGGATCTGGCGATTGAGGCCGTGGCAACGCCGGAGACCTGGCAGCAGGCCGTGGCCATGACGCGCAACGGCGGGACGGTGAACTTTTTTGGCGGGCCTGCGGCGGGCACGGTGGTGACGCTGGATACGAATCGGCTGCACTATGGCGACCTGACGCTGAAGGCAACCTTTCATCACCGGCCGGAGGTCTGCCGTCGCGCCTTGGCGCTGCTGGCCGATGGTCGCTTCCGGGCCGGAATGCTGCTGAGCGGTGAGGCCGGGCTGGCCGATCTGCAGCAGCTGTTTCACGACTGGAAGGGGCTGAAAACCGTGATTCTTCCGGGCGGGCCAGAGGGTAGGATAAAGGCATGAGTGCTGCGGAGACGACGATGCCGGGTGAGGCCGAACGCGAGCAACTGCTGCGGCAGGGATGGGCGGCGCTGCCGGAGAGCTATCGCATGCCGGAGACTGCGCCGACTGTGGCCGAGGCGATGGCCTGGTGTCGCAGGCTGGCCGAGACGCATTATGAGAACTTCCATGTGGCCTCGTGGTTTTTGCCGGAGAAGCTGCGGCCGCACTTTCATGCGATCTATGCCTACTGCCGCGTCTCGGATGATCTGGGCGACGAGGTGAGCAGCCCGGAGCAGGCGCTGGCGCTGCTGGATTTCTGGCAGGGCGAACTGGAGGCCTGTTATCGCGGCCAGGTGCGGCATCCGGTCTTTGTGGCGCTGGCGGAGACGATTCGCGCCTGCCAGATTCCGATCACGCCCTTTGCCGATCTGCTGAAGGCCTTTCGACAGGACCAGACGGTGACGCGGTATCGGACGATGGATGAGGTGCTGGAGTACTGCCGGTATTCGGCGAATCCGGTGGGGCATCTGGTGCTGTACGTCTGCGGATATCGGGATGCGGAGCGCTTCCGGCTTTCGAATTTCACCTGCTCGGCGCTGCAGCTGGCAAACTTCTGGCAGGATGTGCGGCCGGATCTGGAGCAGCGCGGACGAATCTATCTGCCGCAGGATGCGATGGCGCGCCATGGGGTGACCGAGGCGATGCTGGCCAGCCATGTGGCCACGGATGCCTTTCGCGCGCTGCTGCGCGAGATGACGGATGCGGCGCGGGCAATGTTTGAGCAGGGGCTGCCGCTGATCGGGCAGGTGGACCGGGATCTGGCGGTGGATCTGGATCTGTTCAGCCGCGGGGGACTGGAGATTCTGCGTGCGATTGAGCAGTGCGACTACGACGTGCTGCGCGCGCGGCCGGCGATCTCCAAACGCACGAAGCTGGCGCTTGCGCTGCGGGCGGTGACGGGGAAGTTCCTGCCGGGGCTGCGACTGCGAGGCCGAGCGGCATGAGTGCAGCCAGCGAGACGGTGGCGCGGAGTGGCGGCGTGGATCCGGTGACCCTGGCCAGCGCGTATGCCGAGTGCCGCGCGATTGCCCGGCGCGAGGCCAAGAACTTTTACTTTTCCTTTGTGGCGCTGCCGGCGGCGCGGCGGGATGCAATGTGCGCGATCTATGCGTTCATGCGCCGGGCCGATGATCTGTCGGATGATGAATCCTTTTCGCGTGCCGAGCGCAGGCAGATGCTGGCGGCGTGGCTGGAGGATTGGCGCAGGGTGCGCGACGGAGAGCAGACGCAGGATGCGGTCTTTGTGGCGGTGCGGGATGCAGCGCGTCGGTTTGCCATTCCGTATTCGCTGCTGGATGAGCTGGTGGCAGGTACGACGATGGATCTGGACGAGACGGAGGCAAGCCGCGCCGGACGACCGGATACCTTCCCCAGCTATGTGGAGCTGGATCGCTACTGCTATCTGGTGGCATCGGTGGTGGGGCTGGTGTGCATCCGCATCTTTGGCTACTGCGATGCGGGAGCGGAAAAGCTGGCCGAGCAGACCGGCATTGCCTTCCAGCTGACGAATATTCTGCGCGATGTGCGGGAGGATACGGAGCGGAATCGTGTCTATCTGCCGCTGCGCGAGCTGGAGCGGCACGGAGTGGCGGTCGAGGATCTGCTGCATCATCCGGCAGCGACGGTGACCGAGGCCGAGCGCGCGCTGCTGGCCGCCGTGGCGGAGCGGGCCGAGCAGATGTATGGGGCGGCGCAGGAACTGCTGCCGCGGATTGACCGGATCAGCCGGCCGGCGCTGTGGGTGCTGGTGACGATTTATCATCGGCTGCTGCGGCGCATTCGCAGCCAGCGCTATGAGGTGATGGCGCAACGCATCTCTGTGCCCACCTGGCAGAAGCTGCTGATTCTGGCGGTTGGACTGGTGTGGATGGGCGGCGTGCGCCTGCTGCCGGGCAGAGGATAACGGACAGATGGCCAGCCAGCAAGGGAAGAAGCGCGACAACTCAGCACTGGTGGTGGGCGGCGGCGTGGCCGGGATTGCGGCAGCCTGCGCGCTGGCGGATGCCGGTTTTACCGTGACGCTGGTGGAGCGGCGCGGATACCTGGGCGGTCGCGCCTCGTCGTATCTGCATCCCGGCGCCGGGGAGACGATCGACAACTGCCAGCATGTGCTGTTTGGCTGCTGCACGAATCTGGTGGACCTGTATCGGCGGCTGGGCGTGGAGGAGCAGATCTTCTGGGATGACCGGATGACGCTGATTGAGCCCGGCGGCAGGCGATCCGTGCTGCAGCCGACGCGGCTGCCGGCACCGATGCACGGGCTGTCGGGGATTCTGCGGGCACAGTGCTTTTCCGCTGCGGACAAGGCTGCGCTGATCTGGGCGATGGGGCAGATGATGCTGCGCGAGCAGCGCGCGGGCCAGTCGCTGGCACAGTGGCTGAAGGCGCAACGGCAGACAGAGGGCGCGCGCAGGCGATTCTGGGAGCTGGTGATTGCCAGCGCACTGAATGCCGATCTGGATGCGATTGATGTGAGCTATGCGCAGAAGGTGATTCGCGAGTTGTTTCTGAACTCGGCGCAGGCCGGTGCCATGGGCATGAGCCGGGTTCCGCTGAGCGAGCTGTATGCCGGGGTGGGCCACTATCTGGAGGAGCGCGGCGGCCGGCTGGTGCATGGGCGCAGCGTGCGCGGCGCGCAATGGGATGCCGCACGGCGGCGATGGACGGTGGACTGCGACGGGCAGCAGATGGAGACGCGCTACCTGGTGCCGGCACTCTCTTTTGAGGCGATGGCAAAGCTGCTGCCGGCGATGCCGCAACTGGCCGGGGTCGAGGGTCTGAGGGATCGGCTGAGCCGGCTGACGCACTGGCCCATCTGCAGCGTGCATTTGTGGTTTGATCGCACGATTACCGAGCTGGACCACGCGGTGCTGCTGGACCGGGAGATTCACTGGATGTATCACAAATCCCGCTGGCAGCCGCTGCGGAGTGGCGAGGGCAGCTATGTGGAGCTGGTGATCAGTGCTTCCCGGAAGTTTGCCGAGCTGCCACGGGAGCAGGCCATAGCGCGTGCGCTCCAGCAGCTGGCCGAGTTCTTTCCTGCGGTGAGCACGGCGCGGGTGGTGAAGAGCGTGCTGGTGAAGGAAGTGCGTGCCACCTTTGGCGTGCCGCCGGGCATTGACGCGATTCGGCCGGACGCCGCGTCTCCGTGGCCGCAATGCTTTCTGGCCGGAGACTGGGTGCAGACCGGCTGGCCGGCAACGATGGAGGGTGGGGTGCGCAGCGGATATCTGGCCGCGGAGGCAATCTGCCGCAGCCAGGGCGATACGCGGAAGATTCTGGTGCCGGACCTGCCGCCGACCGGATGGATGAAGCTGCTGGCTTAGGGGCTGTGGCTGGCTGCGAGCCGATCCACAGCTGCAACAGCTTGCTCTGCAACCGGCTTTACTTTTCGCGCTGCAGCAGATCGATGCGCTGGCGGGCCTGCCACTCCTGATCCTTGAGCTTGCCGCCGTCGAGGGTGAGGAACTGCTGATAGTAGAGAATGGCGGATTTTTTGTCGTGGATACGGTCGTAGGCCGTGGCCAGTAGAAAATCCACCGGAGCCGTTTCCGGTACCAGCTTGTTGCGCTGCAGCAGGGCCTGAATGGTGAGATCGGGCCGATGTAGTTCGGATGCCGCAAAGCCCAGTCCGGTCCAGGCGTCGGCATTTTTCGGGTCGGCTGCTGCGGCCTGTTCGAAGACGCCAAAGGCGGCCTGGGTCTGGCCAAGGCGGATCAGATTCTGGGCATGGCTGGTCAGCAGGTCGGCATCGTGGGGATGCAGCTTGAGCAGCTCCTGATCGAGGGCATCGGCAGCGGCAAAGTCGCCGGCATCGGCCTTGACGCGGGCCAGCATGCGGGTGACCTCTTCATTGGCGGGGTTGCCGGTGTGCAGCTTTTCCAGCAGCGGAATGGCTTCGGCCTTGTCCTCGGCAACCAGCACGGCGGCTAGCTGTGCGGTGAGCGGCACGCTGTCTGGATGCTTGTCGAGCGCCGGCCGCAGCAGGGCTTCCGCCTCGGGATATTTCTTCTGCGTGATGAGCAGATGGGCCAGTCCGCCAATGGCCTGCAGCGAGTCGGGATTGGCGGCGAGCAGGCGCTTGTAGGTGGCTTCGGCTCCGTCGGCATCACCGTTGGCCTCGGCCAGTCCGGCGGCCATCAGGGTGTCCTGCTCGGTCTCCGGAGAAAGCTTGAGCGCCTGCAGCAGGTCGCTGGAGGCCTCGGCGTAGTCGGGATGCCCGTCAATGCCGGTGCGGTCAATCTGGGCCAGGGCGCGCCAGATCTGGGCCAGTGCGGCCTTGCCGGAGACGCCGGGGTCGAGCGCCGTTGCGGCCAGCAGGACGGGGCGCGCCTCGGCCAGTTTGTTCATGCGAGCCAGCAGCAGCCCCAGCGAGGCCTGCGCGGCAAAGTTTTTGGGCTGCACGGCGATGCAGCGGCGATAGAGGGCAACGGCATCGTCGTTGCGATTCTGCTCGTCGGCGACGAAGGCTGCGTCGAATAGTGCGCGGGCATCGTTGGGATGACCGGCTAGCCAGGCATCAAGCAGCGGCGCGGCAGTCTTCCAGTCGCTTTTGGCCAGTGCGGCCTCGGCGCGGGCAAACTCGGCATCGCGCGCGTCGGCCTGGCCGGCATTCGTCGGCGTGGTGTTGGTGGGGTGCGGGGTGGCAGCAGTGGCTCCCGCCGGTGCCGATTGCGCCAGCAGCGGCGAGCAGGCCAGGCCCAGCAGGAGTGCGGAGATGGAGACGCGGACAATCACCCTTCCAGTGTATAGGCCGGATGGGCTGGCGGAGCCGCAGGCCCTGAAGGAGCGGTTGTGCCGTCAGGACTGGCTGAAGCCGCGCTCAATCTCCTCCAGTGTGCGGCCGCGCGTCTCCGGCAGCAGCAAGAGCGAGATGGCCAGGTAGAGCAGCGTACAGGCCGACCAGAAAAAGAACATGGTGGAGTAGCCGAAGTGATCGACGACGGGCAGGAAGAGATCGGCGATGAGCGTGGAGACGGCGAGATTGAGCAGCAGCGCAATGCCCATGCCGACGGCGCGGATGCGGGTGGGCATGAGCTCGGAGAGCATGAGCCAGACTACGACGCCGGGACCGATGGCAAAGGCGGCAATGAAGAGACTGAGCGCTGCCGTGATGAGCCATCCGGTGGCTGGCGCGGGCAGCGGACCGATGCGGGCGCGGCGGATGGTGAGCGGCTGCGCAGACGCCAGCACCAGCGGCGGATCGCTGCTGCGCAGGGTGGCGATCTGCTCCTTGCCGTCGAGCGCGTAGAGCAGCGTGAGCACCTGCGTGGAGTGGCTGCCGGATGCCTGCCAGTGGGCGGCGGAAAGCTGGAGCGAGCCATGGTGGACCTGCTGCTGCACGGCGGTGGTGATGTCGCGCATCTGGTTCTCCGCATGGAGAAAGACGAGTCCGCCGAGGGCCAGCGCGACGGTGACGCCGGTGGTGCCGATAATGAGCAGGAAGCGTCGGCCCTTGCGATCCACGAGCCAGATGGCCAGCAGGGTGATGAGGCAGTTCAGCAGCTTGACGACGACGTCGCCCTGCGCTGCATGGTTGGCGCTGAGTCCGGCCTGGCGCAGAATGACGACCAGGTAGGCAAGGATGGAGTTGATGCCGGTGGTCTGGTTGAGCACCAGCACGGAGCAGGCCAGCAGAAAGGGAAGGACGTATTTGCGCTGCAGGAGGGTTTCCTGACGCAGCGTTGCCGCAGGTGCCGCAGCGTGGGCCGTGCCGGGGAGTGTCTGCGCGGGCTGCATCGCGGCCAGCTCCAGCTCGGCCTCCTCCGGCGGAACGCTGCGCAACAGCGCCGCGCGTGCGTCTGCATGGCGGCCGCGAAGGGCCAGCCAGCGCGGAGATTCGCTGAGAAACAGCGAGCCGACCGTAAATAGGATGCCGGGCAGCAGCACGGAGGCGAACATGCCTCGCCAGGCATGATTGGCCGCTTGCTGGATGAGCAGGGGATTGCCGTGTGCGGCGGTGATGGCGGCCTCTGCCTGGCGCGTGAAGAAGAGGCCGGTGAAGGCGGCAACGACGATGCCCAGCGTGAGCATGAACTGGAAGATGGCCGTGCCGCGGCCACGGGTGGTGGCGCTGAGCGTCTCGGCCAGATAGAGCGGAATGACGACGCCTAGGATGCCGCCGCTCATGCCCTGGAGCAGACGGCCCAGCATCAGCGGCAGAAAACTCTGCGAGAGGACGATGATGCCGATGCTGGCCAGGAAGCAAAGGCCGCTGAGGATCATCATGCGCCGCCTGCCGAAGAGATCGGCCAGCAGGCCGCCGGCCAGCGAAGAGACCACGCCGCCGGCCAGCACGGCAGCTACGATGGCCGAGGTCTGCTGCAGCGAGAGATGGATGGTCCGGTCCAGGTAGAGCAGGGCAGCGGCGATGATGCCGACATCGATGCCGTAGAGCAGGCCGCCCAGGCCGGAGACCAGCAGCAGGTAGCGGGAGTAGAGCAGC
>DAIDKP010000006.1 GCA_027449965.1 Acidobacteriaceae bacterium
CCTCGGCCTTCCGGCCCGCTTCCATCTGCTTCACCGCCGCGATCATCTGCGCTTCTGTGTGCTTGCTCCTCGACATCGCTCCGCACCTTCCTGAATACGAAAATCGTACTCGCTTCTGTGCGGAAAACGGGGTTCAGGCCAGATGATTCCCGACTTTGAGCAGGCACTCGTGGGACTCGGAGGCCTGGACATTGAGACTGGGCAATTCCGAAAAGCACTGGATCCTCTTGAACGTGCAACCACACTCAACCCGAACGACGAAGTTGCATGGTATCGACTTTTCGTGGCGCGCAGAGGCAGCGGTAATGAATCGGGAGCGCGCACAGCCATGGATACCTATCGGAAGCTGCATTCTGCGGCAGCGTCCGGCAACGGACTGCAAGGCTCCGACAGTACCGTCACTCCACAGACGCTGGACAAAAGTGCGCCACGGTGACGGCAGGTTTGCAACAGGACTGTTCCCTTTCAAGCATGTACGCGCGGCTCATACTCAGCACACTCGCTTGAAACCAATTCCTGCAAGTGAGGCAAACTTTTCAAGTATTCCGGCGATATGTCCCACGCCAATTGCGCAGTGATGTGCCGTGGACTCTGCGTTCCACCCTTGAACAAACTCGCGCGCGCCGAGGGGAAATCGATAACGGCTATTTGTGTTGCCGATCTCAAGAATCGGTCCAGCAACGCTTTCACCTTCGGCCACAACCAGTTTGTAGCCATGCGCCTCATCTTCCGCAACAGAGAGAAGCGTGACCGGCCCATATCGAACGGACATCTCCACCGAAAGACCGCTGCCTACCTTGCCGTGATACACGCTCAAAGGCCGCACGCGCACTGGCCCTGCGGCAATCGCCACGTGCCCTGGACCATCGTGTCCCATCAGCACAATGTCGTTACGCATGTCCATCGCGTAGTACTCAGTAAACGATCCGCCTGCGCCAAGGAGATCCAGAATCTTCATAGCGACTACATTTTTGATCTCATACTCGCCGGCGACCGGAATGTGCTGCGCTGTCAGCAGGCTGGTGCCCAGGATGATGGAGCGCATTGTCTCCTCATTGGCTGCATTGCCGCTGCCCTTGTAGTAATACGCCAAGGCATCGAGCCGATGTTGCGCGACAAAGTGATCCAGCGCTACTGAGGTGCGCGCCGCAAGCGCAATTTCCTCTTCCATGCAATCTTCACGTACATCAAAGACATCTCGGAACTGATGCACACGCGCATCGATTGCCGAGATCGCCACGTCGTTGGCAAGCGCGCTTAACTCATCCACCTCCAGAAACTCCGGATGCACACCAAGAACTGTCGCCAAACGAGTAACGTCCGTAGCAATATCCAACATGCCGCTGTAGTAATGCCCCATCAATCCAATTCTGGAGCGAGCAAGGATCGCCTGAACTCGCATCGCGCGTATCCATTCAGCCACTTCCTTGCGCGTCGAGATATCTGTCAGGGCTCCGTTCACCTGACGAAAGGTCCACCCCGCGCGAGCGAAGAGATTGGCAATCTCCGGCATCGGACAAGCGGAGCACCACGCGAGCCACTCACCTGTCATCGCTGTCCGATCTCCCATCGCATTGACAGCTTCGTAGTCCATCGCAGCATCAGGCTGCAGATTGAGCACAACCACCGGCACACCCGCGCGACGCACCAGCGTGAGCACTGTGGCAGATAGCGCGTAGGTCGTTACGAAAAGAAAAAGGGCGTCCACTTCCTCTCGCCGACATCGTGAAGCGGCCGCAGAAGCGGTTTCATAGCTGTCCACCATGCCCAGATTCGTCACTGCAAAGCCTTCCTCAGCAATCCATCCGGCAACCTGATCCACGGCTCCACAAAGTCGGTCGCGCAGTCCCGCAAACTGTGGCCAATAGGTATCCAGACCCAAACCACAAATCGCTATACGCACGCTGGATTGCGCCGTGCCTCCCATCCATCGATTAACTTCAGGCAAGGTAAAAGACCTCTTCCATCATCGGAAAACGCTCGCCTGCTTGCAGTTCTTCCATCTCAGCAAAGAATGGTTTCATTGCAGCCTGCCAGCGAAGATTGACCGGGTCATTCTCAATTCTCGTCCAGGTCGATTCAAAGTCAGAGCACCGCAGCGTAAGCACGATCAGAGTATCTCGCCGGAAGATCGAGTACTCCGTGATGCCTGCCTGCTTCAACAGGGCAAGCATCTCAGGCCAAACCGCGCGATGCGCGGCATCGTATGCATCCTCTGCGCCAGTGCGAAGACGCAACAGAAACGCGAATCGACGCAACGGAGCCGTCTCTGCAATCTCATACATGGCTACCATGAAACCACCGTAACCGAAAATGGGGCAAGCTGGATTTGCTTCCCAGCGGCCGCAATTGGACGAGCTGGACCATCTCCTGTCTCTTCGTCCACCGTGAATACAGAATGAGCAGCCGCCTCGGGCAACTCAACCGATGCCGTCTGATTCCGTTTGTTAATCAGAAGCAACTTGTGACCCGCAGAGGTCACAAAACCCTGCGCTGCAACGTTATGGGAATCAACGCCGGTGGTGGCCAGACTGGTCTGCACCAGCTGATCGCCGACATGGAAGTTATCATGAACCAGCCGTAGCACCCAGTAACGCGCATTGGGCTTGTTGTTCTGCCAGTTCATCATGCTCACGCTTGGAAACTGTGTCGGATATCCAATGAGCTGCGACTCCCCGATGACATCGATCTGCATTCGGGATAGTTCGATATAAAGATAGGCATAGAGCGCACCTGCCAGGTTCCAATAGGCCGCGGGCGGCGGTGTAGAGTCCGCAGAAGTATTGTCTGTGGGCAGTATCACGCCGAGTTCATCGCAGTCCGTCTTTGTCTGCGGCGAGAGCCGCTTGCGAATCGACTCAATATAACGAACCGTCGAGAGAAAACCATCTGCCTGATCGAAGAAAGAGTATTGCCAGCTATCGATCGTCTGGCTGGCCACCGGCGAAGCATAAAAATGATAGGAAATCATATCCAGCGGAATACCCGCCTTGTGATTCCGATGATTCAGAAAATACTCAAAGAACTCTGGCGACTTCCCAGGCATCGCCAGCGCCAGACCCACAAATTTTGTTTGTGGAGAGACACGATGAATCGCGCTGACAATGGCATCGTAGCGGTCCGCGTATTGCTTCGGCGTCATCGAATGCTCAAAGTCCACCTCGTTCAGCACCTCCCACCACGGCAGCGCATAATGGTGGCCTGAGTTATGTCGGATGCCGTTCTCATCCGTAAAGCCTCCATTGACATACCAACTGACAAGGCGCGCATAGTAGTCCCCCAACTGAGCGCCTGTCGGGTCTTGAAGCTCGGTTCCCTGCGTGTAGTGCCAATCCACCTGATTGGCATCTGCGGGATACGTGACAGGCTTGGAGGTCTTGAAGAGCCAGGCAGGAATCGTGCTGAAGTTGACAATGGTGGAGTGGCCAGCCGTTGCGTGCATCAGATCCGCCATCATCGGATCGATAAGTGAAAAATCCCACGATGTCTTCTGACTCGAGGGTGGTTCCAGTTCTGCCACGCCGAGCCGTGGATACGGCAGCCAGGGCACATAGCGAACGTAATCCGCGCCAAGTTCCTGCACTGCTTCATACGCTGCCGCGCTCAGTGGCTGGCCGGGCCGGAGCGGCGGGTTCACCACAATCTGGAATGTCGCCGAGGAGCGCGAAGTGACCACTGGATGGCTCCACTCGACAGAAAGCTTGATCGGAGCGGATTCAGCCGCATACATCGGCACGATACCGAGGCCAAGCACAACCAGCAAGGCGGCAGAATAAGAAGCAGATTTCATCGCAATCTCCTCGTTCCAGAGTCTCTAATGGAACCCCTTGCGCTCTCCGGATTTACGGTGTTGCAGCAGACTCTGCAAGCGACAATTCTTATAGCATCTACGGAATATGATATGCAATAGTTTTCTTATTGAAACGATAAGCGAATATGGATCGATCCTCTGCACACCGTATTGTCATGCACTCCAACCCAATCTGTCGTAGCCTGAATGGGATGATCGACACCACAAAACTGCGTTGGAGATTTCGTCTTGCCACGCTGCAGGATGCTCCAACTCTTCAGGCTTTGATGGCTTCCTCCGTACATGAGTTGAGCCGCGCCGACTATACCCGCGAGCAGATGGATGGGGCGATTGGCACCGCGCTTGGGCTGGACACGCAACTCATTGTCGACCAGACATATTTTGTCGTCGAATGCGGCGAAGCAGCCACACCCGGACAGATGATTGGCTGTGGCGGATGGTCAGCTCGCAGAACGCTTTGCTGTGGAGACAACGCTCCAGGACGAGACGACACGCTCCTGGACCCTATGTGCGATGCGGCAAAGATTCGTGCCATCTATGTTCATCCACTGTATGCGCGTCGCGGCCTGGGTACGGCTATTCTTCACTTTGTCGAGAGTGAAGCGATACGAGCAGGATTTCGCAGACTGGAAATGGGGGCTACCGTCACGGGCGCGCCCTTGTATGAACGCGAGGGATATCGCGAAGTGGAGCGATTGCAGATTCCCCTGCACAACCGAGCCTGTCTTCCGGTGATCCGCATGGTTAAGTTGATAACCGATTCCCCGCCTCATCGAGCAGGCAGCGTAACGGTCTGACTTCCGGCATGTAACGGCATATTTTGACCGTCCCATCGCAGCGTTCCAGTCACTCCATCTGGCAAACTCACGGCCGCCGTCCATCCCAATCCGCTGCTTCGATAACGAATCTGGATCATTCCCTTCGGGTGTGGCATTGAGACATCCAGTCGATGTAGGCCCTGAAGATGAGGCTCGATCAGAACAGTTTTAAAACCAGCAGATGCAGGGTGAACGCCGGCAACTATGGTCAACAAATCATAGTTGGGACTGGCACTCCAGGCATGGCAATCGGAGCGCGTTGGCTCGGGCGTTTCGGCCCAGGTGCTCAAGCCAAGATCGAGCATTCCATACCACGGACCAAGCTGCGAAAGATACGCGTCGCCCATTCCTGCCTCTTCCAAGGCACGGCTCAGATAAAAGCGGAAATAGTAACTCATCGGCGAAAGCGCCGGCACCGTCACACCCTCAACCACAGTGGCAGCATCCGGCCGCGCAGCCAGAATACGTCGCAGGATCAGCGCTCGCTGCGGCTTCGGCGCAACCCCCAGCATCACCGCCAGCACATTCGACTCCTGGCTCCAGGCCGACTTCGCCGGAGTATCTGCATAGAGGCCATATGCAGCATCCCAGCTTTCGCGGTTGAGCGCTTCTGTGGCCTTGCGAATCAGCGCTTCATACTCTTTGACGCGCTCAGCGCTTCCAAACGCATCCTCCATCTGTGCTGCATCTCGCAGCGCAGCGATGAATTGAAGCGTCAGCAGCGTGGAACCTCCATCAGCGTCCTGGGGTGGCTCACCATTGGCATAGTTTGCCGTCCAGTCGGCAAACTCCCACCAGCCAAGCTTGCCCAGCAACCCATCCGGTCGCAAACGATCCATAAACCAATCCAGAACGGGGCGCGTATGCGGCAGTGTTGTGCGCACCAGAGCTGGATCATCCACATACATCCAGTAGTCGTGCAGCATGTTGACCCAGTAGAGCGAGAATGGAGGAATGAACTGCGGCAGCGAAGAGGGATATCGACTCTGTGTAATGCCCTCGGGTACCCTCGAATCGTCGATATTGGTGATGGCCTGTTGCGCCAGGCGCGAGTCGCCGGAAACCACATAAGAAATCAACGCCTGAATCCGCGTATCGCCGACGTATTGCAACTGCTCCCAGTACGGAGCGTCCATGTAGGTTTCGTGCGCGTCCAGCCGAGCTGTCCGCCATCCTGTATCCCATATCTGCTGCAATCTGGGAATGTCTCCTTCAATGCTGGCTCGCGCTTTAAACGGATATGCGGTGAACCATGCGCGCATGGAATCAAGTGTCAGCGCCTGATCCTGTGTGGTGATCTCAAGCTGCAGGTAACGCCACGTTCGCCACCACAGTGGTGCTGCCTTCTCGCCGGTCTTCCCCGCGGCTATCCACTCGTCGGTTATGCCTTCGATGTGCCGGCCTGTTATCTCGTTTCGATTTCCCTTTAGCCCCTTGGCATCGTAAAGCGCCTCGGCGTAGGTAATCCGGATGGAAGCATCGCGTCCGCCACTGGTCGTCAGTTCCGGATACGCAGTCTGGAGCACACGATGATCCAGCAGCAGCACAGCATGAGTGTGCGCCGGAATGGTGACCGCTCCCGAGGGAAATCCACCTGCATCCGCGACTCCTGTCAACCGAACCACGCGGCCCACATCTGCAAGCCGATGCTCCATCGGCGGCAGCGCGTCGGCAGTCAACTCCCACTGATTAGAAGCATCCCGAGCCTCTCGCGCCGAGGCATGGCCCAGCAGCATCGGTGCCTGCCAATCCTTGGCATGGCTTTGCTCCTGATCCCAATCAGAGTCCACAACGCGCTCATCGATCTTCTCCGCTGGTCCGGCAGCGTAATAGCCATTCGCGCCCGCATGGCCCAGTGCGGAATGACCTGATTCGCGCCTCACCCTCCACTCCGCGCCCGTATTCACCATGGCCTCCACCACACCATCGCCTTGCAACAGAAATCCAGTCCGATCACTCATCTGCGCTACTGGAGACAAGCTGGAAAAATTCCAGACCATCGCTGCAAGCACGTTCTTTCCCGGATGCAAATAGGGCGCCAGATCGACCGTCTCAAAGCGCCAGTGAAAGAGATCCCCGCGCGCCGGGCCTTCCGCAACATATTGGCCATTCACGCGGAGAATGTAGCGATTGTCCGCAGAGAGATGGACCAGGAAGCGGCTGGGAATCGAAGTCAGCTCCACCTCGCGCCGAAACTCAAAGACACCCTGCACGGTTCCCGGCACAGACGGACTGGCAATCCAGAATGCTGGCCACTGGGAAGCAATGAGAGTGCGATTCAGGGCCGGTGTCGGCTCCGCGCGAAGTAACTCCACCCTCATACATGCCATTGCGCAAAGAAGCAGGATGATGGAGCCTGACTTTCGACTGAATCGAGTAGACAACCGCACAGCTTTCGGAGCATTTCGCATGACAACTCCCGGCAAATACTGAATGCGAAAGAGAATGATTTCTTCTTTGGAAACTACCTACGACGCGCCGCCATCCTATCGAGATGCACGTCCGCTGTCAAAACCACTTTGACTCCATCCCGGGTGAAGCTGGTTTTCCGTGTTGACGAAAAGCAGTTATACAGGTGTATCGTCCATACATGGCAGCATTGACTGAAAGCGGCATCCAGACTCCCCGAATACCGGAACCGCTGCCAGAGGCTGAGGAAATCTATCGCCGCTGGCTGGCTCATCTCAACGAAGAATTCACGCGGCATCAGGCAGCCGAGCGCCGGGCAGAGATTGTGCGCGACCAGCTTTATCAGCTGTACCTCGGCCGTCCTCACGGCGGCAAAGCCAATGCCACGCTCACCAGCGAACTGCCTTTGAATGTGCAGCAGTTTTCGCTTGACCCCAACAACATCACGCTGGAAGCAGAGCATTATCCCGACGTCGATCCCGAGCGTTTTGCGCGCAGCAAGCCGCTGCTGTGGTTCTGGATGATGTTTGACCGTTCGCCGATTGGCCTGAATCACTGGCTCGGCATTCGATTTCGCTGCATGCTGGGCCGTCACCTCTTTGCTCACATGGGGCGCGGCGTGCGCATCGATCACGGGGTCGAGCTTACCTTTGGATACAACCTGCACTTTGACGACGGAGCCATCGTTCGCCATCGCGCTTTGCTCGATGATCGAGCCGCGATTCGCATTGGTGAAAGTGCCGTCATCGGAACCTACGCGCGCATCTATACCCACACGCACGATGCGCAGAACTACGATCAGGTGCTCATTGCCCCCACCGAAATTGGCCCTAAGGCGCGCGTCGGCGCACACACGATTCTGCTGGCTGGCACGCGGCTAGCTGCCGGAGAGATTGTCGGGCCTCACGGAACAGCGCAGGGTCAGGTCTAACGGAGCATGGCGCAATTTGCGACGGAACGCCCCTGGCAGTCAACCATGCTAAGCTGAGCTTTTGTCGAGCTTGGAGATCGCTTGTGCATGTGTCCAGTCTGGATCTGGTGATTGCCGTATTTGAATTTGTCATTCTATTATTTTCCCTTTCCGTGCATGAGTGCGCACATGCATGGACGGCGCTCCGTTTGGGCGATCAAACAGCCTTTCAGCAGGGACGCGTGACCCTCAACCCAATCCGGCATATCGATGTGCTGGGTACGCTTGTCTTTCCCGCGCTCATGATTTTTGGCCCCCTGCTCGGTCTGGGATTGGGCGGTTTTCTTGTCGGCTGGGCCAAGCCCACTCCGGTCATCACACGCAACTTCCGCAACGTCAAGCGTGGCGACATGCTCACAACTCTGGCTGGGCCCTTGAGTAATCTGCTTCTGGTTTGCCTGGCTTTTCTGCTGCTTGCGGGCATCGCATTCATGGGTAGCGAAGGCAGAATTGCTGTCGTGGCGGCGATGAACATGCAGGTTCTGCTTCAGGGAGCTTCAAATCTACAGGCGCTTGCCTTGCTTGGCTATCTGACCATTGAAGTCAATCTGGCGCTTCTGTTTTTCAACCTGATGCCCATTCCCCCGCTGGATGGTGGCCACCTGCTGCGCAATGCCCTGCCATACAACGCGGTTCGGGTCTATGACCAGATTGCTCGATTTGGATTTTTCCTTGTGCTGTTTCTGGGTGGCTATTGGATCAGCCTGTTTTTGGTGCCCTGCAATCGGGTCATTGAGAGCGGACTGGCGCTGTTTCTGCATCTGGCCTGAACCGAGCCAAAGGATCGGCGCTAAAACTCTGCGGGGAGGAGCGATGCAGCGGCTGAAAAAACTCATGCGAGAATCGGTCCTTCAGACCATACAGCAAACTGTACAGCAGGCAATCCAGCATGACGTACTGAACACCGCCAAGGCTGCGGCCTATTCCGGGATACTGATGCTCTTCCCTGCTCTGCTGCTTGGCACCACCGCGCTTGCAGTCATGCCTGAAGGCAACACGCTCCTGGATCAGTTTCGCGTCGGCGCAGAGCAGTTTCTTCCCTCCGATACGATGTCGCTGCTGCAATCCTACTTCCAAAGCCGCAGGCTTCACTCCGTCCAGGTACTCAGCTCCGCGGTTGCGCTCAGCGCATATGCCGCATTGGGTGTGATGCTTTCGCTCATGGAAGGCTTTCGTCGTGCCTATCGTCTACCGCGCAACGACGGAGAATTCTGGGCGTTGCGCTTCCGGGCACTCATGCTGGGTCCACTTGCACTCGTCCCACTCTCGGCGGCCACGCTGCTGCTCGTCTTCGGCCATCCCATTGAGCAGTGGATGATCGCCAACTCCACTCACGAGTTCCGGGCCATCGTGCTGCTTTTGTGGCGACTCGCGCGATGGATACTGGCCATGCTCACAACTATGGTGGTTTTGGGCACCGTCTATCACTTTGGCACCTATCGCCGCGAACATTGGGCCTGGGTTGCTCCTGGTGCAATCGCAAGCACCTTGATCTGGTTTCCGGAGACACTCTTGTTTGGATGGTATCTGACGCGGCGAGCCGACTACTCCATCATCTACGGCTCGCTCAGCGCTGGCATTGCCACGCTCGTCTGGCTTTACATGACCTCGCTCAGTATTCTCCTCGGCTCCGAGCTGAATGGCGTCCTGTTTCGTGCTCGAATGGAAGAGTGCGAGTCCAAAAATCGCGTACTTCGGACACACCCCCAAAACAACTCCAGAGCATGATTCCAAGTTGACTAAATCCTTCTTCCCGCCTGCTCGCGGACGATCCCCATGTGGTCAGTCCTGTACAATGAAGCGGTCTGCCAGAGCGCGTCTTGAACCCTTGATCGACGCGTTTCATAGGGCAAACATGCTGTTGCAGGCTTCACTGTTGTATAAGCGAGAGGTCTGTGTACGTTCGCCTTTTTCCCGTACCGTCCAACTTCTATGGAGTGTCTTGACCAATGTCGATTGCTGGTTTGAAATCCGCGGAGAGTTCTTTTGATCGTCGTGCAAAGATTGTCGCTACCCTGGGGCCATCATCGAACACTGAGCCTGTCTTCCGACAGCTTGTGCGTGCCGGCATTAACGTTGTGCGGCTGAATTTCTCGCATGGCACCCACGAGGAAAAGCTTGCTTTGATTCACATGATCCGCAAAGTCAGCAAGGAAGAGAATCGACCCCTCTGCCTTTTGGCGGACCTGCAGGGTCCAAAGATTCGCACCTCGAAGCTCAAAGATCATCAGGCCGTCATGCTGGTCGCAGGAAAACGCATCACCATTACGCCGCGCGAGGTAGAGGGCACTGCCGATCTGGTGGGAACCACCTTCAAGACGCTCGCCGAGAACGTCGAGCAGGGATCCCGCATTCTGCTCTCCGACGGCCTGATTGAACTGCGAGTGACAGAGGTTGTCGGCGACGATGTTGTCTGCGAGATTGTGAACGGAGGCAAGCTGGGAGAAAACAAGGGAATCAACCTGCCCGGTATTCCCGTACGCGTTCCCTCCTTGACGGAAAAGGACGCTATCGATCTTGAGTTTGCGCTCAAAAGCGGCGTGGATGCTGTCGCTGTCTCGTTTGTGCGCACAGCAGAAGACGTCAAGCTGGTTCGTAACCGCGTCGCGGCCTATGGAAGCAGCACCTGGATCATTGCCAAGCTGGAAAAGCCCCAGGCGATCGAACACCTCGATGAGATTCTGGAAGTCGCCGATGGCATCATGGTGGCTCGTGGAGACCTCGGCGTCGAAGTGCCGCCCGAGAAGGTTCCTGCTATCCAGAAGCACATCATTCGCCGCGCGGCCTACTTCCGCAAGCCTGTCATCACGGCAACGCAGATGCTGGAGTCCATGATCGACAATCCCCGTCCAACGCGCGCTGAGGTATCGGACGTGGCCAATGCCATCTATGACGGAACCGATGCCGTCATGCTTTCCGGTGAATCCGCAATGGGAGCTTATCCCGTCGCTGCCGTGGAGATGATGGCGCGTATTGTGGCCGAAACGGAGGAAAACATCCTTCAGCTACACTCCGGTGGACACGGACAGCACATTCCCCGACATAAATCCTTATCCGTGGCCGAAACCATCTGCGAAGCCACGGCCCATGCCGCGCTGGACCTGGAGTTGAAAGGCATTGCCATCTTCACGGAAACCGCGGCAACGGCGATCAAACTCTCCAAATACAAGCCCGTAGCTCCAATCTATGCGTTCAGTTCGGTGGATATAACCATCAGCCGGCTCAATCTGCTGTGGGGAGTTGTGCCGGTCTGCTGCGAAAAGGTGCATACCGCCGAAGCGATGGTCGAGCTTGCCGAGACCAAACTGGAGCAGCACGGTTTTGCCCACAAAGGCGATATCGTCGCAATTGTCGCAGGAACAGGTACCAAATCCGGGTCAACCAACTTCCTGCGGCTCCACAAACTTGGGGACAGAGCCAACGCCGCCTCCTGACCCTGTACTCTCGCTACGCGGCAACTCAAGGGAAGACCCTACGGCTTCGGAATCGCTTCCGAAGCCGTTTTGCATTGAACAAACATTCGCCGGGATATCCATGGCGCAGCGAAGAAATCTCCGCTCAGGCCCTGCTTACTGGACGTTGTACTGGAAGCGGAATTTTAACTGAAGATAGGGGCCGTGAAATTCGCGCGGCAATGGCGGATAATCAGCACCCTGAATGGCACCCCATGCAGCGCGATCCAGCGCCACATCGCCCGAACGCCCCGTTAGAATCATCGCATGTGGAGCCAGACGTCCATTCGGCAAAATTGTGAAGACAATTTCGACGATACCGCGTTTGAGAATCGGAGGATTGACCTCTTCCGGAATCAATGGATCCCAGGTTCGATAGGTCTCGCGAATCACCCGCTGCATATAAGGCCCGAAATCGACGCCTTGCGTGTCTGAGAGAATCTCCGCTCCCCCGGCAGCTCCAGGATGCTGGTTCAGCCCCTGACCCATCGCCGCGTTGATCCCCGAGTCGCTTGCATCCCGCGCAGAGTTTCGCAGTGCCTGCTGAATCAGCGCTTGCGGATCCTTGAATGCCTGCGCAAAATTCGGCTTGGCCGGCACAGCCGCAGGGCTGGGCGGCTCAACTGGGGCCTGTGTCGTTGGTGTCACCGGCTTCGGAATGGTCGGGGCAGGCGCCGTCGCCTGCTCCTGGGGCTGCTGTTGCGGAGGTGCCGGCTGCGGTTGCTTCTTCTCCAGTTCGCGCAGAGCTTTCAGCGTTTTGCTGTCCACATGGGTCTCGCTCGGCTTGACTGGAGTCACTTTCGGCTTTGCCTTTTGAACCTCTTTGAGCGCATCGGGCAACTGATCGAGATAGGTCAGATCTTTGCGCTGCTTAATCGCGTCAAAAGGATCAATCACCTGCGGCTGGTGAAAGACATAGCGCGGAATCCAGGTCAAAGCAGAAAACAAAAGGATGTGCAGCAGAATCGATATCCAGATGCCTTCGCGAATCCGTTGCCAGCGCCGCTCATCCTCGTACTCGGCAATGCGCTCCAGCAGTTCGTGCGTATCATAGTCGAGATAACGCGAGGAGGAATAACCGGAGGAAGTACGGGAATTCGCTTCTGCGCCTTCGATCGCCGCTTTGGACGAGTCCGTCGCCTCATCCGCAAGCACAACCGTTGCGGTCTCGTGCCGGGAGTCGCTGGGGGTCTCGGTCGGGTTGAGGTTTCCGTCATTCAGTGGCATGTGTTCAAACGCTGGCAATCAGCCCCCGCATTCGCTGGGCATGGAATCGCCAGCCGCAGGGCTACCCTGCTGTTATTCTCTCATCCCGAAACGCATTTTGCCTGCGCGTGGAACGTCTGTTGCATAAGACGTAACGTCATACAATAAGGTTTGTCTGCTCATGATCGGATGACTCGTTGAAACCTCCCATAGCTCAGTGGATAACCCGGGGCAAGGTCGTTCTGCTGCCTGCTCTCGCCAAATTCGGCGCAGGTGGTCTGGCATTGCTTTCTATGCTGGATGCATCAAGCATTCCCATTCCAATGGATCTGGTGCTTGCCGGTTACATTTGGAGCCATCGAGGACAATTCTGGCTTTATGTCGTCGCCGCGTCGGCCGGCTCAGCGCTCGGTGGACTCGTGCCATATTCCCTGGGCCGTGCCGGTGGCGAATTGTTTCTGCTCCGACGCATGGATCGCGCTCGGTTTGACAAGATTCGCCTACGCTTTGAAAAACAGGAGTTTTTTGCCGTCCTGGTACCCAGCATGATGCCTCCACCGACTCCCTGGAAGGCCTTTGTCTTTGCCGCTGGCGTCTTTGAGATGCGCGTTGCCCCCTTCGTGTTCGCCGTCTTCTGCGGCAGGGTAGTACGCTGGCTCCTGCTTTCGGCTCTGGTGCTACGCTTTGGCCCTGGGGTCGTGGGATGGATCGGCATCGCCATGCATCGTCATGGATGGGTGATGGCTGGCGTTCTTCTTCTGCTGCTCGCCGGACTCGGCATTTGGATTCTGCTCCGCATGCAGCGAAAGGATATGCTGCCGGAAAACATACCACCCGCAACAGAACCGACCGCGATTTCGGCAGAAGAGATCAAATAAGCAGGATCGGCACGATGCTGCCGTCATCGATCCGATCGGCCTCTTCCGCGATGGCGACAAAGCAGTTCGAGCGAGCCAATGCGGCCAGATCCCCGGACCCTTGCCAGGACACTAGCCGTACCTGCGGCGAGGCGGAAAAATCGCACGCAGCCGGCAAAAAGCGTGTAAGTCCTGGACGCCCCTGCCACTTGCCGGTAAACTGAGCCAGCGCAAATCGAGGCAAAACCTCCGTGCAACCAGCCAGCCCCGCAAGCAGTGGTGCTGCAAAAAGCTGAAACGTGACTGCCGTCGAAATCGGATTGCCAGGAAGCGCAAGAAACGGCAACGAATCCCCTTCACTGTCGCCAGCCGTTCGAGGAAACTGCCCAAAGGCGACGGGCTTGCCTGGCTGAATCGCGACACGGCCAAAGAAAAATCGCGCCCCCGCTCGAGTCAATGCCGCCTCCACCAGATCGAATCGGCCCACAGAGATGCCGCCGCTCAGAAGCAGCAGGTCGGAATCCATGGCCTGACGCAGGCAATCATCCAGCGCTTCCGGGCTATCGGCAGCGGTTGGAAGCACCACCGGGTCACCACCCATCGCCGTCACCAGAGCAGCTAGCATGGGAGCATTCGAGTTGCGAATCTGCGCTGGACCCGGCTGCTGCGTAAGCGATACAAGCTCATCGCCGGTGGTCAGGATTGCCACGCGAGGCCGTGGCGAAACCGCCAGATCTCGGTATCCATGCTGCGCCGCCAAAGCGATCTGATGAGCCTGAAGCCTCGATCCGGGAGGCACAAGTACGTCGCCCATGCGAGCTTCCGCGCCCTGAGTCACAATGTTCTCTCCAGCAGAAACGGCATATTCCTCTGCCAGGCGCACACAGTTCGATTCTTGTTCGCAATGCTCCACCATCAAAACCGCATCGGCACCCGCCGGCACCGGCGCGCCAGTCATAATCTCGCACGCCTCACCCGGCCTCAATGCGCCAACATAGTGCTGTCCCGCGCGGATACTCGCGGCCAGCAACAGAAATTGATGCGCATTCGCTTCGGCAGCGCGACAGGCAAAGCCGTCCCGCGTCGCGCGCGCAAAAGGTGGCTGATCTCGTTCAGCCCGAATTTCAGAGGCCAGCACACGGCCCGCCACCTGATGCAGAGGCAGTCGAACCGGTGAGCGTCGCCCTGCCCGCAGAGGAACTGTTCCGTTGCCGGTCCCCAGAAAATCCGGCAGGAAGTTCGGGCGCGTCAGTGGTGGACGAAAGCCGCCACCTGACGGAAATCCGTACCATGAACCCACCGCGGCAAAAGACGCCGACAAAGGTGAAGTCTGGAGAGGATGATGAGCGGATGTGGCCACTGATCCTTCCGCAGATTCACTGGCCGAAGACGGAATCGGCTGGCCCACAGCATGAAAAGCAACATAGCGATGAATCTGCTCGATTGCATCCTGAAATCGAACCAGTGAAGCAGAGGCTGTGGACTGTCGAAACCCACGCGACTGTGCTTTCCCCGAAGTGGACAAGTGAAATACCTCAGATTCCAATCAACTGCCGGATCGACCCCAAAGACTGATTGTAAAAGATGCGCTGCAAACAAAAGCGGGCCACTGCAAGCAGCGGCCCGATTCGGTTTTCGCGTCTTCGACTTACTTCCGGGCGCGATAGTGCGTCTGTATCTTTTCACCAGCCGAGGTCAGCACGTCCGTTGCATCCTTGGCGAACATGCCATTTGGGTCGATGGAAAGATACTTCTGATACGCATCGACCGTTCCAGGCGGCAACACAATTTTCTGCGTTTTGGCATCGAAGGTCGCTTTCTGCGTGAGCGCCTGTGCCTTCAGGTAAAACAGAATGGCGTAGGCCGGCGTATTCGACGCGGGAGTAGCCGTAATTGCCTTGTCTGCCGCTGCGATCTGCGCATCCGGATCGCTCATCGCGCCCGTGCTGTTCATGGAGTAGAAGAGCTTCACTTCGTTGGCATAGTAGATCGCCGCCTGTGTCGGCGCTGCTTTCGCGGCTGCATCAAATGCGGCCTCAGCATCCGTTGACTTCTTCTCGCGAATCAGCGCCGTTCCTATGCCGCTCTGCGCCGCACCCTGCAAGTCCGGATTCGGCTTCTTGTTGGCTGCATCCGACTCCAGAGCCTTCTTGAATGCGGTGATGGCATCGTCGTACTTGCCCAGGCCGTTTTCCGCATTGCCCAGCTCGACCCACAGAATGCTCGCGTCCGGCTTCATCGCGGTGTCTTTCTTCATCAGCGTCTCGGCTTCGCCATATTTTTCCGCCCTGATGGCGGCGATTTTGGCGGCCAGATCAGCCTTGGAAGCGCCAGCACCAAGCGCCTGCGCCGCCGTCGTCTGCGCTGAGTCTCCGTCGTGGATATCAGCGCGCGCCTTGGCCAGATCAGCGTTCAGCATCTTGATCATCTGATTCGACTTCATCACGTCCGAGTTTTTTTTCTTGTACTCCTCAACCTGCTTCTGCATCTCAGGGCTGAGCTTGTCAATGTACTCCTTGCGCGACATATCAAAGTCGGCAGCTACATCCTGATCTGCCTCAACCTTCACATTCGGCATTTCGTCCACATACTTCCCCGGCGGTGTATCCGGCAGCGACAGCAGAAGCTGGTACGTTCCCGGAGCTATGCCCGCGCCGGTGTAGTCGCCTGCATCATTCACAGGAAAGCTATATTTGATGGTTTTGCCGCCATCCGTGGAAAGCACCGCGGTCCCGTTGCCGCGGGGAATTCCGGTGGGATCGGTGACGTGGCCATGAATCTTGCCCGTGGGCGCAGGCTGCTGGGCAAGCAGGGTGGCCCCAAGTGCAAATGCAGCAATGAGGAAGAGCAGGAATCTGGATTTCATCGTCGTCTCCTGGCAGTCCGCAGCGGTTGGTTTGTGCTCGGATTGCGGTCTTTTAAGAATCGTTTCTTTTTGTTCAGGCTTGGACCGTCGCAGCTTCACTGCCCTTTGCCGTGCCTGGCTTCTGATAGGGTATCGGATCAGGCACCTGCGCCGCATCAAAAGCCCTCAGCCGGAGGACGCAGCTCTCGCATACGCCGCAGGCCGACTGCGCATTTCTGTAGCAGGACCACGTTAACTCCAAAGGCGCATGGCATTCAAGCCCAAGCCGTATGATTTCAGTTTTGGAGAGATGAATCAGCGGCGTGACCACCTGAATCGAGCCGTCGCGCGTACCGGTCTGGACGAGACGCTGAAAGGCTTCGTAGTAGGCGGGACGGCAATCGGGATAACCGGAGCTATCCTGCTCGACAGCCCCGATGTAGACACGCGACGCGCCAAGAACCTCTGCCCAGCTTACGGCTGCCGCAAGGAAATGTGCGTTGCGGAACGGCACGTAGGTCACGGGAATTTCCGCGCCAATCGCGTCTCCAGCGTCGGGAATGTCGATCGCTTTGTCGGTGAGCGCGGAGCCGCCAATGATGCGGAAGAGATCAACGCGCAGAGTTAGGAACTGGCGCAAGCCAAGCCGCTCAGCCACGGCGCGCGCCGCGATCAGCTCACGCTCCTCTGTGCGCTGGCCATAGCTGAAGTGAATCCCGTAGGCCTCCGTCTCGCGCGCAGCCAGCGCCGCGGTGACGCAACTATCCATCCCGCCGGAAAGGCAGACAACCGATCGCGGAACCGAAGGAATGGTGGAATCAGACATGACTTGATGGTATCGCTTTGGAAGCTTCAGGAAACAGTTGCGAGATCGAAAACGTCTGGATACTTCCAGCCTACAATAGAAACACGATGCTGAAACTGAGAGAAGCAACCAAGGCCGATGTGCCTCAGATTCTGGCGTTCATCCGCGCGCTGGCCGAGTATGAACGAGAGCCGGATGCGGTAATTGCAACCGAAGAGGGATTGCTGCGAGACGGCTTTGGCGCGCGGCCATTTTACGAGTGCCTGATCGCGGACTGGGATGAACAACCGGCAGGCTTTGCGCTGTGGTTTTACAACTACTCGACCTGGACCGGTAGCGCGGGAATTCATCTCGAAGACCTGTTCGTCTATCCCGAACTGCGCGGTAAGGGAATCGGCAAGGCGCTGCTGGCGCAGGTTGCCGCCGTGGCACACGAGCGAGGCTGTCCGCGCCTTCAGTGGCAGGTACTGGACTGGAATACGCCGGCGATTGCGTTCTATCAGTCGCTGGGCGGGCGTTTTCTGGACGAGTGGCGCAACGTGCGCATGGAGCCGGAAGCGATTGCAAGGCTGGCCGCCCTGGCACCGGGTGTGAGCCGCGCCGAGGATGAAGCGTGAGCGAGCCACGCATTCGCGTCATTGGCGGCGGACTGGCTGGCCCGGAGGCCGCACTGACGGCTGCGCGTCTTGGATGCAGCGTCGACCTGTTTGAGATGCGGCGCGAGGTGGATGGAAAAGCGATTCTGACGCCAGCGCACCAGACCATGGATTTTGGCGAGTTGGTCTGCTCGAATTCGCTCAAGAGCGAGTCGCCGAACACGGCTCCGTGGCTGCTGAAGCAGGAGATGCGCAGGCTGGGTTCGCGTCTGCTGGCGCTTGCCGATGCCACAGCGGTTCCTGCAGGCCACGCGCTCGCTGTCGATCGCGTCGAGTTCTCTCGGCAAATCGCTGATGCCATCGCCGCCGAACCACGGATTCGCGTAGTGCGGGACGAAGTAACGTCGCTGGAGCCGGATAGCTATGCAGTGACCGTGGTCGCCACCGGACCGCTCACCTCCGACGCGCTGAGCGCGGAAATTGCGCGGCTCACCGGCAGCGAGCATCTGGCATTTTACGACTCGATCTCGCCGATTGTGGAAGCCGATTCAATCAACATGGATCGCGTCTACTTTGCCGCGCGCTGGGACAAGGGAACGGCCGATTACATCAACTGTCCGATGACGCGCGAGGAGTACGAAGCCTTCCACGCGGCGCTCGTGTCGGCTGAGCCGGCGGAGATCAGAGACTGGGAGACGACCTGCTACTTCGAGGGCTGCCTGCCCATCGAGGTGCTGGCGCGGCGCGGCGTGGACACGCTTCGCTTCGGCCCGATGAAGCCAGTCGGCCTGCGCGATCCGCGCACGGGCAAAACTCCCTGGGCCGTGGTGCAGTTACGGCAGGAAAACCTCCGCGCCGACAGTTACAACCTGGTCGGATTTCAGAATCATCTCAAGTTCGGCGAACAGGCGCGTGTGTTGCGCCTGATTCCCGGCCTTGAGCATGCGCGGTTTCTGCGCTACGGACAGATTCATCGCAACACCTACCTTTGCTCGCCGCGCCTGCTGGAGGAGTGCCTCCGCCTGCGCACGCGGCCCGATCTGCTCTTTGCCGGGCAGATCTCCGGCGTCGAGGGCTACACGGAGTCGATCGCGTCCGGGCTGCTGGCGGGCATCTACGCCGCTGCCATCGTACAGGGGCGCGAACCGCAGCCCGTGCCGCGCGTGACGGCGCTCGGCTCGCTCGCGCACTACATCACACATGCCGACGCGGATGATTTCCAGCCAGCGAACATCACCTTCGATCTTCTGCCGCATCTGGACGAGGAAACGCGGCGGCGTGTGCGCGACAAGAAGGAGCGGCACCGAATGGTCTGCGATCAGGCGCTGGCGGCACTTGAGGCGTGGCGCGAGGAAGCGAAGCCAATTTCTGTGCTATGAATGAGGGAGCATGTTTCGCACTGCTTCCGCTTTGTGGATGGCGATGATCGTCGCTGGCGTTGCTGCGGGTCAGGCCCCGGCGACGGTGCTCAGAATGGAAACGCGGCGCGTGGTGCTGCCCGTAACCGTGCTGGACAAGAAAACAAAGCAGACCGTGACCTCGCTTGCCGTAGATGACTTCACCGTTACCGACGACGCGCAGCCGGTTCGCATCACGCACTTCCGCGCACCAGAAGCGGCAAGACCGCTGGCGATCTATCTCCTGATGCGGAATGACCGCGTCGACCAGAAAGCCTTGCCGCAGATTGAGCACGGGCTGACGGAGGCGCTGCAAACGCTGCCGCAGTCGGCGAAGGTGGCTGTCGCCTCCTACAGCATGACCGATATCGCGATCTGGCAGCCGCTGACGCTGGATCGAAAGGCTGTGCTGGCGGCGATCCATCGGGCAGTGATCGCCAATCCCGATCTTGCTGCGGTGAAGAGTGGGAAGTCAAAGGACGCCGCGAAAAAAACAAAGGCGGCAAACGATCCAACCGAAAGCAACGCAGCGACGCCGACGAATGCAGACGGTCCGACAACTGAGCAGGCCATCAGCAGTTCGCAGGCGATGAAAAACCTCTTCAAGCATTACGACTTCGGATCAAGCGGCGGGCTGGAGATGGTGGAGGCTGACTGGAATGCGAAGCCGCAGGCGGGATACCAGCCTGCGATCGTCGTGCTCGATGATGAACTGTCGCTCTGCTACGCGTGGAGGGCGGTGCATCTGCACAATGAACTGCTGCGCAGCGGGATCACGCTGGATGAACTTACCGAGGAGCGGAGCAGGCTGCTCACTTCACTTGTGGACTTCACGAAGGTGTATGCGCCGACCGGGATTCCGCTGGATCCGCGTGGGGTCATGTTTCGCTATCGCTATGAGAGCTATCTGGCGAAGGCAAGCGGCGGCGAGGTGCTGGCAGCCGGCAAGATGGGCTATGGGACGGCCTTTCAAAAGCTGTTCACGGATCTGAGCCGAGCCTATGAGATCGAGTTCGAACCGACAGCCACGGATCGTGATGACAAACTGCACAAGGTCGAGGTGAAGCTGGCTCAGTCGAAGGCGGTCGATCCGGCGAAGTATCGCGTGATGGCGCGAGACCACTACTTCGCGGGAACGCAGTCGCCGATGGTGGCACCGGCGAAGCCAGCGGAAAAGACGACCAGCGCGGGAAGCAACTCGCAGACGGCAGGCCCTTGATCTGCTGGCGGAACCAGGATTCGGAATTCAGGTGGCATGGAGGAGATGGCATGGTGCGTGTTGCCTCAGCTTTGTTGTTTGCGATGATCTTCACTTGCATTATGCTGGCGCAACCGTCGGCACCAAATCCGGCAGATGCGGCCAGCCCGTCTTCTGTCGACGGGCAGAAGCTCAATGCGATTCTCGATGAGGCGCGGGCAAAACTGGATGCCTACCTTCCGTTGCTGCCCAATATCATTTGCACGGAACAGGGGGATTCCCGACACTATCACGGCGACAAGCTCAAAAAAGATGTAGCCTTTACCGCTCAGGTGAAGATGATCCATGTGCCACTTCCGAAACAGCCGGACAGAGTGACTGAGGATATGGCAATCCAGTCCGAAAATGGCAAGCCGGCGGGCAAAAAGCCGAAACCATTGCCGCTCAATCTGAAAGAAGTTTTCACAAACCAGAATCGATGGGTTCTTCCGGTGTCCGAGCGCTGCATCTCCTATCGATTGCTGCCGTCAGCACCCGGAACGATCCTCATTGAGCGATGGATTCATCCGCTGCGGCCGGAGTTTGCGGCGGAATGCGCGAGCGATTTCGATAATGATATGAACGAACGCGTGGAGATTACGCTGGATGCGCAGACGATGCAGATGATTGCGCTCGAGCGTCCTATGCAACCACGCAAAGACCTGAATAAAGGCTGGGAAATCGGTTTCCGATACGAGTACAAGTCGCAGAATCTAGGCGGACTTCAGATGCTGCTCCCGGCAAGTCTTCATGCGGAGACACTGAATCCGCAGACAAAATGGCGTAGCGTCTTCGACGCCAGTTACAGCGACTATCACCGCTATGGTTCGATGGCGACGGTGCTGCCTGCGCCGTGATTCTGCCCGTATTTACAGCGACCGGCGCAGCAGCAGCAGCGCAACCACGATCAGGGCAAAGTACAGCCAGCGCTGAAATCTCTCACGGTCCATCCTGCGATTGAAATACCTGCCCAGTATCAACGCAGGAATGAGCACTGGAAGGCTGATCCAATAGTTATGTGTGACAACTGGCGTCCACAGGCCGGCAGCTCGATAGCCGACGGCAACCATCAGGCTGGCAGGAAGGAAATAGGCTTGCAGCGTGGCGCGGAACTGCTGCGCGTCCCATCGGCGCAGCGTGCCATAGACAACCAGCGGCGGGCCGTTCATGCCGCAGGCTCCGCCGAGCACTCCGGCGGAGAAACCGCAAAACAGGAGCACGAGCGAGGAATGACTCGGCTCACTCGCGCGATCATGGCGGCGCAGCGACCAGAAGCAATAGACCAGGAGGAACGCGGCAAGCGCCACGCGGATCGTCGCTGGCGGGACAAAGCGCAGCAGGAGCAGGCCACAGACTGTGCCCGGTGCTGAGGCAAGCAGCAGGCCACCAGCGCTGCGAAAGTGAATTCTACGCCAGTCCTGAGCAACGACTACGGCAGCAATGGTGATCGACAGCAGAACAGCCAGCGGCGCGGCCTGTTGCACCGGCATCCAGAGCGCCAGCAGCGGAACAGCCACCAGCGCCTCGCCGAAACCGAAAGTGGAGCGGATGAGCGAGGCGACGAAGACGACGCCGAGCATCCAGATCGTTACGGCGTCAAGTGTGACGGACCAGAAGACAGGTAAATGAATAGCCGACTCCGTTTTCCCGCGCCGCGTTTCCCAGCGTTATCGCCCGAACTTCTGCTTGCCGCCCATCAGCCCGGCCATGCCCCCGCGCATCATCTGTTTCGCCATTCCGCCCTTGCCCATCTGCTTGAACATCTTGCTCATCTGCGCATGTTGACGCAGGAGCTGATTCACGTCCTGGACGGTGGTGCCGGAGCCAGCCGCAATTCGCTTCCGGCGCGAGCCGTTGATGAGGTCGGCGTTGCGGCGTTCCTTCGGCGTCATCGAGTTGATGATCGCCTCCAGGCGCACAAACTGCCGCTCATCCACACTTTTGCTGGCCTGCTGCAGACCCGCAAACGGGCCAACCGACGGCAGCATCTTGAGGATCGACTCCATCGAGCCGAGCTTCTTGATCTGGCGAAGCTGTTCGCGGAAATCCTCCAGCGTAAATCCATCGCCCAGCAGCGCCTTCTTGGCCAGCTCCTCGCTTTTTCGCCGGTCCAGCGAGCCTTCGGCTTTTTCCAGCAGCGTCATCATGTCGCCCATACCGAGAATGCGCCCGGTCATGCGGTCGGGATGAAACGGCTCGAAAGCATCGGGCTTTTCGCCCACGCCGACAAACTTGATCGGCTGGCCCGTGACGTGGCGGATCGACAAAGCCGCACCGCCGCGCGAGTCGCCGTCCATCTTCGTCAGCACCACGCCGGTGATGCTCAGGCGGCGATGAAATTCATTGGCGGAGTTGACGGCGTCCTGGCCTGTCATGGCGTCGGCGACGAAGAGAATCTCCTGCGGGTCGAGTTGCTTCTTGAGCCGCTCCATCTCTCGCATCAAGTCGTCGTCCAACGCCAGGCGCCCGGCCGTATCAACAATCAGCGTGTCGCAGCCCATGATCATCGCTTCGCGTCGCGCTTCTTTGGCCAGCCGTTCGACCAGTCCGGAGCCGGGCGCTTCACCACGCAAGTCGCCTTCGTAAAGGCGCGCTTCGATGGATTTGGCGACGACCTTCAGTTGCTCTCGCGCCGCCGGACGATACACGTCCACGGAGACGAGCATCGGACGATGGCCACCCTTTTTCAGCCACATCGCCAGCTTGCCGCTGGTCGTCGTCTTGCCCGAACCCTGCAGCCCGGCCATCAGGATAACCGTCGGAGGCTTCGACGCAAATTTGAACCGCGCCGTGTCCCGGCCCAGCAGCTCCACCAGCTCGTCATGCACAATCTTGATCACCTGCTCGGTGGGCGACAGCGCCGTCAGCACGGACTGACCGACGGCTTTGGCGCGGATGTGCTCGATCAGCTCGTTGACAACATTCAGATTGACGTCGGCGTCAAGCAGCGCGGTGCGTATTTCACCGAGGGCCTCGACGATGTTCTCTTCGGTAAGCACACCCTGGCCGCGAAGATGCTTAAAGGCGCGCTGTAATTTCTCTGTAAGGTTCTCAAACATGGCTACCATGAGTGTATCGCGGAGCGGGTGTAGTCATCCCGCCACGCTTACTCGATCGGATCGACCAGGAACTGCTCCAGCTTTCCGTCTGGGTAGGTGTAGGTTGTGAGCGACAGCTTGCGTGTGGGGTATTCGATCAGGAAGCTGCGGAAGGTCATGCCGCCGCGCAGTTCCTCGTGCGTCTGGTGGAAGCGCAGCGGCTCGCCCAGCGGCGCCAGGCTCGTAGCAAAATCCTGCACCGTCTGTGCGGAGAAATACGCGTTCAGGTTGGACGACAGCTGCGAGCGGTCAATCTGGCCGTGCTGCAGTCCGCGGTACATTGCCAGCGTCTGCTGCTCGACCGCAGTCAGCGAGCTGGTGCCGGTGAGCACGTCGGCTACCAGCCGGGCAACTTCGGAGGCTCCGCCGGCCATGTGGTTGGTCACCGCAGCCACGGCGATGCCCTGATCGGCCAGCACAAGATTGTCGGAGACGAATCCGGTCACTTCGCCCGAGTGCTCCAGCGTCAGATGCCCGCCGCGATGGCTGACCTCGATGCCGAGGCCGTAGCCAGTGTCCTTGCCATCCTTCAGGCGAACAGCGGTGAACATCTGTTCATAGCTCTCCGGCTTCAGCAGTGAGCGGTGGATCAGACTTTCGTCCCACAGGGCCAGGTCGTGCGGCGTCATGGCCAACTCTCCGGCGGCAAACATCCAGCCGCGACCCTCCTTTGGCGCGACACGCAGCGGCCCCAGCGCCGCACGCACATACGCCGTCGCATCCGTCGCAGTCAGCTTCGTCTCATCCGAATCCCACACCGAGCGCATGCCCAGCGGATGAAAGATGTGTTTTGTGAGGAACTGCATCAGCGACTCGCCGGAGACGATTTCGACAATTCGTCCGGCGATCACATAGTTCGTATTCGAGTACTGCCACTCAGTGCCGGGGGTAAAATCGAGCGGCTTCTTGGCCCAGCGATCGAGGATGGCCTGCGCTGTGGTCGGCTGCTCCATCGGCTGCATCAGGTAGTCCTCCGGCCAATAATCCTGATAGCCCGAGGTATGGCTCAGAATCTCTCGAATCGTCACCTTGTCCCCATCCGTCAAACCAGGAACATACTTCCCCACCGGGTCGCTGAGGCGCAGCTTGCCCTCTTCGCGCAGTATCAGGACCGCCGCCGCCGTGAACTGCTTCGAGATCGACCCAATCGAGTAGCGCATATCCGGCGTCGCCAGCAGCGCAGGGTCGATATGCGCCAGTCCATAGGCACGCGTATACATCAGTTTGCCGTTCTTCACCACAGCAATCGAGACAGACGGAAATCCTCGTTCCGCCATCACTGCGCGGGCCACGCCATCGATGCGCGTCGTCACAGCGGACGGCAGTGCATCCACGCTCATCGCCCCTGTGTTGCCGCCTTCATCGGTTTGCGCCCACGCACTCGTGGCCAGAATCATCAGAAACGCGCAAAGGCTAACAAGTTGAAAAACTCTGCGGGACCAAACCGTTGCAACGGAGTTCAACATCCTGAGCATCCTCACCGTCGAAAAATATCGTCGTGGAAAGAGTATCAATCCAGGCTGGAATCTCGCGCCTGAAATCTCACACTTGGATCGCAAACCGCCGCACATGCTTCAGGCAATCGAAGCGCACGTCAACGCTCCTCGCCTGCGATAGATCGCAACGCCCATCAGATTCAGCGCCAGCGCTGCCCCACCCACCTTCGCCGCAAAAAGCCAGCCATTGTTCACATCAATGATGGGTGCCAAAGCCAGCACAGTGGCAACGATGGTGATCGTCAGCCCGCACAGCGCGCAGAGCCGAATCCAAAGGCTGGCGCGCGGCAATCCCCGCTTTGGACCGCTCCGCAGCGGCACCACAAACATTGCGCAATAATAGACGCCAAAAAGCAGTTGACCCGACGAGATCAGCACCTGAAACGCCTCTTCGTGGCCCGAGCTGAGCGTGGCGGCCAGCGCGGCCACCAGCGCGACCGCAACAATCACCCACAAACTCCGAACCGGCGTGCCAAAGCGCGGACTCAGCCGCGTGAACCACTCCGGCAACAGACGATCCCATCCCGCGACCATCGGCAACCGGCTGGTCTCTGCCGTAATCGTAGTGAACGAGCAAAACGTGAACGCAGCCAAAGCAAAGATCATCACACGCCCCAGCCACACGCCCGTTCCCTGCCCAAAGGCCGCTGCCAGCGCCTGCGGAATCGATCCGGCCAGATCAATCTGGCTTGCCGGAACATAGCTCAGCATGGAGCTGGTCATCAGGAAATAAATCGCCGCAATCGCAGGAGCCGCAACCCACGCAGAGATCACAATCGCGCGCCCGGCACTTCTCGTCTCACCGGCAAAGACGGCAATCTGCTCCATCCCGCTGTAGGCATTGAAGGCGACCCGAGTGTACAGATTCAGCGTCAGCAGACTCCACACCGGCCAACCCAGCGCAAACGGCGCCTGCGGATTGTGGTGCGGATGAAGCGGCGTCGCCGTCGGATGCCAGAAGAGCAGCACCACAAAGGTGAGAGTCAGCAACACCATCATCAGCGTGCCAAAGTGTCCCACCCACCTGCCATAGTGAAAGCCCACCGCATTGATCCCAAGCACCGCACCGAGCAGCAGCAGGTCCAGCGCAATCGTCCATCCTCGGCTGCCCGCCAGCCACGCAGCTCTCGGACCCAGCGCATAACTCAGGCTCGTGATCGTCTGGATGCCAAGTTGAGAGACGGTGAAAATGGCATACAGCGCATAGTTCCACGCGCTCAGAAAACCAGCCATCGGACCGATCGCCGCGCGCGTCCACTGGTAGACGCCTCCCTCCAGCGGCCACACGCGCGCGCACCACGTCACCACCCACACCTGCGGCAGAAAGAAAAGCAGAATCCCAAAGATCCAGATCAGCGGATGCGTCGAGCCTTCACGCGCGGCAATCGCCGACCAATTCACGCCGACGACCAGCACAATCTGCATCGGCACCAGATCGCGCAGACGCAGTTCACGGCGCAAACCGTGACTACTGGCTGGCGCGTCGCGCAAATTCCAGGCAGCTTCGCTCACTCGCTCCTCAGGGTTGGGTCATCATGCGGTTTATGCAATGATGGCTGTGGACGGAAAGAATGCCGGGCAGCGAAGCGTCTTTCGATTCATAACAAAATCCCGGAGACATCCCTTGCACAGCCAGCCGCCGAAGCAGGGTTGAGCCGCTGCATCGAATCCTCGAAGGCTACCATGCAACAGCATGGAGCTATCCATTGCTCCCACTCTATCGCAGCGTCCTTCCCGCCCACCAGAAAAATGCCGCCGACGTGAACAGAATCATATTTTTCACCCTGTTCTGCATTTCATGAACTGCAATGCGTCTTTCTGCGGTAGCCTGAGGGGTCAGGAATGGTGCGTCTGCACCGTATGCGACAGAAAGCGAGGGTGAATGAAACGGCTCATCGAAGGGCACCGGCATTTCCGTGAAGATATCTTTCCCAATCGCAAGGATCAGTTTCACCTCTTGGCGGAGTCGCAGTCGCCGCGGTGGCTGTTTGTCACCTGTTCTGACTCAAGAATCGTCCCGGACCTGATCCTGCAAACCGGCCCCGGCGACCTGTTCATCACGCGCAACGCAGGCAACATCATCCCGCTCGCCACCGTCGACGATGGTGCCACTGCAACCATCGAATATGCCGTCGAAGTGCTCCACGTGCACCACGCCATCGTCTGCGGTCACTCCGACTGCGGCGCGCTTAAGGCTGCTTTGAATCGACCCGACCCTGCCCTCATGCCGCTTGCCAGCCGCTGGCTCAGTCACGTGGACGAAGCTTTTCGCTATCGACAGCCGCTCAATCCAGCCGAAGGAGAGCACGCCGAGTTGTCCTCTCTGATTCGTGGAAATGTGGTGGCACAACTGGAAAACCTGAAGCGCCAGCCCGCTGTGGCTCGCGCCATGGAACGGGGTGATCTTTACACACATGGATGGTTCTACGACATTCTGAGTGGAAACATTGAAGAGTATCTGGCGAGCGAGGGTAAATTTGTGCCACTTCTGGAGTTGCCAAAAATCGAATAAATGTACTTGATTACATGAAATAGATATCGTATATTAATGAGAAAGCCGAGTCCGGCTGCGCAACCTGCGCCCATCAAGGAGTCCTCTTCATGTCCTCAATCCTGGAACCAGCCTTCGCTCCCCACTCTTTCCAGCCCACGCCTGGGGCCGTCCCGGTAACCGTAGCGCCAGGGGATGGCATCGGCCCGGAGATCACCGAAGCGGTCCTGCGCATTCTGCAGGCGGCAGGTGCTGCGATTGCCCCGGAGTTTGTCGCTGTCGGCGAACAGGTCTATCGCGCCGGCAACACCTCCGGCATTCCCGCTGAAGCCTGGGCCTCCATTGACCGCACCGGAGTGCTGCTGAAAGGCCCCATCACTACCCCGCAGGGCGGCGGATACAAATCGCTGAACGTTACCATGCGCAAAACGCTGGGCCTCTACGCCAACGTCCGTCCGTGCCGATCGTGGAAGCCGGTCGTCTCCTCGCGCCATCCGGATATGGATGTGGTCATCATCCGCGAAAACGAAGAGGACCTCTACGCCGGCATCGAGCACCGCCAGACCGAGGACGTGGCGCAGTGCCTCAAGCTGATTACCCGCAAAGGCTCCGAGCGAATCATCCGCTATGCCTTTGAATATGCGCGAACACAAGGCCGTCAGCGCGTCACCTGCATGGTCAAGGACAACATCATGAAGATCACCGACGGGCTGTTTCATCAGGTCTTTGAGGCCGTTGCAGCCGAGTATCCGGAGATCGAAACTAATGTCCAGATCATTGACTTTGGCATGGCCAACTTTGTCCACCGTCCAGAGAGCTACGACGTCATTGTACTGCCGAACCTGTACGGCGATATCCTCTCCGACGTAGCCGCGCAGATGACCGGCTCAGTCGGCATGGGCGGATCGATCAATATTGGCAACGGCGGGGCGCTCTTCGAGGCAATTCATGGCTCCGCGCCAGACCTGCCGCGCAACGTGGCCAATCCCTCCGGCCTGCTACTGGCTGCCGTTGAGATGCTGCGCCACATCGGACAGCATCCGGTTGCCGCGCGAGTCATGAATGCCTGGCTGGTCACGCTGGAAGACGGAATTCACACCGCCGATATCGCCAGCTCCCAGACCGTGAAGCGCGTCGGAACATATGAATTTTCCGAAGCCGTGATCGAGCGGCTCGGTCGCGTACCCGAGTCCTTCACGGCAGCGGAAGCTTCCGCACCCACTGAACCGATGAAACTGCCGCATCTCAACGAAACATCTCCCGAGCCGGCCAACAAGGTGCTCGTGGGCGTCGACGTCTTTGTCGATTGGAGGCAGGGAACGCCGGATCAGCTTGCCGCAGCGCTCCAGGCAGCTGCTCCTGTCAACGGTCCGAAGCTGGTCATGATAACCAATCGCGGCGTCAAGGTCTGGCCACAGGGCAACCCCAAAACGCTGTGCACCGATCACTGGCGCTGCCGCTTCCAGTCCGAGACCGTCAGCCACGCGGAGATCGTGGCGCTGCTCGGCGCAGTGGCATCGGCCGGACTGGACTTCATCAAGACCGAGCACCTGTATACCTTCGACGGTCAGGCAGGTTTCTCGCTTGGGCAGGGCCAATAAATCCACCCCTGCAAACAACCTGATGCACTTCGAGCCGGGGCAGACTGTGGAAACGCAGCCTGCTCCGACTCTTTTGCTGGACGTTGTATTGCAGTTTTACAGTGCTCGGGTCGGTCCGCTCTGAGTAGACCTGGCTGCATGGATTACATTTTCGGACTAAAGAATCGTTGACAATAAGTCACTCATCTATGAAACTGGAGACGGTAGAAAGTCTCAAAAGACAGGTAGAGGAACGGAGCCATGGCAAAGATTATTGGAATTGATCTCGGTACGACAAATTCATGCGTCGCGGTGCTGGAAGGCGGCGAGCCAAAGGTGATTGCTAACGAGGAAGGCGCGCGGACGACGCCGTCGATTGTGGCGTTTTCCAAGAGCGGCGAGCGGCTGGTGGGCCAGGTGGCCAAGCGGCAGGCGATTACCAACCCGGAAAACACGATTTTTTCGATCAAGCGCTTCATGGGCCGTCGTTACGACGAAGTGAACGACGAGATGAAGATGGTTCCATACAAAGTGCAGCAGCAGGGTGACCACATTGCCGTGCTCGCGCAGGGCAAGGAGTACACCGCGCCGGAGATTTCGGCCATGATTCTGCAGAAGCTGAAGAAGGCGGCGGAAGCTTATCTGGGCGAGACAGTGACCGAGGCGGTTATCACTGTTCCGGCCTACTTCAACGACGCGCAGCGGCAGGCGACCAAGGACGCGGGCAAGATTGCCGGCCTCGATGTGAAACGCATCGTGAACGAGCCGACGGCGGCGGCGCTGGCCTATGGGCTGGACAAGAAAAAGGACGAGACGATTGCCGTCTACGACTTCGGTGGCGGCACGTTCGATATTTCCATTCTCGAAGTCGGCGAAGGCGTCATCGAGGTCAAGTCGACCAACGGCGACACGCACCTGGGCGGCGACAATCTGGACCAGCGCATCGTCGAGTGGCTGATCGCTGAGTTCAAGACCGAGGAGGGTCTGGACCTGTCTTCAAAGGGCAACGAGATGGCGCTGCAGCGGCTGAAGGACGCAGCGGAAAAGGCCAAGATCGAGCTTTCCACCACCATGGAGACGGAGATCAACCTGCCCTTCATCACCGCCGATGCCACCGGGCCGAAGCATCTGGTGCGTAAGCTGACGCGCGCCAAGCTGGAGCAGCTTGTCGAAGACCTGCTGCAGCGATCGCTCGACCCGACGCGCAAGGCTCTGGCCGACGCGGGCGTTAGCGCCGGACAGATCGATGAGGTCGTGCTCGTGGGCGGGCAGACGCGTATGCCGCGGATTCAGCAACTGGTGAAGGAACTCTTCGGCAAGGAGCCACATCGCGGCGTGAATCCGGACGAGGTGGTTGCCGTGGGCGCGGCGGTTCAGGCCGGCGTGCTGGCTGGCGACGTGAAGGACCTGCTGCTGCTGGACGTGACGCCGCTGACGCTGGCGATTGAGACGCTGGGTGGCGTGGCGACGCCGATGATCCCGCGCAACACGACGATTCCGACGAAGAAGACGGAGACCTTCTCGACGGCTGCCGACAGCCAGACCGAGGTCGAGGTACACGTGCTGCAGGGCGAGCGTCCGATGGCGGCGCAGAACCGCACTCTGGGCAAGTTCAAGCTGGCCGGGATTCCGCCGGCGCCGCGCGGCGTGCCCCAGATCGAGGTGACCTTTGACATCGACGCCAACGGCATCCTGAACGTGACGGCGAAGGATCAGGCGACGGGCAAGGACACGCGCATCACCATCACCTCCAGCTCGGGACTGAGCAAGGAAGAGGTGGAGCGGATGGCCAAGGAAGCCGAAGCGCACGCGGCCGAGGACAAGGAGCAGCGCGAGCAGATCGAGGCGCGCAATGGCCTGGATTCGCTGGCCTACAACATCGAGAAGATGCTGAAGGAAGCCGGCGACAAGGTGCAGGGCGCGGAACGCAGCGACGTGGAGGCCGCTCTGGCCGATGCGCGCAAGGTGCTGGACGGCAACGGTTCGGCCAGCGAGCTGAAGGCGGCTCAGGAGAAGCTGACGACGGCCAGCCACAAGATGGCCGAGTTGCTCTACAAGGCGAATGCCGACGCGGCGACCGCAGCCGCGCCGACCGAACCGGCTGCCGAAGCGAAGAAGGAAGACAACGTCATCGACGCCGAGTATGTGGACGTGGAAGACAAAAAGTAAGCGCCTATTCTGGGGCAAAAAGCGGGAACCGCGATGCGGTTCCTGCTTTTTTTGCGTACAGGTGAAACCGGAACTCTCGGACAAAACAACTGCAAGTATCTATTTTTCAGTTATATAGATTTATTTTCTGATGTTTCTTCTTTGACTATTAACCCGGTTACCCCCCCCCAGGGGGGGGGTATTAATTTTCTTGCCAACGAAAATATGGCGAAATATTTACTAATTTGCCATCATGCGCGCGGCTGGCTGCCCGAGTGAGGGCGCATGGCAGACGCAGGAATGACAGTATGACACAAATGGAAAGAATTGCCTGCCAGCCGGTGTTCATGTTGCGTCGTGATCAGCCGATCGACTGTTTGCCGGGTTCGACGCTCATTCCTTGCAGCAGAGCTATGCCAGGGATTGCGGTACGGATGGTTGCGAATTTGGCAGATTGCCCTTAGAATAATGGCAGATTGCACGGGAGGATCGTATGGCTGGACCGATGGCCCAATCCGCCGAAGTCGGCATACGGCGGGAACCTGCGATGTTCTATCGCCGGATGGAGGTCAAACTGGGTGTTGCCTCACTGCGTTCAGACCGCGATCTGGCACGACTGGTGCAGGAACGGCTTCCGCTGGCCTCGGTCGAATCTCTTGCTCACCATGGAATGACGGATGAGGAGATTTACAGCTTCATTGTTCCGCGCAGAACTCTGGCGCATCGCAGGAGTCGGCGCGAGTGTCTGACGCAGGACGAGTCGGACCGAGCGGTTCGGATCGCGCGCATCACTTCGCTGGCTGAAGAGGTCTTCGGCGATGAAGCGAAGGCGGCCCGTTGGCTGCGCAAAGCGAAGGCCCGTTTCGAGGAGCGCAGTCCGCTGGAGATGTTGCGCACCGAAGCCGGAGCGCGACTGGTGGAAGAGATGCTGCTGCAGCTTGACTACGGATTCGTTGCCTGAGGACGTTCTGTGATCCTGTGGCGCATCAGCAACTATGAAAGTCTGGATGGGGCGGGCGGTTTGTATGCGGCAGGGCGCTGGCATACGAAGGGCCATCCGGTGCTCTATTGCGCGCTGAACCCGGCGACAGCTCTGCTGGAAACGCTGGTCCACATGGAGATCGACGCGGAAGATTTGCCGGGCTGCTTTCGTGTGTTGAAGATCGAAGGGCCGGATTCTTTGACGGCGGAAACGGCGGACTCCCTGCCGCACAACTGGGCCGAAGATATGGCCGCGACCCAGGCAGTGGGCGACCGCTGGCTGGAGGAAAAACGGTCTCTGCTGCTGCGAGTGCCGAGCGTTCTGGTTCCGGAGACATGGAACGTGCTGGTGAATCCCCGGCACAGCGAAATGGGCCTGCTGCGAGTTACACGGACGTACAACCACCCGTTCGATGCTCGGTTGTTGTGAGGGGGTGCGTCGGAAAGACTCACCAAAGCTTCAACGAAGTGCTTCGGCATGTGCCTCAACTACTGAAGCGACACAACATCTGAGCAAACAATGGCAGCGTCTCGTCTATGGACTCCAACTTCTCACAAGGTAAAATGCAACGGATTCGCAAAGCAAGTGTGCCTCTTTTGCGATAGAGTAGGCTCTCTTGGTTTCTGATTGAAGGACTCTTGCCCATTCGATGACTTCCGGCGATAACAGGCCTTTAGCAACGCTCTCGTAAGCATTGATGATCCGGTCTTGGAATTCCTTTGGCTGATCTTTGAACGTATCGTTCTCAATCATTTCCCTAAGATACTCAGGCATATCTGCTGGCACTTTACTCGCCATACGTAGTTCTTCTCCTTCCTAAGCGCTTTCCTGCGGATGATTGCAAACGCTATCTATTCAATCTTGAGTTCAATTTAGCCTAGACAATGACTCCTGGTGGCATCCTTTTGCTCTCGGCTCTTGGCGTCATGGCGTATTACAGCGACCTACTTGACTGAAAGCGCATATGGTCAAGCTCAGACTGCTTATTCTGCGGCCTTAATCGCATTCGGAAGTACGTCCATTTCTTCTTGTGTTGGGAATCGTCCAAACAGTACTCTCTCTGCAATCCAAGTGCCTGTACGTCGAATGTAAAGCACTTCCTCAAAGACCTCTGTGAGTTTTTGATGATTGCCCTTCGCTCGCGCATATTCGGTGCCAAATAGGCGAGTACCCGGATCTGGGTTGCCCGGGGAGGAGTGCTTAATTGCGAGTGCATATTTTGCGATACCACGATGACCATCGGTCTCGCCCGAAAAAATTGCGGGGTGATCGGGAACGCTCGGGGCCTTACCTAGCGCTTCAAAAACAATAGCGTCAACGAAAAGCGACGCAAGAATCTTGTCGTCGGCGAAAGCCAACGTCTTTTCGAATACTCCGACCAGGAGCAAGTCAAAAACACATTCAGCGAAGACTGGATTGGAAACTCCGAGAGCGCCCGCTTGTTTGGCAGCCTCACGATGTAGTTCCTGGGCGAGGGTTGGGACAGCCGCGGTGAGTCCTGCCGTAATCGCGGTCTGTGGGAGCCGTCTAAGTCCGTCAAGCGCAGGATTAGTTGCAGTCAATTGAGTAGAATCTTTAATGGAGAAAATAGGGTCTTCCCGTATCGCGTCCATCGTAGCGGCTAGAAGGGCACATAATTGCAGATCAAGCTGGGCCCAGGTGGAAGTCAGGTAGATAGCAAAGGACGGGGACTGTTCAAATATGCCGATACTCGCCAGCATCATGGCTCGATGTTTGGGATCGGCTTGGTTCCAGAGGTGTGCCGCTCGGTTGAATGATCTCTTGAGCGGAGTTGAATTGGCCTCTCTCTTTGCCTTGAAGTAACCCCCCTATGAGTATCAGGGCTAGAAAGATAACGAACACGAAAAATCCGCTCATCCCGAAATCTCCTGCCGCACAATGCCTCGTAGAAGCTTGGCAGTATTGGTTTAGCGTTCCAAATTGCTAAGCCATATTGTGCATGCTGCCGTTAGGCGAGTCCAGATAGCGTATGCAATAAATCTAGTTTGATTATTTCACCGCACTGAGGGGTTCGGACAGCTCCAGGCCTCAAGAGCGAGACCTGGGGCACCCGGGTCTGGGGGTTAGCTGCAGCCGCTGGTGGAGCCGCAGCTCATGCAGCGGTAGCAACTGCCGTTGCGGACCATGATGGCTCCGCAGGTGCTGCAACTGGGGGCGTCGCCCATCTCGTACATGGAGCGCATGGCGTCGGCGGCGTGGTAGAGGCCGCGATCCTGCAGCTTAGGGATCTCGGGTTGCGTGGCGGCTGGCGGGTGGCTGGCGGGTGAGGCGGTGCTGACGCTGTCCAGACGGCGGGCGAGGTCGGCGACCATGCGGGCCATGGCCTGACGCGCGACCTGATTCTGCGCGTCGGGATGTGAGTGCTCGGAGTCTGCGGCTGCCGGAGCGGGCGCGGCGTAGGACGAGGGCTGAGCGGCGGATTCCGGCTCGGATTCCGGGCCGGCTTCGGGGTCAGGCTCGGGCGCGGCGAGCTGCGCGGGGGCTGTGCCAATACCAGCACTGGCGCTGGCGAAGAGCGAGAGCTGGGTGCCGGAGAGGAATCGAAGCTGGAGCCAGCGGAAGATGTAATCCATGAGGCTTTTGGCGTAGCCGATCTGTTCGTTGCCGGTCCAGCCGGAGGGTTCGAAGCGGGTGTGTGCGAATTTTTCGCAGAGGATTTTGAGCGGGACGCCGTGCTGGAGCGCGAGGGAGATGGCGGTGGCGAAGGCGTCCATGAGTCCGGAGACGGTGGAGCCTTCCTTGGCCATGCGGATGAAGATTTCGCCGGGCTGGCCGCTGGGATAGAGGCCGACGGTGATGTAGCCCTCGTGGCCGCCGATGGAGAATTTGTGGGTGATGGAGGCGCGCTCCTCGGGCAGTCGATGGCGGACGGCGCGGGGTGGGGCGTTCTGGTCCTGGCCCGTTATAGGAGTGGGGTTGGACGTGGGGCTGGCAGCGTAACTTGTTGCGCGACTGGGCGCATGACTTGCGGGGACGACCGGGGTGGAGACAGGAGGAGGCGCGGCGACCTGCTGGCGAAGCTCGGCCAGAGTCGCCTCCAGGCTTTGAGCGGCGGCAACGATCTGTTTGGCTGTAATGTCGATCCGTTCGCTGGATTTTTCTGCGAGCGCGGCGAGATCGGCAGCGGATGGAGCGGCGCCGGTGGCGAGAGCCGCCAGGACGCGCTCACTGGCCTGAAGCAGGGTGGAGTCGACGGTTTTGGTCTCCGCCGAGACGTTAAGGGGCTGGACGCCTTTGGAGCCGTCGCGGTAGATGGCGACGGCTTTGAGGCCCTGGCGCCAGCTTTCGGTGTAGGCTTCGGCGATCTCTTCGGCGGTGGCGTGGTTGGGCAGGTTGACGGTTTTGGAGATGGCTCCGGAGAGGAATGGCTGGGTGGCGGCCATCATCTGAATGTGGCCCATGTAGTGAATGGAGCGGGTGCCTTTGGATGGCTTGAAGGAGCAGTCAAAGACGGCCAAGTGCTCGGGCTTGATGCCGGGCGCGCCCTCGATGGTGCCGGTGGCGTCGATGTAGCTGACGATGGCGTTGACTTCGTCGTCGGAGTAGCCGAGCTTGAAGAGCGCCGAGGGGACGGTCTGGTTGACGATCTTGATCATGCCGCCGCCGACGAGCTTCTTGTACTTGACGAGGGCGAGGTCCGGCTCGATGCCGGTGGTGTCGCAGTCCATCATGAAGCCGATGGTGCCGGTGGGTGCGAGGACGGTGGTCTGGGAGTTGCGGTAGCCGTATCGCTCGCCATAGATGAGGGCCATGTCCCAGCATTCGCGGCTGGACTGAAGCAGTGCATCGAGCTGCGGGGTGATGAAAGGCTCAGAACTGATGCGGGATTTGCCGATCTTGTTGACCTCGGCGCGATGCATGCGGATGACATCGAGGAACGGCTCGCGGTTGACGTAAAAGCCGGGGCAGGCGCCACCCTGGCGATCGACCTGAGCGGTGAGCGGGGTGGCGGAGCCAAGCGGCGGACAGGTGGCGGCGATGATGGAGGACTGGAGATAGGCCTGGCCGCAGAGGATGGCGGTGAGACAGGCGGCGTAGTCGCGTCCGGCGTCGGAGTCGTAGGGAAGGCCGCAGGCCATGAGCAGCGCGCCGAGATTGGCGTAACCAAGGCCGAGCGGACGGTAGTCGTGGGAGTTTTTGGCGATGGCCTCGGTGGGGTAGCCGGAGTTGTCGACGAGAATCTCCATGGCGGTGAGGACGACGGAGATGGCGTGGCGATAGGCCGGAATGTCAAAGGTTCCGGAGGGGGTGAGGAACTTCATGAGATTGAAGCTGGCGAGGTTGCATGCGGAGTTGTCGAGGAACATGTACTCCGAGCAGGGGTTGGAGGCGTTGATGCGACCGGAGTTCTTGCTGGTGTGCCAGCGGTTGATGGTGGTGTCGAACTGCATACCCGGGTCGCCACACTGCCAGGTGGCCTCGGCGATGCGTCGCATGATGTCGCGAGCTTTGTAGGTTTGAACGGGTGCGCGATCCTTGACGGCGCGAGTGGTGAATTCGCCGTCCTGCTCGCAGGCGATCATGAACTCGTCGCTGACGCGGACGGAGTTGTTGGCGTTCTGGAAAAAGATGGAGGAGTACGCCTCGGAGTCGGGACCGGAGCCGTCGTAACCAGCGCGGATGAGGGCAAAGGCTTTGGCCTCTTCCTTGCTTTTGCAGTCGATGAAATCGAGAATGTCCGGGTGATCGACGTTGAGGATGACCATCTTGGCGGCACGACGGGTTTTTCCGCCGGATTTGATGACGCCAGCAAAGGCGTCGAAGCCGCGCATGAAGCTGAGCGGGCCGGAGGCAGTGCCGCCACCGGAGAGCAGTTCGGAGGAGCCGCGAATGCTGGAGAGATTGGTGCCGGTGCCGGAACCCCACTTGAAGAGCATACCCTCGGTCTTGGCCAGAGTGAGGATGGAGTCGAGTGAGTCATCGACGGAGTTGATGAAGCAGGCCGAGCACTGCGGCGTGCGGTAGCCGGTGGTGGAGAAACGGACACTCTGAGACTGGGGATCCCAGTGCCAGTTCTGCGCGTCGGAGTTGGGTTCGAGGCGGTCACAGCCGACGTTGAACCAGACGGGCGAATTGAAGGCGACGCGCTGGCTGACAAGCATGGCGACCAGCTCGTCGTGGAAGATGGAGGCATCCTGCGCGCTGGCAAAGTAGCCGCCACGCAGACCCCAGTCCTGGATGGTCTCTGCAACGCGAGCGACAAGCTGCCGGACACCGGTCTCGCGCTCGGGCGTGTCCATCTGGCCGTGGAGATACTTGGAGGCAACAATGTTGGTCGCGGTCATGGACCAGTCGACGGGAACCTCGACATCCTTCTGCTCGAAGATGGTGTTGCCCCTGGCGTCGGCGATGAGAGCGGTCCGCTTTTCCCACTGCACTTCGTCGTAGGGGACGACGCCGGCGCGGGAAAATCGCCGGGTGAAGGTGAGGCCGCCGCGGGCAGAACCACTGGCGGACGTGGCCGCGCTGCTCGACGTGATGGAGGATGTGGAATAGCTCTCGTACATGGGATGCTCCTCGATGGGGGATGGCCGAAATGGACAGGACGAGGCAAAAGCGACTCGTTCAGCCTATCGTTGATATCTCACCGCAGATGCAAAAATACCGCTGTATCTTGTACCGGTCAAGAGAAAACCGCAATAGATAGTATTTTGTTGTGGTTGAGCGGAACCAAAAGCGGCAACTGCACGCCTTTGCCTGTGCAAAACGGAAATCGCCAGACGGGACGCGGATTTGGGCCGCATCCCTGAAGGCAATTTTGGGGGACGATCGGCTTCAGGCGATGCAGATGGCTGGCGTGAAAGCCAAGTTGACTTATTCGCTGGCCTTGACGTGTCGCCCGTGTGTGAGTTGCAAAGTACGGGTGTTGCGCTTGAAGAGCGCGGCGAAGGCCTGAAGCTGCTCGCGTGAGAGGGTGACCGGATTCTGCAGAACATACCACTGGACGCCTTCGGTGCAGGGCGGCTCGGTCAGAGATCCCGTGTAGGTCCAATAGCCGCGGTCGGCGGGAAACAGCCCGACGGGGTTGAGCATGAGCGTGGAAGTGCCGGTAGCGCCCACGGTTTTGGGGAGCTTTTCCCAAAGTCCGGCGAGAATGGCGTTGGAGTTGCCCTCGTTCAGTTCGACGGCAAGGATGACGATTTTGCCGTCTGCGCTGCGATGCACGAATTGCACGCTCATATCGCTGAGGTCGCCGTTGATGACCTCTTCGCCGGGATGGTGGAAGTGAAATTCGACAAGGTTGTAACGGACGCCGTCGAGGGTGATGTAGCTGCCATCGGGCGGGGTGACGCGGACAGTGTGGCCATCATTGACCAGCTTCATGGTGCCGGTGAGGTAGTGAAACTGAATGGGCGGGAGGGTCTTGTCGAGGCGCACCTTGTGAATGTCGATGGGCGATTGCTGCTTGCCGTTTTCGCAGACGCGCCAGGCGGGATTGAGGCGATCCCAATGCAGCGCACCGGTTGGCCCCTCGTAGGTCCAGGACGGAGCGAGCGCGGCGGTGGACGCCGGAGTGGAGGATCGATTCTGCTGCTGCGCCAAGACATTTGTTTGAAGTGCACATAAGCCGATCAGTGTGACTGCCGCAATCCAACCTTTGTTTGTCCTGGAAATGATCATTCTGGAAAGATGCCCCCCTTTGATTCTAAGCATCAGACGCGCGAGATAGGGATTTTGTGTGCAGATTGGAGCGGATGGCGCAAAGTTTTGGTGAAAAGCCGAAAGACCGGGCGCGGTATGCGCTCGGTCTTTCGGGTGGAACGGGGCTATCGGCGAAGGCCGGTTATTTCGCGACCGCAAGCGCACCGGCCTGTTCCGCGAGAGCGGCTGCCTTGTCAGTGGCCTCCCAGGTGAAGTCGGCTTCGTTACGCCCGAAGTGGCCGTAGGCAGCGGTCTTCTGATAGATGGGACGGCGCAGATTGAGGCCCTCGATGATGGCCTTGGGGGTGAGCGCAAAGTTCTTGCGCACCAGAGCGGTCAGCTCGGAGGAGCTGAGCTTGCTGGTGCCGAAGGTCTCCACGCGAACGCTGACTGGCTCGGCGACGCCGATGGCGTAGGCAAGCTGGACCTCGCAGCGGCTGGCCAGCCCGGCGGCGACGATGTTCTTGGCGATGTAGCGCGCCATGTAGGCAGCCGAACGATCGACCTTTGTCGGATCCTTGCCGCTGAAGGCTCCGCCGCCGTGACGGCCCGCGCCGCCGTAGGTGTCCACGATGATCTTGCGCCCGGTGAGGCCGCTGTCGCCCATCGGCCCGCCGATGACGAAGCGTCCGGTGGGGTTGATGTGGTACTTGGTGTTTTCGTCGAGCCACTCGGCAGGGAGCACGGCCTGAATGACGTGCTTCAGGATGTCGGCGCGCAGCTCGTCGTTGGAGACGCTTTCGGCGTGCTGGGTGGAGATGACGACGGCATCGATGCGGACGGGCTTGCCGGCTTCGTCGTACTCGATGGTGACCTGGCTTTTGCCGTCGGGGCGCAGGTAGCTGAGCTTGCCGCTCTTGCGGACCTCGGTTAGGCGGCGGGTGAGCTTGTGGGCAAGCGAGATCGCCGCCGGCATCAGCTCCGGAGTCTCGTTAGTGGCGTAGCCGAACATCATGCCCTGGTCGCCGGCACCGCCCGTATCCACGCCCTGCTTGATGTCGCTGCTCTGGCGATTGATGGTGGAGATAACGGCGCAGGTGTTCGAGTCGAAGCCGTAGAGCGCGTTGTCATAGCCGATGGAGGCGACGACGCCGCGGACGAGCGTCTGGAAATCGACGTAGGCCTTGGTGGTGATCTCACCGGCGATGACGACGAGGCCGGTGGCCGTCAGCGTCTCCGCAGCGACGCGGCTGTAGGGATCCTCCGTGAGGCAGGCGTCCAGAATCGCATCCGAGATCTGATCCGCGATTTTGTCGGGATGACCTTCGGTGACGGATTCGGAAGTAAACAGGGTACGGTCACTCAAATCGATAACTCCTTCAGGAGCCAGGGCCAGACGCTGGGCCAAGGCCATGACTCTGTGTTTGCTGCGAACCGGACAGGGCAGAATAGGATGCCCGGACGGAAGCAGAGTACTGTCCTTATGGTATCGGTTGAGCGGAAAGAGGGCAAAACGGAGCCGGTCAACGGTCGTTAGACTCCGCTCAGAGGGAGGCAGGACCGGGTGAACGGAATCCAGCGCGACGACCGCTAACCTTGCGCGGGATGATTGGCGAGAAAGCCGGCCATCTCTGTGGAGAGGGATCCGAGCCAGGTTCGCAGCGAGAGGATGGACGCGTGCAAAGGCAGGATCGAAGGCCACCATCCGGAGCGATAGCCAAAGTAGCGAATGGCCAGGAAGCCTGCGCAGGCAACCACCATGACCAGAGCGACGGCGCCGATCCACTTGAGGCGGAGCAGGCGCATCTCGTGGTTGCGTACGCGCGCGCGGCCCACATTGGCAGCAAACTCGGTCCAGTTCTGGTCGTCATCGAGCATCTGCCCGCTGGCGACGTAGGCTCGCTGGAAGCGAGTCATCCAGTCGCCTTCGTCGAGGCCAACGACCTTGACGTAGGCGCGGATGATTCCTTTGTTGAGGATGCCGCCGGGAAGCGCGCGGAACTGGTTGGACTCCAGCGCAAGCAGATGGCGTGGACTGACCTTGGTGATCTCGGTAATTTGCTCAAGCGCGATCCCGCGGCTTAGCCGCTCCATCCGCAGATCGTCGCCGAAAGAACCCATACTCATCGAAGAAGCGTCCAGACCTTCCTGGAAGAGTTTTCCACAATCCAAGATACGTCCATGGATCGGCATTGGTCAAAAGAAAAACATGAAGAGCGCGAGGTATCTGCGAGTTTTCATTGTGGTTGGGAAAGATTGGCCGGTGCGGAATCAAAGTGGGACGAGAGCCGCCTTGCCGGGATGAGGTGTGAGGGGGATACTGGAGACCGGCAGTTTGCGTGTGCGGAGAGCGTGCGCGAAAGGATGGAGTGATGGGCGGCAGGCAGTTGGGACAAGCAGCGACGAGATGGATGTGGGTGTGGCTGGTGGGCGTGTGCGCCCTTGCCTGGGCACAAAAGGTGGAGCAGCCGCGGTTGATCCATCCGGGCCATGGGCCAGACGGGAAGCCGCAGACGACGTTTCTGGTGCATCGGCTGGGGATGGACCATGCCGAGGGCATTTCAACGATGGATGTGAATGGGGATGGATGGCCGGACCTGTTGAGCGGCGCGTACTGGTATGAGAATCCGGGAGCGAACGGCGGCGAGTGGACGCGGCATCAGTATCGCCAGGTGGGGATTCTGAACGAATTTGTCTCTGACAGCGGCGAGTGGGCGGTGGACGTGAATCACGATGGTCGTCCGGATGTGGTGACGACGGGCTGGATGCTGAACGGGCTGTGGTGGTTTGAGAATCCGGGCAAGGCGGGCGGCCTGTGGGCCGAGCACAAGATCACCGACAGCTATGACACCGAAGGCGGTGTGATGGCCGACATCAATGGCGATGGCAAGCCGGATATCGCGCTGGCGCACTATAACCACTCGGGAATTCTGTGGGTGGATTTTTCCGGGCCGGTACCGCGGGTGCATCACGTGGGCAAGCGCGCGCAGGATGGGCATGGGATTGGCGTAGCCGATATCGATGGCGACGGCAAGCCGGACCTGCTGACACCGTACGGATGGTTCCGGAACATCGACGCCGATCATGACAAATGGGAGTGGCACCCGGACTGGAATCTGGGCGATGCGGGATTTCCGATTCTGGGCTACGACGTGAACAACGACGGCAGGATGGACATCATTTACGGCCAGGGGCACAGCTATGGCCTCTATTGGCTGGAGCAGCGCGGCACGGGCAGCACGCGGCACTGGGTGCGGCATGTGATTGACGAAAGCTACTCGCAGATTCATGCGCTGAAGCTGGCCGATATCAACGGCGATGGTCAGCCGGAGCTGATTGCGGGCAAGCGCTATCGCGGACACAGCGGACATGATCCGGGATCGTATGACCCGCTGGTGGTCTATTACTACACGATTGACCGGAAGCACGGGACGTTTACGCGCCACTCGATCTCGGTGAACGGCACGGCGGGAGTGGGCACGCAGATTCTGGCGCTGGACCTGGACAAGGACGGCGATGTGGACCTGGCGACGGCGGGCAAGACGGGCGTTCACTTCTTTGAAAATCTGACCGTGGACAAGGTGCCGGCGGCGCTGCGGGAGCAGGAGTTGCTGCTTGATCCGAACTGGCCGTATGTCGGTGAAGGGGTGCGGGTGCAGCAGGAGGATGGCCCAGGGATTGAGTAGGGGCGAGTCGAGTAGCGAATGGCAAAGCAGGTGGAGACGTGAAGCGGCTCCGCATGGTTTCAGGTTTGCATTCGTTCAGGTTGGATTCGTTCAGGCGCGATCGGCGAGACAGGCCGCACACTGGCAGTGGCGGCGGAGGAAGTCCCAGGAGTAGATGCCTGCGGTGTGGCCATCCTGCCACTGAAACTGGATGGCGTATCGGCCTGTGGCCTGCGCACTGGCTGGCCGGGCGGGCGGCTCATAGAGCGGCAGAAGCTGAGCGGCGCGCGGCTTGGGCTGGCCGGGTTCGCGGCCCTCGTTTTTGCGCTCTTCGACACAGGTGGCGCAAGGACAGGCGTGGCGCAACCAGGCAAAGCTCCACTGGCTTTGATGGCCGTCGGTCCAGTCGATCTCCATGCCGGTGCCTTCGGTTTGATGGATGCGAACTTTGGCGGGGGTGAGGGCTTCCCGGGTGAGCCTGCGGGCGCGGGCTTCGTCGCGCTCGCGCTTCTCCTGCTCTTCGCGGCTGAGGAACTGAATGCCTTCGTGACTCATAGTTCTATTGTGCCTGAAGGAAGACAGGGCGTGAATCAGTGAGTGAGTTCGACGGCGGCACGGGTCGCTTCGGCACGCGAGGACGGATCGTCGAGCCGGCCAAAGATCATCTTGCCGCTGGCGGTCTGGAGGACGCTGGTGACGGTGATTTCGACGGAACGACCGATGGCGCGTCGAGCATGATCGACGACGACCATGGTGCCGTCATCGAGATAGCCGACACCCTGGTTGTACTCCTTGCCCTCTTTCAGGATCATGATCTGCATTTTTTCGCCCGGCAGAAAGACGGGGCGAAGAGCGTTGGCAAGATCGTTGACGTTGAGCACCTCGACGTGGTGAATCTGGGCGACTTTGTTGAGGTTGAAGTCATTGGTGACGACGCGCGCATCCCATTTGCGGGCCAGCTCCAGCAGCTTGAGATCGACCTCGCGGATGGCAGGAAAATCGTCGGCGACAATCTGCACCTGAAAGCCGGGAATAGACTGCATACGCTGGAGTACGTCGAGTCCGCGGCGGCCCCGCTGACGGCGCGAGGCATCCGTGGAGTCGGCGACCAGTTGCAGCTCATGCAGAACAAACTCCGGAACCACGAACAGGCCGTCGAGAAAACCTGTCTCGGCGACGTCTGCGATGCGCCCGTCGATGATGACGGAAGTATCGAGAATGCGGACGGATGCGCGCGGTGCTTTTTCTCCGGTGAAGAGATGGCCCAGCGCGGCAGAATTAAGGCGATCGCCCTGGTGAGCGCCGATGAGCAGGCCGAGATATCCCATGAGCAGCAGGACGAAGAGCTGGATGGCGGCAGCGGTGGCTCCGGCAGGGATGGCGGCGCGCAGTACGAGCGTGACGAGCAAGGCAGCGACGACCCCGAGGACTCCGCCGAGGACCGCACCGAGAAGTCGATGAAGAGCAAGAGCGCGAATACGAAACTCGATGAGGATGACGGCAACTGCGGCAGCGGCACCCAGCGCGGCGGCAGGCAAAGCGGAGATCCCAAATGGATGCAGGAAGGAACAGAGAGACGCGACCAGGGAAAGAAAGAGAATCCGTAACAGAATGAGATTCATTGTGAACGACTGCTCCGGCGGGAGACAAGAAACGATCTGCCGCCAACCCAACCCCGGAGTATGCACAGGCGAAGATAGGGTCGTCAAGCGAAAACAGAAAGAAAATACAGATACTTGCGCTGTCCGGCGAGCAAGCCGGTGGCCGACGCGAACGCCAGCAAGGCCAGGCGCGAGAAGGACGGCCACGGACAAACGAAACGCGAGCGGAAGAAAATCTTCGATGGGTGCATCCGAAAGGCGGAAGCGACGCGGTATAGAAGACAGAGGGACAGGAGACGGAGCATGAACGTGCCGCTGGAGTCGTCGCCGAAAGAAGCGGCGACAGGCAAGGAAGAATGGCGGCTGGAGACTTGGTTGCAGCGCTTTGCCTCGATGGTCTATTCGCTGGCGATGCGCATGACGGGCGATGCGGGGCTGGCCGAAGAGCTGACCCAGGATGTGTTTCTGGAGCTGGATCGGAACCGCGGTCGGATGCAGGGCGAGGACCATATCCGACGATGGCTGCGGCAGGTTGCGATGCATCGCGCGGTGGATGCGCTGCGGCGAAGAGACCACCGAGAGCCGGGATGGGACCAGGGCCGGTGGTTGGGACTGGAGGAGTGGCAGGAGAAGCCGGCAGACGAGTCTGGCGAGCGCGTTCCGTGGAGCGCAAAGATCGAGCGCTGGCTGCTGCAATTGCCGGAGACGCAGCGCAAGGCTTTGCTGCTGCGATATCAGGAAGGGATGACGCCGGAAGAGATTGCCGAAACGGTAGGCGCGCCGCTGGCGACGGTCAAAAGCCAGTTGCAGCGCGGCTTGAAGGCGATACGCGGGCTGGCGAAAACAGCCGGAGCATGGAAGGAGATGGGCGATGTGGAATGACGAAGAGGAACCGACGCGGGACGCAGATGTGGCCAGGCTGGAAGCGATGCTGCAGGAGGGATTGCGGAGGCGCGATGTGCCGGAGGGATTGCAGGAGCGGATTGTGGCGCGAGCCTTGACTGCGCGCGAGGAGACTGTACGCGAGGGGACTGTACGCGAGGGGGCTGTACGCGAGGGGGCTGCGCGCGCCACAGCTTTACTGGGCAAAGAGCCACGGCGAACGAATGTGCGGCGTGACATGTCTGGAAGAAGAATCGGTGGGCGGTTGCTGCGATTTCCGCTGGAAGGCCGTCGCTGGGCTGTGCAGCGCATTGCAGCCAGTGTGTTGCTGGGCGTGATGGTAGCTGGCGCGGCAGCGTATTTCCAGGCCGAGCAACGGCGAAGGGAACAGAGAGCGGAAGAGGCACGGGCGCAGGTGATGGAAGCGTTACGGATCACCAGCCAGACACTGGATAAGGTGCAGACGCAGCTCCGTAACGGGGAATGAACGACGGGATCGCAGCGAAGGTTCAAACGAACGATCAGGAGAGATCAGGATGAAGAAGCGTAGAGTTTTGGGCGGAGTGCTGTTGGCATGGGGAATGACGGCGGGAATGGGGTGGGGACAGTTGCCGGCTCCTTCGCCGGTGGAGCAGCAACTGGCGGCGAAGGCCAAGCACGTGACCGAGGTGACGCTGAACCAGAACATGTTGCAGTTTGCGGCGAAGTTCATGAGCGGCAAGGACAGCGATAAGGACAAGGATGTGGCCAGGCTGATCCAGGGTTTGCAGGGCATCTATGTGCGGGAGTACGACTTTGACAAGGATCATGCGTATACGCAGGCGGATCTGGATGCATTCCGGAAGTATATGGAGGGCGCGTCGTGGTCGCCGATGGTGCGTGATCGAACGCGCGGGGTCATCGAGGGATCCGATGTCTTTGTGAAGCTGGTGAATGGCCAGATGCAGGGGCTGTATGTGCTGGATGCCGAGGCGCGGGAGATTGACCTGGTGTTGATTCTGGGTCCGATTGATGTGAACAGTCTGAGCGAGTTGGGCGGATCGTTTGGAATTCCCAAGGATGCGGTGAAAAAAGCACAGAAGAAGGTGACGCAATGACACGACGAGCCTATGGATGGATGGCGGCGGGACTGGGTGGAGTGATGGTAGTGGCGATGGTGCTGGCCGCGACTCCGCAGGGCGCGGTGCTGGCGGCAAGCGAAGATGAACGAGCCTTTCACGCGCTGCAGCAGGCACTGGAAGCGCGCTGGGGCGGGCATGTGCAGCATATTCCGATGCAGTGGCTGGTGAGCGGGATGGCGGGCGCGTATACGCACGGCGGCGTGAGCCGGATGCGGCTGGCAGAGATGGACCATCTGCCGAAGCGCATCGATGGGGCGGAGATGGAGTCACTGGCGACGGCCAGAATGGGCACAGGGTGGCAACGCATTGTGCGCGAGACGAGCCGCGAAGGCGATGAACAAAGCCTGATCTATGTGAAGCCGGAGGGCAACCGGCTGGCGATGATGGTGGTGGATTTCGACAACGGCGAGATGGACATGGTCGAGATGGCGATTCAACCGAATCAGCTCTCGAAACAGATTCGTCGCTGGGAAGATCAGGACGCGCAGCACAACACAACCGCAACGGACGGAGAATAAGCCGCCGGGAGGACGGAGCGGCGGATATACGGAGCAAACAAGGCCAGGCGAAGAATGCCTGGCCTTGTCTGCTCCTGCTCTGCTTGCTGAATCAGGCGGGGTGAAACGCAGCGCTCAGGCGGAGTAGACGAGGCGGCCTTCGCTGAGGGTGTAACGAACACGCCCTCGCATGGTCCAGCCGTCGAAGGGTGAGTTGCGGGAGCGGGAGCGGGAATCGGCGGCGCGCCAGATCCACTTCGCGTCAGGATCGAAGATGACCACGTCGGCGAAGCTGCCGACGGCGAGGGTGCCGCGGCCTTTGAACCCGAGCAGCGCGGCGGGCTGAGTGCTGAGCAGGCTGAGAACGCGGCTGAGGGGCAATCGCCACTCGCCGTGAAGCCATTGCAGGCACAAGCCAAGCGCGGTTTCGAGGCCGGTGATGCCGTTGGGGGCGCGCTCAAATTCGACTTCTTTTTCGTGCGCGGCGTGGGGAGCATGGTCGGTGGCGATCGCATCGACCATGCCATCGAGAATGCCCTGAATCATGGCATCGCGATCGGCCTCGGAGCGCAGTGGCGGATTCATCTTGGCATGTGTGTTGTAGCAGCCGACGTGCTGCTCGGTGAGCAGAAAATGATGCGGCGCCACCTCGCAGGTGACGCGCAGACCGTTTCGTCGCGCCTGATGCACGGCTGCGACAGCCTGCGCGGTGGAGGTGTGGGCGACATGCAGATGTGGTCGCGCGCCTTTGCTTTCGCGCTCCAGCTCGGCCACCAGACGAATGTCGCGCTCGACCAGCCCATACTCGGCCTCGGGCGACATGCCGCGCAGTCCCAGGCGATAGGCGACCGGACCAGCGTTCATGCTCGCTCCTTCGGTGAGGCGCGTGTCTTCGGCGTGCTGGATAACGGGCAGTCCGTGACGGGTGGCGGCGATGAGCACCTCGCGCATGATGTTGTCGCGCAGGATGGGGTGTCCGTCATCGGTGACGGCGACGGCTCCGGCGGCTTTGAGGGCGGCGAAGTCGTTGAGCTGTTCGCCTTTGAGCGCACGTGTTGCGGCGCCGATGGGAAAGACGCGGACGCTGGCGTTGCGCTCCGGGGACTGCATCCAGCGGGTAATCTCTGGCGAGTCGTTGGTGGGGGTGGTGTTGGGCATGGCGGCGACGGCGGTGAAACCACCGGCGGCAGCGGCGGCGGTGCCGGTGGCGATGGTTTCTTTGTGGGTCTGGCCCGGCTCGCGGAGGTGAACGTGAATATCGATGAGACCCGGAGCTACGACGAGTCCGGTGGCATCGAGCGTGAGAGCGCGCGCGGCATCCTCGGGTGAGAGGCGAACGCGTCCGGGAGCGGCGACTTCAGCGACATGGCCGTCGCGCAGCAGCAGATCTTTTTTTTCGTCGATGCCGGAGGCGGGATCGATGAGTCGTCCGCCGCGAAGGAGCGTGAGTGGGGCAGGAAGATTCATTGGGTAACTCCGGAGGAATCAAGCGCTCGTTCGACGAGCGCCATGCGAATCGCCACGCCGTTGCGCACCTGGTCGAGGATGCGGGATTGGGCGCCGTCAGCAACCTCGGCGGTGAGTTCCAGGCCGCGTATGACCGGCCCTGGATGCAGAACCGGAGCAGTGGGCGCGTAAGCGGCCAGCCGCTGGGCGCTGAGTTGGAAGTCGCGGCGATATTCGTCGAGATCAAGCTGAAGACCGGCGAGACGCTCGGCCTGAATGCGCAGCATCATGACGATCTGAGAGCTGGCGAGAGCGCGGTCAAAATCTCGTTCGATGATGATGCCTGGACCGATTTCAGCAGCGATGGCAGGCAGCAGAGCAGGCGGCCCACAAAGCTGAACGCGCGCGCCGAGACGCGGCAGCAGGAGCATGTTGCTGCGAGCCACACGGCTGTGAAGGATGTCTCCGGTGATGGTGACGGTGACGCCGGTCAGGGTGTCTGCGGTGATGGAAGCAACACCCGGGCGAAGACAGGCAAGGATGGTGCGCAGGTCAAGCAGCGCCTGTGAGGGGTGTTCGTGGAGACCGTCGCCGGCATTGAGGATGGGCAGCCCGGTGACCTGCGAGAGCAGCCAGGGCGCGCCGGAACTGGGGTGGCGCAGAATGATGGCCTGAGCGCCGAGAGCGCGCAGCGTGAGGCCGGTGTCCTTGAGCGATTCCCCTTTTTCGATACTGGACGAGAGGCTGGAGACAAGCGTGGTGTCTGCGCCGAGGGACTTGGCGGCGAGTTCAAAACTGGTACGGGTGCGGGTGGAGGACTCGTAGAAAAGCAAAGCGATCCTGCGCTTGGCGAGTCGGTGGGCGCGAGCGAGCGGGTCTTCGGACTCCAATGCGCTGGCGCGAGCGAGGATGTGGGTGATCTGATCGAGCGTGAGGTCGGCGACCGAAAGCAGAGAGCCGGGATGCTGGGGCATTGCGGCAAATGGGATGGAGGCAGGAAGTGAATTGGGCACGGTGCGCGACGCGCGGACGGATTGGCGATCAACGGTCATAGGGTTCCCGAGTTAGTTTACTCAGACAGGGCACAGTTGCGCTGTGGGGATGGCAAAAAGTGGGACTGAGCCGGGGATGAAAGGCGGACGAAGGATGCCTGCGGATGATCTGAAACAGGAACGGGATGGAACTGGATGAAATTCAGCGAATTGCAAGTCAGCCAGCTCCGATTCAGCCTACCCTTCTACACGTTCCACGAGGAGCACCTGCTCATCGTCATCGACTTCGCGAAACTTGACCTCGATGATCTCGCGGCTGCTGGTGGGCACACTTCGTCCGATGTAGGTGGCCTCAATGGGCAGTTCGCGATGGCCGCGGTCAATGAGCACGGCGAGCTGGACGCGGCGAGGGCGTCCGTGATCGAAGAGCGCATCGAGGGCCGCGCGGACGGTGCGTCCGGTGTAGAGGACATCGTCGCAGAGGATGACATCGCGCCCGTTGACGTCCATGGCCGGATCGACAGAGCGCACGATGGGGCGATCGTCGTGGGTGCTGAGGTCATCGCGATAGAACTGGATGTCGAGGACGCCGGTGTCGATGGGGCGCTTCTCGATGGTGCTGATGAGCGCGGCAAGCCGCGTGGCCAGCGGGACTCCGCGCCGCTTGATGCCGACAAGCATGAGGTCCTGAGTAGCGTTGGTCTTTTCGACGATCTCATGCGCGAGTCGCACGAGGGTCCGCTCAATCTCTGAGGCCGACATCAGGCGACTTTTTTCACGTAGTTTCGGGGTATGGGCGGCTTCAGTCATGAGGAACTCCGGTGCGTCTCAACGGGATGGAAGAACGGCGAAAAATGCGTTGCTGTCATTGTAGCCGGGTGCGATGAGGATGGAAACGGTGTGAAGATCAGACGCGCGGGCGTCGGCGCTCAGCGGGCAGCAGGCGCGTGCCCAGTACACCACCGAGGACGGCAAACAACAGCAGCAGAAACGCAGCAAAGAGGTATGCGAAGAGCGTGAATCCGGCGCGGCCTTGAGGGGACTGAAGGAGGGTGGACCAGAAATGGACCATCTGTGCGGCATCCTGACTCGAGAAGCCGGGCTGTGCGGCCATCTGATGGTTCATCTGGGTAACCTGATCCATCAATCGGACGACGAGCGACGACCATTCGGCATCCATCTGCGCACCCTGATGAAGCGGGAAACGCTGAAGCCAGAGAGCGGCGCCGTTGACAAAAAGGGTGAGCCAGGCGGCGACCAGTCCGGTGACAAAGCCGATGCGCGCGCCCATGCCCATGGTGATCCAGCCGGGACGAGCGCGGCGGCCATAGAGGACGACGGCCCAGGCCGCGGCGGCCAGCATCCAGAGGATGGAAAGCGACTGGCCGATGGTGGAAAGACCGGAGCAAAGGACGCCGGCGGGAATGCCGAGGAGAATGGCCGCATTGAGCGCGATGCGCCAGGAGATGCCCGTCTCAGACAGTCCACGCGGGTCGAGGGCTGGACCGGCGACGGAAGCAAGGGACGAATCGGCGGAGGATGCATCGGTCCACTCACCCGAAGGACAGACGAGTTGCGGCATTCCGCAGATGGCGCAGAATCGATCGTTCTCGCGAAGGGATTCGCCACAACGGATACAGGCCGGGATCACAGGATACTCCTCAAAAAAGTGCCGCTACTCCTCAAGTGTACGGGCAGGGCGGCGTGAACGGGCGGAAATGGAAGGCGGGATGCTCAAAAACTGGCATCCCGCCCGGAGATTTTTCGTGTGTAAGAGATTTGGACCGGACTACTCGGTGATCTGAACCGAGCGATCAAGATGGAAAGTCAGCAGGGTTTCTGCGGGAAGCACAATCTGCCTGTTTCCTGTGAATGCGCTGCCGGCGGTGCCTGCGCCGCCGCCTACGAGTCCACCGATCAGAGCGCCTTTGCCTCCTCCGGTCAGGCCGCCAATCAGGGCACCCAGACCGGCTCCACCGCCGATCATGAGCGCGCTTCGCTTGCCTTTGCCCTTCTCGACCTTGTCAATGGTGCTGGTGCGAACAGGGTAGCTGCCCCACTGCGTGCGGACACGATCCAACTGCACAGCCAGCACCGCCTGTCCCTTGAAGCGACCCAGAGGCTTGGCTTCGATGACGGTGCCCTCGGCGCGTGATCCACGCGGAATGATGACCTGGCCATCGCTGCTCATCACGTCATCGGCCACGGTGGCGCTGAAGCTGTCACCGGACTGGCTGATCTTGGAGCCGAGGTCGCTGTCGAGGCGAACACGAAGTCGGCTGCCGGCCGGAAGAGTGACAACGGCAGGCGGTGGTGGCTGATTGGGAGCAGACGGCGCGGCAGACCCGGGAGCACCTGCTGCGGGTGGAGTATTGGCGGTGTTGCCCTGCGCAGCAGAAGCACCCGCGGGGGCTGCCGCCCCGGATGCGGTGGTGGACTTCGAGCCGGATTTGCAGCCGGCGACGGGAAGGAGCAGCGCGAGCAAAGCAGCAGCAAAGACCGTGAACTTCGATTGCAGCTTCAGATGCGGATTCATAATCAGTCTCCTGAGTGGGGAATGGAAATCGAAAGGATGGGGTTCACCAGCGCAAGCATACCACTAAGCGCGACGATTTGTATTCAATGGGATCTCTGAAAAAGGACAAGTCGGATCAGGCTGCAAAGGGGGTTGGGGTATCCGGTTTCGGCTCGTGATACTCTGCCTGCATTGCACTGGGATTGATGATTCGTGAGGACAAATGCCGATGAGCCTGACTTCAACGCATATCCGACGGCTGGTTGCTCGCCTGGCTTTTGGGATTTCCCTGGCGCTGGTTGCGCTGGCCGCTCGACCGGCATGGGCAACGAAGAAGCAGGATCTGAGCGCGGGTGCGGACGCGGTTGCAGGTGCGTATGCGCAGACGGCCGAACCTGACACGCCGCTGAGTTTTTATCCGCAGCAGGGCACGCTGTGGATGGAAAGCGAGCGCCAGATGCCCACCTCGCTGAAGGCGATGGGGGACGATGAATTTCAGACGGAGAATAAGGTTCGCTTCCGCTTTGAAAAGCTGCCGGCAGGCTGGTCGGTGACGCGCATTGCGCCCGATGGAGGCTCGGTGACGCTGATGCGCGTCGGTGACGCTGAGCACCACCTCTTTCACCACTACGAGCGCAGCGAAGCCATGATCCCGATGCGCGACGGGGTGCGTTTGCACGCCGTGATCCTGATGCCAACCGACATGCACGAGCCGCTGCCAATCCTGCTGACGCGGACGCCGTATGGGGTGAGCGGATTGACTCCGGCTGCGTTCGTCGCAAGCCAGCCACAGCTTGCCCGCGACGGCTACATTCGCGTAGAGGAAGATATTCGCGGGCGGTACGGCTCGGAGGGAACGTTCCGAATGATGCGTCCGCTGGCGGACCATGGCAACCCGAAGGCCACCGATGAAAGCACCGATGCCTATGACACGGTGGCATGGCTGGTGAAGAATCTGCGAGGCAACAACGGTCGCGTGGGCGTGATGGGCATCAGCTATCCGGGGTTCCTGACGACGATGGCGGGAATTGATCCGAACCCCGCAGTGAAGGCAATCTCGCCGCAGGCTCCGATGATCGATGTGTGGCGCGGTGACGACTTTTTTCACAACGGCGCGTTTCGTCAGACGTATGGCTACGACTACGGCATCATGCTGGAGAGCAGCAAGGAAAACGTCGTTCTGGACGACTACGGCAAGGACGTTTCCGGCCAGCCGATAGACGGCTACAAATTTTTCCTGGAGCGTGGAAGTTTTGCGCAGGACGTGGCTCAGTCCGGCGTCAGGCAGAAGCTGCCAACCTGGCAGGATTTTCTCAATCATCCGGCGTATGACGAAGTGTGGCGAGCGCGCGGCGTGGAGTATCACCTGAACTCCGTCGAGGTTCCGACGCTGACGGTAGGCGGCTACTATGACCAGGAAGATATGTGGGGGCCGCAGGAGGAATACAAGCGGCTGGAGCCGCATGACACGCATCATGAAAACTTTCTGGTGCTGGGTCCGTGGCGGCATGGCTCATGGTCGGGGACGACGCGGCATATTGGCGCGCTGCAATATGGCGCTGCCATCGGGGAGCAGTATCGCGAGCAGATCGAAGCGCGTTTTTTTGCGCACTATCTGAAAGACCAGACGGGATTTACGCTGGAGGATACGGCGAGCTTCCAGACGGGATCGAATACGTGGAAGTATTACCCGAATTTTCCGCCACCTGCTTCGCGTATGACGGATTTTTGTCTCGGCGCCGATCATGCATTGCATGAAGGTGATGGCTGCACGCGGGGCGGCGTCTCCTACGTCTCCGACCCCGCCCATCCCGTCCCCTATCGCCACCGCCCCATTCAACCCACCTATGGCAAAGGCTCCGAGTGGTACACGTGGATGGTGGAGGATCAGCGATTTGTGACAGGACGAAGCGATGTGGCTGTGTGGCGCATGCCGCTGGATCATGACCTGACGATGACCGGCGAAGTCTTTGCGGATCTGTTTGCGAGCACAACTGGTTCGGACGGCGACTTCGTTGTCAAACTCATCGACCAGTACCCCGACAACGATCTCGACCCGGCGATGTGCGGCTATCAGCTTATGACCAACATGGAAATCTTCCGCGGACGCTATCGCAAGGGCTTTGACCATCCCGAAGCGATTACGCCGGGCAAGACCACTGAGTTCCGCTGGAGCCTGCACGACGTCGATCACGTCTTCCTGAAAGGCCACACGCTCCTGGTCGAGGTCCAGAGCACCTGGTTCCCGCTCTACGACCGCAATCCCCAGACCTTCGTGCCCAACATCATGACCGCGCCACCCTCGGCCTACCAGCCCGCGACCATCACCATCGTCTCCGACCCCGACCACCACTCACGCGTCCAACTCCCCGTCATGCCGTAACGGGCCACGCGGCGTCATTTGCGGTCTGCGCGGGATCGCCGCTATTTTCGATCTCGCGTATCCTGTATTTATGCACTGCTTCCGCCAGATCAGTACAGCCCTGCGTGACTTGCTTCAAAGTCGCCTGGCTCACCTCATCCGCAAGGACGAGACCGAAGCGAAGATCGCGCGGCTTTGCGCATTGTCCGGCGCGGGAGACTCGAACGGATGGCAGTGGAACCGCGAGGAAATCTACGCCGAGCGTCGGCAACGACCCACCCGTTTCTGAGCTAAACTATCTTCAGATGCAGCAACGCGCCTCCATCACGGCACTCCTCTAGCGGCTCCCGCCGCCATACTGCTCTGCCACGCCCCCATGCTGATCGCAATCGAATTGACCTGTTTGCCAAGTGCAACCTGAACGCGAGATCGTCTCAGGACAACCCCTCCAAGGAAACCTCCATGTTTGATCGTCTGGAACAAATTGAAGCCCGTTACAACGAACTGGGCGAAATGCTCGCTCAGCCGGAGACGCAGCAGGATCGCGAAGCCTACCAGAAGACCGCGAAGCAGCATCGCGACCTGGAAGAAACCGTAGAGACGTATCGGAACTGGAAGCAGACAAGCCAGGCTCTGACAGAGGCGCGTCAGATGCTGAACGAGACGGACGCGGACCTGCGAGCGATGGCAGCCGATGAGATTAGCCTGCTGGAGCCAAAACTGCCCGCGATTGAGGAGGCTTTGAAGATTCTGCTGCTGCCGAAAGACCCCAACGACGACAAAAACGTCATCGTGGAGATTCGTGCCGGCACGGGCGGCGACGAGGCCTCGCTCTTCGCTGCCGAGGTCTTTCGGATGTATGTGCGATTTGCGGAGCAGCACCGCTGGAAGGTGGAGATTCTGTCGAGTTCGGAATCGACAGTTGGAGGGATGAAAGAGATCATCGCGTTGATCGAGGGCGATCGCGTCTATTCGCAGATGAAGTACGAGAGCGGAGTGCACCGCGTGCAACGCGTGCCCGCAACGGAGACGCAGGGACGAGTGCATACCTCGGCGATTACGGTTGCGGTGTTGCCAGAGGCCGAAGAGGTCGACATCAAGATTGAAGCGAAAGATCTGCGCATCGATACGTTCTGCTCCTCCGGTCCCGGCGGCCAGAGCGTCAACACCACGTACTCTGCGATTCGCATTACTCACCTGCCGACCAACACGGTGGTCAGTTGCCAGGATGAAAAATCGCAGATCAAGAATCGTGAGAAGGCGATGCGTGTCCTGCGTTCTCGCCTGTATGAAGTGGAGATGGAGCGTCAGCATCAGGCGCTGGCCAAGGAGCGGAAACAGCAGGTGGGCACGGGCGACCGCAGCGAGAAGATTCGCACGTACAACTTTCCGCAGAATCGACTGACCGACCATCGCATCGGACTCACACTGCATCAACTGGATCTGATCATGGAAGGTCGTCTGCAACCGATCGTCGATGCACTGATTGCTCATGGACAGGCTGAGCAGCTGAAGGCAGATGCGATTCATGCCGCCTGATGCTGGGCAGGCGGATACGATTGGCGCACTGCTGCAACAGGCGCAGAACCTTCTGGCCGCTGGGCCGCATCCGGAACGCGCCCATCGCGATGCGGAACTGCTGCTGCGCCACACGCTGCATTGCGATGCAGCGTGGCTCTTTGCTCACGCGGACGATTGCATTCCGAGCCATTGTGTGCAGCAGTTGGAGCCACTGCTTCGTCGCCGACTGGCCGGCGAGCCGGTGCAATACATTCTGGGCGAGGTTGAGTTTTGGGGGCGAACTTTTTCCGTCCATCCTGCTGTGCTGATTCCGCGCCCGGAGACTGAATTGCTGGTGGAGCCCGTGCTTGATTTTCTGCGTCGTCGTGAGCATCCACGAGTGTTGGATGTGGGCACCGGTTCGGGGGCGATTGCTGTGGCGCTGGCAGCGGAGTGTCCTCAGGCGCGCTGCGTGGCGGTTGATCTTTCCTCCGACGCACTTTCCGTGGCTGCTGAAAATGCTTCGCGTCACGGCGTGGCAAATCGAATTGAGTTTCGCGTCAGTGATCTGTTTTCCGCTGTGAGCGGAGAGCGTTTTGACTGCATCGTCTCCAACCCGCCGTATGTGGCGCTCACGGATAAAGATTCGTTGGCGGTTGAAGTGCGAGACTACGAGCCTGAATTGGCGCTTTTTGCAGGCGTGGATGGTCTTGCCATCTATCGTCGTCTGATTCGGGCTGCTCCTGAATTTCTAACCCGGGAGGGAATGCTGGCGCTGGAGATCGGCTTTGGCCAGCGGGATTCCATAGCAGCATTACTGACTGAAGCGAATTTTCAGGAGATACATTTCTTGCCCGACTACCAGCAGATTCCGCGCGTCGCACTCGCCAGGGAAGCTGATTTATGATTCTTCCTGAGCGCTGACGCATCGAAACAGACAGGTGCAACAGACCAGTCTTCCATTCACAAACCCATTTGATATCGAGGTATTTCATGACAGCTTCACGAGGATATGCCGCCACCAGTGCGCAATCGCCACTCTCACCCTTTGCGTTTGAACGGCGCGAGCCGCTGCCCAGCGAAATTCTGATTGACATTCTCTATTGCGGAGTGTGTCACAGCGATCTGCACATGGCTCGGAATGAGTGGGGCCAGTCGATCTATCCGATGGTGCCCGGCCATGAGATTGTGGGTCGCGTGACCGCTGTGGGCACGGCTGCAACCAAGTTCAAAGTGGGCGACATTGCCGCGGTCGGGGTGATCGTCGATTCCTGCCGCGCCTGCGCTCCTTGCAAGGGCGGTGAGGAACACTATTGCGAGCAGGGTGCAACGCTGACCTATGCTGCAAAAGATCGTGTCGACGGCTCCATCACGATGGGCGGATACTCCAGCAACTATGTGGTCGATGAGCGCTTTGCACACACGGTTCCGGCCGGGCTGGATCTGGCGGGAGTGGCTCCGCTGCTGTGCGCGGGGATTACGACCTACTCACCGCTGCGCCATTGGAAGGTAGGCCCGGGCATGAAGGTCGGCATCGTCGGACTGGGTGGTCTGGGACACATGGGGTTGAAGTTTGCACACTCGTTTGGCGCGCATGTGGTGCAGTTGACCACTTCGCTCAAGAAGAAGGACGACGCGCTGCGACTGGGTGCAAACGAAGTACTGCTGTCCACGGATGCCGCGGCGATGGCTCGCCATGCGCGAAGCTTTGACTTCATTCTGGACACCGCTTCGGCCCCGCATGACCTAGAGCCGTATCTATCCCTGCTGAAACAGGACGGCACACTTGCACTTGTCGGACTGCCGGAGAAACCTCCTGCGGTCAGTGTTTTCTCGCTCATCACCAAGCGGCTTTCCATCGCGGGCTCCATGATTGGCGGTATGCCGGAGACGCAGGAGATGCTCGATTACTGCGGCAAGCACAAGATCACCGCGGATGTGGAAGTGATCCCGGTACAGCAGATCAATGAAGCGTTTGAGCGGATGCTGCGGCAGGATGTGAAGTATCGCTTTGTGCTGGACATGAAGACGCTTTGAAATCAGCTTCAGCGAGTGGAATGGGAGGCAGTGTTTTGCACTGCCTCCCATTGTTTTCAGGCTTTGAGCAGATCCGTGTAGATCGCCATGCCGGCCACAGCATCGATGCGCATTGCGTGCAGAGCATCAATCTCTTCCTGGCTGCGAATTCCGCCGGCAACGATCAGTCGGCGCACCGTATGAGCGCGTAACCTGCGCGCGACATCCAAAGGAAACCCGGCAAGCAGGCCCTCACCATCGATGTGCGTGTAAAGATAGCCATCGACGAAAGGCTCGAGGGCGGCCATTGCCTGCTCTGCGGTGAGCGCGATCGATGTGGTCCAGCCCTTGATGGCGATGCGCCCGGCGCGTGAGTCGATGCCAGCCAGAAGGAACTCTGCACCGATTTCGGTTGCCATTTCTTGCGCAAAGGTGGTGCGTACCGAACCGCACCCATTCTGCTCTGCAAACAAAGCGGAGCCGAGAATCACCTGGCGCGCACCGGCGAGCAACGCGCGCTGCGCCGCCTGAACGGAGCGAATGCCGCCACCAACCTGCACGGGGAGTTGTCGCGCGATCCGCTCGACCAGTGCCGTGTTCTCACCTTTGCCCATCGCCGCATCAAGATCGATCAACTGCACGCGAGAGTAGCTGGAAAAACGCGCAATCCAGTAATCGATATCGTCGCTTGCAATGCGCAATCGCTCGCCCTGCTCCAGTTGCACAATGCGCCCGCCCATCAGATCAATGGAAGGTATCAGCATGGAAGCCTCACAGGAATCTGCCGCGCCGCAAGCTGCTCTTTGAGCGAGCGCGCGCTGGATACGCCGAAGTGAAAGATGCTCGCCGCCAGCGCTGCATCAGCACAGCCAGCGGTGAATACATCCGCAAAATGGTCAATGGAACCGGCTCCTCCGGAAGCGATGACCGGAATGTTGACCGCGCGGCTGACCTCTGCCGTCAGCTCACAATCAAAGCCTGCGCGCGTGCCGTCGGCATCCATGGAGGTGAGAAGAATTTCACCTGCGCCGCGCCGCTCCGCTTCACATGCCCATTCGACGACGGTACGACCTGCATCGCGACGGCCGCCATGGGTGAAGACGCGCGCGGAACGCACCGCATCTTCTGCCTGCACATCCCGTCGCGCATCGATGGCAACGACCACGGCCTGGGAGCCGTATTCGGCTCCAATGGCCGTGATCAACTCCGGCGTCTGCAAGGCGGCGGAGTTCAGGCTCACCTTGTCGGCGCCGGCGTCAAAGACAGCGGATGCATCGTTGAGTGTGCGAATGCCGCCGCCGACGGTAAAGGGGATGAAAAGCTGCTCTGCGGTTCGCCGCACCGTTTCAAGCAGCGTTGCGCGACCTTCATGAGACGCTGTGATATCAAGGAGAACGATCTCGTCGGCTCCGCCAGCTGCGTGACGCTGCGCAAGCTCGGCAGGATCGCCGGCATCGATGATGTCCACAAACTGAACGCCTTTGACGACACGCCCATCGCGAACATCGAGGCAGGCAATGATCCGTCGCGTCAGCATGTGGACATCTCCAGAAAATTGCCAAGAATTTTTAGTCCGGTCGTGCTGGATTTTTCCGGGTGGAACTGGACGCCGCAGACGCGCCGGTGCTGGCAGGCAGCGGCAAATGGCTCGATGTAGCGGGTGGTGGCGATGGTCTGGTGGGTGACAGGCGCGCGCCAGGCGTGAGTGAAATAGGCATGTTCGCCGCTGGAGATGCCTTGCAGGAGCGGGCTGTCGGCAGCAAACTCAAGCTGGTTCCAACCCACGTGCGGTACTTTTTCCTGATTGCTGGGAAAGCGAGTGACTTGTTGCGAAAAGTATCCCAGGCCGGGTTGATGGGGAGCCTCTGAACTGCCCGCGAAAAGCCACTGCATACCTACGCAGATGCCCAGAAACGGGACACCACGCGCGATGGCTTTTCGGATTGCCTGCGTCATTCCAGACTGATCCAGACGCGCGGTTGCGGCAAAGTGACCCACCCCGGGCAACACGATGCAGGTCGCCGTCTCCAGCGTATCCGCGTGGGTTGCCACAGACACCTCGGCTTTCAGAAATCGTAGCGCTTTGACAACGGAAGTCAGATTGCCCGCTTTGTAATCCACCACCGTCACCATTAGAGCAGGCCTTTCGTACTTGGCAGCAGATCCGCCATCTGCCGATCACGAGAGCAGGCCCCGCGCAGCGCTCGCGCAAAGGCTTTGAAGGTTGCCTCGATCTTGTGATGCGTGCTGCGACCATACATGACCTTGACATGGATATTGGCTCGAGCGCCGCGTGCAAATCCCTCAAAGAAGTCGGTCACCAACTCGGTTTGCAGATCGCCCACAAGTCGCGCGCGCACCGTTGTATCGACAGCGAAGGCAGTGCGACCGGAGAGATCGACGGCGGCGACGGCGAGAGTTTCGTCCATGGGCATGACGAAGTAGCCTGCGCGCAGGATGCCGCGCTTGTCGCCCAGTGCGCGATCAAAAGCCTCGCCCAGTGCGATGCCCACATCTTCGATGGTGTGATGCTGATCGACATCGAGATCGCCCTTGCAACTCAGCTCCAGATCGAATCCGCCGTGACGCGCAAACAGCTCCAGCATGTGGTCAAAGAATCGAATCCCGGTGCTCACTTTATATTGGCCTCGACCCTCGAGGGTGAGGCGCAGCACAATCGTCGTCTCTGTTGTATGCCGCATGATCTCTGCACTGCGTACAGCTTCAGAGATTGGCTCGGCGTTGTCGTCGATCCCTGTCAGAGTTTTCATTGTGTGACTCCGTCCATCCGTTCTGTCTGAATGTGTAGCGAGCGCAGTACGGCCTCCAAAGCCTTAGCTGCGTGACGCATCTGCTCTCTTGTTCCCACCGTGATGCGCACAAGGCCATCGCAGCCGGGGTCGGCAGAGCGATCCCGCACGAGCACTCCGGCCTGCTTCATGGACGCGCAGAACTCGCGGTGCTTTGCACCGATCCGGGTGAGAACGAAATTGGCTTCCGACGGCCAGCGACGCACGCCCATGCGATCCAGGGCTGCTTCAAACTCCGTGCGCGCCGCAAGAACTTCGCTGACGTAGCGCGCCGTGTAGTCCTCGTCCTCAAGCGCTGCACGCAATGCAGCCAGTGCTGCCGCGTTCACGCTGTATGGAGACAGTACGCGCCGAATCCATTGCAGATTTTCTTTGCGTGAAGCCAACAGCCCGAGGCGCAAACCGGCAAGCCCATAGGCCTTGGAGAACGTCCGAGCGACCACCAGATTGGGCGTATTGCGGATTGCATCCATCACGGTCTGACCGTGAAAGTGAACGTAGGCTTCGTCCACCAGAACCATGGCTTGCGGCGCAGCCGCAGCGATGGCCAGCATGGCTGCTCGCGAAGCCGCAGCGCCCGTTGGACTGTTGGGATTGGCGAGGGCGATAAGCCGGGTGGCGGGCGTGATGGCAGCGAGCAATTGCCTGGCTGGAAATTCGAAGCTGTCATCCGCCTGAACCCGTTGAATGCGCGCATCGGTTGCCGCGGCGTAGATCTCATACATGGTGTAGGTGGGCACGGGCAGCAGCAATTCATCACCAGCGCCCAGATAAGCCTGACACAGCAGATGAATGGCTTCATCGACGCCGTTGGTCAACAGCACCTGATCTGGCTCCAGGGAAAGATGCTTTGCCGTCAACTCTTCGAGCGGACCACGCTCGGGATAGCGCGTCATCTGTTCAGCGGTCAAGGCGGCCAGTGCCTGGCTGACGCGCGGAGAACACGCTTGCGTATTCTCGTTGAAGTCCAACCGCAACGCTTCGCGATGGCCCAGCGGCGGATGATACTCCGGCATCGAGAGAAGGCGCGCGCGTGGTGTGGGAAAAAGCTCGCTGGCGGCAGTGGACTTCAGCCCGGCTGCACGCTCCATGCGCTCGCGAATGGCGCTCTGATGGCCAAGCAATCCCTCGGCTTCGGCCAGACGCGCCGCATCTGTCCCAAGATGCAGCAGAGCCTGCGGGGAATACGACTGCACGGTCATCAGCTTCAAAAAATCGAAGACGCTCAGCCCTCCGCGCTGCGCGGCTCGTCCGCCTGTGGGCAGCGTGTGGTTGGGTCCGGAGATGTAGTCCCCCATGGGCTGCGGCGACCATGGGCCGACAAAGACGCTGCCCGCGTTGCGAACCCACTCCACGTCTTCTTCGCGATCCACGGAGAGATGCTCGGGCGCGAGCTGATTGACAATGGTGCGCATCTGCTCGGCGCTTTCAGCGACGATGAGGCATCCGTGAGCGGCCAATGCCTGCTGGGCGATGGGGTTGTCGACGATCCTGCGCTGCACTTCTTCCCGCACCGCTTCAGCAAGCTTCAGCTGCGTGGTGACCAGGACCGCCAGCGCATCCGGATCGTGCTCTGCCTGCGCGATCAAATCCGCGGCAATCGCAGACGGATCACCACGCTCGCTGGCGATTACGATCTCGGTTGGTCCTGCCTCCATGTCAATGCTGCACCGCGACTGCCGCGCGACGAGCATCTTGGCTGCGGTCACATATCGGTTGCCAGGGCCGACAATCTTTGCAACCGGCGCAAGAGTTTGCGTGCCCCACGCCAGCGCTGCCACAGCCTGCGCACCGCCCACACGATAGAACTCCGTAACCCCCAGCCAATGTGCCGTGGCCAGCGTCTCAGGCGCTGGATTGGGCGAGACGACGACGATTCGCGGCACACCGGCCACTTGTGCCGGAAGGACGGTCATCAACATCGTGGAAGGCAGAGGATGACGGCCACCTGGAACATAGCAGCCGACCGCGTCCAGAGTGCGGATTCGCTGCCCGACGCGCAATCCGCTGGCTTCCTGCTGCTCAAAATCACGCGGCATCTGAAGCTCCGCAAAACGGCGAATGCGTTGTGCTGCGTTGCGCAAAGCCGACTGCATGGATGTATCGAGTTGCTCCCATGCGCGTTGCATCACTTCACTGGGAATACGCAGGCTTGCCGTGGCGGGTAAATTGTCCCACTGTGACGCGTAACGTCGCAGGGCTGGATCGCCTTCGTCACGCACCGCATTCAGAATCGTCTGCACACGGGGCAGGATGTCCTCGAGCGCCTGGTTGCCGCGATGCACCAGCCGCTGCAAGGCCACTGCAGCCTGCTCGCGCGGGTGCATCGATTCACTTTGGAAGTTGTAGAGTTGCATCCTGCCTGATCTCCAATTTGCGCTGCTCACAGCACCACTTTGTTGAGCGGATACTCGACGATGCCGGTTGCCCCGCTTGCCTTCAGCCGTGGCACGACTTCGCGCACTGCGGATTCCTCCAGAATGGTGTTGACCGCGACCCACTCGGGATTGCTTTGCTCGGAGATGGTGGGCGAGTTGAGTGCCGGGAGTACGGAGAGTACACGATCCAGTTCCACGCGCCGCACATTCAGCATGAGTCCCACCTGCGACTGGGCATCAATCGCAGCCCGCAACATGAGCGCAATGGATTCCAGCTTGCTGCGCTTCCACGGGTCATTGCAGGCAGACTGGCTGGCGATCAGGTGCGTCTCGCTCTCCATGACGGTGTCAATGATCGCCAGGCGATTGGCGCGCAGACTGCTGCCCGTCTCTGTGACCTCAACGATGGCGTCGGCGAGCATGGGAGGCTTGACCTCGGTTGCGCCCCAGCTAAACTCCACTTTGACGTTGACGCCCTTTTGCGCAAAGTAGCGGCGCGTGACCTCGACCAGTTCTGTGGCCACGATCTTGCCTTCGAGATCTTCTGCGCGGGTGATGCCAGAACCCTCCGGCACGGCCAGCACCCAGCGCACCTTGCGCCGGCTCTGCTTGGCATAGGTGAGCGAGGTGATGCTGGTCAGCGTCAGTCCGCTCTCCACCACCCAGTCAATGCCGGTGAGACCAGCGTCCAGCGCGCCGTGGTCAACATAGCGCGCCATCTCCTGCGCACGAATCAACATGCACTCCAGCTCCGGATCATCGACGGATGGAAAATACGAGCGCCCGTCGGCATAGATGTTCCACCCGGCTCGCTTGAAGAGCGCAATCGTCGCATCCTGGAGGCTTCCTTTGGGAATTCCAAGTCGGAGTTTAGCGGGCATTGGCCACCTCCGCAGTTTGCGAAACAGGCATGGAGATTGCCTTGGTGAAACACGATACGGTGCCTTCGTGGCAGACCAGTCCATCGCCCTCCACCATGACGCGAAAAACAATGGCATCGTTGTCGCAGTCCGTGGCGACCGAGACGATACGCAGGCGATTGCCGCTCGATTCGCCCTTCATCCACAGCTTCTGCCGGGTCCGGCTCCAGAAGGTTACGTAGCCGGAAAACAGGCTCATCGCGTAGCTGGTCTCGTTCAGAAATCCAAGCATCAGCACTTCGCCGGTTGCAGCATCCTGCACCACGCCCGGCACCAGTCCATCCATCTTGTTGAAGTCAATCACAGGGTTCGTCATCATTTCCTTTTGCATGTTTCCTTAGGTCAAGGGCAGGATCGGAGATCCTGGCAGGTGAAAAAAATAAAGCCCGCCGATTGGCTTCGGCGGGCAGTCCAGAGGAGGATATCTTTTACTGTCTATCTACCTCGGCTAGAATCAGGACGCGCCGCCGACATGAAATGTCCATGCGTATGGTGGTGATCAGGATGGTAGCCAAGACTCATCTGTTGCCAAGTTAAGCAGAACTGGATATGAATGTCAAATATATTTTTTGTACTCTGCGTATCATTTTTAGCGTATTCATTCTTGAAAGAAGGTGTTCCTAGTGAAATCAACGGTACGCCAAAGTTTTTTATGGCTTCTCCTGCTGCTCTTTCTGGCTTCACGCCCGCTTTCCGCCGGGCAAACTTTTCTCGTCGATATCAACTCGGCAAGCTTCTCTGCGCTGATGCAGGTGCATGGCATGACTGAGGTCTGGGCAAGACGAATTCTTCGATTTCGACCGTATTCCCGGAAGTCTGCCCTGCTGGAGCGTGGAATCGTCTCTCGCGAAGAGTATGCGCGCATCGAGGAGCAGATCGTCGCGCATCGTGTTCATCCCCGATAGTGCGCAGGAATCGAACGATGGAGGCTGGAGCCGCACAGCGGGGGCATCGACAGAAGGCGAGAACAGCGCGGGAGCATGACAAACGGGGTGCGCTGTGCACCCCGTTTTCATACTTCAGACGTGCTTTCAGTGCGTGGGCGCGGCTGCATGTCTGGATCTTCCCATGCGCTGCAACAGGCTGCTCAGCGTGACGTAGAGCACGGGGATGAAGATCAGATTGAGGATGGTTGAGACCAACATGCCGCCGACAATCGTTGTGCCAACGGAGTGCCTTCCCAACGCACCGGCACCTGTGGCAAAGACCAGCGGGAAGATGCCGAGGATGAAGGCGAAGGATGTCATGAGGATAGGCCGCAGTCGCAGTTCAGCGGCCTCGATGGCAGCTTCGGCGATGCTTCTACCTTTTTCGCGAAGCTGCTCGGCAAACTCGACGATGAGAATCGCGTTTTTCGCGGCAAGGCCGATCAGCATGACCAAGCCAATCTGGCAGTAGACATCGTCGGAGAGTCCGCGAGCTGCCACTGCGCCGAGAGCACCAAGGACCGCCATGGGAACCGCCAGAAGGATGATGAACGGCAGTGCAAAGCTCTCATACTGAGCGGCCAGTGTGAGGTAGACGACGATGAGGCCGAGGGCAAAGATGAGGATGGCTTTGCCGCTGGATTCAATCTCCTCCAGCGTTAAACCCGTCCACGAATAAGTCATGCCCGGCATCATGGCGCGCCCGGCCAGCGCCTCCATGGAGGCAATGCCTTCGCTGGAGCTTTTGCCGGGTGCGGCGGACCCGTCGATCTCAACGGAGCGGAAGAGATTGTAGTGGCTGATGACCTGCGGGCCTGATGTGTTCTCGACGGTGACCAGATTGTCGAGCGGAATCATCTGATTGGTGGTGTCGGAACGGACGTAGAAGGAGTGCAGGTCGCTGGCCGTCATGCGGAAGGGCTGATCTGCCTGCGCATAGACTCGATAAACACGGTTGTTGTAATCGAAATCGTTGACGTATTCAGAACCCATGAAGACGTTGAGTGTGGTCGCGATCTGGGTGAAGGAAACACCAAGCGCCTTGGCCTTGTCGCGATCGACATGGATCAGAAGCTGCGGGTCACTTGCAGAAAAATTGGTGAACAATCCGGTGAGTCCCAGCTTGGGATCCTGGCGGCTCATTCCGATCATCTGATGCGAAACGCGGTCCAAATCGGCCAGGGTGTTTTGTCCCAGGTCTTGCAGCTCAAACTGAAATCCGCCGAAAGAGCCGATGCCCTGCACGGCTGGCGGCTGAAACAACGCCACAGTGCCGCCAGGAACCATGAAAAGTTTCGGCGTGAGTGCTGCGACGATATCCGCAGCCGAGTGGCCTTTGCCAAGCCGCTCATCGGCTGGCTTGAGCGCGGCAAAGATCATGCCCGCGTTGGGCGAGCTGCCGGTGAGCGAAAAGCCCGACACGGCAAAGGCTCCGGCGATATCCGGGTCCGTAGCCAGCACGCGCTGCGCTCGATCCGAGATGGCCGTGGTGTCGCTCAGGGAAGCACCCGGGGGAGCCTGCACGATCACCATCAGCATTCCCTGATCTTCCTGCGGAATGAAGCCGGTCGGTACATGCACATACATCCACCCGGTGGCGGCCAGCCCGGCAAAGAATACCAGCACGAGGAGATAACGCAGCCGCAGCGCGATGTGAATCAGCCCGGCATAACCGCGCGAGATCCAGTTGATGAAGCCATCGATGCCATGTGCAATGGCCGCCCAGGCTCGCGAGAGTGGAGCAATCCGTAGAAAATCCAGTTGTTGATACTTGGCTTCTTCACCACGCAGGAAGAGCGCAGCCAGCGCGGGCGAAAGCGTCAGCGCGTTGAGCGCGGAGATGGCGATGGAAAAGGCGATGGTCAGTGAAAACTGGCGATACAAAATGCCCGTTGTGCCGGGAAAAAACGAGACGGGCACAAAGACGGCGATGAGCACGAGCGAGGTTGCGATGACAGCGCTGGTGACCTCGCTCATCGCCACAGAGGTTGCATCGTGTGGATCGGAGTGCTCGGCAGAGATGTGTCGCTGCACGTTTTCGATGACGACAATGGCGTCATCGACCACCAGTCCTGTGGCAAGCGTGATGCCGAAAAGGGTGAGTGAGTTGATGGAAAAGCCAAACGCCTTGATGAAGGCGAATGTGCCGATGAGTGAAACAGGGATGGTTACTGCCGGAATGATGGTCGCGCGCCAGTCCAGCAGGAAGAGGAAGATGACCACGATCACGATGACGATGGCCTCGGCCAGCGTAACCAGTACCTCATGAATCGAGTCTCCGACGATGGTCGTCGAGTCGAAGGCGACCGCATACTCAAGGCCCGGAGGGAAGTGCGCGGAGAGCTGCTTGAGGACGGCTTTGGCCTCGCGGTCAACCTCAAGCGCGTTGGCATTGGACAACTGCTGCACGCCGATGCCGACCGCGACCTGCCCCTGATACTTGAGATTGGAGCTGTAATCCTCGGCGCCCAACTGCGCATGGCCCACGTCGCGCAGATAGATCAGTCCGCTGGGACTGCTTTTGACGATGATGTTGTCAAACTGGGCAGGATCGGTCAGACGTCCCTCGACACGCACCGCCACCTGATACGACTGATTATTGTCTGACGGTGGCTGACCGAGTTGACCCGCGGGCACCTCGACATTCTGCTCGGCCAGCGCATTGACGACATCACTTGCGGTCAGCCCATGCGTTGCCAGCGCATTGGGATCGAGCCACACACGCATGGCGTATTTTCGCTCACCGAAGATCTGCACATCTCCCACACCGGGAACGCGCTTGAGCGCATCGGCGACATAGACATCGAGGTAGTTGGAGATGAACTCGTTGGAGTAGCGGTTGTCACGCGTAAAAAATCCCGCACCAAAGACGAAGTTGCTGTTTGCCTTGGTGATGGTGATGCCCGCAGAGTTGACAGCAGCCGGAAGTCGCCCGCTGACGCTGGCCACGCGGTTCTGCACGTCCACGGCGGCAATGGAAAGATCGTAGCCCGTCTGGAATGTCACCGTGATCGTGCTCACGCCGGAGTTGGTGCTGGCCGACGTGATGTAGTGCATTCCCTCGACGCCGTTGATGGACTCTTCCAGCGGAATCGTCACCGCTTTCTCGACTGTCTCCGCGTCCGCGCCAATGTAGGTGCTGGTGACCACCACCTGAGGCGGAGCCAACTGCGGATACAGAGAGATGGGAAGCGTGGGAATACTGATGGCGCCGGCAAGGATAATCAGAAGCGCAACGACCGTGGCAAAAACCGGACGACGAATAAAGAAATCGACAAACACAGGGACTGTCCTTCCTGAACGTACAGCCCAAGTTGGGCTGTTGCAAGTTACGCGCCGAGCGGGATCACCGGCATTTGATCGGCAAGGAATTGTGTTTTGGAGGTGATGATTCGATCTCCCGCCTTGAGTCCGGAACTGACCGCGTAAGCGTTGCCTACGGTCTGATCAATGGTGACGCTGACCTGATGCGCAACCGGATGGCCGCTCTCGCTGGCCACGACAAAGACAAAGCTCTGACCGCCCTGACGGACGACTGAGAGGATCGGGATCATCGGCAGCGGCTGGGTGTTCCAGATCACGCGCGCTTTGACCATCTGTGCCGAGCGCAAACGCGAATCGCCGGGCTGTACCGGAGCCTTCACCAGAATTCCCTGCAGATTGCTGTCCACCTGCGGCGAAAGGAAATCAATCGCCGTGGTCTCGATGACTGAACCATCCTGGCCGAGCAACTGCACGGGAAGCCCCATGCGGATCTGCGCGCTGCGCTCGGTCGGGATGTAGATGTAGGCCTCAAAGTCCTTGTTCTCATCGACTGTGGTCAACGCGGTGGACGAGGTTACGTAGTCGCCGACGTGGACGGGAATATCGCCAATAACTCCGTCAAACGGAGCGCGAATCGTGTAGTAGGCAAGCTGCTCCTGGAGTGATTTGCGCGTGGCAATGGCTGACTGCCAATCGGCGCGCGTGTTCTGGTAGAGCTGCTCGGCCTGATCCAGCGCATCGCGGCTGACCACACCGTCGGCAAAGAGCTTGCGCTCGCGCTCGATCTCGATCGTGTTGTAGTCGAAGAGCGCCTTTTTCTGCTTTTCCGTCGCCAGTTGAGCGTTGACCAGAGCCAGTTGCTTGGCGGGGTCAACGGTCATCAGCACCTGACCGGAACGCACGCGTTCTCCGGAGCGAACGGCGATCAAGGTCAGGTTGCCATCGACCTGCGGCATCACGGTCACAGAACGACGTGACTTGATGGTGGCTACATAGTCGCTGCTGGTGGCCACCGGCTTCAAGGCGACCCGTTCCGTGGCCACCGGCATGGCCTGCATACCTGCGGACGAGGCTGCGACGGGCTGCTGCTTACAACCGGAAAGTAACATGGCTGCCGCTGCCGCCATCACGATCATTGGACGAAAGTACTTCAAGCCAACCTCACTCATCTTTATCAATCCATTTCGAGATACATTCAGAAGCGAATCCGTTCCAAGCCGTCGGCTTGGCAGAATCCGCAGCCTGGCCGGGAATGCACCCGGATCCGCAAGAGAACAAGCGATAGACTTGAGATGCGGCAGACCCGTGGCACGCTTCAGAGATTCCGCTTTTCCCTTTACAGAAGCTGGTTCTGGTGACGGTCACGCTGATTCGTTGAACGCAAATGGGCTGAAATTCGTTCCCTGGTCAAAGGCATCCATCTCTTCGGCGCGCTTCAGCCAGCCCACCACAAGATAGGTGAGCGGAGTTGCAACGACTTCGTAAACAACTTTGAATCCGTAGGATGAACCAATCATGATCGCCAGATTCCGCGGTGTCTCCACACCCCAGAAAGCAATCAGGATCACCACGGTCGTATCCACCAGTTGTCCGGTAACCGTGGAGCTTACCGTTCGCGCCCACAGGTGTCGCCCACCGGTCCAGAGCTTCATCTTTGCCAGCGTGTAGCTGTTGGTAAATTCGCCGGCCCAGTAGGCGGCGAGGCTGGCGATGGCGAATCGCGGCACCAGCCCAAAAATGGTTGCGAATGCCTGCTGATTGTGCCAATTCGGAGACGGCGGCAGCAGGACTGCAATCTCGCCCATGATGGCGAGCAACGCCATCCCGAAGAACCCAAGCCAGATGGCTCGACGCGAGGCAGCGTATCCGTAGACCTCTGTAAAGACATCGCCCCAGATATACGTAATGGGAAAAAGCAGCTGCGCTCCGCTGACCAGCAGCGGACCAAACTTGCAGATCTTTGGCCCGATCAGGTTGGAGACCACCAGGATCACCACAAAAGCAATGGTGAGCGTCTCCAGATAGCGGAATCGCCTGGGCTGCTGCTCCTGTGCCTGAGTCCGGTTCATCGTCTGAGCATACCGCACCGGCGCGGGAATTCTCTTCCAAACGAATAGCACTTCCTCAATCACACTGCCAGCTATTTTGTTTTACCCTCTTGAAAGTTTGCGAGCATCCGATATTCTCTGTGTGAAAGCACGATGAATGGCGGTTGATTCGTCTCCCATCGAATGCACTCCGTCATTCCGGCAGTCATGCGCAAGCCCTCCGCTGCGTGCGGAAAGAATGGAGACGCCGATGCAAGCTGAGATGCACCCCCTCGAACCTTTCTTTCAACAGATGGTCCGCAACAGCTACGCAGGCAAGCTTGGCATTCACGACGCCGACATCACTCGCTACGTGGCGCATCTGCTCTGCGAGTTCAGCGAATCCGAAAAGCTCTACAAGGTTCGGGATGAAGCAGGCCATCCGGTCTACTCGCTGGAAGAGATGGTGGTGGCAGCTGACCCTGTGCATGGCACGGCTTTGTCGTTTGACGCTGAGCGCATGGTGCGCAAGCATATCGGCGACTACGCGCTTTTTATCTCCGGCATGTATCCGGAGTCGATGGACCCGTGGCGTCGTCGTCATGGACAGCAGAGCTTTGAGGAGCTGGTGAAGGTTGGCAAGGAGAGCTACTACATCGTCAGCCAGTTCGACGTGGAAGAGTATGCGGACGAAGCGCCGATGTTTGCGCGTCTGTCCGAGTGGTTTGATCGTTGCATCTACGGCCTTCGCCTGGTGCGCGACGAACTCACAGGCTCACGTCCGGGCTTCCTGCCAGCGCGCGTGAACTAGGTGAGTTGCTGCTGTCTGGCCTGCACTCTCAATGGGGATGCAGCAGGTAAGTCACCCCGCCGGTGATCGACCGCCCGGGCATCGCTACGCCTTCAATCTCCTGGTAGCCTGTGTTGCTCAGGTTTGCCAGCCGCAGATACGGGCGCCACTGCTGCCGTCCGCCCGCGTCATACTCGAACGCCACATCCCAAACCGGGTACGGCGTCTGCTGGTAGCGCTGCGCCACCTGCAAACTGTTGCGCACACGCAGCCGGTCGTGAATGTTCATCGTCCACAGCATGTGCGCATTCTCCACCGGATAGTTGAAGATGTACTCCGACTGCAACCCATGCAGCGCGCTCTGCGCTCCATACAGATTGGTCCAGTCCAGTTGCAGTTGCTGTGTGCGCGTCAGGGCGATGGTTGCGCTTGCCTCCGCACCCTTGAAGCTGAGGCCATTCAGATTGGTTGCCTGCCATCGGTCTGCGGCAGAGGCGCGAACGTAGTCAATGGTGTTGTGTTGCTGTGAATCAAATCCCGTCGCTGAAAAGCTGAATCGCGTTCCGGGTGTCCAGTCCAACCCGCCTTCGCCGCTCCACGCCGACTCGGCTTTCAGGTTGGGATTGCCAATCGTCGTCGGGTCAGAATAATAGAGATCGGTGTAGGTGGGAATACGAAATCCGTAGCCGATGCTGCCGCGCAGCTTGAACGCATTGCTCAAGCGATAACTGCTGGCCACGTTGGGGGCAAAGACCATCGGGAAACCACCCGAAAATCCTTCTTCGCGCGCACCTGCGGAAAGCCCCCAGCGACGCTTCACCGGATTTAGATCCACATCGACGTAGCCTGCCGCGCGGTTCCGCGCATGGTCGCCCAGATTGTTGCTGCGGATGCTGTCGCCATCGGCTTCCAGCCCCGCCAGCAGCACTGTGCCTACGCCAAAATTTTGTGCCCGATGGAGCGAAGCCTGCCACGATCCATCGATGTGATTGTTCTCATAGAGCGTCGGATCATCCCGCACCAGCACAAACTCATCGGTGTGCCGCCGATATCCATAATCGGCCTCGGTATGCGCGCCCAGTTCCTGACGAATCGATCCAAACCATCCCTTGGTACGCTCCCACGAAGGATAGTTCCCATAAAACTGATTCGCGCCAAACGACCGATCGCTGCCCGCCACCAGAATATCCGTCAGCCCCAGCCGCGACTCTTTCCACAACTCATCCGATGCCGTTTCGTTGCGATAGTCGCGGTCAACCATGAAGCCTGTCGAAAGATTATGCGTCCCCGTCACGCGCATGCTCCAGCGATGCCGCAACAACTCGGCCATCAGCACCTGCTCGTTCTCGCCAAAGCTGCCAAACCCGGCGCTCGCCATGAGCGATGTGCTCCTCGGCGCGGCCGTCAGAAAATCTACAACTCCGCTCAGCGCGTCGACTCCGTGGAGCGTTGAGCCGGCGCCATGCAACACCTGAATCGAATCCATCGCCTCCATCGGCAGCGGCAGATCGAGGTTGTGATGCGCGGTCTGGCTGTCGTTGATGCGAAACCCGTTCAGCAGCACCAGTGTCTGCTCAAAGCTGCCGCCGCGCAGCGTGATGTCGGTCTGTGCTCCACCGGCCCCGCGCTGCTCCAGAAAAACCGACGCATCATTTCGCAGAGGATCGAGCGGCGTGGCCAGCATGAACTGCCCCGGATGCAACGGCTCCACTTCGACGACCCGCGCTGACTCCGAGAGTGGAATCGGAGAAGCGCTGCCCAGCACCACCACTGTCGTCCGGACGCCTTGTTGCGCCTGTTGCGTGCCTGGATTGCTTTGTGGCCGGGGCAATCCCTGCGGCAGTGCGTTGGTCTGCGCCGAAACCTTTGCGATGCACAACAGCCCAAGCAACGCGAAGAGAACAATTCTTCGATCCATGAGTCTCATCTTGACTTTCGCTTACAGAATGTAGCGGCTCAGATCCTGACTCTTGACGATCTCGGCCACCATCTGGCGAACGTAGACATCCGTCACGAGAAAGACCTTTTCGATGCCCGTAGCCGTTTCGCGCTCGAGATACGGAAGCGGTGTAGTGGTCTCCGCTTTCACGACCTCTGCGATCTTTTGCTGCTGCTCTGCATCGGCCGCCGCGCGGGCCAGATCAGGAGCAAGAAAACTGATCTCTTCGAGGACTCGCTCCATGATCGTGTGCAACCTGCGCGCGCCAATATTCTCCGTCGTCTCGTTCACGCGAAACGCAAACTCCGCCATCTCACGCAGCGCCTCTGGAGTGAACTCCAGCCGAATGCCTTCCGTCTCCAGCAATGCCGTCGACTGTCGCGTCAGAGATGATTTCGGCTCTGTCAGAATCCGCAGAAAATCCTCCACCGTCAGCGACTGCAACTCCACGCGAATGGGAAAGCGCCCTTGCAGCTCAGGGATCAGATCCGAAGGTTTCGACACATGAAATGCGCCCGCTGCAATGAACAGGATGTGGTCGGTTCGCACCATGCCATAGCGCGTATTGACGGTTGTTCCTTCGACGATCGGGAGAATATCGCGCTGCACACCCTCGCGCGAAATATCCGGTCCGTGTCCGCCTTCGCGCCCGGCGATTTTGTCAATCTCATCGAGAAAGACAATCCCGCTTGTCTCCACGCGCTCCACCGCTGCGCGCGTCACCTGATCCATATCAATCAGCCGACTTTCTTCTTCCTGAATCAGATAATCAAAGGCCTCATTGACCTTCATCTTGCGCTTGCGCGTAGCCCCACCAAAGATATTCGGCAACATATCCTTGATGCTCATATCCATCTCTTCCAGATTCTGATTGCTGATGATGCCGAACTGCGGCGTGTTGCGCTCGCGCGTCTCCAGCTCCACCATGCGGTCATCCAGCTTGCCTTCGCGGAACTGCTGTCGCAGCTTCTCGCGGGTTCGCGCATAACTCTCCGCACCGGGCAGTGTGAGTTGCCCCTCAGTCTCAGGCTGCTGCACTTCGGGCGGGGGCGGCAACAGCAGATCGAGCAGCCGCTCTTCGGCGCTTTGCTCTGCTTTGTCTTCCACCTCTTCCAGCCGTTCTTCGCGCACCATGTCGATAGCGATCTCAACCAGATCGCGCACCATCGACTCCACGTCGCGGCCTACATAGCCGACCTCCGTGAACTTGCTGGCCTCCACCTTCAGAAAAGGAGAATTGGTCAGCTTGGCCAGCCGGCGCGCAATCTCTGTCTTGCCGACGCCGGTCGGGCCAATCATGATGATGTTCTTGGGCATGATGTCGTCCGCGAGATCGGGCGGCAGCTTCTGCCTGCGCGTGCGGTTGCGCAGCGCCACGGCTACCGCGCGTTTGGCCGCGCGCTGGCCCACCACATGCTTGTCCAACTCCGCCACAATCTCACGCGGTGTCAACTCTTCCAGCACAATTTCGTGATCGTCGGCCACTCCGGGCAAAGTAATCGCCATAGTCTCCACAAACAAGCCGAGCACACCGGTGCTCCTAAGCCTGCAACTCCTCAATCGTGATCCTGTCGTTGGTGTAGATGCAGATTTCGCCTGCTATACGCAGCGATTTCTCGACAATCTCGCGCGCGGACAACTCCGTATTCTCCAGCAGAGCGCGCGCCGCCGCCGTGGCATAACTGCCCCCGGAGCCAATTGCGGCAATCGGTTCGTCCGGATCAATCACATCGCCTGATCCAGAGATTAAAAACGTCTGCCCCACATCGGCCACAATCAGCAGCGCTTCCAGATTGCGCAACATCTTGTCTGTGCGCCAGTCCTTGGCCAGCTCCACCGCGGAGCGCCCCAGGTTGCCGCTGAATTGCTCCAGCTTTGCCTCAAAGCGCGCAAAGAGCGAGAACGCGTCCGCTGTCGATCCGGCGAATCCCGCCAGAATCCTGTCCTGATACAGGCGGCGAATCTTCTTTGCCGTGTGCTTCAACACATGGTCGCCCAACGTCACCTGACCGTCGGCAGCCATCACCACTTTGCCATTGCGCCGCACACACACCACAGTCGTCGAACGAATCCGCCGCGGCTTGCGCTCCTCTGCAACCGCGCCTCCAGCCTCATCTTCGATGTTGTCGGTTCTCGCCAGACTGCGGTTTGTCATTCTACCTTTTTTCACGGAAAAATCTCTCACTCGTGCTCCGTTTCGCCGCGTGAATGCTTGCGTTCTGCATATGCGGCATAAACTCTGATTGTATCGCAATGGCATCCGCGCCACTCCACCGGTGACCACCGCTCCGGGGCAAAGCTTGCACACAAGCGCCGGCTGGCTTATGTTGATCCCAGTCGTGCTCAGTCGCTCACGGCTCTCGCGACCGCGCTCGTTTCGCTGATACTTTCGAGGAGGAATCCCGCCATGCATCCCATCGACCGTCGTAGCTTCGTGCGCAACTCGATGCTCTCCGCTGCCGCTCTGACGCAATGGATCGCGCAACTTCCTGCTCTGGCGGAGCAGATGCCACAGACACGCGAATCGAACGGGATGCTGTATCGGACGCTGGGCAAGACCGGCGAGCGCGTCTCGGCCATCGGGCTGGGTGGTTATCACATCGGCAAGCCGAGTTTGACCGAAGCGGAATCGATTGCGCTCACCCGCAAGGCTATCGACGGCGGCATCAATTTCATGGACAACTGCTGGGACTACAACGCCGGAGTCAGCGAAGTCCGCATGGGCAAAGCGCTCCGCGACGGCTATCGGCAGCGTGTTTTCCTTATGACCAAGATTGACGGACGCACCAAGGCCGCCGCCGCACAGCAGATGGAGGAGAGTCTGCGCCGGCTTCAAACCGATCACATCGATCTGATGCAACTGCACGAGGTCATTCGCCTGGAAGACCCGGATCGCGCCTTTGCCGCTGACGGCGCCATGGAAGCGCTGACCGAAGCGCGGCAAGCGGGCAAGATTCGCTTCATCGGCTTCACGGGCCACAAAGACCCTTACGTGCATCTGCGGATGCTGGAGATGGCACGGAGACACAACTTCCACTTCGACACCGTGCAAATGCCACTCAACGTGATGGATGCGCACTTCCGCAGTTTCAGTCACGAAGTTTTACCCGTGTTGGTGCGCGAAGGGATTGCGCCGCTTGGGATGAAGGCTTTTGGCGACCACTTTATTCTGGACAGCGGCACTGTCGAGCCGATGGAGTGCCTGCACTACTGCCTGAATCTTCCCATCTCCGTGCAGATTACAGGCATCGACAGCGATGCCGTCCTGCAGCAGGCGCTCACGGCAGCCCGCACCTTCCGTCCGCTCAGCCAGCAACAGGTGGCATCCATTCTGGACAAGACTCGTGTCGCCGCCGCCGACGGACAGTATGAGTTATATAAAACCACCAACCACTTCGACGGGACCGCGCACCGCCCCTCGGTTCTCGGCTGATTCCCCCTTTCTCGTCCTCGCACGGAAGGCAGGAGCCGTTCGCATTCTGCGGGGCGTCAAAAGAAATATTTGCCTTATCAAATACCCTTCCCTCTTCTTTTAGCCCTCTGAACAGTGGGCTGGACACATATTTCCACAGGCGATACCGTCAGTCTGGCGGCTCATAGCGCCCGCACTGCACACCATAAAAAAATGATTGAGGTCACTTATGCGTAACGCACCAGCTCTCGCAACCAAATCAGCCATCCTCTGCTCCTTTGCCGCCGCGCTTGTTCTTGCAGGCTGCTCCGGCGGCGGCGGCATGTCTTCGATGTCATCCGGCGCCGGAACTTCCTCGATGAACAGCGCTGTGCTCAACCAGCTCGTCACCGTGCAGACGATCGGCTCGACGGTCGACCCGATGAACGGCGACAACAACCCCTACGGCCTGGCCATTGAACCCGTTACCGCGGGTACCGAGACCATGGGCAACCTGATGGTCTGCAACTTCAATGACTCGATGGGCAATGCCGGCAACGGCACCACGATGGTCCAGCTTGCGCCGATGCCCGGCTCCAAGCCCATGCGTTTTGCTCAGGACCCCAGCCTGAAGGGCTGCGACGCCATCGCCATCAACACCAAAGCGGGCTTTCCCTGGGTAGCGGCTTACACCGCCATGGACAACCCCATCGTGAGCACCTCCGGCTCGGTCGTCAACACGCTTGCAACCGCATACACCTGGATGCATCCGTGGGGGCAGATCTACGCTGTTCCGGCGGCGACGCTTACCATGGCCGTGCCCACCTTCTACGTGACTGACGCCGGTGACGGATCGGTGGTCGCCATCCGCCTTACCAGCTCCGGCTTCATGTTCCAGAAGATCGCCAAGGGCTTTCCGGTCAACCTCACCTCGTCCTACGGCATTCTGGCACCTGCCGGACTGACGTATGACCAGCCCTCGGATACGCTGTACGTCGTCTCCAGCGACACCAACAGCATTGTTGCGTTGACCAACGCCTCCACGCTCACCGATGGCGGTATCACCGTCTCCGGCACTGCCTCCACCGGGCTCAGCTTCAGCGGTCCCATGGCCAGCCACGCCAAGGTCATCTACAGCGGTATGCCGCTCAACTATCCCGTCAGCATGGCGGAGCTGTACAACGGCGATCTGATTGTTGGCAATACCGGCGACAACAACATGATCGAGATTACGCCCACGGGACTGGTGGCCGCCACCAAGCTCGTTGACAGCGGCAACGCCGGAGCCATCTTCGGCATTGCCGCCGCAGGCACCAGCGTTGACACACAGGTCATCTTCTTCAACGATGACAACTCCAACTCCGTCATTGCCATCAGCCTGGCTGGCTCCACGGCTTCCATGGGCGGCTCCGGCGGAACCCCCTACAACAAAGGCGCAAACAAGGCTCTGTAGTCGCTTTCAGAGACAGGAAAGGCGCAGGATCACTCCTGCGCCTTTCGTTTTCCTGCAAACCTGATTTGCTCAGAAATCTTCCCCGAAAGCAACCTCACCCTCCACTGCAGACTGATACGCGGAGACTCGGCGCTCAAAGAAGTTTGTGAGCTCCTGCACATCCTGCAGTTCCATGAAGGCGAATGGATTTTTCGTCTTGAAGACCGGATCGATACCTAAGCGGTTCAGGCGCGCGTCGGCCACGTATCCCAGATATTGGCGCATCTCTCGCAGCGAAAGCCCCGCCACACCGCCCGCCAGCAGGTCTTCGGCAAACTGCACCTCAGCGTCCACTGCCTCTTGCAGCATGGTCACAATCTGCCGCTCCAGATCGGCGTCCCATAGATCTGGCTCCTGCGCCCGCACTACATTCACCACCTCAAAGGCAAATTCGAGATGGCAGCTCTCATCGCGGAAGACCCAGTTCGTTCCCGCAGCCAGCCCATGCAGGAGTCCGCGCGAGCGGAAGTAGTAGACATAGGCAAATGCAGCAAAGAAAAACAGCCCCTCGATGCACGACGCAAAGCAGATCAGATTCAACAGAAACTGTCGCCGGTCCTCGCGCGTTCGCAGCTCTTCCAGCTTCTGGATCGAGTCCATCCACTTCATGCAGAAGTCTGCCTTCTTGGCGATGGAAGGGATGTTTTCAACGGCAGCAAACGCCGCTGCGCGTTCATCGGGATCGGGCACGTAATTATCCAGCAGCGTCAGATAAAACTGCACATGCACAGCTTCCTCAAACAACTGCCGAGACAGATAGAGCCGAGCCTCGGGCGAGTTGATGTGCTTGTACAGGTTCAGCACCAGATTGTTCGACACAATGCTGTCGCCGGTAGCGAAGAACGCCACCAGCCGTTGAATTACATGCACTTCCGCCGGCGTAATTTTCTGCTTCAGGTCCGTCAGATCGCTTTGAAAATCGATCTCTTCCACGGTCCAGGTGTTCTTGATGCCGTCGCGAAACATCTCGTAAAAGACGGGAAAACGCATGGGACGCAGCGTAAGACAAAGGCCCGGATCCAGAATGAACTCCGGGGGTGCGACCGAACTGCGCCGAGCGGGTGCTGCGGGAACTGCTGTTGCCATATGCTCTCCTCAACTTCCAATCATTGTTTGAAACACTTCTCTCGACCCCAGTTACTGACAGGCTTCACAGGACTCCGGATTTTCCAGCGAACAGGCCACCGCAGCCTGCGCGCTGACCGCGCTTCTCGCGGCCGCTGTCTGTACCGTGGTCTTGGCGATCTTGGTGGCTGGGCGCGAACGCAGATAGTAGGTCGTCTTCAGCCCCTGCTTCCATGCGTACATGTACATCGAAGAGAGCCTGCCGATATTCGGCGACTCCACGAAGAGATTGAGCGACTGTGCCTGATCGATGAAGGCTCCCCGCGCGGCTGCCATGTCGATCAATCCGCGCATGGGGATCTCCCATACCGTGCGATAGAGCAGCTTCAGATCGTCCGGCAGTTCGTCGATTCCCTGCACCGATCCTTCGCCCAGCTTCAGCCGCGTTCGGATCGTCTCATTCCACAGCCCGCGCTGCTTCAGCTCCTCGATCAGATAGCGGTTCACCTGCAGGAACTCACCGGAAAGCGTCTCCCGTTTGAAGAGGTTGGAGATTTGCGGCTCGATGCACTCATAGCAGCCCACAATGGAGGCAATGGTGGCCGTGGGAGCGACGGCGATCACCAGGGAATTGCGTACACCGGAGTGCAGGATCCGCGCCCGCAAAGCATCCCATCGCTCCACATCCGAGGGCTTCACGCCCCACAGATCAAACTGGAATTGTCCTTTGGCCAGCCGTGTTTCGCTGAATCGCTCATGGGGTCCGGCAGCCTCGGCCAACTCCACCGACGCCGTTAGCGCGTGGAAATAAATCTCTTCCTGAATCTGCGTGGAAACCTGCTGCGCCGCGGCGGAATCAAACGGCAGCCGAAGCTGGAAGAAGACATCCTGAAGCCCCATCACACCGAGTCCCACCGGTCGCCATTGCGCATTCGAGATGGCTGCCTGTTGCACCGGGTAATAGTTGATGTCGATGACGCGATCCAGCATCGGGATGGCAGCTCGCACGGTCCGGCCAAGCTTCTCAAAATCAAATACCGGATGACCCGAAGCATCGGTTGTCACATGACGGCCCAGGTTGATCGATCCCAGATTGCAGACCGCCGTCTGATCCTTCGACGTGACTTCGGTGATCTCGGTGCAAAGGTTGGACAGATGCACCACATTGCCCGGCGCGCCAGTCTGGTTGCATTTCAGGTTGGTTGCGTCCTTGAAGGTCATCCATCCGTTGCCCGTTTCGGCCAGCGTACGCATCATGCGCGCATAAAGATCCCGAGCCTTCACCTGCCGCTTCCACAGCTTTTCTGCTTCGGCTGCTTCGTAGGCTTTGCGAAAATCCTCGCCGAAAAGATCCGGCAGCGTCGGAACGTCCTTGGGGTCAAAGAGCGACCAGAGGCCATCGGTCTCCACGCGCTCCATGAAAAGATCAGGGATCCAGTTGGCAAGATTCAGGTTGTAGGTGCGTCGCGCGCCGTCGCCGGTGTTGTCCTTCAACTCCAGAAAAGATTCAACATCGGCGTGCCAAGGCTCAAGATAAACACAGCACGCGCCCTTGCGCTTGCCACCCTGATTGACCGCCGCCACCGACGCATCCAGCGTTCGCAGCCACGGAACAATGCCGTTGGACAGCCCGTTGGTCGCGCGGATCAGCGAACCCTCCGAGCGCACGCGATGAAACGCCAGCCCGATGCCGCCTGAGAACTTCGACAGCAGCGCCACGTTTTTGTACGTATCGTAGATGCTCTCCAGCGAATCCTGCGGCGAGTCATGCAGATAGCAGGAGGACATTTGCGCGTGCTTGGTTCCGGAGTTGAAAAGCGTCGGGGACGAAGGCATGTAGTCGAGCGAAGCAATCAGGCGATAGAACTCAATGGCCTCCTGCGGCGCACCAGCCAGGCCGCACGCTACGCGCAGAAAGAAGTACTGCGGCGTCTCGATGACATGCCGGGAGATGGGATCGCGCAACAGGTAGCGATCATATACAGTGCGCAGTCCAAAGTACTCGAAGCGGTCGGAGAAGCTCTCATCCACCGCATGATTCAGCTTGCGGGCATGCATGGCCACAAACTCCGCCGTCGCCGCGCTGACCACGCCTTCCTGATGGCCATAGGCAATGGCCTGAGAGAAAGAATGAAGGTTCTGCCCGCCGACCTCTTTGACAATCGTGCCCAGCAGCAGCCGCGCCGCCAGCCGCGAATACTGCGGCTCCTCGGCGATCAGCGCCGCTGCCGTGTCAATCGAAATCGCATCCAGCTCGCGCGTTGTTGCGCCGTCATAGAGGCCGCCAATCGTCTTCGAGGCAACTCGCATTGCGTCGACGTGCGACAAACCCACGCAGCAGCGCTCCACAGCGCGAACGATTTTGTTCACGTCCACCGGCTCCAGGGAACCGTTGCGTTTCTTCACATGCATCACGGCCACTTCTTCTCGCGCCGGGAAAGCCGGATCAAGCTCGGAAAGGCTCGTCTGCAAATGCATCGCTTCTGTCGTTGTGGCCATAGATGGGTCTCCTTTTGCGCTTTACGCCAAAACGACACGATGCCCAACGCAACACACAGGCTACGCTGCTGCATCGTCTCCTCGTGGAGGCGCAGAACTGAATTTGTGGCGGGTAAGCGGACTGGGCAGGATGATTTCTGCTCACCGGATTCCCTCTTCACTCCGGCTTTTCCGGAGCACCATGAAGATGAACAAAACCAACACTATCTTGGGTTGCCTAAAATAGCAAGCTCTATATCTTGCGCTTTCTGTGGAAATCCCAAACACCTCATCCAACCCTCGGAATCCACGCAAATTAGCACATGACGGGAAACAAAATCGCGAAATGGATTTGTGCTATAGTCATTTTCAGAGAGGGATATCGTACCCTCCGGGGATCGACGCTCATCCTGCTGACTGTGCCCGAGTTCTCCCCCATCGAGAGAGATCACAATCTCCGAGGAGAAGCACACGATGTTCCCGAAAAAGATAAACCATCCATTCCTTTTGCCCTCCGCAGTCTTGCTCTGCGGGCTCTTTGCGCTGGCGCTCTTTCTCTCCGCCTGCGGCAGCGGCGGCTCCAGCAGCACCACCACGGCCTCCAGCATGGGCATGGTGAGCACGTCGCTGAGTGACCCGGCCACCTGCCAGGCGCCCGACGGACAGTTCTCCCATGTCTACGTCACGATCACCGATGTCCAGGCAAGCACCAGCGCCACTGCCTCCAGTTCCGCCAGCGGCTGGGCCGATCTCACCCCAGGTCTCTCCAACACGCCCAAGCAGATCGACCTGCTCGGCCAAGCCAACAACCAGTGCTTCCTCGCCACGCTCGGTGACAACGTCGAGCTTCAGGCCGGAATGTACCAGCAGATTCGACTCATCCTTGCCGACAACAGCATCAGCCTCAGCAACAACGCCTGCGGCAGCGCCGCCAACTGCGTCGTCCTCACGTCGGATGGCAGCGTTCACGCGCTGCAGCTCTCCAGTGAAGCGCAGACCGGCATCAAGATTCCCTCTGGTCAGATTGCCTCTGGCGGGTTAACCGTAAGCGCAGGCCAGACGGCAGACCTCGACATCGACTTCAACACCTGCGCCTCCATTGTCGAAGAAGGCAACGGACAGTTCCGCCTCAAGCCCGTCCTGCACGCCGGAGAAGTCTCCACCACCTCCAGCTCGATCAACGGCAAGGTCTACGACGCGGCCACCGGCAACCCGGTCCTTGGATCGGCTACCGTTTCGCTGGAACAGAAGGATGCAAACGGTGTGGATCGCGTTGTCATGTCTACCATGACCGCCTCGGACGGCTCGTTCGTCTTCTGTCCGCTACCGGCTGGTAACTATGATGTGGTCACTGTCGCTACGCGCGCCGACGGTACCTTCTATGCTCCTTCCATCGTCACCGGCGTAGCCACCGGCAGCACCACGGGCACCATTCTGATGCACGCGCCGACGGCAGCCGCGCCCACCAGCACGGCCACCCTCACCGGCCTCATCACCAGCCAGAACAGCTCGATGGCCGGCACCATCGCCGACATCCAGCTCAGCACACTGGAGACGGTCAGCTCAACCCTCTACACCATCCCGCTGCCGCCCACCTCCATGCAACAGGCGGCGACGCTTTCGCTGGAGACGGCTGCTTCCGCGGGAACGACGGCCTGTCCCACGGGCACGGATTGCTCGACCTACTCCATCCAGCAGGCCTCCGGTGGCGTCTACATCGGTGCGTGGTCGTCCAGCGGCGCCACACTTGCGCAGAGCACGCCGCTTGCCAGCTACGTCCTCGATGGAGAGGCCTTTGTGCAATCCTCCGGTGGCACTCCGGACTGCTCGCCCACTGAGCTGCAATCGACCGCCTATGCTCTGACCGGCACCGGCCCTTACACGGTCGCTGCGAGTAATCTGGCCTTCACCTCCTGCCAGTAGAGCGCGACTTCACCCTGCGCAGCACAAGCCTGGATTCACCCTCCAGGCTTGTGCTGTTAGGCTTGTGCTGTTCATCGCGCGAATGCTTTGCGCCACTCCGGCCTATCTGCCGGACGCTGCCATGTCCACACGTATCGCTGCCACCTGCACGCCCGCCGCATGGGATTGCAGACTTGTCGTGCGGAGCAGAATCTCGAATGGCCGTAACGTGCCGTCGGGCAACTTTGCTTTTTCGATCACCGACTGCATCTGGGGCGATCCCAGCACAAAATCCGCAGCCGACTGCGTTCCCGCAACGTCCAGACCCTCCAGCAGCAGAATCCACCCCTTACCGCTCAGATTTCGTGTGAGCGCCACGATCCCCCAGGTTTCATGCTGGGCTTTGCGCCAGTGGCTCACATAACGCGCACTCTCCCCAGGCAGCGGCTCACGATTCACGATGCTTGCGCCGCTCATTCCCGGGATCGGCACAATGCGGAAGTTTAGCGGCCCATCCACCAGCGCGGACCAGGGATTGCTCAACTGGGAGCCAATCAGGATGACGTTCTGGTCGCGAAGATCGTCCAGCCGAAGGTCGCGCGGAAATCGCAACGCTGCCCGTTGTGCCGGATACTCTGGCAGATGCGTGAACTCGGCCACAATCTGCGCACTGGTAAAGTCAGTAAATTCCTGGGAGTGCAGGTCATTGGCCGTCTGCACATTCATGCCCTGCAGCGGCCTTTGCACGGCGATGCTCTGGATGTAGTCGGACAGGGGAATATTTGTCTGCGTCGCATCCTCCACCAGATTGAATCCGGCATCTGCGGGCACAATATTGGTAAACGCTCCGGGCGCAAAGATCAAAGCCCACAGCGCATGCGTCGGAAGAGCATGGGTCTCCACAGGCCGCGATGTTTGCGCGCGATCCTTCTGCTGCGCCAACCAAACAGCCACCCCTGCTGTCATCAGTGTCCACAAGGCAAGCGCTGCGCCGATCGCGATCAGACGAAAGCTGCTCGAACGCGTGAACAGCCCGGTTCTTTGCGGCGCGCCTGTCTCTTCCTCGGCATTCGGAACAGCCTCCGCTTCGCCTGGCTGTTTTGGAATCGCCTCGAAAGTCAACGACGGCATGACCGCCTCTTCACGCAGGCGAAATTGCGGCACATAGCCGCCGGTGGGAATCTCCAGCAACAGCGGCTCGTCGCGGCCTTCTTCGGCAAAGTACTCGGTCAGCCGCCGTCGCAGTTGTCGCGCGTAGTTGCGCACGATGTTGTCGTCTTCCGTGCGATAGCTGCGAGGCCGCCCAAAGACAGCCATGCCGATCGGATGTTCGCTCAGCTTCTCCGGCGTCTCTGACAGGACGGCTCGCACGACATGGAGCAAAAATTGGCTCAGCAATCTGGAGCGGACAAATCCGCCGCTGGCGACAATGCGCTGCGCCAGCAGCCAGCGTTGATCGGTGCGCCATTGACGATTCGGCTGGTCAAGCCCATCGGCGGAGGCGGCCACGCGCATGGGAGAAACGCGCGTCGGGGAAACGCGCATTGGCATTCGATCCGCCGTTTCGGCTTCAGCGCGCATCTCTTCAGCGCTCCTATTCTCTGTGTTGCCGTCTCGTTGCGCTCATCTCCGCACTCTCGGGCTGCTGGCTTCAAGATAGTCGCGCTGTATGAACAGCCGATGAACCGATGGCGCTCCAGCCGGTTTCATGCGAAATTCATCCAGCCCTGAACGTCTTCCGCTTGAGGTATTTGTAGGCACTTTTACCCGTCTTCCCCCGGGGTAAAGCCAGGGTTTACCCGTTTTCGGCCTGCTGGAAACGCGCCAACATCAAGCTACGCGGCACAATCTCAATCTTTGTCTGTCGCCAAGGAGCGCCTCTATGCATGCACTTTCACAGCCAACGACACGCTACGGAGCGGCCATGCGGAAGATGTTTCCGCTTGCCAGTGCAGCCATCCTGCTGCTGCTTGTCTTCATCAGCCAAAGCGCAAAGGCACAGGTGAATACCGGAACCCTCAGCGGACAGATCACGGACGGATCCGGGGCCGCCGTGGCCGGCGCTCAGGTCTCCGTCTCTGACCCAGCCACCGGCTACACCCGCAGCGACAAGACGCAATCCGACGGCCAATATAATCTGCCCAATCTTCCGATCGGCTCCTATACGCTCACCGTTGCTGCGTCCGGATTTGCCGTCGAAAGCGAATCGGTCACGATCAACGTCGGCACCCGCTCCCGCGCGGATCTGCATCTGCGCGTCGGCTCGGAGAGCCAGACCGTGCAGGTCACCTCCCAGGACAATGCGCTGGCGCGCGACGACGCCTCCATCAGCTCGATCGTGACCCAGGACACGATCACGGAGACGCCGCTGTTCCTGCGCAACTGGGATGATTTGCTGCGCGTTGTGCCCGGCGTCCAGATCAACCGCTACACCAACCAGGCAGGATCGACGGCTGCCGGACGCACCGGCGACTTCAACGTGAACGGCATTCACTCGCTGCAAAACAACTTCATCCTCGACGGCATCGACAACAATACCTTTTCCGAGAACGTCCAGGAGCTGAGCACCGAGGCCGCGCACCCTTCGGTGGACGTGATTGCGCAGTTCAATGTCATCACCAACCCATACTCGGCGGAGTATGGTCGCGCGCCAGGCGCTGTCGTCTCCGTGAACACGCGCAGCGGCACCAATCAGATTCACGGTACGGCGTATGAGTATGTGCGCAACCAGTTCTTCGACGCCTTCGACTACTTCTCCAAGCAGAGCCTGAAGACCAAAGCCGAGGACAACCAGAACCAGTTTGGCGGCAGCCTCGGCGGGCCGATCCTGGGCAATCGCCTCTTCTACTTTGGCAATTATGAGGAGACCCGCATTAAACAGGGCGTTTCGCGTGTATCAACGGTGCCGCTCGACAACGAGCGCGTCGGCAACTTCAGCCCCGCCGCAGCCGCAGCCGACGGGATCGCGCCCTACCCGACGATCTATGATCCGACGACCTGCTCCACGCCTTACAACCTGAAAAGCGGCGGCTGCCAGCCGTATGCGAACAACAGCATCCCCTCGGGCCAGATCGACTCCAGCGTCAGTGCGCTGATGGCGCTGTTTCCTGAGCCGAACTTCAAAAACGGCGGAGCCAATTATCCCGAGCTGAACAACTACTCCCGCACCGGCGCGCTGACGGACTTCAACGGAAGCCTGGACACGCGCATCGACTGGACCGCTTCGCCGGTCGATACGGTCTTCGCGCGCTTCAACTACTTCAACCGCACGCGCGACATTCCCGGCTACTTTGGCGGACTGGCCGATGGCAGCGCAACCTCTGCCTGGGGCAATCAGATTCTGAAGGGCGCAAGCCTGGTGCTGGGCTGGACGCGCGTTCTAAGCCCTGCCATGGTCAATGACTTCCGCTTCGGCTGGGTTCGCGACTACTCCTTTGCGGCGCAGCAACCCTTCGGACTCTCGCAAAATGCAGGCCAGTTTGTTCCTGGAATTCCCAACAATCCTGCCACCGGCGGCGGCGTTCCACTGACCGCGTTCACCAACAAGACCTTTCTCGGCTCGCCGGACTACCTACCCAAACAGCAGGTTCCCATGCTCTACCAGTATGTTGATACGCTTTCCTGGACGCATGGCAACCAGACGCTGAAGGTCGGCGCGAACCTCTTCGCGCCCATGCGCAACCTCTTTCAGGATGAGCCGGGCACGCGTGGCGACCTCACCTTCACGGGCATCTTTACCGGGCTTTCTTACGCCGACGGCCTGATCGGCGCGACCGAGTACACCCAGCTCACCAACGTCTTCTTTGTCGATCAGCGCATGTGGATGGCCTCCGGCTTTGTCGAGGACGACTGGAAAGCGACGCCGCGCCTGACCCTGAACCTGGGCCTGCGCTACGACTTCAACACGCCCGCCTACGAGGGCCAGAACCGCATGGCCAACTTCAACCCAGCGGGTAACGGTTCGCTGGTCTTTGCCAAATCCGGCTCTCTTTATGACCGCGCACTTGTCCACCCCAACACCACCGACTTTGCCCCGCGCATCGGCGCCTCCTTTTCGCTGGACAACAACACGGTTCTTCATGCGGGCTTTGGCATGTACTACACCGGACTGGAGCGCATTGGCAGCGAAAACCAGCTTGCCGAAAATCCGCCCAACCTGATCAACAAGACGCTGGCCAGCAACAGTCATCCGGTGCTCCAGCCCTCGGTTGGGTTTCCGTCGAACTTCCTGAATCCGAGCACCATCAACTTCAACCAACTTCAGAACTTCCACATCCGCTCGGAAAATCCCAACCTTGCGCCGCCTACCGTCGAGCAGTGGAGCGCCGGCATCCAGCGTCAGCTTGGCGCCGACTGGCTCGCTGAACTTGACTACGTTGGCACACACTCGAGCAATCTGGACGTGCTGCGCAACTACAACCAGGTGCTGATCTCCGGCAATCAGGTGGTGACCAGCGCCAGCGCGCCCGGCGGCACCGTTCCCTACGCGGACTTCGGCCAGGTCGAGTATATGGATTCGATCGGTCGTGGCAACTACAGCGGACTGCAGGCTTCGCTTGTTCGCGCGATGAAGAACGGCCTGAGTGTGCGCGCAGCCTACACTTACTCCCACGCGCTGGATAACGCGCCGGAAGAGTTGGAATCGAACTCCGGCGACGCTCCGAACGGACGCGACAACGCGGCCTGGTACAGCAGCGCCGACTTCGACGTCCGCAACCGCATCTCGGCCACGTATGTCTATCTGTTTCCCTTCGGTCGAGGCCGCGCGATGCTGCAGCACGGGCTGGCGAGCTGGATTCTTGGCGACTGGCAGACCTCCGGCGTCTACACCTACTACAGCGGCCATCCGTTCACGGCCAACTGGGGCAGCGAAAGCAGCCTGCTGGATGCTTATGGTTTTGCCACCGCGGTGCCGAACGTCGCCGCGCCTGTCCACTACCTGAAGAGCCAGCAGTGCTGGTTCTATGACAACCTCAACCCGAATTGCATGACCACGGGCAGCACGGCCACGCCTTTCACCGATCCCGGAAAGTACAACATCGGCAACAGTGGGCGCAACACACTGACCGGCCCGCCGACCGACCTCTTCGACTTTGCGCTGATCCGCGAGATTCCCATCCACAACCGCTTCTCCAGCGAATTTCGCTGGGAGGTCTTCAACCTGGCCAACCACGCGGTCTTTGGCCAGCCCAGCGGCAACGTCAGCAACAGCGGCGCAGCCGCCATCACGACGCTCTCGGCCGACCCGCGCGTCATGCAGTTTGCGCTGCGCGTGAGCTGGTAAATTCATCCCGCGGGCGAAGCTTCCATTCGCCCGCTTTTCCTTTCCTCGGAGCAGCTTCCATGCCTCGTCTACCCATGCGTCTCGCCCTTTGTCTGGCGCTTTGCCTTTTCGCCTGCGTCGCTGCCGGGGCACAGTCAATCCCGTCTCCTGGCTCGCGCACCATCCTTGATGCGCACAACTGCTATCCCTACTTTGAGTGGTGGACCGACCGCATCGACCGCGCTCTCTCGACCGGCACGCCTGTCGCCATTGAGCAGGATCTGGCGTGGTACACCGATTCCAAAACCAACAAAAGCTGGTCCGTGATCACGCATGGCGATCCTCTTACCGGGCATGAGCCCACGCTGGAGAGTTACTTCTTCTCGCACGTTCGCCCCGTCATCGAGCAGGCGCTGCGCTCGCCGGACCACTCGCAATGGCCGCTCATCACGTTGAATCTGGACTTCAAGGACAACAAACCGGCGCATCTCGCCGCGGTTCTCGCGGTTCTCCGCGAGCATCAGGACTGGATCACCACCGCCACGCGCACTACGACGCCCGATCAACGATCTCTGCTCCACATCCGGCCCATCCTTGTGCTTACCGGCGAATCCGACGCGCAGCAACAGGTCTTTTACGACCAGATTCCAGTGGGCCAGCCCATTCTGCTCTTCGGAGCGATCCACAGCGCTGACAAAGACCCGCACTCGGCGCCCGACGCGCTCGACTCCGAACCGGCAACGAACTATCGCCGATGGTGGAACAACTCCTGGCACGTCGTGGAACCCGCTGGACAACCCCACGCCGGCGACTGGACGCGCGAGAAGGAACTGCGCCTGCGCGCCCTCGTCGAACAAGCCCACCTCAACCATCTCTGGATTCGCTTCTATACGCTCGACGGCGCGCCCGACTCCGACCTCAGTTGCCACGGCTGGTTCCATGGCTACAACTTTGGCTCACTTGCCTCCGTGGAGCAGCGCTGGCGCGCCGCTATTGCTGCCCAGGTGGATTACCTCGCTACCGACCAGTATGAACAGCTCCGCACCCTGCTACCCGTTCGCTGATGCTGCCCGCGCAGAAGCGGCGCAGAGCTAACCCATCGGCAGCGTTGAGGCGGCAAAGTTCAGACGGCAGGCTCAGGCGGCTCGGCGTTCCGGGGAACGCCGAGCGGATGGCATGGAGATGCGATTCTGCCATGAAGCGTAGATGCTGAACCACATATACTTCACAAAATGACCAGTTTGCGCCCCCATAGGCGTTAACCGATTTGCTAATGGCACGTTACCCCCCTCCCCCAGGGGGGGGTATATTATTTTTCTCGCCAACGAAAATCTGGCGAAATGTGTACTGAGTTGCAACTAGACCGGACTTTGTTTTGTCGCCGTGGCGTGGGGACAGAACGTCAGACCGCAGCCAGTATGCCACAAAGCGAAAGAATTGCCTGCCATTGCATGGAGCTATTGCATGGAGCAGACGCGCGTGCGCTGGCCCCGCCTCGTACATGAGCGACTCTCCCGCAGGTCGCGAGATGCTCCGGTGGAGCTTGTGGGTGGGGGCGGTTGTGGTTCTCACCCATGCCGCATGGGGCGCGGCATGGGTGGGGCGAACGGTGGCTGGAATCTCAGCTATTCGCTTTTGGGCTTGCCGGGCTGCTTGCCGGACCACTTGGGTTTGCCCTTGCTTTTGCCTTCGAACGAGTCGCGCCAGCGTTTTTTCTCGCGTGGCTTGCCGTCCGGACCCATCTTCTGCGTACTGTTGCGTCCGCCGGGTTGCGGCTTTTCTTCTTCCTGCCGCCACTTGCCGCTGCCGGGGCGCGCTGGCCCGCTGCGACCGAATGCGGGTCTGCCGGGTCGGGAAGAACCAGATTTGGCAAAGCCGGGTTTGGAGAAGCCAGTTCGAGCCGCACCGGGCTTGCCGAAGCTTCGTTCAGCGCCAGTGCGGTCGGAGGCAGTACGGTCGGAGGCCTGGGCACTGGGCCGGGAACGGGATGGGCCGTCGGGTCGAAACTGTCCGCCGGGACGACCTGAACCTGTGGGACGGCCTGAACCGCTGGGCCGCGAGGGTCGCGCAAAGCCGCCTTCGCGCTGGAAACCGGAACGCTTGAAACCGGAGTTTCGGTCCGAACCCGCACTGCGTCCGCCTGCACCGCGCTCGCGCGAATTTCTTTCTCCCGTTGTGCTGCGCTGCGGCCGATCCTGTCGCGACTCGTCGCGGCGCATCGTCTGGCCGCTGCCGCGCTCGTCATCGAATCGCCCACGCTCTTTCCACGCAGGCCGCGGCGCTGCCGAACCTGCTTTGCGGTCGCCCAATCGCGGCGCTGAAGAGGGCGATGGTTTGCCGGTGAATCCGCGGCCATCGCGTCCGCCGCGCTCATGCCGCACGCTGCGGCCAGCTTCTTTGGGGAGCGCGATCGGTTCGCGTCGCCGCTTTGGCTTCCATTTGCCTTCAGCAGCCAGCCGCAGCAGCCGGAGTTCTTCCTCGTCCAGCTCGCGCACCTTGCCCGGCTCCTGATCCAGCTCGAGCGGACCATAACCGACGCGGCGAATCTTTTCCACGTGATGGCCGATCTCTTCAAACATCTTGCGCAGTTCGCGGTTGCGCCCTTCGATGAGCACCACTTCAAACCACGGATTGTCGCCCTGGCGGACCTTGCGAATCTGCGCTGGAGAGGTGCGCACGCGACCTTCGCCGCTGCCGGGGCGTCCGCGCTCGATAACCACGCCGGTGCGCAGCGTATCGAGTGTTGATTCGTCGGGATCACCGGCCACCTTGACGAGATAGCGCTTCTCCACTCCATGTGCGGCGCGCGTCAGCCCGTTGGCCAGCGGACCGTCGTTGGTGACCAGCAGCAAGCCTTCGCTGAGGTAATCGAGCCTGCCCACGGGATAGACGCGCTCGCGCACTCCTTTGAAGAAGTCCATTACCGTCGGACGACCCTCCGGGTCGCTCACCGTGGTGACGTAGCCCTTGGGCTTGTTCAGCACGAAGTAGCGCATCCGCTCGGCAGCCTGCACGAGCTTGCCATCGACGCGCACATGATCGCGCCCGAGCAGCGCTCGTGAACCCGGCTCTGTGACGACCTGACCGTTGACCTGGACACGGCCTTCGGCGATCAGCTCTTCGGCGCGACGGCGCGAAGCCACTCCAGCCCTCGCCAGCAGCTTTTGCAGGCGTTCGCCGGCCTGCTCGTCTTCCGCAGGGATTTCGGCAATCTCTTCCTCGTCTTCGCGTGAGTGCGCTGGCGGATGCTCGCTGCGGTTCTGGTTTTGATTCTCGCTCTTGCTGGACGCTTCGGAGAGGCTTGCCGGCAACGTTGGGGTGAGATGGAGAAGCGACTCTTCGGCTGGCGTGACTACATCCAGCGAAGCGACGGGCAAAACGGCTGCTTTCGGCTTCGCTGCCCGCCCGGGTTTGGAAGGAGATGGATCGGCAGGCCGGGCAGCATCCGGTCGCTGGCTTGCGGCGGGAGGCCGGACGGCGTGGCGGGCAGGCGCGATGGCAGGAGCCGGTGAGCCGAGGGGACGAGCGGCTTTGCGTTGCGGCTTGCGCTCCGCCTCGACGTTGATCTCCTCGACCACGAGGCCCGTGAATGGAGCCTCGGGGAGTTCCTGATCGTCCTGCTGCCAGTCCGTCGGCTGCGGTTTTCTTCGGCTGGGTGCGGTTCGGTTGGGCTTGGCCTGATTGGGTGCGGTGCGGCTGGGTGTGGTTCGCCTGGGCGGCGTTTGTTTCGGTGCCATCGGGGTGCTCTTTTCTGACCATCTCGCGACAGTCGGTTGCGTGGTAAGACCTAATTTTCCACTGGCTCGGAGATATCTTTCCGTACATCCACTTCTCGAGAATCCAATTCCTGTGCATCCACGGCGGCAAACAACTCCGGCTCTTCGGTAACTTCCGGTCCGTCGCTCAACTCCTCGGCGGCCATTTTTTCAAACTCTTCCATGGACGGGAGTTCGGAGAGATCCTTCAAACCGAAGCGCAGCAGAAATTCCCGGGTGGTTTTATAGAGCATTGGCCGCCCGACGACCTGCTTGCGGCCAGCGGTGGCGATGAGCTTGCGACTGATGAGCGAGCCCAGTACGCCGGCAGAATCGACGCCGCGAATCTCCGCCACTTCCGGCGCAGTGACCGGCTGCCGGTAGGCGACGACAGCGAGAGTTTCGAGCGCAGGCATACTGAGCCTGAGCGCTGGTTTGAGGCTTTTGACGAACTGCCGGACGGCGTCGTGACACTCGGGCTTGGTGGCAAAGCGATAACCACCGGCGACCTCGCGAATCTCGATGCCACGGTACTCTGCCTGATACTCCTCCATCAATTCTTCGAGGATGTCGCGGAGGGACTCGCGGACGAGACGATCTTCGCGGCGCTTCTGTTGCTCACGAGCTTTGGCCAGGGACTCTTCGCTGGCGGGCTGCTCGGAATCTTCGGCTGCGGCAATCCGGGATGCGGACGGTGACTCCGGGCTGAGCGAGGGGCTTTCGTTGCCGAGGTCGAAGGCGGGCGCGGGTTCCTGCGCCTGCGCCGCGTCACTCCTCTGCGCCGCATCACTCCTCTGCGCGGCTTCGCGCTCGGCGTTCTGGGCCAGAACATCAAAGGCGAACAGATCGGCCATCTGGCCGAGTGTGATTGGCTCTTCGGCGGCATAGATCACCGCTTCCAGTTTTGCCTTCAGGCTCATCCTGATCCTCTTGCGGTCGCTGGCGGCGTGCGGAGAATTGCGCGGCCAGCGGTGTATCCCGAATCGAACGTTGGGGTCGCCGACGCACAGTTGCGGCGCGCTTGCACGACCCATCTCTCCATCCTACCGGAATTGGAGACGGAAGACTGCGGAGACAGACGGCAGCAGGGACGGACGTGCGTGCGGTCCGGAGCGGATCTTTCGGCTGCAACGGGTGCATCAAAATCCGATAAATGATTGATGAGTCTATGCTTGGGTGATTTTCTACCGATGAGGCTGCGATCTTTGGGGTCGGTCTACGGGTTGGGCAGGATTTTCGTTGATCGCGAAACCTGGGCGAAATGAGAACGGGGTGGGACGCGCGCACAAAAGAAGAGCTGGTGCGAGAATGGCTTTACCTGTGTGGCGAAGCCTTGTAGAATCGAGGCTGGCGCAGGCCGACGTAGCTCAGTTGGTAGAGCAACTGATTCGTAATCAGTAGGTCGCCGGTTCAACTCCGGCCGTCGGCTCCACTCCCGCCGCCATTCCACCTGGAAATCCAGCCACCCGCTGTCCGCATGCCGGGCAAATCCCTTTCTTTTGTTCCGTTCCCAGCCAAAACCATTCCGGCCCACGTCCCGATTGCCTCCCCATCCCAACCGCGCGAAATGTTACAGGAGTGTTACAATCTCACTTGGGCGATCGCTGAAGTCCTTCCCCGGTCGCTGCTTCGATTCCCCTTTTTGCCATGAATCTCTACGTGATGCGGCACGCCAACGCCGGTGTGCGCAAGGAAAATCCGGAGCTCGACGCGCGGCGCGGCCTCATCAAGGAAGGCAAGCAGCAGTGCATGCTGATGGCCGGGGTCCTCAGCGGACTGAGGGCGCAGGTGGACGCCATCGTCTCCAGTCCGCTCAAGCGCTCCCTGCAGACGGCCCAGTTCGTGGCC
>DAIDKP010000007.1 GCA_027449965.1 Acidobacteriaceae bacterium
CCTCGGCCTTCCGGCCCGCTTCCATCTGCTTCACCGCCGCGATCATCTGCGCTTCTGTGTGCTTGCTCCTCGACATCGCTCCGCACCTTCCTGAATACGAAAATCGTACTCGCTTCTGTGCGGAAAACGGGGTTCAGGCCAAAACATTACGCGCGCTGCGGAGCGCCACCGTGGCAGTGTTTGAATTTCTTGCCGCTGCCGCAGGGGCATGGGTCGTTGCGGTTGGCCTGATGCATGGCTGCGTCCGCATCCTGAGCAGCGGCCCACTGCATCACCTCCGCGGGTGCTCGGCCCGCAGCCAGTTCCCCGGCCATGAAACGCATGGCCGGATCGATGTGGTGGAAGAAGTGCTTATACCCGGCGCAGAGGTAGTTGAGGCCAGCCTCGCCATCGGGCGTGGTGAGGAAGCGATGCTTCGGGCACTCGCCGTTACAGGCGAAACGCACATCGCACTCGCGGCAGTAGCGGGGCAGCGTAGACAGCTTGGCCTCGCCGAAGTTGTGTTGCTGGACGGAGTTGACGAGTGAGGCGAGCGGAGCCTCCATGATGTTGCCAAGGCGATGTTCGGGATAGACAAAGTGATCGCAGGAATAGATGTCGCCTGAGTGCTCCATTGCCAGAGCTGCGCCGCAGGTTGGGCGGAAGACGCAGAGGCTGGCAGGAATGTAGGACCAGATTTCAAGGCAGACATCGAAAAGCTGCACGAAGACGCGGCCGACATCGCGGCGGACCCACTCGTCAAAGATTGCGCCGAGAAAGCGGCCGAACTGCAGCGGTTGCACGGACCAGGGAGCGACCTGCGCTTCGCCGTCGAAGCTGGGCGCGATGAGTTGCAGGCCGTCGGAGGTGGTGCGCTGCGCAATTCGCTCGACTATGGGGATGAATTGCATGAAGCCGCTCCCGGCGTCGCGTAGAAATCGGTAGACATCCAGTGGCGCGTCGGCGTTGGCGCGATGGACGGTGGTAAGGGTGTTGAACTCGACACCGTAACGCCTGAGGGTTTCGATGGCGCGCAGGACTTTGTCAAACGTGGGCTGTCCCCCTTTGTCCACGCGGAACGCGTCGTGCAGCGGGCGCGGGCCGTCAATGGAGATACCGATAAGAAACGAATGATCGCGAAAAAATGAAGCCCACTCGTCGTCGAGCAGAACACCGTTGGTCTGGAAGGCGTTGGCAATCTCTTTCCCGTTGGCGTACTGCCGCTGGAGGCGGACAACGTTACGGAAAAAGTCGACGCCGAGAAGAGTGGGTTCGCCGCCCTGCCAGGCAAAGGAGACAAGGGGTGCATCCTGCGCCTCGATGTACTGGCGGATGTAGGTCTCAAGGAGAGCAGGTTGCATGGCCCAGCGGGTTTGCAGGGAGGGTGGATCATGCGGAGCCGCTTTGTCGGCCTGAGGATAGAGCGCTTCCTTCTCCAGATAGAAGCAGTACTTGCAGTCGAGATTGCAGATAGGCCCAATGGGCTTGGTCATGATGTGAAAGCTGTGGTGGCCCATCGTGTGCTGTCTCCTGCGCGTTACAGGCTCTTCCCCCGAAGCTGCGACTCGGTCTGTGCTCCCAGGTCGAAGTGCGCTGGGATGCCGGTTGGCTTGTAGACGAAGGTGTCGCCGGTTTCCTTGCGCAACTCTGCGAGGCGTGCCCGGAGGTGCGCGGTAATCTGCTCGTAGCCCGGCTTGCCGTAGAGATTGGTAGTCTCGTTCGGGTCTTTCTCCAGATCGTAAAGCTCGTACTCCTGCGGGTCGAGGAAGAAGTGGATGTACTTGTAGCGCGCAGTGCGGACGCCGCGGCAAGGACGCACATTCTCAAAGCCGGGATACTCGTAGTACTCGTAGAGCCAGTCCTTGCGCCAGGGAATGCGGTGCCCCTCGGCCAGCGGCAGAAAGCTCTTGCCCTGCATGTCAGCGGGCACAGGTAGGCCTGCGATTTCAAGCATCGTAGGCGCAAGGTCAAGATTCAGAACTATCTCCGATGACTTTGCGCCGGCGGGGACAACTCCGGGGTAGCGCAGCATCATGGGCACGCGGATTGATGGCTCGTACATCAGGCGTTTGTCGTAGAAGTGATGCTCGCCAAGGAAGAAACCGTGGTCGGAGCTGAGCAGCACGGCGGTCTTGTCCATGACTCCCTGCTTCTCCAACTCGGCAAACACCGCGCCAACATTCCGGTCGTTGTCTTCCACGCCGACGTAGTGATCTTTGACGAGTTCCTCAAGCGAGCGGGGATCGTCGCTGAAGACCTCGGAGTAGCCGATCTTATTGTCGGCATCGGCCACCGCACGCGGCTTGCCGGGATAGTCCTTCAGATCCTCATCGAAGGTCGCTGGCATGGGGACGGAGACGCCGTTCAGGTCGTTGACCAAATCTTTGGGGCGATAGAAGGGCGCGTGGGGCGCATAAAACCAGAGAAAGAGGCAAAAGGGTTTGTCGCGCTTCTGCTGGAGGTACGAGACGGCCTTCTTGGTCAGCAGCGTATCAACATACTGGCCTTCATAGAGCTTGGCGGGGCCGTACTGGCCGTGCGCGCCCTCGGTGATGCGGGGGCGGTAGTAGTCAGCCTGGCCCACGAAGCCGAAGTAGTAGTCCCAGTTGTGCTCCATCAGCGCGCCTTCGATGTGGGACTTGCCTATGAACGCGGTTTCGTAACCGGCCTTTTGCAGCAGGTCGGAGACGAGCGGGAAACGCGCCGGAATCTTGCCCTGAACATTGGATACAGCGCCGGTGGTGTGGGAATACATGCCGGTAAGCATGGTGGCGCGCGAGGGAAGGCAAAGAGCATTCACGACAAAGGCGTTCGAGAAGGTGCAGCCTTCGCGGCCGATGCGGTCCATATTCGGCGTCCTGATGATTGTGTTGCCGGTGGAGGACAGTTCGTCCGCGCGCAGGCCTTCGCCGACGAAACAAACGATGTTGGGCTTCTCGGAATCGCTGCCAAGTCGCCGCGCAAATGCCTCTAATCCATTCAGGCTCGATGCCGTGATCCCGGCACTGCCAACCAGATACTTCAATACGCTCCTGCGTGTTTCCATCGCCTCGCTCCCCTCTTTTTGTCTCGCTTCAGGTTCCTTCGATTCGACTCATTCCAAGCTCGCCTCAAAGGTGAAACAAATCGTTAAAACGCAAGCGTCAATGAGAATCGTGCGCTTCAGAAGTGTACCCCACTATTGTGCGGGGACCATCCATCCCCAGGGCAGGGTAGTGGGTCAAATGATTTCCACAGGCTATGCCGTCCGCATCAGCCCATGAAGGATTGACCGCTTATCGAGCAGCGCAACCAGATCGGCAATCGTCCAGACATGGCTGCTTAATCCAGCTTCCATCGCGGGCGTGACGCGCAGCGTAGAGTGAATCCGGCAAAAGTTGTAATACATAAAATAAATCGCCAGCATGTGCTCGTGATTTTCAACCTTCTTTGAGAACGCATTCGTGAGTCGCGTAAAGCGCCGCATGGACATCCGCATGGTGAGATTCTGACGCTCCACATACGATGTGCTGATGTGCATCGGTTCGGGGTTACCGATAATGCGAACCGATTCCGTTCCGATGCACACGCCGGGGCTGTAACGCGTGTCCGGCTGTGCGGGCGAGCCATACAGCTTTATCAGCATCGCGTAGTCCACATCCATACCAAATGCACCTTCGACCGCATCGACATAAGCCCGATGGCCGTCCGTTGTGATCTGTACGCGAGTGGTTAACCGCGATGCCACATCCTCCATAAACTCCATTGCGTAGCTGGCATCCCTGCCGCCGCACAGGTACGAGACGATCAACTTGGAATCAGCGTCCAGCGCAGTCCACGTCCACAAACTGCCAGCGCCCTCAGCCTTCTTTTCCTCTGAGACGTTCTTATCCTTGCCATAGCAGAATGACCAGATTTCATCGCACTGGATGCGCCGCGCAGCCACGTTGCGAACGCGCTCATCGTGGTATTTGGCGCAGACGTTGCCCATGTCGGCCAGCAAGGAAAGTACCGTTCCCTTTGCAATGCCGGTCATACGGCAGGTTGAGCGGACGCTGTTTCCCTCGACTAAGGCCATTACGACTCGTGCTCTCTGTGCTGTGCTTAGGCGACTCATAATGACTTAATACTATGCTTGAGCGGTTAAGAAGTCAAGAAAATAATGCATAATTACTTATTTTTATGCTTGAACAGAAAGTAAATCCGCAGTAATCTATGCATCGAGGTGGAATATGGCAGAAGCGGCAGTCCGCAATCAACAAACCGCCGACCCAAAAGGCTCGGCCAGCAAGCAAAAGCGCGAGCAGTCCAGCATCGATTTCCCTTACGGGAGCCTAGACGATGGGATTGCGGTAGCTAAGGCAGTGCATAAACTCGGCGGCAATCAGTGCAGACTCGATTCGCTCGCAGCAGAGCTTGGCCACGATACAGTGAACAGCGGCGGTTTCAGACAGAAGCTGTCTACGGCACACACCTTCGGCTTCACATCGTTGTCCCAGGGAATTGTTTCTTTGAAGCCGCTCGGCGTGCGCGTGATCGACACCGATCAGGAAAAGGCGGGGCGGCTCGAAGCGTTCCTAAACGTTCCGTTGTACAACTCCATTTACGAGCAATTCAAGAACGGTCCGTTACCGCCGCCGCAGGGACTAGAGGCCGCGATGGTCTCCCTTGGTGTGGTCCGCAAGCAGGCGCAGCGAGCGAGGCAGGCGTTTCAGAACTCCGCCAAGCAAGCTGGCTTCTTTGCTTATGGCGCATCCAAGCTGGTTTATCCAGCGCTCGGCGCGCAAACCGTTGTGTCAAAGCTAAAGGACGATGAGCCTCCAGCCGACGAAGGAAAGCCCAAGGACAGCAACGGTGGCAACGGCGGAGACGGCCATCATCCGCTAATCGATGGTCTAATTCGCGCGCTACCGAAACCTGGTCCGTGGACGTTGGACGCGCGCCGGAAATGGCTTCAAGCGGCGGCAATGAATTTCGACTATGTGTACACGGATGAGTCATCCGAAGGAAAGATGATTAAAGTTTCCGTGGAGAGCGACAAGACTTCTGCAAGCTAAGAGCCGCCCGTGCAGATCGGGCGGCTCGGAAGGGAGTAGCTATGTGCGGACCTTAATCGTAGTCCAGACCAGAGTGGTAGTAATCATCATGTCGAGTGGCGAAAAAACCCTCGTGGTCATTATCCCAATAGTAGGGTAGCCTAACGGCCCCCGCGAGTCCATAGCCCGATCAGCTACGGTTCTCTTGCAGCGAACCCTTTTCCTTCGCCCAGCGTTGCTTAGCGGCTCGCTGGGCGATTTCATGTCTACGCTCTTCGGTGAGTTTTTCGGCCCGCCGTTTGCCGCCCTTCAATCCACCTAGCCTGCCGAGCGCTACTGCTGCCGCATTCTTTTCTTTTGGTTTGAGGGGAGCCCCAGTGGAGATTTCTACTACTCGAAGCGCGTTCTGTGCGAAGTCTTTCTTCATGTTCTTAGGATGCTTGACCGCTTATGCGAAATCAAGCCTCTGTGGAAATCATTTGACCCACTACCCAGGGCAGCGCGAGAATGCCGTTCTCCAGCGGGCGCGCTTTGCCGTTGTGAAGTACCACGCCTCTGACCAAAGACGATTTGCGCTTCAAATCTTCGCGGAACGAGCGAATACCCTTGGCGTCATTCACGGTCACCTGGCTGCTTGCCTTGATTTCGAGTGCGACAAGCTTGCCCCCCTCTTTCAGGATGAAATCCACTTCGTGCCCTGATCGGCCTCGTTATTTCTGATCCAAGTTGAATGTTCGTCTTCGGCCAGAACCGAGCCTTATAGGGCGGAGGATTGGCAGAGGAAGAAGAAGCGATTCCGTGTGGAGCAGATTGTAGGGGTGTTGCAGCAGGCGCAGGTGGGAGTTCCAGTGGCGGAGGTGATTCGGAAGGCCGGGATCAGGGAGCAGACGTTCTATCGCTGGAAGGCGAAGTATGTCGGGCTGGAAGTGGATCAGGTTCGGCAGATGGCGCAGCTGCAGGAAGAGAACCTGCGTTTGAAGAAGCCTGGTCCGGATCTGTCGTTCCAGTACTCTCTCTGTACTCTTCACCCCGCAGGTAGTATGCGCACCAATACAGCGCACTGCCTCTGCGAAGAAAAACTCTGCCATTACCTCGAGTGCTGTTCATGAATTCTCACCTCGATTCGCTTCATGGCAAGTTCGTCTCTAGCCACGGAGAGGTTCTTTTAGGGCGTGCCATGCCATTTGCGCAGCACCGGAAGCTGCACCTGATCAATGGGCCATATGCGCAAGTTGTTTCCGGAAGATAATCAGCGAGGGCGAGAAGCCGTTGGCCCTTTGTTTCTTTTGCTTCTGCTTTCGCTTCCTGTGCCCGATTGGGTGAACCGCTCAATGCCACGCTCCGTTCGGCTAGGGGCATCCACTGAACCTGTCCGTATTTGTCTGTCCAATCTGGAAGTGGGGTGAAAGCATGCAGAAGGTGGTCGGACCATGCGAAAATGCAGAAAGATGGCGACCAAGGATGCAGGGCTAGCAAGTGCCGTCACGGGTGAAATGGCGATGCCGGAAGCTCCGCGGCACGCCGAACTGCTGCGCATTCTGGCGGCGGTCAGCGCTTGCCATCTGATCAACGACATGGTGCAGTCGCTGCTGCCGTCGATGTTCCCCATTCTGAAGACGAGCTTTCACCTGGACTTTAGTCAGATTGGGTTGATTGCGCTGACGTTTCAGACCACTGCCTCGCTGTTGCAGCCTTTGATTGGGCACTTTACGGATCGGAAGCCGCTGCCGTTTTCTCTGCCAGTGGGAATGACCAGCACCTTGGTGGGACTGGTGATGCTGGCATATGCACCCACGTTTGGAATGCTGCTCGTCGCGGCAGCGCTTTTTGGCGTCGGCTCAGCCGTCTTTCATCCGGAATCATCCCGCGTGGCGCGGATGGCATCGGGCGGCAGGGACGGATTCGCGCAGTCGTTCTTCCAGGTTGGTGGGAATACGGGATCAGCCTTTGGCCCACTGCTGGCGGCGCTGCTGATTCTGCCGCGCGGGCAGGTAGGCGTGCTCTGGTTTACGCTGGCTACGCTGGTGGGCATTCCGCTGCTGGTCTGGGTGAGCTTCTGGTATCGGCGAGAACTGGGGCATCGCGCAAAGAAGGCATTGGTGGAGCGTGCGCAGCACAAACTGCCCAGAGCCAAGGTTATCGGTGCCTTGTTTGTGCTGATGCTGCTTGTGTTTTCCAAGTACTTCTACATTGCAAGCCTGACGAACTACTACACGTTTTATCTGATCCGTCGCTTTCATGTTTCGGTTGCCAGCGCGCAGCTGCATCTGTTTGTACTCTTTGGGGCAATTGCGGCGGGTACACTGATTGGTGGCCCGGTGGGCGACCGGATTGGACGAAAGTATGTGATCTGGGTGTCGATTTTGGGAGTGCTGCCGTTCACGCTCGCCATGCCCTATGTGAATCTGCTGTGGACCGGTGTGCTGAGCGTGATTATCGGAGTGGTGCTGGCGTCGGCATTCGCGGCCATTCTTGTCTACGCGCAGGAGCTGGTGCCGACACGCATCGGGATGATCTCCGGATTGTTCTTCGGGTTTGCCTTTGGCATGGGCGGAATTGGTGCCGCTGTGCTAGGAAAGATGGCCGACGCGACCGGGATCATCTATGTCTACAAAGTGTGTGCGTGGCTGCCCGCGCTGGGGCTGCTCACGGCGTTATTGCCTAATCTGGAGCCAGGCGGCGGAATGAGCGACCGAGGCGATATGGAAGAGCCAGAGCGCGTGTAGCAGATGGAGCGATGGAAATTTGGCGCTGAGACGTTTTTTGGGTATACTTTGAGAGCAGTCACAGGCGTTGTGGGGCTTCTCAAAGGGAACCCTCAGAGCGCGGGAGCGTTCCGACGCTGGACAGCAACCACCCCGAAACAGCAACTCTGGCGGGAAATTTCAGGTTGAGTGGAGCAGGACGATGGCACAGGTATGTAATATGTGCGGCAAAGGGCCGCAGTTTGGTAACAATATCTCGCACGCGCACAATGTGACGCGTCGGCGATGGAATGTGAATCTGCAGTCAGTGAAAGCGGATGTGAATGGCGCGGCTAAACGCATTCGTGTCTGCTCAAATTGCATCCGCAGCGGCAAAGTGGTGAAGGCAGCACCGCGCGCGGCGACTGCCAAGGCGTAACCACGTCAAGCGGTATCGGAATTCAACGGCTTGCCGAGATCACTCGGCAGGCCGTTTGTTCTTGGTTTGCATGGAGATATTGGAGAAGAGCAGGCATATTCCGGCAATTGCGGCGTCAGAAGATCCCCGGCAACAGGCGCTTCACTCTTTGGCTATATTCCACGTATTCATTGCCAAAGGCAGCGCGAAGTGCAGCTTCCTCAATATGAATTCGATAAACGAGCGCCGCGTTGGGCACGATCACAAGAATCAGCAACGAAATCCAATTTCGCTGAGCCAGGCCAACGGAAAAGAACATCAACACCAGGCCGGTGTAAGACGGATGGCGCATCCAGGCGTATAGTCCGTCCTGCTTCAGATGCTGTTCTTCGCGGATGGCGACATTGACGCTGAAGGCACGCCCCAGCATACGAATTGCCGTAAATCGTAAAGCAAAGCCGAGGGCAAGAATCCCCAGACAAAGCTGGCTTAACCAGGGGGCGCCAACCAGCAGATTCCTGGGCATTGCGCCGGCGATCCACAGGGCGGCGGTGAAGGACGCTCCGATCGCCAGCCACAGCAGTGGCAGCGAGCCTTGGTCGGCGACTTTGCCGTGTCCACGGCTGGTCCGGGTCATGATGGCCAGCAGCACCTCAAGTGCGATCCAGCTGCCGAGAGCAATTTGCCAAACCAGCGTGAGGGACATGAGAGCCTTTCTGTCTGAATCCAGGATTCGTCCGGGGGAAGAAATTCCTGTCTGGCTTGCTGCGAAGCGTCGATGACCTCACTGGGTTTTGAAGCCAGGTTGTGTTCTCGAAAAGGACTCCGACGATCCCTGCGTGCTTCCATTCCGGTGGGGACCAGCGTGGATTGAGACCGACAGGGGCACACTTGTTTTATCTTGCTTCAGAACAACTCCGCAATATGGAATCCGAAGCGGATCGCTGGATGAGCGCTTCAATCTCCTGCACAGGCCGGATGCCACCACGTGCACCCAGAGCGGTACAGTTCAGTGCGGCTGCGGCACAGGCAAACCGAAGCTGACGTGGGAGCGGCCAGTCCTGAAGCAGCGCGTAGAGAAAGCCAGCGTGGAAGATATCTCCAGCGCCAGTGGTGTCAACAACAGAAACGCTAAAAGAGGGTATGTGATGGAGTTGAACGCCGTCCCAGGCCAGAACGCCATCCTGACCGAGTGTGGCGGCGGCAAGTCGGTGTCCAAAGCGGCGCTGCATGGATTGAAGCGCCTGCGCCAGCGTGGCGGCTCCTGTGAAGCACTGGGGAAGATCGCGGCTGACGATGGCGTAATCGGTGAGAGCCAGCAGATTGTCGAGATCGGGATAAATCTCGTCGAGGTCGGCGACGACCGGGACGCCTGCCGAGCGCGCCCATTGCGCGGCTTGAATAGCCGCGGCCGTGTCGTAGCCATCCAGATGCAAAAGACGTCCGCGGGTGATCCATTCGCGGCGCAGCTCACTGGGATGAAAGTTCTGGCGAGGATCACGATGCCAAAGCACGGTGCGCTCACCGTGCTCGTCGAGGAGGATAATGCTTTGTCGGCTATGGCAATCAGGCACGGCGGAGCAATGGGCTTCGATGCCAAGGCGAGCAAATTCCGACCGATGAACCGCGGCAGCGGGGTCATCTCCAAGCTTGCCAATGTAGCGCGTGGTCAGCGACCACGTGGCGCACGCAGCAATGGCCGAGGCTACCTGTCCGCCGGGTAACGTGGCAAGGCCGGAAAACTCAAGTTTGGAGCCGGAGACCGGAAGATGCGGAAGCGCAATTACGGTGTCGATGGCGTTAAGACCGAAGCCGACAACATCGACGGTCGGCGGCAACAGCAATTCATCTGGATCCGATTGTAGCAAGGTGACAGTCTATCAGAGGCGGGGCGACAGAATTGGATCGCGTCCCAAGCGGTTCACAACTGCGCTGCTTTGCATTATTTTTCAGACTCAGTGGACATCCCGGTGATACCGGTGTGATTCCGGGAGCGCTTGAAGATGCTTCTCAGCTTCTTCAGCGCTTTTTTCGCCTGCTGTTTCCACCACCTTCACCAGCGCGCGATGCACATCCTTGGCCATCCGTGTTGCATCGTCGCAGACGTAGATGCTTGCTCCGTCCTCCAGCCACTGCCATAGAGTCTTCGCCTGCTCCAGCATACGATCCTGCACATACACCTTCTGCTGCTGATCGCGCGAAAATGCTGAGTCGAGCCGTGTCAGGTGCCCATCTCGCAGCATCGGCTCCAGATCTTCGCGATAGAGAAAACGTGTCTCTTGATTCTGCTCGCCAAAGAAGAGCCAGTTGTGACCTGTCGCGCTCAGCGCCCGCCGCTCATGCAGAGAGGTACGAAATGGCGCAATCCCGGTGCATGGCCCGATCATAATCATCGAAACATCTGACTGCGGCAGGCGAAACTTCCGGTTCGGCGGAATGCTGACCGGCAGCCTCCGGTGCGCGATTCTCTGTCACATGCGTCACCAGCTTTTGCCAAATCTCCAGGGGATCTTCTTCGTGCTTCCAGAGTTCCTCGAGCGGGGCTCCATGCACGATCGCCATATCCCCGAATCGGCTTCCGTCGTCGCCGCGCCTTTGGCCTGCATCCGTGTTGCGGCTCCGTTCAGCAGCCGTGCAGATATTCCTATTACATCTGAGCAAAGCCGCCGATTGCACCGCTTGTCACGCTGTCCAATTGCAATTCCATGCGCCTGCCCCCTGTGATTTCCGGAAAATTCGCGAGGAATTCGCGGAAAAGTTTCGATGAGGATCAAGGCTTGCCACCAGCGTCTGCACACTGGCGCAGCCTTGCTGAATTTCCTTCGCTCATTGCGGAGCACACTGCTTTGTCTTGTCTGGATTGCAGCTGCCCGATTCACGGCACGGTGTCGGGCGGCTGAGGTAACTGCTGGATCGGGCACAGCGCACTCGGTCACGCCATTGCGCTGGTAGTAACGCAACTTGGCTGCTGTCACAAGAAAAAACAATTTTCTGCGCACACATTCCCGCGCTGCTACGGCTGCTCCTGCTGCTCTCGCTGCTCCTGCCCCGCAGTCTTCGCTGTCTCCATCAGTCGGCTTCGCCGCAGGTCTTCGTTCAGGATGATCGCCTCGGCAATCTCGCGCATGGTCTTGCGCCGCTGTCGGCTTTCGCGCTGCATCGCCTTATACGCAGCTTCTTCGTCCATGCTGAAATCACGCTGCAGAATTCCCTTTGCGCGCTCAATGTGCTTGCGTGATTCCAGCCGATCCGACAACTGCGCGTTCTCTGTCTCCAGCCTTGCACGCTCCAGCTCCGCACCAACCAGATAGCCGATCATCGTCAGCAGACGAACCTCCTGCTCGGTGTGCGCGTACGGCTTGCGATGCTGGAGATTGATGACGCCGACGAGCTTTCCACGGCAGAGAACCGGCACAGACAGAAATGCCTCAAAGCTGTCCTCGGGTAGGTTGGGGAACCGCTTGAATCGCGGGTCCAGCAGTGCCTTTTCCGCAATCGCCACCGGCTCCCGGTGCCAGCCCACCCAGCCGGTAATGCCTTGTCCCAGCAGGATGCCGAGGTGATCGACGATGTCGTCATGCGGCGTCTTGCTGGCGCGCAGGACGAGCTGATTCTCCTCCAGCACATACACAAAACAACTATCGCAGCGGATAACGGCACAGGCAAAATCAACGATCCTGTGCAACACGGCGTGCAGCGGATCGGAGGCGGCCATGCGGCTGCCAATCTCGTGCAGAATCTCCAATCCGGAGTTAGTCTTGTGCGCGTCCTGTGCGGGTTGCTCGCTGATTCTCTGTGCCGATGAGGTCGGCTCTGGATGAACCTCGGCGCGGGCGCGTTTCCTGGCCAGCAGTGCGGTGGCTTTCTGTGCGATCTCGTTGACCAGAAAGCCCATTTTCGACTGCGTTGGCTCGTAGTCCGGATCGAGCCCATAGGCGTGCAAGCTCTCCGTCGTGCTCGGCCCAATCGAGCCAATCACCGTCGTCCGCAAGCCCTCATAGAGCGCTTCGGTATAGCCTATCTGCTCAGCGACCAGAAACAGATGCGCCACCTGCCCGGCATTCATCAGCAACACCACATCGATGTGGCCATGCGCCAGCGCAATCACCGCTTCACGCAGTGGTTGCACATCCTCCGGAAGCGCCCATTGATACACCGGCAGCCGCGTAATCGCCACATCTCGCTCGGCCAGGGTGGTCAGCAACTCCAGATTTGACGTGCCGTACTCCTGCACGGCGATGTTCATGCCTTCGAGACGCGCGCCAAGCTTCGCTTCTAGAGCTGCCATCAATGATCGCCAGGTGAAAGGCTCCGGAGCTAAGACCGTAATAGGAATCTCAAACTCACGCAGGGCCGTTGAAGACTTTGGTCCACGTGCGGCTATCTTCACGCTCCGCAGTGCAGCCAGAAATGCTTCGCCGTCGCCATGTTCACGGACGATCTTCACCAGTGTTCGCACCCCTACGCCGGTGGTGAAGATGACCAGGTCAAAAGCGCCCCGCATCAGAGCCTCGGCAAACTCCATCACCGGCTCATCATTCTCCAGCGCAATCTCGCGCATGGCCGGCGCCGTCAGCGGCTCGCCGCCACAGTTCCGGATCAGCTTCGCCACTTCCGTCGCGCGGCGACTTTCCAGTGCCAGCACGCGCAGTCCTTCCAGGCTTGCCATTTGCCTCGCTCTCCGTGCGCCAGCCCCGGCGCTCTTGTTCGTAAAGATACCAGAGTGCCAAAGGTCATTCTCACGGCAGCGGGCACAGCGCTCGTCTTCGATTCGCCGATCGCTTTCTTCTCTGATTGCTGTACAGCGCTTGGTGCTACCCCATGCACGAAATCTAGCGCCCACTTTTGCTGAGCTTCCGTTCAAATGCTTAGTGGGGATCAGGCCACGAGAGCGCCTCATAGCGCCGCGGTATACCGCCGAACGACTACTACCGCGAGATGATTCAGAGTCTGTTCATGCTACCCGGACGGTGGCGCCGGGAGCCGATTTGTTCCCTGTCGAGAAGCGAGGAGCGGAGAATGCCGGGCGTATGCATGCGACGAAAGACGAAGAGAGAGGAGAAATCGGCCCAGGCTCTTCGGGTTGCCGAGAAGATCGCAACGCCATCCTCCCCGGGTAGTATGAACAGGCCCTAATCTCGTCTGGTCCAACTTGATAAGGCAGACGCGATCTGGGGGCAAGGTCATCCAGACTGCACCTGTAGATCAACTGGATCAGTCTTCGAAATTGGGTTTATTGGGTGTTGCTCGAAGCGAAGAGGAACCTCTGCGTAGTCTTCGAACGGTCTTCAAACTCTCGGCTAAGGCTTGTCAGGTGTGAGCGGCAGAGGGGGGAAACCACCGACAGAATGAAATCGCCCATAAACCCAGCCACCGTCGCTCTATAAGAAAAAATGCCTGGGCAAGTATTCAATTTCAATAGTATGGATTTGCTGGTGCCGAAGAGAGGACTTGAACCTCCACACCCTTGCGAGTACATGGACCTGAACCATGCGCGTCTGCCAATTCCGCCACTTCGGCACGTGCTTGTGAACTGAAGAAATTCAGTTGGGCAGCAAGTATGAGTTTCGCAAAAGCCGCGCCGAGTGTCAAATGCGCGGCGCGGCTTTTGCGAGCAGGGTTAGACGAGCTTGGCGTCGAGCACAATCTCGGTATTGTTGGCGAAGAGCTTCGAGATGGGGCAGCCGGTTTTTGCATTCGCCGCTGCGGTGTCAAACACCTCCTTGGTTGCGCCGGGAACCGAAGCCGTGGTGGTCAGCGTGATGCGCGTGATGGCGAATCCGCCATCGACCTTGCCCAGCGTGACGGCTGCGTGAGTTTCGATCTTGGTCGGCGTCAGTCCTGAGCCGCCCAGTTGCGCGCCCAGCGCCATCGAAAAACAGCTCGCGTGCGCTGCCGCAATCATCTCTTCTGGAGTTGTGCCCGTCTCCGCGCCTTCAAAGCGTGTCTGGAACGAGTAATTTGCATTCGACAGGACGCCGGTTGCGGTGCTGATGGTGCCTTTGCCCTCTTTCAGAGAGCCAGTCCAGATTGCGCTTGCTTTGCTTGCCATACTTGTTTGCTCCTTGCCCTTACGGGTCATGCTCATCGGTAATTTTTTCGCTGGTCGTGCGGGGAAGACCGCGGCTCGAACTTCAATGCTGTTTGTGCAGGCTTCTCTGCTGCGAGATCGGTGACCAGCGGCGATTGGGAACGGTTGCGTACCCCTTGGGTGGGGCACCTGACACTATGCTAATCTCTCGCGCGGCTTCGCGCGAACCGTTTCCGACGGAATCAGGCTGCGCGGCTTCAAGCACAGGTGAAATATACTGAAATGAAGCGCCTCTGCGCACGAAGAAACCCTTCATGACCACGCTCAAAACTTCGCTGATTCAGTCCATGGCTCAAGCCGCCGAACGTGCCTCGCTTGTCCTGGTGACCACAACCGAGGGAAAGGACTTTCACGGCCACCCGACAACGATCTTTGAACTGGCGCGCAAAGACGATGGGACCGGTCGCACACTCCACCTGGAGCTGAGCGAGCAGTTTGATTTTGATCGACCGGAGCTATTGCCTGCGATGACGGCTCATCTGGCCGAAGAGGCCAAACGGCTTCGCAATCCGGTTCCCAACGCTGCCGTTACATTGGCCGGGCTGCCAGTTGCCTTTCGCAACTTTCGCTGGCCGTTTCATCGCTCGACATCCGGAGCCGACAGCTTCATCGTCCACGGCGAAATCCACCTGGAAGACGGAACCAATTCGCCGCTGCACGCAAAGATCGCAGCGGCCATGACTGTTACCTTTGCGGACATTGTTCCCGCGCCAGAGCAACCCTACGCCGAAGCGTTTCTCTACAACGCGGTCCGCAAGACGCTCGATCAGGGACAACTGGAGCTGGTAAAGAGTGGTAACCGGCAGCCCGTGCCGATTACCACGCGGTACTTCAGCCCATGGCAGCGAAAGTTTTTCTTTACGGATACCGATGACGCGGCGCGCCTCCAGTATCTGCTGCTGAAATGCTTCTGGCTCTCCGGTGTTCTCGGCAACGGTGAGCCGGTGTGGATCGCCGATCCGCGTGACGCTCAGTATTTGAACACGACCGAGGCTGATCTGCTCCGTATGGCCGCCGATGAAGCAGGCCAGGGACTGCTTGCTCTTGACGGCGAGTATGCCAGTGCCACACTCGCGCTGATGAAGCGCGGGGATGAGTTCCGCGCTCGGCTCGACGAGGCCCTGGCAATTACCAAGCCCAGCTTCAATGAAGCGATGCGCTCCGGCCACGCCAACATGTAGAGTGGCCGAAGCGCATCATTTTGAGACTATCGGCCCAGGCCATCGTTGCGGTGATAGTTGGGATAGGGCGGCAGCGGATAGGAGGGTAGCGGATGTGCCTTCAGTTCGTCCATCACCATCTTCACCGCCGTCTCCAGTTGCGGGTCGCGTCCAGCGGCGAAATCCTTCGGCGTGATGTCCACGTCGATATCCGGCTCGATGCCGCGGTTTTCGACCTCCCAGTGTCCGTTGAGTCCATAGATCGCGTAGCGCGGCGCAGTCACCGATCCGCCGTCCATCAGGCGTGGATAGCCGCCGATGCCCACCAGTCCGCCCCATGTGCGCGTCCCGATCAGTTTGCCCAGACCCGCCTTGCGGAAGTACCACGGCATCGCGTCGCCGCCTGAGCCGGAGTTCTGGTTAATGATCATCGCCTTCGGTCCGAAGATTGCGCCCACCGGATCGTGCTCGGGCTTGCCGTCGCGCTCAATCGCCATCGAAAGCGGTGTCCGCCGCAGCGTGTCCACAATGTAGTCGGCGATGAAGCCACCCTCGTTGTTGCGTTCGTCCAGCACCAGCCCTTGTTTGTTGAGCTGCGAATAAAAGTAGCGGTTGAAGTTGGTATAGCCCGCGCCACCGGTATCCGGCATGTAGACGTAAGCCACCTTGCCGCCAGAAAGCGCGTCCGTCTTACGCAGGTTCGACTGAATCCAGTCCAGCTCGCGCAGTCCGTCTTCGCTGGCGACGGGAACGACGGTGACGTTGCGGGCGTCGGAGCCGTCGGGCTTTGTTCCGACGCGCAGCACCGTCTGCTGTCCGGCCGTTCCGGCAAACGCGCGATACAGGTTGTCGTCCGCGCGTAGTTCCACCCCGTTGACGGCCAGCAGAAAGTCGCCTTCGTTCACTTCCACTCCCGGTTCCGTCAGTGGCGAAGCCAGTCCAGGCGTCCAGTTCTCTCCGCCCAGAATATGCGCGAAGCTGTAGCGCCCGTCCTTCACGGCGTAGTCGGCGCCCAGCAGGCCAGTCTTCGGCGTCGGGTCCGGCTGGCGCGGCCCGCGGATGAACATATGTCCGATGTTGATCTGCCCCAGCATCTCCGTGCACAGATAGCTGAACTCGCTGCGGCTGGCCAGGCCCGCCAGATAGGGGCGGTACATCGCCTCGGCTTTGGCAATATCCAGCCCATGCGTCGCCGGGTCATACAGAAAGTCGCGCTCGATGCGCCAGGTTTCGACAAACATCTGTCGCCACTCGGCGCGCGGGTCCAGCGTCATGCGCATCTGACTCATGTTCAGCGGCTTGCCGGGCATCCCGGTGTCTAGCTTCAACTCGTCGGTCTTGACCATCGACCAGTGGCCGCGACCACCGATCAACACATGACTGCCGTCGGCGCTCACAACGATCTCGCCCAGCGGACCGCTCACCTGTTCCGTCTTCCGCTCCTTTGTGGTGAAGCGCCACAGACCCAGCAAAGCGCCATTTCCTTCATCCGAAGAACGGCCAATTGGCGCATCCGCGGTCAGCAGCACCACTCCTTCCTTCGGCGCAAAGATCTGGCTCCAGTTGCGCGGCGGAATCGGCAGCGCCAGAATGCGGTTTCCAATCCCCTCCAGATCGACCTTTACGGCGGGCATGGTCTCTGCCCCAGCCTTGGCCGCGTCCGGCTTGGCCGCATCCGCTTTTGTTGACTCCTTCGGTTTCTCGTCGTCGCTCTCCGGCGGCACGGGTGACGCGCCGTCTTTCGCCAGCACGATCGTGTACACGCCATACTCCTGCGCCCGGTCGAGTGAGGAGAGATCGATTCCCGCGCGGCTCGGCCCGTCGTCGGTCGAGGCCAGGAAGTACAACTCCTTGCCCGAAGGATCAAAAACCGGGCTGGCCGCATCACTCATGGCGTCGGTGATCTGGAAGAATTTTTTCTGATCGAGCGAATAGAGGAACACAGCCTCCAGATCGTTCGCCGCTTCGCGCGTGTAGACGATCCACTTCGAGTCCGGCGACCACTGCGGGCTTGTCGCATTGCCGCCAAAGCTGTCCCGGTGGCTCTGGTCCACCAGCACCGGCGCGCCCGCCTTCGACCACTTCCCATCCGCACCCTTCACCGGCACTTCCACATACCACAGCCGCTCATGCTTGTCGCGATAGAGAATGTACTTTCCATCCGGCGACCACTCCGGGCCGTAGAAAAAGCTTGGATCGGGGCCGAGGTCGATCTTCGTCGCCTCCCCCATCCCGTTCTGCGCCTTCAGATAGAGCGCATACTCGCCCGTCGCGTCTGAAAAATACGCAACCTCGCTGCCATCCGGCGACCAGGCCGGACTGCGCTCTTCCACGCCCGGCGTCCCAGTCAGATTGCGCGTATCCCCCTTTTCGGCTGGCACGGTGAAGATCTCCCCATGCGCGCTGAAGACGGCGCGCTGCCCGGTCGGCGAGATCCCGTAGCCATCGATCTCCCGCGCCGCCACCGTGATCGGGTGCGGCTCCAGCGTGTCCAGATCGCCGTCGATACGGATCGGCACCACGCGGTCGCCCGTCGGCTTGTCCGGATCGCTCAGGTCCATCAGGTGGATCGAGCCAAACTGCTCATACACCAGCGCCCCCGCGCCCATCTGCATCGTCTTCAGGTCCAGCCCGTGATTCGGCTCCACCAGCGCAACCTGCTTCGTCCGCGTGTCATAGCGATAAAGGCTCACCGGACCACGTGCTCCGCGCGCTGCCGTCGGCGAAGAGACGCTGCTCGACGTCGTCCCCACCGCCACGCGATTGGACAGAAAATAGATCGAGTGCCCGGCCCACACCGGATGCGTGTCAGTTGTGTTCGCGGAAGGGATCTTTTCCAGATCCAGCGTCTTCAGATTCACCACCCAGATCGGGTCGTTCTGCCCGCCATAGTAGACCTTCCATGCATCCTCCCACCGTGTTACCGGCTCGTAGGCGATCGACTCGCCGTCCGGCGAATACGAGCCTTCCCATCCCTGCCAAAGCGGCAGCATCTCCGGCATGTCGCTTCCGTCCGCCTTCACCGTATACAGGCGATTGAAGTGTCGCGGGCTGCTCATCCCCGTCGAGATCAGCACGCGCGTCCCGTCCGGCGTCCAGCCCACCACGCGGCTGCCATCCGGATGCCAGGTGATGCGATGCGGAATCCCGCCCGTCGCCGCCACCACATACACGTCATTGCCGCCGGCGCGATGCTCGGTAAAGGCAATCCGCTTCCCGTCCGGCGAATAGAATGGCCCGGCCTCGACCGCGCCCGTTGCCGTCAGCCGCGTCGCCTCGCCTCCAGCGCGAGGCACGGTCCAGACATCATCGGCATAGAGAAATGCAATCGACGTCCCGTTCACGGAAGGATTCCTCAGCAGCAGCGGCGCATTCCCCGTCGCCTGAGGCATGTTTTGGCTGCTGGCGGTCGCGCCGGCGAGCACCCCCATCACAGCCAGCGCCGCTACCTTCCATCGCCTGCCGCTCTTCCATGGTTTGCCTGTTTCCTGCCGCATCGTCTGTCCTCCCGCGAAGCTCTGCTTCCTCGTTTATTTTCGATTTGCCCATGCAGACTACATCCCAGCCCTGAGGGATACAAGGAAAATCTTTCCCGCGCCCGCAACGGGTCATCGGGAACCGGCCTCGGAAGGATTACGTAATTCCTGGCAGCCTTCGCGTCTCTGGCCTGTCCTGCTCGTCTTTCTGGCGCAGGATCTCTCGGATACCATGAAGGAAGATTCTTCGGGGTGCGACCCTCAATGGCTTTTCGTGAAGCACTGATGCTGGCTCTGCAATCACTTTGGGCCAACAAAATGCGTTCCATTCTCACGCTCATCGGCGTGGTGATGGGCGTAGCTTCGGTCATCATGGTCATTACCCTCACCAATACGGCTAACGCCTACTTCGGCACCAAGCTCTCTGGCTACGGTGCCGATGTCTTCACCGTTGCCCGCTCCTCCAGCGTCATCTTCAGCGCCGACGAGTACTTCAAATTTCAGAAGCGCAAGATCATCCGATACGAGGACTATCTGGCCGTAAAACAGGCTTGCACCCTTTGCAAAGAGGTGGGCACGCAGGATGATCGCAGCACCAATGTTGTTCATGATGGCAAATCGAGCACCAATACCGATGTTCGCGGCTACACACCCACGATGTTCTCTCTCAACAATCTGAACATTGCCGAGGGACGCGCACTGACGGATGCGGATATGGATCATGCAACACATAACGCAGTGGTTGGCTATGACATTGTGGATAACATCCTGGGGGAGGGCGATCCCATCGGCAAGGAGCTGCGTGTGGATGGCGTGCCCTACACCATTGTTGGCGTGGGGGAGAGACAGGGCAAAACGCTTGGCCAGTCGCAGGATAACTGGGTGGCGATTCCTCTCAGTACATATCAGCAGACCTATGGCGCGAGTACGTCGCTGGTCATCTACTGCCGTGTGGATGGCGGGGCAAACGTCATGAGCCGGGCTGAGGATCAGGTGCGCGTGCTGATGCGTACGCGGCGGCATGATCTGCCCGGAGCCGATGACAGCTTTCAGCTTGAGACCAATGACACCTTTCTGCAAATCTGGAAACAGATCAGTCAGCTCTTCGCTTTCATCGTCCTTGGGCTGGCTTCGATCGCGCTGGTTGTCGGCGGCGTGGTCATCATGAACATCATGCTTGTTTCGGTAACGGAACGCACGCGCGAGATCGGCGTACGCAAGGCACTCGGCGCGCGTCAGCGCGATGTGCTGCTCCAGTTCCTCATCGAGTCGGCGTTGATGGCCACGCTCGGCGGAGTCATTGGCATCCTGCTCGGGGTCGGCGCAGCCGAGGGCATCACGCTCATCTTCGGCATCTCGGTCTCGCTGTCGGTATGGTCCATTCTGCTGGGGTTGTTCATGGCTGCGGGAACGGGCATCTTCTTTGGCGTTTATCCGGCCAGCAAAGCCGCTAAACTTGACCCTATCGTCGCGCTGCGCGCTGACGCCTGAAACCGGGAGAACGCAAGTATGGCTCAGGGACAAACTCGCGAATCGATTCGCATGGCGCTCGAGACACTGCGCGTCAACAAGCTGCGCTCCGGGCTGACGATTCTGGGCATCGTCATCGGCGTCACCTCCGTCATCTCCATCTCATCAATCATCAATGGGCTGAATAATCGCGTCTCGGATTTTGTGAACTCTCTCGGGACCAATGTTTATTGGGTATTTCATCTTCCGGTGATTGGTGTGCAACCCACTGCGGAGATGCTGGCGCGCAAGAAGCTTACCGTGGAAGATGCATACGCGCTGCGCGCGCTGCCGCATGTCGTCGCCTCCGACGCGTCCAAGCAGTACACCAAATCGCAGTTTCGCGTGGGCGATGTTTCGGTCAAATACAAAGGCGAGAAAGTTGCCGGAGCCATCCTGCAGGGCAGCACGGCGCAGATTGCCACCACCGACGACATTGATCTCGTGGAAGGACGCTGGTTTAGTGACGCTGAGGATAAGCGACACGCCAAGGTCTGCCTGCTGGGCTATGACACCTGGAACGATCTCTTTCACGGCGCCAGCGCTGTGGGCAAAGAAGTCAATGTGGAGACCGGCCTGTATACGGTGATCGGCGTGGCCACCAAGCGTAAGCAGCCCTTCGGTGGCGGACGCAATCCGCAGGATAATATCGTCTACTTTCCGCTGGGCACCTTTGAAAATATCCATCCTGAGGTGAAGGATGTCTGGGTCAGCGTGAAGTTTGATGATCCGAAGTTCAAGCCACTGGTCCACGAAGAGATTCGTGAGATGCTGCGCGTGCGCCGTCGCGTAAAAGTAGATTCAGAAGACGATTTTGAAATCTTTGGCCCGGATTCGCTCGCTCGCCTCTGGGGCCAGCTTTCGAGCGGACTGTTTCTCTTCATGCTTGCCGTCTCCAGCGTCGGGTTGATGGTGGGCGGCGTCGGCGTAATGAACATCATGCTGGTCTCGGTCACGGAGCGCACGCGCGAGATTGGCATTCGCAAGGCGTTGGGCGCAACGAAGCGCACAATCCTGGTGCAGTTCACCACAGAGGCCATCACACTCTGCGCGGTCGGAGGCGTTTTGGGCGTTCTCGTCGGCACGATCATCACATACATCGTCTACTTCCTGCCAATCGGATTGCCAGCGACTGTTTCGCTTTTGTGGATTGCGATTGGACTGATCGTTGCCTGCGCCATTGGTCTGGTGTTTGGCATCTACCCGGCATGGAAAGCGGCCAATCTCGATCCCATCGAAGCGCTTCGCTATGAGTAGCAGGGAAGTCTCCACGGCAGGGTGTATGGTGGTGTATGGTTTGTCCAACGGAGACTTTTTATGCACGTGTCCATCAGCCGTTTTTCCAGCCGTTTTTTTACCACTCGCCTGTTGACCATCGCACTCGCCGTCCCTGTCCTGGTTGCTCAATTTCTTCCGGCCTCCGCTCAACCTGCTCCGATTGCGCGCCCCATTCACGGCGGTGATGGAATCACGTTGCCTGCGCCTCCGATGACCGCTCGTCATCCTGTCACGGATGATTACTTCGGCACTCCAATCGTGGATAACTATCGCTGGCTGGAAGACGCACACAGCGCGGCGACGCAGGAGTATCTGAAGGCTCAGATCGCCTACACCGCCGAATATCTGCGGCAGGCGCGCATCCGACCCCAAATCGCGCAGGATCTCGATGGTCTGGTGCGCATGACGCAATGGACGATCCCGATTCAACGCGGAGACGAATACTATCTGATGCGTCGCACGGCGCATGAGCAGCAGGCCTCGATCTTCGTCCAGCACGGCTGGCCTCCGGTGAACATGCTGCCCACACTGGAGCGCCTGATCAGCCCGTCCCAGATCAGCTCGGACCCCAACACCTCCGTCAGCCTGCTCAACGTCTCCCGCGACGGCAAACTGCTGATATACGGCGTGCGTCAGGGCGGCGCAGATGAGGAAGAGATTCACTTCTTCGACATTCACGCCAAACGTGATTTGCCGGACCATCTGCCGCCGGCCCGATACTTTTCCGTAGGTTTCAATGCAAATCATACGCGGGTAATCTATGCCCGTTATGCGCCAACGGGAACCCTGGTTTTTGAGCACACGCTGCTGAAGCAGGCATCGACCCAGGCAACCGCGGCAGGCGCCGCTCCCGTGCAGGACACACTGTTGTTCGGGCAGAAGTTTCACGGCGAAACACTCGGCCAGCTTGACCTGATCAGTGCGCGCGTCACAGAGGATGGCCACTACCTCACCATCACCATTGAGCGTGGTGTTCCGGCGCGACGCGTGGATATCCTTTACCGTGATCTGCGCAAGGAAAATTCGCCGTTCGTGCAGCTTGTATGGGGCATCGATTCGCGTTTCCGCGTTCTCTACGACCGCGACCACTGGTTTGTGCAGACCGATTACAAAGCGCCGAAAGGGCGCATTCTGGAAGCGAGCGCCGGGACCATGCCCGATGCGTGGAAGACCATTGTCCCCGAAGGTCAGGATGTGATCGATGATGTATCGATCGTTGACCATCGGCTTTTTGTCCACTCGCTCCATGATGTGAATCCGCGCACGGCAATTTACTCGCTCACCGGGCAGTCGCTTGGCGAGTTGAAGTACAACGGCATCGGAACCGCTTCCGGTCTCTTTGGCAATGCCGACGGGCGCTATGGTTTTTATAGTTTCCAGTCGATGATCCAGCCGCCCACCATCTATCGTTTTGACGCGAAGACCGGAAAGCAGGACATCTTCTTCGAGCCCGACACACCGTTCGATTCCAGCCAATTTACAGTTCGCCAGGTCTTCTACACGTCCAAGGACGGCACGCGCGTGCCCATGTTTATCGCTGGGCGCAAAGACCTGCCGATGGATGGTTCGCGCCGTCTGTTGATGACTGCCTATGGCGGTTTCAACATCAGCGAAACGCCGGAGTGGAACGCGCAGTGGGCCGAGTGGATGCAGCTTGGTGGCTGGTTCGCGGTTCCCAGCCTGCGTGGTGGCGGCGAATACGGCGAAAGCTGGCATGAGCAGGGAATGTTCCAGCGCAAGCAAAATGTTTTTGATGATTTTTATGCCGCTGCGGAATATCTGATCGCGCACAAGTACACCTCGCCGGAACACTTTGCCATCTCCGGACGCTCGAACGGCGGCCTGTTGATGGGCGCTGCCATGACCCAGCGGCCGGATCTGTTTGCCGCCATCTGGTGTGGTTATCCGTTGCTGGACATGCTGCGCTATCAGAGCTTTCTGATCGGACGATTCTGGACGACCGAGTACGGTTCTTCCGAGCACAAGCCCGATTTTGCCTGGCTGCTCCGCTACTCGCCCTATCAGAACGTGCATCCCGGCACGCACTATCCGTCGATCATGTTCTTCACCGGGGCCAGCGATACGCGCGTCGATCCACTGCACGCGCGGAAGATGGCAGCCTGGATGCAGGCTTCCTCCGGCAGCGACCGGCCCATCCTGCTGCACTATGGCGTGAAGGGCGGCCACAGCGCTGGCGTCTCCAGCAACCAGCTCATCGAGGATTACGCTGACTCGCTTGCCTTCCTGTGGACGGAGACCGGCAAGCGCTGAGCCTGCCGAAGACGCGCCATGACCGATCCGATTCTCTGGTTTACTCCACCCCTCGCCCCGGTTGCCCGCACGCCGGTCGAGCTTGCCGCCATGTGGCTGGCTCGGCTGGTCATGGCGCTCACGGCGGCCTCGCTGGTGTACACGATGCTGGCTTGGGTTGCCGCGCTGCGCTATCGTTTGCAACGTCGAGGCGAGCTGAGTCATGCGCCTGCGTTTGCTCCGCCCGTTTCGATCCTCAAGCCGCTCAAGGGCGCGGATCCCGCGCTGGCTGAGGCGCTGCGCAGCCACTGTCAACAAAGCTACTCGGGCGAATTTGAATTGCTGTGTGGCGTTGCCACATTGGATGATCCCGCAGCACTCATCGTCCGCGCGCTGCAAACAGAGTTTCCCGCATTGCCCATTCATCTCATCGAGTGCCCGGAGCAGCTTGGCGCAAGCGGAAAGGTCTCCACGCTCGTCCAGCTTGCACGCCATGCACAGCATGAGTTCCTGTTGGCCAGCGATGGTGACATCCTCGTTCCACCGGGTTACCTCGCACGCGTCATGAACTCTTTCGCAGTTCCCGCAGTCGGCCTGGTGACCGCGCTGTACCGTGGCCGCGCCGCGCGCTCGCTTGGGTCACGTCTGGAGTCCATGACCATCTCGACCGATTTCCAGCCGGGCGTTCTCACCGCAGTTCTTCTGGAGCGGGGCCTGCACTTTGCGCTTGGATCCACGCTGGCCGTTCGGCGCACAGCGCTTGCTGCCATCGGTGGATTTGAATCGCTCCTGAATCGGCTCGCCGATGACTATGAACTGGGTGCCCGCATTCATCAGGCCGGATTTCAGCTCGCGCTTGCTCCCGTCGTCGTGGAAACGGCAGTACCCGATTATCGCTGGCCCGCCTTTCTGGCGCACCAGTTGCGCTGGCTGCGCACTGTTCGCGACAGCCGCAGACTGGGTTATCTCGGACTCATCTTTACACATCCGGTCGCGCTCGCGGTGCTTGCCGTGCTCGCCTCCGGAGCCAGTTTCTGGAGCGCATGGTTGCTGGTGCTCGCGCTGCTGCTGCGCCTCAGTCTCGCGCTCCAGGTGGGCGTTGGAACGCTGGGCGACCGGCAGGTCTTTCGTGACCTGTGGCTGCTGCCGCTGCGTGACCTGCTGGCCTTCGTATTATGGGTTGCCAGCTTCGCCAGCGATCAGATCGAGTGGCGCGGCCGCCGCTTCCTGTTACAGAATGGAACTCTCACTCCGTTGGACTGATGAATGATCCTGTTCCCGCGTAAAGTGAATATGGATATGGAATCGAAGAGGAAATCGATGAACCCGCTCACCCAGATCGTCTCCGCCACCGCTGCGCCGGGCCCGTCTACGGCGCTGCTTTACGATGATTGGTACCCCGCTCTGCGTTCCTCGCGTCTCATCTCGCGGCTCGGCAGGCGCAAGCTGCGCACCACGATGCTGCTGGATATTCCGCTCGTGCTCGGGCGTCGCGATGATGGCTCTGTTTTTGCCTTGCGCGATAGTTGCCCGCACCGCGGCATCCCCCTCAGCGTCGGCTGGTTCGACGGTCACAGCCTCACCTGCCGCTACCATGGCTGGCGCTTCGAGCCTTGCTCTGGTCGCTGCGAACACATCCCCTCGCTCACCGCCGCTGACCCGCTCGATCCTACTCGCATCTTCGCTCAGACCTATCCGGCGGTCGAGCGCCATGGCACGGTCTGGGTGTATCTCCCACGCCCCGGCGCTGGCCGTCGTCTGGATACTGCTTCGTTGCCGCCGGTTCCAGAACTGGCTACTTTTTCGCAGCGCTATCGCGCGGCGCATCTCTCGGCAGATCTGCCCTGCAATGTCGATCACGGCATCATTGGCCTCATGGATCCGGCGCACGGCCCCTTTGTCCATCAGGCATGGTGGTGGCGCAGCCGCGCCTCAATTCGCGAAAAGACCAAGCGCTTCGAGCCGATTCCGGAAGGCTTTCGCATGGCCGCGCACGCGCCCAGCGGCAACTCTGCGCCATACAAACTGCTGGGCGTCTATGGCCAGCCGGTCGAAACCACGATCGACTTCACCCTGCCCAATCGCCGCACAGAGATCATTCGCTGCGGCGACAAGTGGTTCAGCAGCCTCACCACCGTCACGCCGGTCACGGCCAGCACTTGTCGGATTGATGTGGTGGCCGCGTGGAATGTCTTTTATCATGTCCCGCTGGTAACGCCCATCGCAAAATTCTTCGGCGCACGTTTTGTGCGTCAGGATCAGGTCACGATGATCCAGCAGGCTCAGGGTCTGCGACACAATCCAACTCTCATGCTCATCGATGACGCTGACCGACCGGCCAAGTGGTACTTTGCGCTCAAGCAGGCTCGCCTGGACGGCACAAGGACAAATCCGCTGGATAAGCCAGTGGATCTGCACTGGCGAAGCTGATCCGTTTGCGCACTTCAGTCGCCGACAGCGACGTTCATGTCGTCATCCGTGGTGATCGCATCGCAGGCGATCCCGAGACACTCCCCCAATTCGTTGAACCTCTGCCTCCATGCGGGGTGTTGTTCGGTGGGGTGGCCGGTCAAAGTATGCTCGGCGCTGCGAAAGATCTCGTACCACAGATTTTGTGCCTGCCAAAGATTGAGCTCAAAGGGCATTTCGCGCAGGAGTCGAGCCAGAACCAGCGCACGTTCCAGCGCTTCCATGCCGCCAGAGGTCATCTGCAACTCAACCATGGTGCGCTTCATCTTCTGATCGGCCTGATAGCTCAGTTCAGCAGCGTCGAGCGCGATGTCATCCTCGGCGGCCATGCGCAGCAGTTCTCGCACACGAGCGCCATCGACTGCATCCTCGTCGAGGGCGCGTTTCAGTCCAACATTGATGGCAAATCCAGCCGCCAGCGTGAGGCCCTGCGGCTTGGGCAGGCCGGCGTGAGACAGGTAATGCAGCAGACTGGAATGATTTTCGTAGATGCTTGTCATCGACGCTTCAATGTCGCGCAGCGCCGAGCGCAGGATCAGTTTCACAATGCGCCGCTGTTCGTCGCGGAACAGCGAACGGAGAGAGTATTTGAGGTCGTAGTTTCTGTCCAGCAGGCGAATGACCTCGGCGAAATCTGCGCGGCTGACGATTTCGCGCAGGGACTCCGTCAACTGGCGAAGTGATTCGGCGTCCTCTGTACGAAATATCTTGACGCCGGCGGAGATGTTCTGGTCTCCAAAGTGCATGACCGCGTAGGTAAAGTCCTCTGCATGTCCTGTGATGTTCGATTCCAGGCGAAGATGACCCAGAGCAAGCCGACCGTTTCCGGAGGCCAGCGCTTCTTCGCTAAGACGCCGAATGCGGTAGCAGAAAAGCTCGGTTTCATCGGCAAAGGAGGAGTAGACGCCGCTGATGGCAAAATGCGCAGCAACCTGTTCCAGCGTCGTCTCCATGGGAAGAACGCGTTCGCGGTAGATGTGCGCGCCATCGCTCTCGGCGACGACGTTGGAGCGGGCCTCGGCCAGGTGTTCCAGAAACGCCGTTTCCATCTCCAGCGTCATCTCACCGCTCAGTGCGCGAGCCAGTTGCAGCACACGTGCGGCATAAGCGATCACTTGCACGGTTTCAATGCCGGAGATGTCGTCAAAGAACCAGCCGCAACTGGTATACATCAGTTGCGTGTGGCGCTGCATCTCCATCAGGCCAAGAGCCTGAACGCGCTGCTCGTGCGTCAGCTCGGGCGCAGCATGAGCATGAAGAAAACTTTCCAGAGTCTCCGGGCTGCGATCCAGAATGACCGCGATGTAGGCGTCTCGCGCAGCCCAAACATCACGAAAGAGCGGTGCGCCGATGCGCTCGGTGAGGCTGGCAACGCCATTTCGTACCAGGTCGAGTGCCTGGCGCAGAGGTCCGCGCCAACTCTGGTTCCAGCCCGGGTGTCCGCCATTGCAGCCGCAGTTGGACCGCCAGCGCTCGACGCCGTGAGCGCAGCTCCATGAGGTCTCTTCGACGATCTCAGCTTCCATGGTTGGCGGGTAGGCGGCGAGAAAACTGCCATAGTTGGCCAACTCGACGGATGGGTCCTGCTCCAGCAGTTTGAGAGCGTAGCTCAGGGCCATCTCGCCATGCTTGTGGTGGTGGCCATAGCTTTCACCATCGGTAGCAATATGGACAAGCTGCGGTTGCGATCCGTCTCGAAATCCGGATTTCAGGCGTGCTGCGAAGACTTCGCCAGAGTTGAGCAGCCCTTCAAAGGCGACTGCGCGCGAGATCGGCCCGTTATAGAAAAAAACAGCCAGCGAGCGGCCTGAAGAAAACCGAACAAGATAGGGGCGAGTGGTATCGACCGTTGCTTCGGTGGCGGTGCCGGGCGTCTCGATCCATTCGCCTGCGGACGTGATGGCGGATGGGGGCAGAGTAAGTGGATCCATGGGGTGTGGACGCTTGCCGGACCGATCGGCAATGCGCTCGGCGCTGGTGCGTTCGGATGCTCGACGCTCGTATTGAATTGCTCGGATTCTCCGGCATTGATGCGGAGCAAGCACAGTGAAGCGAATGCCTTCCTCGGCCATGATCTCGAGAGTGCGCGAGTCGGCAGCGGTTTCGGCCAGCCACATGCCTTCGGGCATCTGTCCAAAGCGGGCTTTGTAGTCGGCGATGCCCCAGCGAATCTGCGTACGTCGATCACGTTCGTTGGCGAGAGGCAGAATGATGTGGTTGTAGACCTGCGCCAGGGCAGAACTATGGCCCTTGAAGAACTCCCAGCTGCGGCGTTCGCCATCCAGCACAGCTCGATACGCACGGGGTGCATTTTCCGCAAGCCAACTCAGCAGAGTAGGCCCAAAGTTGAAGCTGATCCGCGCATAGTTATTGACGATTTGCGTAATCCGGTTCTGCTTGTCCACAATGCGCGAGGCCCCGTTGGTGGCGTAGCACTCGGCGGTGATGCGCTCATTCCAGTCGTGATACGGAGCGGCAGATTCCTGCGTTTCCACTGTCTCCAGCCAGGGATTTTCTCTGGGTGGTTGATAAAAATGTCCATGAATACAAATGAATCGCTTTGCCACGCTGCAAGCTCCTGCTAGTCATTGTAGGCGCTGGCCAACAGACGACGCGTATGAACGAGCATCGCTGCGGATCGCGCGTAGAGTCAATGTGTCTTTTGCGATTGCGATATTCGGGCTTAATCGCTTTTTTAGAGATACCTGTAGCGCGCACTGGCCCTGATCGGCGACAATTCTGACCGTGATGAAAACCATTTCCCGCAGTCCTTCCTCGCGCCGGGCCTTCCTTGCCCGATCCGCTGCCTTCACCCTCTCCGTCGCGCCGCTTGCTCGTTATGCCGCAGCATTTGCCAAAGCACCCAAAGAGGCCAATCGCATTCTCGTCGGAACCGGCAAAGGAACTACCGGCCAGTTTGGCCCGTCGGGGTCCATTCTGATCTACAACTGGGATGCAGCAACCGGCACGCTGACTCCTGAGGGCGTTGCGGCAAGCCTGCCTGATTCCACCTGGCTGGAGCCTTCCCCCGATGGAAAATATCTCTACGTCGCAAGTGAACTCTCCGAGTTTCAGGGCCAGCCCACGGGTGCCGTCTCCAGTTTCAAAATCCAGGACGCCAAACACGGTGGCAAGCTCGAACTGCTTTCGCAGGTCAACTCGGCCAGCGCTGGAACCTGCCAATGCGCGGTCGATCAGACCGGCCATGTGGTGGTTTCCGTCGATTACGGCGGGGGCAGTGTGGCCAGCTTCGCTTCCAACAGCGGCCATCTGACGCCTGCAACTTGGAGCGAACACTATGACGGCTATCCAGCCGGCAAAGCTCCGGTGCCCAGCCGTCAGGAGTCGGCACACGCCCACTTTGCTTCATTCTCTCCCGACAATAAGTATGCGTTCGTCAACGATCTCGGATGGGATCGCATTCACTCCTACAAGCTCAATGTGGTGGATGCGCAGATTGTGCCGACGGGCCAGGCCAATCTGCATCCCGGAGCAGGTCCGCGTACGCTGCACTTTCATCCGAATCACAAGATTGCCTACTGCATGAATGAGATCGACTCGACCGTGGATGTGATGAAGTACGATCCGGCGTGGGGCAGCCTCACTCCGATTCAGCAGATCAGCCTGCTGCCGGATGGCTCCAGGCCGCTCACCTCCACCGGCTGCGACACGGTGCTGACGCGTGATGGTCGCTTTGCATACTTCGCCAATCGAGGCAACAACTTCCTCTACAGTTGTCACATTGATCCAGTCACCGGAAAACTCACCCCCTTTGACGGCGATCCGCGCACAACGACGGGCGGCAAAACCCCGCGCAACTTCCGTCTGGACCCTACGGAACACTGGATTCTGGTTGCCAATCAGGATTCTGACCAGCTGAGCGTCATTGCGCGCGATCCGGAGACAGGCAAGCTGGCTAACGAGGCGAAGTCGGTGGCCTGCCCGCGCCCGATGTGCATTCGCTTTGCATAAGCATGTTGAAGCGTGAATGCGCGGCAATGGATATGTGCGCAGTGCCTGCATCTTCAGGTACTGCGCACACTGGCTTGCCTCACAAGTGATTCCGGATCGCTTGCTAGCGAGGAAGCTGCGACACGTCCCAGCCGCCGCCAAGCGCGGCGATCAACTGAACGCTGTTTGTGAACTCGGCAGTCTCCAGCGTTGCAAGTGCGCGCTGATTTTGAATGAGCGCATTTTCGGCGATGAGTACCTGTAGATCACTGACCACGCCGCCTGCGTACTGCTGCTGCGTGATGCGCAGAGCCGTTTCCGCGCTGGCCACCGCAGCCCGCTGAGCTTTGTCTTCCTGCTCCAGAATGCGCTGGTTCGAAAGATCATCTTCCACTTCGTTGAAGGCCAGAAAGACGACGCCCTTGTAGTTGTTGGCAGCGGCTTCAAAGTTGTCTCGTGCCTGAGCGGTGTAGGCGTGGCGGCGACCGCCATCAACAAGCAGTTCAACAGCCGAGGCTCCGAGAGTCCAAAGCGAACTTGGACCCTGAATCCAGTTGCCGCCGTGCGTGCTCTCAAAGCCCCCCGTAGCGCCCAGCGTGATCGAGGGATAGAAGGCGCTGATCGCAATCCCAATCTGCGCGTTTGCAGCGGCTGCCTGACGCTCTGCAATGGCGATGTCGGGTCGGCGCTCCAGCAGTTGCGAGGGCAGTCCCGTGGGAATCTGCGGCAGCTTCAGATCAAGCGGAGCCGGTGGCAGGCTGAAGTTGGGAATCTTGTAGTCGGCGATAGTGCCGACAATGTGCTCCATCTGTGCCCGCACCACGCCAACGTCTATCATTTGCGCGCGCGTGCTTTCAAGCTGCGTCTGAGCCAGCGCTACATCGGCTTCGGTGTCGATGCCTTTGTCCAGCAGCTGCTGGGTCAGCGCGAGCTGCCGGGTCAGCTCCTCGACATCCTGTGTGAGAAGCTGTTGTTCCAGATCGAGGCCGCGCATCTGAAGATACGAAGACGCCATGAGTGCTTCGAGGCTCAGCTCGATGTTGGCTTCCTGCGCAGCGCTTGCCTGGGCCTGTGCGCGGGCGGCTTCCACGCTGCGTCGAATCTGTCCCCAGAAATCCGGTTCCCAGCTTGCCTGGCCAACAAGCTGAAGATCGTTAAACGAGGACGAGCCGCCAGATCCGTTGAAAAAAGGCCGATGCAACGACAACTGGTTATGGGTGAACGATGGCCCGGCGGAAACAGTGGGCGAAAAAGCCGATTGAGCTACCCGAACCTGTTCTCGCGCGGCCATGTAAATGTCCATCGCCTGACGCACCGCCAGGTTGTTGGTCGCGATGCGCTCCTCAAGCTGATTCAGTTGCGGATCGCCAAAGACCTGCCACCACTTACCACGCAACATTCCATCCGAAGGATCAGCAGGGAGCCAGGAGCCGCCTTGTGGCGCAGGCGGCGGAGCGACGACGGTCGCGGCGCCGGTTTCCTTGTAGAGCGGCGTCGGCGTATAGGATGGCCGCTGATAATCCGGGCCAACCGGCTTGCAGCCGACCAGCACGGCAAGCAGCGCTGCAGCGGCAGCAATCTTTGCAGAGGCCGTTGGTGGCTTTTGCCCGCCGGACTTCCGCATCAGAGTCCTCCTCGTGCCGCGACGACTTCGCTCGGCGTGAGCACACGCACCTGTTCGCCATCGACGAGCGAGTCCGGAGGATCCTGGATGACCAGATCATCTTTGTGCAGGCCGGTGTTGATCTGCACCGTTTTGCCATCATCCTGACCCATGGTCACGGGCACCAGATGAGCAATTCCGGCGCGCACAGTAGCCACTTGCAATCCGGCGCTGCGGAAGATCAGCGCCGAAACCGGCAATACAAAGACATCGCCGACCGGAGCCACTTTGAAGTGCGCCTGGGCCAGTGTTCCGGCAAGCAACTCGCCTTTGGGGTTGGCTACGTCTACCTCCACCAGCAACGTGCGAGTGGCCGGATCAATCGCACGAGCGGTACGGACGACCTTGCCGGAAAAAACTTCGCCGGGATGTTCTGGAAACGTAAGTCCGACGATTTCACCAATCCTGGCCGAGCCGGAGTAAACCTGTGGAACGCTCGAGTAGACGCGGAGCGTATCGACGGCCTGCATGTGAAATAGCTCATTGCCGGCTCCAACGTTGATGAGCTGGCCGATATCCACATTGCGGGCCGTGACCACGCCGCTGAAGGGCGCATAGATTTTTTCAAACGAAGTCAGCTCTTTGAAGTGCTGCACGTTGGCCCGTGCGGAAGCAACCTGAGCGGCTGTAGACTGTGCCTGATACGTGAAGATATCCGTGTTCTGCTGAGAGACGGCATGGCTGGCGATCAGGCTGTTGTAGCGGTCGCTTTGGATTTTGGCGTTTTTTGCATTGGCCTCCGCGGTATTCAGGTCAGCCTCAGCCTGGGCAAGCTGCTGATCCACTTCCGGAGTGGAGATTTCAGCCAGCAGAGCACCCTTTTTCACATGCGCGCCGATGTCGTAATACCAGTGCTTCAGATAGCCCGGCGTGCGCGAGTAGATCGGCGAATCCGTATAGGCCGTGACATTGCCAGGCAGCACAAGATCTTCAACAGGTTTGCCGGGAGTGGGCGGATTCGCGATCACGGTGGGCGTGGCAAGCTCGATCGTCTGTTGGGCAAGGGTGGAGCGGGCATGGATGCGTGGCAAAATGCCGACGGTGGCCAGCACCACCATAGTCACCACGATGCCGACCAATCCCAGCACGGCTTGTACCATGCTGATGGGTTTGCGTTCCGGTGCGTGATTCGTGTGGCCGTGTGTGGCAGTGTGTTCCGTGCCTGCAGCGGGTGTTGGATCAGGATTCATCATCATAGTGACTCCGGAAACTGTTCGTAGGGGATTGCTGGTTTTGCCGACTGGCTGCCGCGCTGCTTTCGTTCTTCAAGCCAGCCGTGGAGCGCAGCAAAAAAAGTCGGTACAAAGAGAAGCGTGGCAACCGTGGCCAGCAGCAGCCCGCCAATGACGGCGCGGCCCAGCGGCGCATTCTGCTCGCCGCCATCTCCCAGGCCGAGCGCCATGGGCACCATGCCGATAATCATCGCCAGAGCTGTCATCAATACGGGCCGGAAGCGGACAAAACCCGCATTGAGCGCGGCGCGGCGAGCATCCCCGACCAGTTCATCCAGTTGTTCGCGGGCAAAGCTGACCACGAGAATCGAGTTCGCCGTCGCCACGCCCATGCACATGATGGTTCCGGTCAAGGCAGGCACGCTCAGATGAGTGTGCGTGAGGAAGAGAAACCAGACAATGCCGGCAATCGCCGCAGGCAGCGCGCTGATGATGAGAAACGGATCGAGCCAGGACTGGAAGTTGACCACAATCAGCAGGTAGACAAGCAGGATGGAGAAACCAAGTCCGGAGAGCAGACCAAAGTAGGATTGCTGCATTGTCTCGCTCTGGCCGCGCAGAATCACCTGAGTTCCGCGTGGCGCCAGTTTCTGGTCGTTCGCCACAATCTCTTCGATTCTTCGTGTGACGCTGCCCAGATCCGTTCCTTCAATGTTGGTGAAGATGTCGATCACCGGTTGCACGTCATAGTGACTTTGTGTAGCAAGCTCGTTGCCGGGATCGATCGAGGCAAGATTTCCAAGAATCTGTGTGGAAGCTGCACTGCCCGGAGCAGCCGTCGAAGCGGCACCCGCACTCAGGCCCGTCACGCCGGGAGCACCAGCCGGCGAGTTGGTGCCGGTGGTCAGTTGAGGCGCAGCACCTTGGGAAAGCGTGATCGGAATGCTTTGCAGCTCGGGAATGGTCTCCAGATCATACTGCGGCGATTGGACGGCAATGTTGTAGGAGACGCCGTTTTGGGGATCGAGGTAGAAGTTGGGAGTCGTCTGGAAACTTCCGCTCAGCGCGACAAGCACACTGGCAATCACGTCGCGCTCATTCAGGCCCACGAGCGAACTGCGCGTGCGGTCCACGTTGACCGTCAGGTCGGGTTCGTTGAATGGCTGCTGAATGCGCGCATCCACGGTTCCCGGCACATATTGAATCTCGCTGAGCAGATGATCCGCGAAGATTCGATTGCCATGAAGATTCGGCCCAATGACCTGAACGTCGATCGGCGAGCCGAGGCCAAAGTTGAGGATCTGCGTGACGATATCGGTGGGAAGGGCATAAAACATCACTCCCGGAAATTCCAGGCGCAGCTTCTGGCGCAGAATATCCACATAAGCATTGGCGGAGTGATGCTTTGGCTTGAGCTGGACATAGATATCGGCGTCAGCGGTGCCGACAGGTCCGGAAGTGGTGTAGGTGAGCGCGTAGCTGGAGTAGGGCAGACCGATGTTGTCAATGATGGTGCTGATCTCATCAGGAGGAATCACCCTGCGGATAGCCTGATCAACGCGATCGCAAAGCGCAGCCGTCTCTTCTATGCGAAGACCGGTGTGAGCGCGCACGTGGAGCTTGATGGCACCGGAGTCGCTGGTGGGAAAAAAGTCCTGACCCAGCCAGGGAATAAGCGCCAGCGAGGCGACGCACAAAGTGGTGAAACAGATCAGAAAGGCTCGCGCGTGATTGACGCAGAAGGTCAGAAGGCTGAGGTAGCCAAGACGCAGACGCTCAAATCCAGACTCAAAGATGCGCTGAAAGACCAGAAACGGATTGCGGCTGCTCTGTTTCCTGGCGATGGAGCTGTCATCGTGCTCCTTCAGCAGATATTTGGCCATCGTGGGCACAATGGTGCGCGAGAGCAGGTAGCTGGCCAGCATGGCAAAGACCACAGCCTCGGCCAGCGGAACAAAGAGATAACGTGAGACCCCGGAGAGGAAAAACATCGGGACAAAGACGATGCAGATCGAGAGCGTCGAAACAAAGGCAGGAACGGCAATCTGTGCCGCGCCGTCCAGAATCGCCTGCTCGATCTCTTTGCCTTCTTCCAGGTTGCGATTAATATTTTCAATTTCTACCGTTGCGTCATCGACCAGGATGCCGACGGCCAGCGCCAGTCCGCCAAGCGTCATGATGTTGATCGTCTCGCCCAGCGCTGAGAGCACAATCAGTGAGGTCAGGATCGACAGCGGGATGGAGACTGCGATGATCAGGGTCGAGCGCCAGCTACCCAGAAAGACCAGAATCATGATCGCCGTCAGACACGCAGCGATCACGGCCTCACGGACAACGCCGCTGATCGCCGACCGAACGAAGATCGACTGATCGGAAAGCGGAGTGATGCGCATCTGGCGAGGGAGTTGTGTCTTGATGATGGGCAGCTTGTCCATCACGCTCTGAATGATTTTGAGCGTAGAGGCCGAGCCGGTCTTCATGATGAGCATCAGTGAGGCACGCTGGCCATCGACGCGAACAATGTTGGTCTGCGGCGGAAATCCGTCCCGGACGTGCGCAACGTCATGCATATAGACGACGGTGCCGTTGACGGATTTGATCGGAAGATCGTTCAGCTCCTGAATGGTGAGCGGCGCGGCGTTGGATTCAACCGCATACTCCAGCTTGTGAATCTTGATGGTGCCGGCAGGAGCGATGATGTTCTGCGCGCTGACCGCGTTCACCACCTCAGCCGGCGAGACGCCGCGAGCTTGCATCGCATGCGTGTCCAGGTCAACCTGGATCTGGCGCTGCTTGCCGCCGTAGGGGTAGGGAATCGAAGCGCCTTCGACGGTTGCAAGCTGGGTGCGGATGAAGTTCGTGCCAAGGTCAAAGAGCTGCTGTTCCGTCAGTCCCTGACCAGCGAGACCGAGTTGCAGCACAGGAACGGTGGAAGCATTGTATTGGATGATGAATGGCGGAACTGTGCCCGGAGGCAGCACGCGCAACTGAGCCTGGCAGATCGCCGTCACTTCGCCCACCGCTGCGCCGATATTCACGTGCGGATGAAAGAAGATTTTGATGACGGCGATGCCATCCAGCGACTGGGATTCGATGTGGTCGATATCGTTGACCGTCGTGGTGATGCCGCGCTCGTTGTTGTAGACGATGCGGTTAGCCATCTGCTCGGCAGAGAGTCCGTTGAACTGCCAGACAACGCTGACGACAGGCACATCAATATTCGGAAAGATATCGGTGGGCATCGTCAGAATGCTGACTACGCCGAGAATCAGGAGAAGAAACGAGAAGACGACAAATGTATACGGTCGCCGTAATGCAAGCCGGACAATCCACATGTTTCAGGGTTCTCCCGATCTGTGTGTGACACAGGAATGCGCTGAATCCATTCTAAAAGACTTCAGATTCGCAAGCCCCGGCCAGAAACCTTCAGTTATGGCTGATCTTCAATAATTCGATTCGCAAGTGAATGGAAACGATTCATGGGTGCTGTATGGACGGCTTCAGTCAGGCAAAATGAATCAGGAGCAGGCACGGTGTTCGATTCTTGATCTCATCAAAGTATAGACCGCAATCGTGCGAGTCAGACGAGAATCGCAGGCATCCACGGATTAGTCGCAGGTGAGGAAACAAAAAAACCACCTTGACCGTCCATAGGTACAGGCGTAACTCTAAAGCAGAGCTTGTTGCGATCATCCCTGCCCGCAACCTTTTGTGCTCAAACACCAACTTTGTGCGGAATGAACGAGGCATCTGTGTCCGAATCGACGTCGTTGAACGAAAATGGTGCACCAGAAGGTGGTCGCTCTGGATGGCTGCGTCTGGTGATTTACCTGGTCCTGATCGGCCTGATCGCCGGTGGAGCCTGGCGCGTTTACAAGAACCAGAAGCTGGCGGCGCAGCAGAGAGTCGTCCAGGAGAAAGCGCTGCTCAGTCGGCCTGTTCCCGTGCAGGTCGCCGCCGTCGCGCAGCAGCCAATGCCGGTCTATCTCACGGCTCTCGGCACCGTCACCCCCTACTACAGCGTGACGGTCAAAGCGCGTGTCAGCGGTCAGTTGGACCATGTGAACTTTACAGAAGGACAGACGGTTCACCAGAACGAGACGATTCTGGTCGTCGATCCAGCACCCTACAAAGCGGCACTGGACCAGGCAAAAGGTACGCTGATTCACGACCAGGCACTGTTGAAGGATGCGCAGGCAGAATATCGCCGCTACAAGGCGCTCTATGAGGCAGGTGTCGTTTCCAAGGAGCAACTCGACCTGGAGCTGGCCACTCAGGGCCAGTATGAGGGTGCCATTGCATCAGATAAGGCTGCGGTGGAGAATGCGCAGTTGCAATTGAACTGGTGCACGGTCCAGTCGCCGATCACCGGCAAGATCGGCCTTCGACTCGTCGACCCGGGAAACATCATCACCGCAAACACGACGAATCTGGTCATCATCAACCAAATTCAGCCCATTGCGGTGTATTTCACTTTGCCGGAAAATCAACTTCCGCAGGTGTTGACCATGCTGCGCGACCATCGGCAACTGGTCGCCGAAGCCTTTGATCGCGGCGACACAACGCGACTGACGGAAGGTGAGTTGCTCACAGCCGACAACCAGATCGACACCACCACCGGAACGGATCGCCTGAAGGCTGTCTTTCGCAATGCCGATGAGCAGTTGTTTCCCAACCAGTTTGTCAACATTCACCTGATCCTCGAGCAGCGACCGCATGCGCTGGTGGTGCCTTCGGCCGCCATTCAGACAGGCAATCAGGGAGCCTATGTCTGGACAATCCGGCATGACGCAGCCACCGGCGCGGATCATGCACAGATCACTCCGGTCAAGGTTGCCTTGGCCGAGGGCCAGGTCACGATTCTCGACAGCGGTGTTGAGGCGGGAGAGCCGGTTGTCATCGATGGCACGGACCGGCTGCGACCGGGAGCACTGGTCGATGTCAGCAGTGGTCAGCAGGCGCCGTCTCAAACCATGTCAGCCGAGGGCAATCCCAATCTCAGTCCGGTTGCGCAAGGTCTGCAGCACAGCACGCAGTCCACACGCGCAGCGGGCGCTCATGGGGAAGGCCACAAAAGGATGCATCCGTGAATCCATCTCGCCCATTCATCGTTCGCCCGGTCGCCACTTCGCTGCTGATGGTGGCGATTGTGCTTGCCGGCGCGGTGGGCTACAAGCAGTTACCGGTCTCAGCATTGCCAGAGGTCGATTACCCCATCATCGAGGTGCAAACATACTATCCCGGAGCTGGCCCCCAGGTGATGTCGTCGTCGGTCACCGCGCCGCTGGAGCGTCAATTTGGACAGATGCCGGGACTGAAGCAGATGACCTCGGTCAGCTCCGGCGGCGGCTCCATCATCACGCTGGAATTCGATCTTTCAGAAAATATTGATGTGGCCGAGCAGGAGGTCCAGGCAGCCATCAACGCAGCCACCAACTTCCTGCCGACAGACCTTCCCAATCCGCCCATTTACAGCAAGGTGAACCCCGCCGACGCGCCCGTGATGACGCTGGCGCTCACCTCGGATTCGCTGCCGCTCGATAAGGTGGAAGATGCGGCCGACACCAATCTGGCGCAGAAGATCTCTCAGGTTTCCGGCGTCGGTCTTGTCTCCATCGCCGGCGGACAGAAGCCGTCGGTTCGCGTCCAGGCAAATCCCGCGCAGCTTGCAGCCTATAACCTGAGTCTGGAAGATCTCCGCACCGCGCTGGCCAACGCCAACGTCGATCAAGCCAAGGGCACGCTGAACGGCTCGCGACAGTCCTACACCGTCGGCGCAAACGATCAGCTTTTCTCCAGCAGTGAATATCGCCCGGTGATTATCGCCTATCGCAACGGCGCGGCGGTGCGCACCTCCGATGTATCGACGGTCGTCGATGCGGCAGAGAACGCGCAACAGGCCGCATGGATGGGCTTGCCGGGGGTGGGCAGCCGCCCCGCTGTGATTCTCAACATTCAGCGCCAGCCCGGCGCCAACATCATTGCTGTGGTGGATCGCATTCAGGCGCTGCTTCCCCAGTTGAAGCTCAGTATGCCCGCTTCGATTCACATCCGTATCCTCACGGATCGAACCAATGTGATTCGAGCCTCCGTCAAGGATGTGCAGTTTTCACTCCTGTTGACCATCGCTCTGGTGGTGATGGTCATCTTCCTGTTTCTGCGCAACCTTTCGGCAACCGTCATTCCGTCCATCGCAGTCCCGCTTTCGCTGGTGGGCACCTTTGGCGTGATGTATCTGCTCGGCTACAGCCTGAACAATCTGACGCTGATGGCGCTCACCATCTCCACCGGATTTGTCGTCGATGACGCCATCGTGATGATTGAGAACATCTCGCGATTCATCGAAGAGGGCGAAACTCCCATGCATGCCGCGCTCAAGGGCAGCGCGCAGATCGGTTTCACCATTGTCTCGCTGACCGTCTCGCTCATTGCCGTGCTCATTCCACTGCTCTTCATGGGCGATGTGGTCGGCAGGCTTTTCCGTGAATTTGCCGTTACCCTTGCGATCACCATTCTGGTCTCGGCGGTCGTCTCGCTCACCCTCACCCCGATGATGTGCGCGCGCATCCTGCGCCACAAGCCGGTCGAGCAGCAGGGAAGCGTCTATCGGGCCTCCGAGCGCGTCTTCGAGTGGGTCATCGAGTGGTACGGGCGAACGCTGAAGGTGATTCTGCGTCACCAGTTTGTGACCTTGCTCGTCACGATTGCCACGCTGGTCGCTACAATTGCGCTCTTTGTCATTGTTCCCAAGGGATTTTTCCCCGTGCAGGATACGGGCGTAATTCTGGGCATCTCGGAAGCCCCGCAGTCGATTGCGTTTGACAACATGGCCAAACGCCAGCAGGAGTTGGCCGAGGTTGTCCTCCAAGACCCGGCGGTCGAGAGCATCTCTTCATTCATCGGTGTCGATGGTACCAACATGACGCTCAACAGCGGGCGAATGCAGATCAACCTGAAGCCGCTCAGCGAGCGCGGTCTCTCAGCGTCGCAGGTCATCGCCCGACTTCAGCCAGCGGTGGATCGGGTGAAGGGCATTCGACTCTATCTGCAGCCGTCCCAGGACTTGACGGTGGCCGATCGCGTCAGCCGCACGGAGTTCCAGTATTCGCTCGAAGACCCGAATTCCGATGAGCTGGCAACCTACACCAATCGAATGGTTGCCGCCATGCAGCAGCAGCCGGAGCTGCGCGACGTCGCCAGCGACCTTCAGGATCAGGGTCTGGGCGCAGAGTTGGTCATTGATCGCGATACCGCATCTCGGCTCGGCGTGGCCGTCGCAGACATTGACAACACGCTCTACGATGCATTTGGCCAGCGTCAGATTTCCATCATCTTCACCCAGCTCAATCAGTATCATGTCGTGCTGGAGGTGAGTCCACAGTTCCAGACTGACCCGGGTGTTCTGGCCGATCTCTACGTCAAATCCGCCAACGGAACGCAGGTTCCGCTCAGCAATCTGGCACACTGGCAGCAGGCGCGCGCCCAGCTATCCATCGGCCATCAGGGACAGTTTCCAGCAACCGTCATCAGCTTCAATGTAGCACCAGGAAAATCGCTGGGCGATGCGGTGGCGGCCACGCAGCGCGTCGAGCGCCAGATCGGTCTGCCAGCCAGCATCAACGGAGAATTTCAGGGCACCGCTGCCGCTTTTCGCGCCGCACTCGCCAACGAGCCGATCCTGATTCTGGCCGCGCTCATCACCGTCTACATCGTGCTCGGTGTTCTTTATGAGAGCTACGTGCATCCCATTACCATCATCTCCACGCTGCCCTCGGCCGGTGTGGGAGCCATCCTCGCGCTCTTGCTCACGCACACGGATTTCAGCATCATCGCCCTCATCGGCGTCATTCTTCTCATCGGCATCGTGAAAAAGAACGCCATCATGATGATCGACTTTGCGCTGGCCGCCGAGCGTGGCGAAGGCAAGAGTGCGCAGGAGGCCATTTTTCAGGCTTGCCTGCTGCGATTTCGTCCCATCATGATGACCACAATGGCCGCGTTGCTCGGCGGCGTTCCGTTGGCTTTTGGAACCGGCGTTGGATCGGAGCTGCGACGGCCGCTGGGCATTACGATCGTAGGCGGACTGCTGGTTTCGCAGTTGCTCACGCTCTATACCACCCCGGTTGTCTACCTCTACTTTGATCGCCTCGCGCATTGGAGACAGCGCAGGAAGTCCAGCGGAAGTGCGGGGCTGGCTGCCAAAAATCTGCAAGCCATCTCTGCCGACTGACAGCGGCAACAAGGAATCCAATGCACCTTTCCGCGCCATTCATTCGCCGACCGGTCGCCACCACGCTGCTGAGCATGGCGCTGCTGCTGGCCGGTTCGGTGGCCTATTCCCTCTTGCCGGTGGCGTCGCTTCCAGAGGTCGATCTGCCAACCATATCGGTCAGCGCCGGCTTGCCCGGTGGCAGCCCGGAGACGATGGCGTCCAATGTGGCGGCTCCGCTCGAAAAACAGTTCGGACGCATCGCCGGTGTCACGCAGATGACCTCGTCCAGTTCGCTCGGCACCACTTCGGTCACGCTTCAGTTCGATATCAATCGCAACATCGACGCGGCAGCTCGCGATGTGCAGGCAGCCATCAATGCCGCGCGCAGCCAGTTGCCGACCTATCTTCCACAGAACCCAAGTTATCGCAAGACCAATCCCGCCGATGCGCCAATCTTGATTCTGCGCCTCACTTCACACGTGGTTCCGTTGCCACAGATGTATGACATGGCAGACTCGATTCTGGCGCAGAAGATTTCACAGATCAACGGCATCGGACAGGTCTTCGTGGGTGGAAGCTCCAGCCCGGCGGTGCGCGCGGAGCTGAATCCGATGCAGCTCAGCGCATTTGGCATTGGCCTTGAAAGCATTCGCACCACCCTTGGCAACGCCAACGCGAATCGCCCAAAAGGTTCGCTGCACGACGCTCAGAATCGCTGGCTCATTACCGACAACGATCAAATCTTCAAGGCCAGCGATTACGCGCCTCTGGTGGTCGGTTACAACGCAACTACAGGCGCTCCGGTGCGACTCTCTGACCTGGGCGATGTCGTCAATTCCGTCTCCAATATCGAGTCTGCGGGTCTGGCCGGCACCAACACCGGCCCTGGGTCGCGCCTGCTCCCGGCGATTGCGCTTGTCGTCTTCAAGGTGCCCGGCGCAAACGTGATTCAGTCCGTTGACAACGTGCTGCGCGAACTGCCGCGGCTACAGGCGGAGATTCCACCCACCGTGCAACTGAGCGTCGGCGTGGATCGCACCACCACCATTCGCGAAAGCGTCAAGGAAGTGGAAGTGACGCTGGTCATCAGTGTTCTGCTGGTCGTCTTCGTCGTCTTTCTCTTTCTGCGCGAGGTGTGGGCCACCATCATCCCGTCGATCGCCGTGCCCCTGTCGCTGGTGGGCACCTTTGGCGTGATGTATCTGCTGGGCTACACGCTGGACAATCTTTCGCTGATGGCGCTCACCATCTCCACGGGATTTGTCGTAGACGATGCGATTGTGGTCATTGAAAACATTACGCGCTATCTGGAGCAGGGCATGACGCCGGTCGATGCGGCGATGCGCGGTTCCAGAGAGATCGGCTTCACCGTGCTCTCGATGAGCACTTCGCTGGTTGCGGTCTTTCTGCCGCTGCTGTTGATGGGTGGCGTCGTAGGCATCCTCTTTCGCGAATTCGCCGTCACGCTCAGCGTCGCAATCGCTGTCTCGCTGTTGGTTTCGCTCACCACCACACCCATGATGTGCTCACGTTTTCTGCGGTCGGAAAGCGAGATGCGTCATGGCAGCATCTACAAGTTCAGCGAAGGAGTTTTTCGCTGGATGGCCGAGGAATATGCCGCCGGACTGCGCTGGGTTTTGCGCCACCAGGGGCTTATTCTGATGGTGACCATCGCGACCTTTCTGCTCAATGTCTACCTGTTCATCATTGTCCCCAAGGGATTTTTCCCGGAGCAGGATACGGGCCGACTGACCGGGTCCGCGCGCGCTTCGCAGGACATCAGCTTCGATGCCATGAAGATCAAGCAGACCAAGCTTTCCCAGATGGTTCTCGACGATCCGGCCGTCGATACAATCATCGCTTTTGCGGGTGGTGCCGGTCCTGGCGGCGGCAGCAACAATGTCGGACGCATGTTCATCTCGCTCAAGCCGCTCGCCGTACGCAAAGTCTCTGCCGATGCGGTGGTGAATCGTTTGCGCAACAAGCTGATGAGCGTCCCCGGCGCGGCGCTCTTCCTTCAGGTACAGCAGGAGTTTCAGACCGGCGCGCGTGGCGCCGATGCCGAGTATCAGTACACTCTTGTGGATGAAAATCTGGAAGAGCTGAATGCCTGGGCGCCACGACTGCTGGCCAAAATGCGTACGCTGCCCGAGCTGCGCGATGTCTCCACCGACCAGCAGGATATGGGGCTGGAAGAAAAGCTCGTCATCAACCGCGACACCGCTTCCAGGCTCGGTTTGACTGCGGCGACCATCGACCAGGTGCTCTACGATGCCTTTGGACAGCGGGAAGTCTCCACCATGTACACCGATCTCAATCAGTACTTTGTTGTGATGGAGGTTGCGCCGCAGTATCAGAAGAGTCCTGAATCGCTGAATGGCATCTTCCTCAAGAGCAGTACCGGCGCCATGGTGCCGCTCTCTGCCATCGCTCACTTTGAGGACGCGCACACCTCACTGCAGGTCAATCATCAAGGGCAGTATCCCGCCGTAACTGAGACCTTTAATCTGGCGCCGAACGTCGCGCTCGGTCAGGCTGTCAGTGCTGTTCAGCGGGCCGAGCGCGAGCTTGGTATGCCAGCCGCCATCCACGGGACATTTCAAGGCACAGCTCAGGCATTTCAGGAATCCCTGCGCACCGAGCCATGGCTGATTCTGGCAGCGATTGTAGCGGTCTACATCGTGCTGGGAATTCTCTACGAAAGCCTGATCCATCCGCTCACCATTCTTTCCACGCTGCCCTCGGCGGGTGTTGGAGCAATTCTCGCGCTCCTGCTCACGCGCACCGATCTCAGCATCATCGCGTTGATCGGCATCCTGCTCCTCATCGGAATCGTGAAGAAGAACGCCATCATGATGATCGATTTTGCGTTGCAGGCGGAGCGTGAGCAGGGGTTGCCCCCGATTGAGGCAATCTATCAGGCAAGCATTCTGCGCTTCCGGCCCATCATGATGACCACGATGGCCGCGCTCTTCGGCGGATTGCCTTTGATCATCGGACTTGGACAGGGTTCGGAACTGCGGCGTCCACTGGGCATCACCATCGTTGGCGGCCTCATTGTGTCACAGATGCTGACACTGTTCACCACGCCAGTCGTCTATCTCTTCTTTGACAAGCTGCAATGGCGTTTCATGAAGCTGCACCGCATCGGAGAGGAACTGGAGCACGTCGCAGGAGACTGACGCAAAATCAGAGCCGATGCACTCGGCGAATGTGAAGCCAGACCGCATTTACCCTCAGGAAAAATGCACCTTCAACATTCTTTTGCGCTGACACAGGCTCTGTTTTTTGCCTTGACGCGCACACGCACTCCCACCTGCTTCAGTGCCTCTCAGCCTCGAGAAACCGGCCCCACGCCTGCTCGATATAGCTGTCCGTCATGCCTGCAATGTAATCGGTCACCGCGCGCGCCGCACCTTCCTCTTCGGCTCGTGCCGCATGGTCGGCAGGGAGTCGCCGAGGGTCCTCAACCCAGTAGGCAAACAGCGTGGAGATGATCTCTTCAGCGCGCTCATGTTCAACTTCCAGCTCAGCAGACTCATACAAATTGCGATAGAGAAATCCTCGCAAAGAGTCGCGATCGAGCTGCCGTTCTTCGCTGAAGACCGCCACACGTTCCCGTGCCGCGCGAACCTCGGCGAGTGTTTCGATTCCGGTTGCCTTCACGCGGCGTGATACCTCGCACATCAAATCGGTGACCAGCGTATTCAGAATCATCTTGAGCGCATCATTGCGCAGCAACCGCTCCGCAGCATGAGGATGCCGTTGCGCTGCCTGCTCCAGGGCTCGATCCAGACACGGCACCTCCGCGCGCGCCATCTCAAGGCGCAGAATCCCGGCTTCCAGCCCATCTTCCAGGTCAGCCGTAAGGTATGCGATCTCGTCCGCCAGGTCAATCAACTGTGCCTCGATCGGTGGCAATTGATCAAGAAAATAGGCGACCAGCTCCGGGTGTCCGGCTGCGCTGTAATCGCGGGAGTGTTTGATGATTCCTTCGCGAACACCCAGGGTCAGGTTCAGGCCGCGAAAACCGGCATTGCGCTCTTCAAAGCTGGTGACGATGCGCAACGCATGCAGGTTGTGGTCAAAACGCATTCCATGCCGGACAAGCGCTGCGTCAAGTGCCCGTTCACCCGCATGGCCAAACGGCGGATGTCCGATGTCATGGACCAGCGCCAGCGTCTCTGCCAGATGAGCATTCAGCCCAAGCACGGCGGCTATCGTCCGGGCGATCTGGGCAACCTCAAGTGTGTGGGTCAGGCGGCTGCGCGTGTGGTCGCTCTCTGCCGCGCTCCGCGTGAAAACCTGTGTCTTGCCGGCCAGACGGCGAAAGGCTCGCGCATGGAGTATGCGTCCGCAGTCCCGAACAAAAGGCGCACGATAGGGATGGGATGCCTCCGGTTGATCGCGCCGCGCGAGGGGGTCATCGTCGACGTCACCGACGGCAATCGCAGACGCAAGCTGCGTCCATGACATGGGATGGTCACCCGACCGATTCACAAATTCGCCACACTCCTGCCTTGAGAGTAAATGCTTTCGCTGGGGCAGGAAATATCCTGTCCGCCGAAAAACCCAGCCGAACAGGTAGACAGCGAATTCGCTTCGGAGTATGCTTCATCGTTCCTGAGCGGAGCCTCGGCGCTCGTACTGAGCATTCCCGCAGTCTCCTCCGTCGGCTGGTTCCACCCAGGATCAAACGGGATTCCTGCAGGAACCATCTCGACGAAGGAGAATCCGTATGCCATCGATAGGAAAAATCACAGCCATGGCCGCAACCACGGCGCTTCTCATTCTCTCCGGTTGCGCGCGTCACTCCACCTCAGAGGTTTACTACCTCGTCTCCGCCAATCTTTCTTTGCCCTATTGGAAGACCGCGGCAGCGGGATTCGATCAGGCAGCCGTTCGCTATCACGTGACGGCTCGGGTTGTCGGGCCAGACAGCTACGATCCACAACAGGAGTTGCAGGCGCTGCAACAGGCTGTTGCCGCCAAACCCGCTGGCATCCTCGTCTCGGTCGCCGACGAAGCATTATTGAAGTCCGCGATTGACAGCGCGATTGAGCAGAATATTCCCGTCATCACCATGGACTCCGATGCGCCCAGCAGCCATCGACTGTTCTTTATCGGGACAAACAATCGAGCGGCTGGGCATCTGGGTGCAGAGCGTGTGGTGGAACGGCTGGGAGGGCGCGGAAATGTCGTCTTCTTCACCATCACAGGCCAGCCCAATCTCGATGATCGTTTACAGGGTTACAAGGATGTCCTGGACCAGCATCCGGAGATCAAAATTCTGGATGTGATCAACATCAAAGGGGACTCGCGCAACGCCTTCGATAACGCGATGCAGTATCTCAGCCAGACTGGACCCACCAAAGTTTCAGCCTTCATCTGTCTTGAGGCTTCATCGGGAAAAGTGGTGGCCGACGCAGTGCATCGCCAGCACGCAACCGATCGCGTGGTAATGGCCATGGATGTGCAGCCGGATACTTTGAGTGAGATCCGGGATGGTGTCATCGAAGCGACGATCGCGCAAAAGCCCTACACAATGGCATTTGTGGGCCTGAGAGAACTGGACTTGATCCATCATGACCTGCCGAAGCAATTTGCGCGCGATTACAGCGTGGATGCCTTTGCCGAGTATCCCACATTTATCGATACCGGCACTGCGCTGGTCGATAAGGTGAATGCGGATATCTATGCACGGGACGCCGCCAGTCACCAGTAGCCGCTCACAATGCCGCGCAGCGGGTCTCCAGCAGATGAAGGATGCCGCCGGAGACTCGCGCCGGTCACGGCTGCTTATTCACTCCATTGAGCACGCTGTCCTGTTTGGCCAATCGAGAGCGGGCGCTCTCCAACTTCTTTTGCACCTTCGCTACTTCAGCGGAGTCGACGTCAGCCGGCGCTGACTTGCTGAACTCCTGCAACGAAGTCTCCCACTGCGAAGCTGCCAGACGCACCCGCCCGGTTTTTTCGTAGAGATCACCCAGATGGTCATGCACTGTTGGGTCTGTCGCGGTCCGCTCCACGGCTTTGCGCAGATATTCCTCGGCCGGTTCATAGTCTCCAAGCTTGAAGTAGACCCACCCCAACGAGTCGAGATAGGCGCCGTTCATCGGCTCCAGATCCACAGCCTTGCGGATATATTTCAGTGCGTCCGCGTAGCGATTGGTCTTGTCGGCCAGCATGAATCCCAGATTATTCAGCGTGATCGCATTGTCCGGTTCCAGCGTCAGCACTTTCCGAAAGTCCTGCTCGGCCTGATCAATATGTTTTTGCTGCTCGGCAAGCGACCCCTGCTGGAAGAGCACGTTGGCCTTGTCCTCTTTTTTCGTCGCCAGCATCGAGGCTTTTTCCAGTGCCTGCTCGGCTTCTTTCCAGTGGTGCTGACGAGCTTCAATCTGCGAAATCTGCAAGTACACTTCCAGATCAGCGCTCGTGCCGTTCAACAGGCTGCGCGCAATCGCGATTCCTTCATCCAGCTTTCCGGTGTCGCCCAGCTCCCATGCCAGCAGCAGCTTCAGGTCGCGATCGTTCGGATTCTCCGCAACCGCTTTGCGACTGACCGCCGTCGCCTCGGTGAACATCTTCGCATCGCGATACGTATCCACTTCGCCCTGGTAGCCGCGCTTGGCCGCGTCTCCGCCCATGGCAATCAGTTTTTGATAGGTGGCAATCGCATCTGCGGTTTTGTTGTCTTCGTGATACACAGCGGCGAGCCGCTCCAGAAAGACGCTGCGGTTGGCTTTTTCTTCCTGCGTATATGCGCCATTGGCATGGCTGGTCACGTCCAGCATCTGTTTGTATGCGGCAATGGCTTCATCGTATCGCCCCAGAACATCCAGCAGCAGGCCCTCGTTGTATCCCGCTTCGAGTGAGTTTGGATCCTTGGCCAGTGCTGCGCGGGCGGTTGTCAGCGCATCCTGATAATTGCCCATGCGCCGCTGAATCTCACAGATGCGATTCAGCGTATTCACATCCTGTGGATTCGCTTTTGCCAGCGCCTGGTATTGCTTCAGTGCAGCGTCCAGTTGGTTGTCGGCCAGCAAAGCCTGTCCCAGTGCGCGCTCCACATTCACATTGCCCGGGTCCATCTTCGCCGCGCCCTGATACGCTGCGATAGCCTTTTCACGCTCCTTCATCTGTTCGTAGGTGGCTCCCAGGGCAAACTCAATCTGCGGAGTCCGCTGGTCCTGCGGAACCGAAGCCAGCAGATCCGCTGAGCGCTGCAAATTGCCATCCTGCGCATACAGGCGAGCAAGACTCATCACCACATCTTCCGACGATGGCTCCAGCGAGCGCGCTGTCTGGAACTCCGCTTCAGCCTTGGCCGCATCATGTTTCACCGTGTAAAGCTGACCCAGGATCAGGTGATCTTCCACGTTGTTGGGTTCAAGCGCGTTGATCTTGCTGTACTCGGTAATCGCCAGATCGACCATCTCGGCTGCGGGTGCAATCTGCGACGCCGCATTTTGCTGCTCGCCCAGCGATCGCAGATAGATGCTGCCCAGCACCTTGTGGGCATCCAGATTGTCAGGGTCTTTCTGCACAATGGCCTGCGCCGTCTCAATCGCCTGACGGATGCGCCCCGTGCGGAAGTACAACTCGGCAAGCTGCGCAGCCAGCTCCGGCGACTGTGGGTCGGCGTCGAGCGCGAGTTTGTACTCTTCCTCGGCACGAGTCACATAATCCTGGCGACCATTGTCGGTCGCCATCTCTTCATAGGTGTGCGCCAGAGCCGCATGGTAATAGGAGGATGCGCGGTCCGGCGCAGTGAGAGCGGGTGTTGCCGTTTGTGCCGCAGCGATCGACGTTGAGGCCGAGTCTGAGGTCGGGGGATGAGCTGGCGTCTCGGCTGGCTTGGTGACTGGAGTGGTGGCTGTGGTCGCTTGAGCTCCCGCATCGACTCCCACGATGGCCAGTGTTCCCAGCATCAGGGCGAGCAGTCCGCGCTGGGTTTTCATCATTGTTGGATTCATTTGCACTCCCGGGTCTTTCTGTTCCTGCGTTTGCGGCTGCCAGCTTGCGGATAGACGTCTGCGGGACTCTGCCGCCTCGTCCTTTATTGGACGATTGTATCCTTACCGAGTCTCCCATCCGAACCCCAAAGCCATGTATTTAGTGGCGAAAATGTCGCATTCCCGTGAAGACCATCGCCACGCCAAGTTTGTCGGCTGCGGCGATCACTTCACCATCCCGAACCGATCCACCGGGCTGGATGATCGCAGTGGCTCCGGCTTCGACGACCACCTCCAGGCCATCTGGGAACGGGAAAAACGCATCCGAGGCAGCAACGCAGCCATGCATCGGCAGCACGGCCTTCATTGCGCCAAATTTCGCTGCATCCACGCGGCTCATCTGTCCGGCGCCAACGCCGAGCGTCTGCCCCTGCCGTGCATACACAATCGCATTCGACTTCACATGTTTGCACACGCGCCAGGCAAAAAGCAGAGCCGCAATCTCTTCCTGCGTGGGCGGGCGTTTCGTCACCGTCTTCAGGTCGTCCGCCTGGATCCTCGCGCTGTCCGCGTCCTGCACCAGCAAGCCTCCGGAGATTTGCTTGATCGTCAGATCATCGGCTGCGGGAGTGACGCGAAGCAGGCGCAGATTCTTCTTGGCTCCTAGGATGGAGAGTGCTTCCGGCGTGTATCCGGGCGCGGCAATCGCCTCGGCAAAAAGCCTGGCGATCTCCACGGCAGCTTCGGCGTCCACCATGCGATTGATGCCAATCACTCCTCCAAAAGCGCTCACTGGGTCAGCCGCCAGAGCCTTTTCGTACGCTTCGCGAACCGTTGCTCCCGTCGCAGCGCCACAGGGATTGGTGTGTTTGATGATGGCGACCGTCGGCTCTGGAAACTCCTGCGCCAGCGCCCAGCACGCGTCCAGATCCACGAGATTGTTGAAGCTCAGCTCCTTGCCCTGCAGTTGTTCCGCTCCGGCCACTCCCGTCTTTGTCCCATCCGCATACAGTGCCGCGCGCTGGTGCGGATTCTCCCCATAGCGCAGCGGCATCGCCAGCGGCATATTCACGCGCAGCGTCGTCGGCAATGCATCCTCCATCGCAATCGGCAACTCCGCATCTTCGGCCTCGGGGATACGCTCCAGCGTCGATGCAATCGCCGCATCGTAGGCGGCTGTTGTGGCAAATGCCGTTCGCGCCAGTCGCCAGCGCGTCTTCAGGCTCAGACTGCCGGAACTCTGCCGCAGTTCTTCGCTCAGCGCCTCATAGTCGGCAGCGCGCGTCACAATCGCCACATCGCGGAAGTTCTTCGCCGCCGAGCGCACCATCGATGGCCCGCCGATATCGATGTTCTCAATCAGATGACCGAATCGCACCCCAGGCATCTGGGCTGTCTTTTCAAATGCGTATAGATTCACCACCACCATATCGATGGGTTGGATTCCTTGCGCCTTCACCGCAGCCTCGTGTTCCGCATTGCCGCGGATATACAGAAGACCACCGTGGACGAGCGGATGGAGCGTCTTCACGCGGCCATCCAGCATCTCAGGAAACCCCGTCAGGTCGCTGATGTCCCGCACCGCGATCCCCGCGTCTCGAAGTGCGCGCGCCGTTCCGCCCGTCGACACCAGCTCCACGCCAAGTTCCGCCAGCAGGCTCGCAAATTCCACCAGCCCCGTCTTGTCCGTCACGCTGAGCAGTGCTCGGCGAATCTTTCGTTCTTCCTTCTGCAATTTCGTTGCCTCCTCTGGCGTTCCATCTCTTCCCGCATCGTCACGGAATCCAATTCACGGTCGCACAGCGCCATCTACCTGGGACTATCAACCCGGCTCCCATCACCCACCCCAGCCGTGCACAGCCATCCAATCCCACGTTTCAGGTTACAACCTCGCACAGCCGCTCTGCTTTGCCAGTTCCGGCCTTGCCCTCTACATTGAAGAGATGGACGCAGATTCCAGCGAACGTATCTTCCCGGCACAGCCACCTCAGATTCTCCCGCCGTTGGTTCCGGCTTCGGAAGATCAACTGCCCCCTCTGCAGCAGGAGCAGTTGCGCGCCGTGCGTGCCCGGGAGTTTGGCCGCAATCGTCCTCGTGGCATCCGTTCCTGGGCCTGGGCGCCTGCCACCTATCTGCTGGTCGGCATCAACTGCATGGTTTTTCTCGCCATGCTTGCCTCACATGTCAGCTTCGTCAGCCCCACGGCGGAGCAGCTTCTCCACTGGGGTGCAAACAATCCCCAGGCGATTCTCGTCGATGGCCAATGGTGGCGCATCGTCACGGCCATGTTTGTCCATGTGGGCATCTGGCACCTGGCTTCCAATATGTGGTGCTTATGGAATCTGGGCCTGCTCGGCGAGCCTCTGCTCGGAGCCTGGGGCGTCTTCTGCGCCTATCTGCTCTCCGGCGCAGCGGGCAATCTGCTTTCGATGGGAGTCAGCCAGGCGTTTCACAGCACGGATGCAGTCGGTGTGGGCGCTTCGGGTGCGGTCTTCGGCTTGGCTGGTGCGCTCATCATTCTGCTCAAGTCGCCCCGGCTTCCCATGCCGCCGAAAGAGTTGGCGAGCCTCCGACGCTATGTCATCTACTTTGCAGCCATCAACTTTGTCATCGGCTTCGGAACCATGGTCGTTCCGGTTGGAGTGCGTATCGACAACATGGCGCACCTGGGCGGATTTCTTGGCGGCATCCTGTTCGCGTTGCCGCTCGTGCCACAACTTGGCTCGCCGCGAACACAGTTCCTCGTCCGTCGCAGAATGGCGATCGCGATAGTATCCGGCGTGTTGGTGCTCTTCGGTTTTTATCTCAGCACAGTCGGCATCCTGCGCTGAGGCGGCTTCCTTCAGCGAGCGGATGTCGAAGCGAATTTCTTGACCATCGCCAGCAGCAGCTTCCGGTCGTTGTCCGTCAGATTCATCGAGTAACGACGAATCTGGCCCATAAATCGCAACTCTTCGTCGCTCATCCTGGGTGCGGACAAATCACGCGCGATCTGACCATCGCTGAAGAACTGAGCAACCGGTATATCCATCGCATCGGCGATCTTCGCCAGCGTATCCAGCGAAGGCACCGTATGCCCATTCTCCACGCGAGACAGATAGCAGCGAAGCAGTCCGGTGCGTTTTTCGATATCGCCCTGTGACATGCCTTTTTGCTGGCGAAACTCCCGGATAACCGATCCAATCTGCATGATTCTCCTCAAATGCAAGCCTTGGGATACAAAAACATCGAACCCCGATGTTGCATTAAGAGTTAACATGCAGACAAGGTAAACGCAAGCGCGGAATGAGAAAAATCAGGAATTTGGAACCGTTTCGGCTACTCGCAGCTTCAAGGCCAGAACTTCACTGCACGAACGGAAGGCGGCCCGGCGTGATCGTCAATCACCTGCGTCTCCACCACCGCTTCCATGTTCATCGAACGCCAGTTCGGAGGTGCGTTCTGCAGCAGATTGTTCAGGTCCGCGGCGTTTGAGATCAACTCACCCGCTGCCTCTGTTCCTTCCTCAGAGATTCCTGAGGCCAGAATCACGGGCTGGCCGGTGATCGGATCACGAATGCGTCCGATAATCGCATAGTCGTGAGCAAGCTTTTCATAGGGCTGGTCCCAGTCCGTCGCCCAGGTGGTGTGAGATTTGCTGGTTCGATCCACAATCAAAGCGGTGCCGTTTGAGGAGTCGAAACCGAAGGGAAGGTTGCGCGTCAGGCGCATCACCCAAAGATTATCGAATGCGCCAATCAGCACCACCGGACCTTCTCGCAGCTCGCCGAAAGTCGCTTCCGATGCTGCAGTCACGCGAAACGGCTTGTGCTCTGCCAGAAGCGGCACCTCGACGCGTGTCAGCGTGATCACATCGGCTAGAGCAAACAGTCCCGATAGGTGAAGATGAACATAAAGCGGCTCAGAGGCTACAGTATGCGGAATCGGTTTGGACCAGTCATTGTCGTCGCTCGTGTCTCGCGCCGGCTCGCCCAGGCAGATCGTCACAATCGAATCACCCGCAGTCACCGGCTGCCAGAAATCCTGAACCGTATGATCCACAGCAGCCTCAGGTCGCTGGGAATGAAAGCGGTATCCGGTAAGGAGCCCAACCGACAAAGCGACAAGGACCATGAGCACGGTTGCCACCAGATGACCAGTTGTCCCGGAGTAGTGGTGGCCCAGACGAGCATGGTGCGTGGCACGCTCAAAGACCGGAAGTTCGATTGTGGGGTCAGCAGGATTCTCCCGGATGGGTGCCAGTTCGGCCCCCGCATTCCCGGCTGCATCCTGATCTTGGATTGCTGAGTTCACCGGCCAAACAAAATGAGGAACATAACCACCCGTTGGCAGCTCGATGCGTATCTCTTCGGAGCATTCCGGATTGTAGTAATACTGCGCCAGTCGCTTGCGGATTTCCCCTGCCGTCACCCGTACCACCGGGTCGGCATTGGCATCGTAGTCCGGCGCACGCCCAAAGACCTCGATTCCGATCAGCCGCTCCTTGAGCTGGTCAGCATTGCCAGCCAGGGTCTGCTCCACCACAAATCGCAAAAGACCCGGATAGCGCTTGCTCTGCGCAAAGAGCGCATGGGAAAGAATCTTGTCGAGCTGCTCGCGCACATCGTCGCAGTCTGCCTCAGACAGGACAAATCCCTCGCTACTGCTCGTCACAATTTCGTCGGTTTCTTTCTTGCCGCTGATGACTTTCAAAGCTGTAGGCAATGAGATTCCTTCCTCGCCAACGTATCATACGTATGAAAACAGCCTCTGTCTATACAAATTGTTGCGATTTGGGAGCCTCACTTCGTAGGCTATCGAAGTCACTCGTATCAAGCAGTTTGAATCGGCTCCCCAACTCTATCAATGTCCCCTTAGGCCAAGTATCATACTTGGCCATTTTACCCGATAGAACTTGTCTAAACCCATGGAAAATATAGGATTAGTTTGTACTTCACTGTGACCTCCGCAGTGAAGGGAGCAGGATCATCCATCCGGACCCAAGCAAATCAGGTTTCCGGCGGACTTCAGTCAGAGCGGTCTCCGACTGTTTCCACCTCGCCCGATTTGTGCGCAGGCATCGATGTTGAGGAGCATCGTTCCCGCGCTTGGATGGAATAAAACAATACCCTGCCGCAGGACGGCTTGCCGCTTGGGCCTGGAAGACTCAGTTCCAGTCTCAGGCGGTTTTGTTTTTTGCGCTGCTGCGGAGTGTGTGTACCGTTGAATACGTATCTCAGCGATTGCCGGTGCTTTTTTGTGCAATCCTGCATCTTAAGGTTGGATTGAGTCCGGCAAAGGCTTGGGTGCAGGGCAAGCCTCGTCTGCGATACACTCCCATAGTCATGAAACCCTTGCAACCTTTACCGTCCCTGGTGATTTCTATCTTGATGCTTGCGTCCTCGAATCTCCTCCAATCCCAGATCGCTCCCGCGCCGCAACCGGACTCGGCGGCAACACTGGCCTATATTCATCACACGTGGGATACCCTCACACGATCGATGACCGACTGCCACTCGCTCGTTGACAGCAAAGTGACCACCCATCCGGTGCTTTATCTTCCAGCCGATTTCACCCCGCCCGCTGACGTCCTCCGGAACGCCGAGCGCTGCGGCGTCACCATTCGCCATCTTCCGAGGAAGATTGAGAAGCTGGGAGATGTGATGCCGGAGGAGATTGGCGAGAATGGGTTGCTTTATCTGCCTCATCCCTATATTGTCCCCGGCGGACGATTCAACGAGATGTATGGCTGGGACAGCTACTTCATCATTCTCGGCCTCATCGCCGATCATCGTGCGCCCATGGCTCGCAACATGGTGGAGAATTTCTTTTTTGAAATCGAGCACTACGGTTCTACGCTCAACGCCAATCGCACCTACTACCTCACCCGATCCCAGGCTCCGTTCCTTACATCCATGATTCGTGCCGTGTATGAGGATCCGGCCAGTTTTTCCAGCAAGGCAGAGGCCGATGCGTGGCTGGCACATGCGTATGCCATGGCCGAAAAGGATCACTCCACCTGGATGCGTCCCGAGCATCGGGCCGGGGATACTGGCCTCACGCGCTACTTCGACTACGGCAGTGGTCCCGTCCCCGAGATGGCCGATGACAGCACCTATTATCCGGATATCATCCGCTGGCTGCTTGCTCATCCCGATCAGAACCATGGCTTTTTGCAAAAGTCGGTTGAACACCCCGACGCAGCCGAAATCGAGCGCTTGCGCCAAACCAGTTGCGACATCCTCCACTCCGCCGTCTGTGCCAATGCGGTCGTCGATGGCTACCGACTTACGCGCGATTTCTATGAGGGCGACCGCGCCATGCGCGAGTCGGGCTTTGATCCCAGCTTCCGCTTTGAAGCCTTTTCCGGTGCCACCCATCACTATGCCCCCGTCTGCCTCAACAGTCTGCTCTTTCGATACGAAATGGATCTTGCCCACTTCGCCCATCTGCTCGGTCGACCCCAGGACGCGCATCTCTGGACCGAGCGCGCCAACCGTCGCCGCGTAGACATGAATCGCTTCCTCTGGCGCGCCGATCAGGGGGTCTTTGCAGACTACGATTTCATCCATCAGCGATCCTCCCACTACGCGTATGTCTCCTGGTTCTATCCGCTCTGGGCCGGCATCGCCACCCGCTCTCAGGCCGCCAGCATCGTCCAGCATCTTCCTGTCATCGAGCGCCCCGGAGGCCTGTCCATGAGCGATACCAACACCGGCCTTCAGTGGGATGAGCCATTTGGCTGGGCTCCCACCAACTGGGTCGCCGTCGCCGGACTCGATGCCAGCGGATATCGCGCCGATGCACTGCGCATCGCACGCAAATTCACCCACACCATCGATCGCGGTTACGCGCACGATGGAACGATCCTCGAGAAATACAATGTCGCCGCAGGTGACTCCTCCGTCCATGTACTCACCGGCTACAAGGCAAACCAGATTGGTTTTGGATGGAGCAACGCCGTCTATCTGAAAATGACGGAGATGCTTCAGGCTCATGCAGACAAGACGACAACCGAATGATCGGCTCGGTTGAATTTCTGCGTCTCAAGCCGTGCTGGTGCATCGAACAAAAATAGCTTGTTCCAGTCTTCAACACCAGCCGACAGGAGAGTTCATGGCGGAGTCGACCGCAGCCGGCAACGAAGCGATTCAGCAAACGAACACCGAGATTCACGACGACCACTGGAAGCCACGTTTCAATCCCTGGGTGGTGGCCTTCACAGTCACACTGGCCACGTTCATGGAGGCGTTGGACTCCTCCATCGCAAACGTCGCCTTGCCCCACATCGCCGGCGCGCTCGGGGCAAGCTATGACGAAGCTACCTGGATTCTCACCTCGTATCTGGTCTCCAACGCAATCGTCCTGCCGATCAGCGGTTGGATCGCCAATCGCTACGGACGCAAGCGTTTCTACATGGTTTGCGTTGCACTCTTTACCTTTTTTTCGCTTTGCTGCGGCTTTGCCAACTCGCTTTTCATGCTTGTCGTCTTTCGCGTCCTTCAGGGCGCAGCCGGGGGTGGACTGCAACCCAGCGAACGCTCCATCCTCGCCGATACTTTCCCGCCGGAAAAACGCAGTGTGGCCTTTGCCCTTTACGGCATGGCAGTCGTCGTCGCGCCTGCCATCGGCCCCACCATCGGCGGCTGGATCACCGACAACTACTCCTGGCGCTGGATATTTTTCCTCAACATTCCCGTCGGCATCATCTCGCTGTTTTTGAGTGCCCGCATCGTCGAAGATCCGCCCTACCTCAAGCGAATGCGTCAGAAAGTCGGCTCCGTGGACGGCTTCGGTCTTGGCCTGCTCGCGCTCACCATCGGCGCGCTCCAGATCATGCTGGATAAGGGGCAGGAAAAAGACTGGTTCAGCTCCGGCATCATCATCGCCTGTGCCACCATCGCCGCCGTCGGCTTCATCGCCTTTGTCTGGCGAGAACTGACCGCAGAGCACCCCATCCTCGATCTCCGCCTCTACAAAAACACTACCTTTGCCACCACGCAGTTCGTCATGCTGGTCATCGGTGCCACACTGTACGCTACGACAGTCATGATCCCCCAATTTTTGCAGGAGGTCATGGGCTACTCGGCCACGCAGGCTGGCGCCGTTCTATCGCTCGGGGGGCTGGTACTGATCGTTCTGCTGCCCATCGTCGGCTTCATCGGGCAAAAGGTCGATCCGCGCGCCATGATCTGCTTCGGATTCGCGCTCGTCTCCTTTGGCGTCTATCGCATCTCCGATCTCTATCTTGGCATCGACTTCTGGACGGCGGCCAGTTGGCGCGTCATCATGGTCCTCGGTATGCCGTTTCTCTTTGTACCCATCAGCGTCATGTCGTTTGTCGGCGTCCCGCGCGAGAAGAACAATGAAGTCTCCGGCCTCACCGCTCTGGCCCGCAACCTCGGCGGCAGCCTCGGCGTCTCGTTCATCAGCACCATGCTGGTGCGCCGCGCGCAGGTGCATCAGCAGTTTCTTGCCGCTCACGCCACGCCCTCGTCCGCGCCCTACCAATCCATGCGCGGCGGTCTGGTGGGAACGTTGCAAACCCAAGGCTACTCCGCGGCAGGAGCGGCCACGCACGCCGCCGGTCGGCTCTACGAATCCATGATGCAGCAGGCGCAGATCCTCGCCTACATCGACACCATACACATGCTCGTCATCCTCACCGTCTGCCTCATTCCCATCGCTTATCTGATGAAAAAGCCCGGGGCGAGACCCAAAGAAGCGATGCCCATCGAGTGAGATGAGCATCGCCTCCTGCTGCGATTCCAATCACCAGTTCAGGTTCACCTGCATCCTCTGCCATCCGGCCCCTGCCGAAAACGCCGCATGGAGTCGCAACGATCCGTCTGGCGCAGTCAGCAGAGTCGCCACTCCAGCTCCGCTCTGCGTCCGAATGGCAGGATGAACCTTCACCCCTGCAACCAGTGCGTAATCAACCTCTGTCCCTGCCGGTGCCTCCAGCGTCAGTCGCAGCGATCTTCCCGCATACTCAGCAGACAGGATGCGCGGCGTCGCCGAGTGTGCGCCCGCCTCCGGTAGTTGGAAGATCGGACTCACCACCTCCAGCGCGGGCAGCGGAATCCACAGCGAGCTGGCGTGCGCCTCCGTGCGCATCGGGCGCGCTCCTGCCAGATCGCTGCGCAGCGTCGGAGCTGGCCCATCGCTCACCGCCGTCACCTGCAAACCATCCTGCTTGCGCTCCATCTTCAACTGCACCCTTTGCCCACCCAGATGCAGATTCCGGATCGTCGCATCCGGCCAGTTCGCTGGCAGATGCGGATTCACCGTCAACGCATCCGCCGAAGCATCCGCCGTAATGCCAAACACCCCGCGCAGCACCGGCACGATCACCATCGTGCTCGACCACAACTGATGACTCGTCGAGCGCCCAAACGGAACATACGTATCGCCCGACAACAACTCCGTCACCGCGCCCAGATCCGAGGCCCACGTCAGGTCCACATTCTCCCTCAGCATCTGTTCCCCGGCCAGCGGCTGTCCGCCTCGATACTCCGCCAGAGACGCCCACCCCGTGAACAGTGGCCACACCGATCCCTGGTGATAGCTCATCCCATCAAAGATCGGCTCATCCGAGGCCACATCGCGCAATCCCCAGTCCGTTTCCAGCGTATGCGCTGCCAACTCCTCCAGGCACGATGCGGAGTGCTCCAACGGCCTTGCCGCTTCGCCTGATGCCGTCGCGCTCCACCACGCAATCGCCGGATACACCGTCCGCGTGCGGTCCGGCTTGCCATCCATCCCGTGGCTGAAGTCATAGCAGCCCTTGTCCGCATCCGCATATTCGCGCTCAATCGTCGCATGGATCGTCCCGGCGCGATGCTGCGCCTCGTTCGCTGCCCCTTCATCGCCCAGCGCCGCCGCCAGGTCGTGATACGCCACGCTCGCCTCTTCGTCCAGCAGCGCCAGATACACCTCCTGATGCGGCATCCCACCCGGCCAGCTTTCCACCCACCCCGTACCCTGCGAGTTGTCATAGATCCCGTCGTGGTCCGTGTCCGACGAGGGAGCCGTCTCAAAGGCCCAGGCTTTCTCGATCACACTGCGATGTGCGCGCACCCAGTCAAGATCGCCCGAGGCGTGCAGATAATCCTCCACCGCCAGCAGAAACAGCGGTGTCGCATCGGCCGCCGCATACATATACGGAAAGCTTCGCCAATGCACATCCGGATCATAGGCCGTCTGCGAATATTCATGCATGATCTTGCCGTCAGCACGTTGTCGAGCCGCCAGAAAATCCAGCTCCTCCCGCGTCAGCGCAAAATCTCCCATCGCATCGACCGCCGAAAGCGTAAAGAGCGCATCACGCCCAAAGAACCATCCAAATCCGGGCCGCGCCGAATCGCCGCTCTCATAGTAGCCGGCCACCAGCGCCGTCTCGCCCGCTCCCGGAATCGCATCATAAGCATGTGCCTTGAGCTGCTCAATCGATACCTCTGCCCAGCGAAAGGCCGCATTCAGCGTCGCATCCGGCGTCTTCACCTCGGTCGCGTCACCCAGCAGCTTCTGGTCGCTTGCCTGCTCGGCCCCATACAGCGCCGGAATCCGGTCATTCAGCTTCGCAAGCGTCGCGCCCAGCGCCCCGTTCGTCGCCGTCTCTGTCGTCGCTCCCACGGCCATCAGCAACGGAAAATAACGGTTGCCGTCGCGCTTCGGATCATAGTGCAGTTTCAGCTCCAGCGGATGCACCTGCGGACGCTCCTGATACGGTGCCATCACGCCCGGCTCAGCCCCGGGAATCGTCACCGCTCCGGCCAGATCAGAGTAATCCAGATGCAGCACGTAGTAGCCATCCACGCCGCTTGCCGCGCCCGATCCATGAGCAACCCACTCCGCCGACGGAACACCGCCATTCCGCTTCGGCCACATCCACAGCATCTCCGGCGTGAAGCGAAAGGTCAGCTCCACAGGGTGTCGCGCATCCACCTGAAACAGCACCACCGGACCCGTCGATGGCGCTTCTCGATCGCCTGCATTCACCAGTGTGCTCGGCGAAAACATGATCTGCCGCAGCGTAAATCCGATATGCGCATAGGTAATCACCGTGTGGTCCGGATGCACCTGGATCGACCCCGCCTGCTGGTTGACATCGATCGGCACCGGATAGCCCTCGACCTGCGCTGTGATCGCCATGTGGCTCAGCAGCTTGATCGGCAGAATCCACGCCTCAAACGACCCGGCCTGCCGACCGACCAGCATCCCGCGCTCCCCGGCCACGGTAAAAGGCTCATGCGCTCGCACCGGGCGGCGAATCAGCAGCGCGTCGTCCTGCTTCGGCGCATCCAGCGGAAACGCATCGACAGAATGCAGCGGCCGCTCAGCACGCAGCGTTGAAGCAGCGCAGGCAAGAGCCGCAATCAGCAGCAAGCACCGCACAGTCGCGGCTCGACGAACGGGAAATCTTTCAGGACGGAAATAAGGAAGTACAGCAAAGTTTCTCACGCCGTTCAGTGTAGTTCACCGCTCCACTCCCTGCACGCAGTCCGTCTCGTTCCACCCATCCGGAAGCGCCATTCGGCCCGCTGTCAAAATCCTGTCAAGCCCCCTGAGGCAAACTTTTTTTCTTCAGACCCGCTCTCCGCGCACCCCAAATCGCCCTGATCCCATCTGTTTTTAATCACTTCTATCCACCCCGCCGCACTCACAAAAAACGAAAATCACTCCCGAAAAATGGCAGGCATTTTCTGGCCTTTGTGCTAACGTCATCTCTGCTCCTATTTTTTGCTGTCATTCCCGCGGGGAATCTGCTTTTCCTGTGGCATCCTCCATACCCCAATGGGGCACAACCACCGCTGCACATCAAGCAGCAGCTCCATGCAATGCTGGCTTTTCAAACCCGGAACTCCGCACGAGAGTTACCAAAAGATAAACTCAGACTCCAGCTCTGGGTAGCAAGAAAATTAATATACCCCCCCTAGGGGGGGGTAACCATTGGGGTAGCAAATTAGTTAACACATAAGGCGGTCGCCGCGCGATCCTCTGTCCTCTCGCGACCGCATCCGCCGCCCCACTGCGTCGCTCACCTGGCAGAGCGCACGCTTCTCCACCTTTTGGTCGAAGACGCTGTCCATCGCCCAGCCGTTATACTGCAAGGCGTAGTCCTTGCCGTCCGTCCGTTTCGCAGGAGTGTTGCTTGACCGTTTCGCGCAGAGGTTTTCTCCGTTCGCTCTCGCGCACGGCGCTGGTGCTGTCTCTGGAAGATGTGCTTTCGCTGGCGCGTCCGCTTTTTGCCCAGCAGCCGCAGACGCCCGGCATGTCGCGGCCCACCTACAGCGCCCCGGCGCAGGGCGCCACCGGCGGCCTTCACTCGCCCATCGCCGGCACGCCGCTCGGGCTGAGCTTCCTCGATGTCGCCCACGAATCCGGCCTCAACGTCAAGACCATCTATGGCAATGAGCACAAAAACAAGTATCTGCTCGAAACCACCGGCTGCGGCGTGGCCTTTTATGACTACGACCAGGACGACTGGCTCGATATCTTCCTCGTCAACGGCTGGCGCATCGACGGCTTTCCCAAGGGGCAGGAACCGATCTGCCATCTCTTCAAAAACAACCGCGACGGCACCTTCACCGATGTCACGCAAAAAGCAGGACTGGCGCGCTCCGGCTGGGGCCAGGGCTGCTGTGTCGGCGACTACAACAACGACGGCTGGAACGATCTGTTCGTCAGTTACTACGGCCAGAACTCTCTCTATCGCAACAACGGCAACGGCACCTTCACCGAAGTGACCAGGCAGGCTGGTCTCTTGCAGTCCAAACTGCGCTGGAACTCCGGCTGCGCCTTCCTCGACTACGACCGCGACGGCCACCTCGATCTCTTCGTCGGCAACTACATCGACTTCGACATCAAAACCGCCCCTGACCCCGCCGATGCCGGCTGCGCGTACAAGGGCATCACCGTTGCCTGCGGACCGCCGGGCCTTGAAGGTGGACACAACATTCTCTATCACAACAACGGCGACGGCACCTTCACCGATGTGAGCGAAAAAGCAGGCATGAATACTGCCATCGGCACGTATGCTCTTTCGGTTGCCGTCGGCGATCTCGACGGCGATGGCTGGCCGGATATTTACGTCGCCAATGATTCCACCGCTGCCACCTTCTATCAGAATCAGAAGGACGGAACATTCAAGGATGTCGCCATCGAAGCAGGCATCGCCTATTCGCCCGACGGCAAGCCGCAGGCCGGCATGGGCGTCTCCATCGGCGACTACGACCGCGACGGCCAGATGGATATCGTGAAGACCAACTTTGCCGGCGACACTGATTCGCTCTATCAGAACCTCGGCGACGGCACCTTCGAGGATCACACCTATCTCTCCGGTCTGGGCGTCAACACGCGCTATCTGGGCTGGGGCGTGGGCTTCTTTGACATGGACAACGACGGCTGGCTCGACATCCTCATCTCCAACGGTCACGTCTATCCGGAGGTCGATGGCACGGCGATCGATGCGCCCTATGCCGAGCACAAGTACCTCTATCGCAACCTGCGCAACGGCCAGTTTGAGGAGGTGACCAGGCAGGGCGGCCCTGGCATCACGACGCCCGCTCCGGCGCGCGGCTGTGCCTTTGGCGACTACGACAACGATGGCGACATGGATGTGGTCGTCAACTGCATCAACGATCTGCCGCAACTGCTGCGCTGCGACTCGACATGGACTCACCGCAACTGGATCAAGATTCGGCTGGTCGGCACAAAGAGCAATCGCACCGGCATCGGCGCACATCTGCGGCTGACGGCGCAGGTCGATCCCAAAGCGCCCAAGCCCATGCTTCTCATCGATGAGGTGCGCTCCGGCGGCAGCTACTACTCCCAGAACGACTTTCGCCTGCACTTCGGCCTCGACCAGGCCAAGGCGGTAGACACGCTGGAGATTCGCTGGCCTTCAGGAACGGTGGATACGCTCAAGGCGTTAGCCGTGAACAAGCTGTATGTCATTCAGGAAGGCGGTAAGATTCTGAAGACGCAGGCGATGGATGGTTTCGTCAAAAAATCCTGAGCAGGGAAATCAGCCCGCTGTGCCGCCCACGGTCATCCGGTCCAGCTTGATCGTCGGCATGCCCACGCCGACGGGCACCGACTGCCCCGCCTTGCCGCAGGTGCCAATGCCTTCGTCCAGCCGCAGGTCGTGACCCACCATCGAGACGTAGCGCAGCGCCTCCGGCCCATTGCCAATCAGCGTCGCATCGCGCACCGGAGCGGTAATCTTTCCATCTTCGATCAGGTAAGCTTCCGAGGCGGAGAAGACAAACTTCCCGTTCGTGATGTCCACCTGTCCACCGCCAAAGTTGACCGCATACAGGCCGCGCTTCACGCTGCGCAGGATCTCTTCCGGTTCATCCTGTCCAGCCAGCATATACGTGTTCGTCATGCGCGGCATGGGGATGCACTGGTAGCTTTCGCGCCGTCCGGAGCCGGTGTTGGCCGCGCCAGTCAGCCGCGCTGAGAGTTTGTCTGTCAGGTAGCCGCGCAGGATTCCGCCTTCGATCAGCACCGTCTCCTGCGTCGCCGATCCTTCGTCGTCCACATTGAGCGAGCCGCGCCGCCCGGCCATCGTTCCGTTGTCCACCACGGTCACCTTGCTGCTGGCCACCTGCTGGCCAATCAGCCCGGAAAACGCCGACGTGCCTTTGCGATTGAAGTCTGCTTCGAGGCCGTGGCCCACAGCTTCGTGCAGCAGAATTCCCGGCCATCCCGGACCCAGCACCACTTCCATCTCGCCTGCCGGGGCGGGGCGCGCGTCCAGTTGCAGAATCGCGCCCCGCGCGGCCTCCCGCGCCATGTGCTCGGGGCTTTTTGTTTCAGCGAACTGCTCCATGCCCGCTCTGCCACCGCCGCCGGCGCTGCCGCGTGTGCTGTTTTGCGCGTCCTGGGCAATGACAAAAACATTCAGCCGGGCCAGCGGCTGCGTGTCGCTGGCAAAGGCTCCATCCGAGCCGATGACGAGGATGCGCCGCAGCTCCTCGGCATAGCTGGCGCGCACCTGCACGATGCGCGCGTCAAAGCTGCGCGCGGCCCGGTCAGCGCGCTGGATCAGTTCCAGCCGGGCTGCAAGGTCCAGGTCAAATCCGCCGATCGGAACCGGATACAGATCCGTGCTGCGCGCATCCTGAAAACCAACGATCGGCTGCTTTGCCGGGCCGCTGGCGATCATCGCCGCTGTCCTTGCCGCTTGCACCAACCGCTCCGGGCTGAGATTGTCGGTGTAGGCATAGCCGGTGCGCTCGCCTGCTATGACACGCACGCCGCACCCGACGCTCGTGCCCGTGCTGGCTGACTTCACAATCTGCTCCTCGATGCCAAGCGAGGTGGCTGTGACCGATTCAAAGTAGAGATCGGCAAACTCGCCGCCCGCGCTCAGCGCCTCGCCTAAACAGCGCTCCAGCAACCGCTCCGTAATGCCAAACTTCTGAAAGAAATAGTGGCGATGATTTTCCAGCTCGGTTGGCGACGGAGTGAGTGCGTTCAGCGCAGTTTCCATATCTTCAGTGTACGCTGGCAGGGAATTGCCAGCGTGGGCTGTGCGCGGCCAGGCATCCATCTCTGGTGCCGGATCGGGATGCGGTGCAAGGCTGCCGCATGGTACGCTGCTCAACATGAAACGAATTGCGCTTGCCCTCTTCGCTCTTGTACTGTGCGCCGCGCCGGGTTATGCTGCCGGTCGCAAGCACCATCTTTTTCACCACAAACATCACCATCGCCACGGTCATCACAGCGCGCATCACTCGGCAAAGTCCAGCGGAACCAGAAGCGCAGCCGCAACGAAGACGACGACAAAGTAGAAACACCCAGACAAGAGGATAGCCATGACGCTGAACACGACTCTGGAAGAGTTGAAGTACCCGATTGGAAAGTTTTCCCGAACCGCCGAGAGTACGCCGGAGTTGCGTGCGGCCAGCATGGAGACGCTGCGCCAGTTGCCTCGCGCCCTGCGCAAGGCTCTGGAAGGGCTGAACGAGCAGCAGCTTGACACGCCGTATCGCGAGGGCGGATGGACGGTGCGCCAGACAGTGCATCACCTGGCCGACAGTCACATGAACTCGTATGTGCGCTTCAAGCTGGCGCTCACCGAGGATTGGCCCGCAATCACTGCCTACGACGAGGCGGCATGGGCAGAGCTGCCGGATAGTGTGCAGCTTCCCGTCGAAGTCTCGCTCACGCTGATTGACGCGCTCCATGCGCGCTGGGTGGCATTGCTGGAGTCGATGAGTGAGGAGCAGTTTCTGCAGCGCGGCTACGTGCATCCGAAGAGTGGCCGACAGTCGCTCGCGCTGGCGCTGGGCATCTATGACTGGCACAGCCGTCATCACACGGCGCACATCGTACAGCTGCGCCAGTCCAAAGGCTGGTAATCTCGCTTGTCCGCCGATGCCAGAAGGAATCTCCAGAGCAGTGATTCCGGCACAGCGCAGTCGGCTGAGAAGCTGGCCGAGGCCGTCGAGAACTACATCACAGACCATCCTGAATCTGTAGTTCTGGAAGATGGCGGCCTGCTTTTCGATCTGCGTCTGGCGCGGTACTCCCTTTCGCTCGCGCATGGCCGCTGCCTGCTGCAGTTCTGGAGCGAGGAGCGGAATCTGGTGCGGACAGTGGTCGGCGCTCAACTCCGCCCTGGCTGCCTGCGGCTCATCACCCGGCGCATGGGAGTCAGCAAGCCCGGTGCGCTGGAGATTGTCGCCCAGCGCGACCGGCGCACGCCCACTGCACGCGAGAGCGAGCGCCGGCAGTATCAGCGGCTGCTGGAGCGTGTGCTCATGCGGCAGTCTCCCGACTGGACACCGGATGGTTTCCGTTCCGCCGCAGACCTGGAGCATAGCTTCGGGCCTGCGTATGTGCGCGGGCAACTGCTGCAGGGCAGCCGCGGAATGCAGGCTGAAGCGGTGATCGGCGTCAGCGCCGCGGAGTCCAGGGCGACCGTCGATGGTGTGCTCACCGTCGGACTGCTTTGGCTGGACCATTGCCGCACGCACAATGTGGGCAAGAGCCCTCGCCAGCGCCACTACGGCGCGCTGCGCGTGATTGTGCCCGTTGGAATGGAGCAGACTACGGCTGCGCGCATGCGATGGCTGCACCCCGGGTTGGCTGCCTGGAGGCTTTTCACGCTGGATGAAAAGACCGAAGAGTTGACCGCCGTTGAGATGGAAGAAGACGGAAATCAAAACCTGCGCCTGACCCACGCCTTTGATGCGCAGGCGGCGATCGAGCGCGCGCAGCCGGGCATCGAAGCATTGCTGGCGCTGCTGCCGGCCCATGCTGCCGCTCGCGTGGAGGCGCGCGCCAAAGAAGCGACCGAAGTCGCGCTTCTGCTCGAGGGGTTGGAGTTTGCACGAGTTCGGCAGCAGGCCGCCTATGGATCGTTCGCTCAAACGCTTGAGGTTACCTTCGGCGCGGGTGGAAACGAAACGCTGCTCAACGTGGAGACAGAGCCGCTTTGCCGTTCGCTGCTGGCTCGTCTCTTCGCAGCGCGTCATCCCAATGGAACCATCAAGGATGCGCTCTTCCGCCTGCGTACCGAAGGGTGGCTCGAGTCACGCATTCGCACCGGCATCACAGAGTTTTTGCCCGCGCTGCGGCAGGAGTTTCTTTACTCGCAGGTGCCCGCCATGGCCAGCGGAGAGCGCGGCATGATGGACCTGCTCACTGTGGACCGCTCCGGACGCCTGGTAGTCATCGAGGTGAAGGCCGACGAAGACCTGCATCTGCCATTGCAGGCGCTCGACTACTGGATGTGTGTGCGCTCTCTGCATGGCGACCGTGGGCTGGACCATGCAACAGGACGAATGCTCGATGCATGGCAGCGCAGCGGATATTTTCCCGGAGTGGAGATGGCGGATCTCCCGCCAAAGATTCTGCTCGTCGCTCCGGCGCTGCGCATTCATCCGGCAAATGAGATCGTCCTGCGGTATCTTTCCCCACAGGTGGAATGGGAGTTGATTGCCGTCGGTGAGGACTGGCGCACGGCGTTGAAGACTGTCTTTCGCAAGCGGCGCGGCTGAGAGACGTTCGCCAGCTATCAAGCACGCCAGCCTGCAAGCACGCTTCAGCCGGAGCATGCAAATGCCGAGGATGCAAGCGCGTCTCCGGTGTTCGTGTCCTCGGCGTCCGGGAGTTCTTCGGCAGCGGTCGAGACGGCCAGCCGCGACTCAAAGAAGCGATCCACCGCATCGAGCACTTCGCGTCCCGTCTTGCAGACGAAGACCTGCTGGCGGAGTTTTGCGCCACCGGCGACGCCGTGCGTGAACCAGGAGGCGAACTGCTTCATCTTCCCGGCCGTCTCGCCGTGGCGTGCGTCGCGTGGCAACAACTGACTGGCCTCGGCTTCTGCGAGCAGCATCTGGAAGTAGGTGCGAATCATGCGCCAGCGGTCAGCCTCCGTCGGCTGGGTGTAGGCGCCGGTGGCCGTGTATTCGGCGATCTGGCGGAAGATCCACGGATTCGACGGCGCCGCGCGACCGATCATCACCGCGTCGCAGCCGCTCTGGTCAACCATGGCCGCCGCGTCCTCCGGCGTGCGAATGTCGCCGTTGCCGATAACCGGAATCCGCACCGCATCCTTGACGGCGGCAATCCATTCCCAGCGCGCCTGGCCGGTGTAGGCCTGTTCGCGCGTGCGGGCGTGGAGCGCGACGGCGTTGAGGCCCTCCGACTCGGCCATCCGGGCAAGCTCCACACAGATGATCGAAGCGTCGCTCCAGCCCAGGCGGAACTTGACCGTGAAGGGAATTGAGACGGCAGCGCGCACGGCGCGAAAAATTTCTCCAATGCGCGGCAGGTCGCGCAGCAGGCCCGATCCGCCGTTGCAGCCGACCACGCGTTTGGCCGGGCAGCCGAGGTTCAGGTCAACCGTATCAAAGCCGGTCTGCTCGACGATGCGCGCGGCCTCGGCCAGCGTCTCGGGATTCGACCCGAAGATCTGCGCGGCGATCGGGTGCTCGTCCTCGTAAAAGGTCAGGTAGCGCTTGCGTTTGGACTCGCGCATGCGCGAGAGTCCGTCGGCGGAGGTGAACTCGGTCATGAGCAGGCCGCAGCCGGATTGCTGGTTGGTGATGGCATCCTCGACGGTCTCGCCATCGTGACCGGGCGTGAAGAGGCTGGCGTGGCGGATGAAGCGGCGGAAGACCGTGTCCGTGACCCCGGCCATGGGCGCGAGGACCGTTGCCGGAGCAACCGTGACGGGTCCGATGGCAAACGAAGCCGGGACACGCGCCGAAGCCGGCATCGCGTGCTCGATCGGGTTGTCCCAGCTCTTTTTCACGGTGAAACCCTTGCCTGCCATCCTGCCCTCGATGCAGATGCTATATTCGCTCTTCGTCCGGTATCTGCCAGTTGGGCGTGTGCTCGGAGACGAAGCGATGCGTCATTTCGACCAGTTCTTTAGAAGAACGGAAACGCTCCGGCTTGAGCAGAACGGTCACGCTGGCTTCATCTCGACTCAGATCGACATCGAGAATGCCGACGCGACCGACGCCATCCCGAGCAAGAGCCTTTGAGGTAACTTCCTTGAGCAGGTGCGTGCGGTGCGCGTTCGGGTCATCGCTGAATAGTGCGATGTAGCGGTAGTGACTCGGCAGGGATTGAATCTCTTCCACAACATTCGGAAGTTTGTTTGCAAGCAGTCCGGATATTTCCTGCAGTCTTGTCCCCGGAGCGATATACAGAAACCAGACCACATGCACATCGCCCGCGCCAGCGCGGTCCACGGCGAGGACATGCACTGGAACGCCATTCCACTGGGCTTCAAAGTAAATTTTTGGGATGAGCAGTTTCTGAATCAGGTAGTCCTGCACGGCGTTCATCGCTCTGCCGACATATCGCTCCGCGAATTTCTGACTTTCTGTCTGAGTCATTTCACCACCCCTCAATCTGCAATCTTGCACCCGCTTCTTCTGCCCATGCGGCGAAACGCTCCGCCTGATCGATGATTTGCTTTGCCGTCGTTTCCTTCAATGTTTCCGCCGAGTACTCGACCCTGCTTTTCATGCCGAGCAATTTCCCGAGTCGATCTGTTCCCTGAAGCCTGTCAAATTTTCTCGCCGCCAGCAGTCGCTTTAGTTCCTGTGCCGCACTGCCATGATCGTCCGATGCAACGTCGGCTGATCCCAGTCCCGTCCGCAGAGCATCGCTGTAGGAGATTGCCGAGTGAATGCCGAGCAAAGCCGAGGAAGATCGATAGTCAGTCAGGTCATCCTGCAAGAGTTGCATCCCCTTCAAGAAGTCCCTTGCACGAGCCAGATAGCTTTGAGCATCCACGAAAGCCATGACAAGATTTTCGCATAGATGCTGATTTCTTCATGGTTTGCGAACGAATCGGGAAGTGTAAACGCATTGCGCAAGGCCCCGACGCAACAAGGCCTCCGCCGCAGCGGAGGCCCGGGAAGTGAAGTATGCGGGAGCTACTTCGCTGCGGCCTTATCGGCATACTTGCGACGGAAGCGCTCGACGCGGCCTGCCGTATCCACCAGGCGCTGCTTGCCGGTGAAGAACGGGTGGCAGTTGGAGCAGATTTCCACGCTGATCCGGCCTTTATGGGTGGAGCGCGTTTCAAATGTGTTGCCGCATGAACAATGAACCTGAACGGCTGCGTAATCGGGGTGAATACCTTGTTTGGCCATGGTGACAGATACCTTTCCTGCAATTCTTCCAGTTTACAGCGAGCCTGCTTGGGAAGCAACCACGAACTAGCCGATCACGGCGGCACGCGCCCGCCGACCGAGCCGCACGACGCATCGCGTGGGCAGTTTTTCCAGTGGAATTACCGATTGTGTCGCCGTTTCGCCGTCCAGTTTCACGGCTCGCTCGGCGATTTTACGGCTGGCTTCAGCGCCAGATGCGGCCAGTCCCAGCGCAGTCAGCAATTTGGGCAGTCGAATTGCCAACGCTCCCGGCGCGCCGGAGGGTCCAACCAGGTCGGCATAGGCCACAGCGACCTCCTCGATGTCTTCGCTGACGGCTTTCTGCTGAAACATCTGCGCCCAGTTCTGGTCGGCTCGCTCGGCTTCCGTGGTGCCGTGAAAGTCGCTCACGAGGGTGCGGGCCAGGCGTTTTTTTGCCTCCATCGGGTGGAACGCGCCTGCGGCGACCTCGGCACGCATGACCTCGACTTCAGAGGTCTTCAGGTCCGTCAGCAGCGCCCAGTACTTCCACATCAACTCGTCGGAGATGGACATCAGCTTGCCATACATCTCTGCCGCCGCCTCGTGGATTCCAATGGCATTGCCAAGCGACTTCGACATCTTCTGAATGCCGTCCAGCCCTTCCAGGATCGGCGTCATCAGCACGATCTGTGGTTTTTGTCCGCTGACACGCTGCAACTCGCGCCCACACAGCAGATTGAACTTCTGATCGGTTCCGCCCAGCTCCACATCGCAGTTCAACGCAACGGAGTCATATCCCTGCATGACGGGATAAAGAAACTCGTGCAGTCCGATGGGCTGTTCGCTGTCATAGCGACGATGAAAATCATCCCGTTCCAGCATCTGCGAAACCGTAAACTGCGCAGCCAGACGGATCGTTCCTTCAAACCCAAGCCGGTCCAGCCACTCGGAGTTGAAGCGCACCTCGGTTCGCTCGCGGTCAAGAATGCGAAAAACCTGCTCCTGATAGGTGCGCGCGTTTTCCGCAATCTGTTCGCGAGTCAGAGGCTTCCGTGTGACATTTCGCCCCGTTGGGTCGCCGATCAGTGAGGTGAAATCGCCGACCAGGAAGATTACCTGATGGCCCAGTTGCTGGAAGTGTCGCAGCTTGCGCATGAGAACGGTGTGGCCCAGGTGCAGATCAGGCGCGGTTGGATCAAAGCCGGCCTTCACGCGAAGCGGTCGTCCGGTTTTGCGGCTCTCTTCCAGGCGTTCGACCAGGTCGCTGGTGCGGATGATCTCCGCCGCGCCTTTTTCCAGCAGGTCCAGTTGTTCTTGTACAGGGGCAAATGCTGTGGTGCGCATAGCCCCAGTATAGATTCCCGGAGCATCAGTTTTCCGATGCTTCCATCCGCTGCTTGCGCAGAGCCTCGGCGCTCAACTCGTCAGCAGCGCGTAGTTGGGGAAACAGCCATGCCCACAGCCCTGTGACAACCAGGGAGCCGATTCCGCCGACCACGGTTGCCCGCACAGCGCCCATCCACTGCGCGGTGACACCGCTTTCAAACTCGCCCAGTTCATTCGATCCGCCAAGGAATAGAGCATTCACCGCACTCACACGGCCACGCATCTCCGGCGGCGTTGCCAGTTGCAGCAGACTGCTGCGGATGACCACGCTGATCATGTCCGCAGCGCCACCGATGGCCAGCGCAGTCAGGCTCAAGGTCAGGTTATGCGAGAGTCCAAAGATCACCGTCGTCACGCCAAAGATGGCCACGCCGACGAAGAGCTTTGACCCGGCTCTGCGGCGCAGCGGAAACCGCGCCAGCACCATCGACATGCACAATGCGCCCAATGCCGGCGCAGCGCGCAGCATTCCCAGGCCGCGAGCGCCGGTGTGCAACACCTCTTCAGCGAAGATGGGCATCAGTGCGACGGCTCCGCCCAGCAAGACAACAAACAGGTCAAGCGACAGCGATCCGATGAGCAACTGCGTGTGCCGCACAAAGCGAAATCCCGCCAGGATGACCTCCATCGAAGCCGCGCGATGTTCCATCCTTCCCAGGCGAAGAGTAATTCGTCCCACCCGCGCGAGAAAAAAGACCTGTGTGCAGAGCGTGAAGAGATAGACAACGGCGGCTCCTGCCAGCGAGCGCTCGAAACCCACTCCCGGCAAGGTGAAGAGCAAGCCGCCCAGGGCAGGACCGATAATGTTTGCCGTCTGAAAGATCGCCGCGCCCCATGTGACTGCGTTCACAAAATGCTCCTCCGGCACCAGGTGAGGGACGAGCGCAGAACTGGCCGGTCCGGAGAATGCGCGCCCGGTCCCGATCAGCACAAGCACCGCATACACCAGCTCGACATGCTGAACTCGGCACAACGCAATCGCCAGCAGCGACCCGGTGCAGAGCATCTGCAAGGAGTAACAGACGAGAATGATGTTTCTGCGATCAAATCGATCTGCAACATGCCCGGATGGCAAGAGAAGCAGCAGGCCAGGCAGGAACAAGGCAAGACCCGTCAACCCGAGGTCCAGCGCTTTGTGGGTCATGGCGTAAACCTGCCACGCAACGGCGACCGCCTGCGCCTCTGCGCCCATGATGACCGCAAGGCGCGCGGACTGGTAGCGGCGAAAATTTGCTGACGCAAAAGCTGCCAGCCCTTCCCCGCTTTTTTTCTGTCGCATTCTGTCTTGCTGACTCTCTGCTTCGCCTGCTGCGTCGGCCGCCATATCTTTACCGTTATACGCTCTCCGCCGATGGGCTAGTGCGAAACCGGCATGAAGACGCCTGCTGCGCAATCAGCAACACCTGCATTGCGTCGGTTCGATGCCGGCCTTCGATGCCTGTGCTCAGGCCTCGAGCGCACTTGGTCTCAGGATAGGATGTAGTCTCGCTTCGATACGGTTTGGAGTGGACCGTGTTCCCTCTGGCCTGCGGGCGGTTTTGGCTGCAAGCTGCGCTTCGCGCGCCTGCTCCCGTCGCCATGCCTCGGAGCGCCGCTTCTCACCCGAGTTTTCACCAGCCCTGATGCTCGAGCCTGCCGCGGGCCTGGCTGCAACATTGCCTGGTGACTCCGGAATCTCTGAAGTGCGCAGTTCCATGGCTGGCGGCGCTGCAGGCACTGTGCGGGTTGCGAAGGACTTCTGCAAACCGTTGTCCAGTGTTTGTCCTGCGGTCACGGGCTTCGATGCCGGTTTTGTCACATCCATATTCACGCTCGAAGGCTTTTCCCGGGTCGGAATCAGACGTGCTGAAGATTCATATTCTCCAAAGTCAGCATCGAACTGCAATGTGGCTTTCGGCGCGATCTCAACCGGGTCCATAGCGGTCTGCAATTCCTCTTCCACCACCGCTCGCACGCCCATGGCACGCGTCACAAAGAAGTCATCCACCAGCTTGTGCAGGCATTTCTGTCCGCAAAGATGCCGCGCTCGCGCTCGCCGTTTCCCCAACGCGGCCCATGTTCCCAGCCGCAGTTCGCCGTCACGCTCCAACGCCACATACCAGTGATTGGTCGCTCGCTTTTCTGCTCCGCACATATCGCAACTGATCGTCTGACGGATCACAGTACTCTCCCCCGATTCCATTCAGGCCCGACGCCATGCGTCCTGGAATCCTCTCTTGTCATTCGACCCCGAATCGGCTGCATGTGGAAAGAAATAATAAGAGTGGGTTTAGAGTTGCGGGCTAGATGGGGAAGCACTCATCTGCATGTCCTGAAACAGAACAGGCGCGGCTTCTGCCGCGCCTGTTCGCCATCTTTCCTGCGAGTCCGCCGTGCTTCACTCGCGCGGAGCGAAGTAGCCTTTTTTGGCGCGTACCTGATAGCGGCGATCCAGACAGTAGAGATAGATGGTCCGAAAAGCTCCGTCCGTTTTGAAGTCTGCCGGGGTGTAGGTGAGCAGGTACTGGCTCCTTAACTCCTCTGAGATGCTGTTGAAGCCGTTCACCATGTCTTCCATGGAAGGCGGAAAAAACGCTCGACCCCCTGTGGCTTCAGCCAGCTTTTTCAGGGAGTCGTCGCCGCGACCGCGGCTGGGTGTCCAGTTGGTGCTGATGGCATAGATGATGGTCTCGGCTCGCTGGCACATCTTGATGGCCTCGTCGATATATACGCGGCTCTGATTGTCGTTTCCATCGGAGATGACGACGATGGCGCGACGCACCGGTTCCTGGCCGCGCGTCTCGGAGAGTTGCTTGTCGCGGCAGGCTGAGTACACTGCGTCATACAGCGCGGTACTCCCGCCCGACCGCAGCTTGTTCACACCCGTCTCCAGAGCGTCCACGTTGTTGGTCCAGTCCTGGGTCAGTGTTGGTGTCGAGTCAAAGCCCATCACAAACGCTCGATCCGCCTTGGAGCGCAGCACTTGCAGCAGAAACTGTGTGGCGGATTGCTTCTCAAAGTCAAACCGTTGCCGGATGGAAGTGCTGGTGTCGATGACCAGGCCAACACGCAGCGGCAGATTGGTCTGCTGCATGAAGCTCGTCACCCGTTCCGGAGCCTTCTGGTCATCCAGCAGAGCAAAGTCGCTGAGTCGGAGATTCGGAATGAACTCGCCGTGCCGGTTGGTCACGGTGAAGATCAGGTTGACCTCGTTGACATTGCGCACAATCCTGAAGCTTGAGCTTTGATCGCCACTTGCCGCGTTTTGCTGTGCAGAGGATCCGCTGGGCGAGCCTACCTGCGCACTGCCAGCCTTCAGTGTTGTGGCTGCGGGTTGATTCCCGGAGGTGCCCGTGGTCTGCGCCGCGCACACAGCCACCATCATGCTGCACACGGATAGCGCTATGAATCGTTGAAGACTGCTATTTGTGTTCGACATACTATAACTGATTCTAACAACCTATCCCGAAGTCTTTGCGGGGCAGGGGAGCAATCACACCCGTCCACACAAGAGTCCAGCCAAGAGTTCAGCCTGCGCCAAGTGCCGCCTTGAGCCAGAAGCGGACACTGCGCCATTGGACAACCATGGCCTTCGAATCGTACCTTGTAGCCTCATGCTGGAATCGCCTGCAATGGGATTCAGCGACGATTTCAGCATGTCCACCCACCCAGGGATCATTGAGGTCCGCAGCCATGTTGTTTCTGTCGAAGCGGTTCAATTTGCGCGGCACATCTTCCGGCTTGTTGATCGTTGCCGTAGCGATGTTGTGCTCTACCTCTGCTCTGGCTGTCGCTGCGACGCCATCTCGTCCACCCATCACCAGCATCAGCCACATTGCCACGTATGCCGCAGATATGCAGGCGACGGAGCGCTACTATGTGGAAAGCATCGGTGCTGTGCGAGCACCGGACCCGGAAGATCCACACGGCGTCCGCTATATGCTCAGCGCAACTCAATTTGTTGAGGTTCTTCCGCTGCCCGGAAATGCTGGCATCAACCGCCTCGATCACACTGCATGGAATACCACGGATGCCGAAGGACTGCGCGCGTATCTGGCTGCCAAGGGCTGGAAGACGCCGGCGCACATCACCAGGCTGGCGGATGGCAGTCGCACCTTTCGCGTGCATGATCCAGAGAACAACCTGGTTGAATTTGTGCAGCCGCCAACCCATCCTCGCCCAGTCCAGGCGCCGCGCGCCATTGGCCACCACATCATCCATGTTGGCTTCATGGTTCACTCCCGCGCCACGGAAGACACGTTCTATCGCGCCCTGCTTGGATTTCGCCCTTACTGGTTTGGTGGCATGCACGATACCAAGATCGACTGGGTCTCGCAGCAGGTGCCCGATGGCCACGACTGGCTGGAGTACATGCTGACCAGCGGTCCATCGGGCAGCGGCATTCCTGCCAACATGACGCAGCAGGCACTTGGCGTTCTGGATCATCTGTCGATCGGTGTCGTCTCGGTCCCTGCCGCCTACAAGATGCTGGTTGCTCAAAACCGCCTCACCGGTCACACGGACAAACATACGCAGATCGGACGAGATGGCAAGGAGCAGTTCAATCTCTATGATCCGGATGACATCCGTCTGGAGCTGATGGAATTTCATGCCGTGGAAAAGCCCTGCTGCTCGCCGTTTACCGCTGCGGATCCGTCTCACTGACGCAACCGGGTGACTCGCCTCGCTTACCCTGTTCGCATACACTGCGTGCGGTCGCAGGCGGGGCGGCGCAGTTTGGTTGGAACCTGCTGCAAACTCTCAGGTAAACTGATTTTTCAGAGGGAAGTACGCAGAGGGAAGCCCCGGGATGGAATCGCAGGATGACAGCTCAGATTTTTGATCTTTCCGGCAAGACGGCGCTGGTGCTCGGCGGCACATCCGGCATCGGACTGGCACTGGCGATGGGCCTGGCTGAAGCCGGAGCGGATGTTGTCGCCTCGTCCCGCCGCGCCGCACAGGTGGCAGAGACAGCCGCGAAGATTCGTGCGCTCGGTCGTTCGACGCTGGAATGCTGCTCGGATGTGACGGATCGCGACTCTCTGATCGGGCTTCGACAGCAAATTCTGGATCACTTCGGCAAGATCGATATCCTGGTGAACTGTGCGGGAATCACCCAACGCGCTCCAAGCCTGAACTTTCCAGAGGAGGCCTGGAATCGCATTCTGGAAACCAACCTCACGGGTACGTTGCGAGCGTGTCAGGTGTTTGGCGAGCCCATGCTTGCACGCGGCTGTGGACGCATCCTCAACATTGCCTCGCTTTCCACCTTTGTCGCATTTTATGAAGTGGCTGCATATGCAGCGAGCAAGGCCGCGGTTGGCTCGCTCACGCAATCCCTTGCCGTCGAGTGGTCGCGCCAGGGCGTAACCGTGAATGCCATTGCTCCGGGAGTCTTTCGTACCGACCTGAACGCATCGCTTCTGGACAGCACTGCGCGTGGACAGGAGATTCTGCTGCGAACGCCGATCGGGCGCTTTGGCCGGACAGAAGAACTGGTTGGTGCGGCGATCTATCTCGCGTCCGACGCGGCATCCTTTGTCACCGGGGAAATTCTCGTTGTCGATGGTGGTTTTCTGGCGAGCGGGGTCAATCAATAGGACGCTCGCATCGATCGTTTCACTTCACGCACGTTCACTTCACGCACAAGGCATCTACTACCTGCTATGAACATCCATCCTGCCGGTTCCGTCCGCTTCGATCTGATCTCTCTCGGTGAAGTCATGTTGCGCCTCGATCCTGGCGAAAGTCGCGTCAGTACCACGCGGCAGTTCCAGGCATGGGAAGGTGGCGGCGAGTATAACGTCGCTCGTGGACTGCGGCGCTGCTTTGGTCTGCGTACCGCCATTGTCACAGCACTTGCCGATAACCCCGTGGGCCGCCTTGTCGAAGACCTCATGCTTCAGGGTGGCGTCCATCTCGATCATCTTCGCTGGGTACGCTACGACGGTGTCGGTCGCGCCGTCCGCAATGGCCTCAACTTCACCGAGCGCGGTTTTGGCATTCGCGCTGCTCTCGGCTGCTCTGACCGTGGACATACGGCGGTTTCTCAGTTGAAGCCGGGCGAGATTGACTGGGATGCCATCTTCGACTCCGCTCGAGGAGGCGGCGCGCGCTGGTTTCACACCGGCGGCATCTTTGCCGCACTCTCTGAATCCACGCCGCTCGTCGCCCGGGAAGCCATGCTTGCTGCGCGCCGCCACGGCGTCCTCGTTTCCTACGATCTCAACTATCGCGACTCCCTGTGGAAGTCAATTGGCGGCAAGCAGCGTGCACAGGAAGTGAACACGGAACTCGCGCCGCTGGTCGATGTCATGCTGGGCAACGAAGAGGACTTCACTGCCGCGCTCGGCTTCCACATTGAAGGCGCGGAAGATCTCGATCAACAGTCCTCCGGACTCGACACCGCTCACTTTCGCGCGATGATCCGCCAGGCAGTTGGCAGGTTTCCCAACTTCCAGATCGTTGCCACCACTCTGCGCAATGCCAGAACTGCAACCGTCAACGACTGGGGCGCCATCTGTTACTGCAACGGCGAGTTTTATGAGGCGCGGCCCATGGCAGGACTCGAAATATTGGATCGTGTTGGCGGCGGTGACTCCTTTGCCTCCGGCCTGATCTACGGATTTCTCGCTGGAAAAGGTGCGCAATGGGCCGTCGATTGCGGCTGTGCGCACGGGGCGCTGGCCATGACGACGCCTGGCGACACAACCATGGTGACTTTGAGTGAGGTGGAACGCGTGATGCAGGGAGGGTCTGCCCGTGTGCAGCGCTGAGGTATATTGCGTGGAACTGGAAACAGGAGCCGAAACTCTGGATCGGTCTCCTTGCCGGAAAAATCGAAAGATGTTTGCTGTATAACGCGAAATGAGTTCAGCAATACGTTCGAACGAATCGGTCATTTGTATCTTCGGAGATGGAATACATGCAGAAGCAGGAAGTTCTCAGCCGCATTCATAACGAGGGTCTGATGCCGGTCCTTCGCGCGGACTCCACGGAGCAGGCGCTGGCGATCGCAGAAGCACTGGAAGCAGGCGGCATCACCATTCTGGAGATCACCATGACGGTCCCCGGGGCTGTTCGCCTGATTGAACAGCTTGCGGATCGCTCCGGTGACCGGATGCTGATTGGAGCAGGCACTGTGCTCGATGCGGAGACGGCGCGTGCCGCGATGTTGGCAGGCGCTCAGTTTGTAGTCAGCCCGGCGCTGGACCTCGCAACGATTGAAATCTGCCGCCGCTACAGCGTTGCCGTCTTTGCCGGCGCCCTCACGCCGACTGAGGTGCTGGCCGCGTGGCAGGCAGGATCGGATGCGGTCAAGGTTTTCCCCGCGAGTGCTGTGGGTGGCGCGCCTTATCTCAAGGCCCTGAAGGCTCCATTCCCCCAGATTGAACTGATTCCCACGGGGGGCGTATCTCTCACGACAGCGCCCGATTTTCTGCGAGCGGGCGCTTTTGCTCTCGGCGTTGGGGGTGATCTGGTTGATGCCAAAGCGATTCGCGAGGGCAAGCCGGAGATTATTACCGCGAACGCGCGAAAATATCTCGAGATAGTCTCTGAATTTCGTCGGCACTGAGTGGCACAAGCGCCAGGCAAAAGGAACAAGCCGCAAGCAGGGCATAGGAAAGTTTCGGACTTTCGGGACTTTTTCGAGCGAACCGTGGATGTGGAAGGCAACCCGTTGTGGTGCGGTCTCAGGCGCAGGCTTCCAGGCTCCGCTCTGGCTGCACAAGAAAGCCGGTAGCGCCTCGGACAGAACTCTGATAAACTGATGGTTCTGAGCGTTTGCAGAAGAATCAACGCAAATTCCGCCTGAGATCCGAGAGAATGCAGGCAAAGACCGTGAGTCTTTGTGCTGCCAAGTGTGCGGACAGGCGAACGAGGAAACGAACGATGTCGATTCATCCAGTAATGCAGCGGTTGGCAGAAAAGTTGAAGCGTACGGATCTGCCCGAGTTCAAGGCGGGCGACCAGGTGCGCGTGCAGGTCAAGATCAAAGAAGGTGACAAAGAGCGGTTGCAGGCTTTTGAGGGCTTGGTTATCGCGGTGAACCACGGGCCGCAGGGTAGCTTTACCGTGCGCAAGATCAGCTTTGGCCAGGGCGTGGAAAGAATCTTTCCGTTCAACTCCAAGGTTGTGGACAAGGTAGAAAAGGTACGCAGCTACCGCGTGCGCCGCGCCAAGCTTTTCTATATGCGCGGACTCCGGGGCAAAGCAGCGCGCATGCGCGAAGTCGCTCGCGAGCAGGCCTAGAAGCGCTGCACGCACAGAATTAAAAGCCTCGGTCGCGAGCAGTTGGCGCCGCCGAGGCTTTTTTATGTCTGCGAAGCGCTTGCAGGCTGAAGCTTCGTATACTGGCAAAAATGTGCGCGCAAACCAGGCAGGTAAGTTGGCAGTGTGGTTGGGATTTGGAGAGAGAGGCATGGGCCTCTGGTGCGTGTCTCGTGGCCGGAGTGGATGAGGTAGGTCGCGGCCCACTCTTTGGACCCGTAACCGCTGCCGCCGTGATTCTTCCCGCTGAGTTTGCTGACAAGCCAGACCAGCTTTGTGGACTCAATGACTCCAAACAACTGAAGGAAGCCGATCGCGAGCGACTTGCGCTGGAAATTCGATCGGTCGCTCTGGCCTGGGCCGTTGCCGAAGTGGATGTGGCCACGATTGATCGGATCAACATTCGTCAGGCTACAAGGCTGGCGATGAGGCAGGCTCTGGCAGAGCTGCGAACGACCATACCTGTTGACTTTGCCCTGGTGGACGGTAACTGCGAGGTGGATCTGTCGGGGCTTGGCTGCCGACAGCGGACCGTCGTCAGCGGTGATGCGCGAAGCATCTCCATTGCAGCCGCAAGCGTGGTGGCAAAGGTTCATCGCGATGCGCAACTCCGGCAGATGGACAGGGAGTTTCCAGGCTACGGGCTGGCGCGGCACAAGGGCTACGGCACTCCAGAGCATCTCGACGCGCTCCGGCGGCTTGGGCCGACGAGCCAGCACCGGCGTAGCTTTGCTCCGGTTCGCGCAGCGTGCGCGTCGCAGATTCCCTGATATCTTCTCGGGATCTTCTCAGGCTGCGCCCGCGGTCACTCTGCGGCGCTTGCGCCACTCCAGCAGCGGGCGCGCCACAAAGAGCGCGGCCATTATGAGCGTGATCCCAAGCGGAGAAAGAACGCCCGTCTTCACCTGCCACCAGTAGTGGAGCAGGCCAAGGCAGACGCTTATGTAGACCAGCTTGTGAAGCTGATTCCAGCGCTTGCCGCCAAGTCTGCGAATCCAGCCGGTGGTGGATGTGATGGCCAGTGGAACCAGCAACAGCCAGGCGGCGATGCCGACGGTGATGAAGCGACGCTTCAGGATGTCGGTCACCATCGTATGCGGATCAAAGTAGGAGTAAAGCCCGACATACGCAAACAGGTGCAGCGAAGCGTAAAAGAAAGCGAAGAGGCCCAGCAGCCGGCGGAATTTGATCAGCCAGCTCAAACGGGGAAAAAGCTGTCGAGTCGGCGTGATGGCCAGCGAGATCACCAGCAGACGCAGCGCAGCCAGGCCCGACATAAACGTGATGGTGCGCGTCGGATCAGCTCCAAGCTGATTGGTGATGGCACCGTAGGCAAGTCGGGCAGCCGGAATCAGACAGGCAGCCCAGACCAGCGTCTTCAGCAAAACGAGAGTGGATTTCTTCATAGAGCACAGAACTTGCAGGATCAAAAATTACGGCGCAGGTCCATGCCCTTGTACATGGAAGCCACAAAATCTCCGTAGCCGTTAAACATAAGGGTTTCGCGGCGCTGCGCGTAAAAGGGCAGACCGATGCGACGCTCTGTCTTCTGGCTCCAGCGAGGATGATCGACGTTCGGATTCACGTTCGAGTAAAAGCCATATTCGTTGGGAGCCATATCGTTCCAGGTTGTGGGCGGCTGCTTCGAGACAAAGTGTACTTCCACGATGGACTTCGCTGATTTGAATCCGTATTTCCACGGAACAGCAATGCGCACAGGCGCTCCGTTCTGATTGGGCAGCACATCGCCATACAAGCCCACGGTCAGCAGGGTCAGCGGATTCATTGCCTCGTCCATGCGCAGACCTTCGGAGTAGGGCCAGTCAATCGAGCTTTCGGCCCACCATTTGTCTACCTTTTTGTCGAAGTAGCTGTAGAACTGAACATATTTTGCTGTGCTGAGCGGCTGGCACTGCTCGATGAACTGTGACAACGAGTAGCCCACCCACGGAATGACCATGCTCCACCCTTCGACGCACCGATGCCGATAGGTCCGATCCTCGAGTGCATGCATCTTCAGGATGGTGTCAATGTCGATGGTCTTTTCCTTTTGCACCAGGCCCGTGACGCGAATGGACCAGGGACGCGTCGGCAGTCCACCGGCATTGTGTGCCGGCGCACTTTTGTCCACACCGAATTCGTAGAAGTTATTGAACGTGGTCACGTCCTGATAGCTCGTCAGTTGCTCTCCATGCGTCGAGAGTGGACTGGGAACGGTCTGGAGTTTCCCGGCTGCGAGCACGCTGACTTCCGGATTGAGCAGAGATCCCAGCCGGTCGGCACCCAGGACAGCGGCACCAGCGGCGGCCGCGCCTGTCAGGAAGCTGCGACGATCCTGAATTTTGCGTTCCTTCAGAAAACGTTGGTATTCAGCCAGGGGCGTGATCTCGCTGGACGGAATATCCGAACCATCGAGGGGGTTGGGTTTACGCAACAGCATGGAAGCACCCTCAGAAAAGAAATTTGCAGCTCCGGAGCCAATTGGAATTCAGAAGCGAATGGCTTGGGAAGAAATGCGCCTGTTGATAAGAGTACGTCTGAGACGAGAAGGCAACAAGGCACAGCCGAAAAAAGTTGCTGACAGATTCAGGCTATCAACAACCCGTGCGAATCGAGCACAAGCTGTTTCGCTGGGGTCCGATCAGTCCTCAACCGCCGATTGACCAGCAAGCAAGCGGTAGAGCGTTGATCGGCTGATGCCAAGCTGTCGCGCAGCGCGAAGCTTGTTCCCGCGATTGATTTCGAGCACACGTTGAAGATGGCGCAGAATCACTGCATCCAGAGTCAGGTCGGTAGAGTAGTCGTCAACCACCAGCTCGGCATTCGTAGTGATTCGTGTTGAAGCCGCTGCGCGCACCGGCAAGTCAAAGCATTCCGAAACCAGCACGCCATCGGGAGATGCCAGGATGGCAGCTTCAAGCTGGCTGGCCAGTTCGCGAACATTGCCAGCCCATGGGTGCTGCAAGAGCCGCGGCAGAACGCCGGGAGCCAGCGTTGCCGGAGGCCGTCGATATCGAAGGCAGATGCGTCCAATCAGCGATTGCGCCAAAGCAGCGATATCTTCACGATGATCCCGCAAGGGGGGCAACAGAAAACGAACCGCGCTCAGGCGAAATGCAAGGTCGGCCAGGTAGAGGCTCTGGCTTGCAAGTTGGCGCAGGGAACTGTGTGAGGCAACCCGCAACTGAAAGTCGGGCAATGGAGCATCTTCCTGGAATTTGAGAAATTGCAGCAGCAGCGACTGCCCCGAAGGCGAGAGCTGGTCCACTCGTTCCAGATACAGCGTCCCGCGGAGGGTCGCTGGCTCCGGCTCTGAGGCCAGCCACTGCGCAGCATCCGCGCGGCGAAAGAGCAGCGCCGCGACGCTTGAATGCTGATGCATCGTGCAGGCCAGCAGATGTTTTCCCGTGCCGGATTCGCCCTCAAAACTGGCCAATGGAACGGTTGGACCGGCTACCTGCATCTGCTGAAGCAACCGACGAAGCGTTGAGCCAACCGCAATGAAATCAGGCAACGAACCGATAGCTGAGGAGGCTGAACGCACGATATCCGCACTGTCCATCCGATAGCGGACCGCAGTGGAAGACATTGCAGACGAAATGGGTGCGTACTTGAGCATGACTCAACTGTGAGACCTATCGGCGCGATCACGCGGAAGTTGAGCCAAAACAAGATCCCTGCCGTAAAACAATACCGGCAGAGATGCAAAAGCCACCCGGAAGGTGGCTTTTGCTCTACATGCGGAATGGGATCGTGGATTTAAGCTCGAAAACGCTTGGAGGGTTCGTCAGAAGCGATCTCTCCATCGCGGATATGGACCACCCGGTGAGCATACTCGGCGATATCTGGCTCATGGGTGACCAGCACAATGGTGTTGCCACGCGCATGAAGTTCGTCGAAGAGCGCCATAATCTCCACTCCGGTCTTTGAATCCAGATTGCCGGTCGGTTCATCGGCAAGGATGATCGAAGGGCGGTTGATGAGCGCACGGGCGATAGCCACGCGCTGGCGCTGTCCACCGGAAAGTTCATTCGGCTTATGGTTCATGCGCGAATCCAGATTGACCGCGCGCAAGGCTTCCTTGGCGCGCTCAATGCGCTCTGCCGCGGGTGTGCCGTTATAGATCAGCGGAAGCTCAACATTATGCAAGGCCGACGCGCGAGCCAGCAGATTAAAAGTCTGAAAGACAAATCCAATCTCTTTATTGCGGATGCGCGCAAGCTGGTCGTCATCCAGTTCGCTGACAAGCTGACTGTTCAGCCAGTATTCGCCCTTGGAAGGAGTGTCGAGACACCCGATCAGGTTCATAAAAGTAGATTTGCCAGAGCCGGATGGACCCATGACCGCGACGTATTCATTGACGGGAATGTTCAGCGAGATGCCGCGCAGAGCGCTCACCTGCTGTTCCGATCCCATGTCATAGGTCTTCCACAGGTCTTTGACGACGATGATGTCGCGTGCCGCTCCGGCTGCCGGTGCGAGAGTTGCGGTGCGGGTGTGGTCGTCGATCGGGTCTTCCATGCTGTTTGAAATCCTCATGACAAATGTTGGATGTCGATAAGTACGCAAGCTGTGGCCGAATTGTTCCGATGCCTGGTCTGTGCGGATACCAGGCTTGCTTCTGGTTTCCGGCCGTATCTCTGATGTTAGATCAGGAACCGCTTGTCGGTTTGGTGTTGTCGCGTTTCAGCAAAGCTCCATTCTTGAGTGTGCGCAGCGTAGTGAATGGGCCGGTGACAATCTCTTCTCCTTGCGTCAGGCCGCTGACAACCTCCATATCGGTTGCCCCCGTGATGCCTGTGGTGACTGGAGTGAAGACCGCCCGCAGCTTGCCATGAAAGTCGGATACAACAAAGACTCCCTGAACCGCAGCAGGAGCTTTTGCCCCGGGCGCGTCCGGGATCGGCTTTCCGTTGGCATCCAGTTTGCCGGGAGAACGATTGACCAGCGCCTGAATGGGCAGCGTAAGAATATTCGATTTTTTTGCCGTCGTGATTTTTGCGGTCGTCGAGAAGCCAGGCCGCAGTTCATTCAGGTTCGGCTGGTTGGGATCGAGGGTAACAATCACCTTGAAATCCTTCGCTTCTTCGGTTCCGGTTGTGCTCTGCGACGTGGCCACACCGGTTGAGCGAAGCAGTGCCTGATCGCCAACCAGTGTCACCTTGCCCGTGAAGATGCGATTGGGGAGAGCATCGACGGTGATCTGTGCGGGTTGTCCCAGCGCCACATTCACAATGTCCGTCTCATCCACCTTGACCTCGGCGGTAATCACGCTCATATCTGCCAGTGTCATGAGCGTGGAGCCTTCGGCATTCTGGATGCCGACGACGACCGTTTCACCCACTCTGACGGGTAGATTGGTGACGATCCCGTCAAAGGGAGCCACCGATACAGTCTTGTTCAAAGCGTCCTGGTTAAAGCGCAGAGTGGCGATGTTGTTGGTCACCTTTGCACGAGCCGAGTCGGTTTGCGCCTTCGCCTGAGCCAGCGCAGCCTTGCTCTGGTCGAGCGTTGCTACCGCCAGGTCATAGGCCGCCTGCTTGGCGTCAAAATCCTGCTTGGCTATCAACTGATCCTTGTAGAGACCTTGTGCGCGCTTCCAATCCAGCGTCTTCTGCTCCAGATCAGCCTGCGAATGTTCCACATTGGCCTGTGCCGTCTTCTCAGCGGCAACAAACGAGGCTACATCGGTTTTTGACGATGCAATGGCAGCCTTCTGCGCATCCACGTTTGCTTCAGGCTGGACGCTTTCCACGCGGGCAAGCACCTGGCCGGCTTTCACGCGGTCGCCTTCCTTCACGTTCAGCTCGACAATACGACCGAACGCTGTCGCGCCCACATTCACATAGGTCTTTGGCTTGATCTGGCCAGTGCCACTGATGACCGTAGCCAGATCCTGGCGAACCACTTTGGCTGTCATCACTTTGGTGTAGCCGGATTCGGCCTTGACAACCATGAAGGTGACAACCCCGGCAACGGCAAGAACTGCGAGCACAATTCCAATGATTTTCTTCATAAGCGCAGGAAACGGCTGTGGAATCTCCTTATTCAGTGTACGCAACTTCCAATCTCAGGGTTCCCGCCGGCGCGCAGAGGAGTGATGACATTTTCCTCTTTGGCGTGTCAAAACCACGGAACGTCCTTGTCCAGCAAAGCTCGCGGCCATACAATGAGAGTTTGCAGGAGATGTAGGCGACATGGGAATGGATCAAACTAAATTGGTCGGCCAATCCGTAGTGCGATTCGGCGCGCCACGGATTGTTGTGGCCGGAGTTCTAGTACTGGCGATGGTGGCTGCTCCCGCGGCCCGAGCGCAGGCAATGCATTGGGTTGGACTGCATTTGCTTCTGATACAGGGTGCGGCCCAGCAGCAGGCAGCGGAGAACACTCCGCCGGTCGCCAATGCCGCGGACACCTCGAACACGCCTCGCGTCGATCCCAGGGACCGGCCGCTCTCTGACAAGGAAAAGTTTCGCAAGCTGAAGCAGGAGCGCAATGAGCTGAGCGGAGCCTACAAGACGTGGCTCACGCAGGACGTTGCCTACATCATTACAGATGAAGAGGCCAAAGCCTTCAAAAGCCTCGGCAACGACGAAGAGCGCGATGCCTTTATCGAGCAGTTCTGGCAGCGCCGGAATCCCAATCCCGATTCGCCCGACAATGAGTTCCGCGAAGAGCACTACCGGCGCATCGCCTACGCCAACGAGCACTTTGCCGCGGGCAAGCCAGGATGGAAGACGGATCGTGGACGCATCTACATCACCTGGGGTAAGCCGGATTCAATCGACTCTCATCCCTCCGGCGGCAGCTATCAGCGCCCCATGAGCGAGGGTGGCGGCGAAACGGAGACATTCCCGTTTGAAGTTTGGCACTATCGTTATCTGGAGGGTGTAGGCGACAACATTGATATCGAGTTTGTCGATACCTGCCAGTGTGGCGATTACCACTTCACGCTCGACCGCTCTGAAAAGGACGCTCTGCTGCACGTTCCTGGCGCAGGTCTGACCCTTTACGAAGAAATGGGCCAGGCCAAGAAAGCTGACCGCTTCAAGGGTGGAATTGAGAATCTGGGCAACGGTCCGCTGGGCCAGGGCAATCAGTCCAAGGAGTTCGATCGCATCGAGATGGCTGCCAAGCTTTTTGCTCCGCCGCCCGTCAAGTTCCGTGATCTGGACGCCTTTATCTCCGAACACAAGATTCTCACCGGGCCAGTCTTTCCGTTCGATGTGCGTACCGATTACGTGCGTGTAACCGACGACACGATGTTGGTGCCGATTACTCTGCAGATTAAGAACAAGGATGTAACCTTCACGACCAAGGACGGTGTTTCGCACGGCGTCGTGGAGATCGAAGGGCGCGTCTCAACAATCACCGACCGTGCTGTCCAGACCTTTGAAGACACCGTCGAGATTACCCAGCCGCAGGAGTTGCTCGGCAGCACGATGCAGCGCAGCTCAGTCTACTGGAAGGCACTGCCCCTGCGACCGGGAATGTATCGGCTGGATATCGCCGTCAAAGACGTGAACAACAAGGATCACATCGGCATCTACGCGCGCAGTCTTGTCGTGCCCAAGTTCGACGACGAAAAGCTGGCGACATCCAGCATGATTCTGGCTGACAAGATGGAGCAGGTGCCGACTCAGACGATTGGCACGGGCAACTTCATCATTGGCAACACCTACATTCGCCCGCGAGTGAGCAAAAACCCGATTGCGCCTGTCACTTTTACCCGGGATCAGCGGCTCAACTGCTGGATGCAGGTCTACAACCTGGGCATCAATGACAAAACCAAAAGCAACGAAGCAACTGTGACCTATGAGATTCAGGACGGCGCCACCGACAAGGTGCTGCTGGCCACCAGCGAGCAATCCAAGGATATGAGCGCTCACAGTGACCAACTCACCATGGAGCGCACCGTTCCTCTTGCCGGATTGCAGCCGGGCAAGTATAAGATGACGATACTGGTGAACGACGCCATCTCGAAGCAGCAGATCGCTCGAAGCGTCCCCTTCGTTGTCGAGTAACAGGCTCCCCACGGAACGACCGGGCCATGCACCCGGTCGCCGTACGTAGTGGCAGTACTTTTTGGAGCATCACGACGCGTCAACCAAGACGAAGTGAAGCGAACTCTTTCCCAACTCGTTGTTGCCTCAGTGGCCTTGGCGACTCTGCTGGCTGCATCCACCGATGCAATGGCTTGGTCTGGCCGATACAAGGTAGTGTCCATCTCCGGACAGGTGCGGAATGCTGACGGACAGCCACAGATGGGTGCTCGGGTCGAGTTGATGGGACCCGATGCCACGCTCGTCGCTCGCGCATTCACAAACAACCTCGGCTTCTACTCCATGGAACGTGTTGCGCCGGGCCGTTATGCCTTGCGGACGGTCGCTTCCAGCTACCTGCCAGTGCTCAAGGAAAACCTGCGCGTGCGATCGGCCACCCTTGTCAACGTCACCGTGCGAACCATCTATGACCTGATGCAGTGGACGCCCACTCCACGACGCGTTCGTCCGGCGAGTGAGGATGATTGGGCATGGACACTGCGTTCGGCGGAAAGTCGTCCCATGCTTCGCTGGCAGGATGACGGAACCCCCGAATTGGTGAGTGACGGGTCGGCGGAGACCTCGGCGGCTGCACAGCATCGACTGCGTTTGCGTTTGGCCGCCGGCGCGGGCCACGGACGCTTTGGCCAGAGTGGCGGACAGGTCGCCATGGCTGCCGAAGACCAGATGCAAGCGGGTCGGACGGCGGTGATGAGCGAGAAGACGGGTGCATTGGATGCAAATCCTGAAGCGGGTTGGATGGAGACGATGCTCGGCTTTCGGCAGGAGATGGGTGCCGTGCCCGTGGCCGCTTCGCCCATGGGTTCCCGATCCGTCAATACCGTGGCTGCCATCATGACTGATCCGATGATCGGTACAGCAGGACAGGTAGGTTTACAGGAAATCTCCGTTCGCGGCTGGGAGACGATGCAACTGTTGCAAAGTCTCGACGCGGAAGCCGGTTCCGATCAGGTGTTTCTGCGCTTGGGCGACGGTAGCGCGGTCGTCCAGGCGATGCCCTTCGCCTCCGTTCAACTCCATCGAGGCGCCGGTGCTTTGGAGTACAGGCTGGCTACGGCTCGTCCGGCTCAGGATGGCGCAAGCGAGATGGATCCTGAGACGTGGCTGCCGGAAGTGAACGATACGGACGGGCGGTTAGCGATCGAAAGTGGAGTGCATCAGGAACTTGGCTGGCAGACGGTTGCCGGCCCGGCACGCATGATGCTTGTGGTTTACGGGGATAGCATTGCCAATCCGACTCTGGAAGCCGGAGGACGATTGACGGGCAATGGCGGAATGGGCCAGTCCATGCTGGTGGATCAGGGCAGCGCCATTTTGCGTGGTTCCAGCGCGGGCTACTCCACCACCGGCGTCGTGGCTCAGGTGGAAAGCAGTATGCCGGGCGGCAATCACGTTCGACTGAGCTATGCCAGCGGTGATGCGGTGGTCATGCCTGCGGCGGCCGGGCCGATGGATATCGTGACCATCCTGCACGGCGCGCACGCTCGGCACGCGCAGATGTATTCTCTGGCTCTGTCCGGTGTGGTGGACAAAACCGGAACGCACTGGCGAGCCAGCTATCGCTGGCAGCCAGAAGCAACCGTGACAGAAGTCGCTCCCTATGCGGTGGACGCCGCCGAGCCATACCTGAACCTCTATTTGCGTCAGCCAATCCAGGGTCAGCACGACGGAGCTGACGGACGTGTTGCAGTGCTCGTCGATGTGCAGAATCTGCTGGCGCAGGGCTATCAGCCGTTTCTTACCACCGACGGTTCGCGACTTTTTTTTGCGCAAGCGCAGCGCGCTTTCTTCGCCGGCCTGCAGTTTAACTTCTAGCCTGCAATTGTGTTATCTTAATGGTGGTAGCAGGCACGATCCCATCGGGTCTGAGCCGCTGCCCGCTTTTTTTGGACCTGTAGCTCAACTGGCAGAGCATTCGACTCTTAATCGACAGGTTGTGGGTTCGATTCCCACCGGGTCCACCATTCCTTTGCGCTTGCCTCTGGCTGTTTCAATCACTACCCAGAATCTCCCGAAGATACATGGGCTATCTCCGGGATTTGGCCTATCTGCTCAAGAACAGATGTAATTATGCCGCTCATTACACGAGAAAAGAAAATTTTCGAGTAAACATTTACAAGTCACAACTCATGAACACTTTTGGTGTATTATGGAAAGGCAAGATCAAAATTACCAGCAATCAGTCGCCTAATCTCTGCATCGGATAAGGGAAATTCTACTCGCAGGCGCAAATAATTCGAGTGGAATTTCACAAAAGGATGCAAGAATCAAATCAGTACTGACAACAGGATAGTTCGACGAACAGAAAGTACAAGGAGTCTTCCAGAGGCTATTCTGTGGATGAAACGACGAGCAAAATCAAACTGAAATCCGCGTAGCTTCCTTCTGGATTTCACTTCTGCTGGAAATCGAACTGTCCATCCGTGCGTTTCAGTGTGTAACAAAAATTCTAAGGAGAACGGTGTGCACTCCCCTATGGCTTCCATTACTCCAATCGATGCTCGAAGCAACCCGGTTCTTGTCCCAGAGCAGCCGAAGACCCGGCAGACGGACTGGTTATTTGCCTCGACCCAACTCCGGAGAGCCGCAAAAAACGCCATGTCCGCCAGGTATTGCTTCTGCAAGCGCATGGTGGATCTGGCCGTCTCCGGCCTTCTGCTGATCCTGCTGATGCCGCTTGGATTGCTGCTAGCAGCGCTCGTATGGTTTACCTCGCCGGGCCCTGTTTTTTATCGGGAAGAGCGTATTGGTCGCTTTGGTGTTCCCTTCCGCATCTTCAAGTTCCGCTCCATGTACGTCTACAAGGCTGACTCCATCTGCAATATTCAGACCGGTGGGCACGACCATCTGCTGCAGATGCGCACTTTTCTCAAGCATGTCGGCAATCCGCGTGTGACGCCGGTTGGCCGAATCCTGCGAAAGTGGAGTCTGGATGAACTGCCTCAGTTACTCAATGTCTTTCGTGGGGAGATGTCTCTTGTCGGACCACGTCCGATCGTCGATGCAGAGCGCCCCATTTATGGTACGCATATGCAGTACTACACGCTTATCCATCCAGGCATGACTGGCCTCTGGCAGGTCTCCGGTCGCAGCAACGTGGATTTTTCACGCCGTGTCCATCTGGACAGCATTTACTGCATTCATTGGAGCCTGCGCAAGGACTTTCTGTTGATCTTCAAGACCATTCCCGCTGTCCTGCGAAAGACCGGAGCCTACTGAGCGTCAGAGTTACGACGATTTTTATGTCTCCCGTTTGCTGGTTGCGGGGTCACCTTGTTCAGGCTCACGTGCGCGCTATAGGAGTGGGTGAGCTGTTGTAGCGTCCCAGCAGCGTATTCCACCGGATAATCACAATCTCAGCCAGCATTTGCATGCCATCCCGAAGATAGCTGATCCGACTGCGTTCGTCGTGTCCCCACGTGACGGGCACTTCTCTCACGCGGAGTCCGTGTTTGAGCGCAATGAACAGAATCTCCGGATCGAAGCCCCACCGCTCAATCGTTTGCAACTGAAGCACGGTTTGCGCCGCAGTGCGCGTAAACGCCTTGAATCCGCATTGGGTATCGGCAAACGGAAGGCCCATCACCAACCTTGTCAGCAGATTGAAGCACCGGCCAAAAAACTGACGATACAGCGGTTGACGATCCGTCTGGCGACTTCGCTCCAGCCAGCGCGATCCAATGGCGATGTCGGCTCCGCCTTGAATGGCTTCCAGAAGCCGCTGCGCCTCCTGTATCGGTGCGGAGAGATCGGCGTCGGTAAACATGACAATGTTGCCTCGGGCATGTAACAGTCCATTGCGAACGCTGTAGCCTTTGCCTCGATTGCCCGGATTGCGCAGCAGCCGTACCTCCGGGTGCGCATCGCAGAAGCGCGTGACCCTCGCGGCAGTATCATCCGTCGAGCCGTCGTCGACCACTACCAGCTCAGCACCCCAACCGTTGTCGTGAATACAAGCCACTACATCCTGCATGGCGCGGTCGATGCGGGCGCTTTCGTTGTAGGCTGGTATGACGATACTGTAGTCAGGATAGTTGCTCACTGCCTGGATTCCTCAAGCCTGCTCCCAGAATTGTGAAGGATCACTCTCTGGTCATCATACCGGAGATGCATCCGAAGCTAAATAGTTGAAGGAACCCGAAGATAAAGTATAAGCCGGTGCTGGATTTGATCTTTTGTGCCCGGGAAGCAGGGAGTTGCATTTATCCTAAGTACGCGAAGTCAAACAGGATCAGAACGCGGAGGCTAACGGGTATGACAAAGGCAGATCTCGTAGAGCAGGTGACAGCACTGGGTGACCTGACCCGGCGCGATAGCGAGGTAATTGTGGAGACAATCTTCGACTCCGTGATTCATGCGTTGCAGTCGGGCGACAAAATCGAGATTCGCGGATTTGGCTCATTCCGAATTCGCTCGCGCAACGCTCGCACAGGGCGCAATCCCAAAACCGGCGCGAAGGTTGAAGTTCCAGCCAAACGGATCCCCTACTTCAAGCCATCCAAGGAACTACGTCATCTCATCAACCCAGGCGAAGCGGAGTAGGCCAAAATCCGGCTGCTCTTCGCCGCTGCCGTTATCCGCCCGCCGCCTGGGACTGTTGCAAAGCCTGAAGCACAGTGCGCATCATCTCTGTTTCCGGCGCTGGTTTGCCCGTCCACAGTTCAAACTGCCGCGCACCCTGCTGCACAAACATCTCCACGCCCTGGATCACCGTGCATCCACGTTGCCGGGCAAGTTGCAGCAGCGGCGTTTCCAGCGGGTTGTATACCAGATCAAAGACGACCCGCGCGTTCCACTCTTCCGGCATCAGCGGCATGGACTGCGGATGGCCCACCATTCCACACGGCGTTGCGTTCACCAGCACATCAAACGATCGGTCCGGGACCAGCGAACGAGGAATCGCCACAGCTCCGGCTTCCTCGGCCAGTTGTTCTGCTACCGTTTCATTGCGTCCGCACAGGAAGACGTGCGCGCCTTTCTCCAGCAATCCAAATACGGCTGCGCGAGCTGCGCCACCGGCACCCAACACGAGCACATTTGCCCCGCGCAGCGGCAGCCGCCGCTCCAGCGGACGAACCACTCCCGCCACATCCGTGTTGAATCCGTAGAGCCTGCGATCGGCGCCCAGCCGAACTGTATTGCACGCGCCCAGCCGAGCCGTCAGCGGGTCCAGATTCGCCAGATGAGGCAGAATCTGCTGCTTGAATGGCATCGTGATGCTCATGCCGCTGATCGGCAGTTCGCTCACCACGCGCAACAGGTCTTCGATCGAGTGAACCAGCAGCGGCACATACACCGCATCGAAGCGTTCTCGATGAAAAGCTGCATTCTGCATCAGCGGAGAGAGCGAATGTGCAACCGGATTGCCGGCCACGCCAAAGATGCGCGTCGATCGGCTGATCTCTTCCACGCGAAACCGCTCGTGCATCACCTCCGCCGTAAACTGTCCCGGAGCGGTCGCAGCATCGTCGGAAGCCGAGGCAAACGTGAAAGCGGCACCACTGCGCAGGCACAGGATTCGGCTGAGCACTCCGGCCTCACCCATGGCAAACGAGACAATCTGCGCCGTGTCGGAGGCGTTCTCCAGCCAGCGAAGCAGCCGCAGGTTATCCGCCAACCCCTGTGCGGTCGGAATGAGCTTGATCAGCTCCGGTTGAAAGCGCTGGATTCGCTCCATCGTGGTGACTGGATCAGAAAAACCGCGAAAGTCGTGGAAACTGACCATCAGCGCTGCCCCTGCATGGCGCAGTTCTTCCAACTGTGCCGCGCTGGCTTCCTCGGCGGACTCCACTTCAAGGTCGATGATGGAGCACCCTGCCTGGGCAGCATGGGTCAGAATCGACAGTTCCTCTTTCAGCGTCCCGCGAAAGCTGCCCCCATGCGCCTGCCTGCGACAGGTCGCGATCACGGTCACGTCGCCATGATTCTGGCGCGCCTCGCTCACAAAGCGGCCCAGCGGCGCAATCGCGGAGCCAGGTTTGTCCAGCGCGTCCAGCCGAAGCTCGATCAGACGGCTTTGGGAGAGTGCGCTTTTTGCCTGCTGAAAAAGCTCTGGAACACGCTTCGATTGCAGGGCAATGGCAATGCGTCCTACGCGTGATGGGAGAGATGTGACATTCGAGATGGCAGAGTTTGGCTGCATGGTAGCAATTGCGGCATATTAAAGCCCAGAAAGCCGCAATGCAAGTCCTGCACCTCGAGAACAGCATTTCCCGCCGCAGAAGACGAGCGTTTCCCGGTGCAGGCGGTGAAGCGCAGCTGAAACTCCGCACAGGAGGGAGCATCCTCGGTCGGCACAACCGTAGCGGTCAATCGAAATCAATCAATCAGTTGATTGACAACCAGCGGATGGAGAGTTAACCTCTCTTCATGGCCTCCGACACCGAAGTCCAAGCGGATCTCGATCTTCACGAGATCGTCAACCGTGCAAACGCCTTCCTCCAACCAGCCGATGAACATGGCAAGCGTCGAGTGGCGCTTTTGCGTGCCGCCTTTGACGCGATTGCCGAGGTCGGGTTTGAGGGCCTGCGTACTCGCGCTGTCGCCCTTCGCGCCGGGGTCAATATTGCCACGCTCCATTACTACTTTCCCACCAAGCAAAAACTTATCGAGGGAGTGGCGGAGTGGATGGGAGCGCGTTTTGTCACCCTTCACGGTCCCCGTCCGCAGCCTTCTGGCATTCCGGCGCTTGACCGCCTTCGCCAGGAGTTTTCCGATGGATGCTTCTATCTGCGCGAGCACCCGGAGCTTCTGCTCGTCATCCAGGAGTTCAGCCTGCGCGGCAAGCGCGACCCGGAGGTGCGGAAGATCGTCCTTCAGTTGAACGGTTACTGGCGGTCCGGGCTGGAGCGCCTGATTCGATCCGGCATTGCGGAGGGATCGTTCCGCAATGACCTGCCCGTCTCAGACCTGCTCGCTCTGGTCATGGCCGCGCTCACTGGAGCCGCGGATATTCCTCGCGACCAGATCGATCGTCTTCGCGGCAATGTTGAAGCATGGATTCTTTCGGATGCTGCGAAGGAAAAACTTGCCTCCTCCAGCCAACTCGAAAGCGAGGTTACGCAATGACCGGACAAAGCTTTCACGTTGCCATCATCGGCGGCGGACTGGGTGGTCTTTGTCTCGCACAAAGCCTGCGCAAATCGGGTATTCGCTTTACTGTCTTCGAGCGTGACGCATCTCCCACCTCGCGCCCGCAAGGCTACCGCATCCACATCGATCCACAGGGCAGTCTGGCGCTCTATCAATCGCTCCCGGAGCCACTGGCAGATATTTGTTGCAACGGGCGGTCAGTTTGCTCAGGGATTCACCGTGATGACGGAACAGATGCGGGAGCTGATCAGCGTTCATGCAGAGAAACGCAGGGTGGATCCGATCGCCCAGCATCGCTCCATCAGCCGCATTCACCTGCGTCGGGTGCTGCTGGCGGGCATTCAGGATGCTGTGCAGTTCAACAGAAGATTTCTCCGCTACGAAGAAATGCCGCAAGGCAAAATCGCCGTCTTCTTTGAGGATGGCAGCAGTGTAGAAGCCGATCTTCTTGTTGCCGCTGATGGAATTCACTCGCGCGTCCGGCGGCAATATCTTCCCGATGCCGATCCCGTTGAGACCGGCGTTGTCGGCATCGGCGGCAAAATTCCGCTCCATGGAGAGGCGATGCAACGTCTGCCTCGCCAGGTCTTCGACGGGCCTATCATGGTTCTGCCCTCGTCTCCGTTTTCGCTGTTTATGGCGCTTTGGAAGCCCGCGCCAGAGGCACAGGAGCACCTCAAGCTCCTGGGTGGTGAATCGGCTCAGGATGACGAGCCGTATCTCATCTTTTCTCTTGGCGGCAAACGGGAGCGGTTCGGCATTGAGTCGGGCCACCCGGCATTGCCCGCCGATACACTCCGCCAGGCCATGCGCATGGCCATGACCGGCTGGCATCCGAATCTTTGTGCGCTGGCCGATTGCGTGGACGAATCTGAGTTGGGCCTGTTTCCGGTGCGAACGTCACGTCCGATTCCCGCCTGGAAAAGCTCGCGCATCACGCTTCTCGGAGACGCCATTCACAGCATGACCCCGTATCGCGGCATTGGCGGCAATATCGCGCTCAAAGACGCAGCTTGGCTCGGTTCGCAGCTTGCCAGGGTCCAGTCCGGACAAACGGGCTTGCAGGACGCTGTTACCGCCTACGAAAATTCCATGCGCACCTACGCTTTTGCAGCGGTTGCCGACTCGCGGAAAGCCATGGAGATGGCGAACGGAGCCAGGCATCCGCTCCTGTTTCCCGCTGCCAAGCTGGCTATGCGCTCCGTCCACCACATCCTGCGCTGGAAACGCGCAGCGGCGCTTTGATTCCGTGCCCATCCCGCCCTGCTGTGGCAGTCTATAGATTCAGCAGATTTTTCCCGAGGAGTCAGGATGAGCGAACAGTCCCAACCGGCAACCAACAGTCCAGAGTCCGTGCACGGATGGAGACCCGCAACCGGGGAACTAACAGCCGACGGATTTTCTCTGTGGGTTGCCGCGCGCCTGGCTGCCGTCGAGGCTGCGGTTGCAACCCTCAGCGCGGTGCGGGGGCGCCGCACCATCTCCAATACCCTTGCGCCCTATGATCAGGCCGTCCAGCAGCTTAGTCTTGCCGGCTCACAGGCCGGCGTCCTGAACTCCGTCGCCTCCGACCGCGCTGTGCGCAATCAGGCGCAGGTCGAGGCGCAGCGGGTCGCGCAGGTCGCGACGGCGCTCAGCCTCAATCGCACCGTCTACGACGCACTCTCTGCCATCGACCGCGAGGAGTTGACGGCTGCCTCCGAACCCACGCGCCATTACCTCCAGCGCACTTTGCTTGGCTATCGACTGGCAGGTGTCGACAAAGACGAGGCTACGCGTCAGCAACTTGTGCAGTTGCAGGAGCAGGCAACGCGCCTTTCCCTTGAGTTCAGCCGAAACATTCAGGAGGGCGGCAAGACGATCCGGGTGGAATCGGCCAGCGAACTGGAAGGGTTGCCGGAGGATTTTCTCGCGCGCCACACGCCCAACTGCGAGGGACAGTTCGAGCTGACCACCGATCAGCCCGAGATGCAGCCTGTCATGACCTTTGCGCACTCCCACGCCTTGCGAGAACGAATGTTTCTCGCCTACAACACGCGCTGCTATCCCCAGAATCGTCAGGTTTTGCTGGATCTGTTGGCAACGCGCCAGCAGATTGCAAATCTTCTGGGATTTCGAAGCTGGGCTGACCTTGCAACTGCCGACCAGATGATGGGTTCAGCGGCCAATGTACGCACTTTTCTGGCGCGTCTTGAGGCTGCCAGCCGAGTGGGTGCCGAGCGTGAATTCGCGCTTGTCAGCGACTTTGCCCACAGGCGCGACCCAGCGGCCAGGCTGGATGCTGCCAGTCGAAGCTACTGGTATGAGCAATATCGTCGCACCGCTTATGCCTTTGATTCGCAATCGGTTCGACCCTACTTCCCCTACGCCCAGGTCGAACAGGGCGTTCTGGCTACGGCAGAAAAGCTCTTCGGCGTCGAGTTTCGGCGCGCCGCTGCCACCGGCTGGCACCCGGATGTCTCCGTCTGGGAGGTCTTCGACGCGGGCTTGCTCAAAGGCCGATTCTATCTCGACATGCACCCGCGCGAAGGCAAGGACAAATGGTTCTCCGCAGCCCCGGTCGTGACCGGAGTGCGCGGACACGCATTGCCCGAGGCAGCATTGATCTGCAACTTCCCGGGCGGCCCGTCGGCTGGGCAGGAGGATGATCCGGGGTTGATGCAGTACTCCGATGTCGTCACCTACTTCCACGAGTTTGGCCATCTCATGCACGCCATTCTCGGTGGGCATACCGAATGGGCCGGCTTGTCAGGATTCGCCACCGAGGGGGATTTCATCGAGGTTCCCTCACAGATGCTCGAAGAGTTTTTCCGCGATGCATCCTTGCTGCAAAGTTTTGCTCGCCACTACCAGACCGGCGAAGTGCTGCCCACCGGGACGATTGAAGCCATGAAGCGTGCCGGAGCCTTCGGTCGCGCCGATTGGATGCGAACGCAGCTCTACTACACCACGCTCTCGCTTGATCTCCACGACAGCGATGCGGCATCTCTCGATCCGGACACGATGACCCGGCAACTTTTTGAGGCTTTCCAACCCTGGCGCTGGATCGATGGCAACCGCATGTATGCCAGCTTTGGCCATCTCACCGGCTATTCGTCCAACTACTACACCTATGTCTATGACAAGGTGATCGCGTTGGACTTTTTCGCTCAGTTTGAAGCCACGAATCTGCTCGGTTGCGATGCAGCCACGCGCTATCGCAAGCGGGTGATCGAGCAGGGTGGCTCCCGGTCAGGCCGCCAGATGGTGCGCGATTTTCTGGGGCGCGATGAAGATTTTGAGGCTTTCCGAAGCTGGCTCGATGAGGAGTTTGCCTGATCGCAAGCCGGGGACAGGGAACGGAGCGTAGAACATGACGACAGTCTTCCAGGGAAAATGGGCGCTGGTCACCGGCGCAAGCGCAGGTATCGGTGTCGCGCTGGCACGTGAACTGGCTCGGCAGGGCGCCAACCTCATCCTCACGGCTCGCCGGGCTGAGCGCCTCGAAGCCCTGGCCTCCGAACTGCGCGAGCAGGGAAGCGACGTCCGCGTCGTCATGGCCGACCTCAACCAGCGGACCGCTCCGCAAGCCATCTTCGACGCGACCGAAGGCGCGGGAATCGTCGTCGATATCCTGGTCAACAACGCCGGCCTGGGCCAGTACGGAGCGTTTGCAACCAATTCTCTGGAACTGGAGCTGAGCCAGGTTCGCGTCAACTGCGAAGCCGTTGTCCATCTGACGCGACTCTTTTTGCCCGCCATGAAAGCGCGCCGCCGAGGGTGGATTCTCGTGGTCGCCTCCACAGCCAGCTTTCAACCGGTGCCCTACCTCAGCACCTACGCCGCGACCAAGGGCTTTGATCGGTTTTTTGCGCTTGGCCTGGCCGAAGAAGTAGCCGCGGACGGCATCCGCGTGACCGCGCTTTGTCCAGGACCAACTGAGAGTGAGTTCTTCGACGTTGCCGGCGCTTCGGCATTTCGTGGGCGCGGCGTCCAAAGCGCCGAGCAGGTGGCATCGCGAGCGCTGCTTGCGCTTGCCAGCGGTAAGCGCACCCTGATTCCCAATCTCAGTGGACGCGCCACGGCAACGCTGGTCCGGCTGCTGCCCACGGGCTGGATCACGGCTGCGGTTGCCAGAATGGCCCGTCCACGGCAGTAGGCTCATTCGTTTTGCCACAAGTTTTTGTCAACGGTCGATTCTCGGCAAAGCAAGCGATTCTGCGCGTGTTTCAAGCCGCTCGATTATCGCGATGATCTGGCCGCCTGCGCTGAAGAGTTCTTTCCGCTCACGATTTTGAACGACTGAAAGAAATGCGTGATATCCGGTTCGCTGCGGTCTTGACCCGTTGGATACGTTGCAATCAGCATATAAAGCCGAGGCGACGCCCAGATGAATCGTGCATCCAGGTAGCCTCCATTGGCATTTTTTGCCACAAACTGTCGTGCCGGATAACCCTGATCGGTATCGCGCCGGTCGGAGAGCTGCGAAGTATAGGTAGCGTCAATTGCCTGAGTCTTTGCTTCTTCAAAAATGGCATCCACCTGATCGCCATTCACTCGCGCCACCGGCGGATTATCTTCCCATGCGACTGCAAACGTGGAGTTTGCATCCGGGTGCGCCATCAACATCTTCACCGGTTCCTGCGCGCCATGCTCATTCGTTGCCTGCACCGTGGTTTCCACAGTGCGAGAAGGGACTTCCACCTGAAATCCGAAAGAAGATTCGTTAGCAACCTGCCACTTCAAAGCGGCTTTGTTTGCTTTGGAGCGGTTTAGCGTTTGCGTCGAACTGACAATCGTGAAGCTATTCCGCTGCCATTGATCCCAGTGCTCGTGGACGTAGTACCCGGCAGCAGCCAGAACAACCATCAGGATGTAAAGATAGTTTCTCTTTTTCATGCCGGTTCCGAGTACAAACGGGATTATGTTTCGAGATGATCCGGCTGGGGATGCCGGCAGATTCTCGATAGTCCCAACGAAAGCACTCCAGATTCAGCATACTCTGCGCAGGTTTGCACGGATAGACTCCCGGAACAATTCAAAAAAAAACGTACATCCAGGACAACCTTCCTCTGGCTCTGGCATCTATCTAGATAACGAGAAGAGGCGACCACAAGAAGTACACCCCTCCCTAAGTTGTTGCTACGTTGTTGGTCCCGCAAGGGACTCCCATCCTAAAATCCTCTGATGATCCAACCTGAATCTGCCTCTCGAGTGGGTTCGCCGGAAGGCGAACCCGTGTCTCGTTGCAGCCGCGCCATCCTGTGCACCCGGATTGGCTTTTGTTGCGGCCATTCACGATGCAGGTTTACGCTGCGGTCCATACAATGAGCATGACCATGCAAACCGACACCTCGACGCCATCCATCCTCACCGTGCCTTCCTGGCGACAGCAGTTTCCCTGGCTCTGGCACGGATTCAGCACGCGCGCAGGTGGAGTGAGCGCAGCCTATTCCTCCCACGTCAGACCCTGCGATCTGAATCTTGGCATGACGGCAGAGGATGATCCCGTTCGCGTGCGGGAGAATCGCCAGCGTCTTGCCGAGCAGGCAAGCGGAAGCCGGATGACGCCACTGCTCCTCATCCGTCAGGTACATTCGGGTGCCAGCGTGATCCTGCGTCGAGATCAGCCACTCTGGAGCGAAGCTCCCCGGGCTGACGGCAGTCTCACCGACCAGCCTGGAATCCTGCTCGCCGTGCAAACCGCCGACTGCATCCCCGTTCTTGTCGCGGATGTGGAGCAGCGTGTCGTCGCCGCGTTTCATGCTGGCTGGCGTGGTACGGTTCAACGCATCGTCGAGCAGGGAGTTGCGACGATGAGGGCGGAGCTTGGCTCGAAACCGCAGCACCTGGTCGCCGCCATCGGCCCCGGCATTGGTCCGTGCTGCTATGCGGTAGGCAACGACCTTGTAGCGCAATTTGCCGAGCATTTTTCTGATTCCGCTCAACTCTTTCGCGCTACGACCGACGGTGCCTTGTCGCTGGATCTTGTGGAGGCCAATCGTCGGCAACTGCTCTCTGCCGGAATCAACCTGGAGCAGATCGTCGCGCTCGGCGGCTGCACCTGCTGCCAGCCAGAGCGCTTTTTCTCCTATCGCGGACAACACGGCAAGACTGGCCGCATGATGAGCGTCATTGGCATCGCAGCTTCCGGCGCTTTGACTGCTGTGTAATCCGTGGAGACCGTCAGCCTCCGCCTTGGCGGCAGCCCGTTTTGCACGCAATTGCCCCGCCAATCCGCCGTCGAACCGTTGACTTCAAGGGAGATTTTCGGTATTCTGAAGGCCTTGTGCGGAGTTCCGCCTGAGGTCTGTGTGGCTGTGTAGGAAAGTTCTGACGCACCCAGAGACGGTCAGGCAGGCTGAGCGGCAAGGAATGCTGCGCAGCTTCCATCGCCGGTTTTCCAATTGAAATATCTGCGGAAAACGGACTCTCGCGCAATGGTTCTCACGCAAACGGGTAGTTTGATGTGGGGTAGCTACGTGAAGGTGTGCGTGGCAATGTGGGTTTTGAGCGTCATATCGACGCCGATGCAGTACGAAATTCAGGATTTCCGGGAAGAGCAGGAGCAAGATGTCAACGTATATTCCAAGCGGGAAAGAGATTGACCGGAAGTGGTTCGTGGTGGACGCCAGCGGCAAGACCCTGGGACGTCTGGCTACGTCGGCTGCCGACGTGCTGAGCGGCAAGACCAACCCCAAGTATGTTCCCTACATGGACATGGGCGATCATGTGATCGTGATCAATGCCGAAAAGATCCGGCTCACCGGACTGAAGTCGCAGCAGAAGGTCTATCGCCGGTACACCGGTTTCCCCGGCGGGCTGCGGGAAGAGTCGTTTGTGCGGCTTTTGCAGCGTAAACCGGAAAAGATCGTCGAAGAGGCGATCAAGGGTATGTTGCCCAAGAGCAAGCTGGGGCGGCAGATGGCCACCAAGCTCAAGGTTTATCGTGGCGATCGGCATCCGCATGACGCGCAGATGCCTGTTGCGATGGAAGTGCGCGCATAGGTTTTTCTCGCGCGTTGCAAAGTGATTTTCAAGTCGAATCAAGCCCGGATGGGCGAAAGAGAGCGTATGGCGGAACTGGTGCAATACTACGGAACGGGTCGCCGGAAGTCGGCGATTGCCCGTGTTTTTCTGCGTCCCGGAAGCGGTGAGTTCAAGGTGAACGGCAAGCCGTTTGCGGAATATTTTGTCACCGAGCAGCAGCGGGTTTCGGCCAGGCGCGCGCTTGTCCTCGCGGAGCTTCTGAGCACGTTTGATGTGGTCACCACTGTCCGTGGCGGTGGCGTGGCGGCTCAGGCGGATGCGGTGAAGATGGGTTCGGCGCGCGCTTTGGTGGTCTTCAACCCGGAGCTGCGCAAGCTGCTCAAGAGTGAAAATCTTCTCACGCGCGACGCGCGTCAGAAAGAGCGCAAGAAGTATGGTCAGCGTGGCGCTCGCGCTCGCTTCCAGTTCTCGAAGCGATAGTTGTCGGTTTGCCATCCTGTCGAGCCACTTGCGGCGCGACAGGATGGTTGGCTCAGGTGGTTCAATCCCCGCTTCGGCGGGCTTAATCCGGGCAAGACGAACGTCAGCCCGGATGCAATGCAAGAAGGAGTTCCATTGGCTACGATCACAATGAAAGAACTGCTCGAAGCGGGCGTCCACTTTGGGCACCAGACCAAGCGCTGGGATCCGCGGATGAAGGAATACATCTTCGGCGAGCGCAACGGCATTTACATCATCGACCTGCAGAAGACGCTGAAGATGTTCAAGGAAGCGTCAAAGTTCGTCACCGATCTTTGCAGCGATGGGCGCACGATTCTGTTTGTGGGCACCAAGCGTCAGGCGCAGGAAGCGATTGCCGAGGAGGCTACGCGCGCCGGAATGCCCTACATCAACCAGAGGTGGCTGGGAGGCCTGCTGACCAACTGGGTGACGGTACAGAAGTCGGTAAAGCGTCTGCAGGAACTCGACGAGATGGCCACCGATGGCCGTTATGATCTGCTGACCAAGAAGGAAGTCATCAAGCTGGAGCGGGAACGCAAGCACTTGCAGGCAAACCTGGCTGGCATTAAGACCATGAAGCGACTGCCCGATGCCATCTTTGTCGTCGATTCGAGCAACGAAGCGATCGCGGTCAAGGAAGCGAAGAAGCTGGGTATCACTGTGGTGGCCGTGGTGGACACCAACTGTGATCCTTCTCTGGTCGATTATGTGATTCCGGGCAATGACGACGCGCTGCGCGCTATTCGGCTCTTTACCTCGAAGATTGCCGAGTCGGCGGTTGAGGGTGTGAATCTCGTCGGTGATAAGCAGTTTGCCGAGGCCGAAACAGCCGCAGAGACCGCTGAAGAGCCGGTTGCAGCGGATATGGTTGCTGCCGAAGGCGATGAAGTCGATCTGGAAGCCGTTCTTGGCGGAGGCATTCGCAAGGCACCCGCAACGGTTTCGGTTATCTCCGAGGAGCCGGAGACCGCGGAATCGGCGCTGTAATCGAGGGCACGACGCATGTCGTGTAGGAACAGAGCGTGGCCGCCGGAATCAACGAGCCACGCTCTTTGTGTGTAGGGAGGGTCTGCTTGAGCCGACCTTCCGGAACTCTAACAGAGGATGAAGGATGACGACCGTGAGCGTAAAGATTGATGCAAAGCTGGTGAAGGATCTGCGTGAGAAGTCCGGTGCGCCAATGGGCGACTGCCTGAAAGCGCTTCAGGAATCCAACGGAGACATTGAGGGCGCATTTGTGGTTCTGCGGAAACGAGGTATGGCCTCTGCGCAGAAGAAGGCTGCGCGAAGCACGAACGAGGGCGCGGTGGGGACGTATATTCACGCAGGCGGCAAGATTGGAGTGCTGCTGGAGGTGAACTGCGAAAGCGATTTTGTCGCCCGCACCGACGATTTTCAGAATCTGCTGAAGGACATCGCAATGCATATCGCTGCCAGCGACCCGAAGTTTGTCCGTCCCGACGATGTGACGCCCGAGGATCTGGATCGCGAGCGCGAGATTTACAAGGCTCAGGCCGCTGCGACGGGCAAGCCTGCCGCAGTGGTTGAGAAGATCGCCGAAGGCAAGATGGCCAAGTTCTACGAGGAAGTTTGCCTGCTGGAGCAGCCGTTCATCAAGGATCAGTCGATTGCGGTGAAGGAGCTGATTGCGCAGAAGGTGGGCAAGCTGGGCGAGAACATTACGGTACGTCGGTTCGCGCGCTTCAAGGTGGGCGACCCGAACTGGACCGTAGCGACGACGAAATTGGTGGAAGCGGCAGCCGAGTAACCAGGCAGGCTGAAACCGAGGTTGGAAACGCATCCGGAAACGCTGCAAAGCGATGCCGGATGCGTTTGCTTTTGGCAGGATTTGTTACTGCGGGCGTGGAGCGGTTAGTATGGTCCGGACGCAGGCAGGGAGCAAAAGGGAGGGTTGAACAGGATGGAGTGGATGCGGCGGGTGATAACGATACCAGTGGTGGCGATTGTGGGTGTGGCTTCCATGGCGGGGCAGATATTTGCCGGGCAGGCTCTGCTGGCGCAGGTTCCGGCACGGGTGGAGATTGGCGACGGGTGGACAATGCAGGATGCGGCGAAGGTGACGGCGCAGCCGGCGGAGATTGCCTCCGATCGCGTGGATGTGAAGAGCTGGTATATCGCGGTGGTGCCGGGGACGGTGCTGACGACGCTGGTGCATGCGGGCGTCTATCCGGAGCCGCTGTATGGGGAGAACAATCGACCGAACCATATTCCGGAGACGCTGAACAAGACATCGTACTGGTATCGGACGGTGTTCGATGTGCCCGAGAGCTATCGCGGACGGCGGATATGGCTGAATTTTGCGGGGATCAATTACTCGGCGGACGTTTGGCTGAACGGGAAGCAGGTTGGCTCAATGAAGGGCGCGTTTCGGCGCGGGCGGTTCGACGTGACCGGGCTGGTGGCACCGGGTGGGCGCGGGATTCTGGCGGTGCATGTGTGGCCGCAGCCGCATCCGGGCGTGCCGCATGAGCACACAATTGCGGACGGGATGGGCGGGAACGGCGGCGTGACGGCGCTGGATGGGCCGACGTTTCTGTCGACGATCGGGTGGGACTGGATTCCGGCGATTCGCGACCGCGACACGGGGATATGGGACCATGTGACGCTGTCGGCGACGGGTCCGGTGGTGGTGCGCGATCCGCTGGTGACGACGGATTTGCCGCTGCCGAGGACGGATTCGACGGACATTGCGATCCAGACGACGCTGCGGAATGTGACGGACGCGCCGGTTGCGGGCGTGCTGCGCGCGGAGTTTGGCGAGGTGATGGTGGAGACGCCGGTCACGATTCCGGCGCATGGTGAGCAGGTGGTGCGGATGGACCCGAAGACGCAGCCGAAGCTGCATGTGGAGCATCCGCTGCTGTGGTGGCCGAATGGATATGGGCCGCAGAATCTGTATACGATGCACCTGAGTTTTGAAGCGGGCGGGGTGACGTCTGACGAGACGAGCTTTGATGTTGGCGTGCGGAAGATCACGTATACGGTGCCGGATTCGGAGAACCTGACGGTGTCGGTGAATGGGGTGCGCATCTTTCTGCGCGGCGGCGACTGGGGCCTGGATGAGGCGATGAAGCGGATTCCGCGCGAGCGGCTGGACGCGGAGATTTACATGCACAAGCTGGCGAATCTGAACATGATTCGCAACTGGGTGGGGCAGAGCACGGATGAGGATTTTTATGAGCTGTGCGACAAGTACGGGATTCTGCTGTGGGATGAGTTTTTCCAGCCGAATCCGTCGGATGGGCCGAATCCGGATGATCTGCCGACGTATATCGCGAATGTGAGGGACAAGGTGCTGCGCTACAGGAACCATCCTTCGATTGCGATCTGGTGCGCGCGGAACGAGGGGTATCCGCCGAAGGAAATTGACGACCAGTTGCGGACGCTGCTGGCGGAACTGGAGCCGACGCGGCTGTATCAGCCGAGTTCGACGGCGGGTCGCGGAGTGAATTCCGGCGGGCCGTACTGGTGGCGCGCGCCGCGCTACTATTACCAGTACTCGGAGGCGTTCAAGACGGAGATCGGAAGCACGTCGATTCCAACGATGGAGAGCGTGCAGGGGATGATGCCGGCGAAGGACTGGGTGGAGATCAACGACGACTGGGCGGAGCATGACCTGGCGCGCGGAGCTTCGCATGGAGACACGTATCCGGCGACGCTCGGGGCGCGGTACGGGAAGATCGCGAACATGGCCGATTTTGTGCGCAAGAGCCAGTTGGCGAACTACGAAGCGTTTCGCGCCATGTATGAGGGGCGCGAGGCGCGGCTGTTCAATCCTTCGACGGCGGTGATTACGTGGATGAGCAATCCGGCGCAGCCGAGCTTTGTGTGGCAGCTTTACCATCACGATCTGGAGCCGAATGCCTCGCTGTTTGCCGTGAAAGAGGCGTGCGAGATGGTGCATGTGCAGTTGAACGAGGGTGACGGCGAGCTGCAGGTGATCAACAACGAGCCGACGGTGCTGAAGGGCGCGAAGGTGCATGAGTGGGTGTATGCATTCGACGGGTCGCTGAAGTATGAGCATGATTTTCCGGTGACGGGGCCAGCCAGCTCGGCGATCAGCGTGGGGCGGATCGATCCGGTGGACGGCGACTGGCACTGGCCGAAGGACCTGGGGCCGGTGCACTTTGTGCGGCTGGAGCTGACGGACGCGAGCGGGCAACTGCTGAGCCGGAACTTCTATTGGCGCGCGCCGGAGACGGACCCGGACAATCTGTCGGCGATGGACACGATGCCGACGGCCGTGCTGACGGCGCGGGCGGTGCGGCAGGACGTGAATGGCCGGCTGCATGTGACGGTGACGCTGACGAATCCGGGGCAGACGATTGCGGTGATGGCGCATGTGCAGTTGAGGCGGCACCTGGCGGCGGATCGCGAGGGTGTGCGCGTGCTGCCGGTTTTCTATAGCGATAACTACGTGACGCTGACGCAGGGCGAGAGCCGCGTGATCGAGATGGATACGGACGCGAGCGAACTGATGGGGCAGGATCCGCTGGTGGTGGTGGATGGGTGGAATGTGGGCGTGGCGGCGGATGCGGATTCGCCGGTGCCGGTGGAGCTGAATGTGAATGCGCAGGTGGACCACTGGCCGCAGACGGGACTGCCGATTGTGGCGCATACGTGGAAGGACAGGCCGATGGTGGCGGTGGCACCGGCTCAGTGAGCGCGGGCCGGCTGGCCTTCGAATAGCTTAGCCGGAAGCACAAATACTTCACTCCTCAAGGTTCGATCCGCAAACGGAATTGATTGCCTTAAGGCGCAAAGCGTGATACTAAAGTGGGCCATGATGGATGAAAACAGATTTGAACCTGAGTGGATAAGGCGGCGCAATCAAGATCGCGCTGAGGTAACGAAACGTGCGGAGATGGTGGCGCTGAAAAACAAGTCGGAGGAAGCGCTTATGGACGGGCACTCTGCACAGTTCTGCATGGAGTTCCTGCGGCAATTGGAGAGTAACCTCGGTTATCCAACTGAGGTCTCGTCGAGCTTAAGCGCGGGGGCAACGCCAGAAACAGGACCGCAGATATACATGGTGACATTGCGTGGCACTGCTCCGGAGCATCGAATGCTAACTGTTCGTATTCAGTTCTTGAAACCGCGTGCCGACGATATCCGCATTCTTCTGTTCGGTGCCGAGAGCGTGAGTATTCGATTGGCGCCCTTGTGGAGTGGGGACGGCGTTGGAGCGGTTCTGTCGACTGCCTCGTCTCCGGTTGCAGCTCGTCAGTTGGCGGAGCTATTGGCCGAAGATTGGGTTAAACGTGTATGCCCTGAACCCCAATAACGCCCTCGCGCTTATAGCCGGGCAAAATGGTGTTTTGAATTCGAGAAAGCGCCGCTTTTACATGTTCTCTCGTGTCTCTGTATGTAGTTTGACTCAAAGAACGTATATGACTCCTGCTCGCTAGATAATTGAACCTACTTCGCGCAAATTCTAAATTGCGTTTTGTCGAAGTTGCGGCGTCAGGCGCCGATGCGGGTGCGGAGCCAGCGCTGGGCGGGGCGTTCGACGAGGTGGAAGGTGGCGATGGCGATCGAGATGAGCAGGGCGTAGCTGATCCAGGGGTCGAAGCGGGCAAGGCCGAGTGTTTTCAGGATGCCGCTCTGGTGGAGCAGGTTCCAGAGGTTGAAGTGGAGCAGGTAGAGGCAGTAGCTGGCCTCGCCGACGAAGACCAGCGGCGCGAGGCCGAAGAAGCGCGAGAGCGTGTTTTCGCCCGCGAGGCCGAGGATCATGGCACCGAAGATGGGGATGAGCAGGCCGTCGTGGAGCATGGCGTAGGGCAGGCGCGGCTCGTGCATGAGCGTGACGTAGAGGCAGGCAAAGCCGGCTAGGCCGAGGACGAGGCGCAGGCGGCTCGTCCTCGGGATGCGCGCGTCGAGCGAGGCGAGGAAGACGCCGAAGACGAAGCCGGGCAGGTGAGGCAGCGGGGTGAACTTGAGCGCCTGAAGCCAGATGCCGTAAGAGAAGCGGTTGGGCCAGGGGATGTGGTCGGGGCTGAGCAGGACGTAGAGCGCGCCGGGCACGATGCCAGCCACCCAAAGCCCGCCCAGCAACAGCAACAATCCCCGCATCGTCGTCGGGCGCTTGCGAGCGGCGAGCCAGGGAAAAATCAGGTAAAAGAAGGCCTCGGCGGACATGGTCCAGGCGGGCGTGTTCCAGAAGGTGGCAATCTTCGGGATCCAGCCCTGAAGCAGGAGCGGCGTGAGGACGAGGCCGGTGACGAAGAGCGCGTGGGAGTGGGCGCGGTATTCGGCGAAGACCATGCGGAAGCCGAGGATGAGGCTGAGCAGGTAGACGGGGTAGAGCCGGGTCCAGCGGGCTTTCCAGAAGCGGACGGGGTCAAGGCGACCGGCGCGGGCGCGTTCCGCATAGTTATACGCCAGCACAAAGCCGGAGAGCATGATGAAGAAGCTCACCGAGATGTAGCCAGCATTGACGATGGGCGCAAACGGCCCAAACCACAATGGATTGGAAAAGTGGAAGAAGACGATATTCAGCGCTGCAAAACAGCGCAGCCCGGTCAGGGCATCGAGACGAGCAGGCTTGGTAACTTCCACAGAGATTGGACTCGATTGCAAGAGATTGGGAGCAGGAAAGTGGTGAAGAACTCCATGCAGCGCTTAACTGGTAACCAGTGATCCCACCTTTTCGCCCAGCACCACGCGGCGAATATTTCCCGGCTCATTCATATTGAAGATCACCATGGGAAGATTGTTGTCCTTGCAAAGGCTCACCGCAGTCAGGTCCATCACCTTCAGCCCCTGCTTCAAAATGTCCATATAGGTGATCTCGTCGTACTTGACCGCATCCTTGAACAGCATGGGATCTGCGCTGTAGATACCCTCAACCTTGGTCGCCTTCAGCAGCACGTTCGCCTTGATCTCCATGGCGCGCAGCGAGGCCGCGGTATCGGTTGAGAAAAACGGGTTACCAATTCCAGCCGCAAAGATCACAACGCGGCCCTTTTCCAGATGGCGCACAGCGCGGCGGCGAATGTACGGCTCCGCCACCTGATTCATGGCTATCGCTGTCATTACCCGGCAAGGGACACCGTGCTTTTCAATCGCATCCTGTAAGGCGATGGCATTGATGACGGTCGAAAGCATGCCCATGTTATCGGCGCTCACGCGGTCCATTTCCTTGGCGGTTTCGGTGACTCCTCGAAAGAAATTTCCGCCACCGACAACCACGGCAACTTCCACGCCGAGCGCACGAACTTCCGCGATTTCTGAGGTAATGTCGATGACACGCTGTGCGTCGAGACCAAAGCCGCGCGCCCCTGCCAGAGCTTCGCCAGAGAGCTTGAGAACGATCCTTTTATACATGTCTTTTTGAGTATCGCATACGCTCGCCGCCGAAAGAACAGGTGTATCTTCAGCCCAGTGGAAGGACGTGGTCCGAACGCAAAACGGGGCAGCCAAAGCTGCCCCGTGTAGATTCGCTTCTTCGCATTCACGTTACGGCTGATTCACCTGAATGGCATGGTTACCACGCGGAATCGAGACCACAGCCGTTGGAGCCGCAACCGAAGGATACGGACCGTTCTGGCCAGGCGTCAGCGTTCCTGTGCTTCCGTTGATCTGGAATGTGGTGGTCGAGTTGTCCAGCAGATTTGCCGTGATGACGTAACGGCCAAATCCAGGATCAACAACCACTGAAACCGGTGCTGTAGCCGTCGCATTCGACTGTGTCCCTGTGGTGTTCACAGCTGCAGTCGGTGTGCCGGTGGCCAGCGTAATCTCATACGCCGAAACCGTATTATCCAGCTCATTGGTCACATAGAGATAGATGCCACGAGGATCGATGGTGATCGCAGATGGCTCATTGCCGGTTTTGAATGGGCCGTTGATCAGTGGCAGCAGCAGACCATTGGACTCGATGGTGTAAGCAATAATCTCGTTCTGGGCAAAGTCGGTGACGTAGACAAAGCGGCTTGTCGGGTCAACCACCATCCCGCTCGGCTTCACGCCAGCGTACTCCGGGCTGCCGCTGATGGCTGTCAGCTGGCCCGAGGGCGTGGAGCTGAAGGAGTAAATATAGCCGAGGCCGGCAGTCGGATCATTGGTGGTGACGAAGACGCGCAACCCGGTTGTTCCGGCAGCGGTCGGGGTGACCGAGTTGACGGGCCAGTTCGGCGTGGACTGTACCGAGGTCGGATTCACGCCAATCGGCCAGTACGAAAGACTGCCATTCTGAATCGGATTGCCGAGCGTACCGTCCGAGTTCATCGGAAAGACAGCCAGCGAGCCACCGTTGCAGGTTGCGGCGGAAGCGATAGCGGTGGTGCAGCCAGGCTGGTACTGGCTGACGACAAAAAGCAGCGTGGCCGCGTTGTTGGTTGAGACAAATACCGGAGTGCTTCCAACGTTAGCCAGAGAATAGGTGTTTTTCTGCTGGAGCAGGCCATCGTTGTCCACATAAAAGTTGACCAGGTTGTTGCTCCCCTGGTTGACAACGTAAATGTTGTGGTAGAGCTGCGAGATCGCCATCGAGACCGGCTTCGTGCCGCCGGAAGAGACGATCGAACCAATCTGGCTGAGCGCGCCGGAGACGCGGTCAATCTCAAAGACCTCCATCTGGCCGGGATCGGCTTTGCTGCCCGAGACGTAGACAAAATCGATTGTGACCGGGTTGCAGGCGGTAAACAGGCTTGCAGCAACGAACGCGCCCGCCAGAACCAAAGTTGCCTGACCGAGTTTCTTGAACTTCATGAGCTTCCTTCGTGGCAGGCCGGTCGAGTGGCCTGGAAAACTGAGTGAATGATGATCCGATCTTATTGTAAAAGGTGAGATCGGCGTTGCACGATGCCCGCGAGGAATCCGGTCTTCCGGATCGGCCTGCGCGCGGAATGGAGATGTTGACTCATATGACTAGTGGATCGATCCCGCATGTGGAACTCCTACGATGGCCGTCGGCTGCACCATCGAGGGATAAGGCGAATTCTGTGTGTTCACAAGTGCTCCCGATGTCTTGCTGATCTGGAAGCCGCTCATGTTGTTGCCAAGAAAGTTTGCGGTATAGACAAAGCCCAGGGCATGTGGATCGGGCAGCACCGCATCCGGATAGGTGCCCACTGCATAGGTTCCGGTCGGTGTCAGCACTCCACTCGCGCTGGTGGAGTACATCTTCAGCGTCGAATCGCCGGCATTGGCGACATAGAGATTTCCAAAAGTATCCAGAGCCATCGAGAGCGGAAGGCTACCGGAAGCCGTTGTCGCCACCGGGGTCGGAACTCCAGATTGCACGGAGTACGTGGTAATCTGCCCCAGCTTGTTGTCTGCCACATAAAGATAGCTGCTGGTGGAATCACTGGCCATCGCCGAAGGAAGATTCCCGCTCAGGATCGGCTGACCGTTATTCAACTCGGTCACTGTTCCGTCCGAATTTACCTGGAACGCAAACAAATAGCCCTGGGAACTGCTCGGATACGTGCTGGGATTTGTCGTCGTGCTGTTCGTCGTCGGAGTGTAGGCTGACACATACACATATTTGCCGTTGGCCAGCACATTGACCGCCGTTGGCGTCACCACCGTCTTGGCATTGGTCGGCGAAACCTGCAAAGGCCAGTAATTCGGACTCGCATCGCTGTTAAAGATCGGATTGCTCGGCTGCCCGCTTGAGTTCACGGAATAGACAGCAAGATCCCCGGGGCAGGGATTCGTCGATGCACAACTGGGAATCGGCGAATACGTATCCGCGGTGTAAAGATACGTGCCCTGCGCGTTGATCGCCATCGCTACCGGAAACGATCCTGCTGTGTTCACTGTGTTTTGGGGATACAGCTTGCCATCTGTACCGATACCCATCTGCACGATATCGTTGTCGTCTTCGTTGACTACATACAGATTCAGATGATCCGGGGAAACTGCCTCCGCCACCGGATTTCGTCCCCCCGAAGGAAACGGCGAGGTAGGGATCGGACGCAGAACGCCAGATTCGGAGTTGACCTCCAAAACCTGGATCTGCCCGGGAACCTGCTGATTCGATGCAACGTAAAGAAAGTCCACCGTCAGCGTGCTTGTGTACTGCTGACAAGCGGTGAACAGGGTCGCTGTAGCAAGCGCGACTGTTGCGATCAATGCGACCTGTGCGGGTTTACCGAACTTCATGCCTATCCTTCATCCCGAACGACACTCGCCGACGGGGTAGCCTGACTTCAGTTTCCGATCCTGGCCATCTGCCTTGCCAGTCTTCGGTTCATGCCTGCTCCGTTGCTGCAATCTGCATCCGGGTAGGGTATTTTGTTTCGTGAGAGCATTTGGCAATTGCCCCATGCTCTCACGGGTATCACGCTCGTGGAAAATGACTAATTGGTGCGTCCGTCGATCCAGCACCAGGCTGCCGGCCCGGCCAGCCCAAACACTCCTGTGCTGCCGTGCATCGGGTTCAATGCGCCTGAGTTTGGATCGAGAACACGTCCCGTGATCGTGGAATCATTCGCATTGGCGGTGTAAATGTACTGGTCAGAGCTATCTTCGACCAGGCACTGTGGATTCGAGCCAGTGCCCCACGGAGAACCAGGAGTCTCTGTCAGCAAAGCCGATGCTGGGTCAATGGTGTAGCCCGTGATGCCGCTGCCTGTAGCCTGGCTTGCGCCAAATTGATTGGCAACATACACAAACCTGTTCTTGGCATCAGTAATCAGATAAATCGGGCTGGTCTCTGTCGGATCATCGAGCACCGCGCCGCCGGTCAGCGATTGCAGCGCGCCATTGGTTCCCACCGTGAAGGGAACAATCTGGGCAGGGCTGGTCTGCGTCACGCCGTTGGCTGTCGCAGTCAGCGGTTCGTTATCGAGCACATATACCTTGGCTCCGGAGTAGATAATGGCCGTTGCAGCCTCCATGGGAGCGCCGGAACCGCTGTTGAGCACCTGCGGAACGTTCTGGCTGACCACGAGCTGGCCATTGGTCGAGTTGTAGGTGTAGGGATACGCGACCTGTCCACCGGCCACGCCCGTCGTGCCGCTCACAGTAATCAGATAACCGCTGGTGAAGGCAAAATCCACCGGGTTGGCAGGAACAGGGAAGTACGTCACCTGCTGGCCGGTCGAGGCCGTCAACTGCGCATTGTCAATCAGCGTCAGACGTCCTGTCGTGTTGTCGATCTGGAAGACAGTGACATCGCCGCAACTGGTGGCACCTGTCAGGGCTGCACCACAGAATTGATTCGACGGCGCATCGTGGTCCAGGGCAAACAGGTAGTTGCCCGACGAGTCAGCCAGCAGCCGGAACGGGTTGCTGCCCTGCGTAAAGAACGTCTCCTGCTGGGTCAGAATGCCGTTGCCGCCCACCACAAACTCAGTAATGTTCGAGTTGGAGCAGGGATTGTTTACATTGCAGGGCAGGCTGCCGTTCGCAGGTGTTCCCTGGTTCAGCACATACACAAATCGGCTGCCATCCACCAGAACCGAACGCCCTGGGTTGGCTCCGCCCGAACCCATCGGAAATCCATGCAGCAGGATCAGCTTGCCGGTGTCGTTGTCGATTCCGTAGGCACTGATGATGCCGCTGCCAGCCGGAGTCGCAGTTTGCGTCCCGGTCACGTACAGATAGCCAACTGTGAAGCTGTAAATGCAAGAACTGAGGCTGAAGGTCATTGCCGTGCCAAGTGCGGCTGCCAGCACTGTCCTGCCGAATTTGCTGAACTTCATGCGATTCCTTCGTCCTGATCCGGCGTGGTACCGTCAGGTTTCATGTTCCCAGACAACGCTGGGGTGGGTATGGGGTCCCTCGCACGATTGTAAAAGGCGCAGGGCCGTTGTGCCTAGTTCCCGGTGGAAACACCCGCGAATTCCATCCCGAAGGTGGGTCGCCGATGTCTGATTCTGCATGAGCATTGGACGAAAGACGCGAATGTCTGTCATCCGCTTCTTTCACCCATCCATCATTCCATCTCAGTGGATACTTTCCAGTGTACCGCGTGAAGCCCCATCCACCGCAAAAAGACGGCCCGGCATCGCTGCCGGGCCACGGATTGTTCTTTCCATCGGCGCGCCGTTACCAGACGCGGCAGGAGTGAATCGGGTACATCGGCGCGCCTTTCTTGCAGCCAAAAGCCTTGCCGAACTCATCAAAGTTCTGCACCGATCCATTGGTGCGCCAGCGTCCCGGTGAGTGCGGGTCGATCAGCGCCGAAACGCGCGCCGACTGATCCGTCTGATTCTGGCACCACACCTGGGCAAAGCTGATGAAGAATCGCTGCGCTTCAGTGTAACCACCCACTTTTTCTTCCACCGTCTTGTGCTCGGCGGCCAGCGTATTCTCGAGCGCGAGATACGCTATGCGCAGTCCGCCGTTGTCAGCCGTGTTTTCGCCCAGCGTCAGCTTGCCGTTCAGGTGCTGTGCCGGAAGGCCATCATGCGCCGGAGAAGCCTCAAAGCCGTTGTACTCCTGCACCTCGCAGTCGGTTCGCGTCGTGAACGCTTTCCGGTCCGCAGGCGTTTGCCACTCGCGCAGGTTGCCGTGGCCGTCGTATTGGCTGCCCTCGTCGTCGAAACCATGCGTCATCTCGTGGCCAATCACCACGCCGATGCCGCCAAAGTTGACCCCCGGATCCATCGATGCGTCAAAGAACGGCGGTTGCAGGATGCCTGCCGGGAAGTTGATGTCGTTCATCGACGGATCGTAGTAGGCGTTGACCGTTGGCGGCGTCATACCCCACTCCTTTTCGTCGACCGGCTTGCCGAGTTTGGAAAGATCGTAGTTGCGCTGGAAAACAGCATCCTTTTCCAGATTCCCAATCAGGTTGTCGCGGCTCACCTTCAGTGTCGAGTAGTCACGCCACTTCTCCGGATAGCCGATCTTGTTGCGAATCAGCGCCAGTTTCTCCGCCGCCGCCTTTTTTGTAGGCTCCGTCATCCACGGCAGCGTCTGGATATCTTCTCCCAGCGCCTTTTCCAGCTCGGCCACCAGCTTATCCATGCTGGCCTTGGCCTGCGGCGGAAAATTCTGTGCCACCCAGTCCTGGCCAACAGCCTCGCCCAGCGCGCGATCCGTCATGTCCGTGCACTGCTTCCAGCGTGGCTGAGGCTCTTTCTGGCCAGAGAGCGCCTTGCCAAAGAAAGCAAAGTTCTCGTCGAAAAACGGCTTCGACAGATTGCTGGCAAAGCCATGTAGCGTGTGCCAGCGCAGATACGCCTGCCAGGCCGATGCCGGTTCCGTCGCGATGAGCTGATTCAGCGCTTTGAAGAATCCCGGTGTTGCCACGTTCAGCGTGTCAAAGTGGCCAATCCCAATCGCCTTCCAGTAGGTTGGCCAGTTGAAATCCGGCGTGAGCTGTTCCAGTTGAGCCACGGTGTAAATGTGATAGCGGTTGGCCGGCTCACGCATCTCCGTCCGGCTCATCGAACCCTGAGCCAGAGCTGTTTCGATGCGCAGCACGTCGGCTGCTTCCGCAGCGGCCTTCGTCGTCGAGTCCCCGGCCAGCGTAAACATCTTCGTCATGTGCTCGACATACTGCTCACGAATCTTTACGTAACGCGGTGCTGGCGAGATGTAGTACTCGCGATCGGGAAGCGAAAGCCCGCCCTGGTACGTCTCGGCAATCTGCTTGCTGGAATCCTTGTCGTCCTGGCCGACGCCAAAGCGAAACAGCGGTGCCGGGCTGCCTTCGGCTACCAAGGCAGACATGGTTGTGGACAACTGCTTCGAATCGTTCATCGAGGCGATCTGCTGCAGCGCAGGCTCCAGCGGCTTCAGGCCATCCTGCTGAATCTGATCCGTATTCATGCAGGCCGCATAGTAGTCGCCATATTTCTTTTGCAGCGCAGTCTTCGGATCACTCGCCGCCGCGCTCAATTCTTGCCACAGCAGATACTGATTGCGCTCATGGAGCAGCGAAAACGACCGCGCCCAACGCACCTGATCACCTGGAATCGGATTGTTCTTCACCCAGTTCCCGCATGCGTATTGATAGAAATCCGTGCACGGGTCAGCCGTCTTGTCCATCGCGCTTTCGTCAAAGCTGTGAATGGCGGGTGGCGGCGTGGGTTGTGCAGAACTGTCAGCCGAGGCAAGGGTCTGGCCGTGGACTGGAAGCGCAAGCATCAAAGCCGCTGCTGCAACCAGTCCGGACGACAATGGCAGAGTATATTTCAGCAAATTCATCGGGGTTCCTCTGGATTTGGATCAGATGTCGGACGTAGATGCCCGCAAGGTCGCGGTCGAATGGGGCAAACCGCTGCCAACCACGTTACCACAGCGCGTCAGAAGGCGGCTTTTTGGATTTTGTCGACAGTTGCGTCAGATTAAAGCAGGTGACCGCCTGAACTTATTTTGTGCGCCGTAGATGAACCATAAGAAACTGCTGATGTGCACCAGCGGGTGTAGGATGCGTTTCCAGCCGATCACGCAACAGCACAAACTCTTCGCCAAATACAGATGCCAGGGAAGCACTGTCATAGCGCATGGCGGGCAGTCCGCTGCAACGCTCCGGACCCTGAGGGCCAAACGTATACAGGATCAGGTGACCACCCACCGTCAGCGTTCGCCGCACAGCTCCCAGGTAAGCTGCGCGCATCTCCACATCGCAGAGAAAGTGAAAAACCGCGCGATCATGCCAGAGGTGGACATCTTCGGGAAGACGATCGCAATGCAGAAGATCGTCACAGATCCACTGCACGGACTGTCCGCGATCTCCCAGCCTGCGCTGGGAAACAGACAGCGCCGATTGCGCCACGTCCAGCACGCTTATCTGTTGGTACCTAAGCTCCAGCAGATCGTCTGCCAGCGTGGAAGCGCCACCTCCCACATCCAGAACCCTTGCACTCTCTGGCCTCAGTCCTTGTGTTGCAATGGCCCAGCCGATTTCGGTCAGCGAAGAGGTCAGATGCGGCTGAAACCAACTGACCGTCGATGTATCCCGCCCCTCATACACTGTCTGCCAATGCTGTCGAATATCCATCAGCGCCTTCGTGTTAGCGACAAAACATCTGCTGCCATTTTGCGCAAATTCAGAATAGCTTCACGTGAACGGTCAGATATTTTTTAGGATTCTTCCGCAGCTCTGTCACCAGGCTCCCGCCCTGCGAAAGTGTTTCGTTCGCGTTGTTGTAGAGCGCTGGATTGACTGCAAGCTGCCCTAGCGAACCCTTGCCTGCATTGATGTTCTTGAGCAGCGTATCCATCTGGGAAATCGAATCCTGCAACTTCTCAGCAAGTGCCGGATCATGTGCCAGTTTGCCCAATGCGCCATTGCCGGAGTTGATCTGCGCCAGCAGCGCATTGGTATTTGCAGTAGCCGCAGTCAGATTCCGATACAGCGTGTCGTCGCGCAACAGTTTCCCCGCCGTACCTTCACCGCTGTCCAGCCGCTTGGTCAGGTCATCCAGCCGGGCAATCGAATCATTGGCGCGGTCATACAGTTGGTCGTCGGCGATCAGCTTGCCCAGCGTTCCCTTGCCTTCGGAGATCTGTCGTGTCAGCGCTTCCATCTCGCTCAGCATACGCGTCAGGTTCTTCGCAGCCTGCGGATCGTTGAGCAGCAGACCCGCTGCGCCGTGTCCATGATTGATCGTATCCACCGTCGTGCCGATCTTGCTCAGCACGTCGTTGGTCTCTGCCAGCGTCTGCTGACTGGTGCGAATGACCTCGGGAATTCCCGGAGCGGATGCGCCCGGCAGCTCAGAGTTGTCCCTTGGCTCCGGACCGTGCGCAGTTGCCGAGCTGATATCCACAAACGAGTCGCCCAGCACCCCTGCCTGGTCAATCGAGACCGTGGAGTCCGTGTGCAGCGAGGGCAGAAACTGCGCGCCGACACGGCAAACAATCTCTACGGAATCGGGCTCGTGATGGGGCAAAATATGAACGCCCACCACATTGCCAATCGTCACTCCGTCCAGCGTCACCGGCGCGCCGACCTTCAGACCATCTGCGTTGTCAAAGTAGGAGCGCAGCCGAATCTTCTTGCTGAAAAGTCCGCCCGTCGAACCGGACATCAGAAAAATCAGCCCGGTCAAGGCAGCCAGGGAAGCGACCACCAACACGCCCACCTTCAACTGGGACCATTTCAGCTCTTCCTGGCTTGGCATCGCTCGCTCGCTTCCTTGCGTAGAGAATATCAGAAGCAATTCTGATTCAAGGCTGCGGCAAGCCCTCTGCTTCCATCAGCACCATGGCCATCGCTTCGGTCCGTGTGTGCGTCAGTGAAAGCACCATGTGCGTCACACCCAGCTCCTCGGCGCGCGCCCGAGCGCGGCCATGGAGTCGCAGTTCCGGACGCTGACCCGGCAAGCGAGTGACTTCAATCTCCAGCCAGCTTACGCCGCGGCTAATGCCTGTCCCCAGTGCCTTGGCTCCTGCTTCCTTGGCGGCAAACCGCGCTGCAAAGCTCTCATCGGCTTTCTTTTGCTTCTTCAGGCAATAGGCCTGTTCTTCCGCAGTAAAGATGCGATTTAGAAAATGCTCCCCAAAACGCTCGATGGAGGCGTGCATCCGCGCAATCTCGATCCCGTCGATTCCAATACCCACAATCATTCTGCCCGCAGCCTATCACAGCCGCGGCAGGCCACTCCCCGCCAGGATTCGCGTCCATCCGTCCGTCGCTTTCGTTTCAATTCGCAACACTTCTCACCGCCCGGCGAGTTCTGTCGATAAGCGTGTGAGCATCAACGGAGATCATCGCCATGACGCCCTGGATGAAAAAAACGGATCAGGAAGCCTGGGCGTTGCAAGTGAAAGCCGTCACTGCCGAGGCTCCTCAGCGCCTCATCCAGATACTTACCGGAGCCATTCTTGGCTGCGGCGGATGGGTCATCAGTCGCGGTGCCGATGAGTCCGGCATGATTAACATGCTCTTTGAGTTTGAGCGTAAGCACTGCATCGAAATGTATACGCTGCTCGTCGCCGTCGGACTCGATCTCAGTCAGAGTGCGCATCTGCGCCTGACCGAGTTGTGCCAGTGCACACGCAGCCAGACCACCGAATGCGGGACCGAAATCGTTGCCGTCGATATGGAGATTTATCCCATCGCAGCGCCGCGCGATTCTGACCCTGCTTCACTCCTGCGTCCCGCCTGAGCGCGCCAGCCGTTTTCTGAGCGTTCTTCACCCTTCCGCAACGCCGGAAACATTGCGCGCCCTGCACATCGCGCAACGAGTCATCGCAAATCAGGCCCGCGATCCAAGCCCGGTTTTGCGCGAGCGGACATGGCATCCAGGGCACCGTCCCTCAAGGGTATCGTCCAGTCCACGCTTGCAATCAGCACGTCTCAAGCCGTTTGTTACTCTGAGATGGACTCTTTGCGGATCAATCGATGTTCATACAAAAACAACACATTCACTTCCTGGGAATCGGTGGCATTGGCATGAGCGGAATCGCTGAGATTCTGCTTAATCTTGGGATGCGCGTCTCCGGCTCTGACCTCCGGCCCAGTGCCACCACGGATAGGCTGGCATCCCTCGGCGCAACCATCTTTACCGGCCATGCGCGGGGCCAGCTTGGCGATGCCAGCGTCGTGGTCGCCAGTTCGGCCATCGCCTCAGATAATCCCGAGATTGCCGAGGCTCAGGAACGTCGCATTCCCGTGATCCAGCGTGCGGAGATGCTTGCCGAGCTGATGCGGCTCAAGTATGGCATTGCCATTGCAGGCATGCATGGCAAGACAACCACAACCTCCATGGTCGCTTCCGTCCTTGCCACCGGCGCACTCGATCCCACCGTCGTCGTCGGTGGACGCGTCGATGCTCTTGGCTCCAACGCTCGGCTCGGCAGCTCGCAATATCTCGTCGCGGAAGCAGACGAAAGCGATCGTTCCTTCCTCAGGCTTTCACCGATTCTTGCCGTCGTTACCAATCTGGATCGTGAGCACATGGACTGCTATCACAGCATGGAAGATGTTGACTCCGCCTTCCTCGAATTCATGGACAAGGTTCCGTTTTATGGTGCCATCACGGCTTGCGCCGACGATCCGCGCCTGGCGGCCATTCTGCCCCGAGCACGGCGACGCATCTTCACCTATGGAGCCGACAAAGCCGCAGACTTCCGACTGGAAATTCTGGGTCAAAGCGGCAGCGCGGGTGAGTTCAGTCGTTTTCGTATCCACACCGCGAACGGCATACTCGGTCCATTCGCTCTGCGCGTCCCTGGTCGTCACAACATCCTCAACGCAACGGCTGCGGTGGCCATCGGGTGCCAGCTTGGTATTGCCGAGGACCGCATCGCGCTCGGACTGGAGAGCTTTCGTGGCGTCGATCGACGCTTCCAGTTGCGTGGTCGAGCGAACGGTGTCGCCGTGGTGGATGACTACGGCCACCACCCCACGGAGATTGCCGCTACACTCGCCGCCGCGCAGGAGTGCGGTTATGCGCGCATTCACGTCGTCTTCCAGCCGCATCGCTACACGCGGACCCGTGACCTCTTTCAGGAATTCACCACCTCTTTTGCGCTCGCCGATTCGCTCGTCGTCCTGCCTATCTATGCCGCCAGCGAAGAGCCAATTCCCGGCATCGACGCCGCTGCGCTGGCTGCTCGCATCCTTGAGCCGCCCGCAGCTTTTGCATCTGATTTTGCTCAAGCCGTCGCGATGGTCGTTGCCTCGGCTCGTCCCGGCGACCTCATCCTCACGCTTGGCGCAGGCAATATCAGTCAACTCGCGCCGCTCATCCTCGACGCACTGGAATCTGCCAGGGAATGACTCCGCCACCCGCATGAATGACAACCCCGTCATACTTGTGCATCGGCGTGCTTGCAGCAATTCTCCGCACGAAAAAACCTCCGTTCTCAGGCAACTTTTTTCACCGGAACGCTATCGCATACATAGTTTTCGCCGATACAATCCGTGGAAGCCAGGCACGAAAAGATTCTGCTGAAGTTGGTTTTCTATGACCATGCAAGGTATAAAAAGCGCTCCCCGCTGCGAAGCGTGTCGAGAAGGTGTCGAGCCGCCGATCCCAATCACCATGGCGTTCCAGCCCATCGTGGATGTGGAATCCAACAGCGTCTATGCCTACGAGGCACTGGTGCGCGGCCTGCAACAGGAGCCAGCAGGCGTTGTTCTTGCGCAGGTCAACGAGCAGAACCGCTATGCCTTTGACCAAAGCTGTCGAGTCAAGGCCATTCAACTGGCTTCGCGTATAGGTCTGGTCGAAACCGGCGCCAAGCTCTCCATCAATTTCATGCCCGGCGCGGTCTACAGCCCGGCCGCTTGCATCCAGCTCACGCTGCGCACCGCAGCCAGCCTCAACTTTCCCACGGATCGGCTGATCTTTGAGATCACTGAGGTCGAGGAAGTTACGGATCGCAATCATCTCCTTGGCATCGTCGAGGAGTATCGCCGGCAGGGCTTTCATGTTGCTCTCGACGATCTCGGCTCCGGCTACTCCGGCCTCAATCTCCTGGCCGATCTCAACCCGCATCTCGTCAAAATGGATATGGACCTTACCCGCAGGATCGATCAGCGCCCCAACGCTCAGATCATCGTGCGTAAACTGGTCGAGCTTTGCCAGGGACTGGGGGTCGATCTCGTTGCCGAGGGGGTGGAAACGGTGGACGAATTTGCTTGCCTTCGCAAAGCAGGCATTCGCCTCATGCAGGGCTATCTGCTCGCTCGTCCCACCTTTGAAGCTCTCAGCGGTTTCACTCTCCCGGCCTGAGTGATCTCCGAGCCACGCCATCGTCACGCTCCCCGCGCCCGCAGGCCATTCAGCGATTCCCCCTGTAACTGGCTGGGTTCCTGAAGCGGCATTCTCTGCGCTTATTCCGCTCGCAGCAAGCTATAGTGGGATCTGGCGATTCTCGCGACCTGGCTCGGTCGTGACGACAAAAAACAGATCTACGACGCTATGGGAAGATTCAGATCCCGTGGAAGAAGCCGTGCCCATGCCGCGTTCAACGCGCGGAGCATGGCGTGCTCCCACGGGCACCTCGCGGCGCGCTCCTGAACGCCCTCGGCAGGCTCAATTGCCAGGGCTGGATGATGTTTCCCAGAAGGAATCGAGCGACGAGGATATTCTGCTTGACCCGGCTCCCGCTCGACGCGCTCCGCGCCAACGCAACGTGCCGCGCGCTTCAGCCGTTGGCGATGTCCGCGAATTTGCTGCGGCTCGTCGTCGCTTGCCCAGTTCGCGCGCAGGCTGGATCATGCTTGCCCTGATTACCGTAGCTCTTCTTGCGGTTGTCATTGCCGCTGGTGTTCTGTTCCGCCGTTATCTTCTGCACGATGTTCATTTTCGCCTCGATGCCAGCTCACAGATCGCTTCTCTTCCTGCTTCCACTCACACTCCATCCGGCCATGCCGTTCAAGTTACCCGCGACGAGATGCTCTCCGTTTTCGGTCAGGATATCGGTCGCAATATCTTCCTGGTGCCGCTGGCTCAGCGCCGCAGTCAGCTCGAGTCGATCCCATGGGTTCAGCGCGCCACAGTCATGCGCATTCTCCCCGATCAGATTCTTGTCCACATCGTCGAGCGCACACCCATTGCCTTTGCGCGAGAGGGCGACAATGTCGAACTCGTGGATGCGGATGGAGTCCTGCTGCCCATCTCTCCGGCACGCATGGCCCTTCACCATTACTCATTTCCAGTTGTAACCGGCCTGCATGTTCATCCTGCCATGGCTTCGCCCCAGGAGCGCATGGCGCTCTATCAGCGATTCCTTGCGGACCTCGACCACGCCCAGCCCAATGCCTCCTCGCAGATCTCTGAGATTGACCTCTCAGATCCCGACGATCTTCGTGCTACGCTTTCCAGCAAAGGCTCTGATCTGCTCATCCACTTTGGCGCGGACAACTTTGCCGCGCGCTATCAGATGTATCTGGCACATATCACCGAGTGGCAATCGCGCTACCCCAACCTGATCGGCATTGACCTGCGCTTCCCCGGCGATGTCCCACTCGAACTCGCCCCCAATCCTTCCACCGCAAACTCGGCTGCGACCGGAAAGACCACCTCTGAAGCCGCATCGAACGCATCTCCCGCTTCCGTCGGGAATCCGTCTCGTGCGATTCCTGCAACCGCCAAAGCGGCGAGTCTTCGACACTCATCCTCGTCTACTTCGGCGCATCGCGCTCAGTCCTTGCGGCGAGCAAAGCTGCATCATCAGCGCCTGGCCGCTGCCAGGCATCCTCATGCACCAGCAGGCCATGCAAAAAACCATGCATCCCGTGCCATCTCAACAGGAGGCGCACAATGAATCAGCGCCAAAGCAATCTGATCGTCGTCCTGGACGCGGGCAGCTCGTTCATTCGCGCGCTTGCTGCCGACGTGAACGAGGGCGCGCTGCGCTATCGCGGTCATGCCATCGTCGAGGCGGCGGGAATGCGCAAGAGCCTTATCGCCGAGCTTGCTCCCGCTGCACGCGCCATCAAGTCAGCCTGTGATCGCGTCGAGCAGATCGTCCACGTCAATGTCGATGAGTGCGTTGTCGGGGTCGGCGGAGCCAACGTTGCCAGCGTGAACACCACCGCAGCCGTTCACTTTGGCGCTCGTATGCGAGAGATTGCCAACGAAGATGTCAGTCTGGCGATCGAGCGCGCGCGCAGCGTGCCCATGCCCGCAGGTCGAGAGATTCTCCATCTGCTCACGCGTCAGTTTGTCCTCGACCAGCAGCCCGGCATCCACGACCCCGTCGGCATGGTCGGCAATCGCCTCGAAGTGGATCTTCACATCTCCACCTGCTCCGCCAGTGCTCTGCAAAGCATCGTCACCTGCGTCAATCGTGCCGGCATCGAGGTCGAAGACACCGCCTTTGAAGCTCTTGCTGCGGCCGAAGCCACGCTCACTGCGGACGAGCGCGAACTCGGCGTCTGTCTACTGGATATCGGCGCTCATTCTTCGGAACTGGTGGTCTTTTTTGAAGGTGCCGTCGCGCACACGGCCAGCATTCCCTTTGGCGGACAGCACTTCACCAACGATCTTGCTGTGATGCTTGAGCTTCCCATCGCACTCGCCGAACAGGTCAAGCTGCAATTCGGCAACGCCGTCGTAACCGCAATTCCTCAACTCGCCGAGATTGAGATTCAGGCTTCGCGCCCCGTCCAGATTCGCCATCGTCGCATCGCGGAGATTCTGGAACCGCGCGCCTGGGAGCTGATGGAGGCCGTCCGCGACAGCCTGCGTGATGGTGGCGTGCTGGAGGCGCTTGGAGCAGGATGTGTCGTCACCGGAGGCGGAGCCATGTTGCCCGGATTGCTTGAGGTTGCCGAAAGCATTCTTCACGTGCGCTCACGCATCGGCCAGCCCGTATCCATCTCCCGCATGCCGCTGGAGCTTGCACACCCTGCCAACGCGGTCCTGATCGGCCTGATGCTCTACTCCAATCGAAAGCGCAGGATGCGCTCGGCAGAGACAGCAAGCCTTCGCTCTCGGTTGCGTTCGCTCTTTGCGGCCAGCGCTTGAGATGCTTCGGGGCAGCCGCCGATTTGTATCATGGAAGATGGAGAACGGAAAGATCAGACGCGAAAGACAGGCTAACGATGGGGGGCACAATGGATCAGACATTCGGCGATCATTCACCTCGGAACGAGGCTCAGGCCGCATCCTCGGCGGAGATGAGCATTCAGTTTCATGATGAAGTCCAGCGTGGCGCGCGCATCAAGGTCATCGGAGTGGGCGGCGGCGGCGGCAATGCCGTCAACCGCATGATCGACGCACAGCTCGAAGGCGTGGAGTTCATCGCCGCCAACACCGACATGCAGGCGCTGCGGCTCTCCAAGGCAAGCGTCAAGTTGCAGCTTGGTGTCCGGCTCACCGCCGGTCTGGGCGCGGGCGCCAATCCGGATATCGGTCGTCGCGCCGCGCTCGAAGATTCCGACAAGATCATCGAAGCGCTGGAAGGCGCGGACATGGTCTTTGTCACCGCCGGGCTGGGTGGCGGCACAGGAACCGGCGCGGCTCCGGTCATTGCCTCTCTGGCCAGCGAGATGGGCATTCTCACGGTTGCCGTCGTCACGCGTCCGTTTGCCTTTGAAGGCAAGCGCCGCCTGCAGCAGGCTGAACGCGGCATGATGGAGCTGCTCGAAAGCGTGGACACAATGATCGTGATCCCCAATGAAAAGCTGCTCGCCGTCGCGCGCGACGCGGGATTCTTTGAGAGCTTCCGTATCGCCGACGATGTGCTTCGTCAGGGCGTCCAGGGCATCTCCGATATCATCACCATCCCGGGCATCATCAATCGCGACTTTGCCGACGTCAAGACTACGATGGCCGGCATGGGCTATGCGGTCATGGGCACGGCCGTGCGAGCCGGTTCAGATCGCGCAGCAGAAGCAGCGCGAGCCGCCATGGCCTCGCCGATGCTGGAGGACGGCGCGATCGACGGCGCGCGCGGCATCCTCATCAACATCACCGGCTCCAGCACGCTCAAACTCTCTGAGGTCAATGAGGCCTCCACGCTCATCCAGTCCGCTGCCCACGAAGACGCGAATATCATCTTCGGCGCGGTGCTCGATGAATCGATGGGCGACGAAGTCAAGATCACCGTCATTGCTACCGGATTCCGTGATCAGATGCCGGAGCGACGCGCCCGCATGTTGGAGATCGCCTCGACGCCTGTCGTCTCGGTTCCCATAGTCGAGCCGGGTAGCTGGCTCGAAGATTCCCGCAGCGACGAGTCGATCTTTACCGTTGCGTCCAAAACGCCGCTGCGCTTCCAAAGCGAAGTGGAAGAATACGCGCAGTCTTCCGCGCAGGCACCTGCCATCTCGGAGTGGCCCGAACATGCGTCCTCACCCGAACACGCATTCTGGACGGAACCTCTTCCACCGACAGATCCTGTCACCGATTCGGCGACCTTCATGCCTCAGCCTGATCCTGTCTCCACCCAGGCTTCGTATCATGAAATGCCCCAGCAGGCTGCTCCCGTTGATGACCTATGGGTGCACACCTCCTCGCCCGCTTCCACGGATGCGGCTCGTTCGCCGCGATTTGCCGAGCTGTCCGCCCCAGCGCAGCAGCCTTACTGGATCGAGGACCATCCACCATCGCATGCCGTTCCCTCCGATGCTGATCGTTCAGATACGGACGTTCCCGCCGTACTCCGGCGTGCTTCGTTCCAGAACTGAAACAGAGATGGAAATATTTCAGGAGCAGAGATCGAACGGCTGCTATGGTGAAGTCAGAATGAGCTTGAATTTGCGCACCCCCGGGGCTTCGTTTGCTTGGCTGATGGCCTTTCTTCTTTTGGTTCCCGCTTCGGCTTGCGTCTTCGCGCAAACGTCATCGACCTCGACTGCCTCAACTTCGGCATCGCACACATCGCACACCACCACAAAACACACCCATCGGCGCAAGACGCATCATGCCTCTTCCGTGCATGGCGCACAGATCGCTCGCACCCGCGCTCACGCCACCCCTCACCCCGCGACGACTCGGCACGCCACGCGCAACACCCGTCTGCACACGGCGCATTCCGTGCACGCGCTTGCAACGCCTTCTCATCCCACTGCGGCACATCTGGTCCGCGCCAACATGCGCCACGCGCGTCACAGCAGCGGTTCGCGTTACACAACTCCCTCGTTTGTCTCGGAACAGGGTGTGGGCGACATCACCACCGGCGAGGATCAGACTGTCCGCGCAGCTGCCATCGCAGCTTTGGGCAACATCCACGGCACGGCCGTTGTCATCGACGCATCCACCGGGCGCATCCTCGCCATGGTCAATCAGAAAATAGCTCTTGCGCCGGGTGCTGAACCCTGCTCCACCATCAAGCTCACCGTGGGAATGGCCGCACTCTCGGAGGGGGTGACGACGCGGGATCGCATGGTCAATCTGGGCGGCTTTCGCATGAATCTGACCGAGGCTCTGGCGCACTCCAACAATCTTTATTTTGAAGAGATGGGCCGCGAGCTTGGCTTTGAGCGCGTCCACCATTACGCGCGGCTCTTCGGCCTTGGCGAGCTGGCCGGTTACAACATTCCCGGCGAGCAGCTGGGCACCTATCCGGATCGTGCCATTCCGGCTTCTGAGGGTGGTGTTGGGCGCATGTGCAGCTTCGGCCAGGGCGTCTCGCTCACTCCGCTCCAGCTTGGAGCCTACGTCGCCGCTATCGCCAATAACGGCACACTCTATTACCTTCAACATCCCACCACGCCACCGCAGATTGCCAGCTTCCGTCCGCGCATCAAGCGCGTGCTGCCCATCGCTCGTTTCATTCCTGATATGCAGGACGGCATGGCCGGCTCAGTCGAATACGGCACCGCTCGCTCGCTGCGCCTCAGCTTTCGCGAATTGCCAGTCTTCGGCAAGACCGGCACTTGCTCCAACCTCGGCACACGCTTCGGCTGGTTCACTTCCTACTCCGATTCGCCGCGAGGAACGCTGGTCACCGTCTTCCTGCTCGAGGGTGGCCGCGATCTCTACGGCCCGCTTGCTGCGGACATGACCGGCAAGTTCTATCGCGCCCTGTGGGATAGCCACTACTTTGACAACTCAGCTCCCCTTGAGGCCACGGCTCCCATGCCATCTGGATCACGCCCAGGCCGTTGACCGCTCTCCCGCCGGGCGTTTTTGTAACTTTCCCAGCCGCGGCGCATCTTAACGACATAGACTTTGCTTTGAGCATGTGTCGCTATCTCAGCGAGAAGCTCGCCTGATCCACTACTTCGCCCAGCCATCCGGAGCCAGACCATGGGACTTCCCACCGCCATCCTGATCACCTACGGTTACCTGCTCATCTTTGGCTGGGTGCTGCTGGAGCAGATGGGTCTGCCTCTGCCTGCCACGCCCATTCTGCTGGCTGCCGGCGCTTTGTCCGTCACCGAGCACATGCACTTCGGCCTGGCGTTTCTTGCGGCTGTTGCCGCCTGTCTTGCCGCGGACATCAGTTGGTTTTTCCTCGGCAAGCGCTATGGCCATCATCTTCTGCGCCTGCTGTGTCGGTTTTCGCTGGAGTCTTCCACCTGTGTCCGTCGCACCCATGAGTCGTTTGGCCGTCGCGGAGCCTGGACGCTGCTGTTTGCAAAATTTATCCCGGGACTTTCCATCGTCGCTCCGCCTGTCGCAGGACAAACCGGCATGCGTTTTCGTCGATTCCTGCTCTTCGACGCCATCGGTGCCTCGATCTGGTCAGGCACGCTTCTGCTTGCTGGGCGATTCTTCGGCGACCTCCTTCTGCGCGATCCTGTACTGCTTAATCGCATCGGCCACGTTGCCGGCGCGTTGCTTCTGCTTGGCATCCTGCTCTTTCTCGGCTCGCGCATCTGGCGCAGGCAATCCCTGCTCCGCCATCTACGCACTGCGCGCCTGGAGCCAACAGCACTCAAGCAGATGCTCGATAGCGGAGAATCCGTCTACATCGTCGATCTTCGTCATCCTCTCGAACTGGTCAACGATCCTTTCACCCTGCCCGGCGCGCTGCGTCTGTCTCCGGATCAGGTCGCCCATCGCAGTGCAGAAATTCCTCATGATCGCGACGTGATCCTCTTCTGTACCTGCCCCAGCGAAGCCACAGCCGCCAAAACTGCCATGTCGCTCCATAAAATGGGCATCGATCGTGTCCGGCCTCTGCGTGGCGGCTTCGACGCCTGGAAGGATCTGGGTTATCCCCTCGAGGCTATCGAATTTGCCTCGGATCCAGTCACGATCCGCTGATTGCCTCGTGCCGTTTCCATCCGCTCGAAGGCTCCCGTCAACCGCTCATTTTTCTCACCCTCTCCAGCCGCTACACTGAGAAGTGCGGCGCGAATTCTCTGCCGCAGTGGAGACGATGGTGGCCTATCACGACCTCAGGCAGTGGATCGAAAAACTGGAGCAGACCGGTGAGCTGCTGCGCATTCAGGAGCCGGTTTCACCGCGCCTGGAGATAACGGAAATCACCAACCGCGTCTCCAAAGCCGCCAGCGGCGTCCGCGATGTCGTCGCAGCTAAAGGCTGGCCACCTGGCGGCCCCGCGCTACTCTTTGAAAACATCCTCGGCCATCCCGGCCATCGCGTCTTCATCAACCAGTTTGGCTCAGAGCGCCGCATGGCCATGTCGCTTGAAGTCGAGCGTCTCGACGAGATCTCCGATCGGATTCAGGGTTTGATGAACATCAAGGCTCCCGAAGGCATCCTCGACAAGCTGAAGATGCTTCCGCAGCTTGGCGCGCTCACCAGCGCTTTCCCCAAAACCATCTCTGCCCGCGAAGCCGCCTGCAAGGAAGTCATCCTGCGCGAAAACTTCAATTTGCTCGATTTCCCCGTGCTCACCTGCTGGCCTCACGATGGCGGCCCGTTCATCACGCTGCCCTGCGTACACACGCGCGATCCCCGCACCGGACGCCGCAACGTTGGCATGTATCGAATGCAGGTCTACGATGGCCAGACGACCGGCATGCACTGGCAGCGGCAGAAGGTGGCCGCCGAACACTATCGTGAGGCACTACGCTCGGCCGCGGCCACCGCGGCCACCACCGATCCCATGGCTGCCCGCGTCGCTGCCATGGCCGAGACGATGGGCGGCGCATATGCGCCTTCTTCCGTTGGCTCCGGCGGACTGCCGCAGGTCAGCTTCGGCCAGCTCAAAGGCTCGCGCATGGAAGTTGCCGTCGCCATCGGTACCGATCCCGCAATGACTTTTGCGGCCATCGTCCCCGCGCCGCCTGAAGTCGAGGAATTTCTTATCGCCGGCTTCCTGCGCGGCAAGCCGGTTGAACTGGTGCAGTGCGAAACCGTCGATCTCCAGGTGCCCGCTCACGCCGAAATCATCCTGGAGGGCTACGTCGAGCCAGGCGAACTGCGCACCGAGGGACCATTCGGCGACCATACCGGTTTTTACACCATGCAGGATGAGTATCCGGTCTTCCATCTCACCTGCGTCACGCATCGCAAAAATCCCATCTATGCTGCGACCATCGTTGGCAAGCCACCCATGGAAGATGCCTGGATGGGCAAGGCTGTCGAACGGATCTTTCTCCCCATGATGCGCATGACCATCCCGGAGATCGCGGATGTCTGCCTGCCGCCCGAGGGCGTCTTTCACAACCTGATGATCGTCTCGATCCGCAAAAGTTACCCAGGACAGGCGCGCAAGGTCATGCACGCCATCTGGTCGCTGGGCCAGGCCATGTTCACCAAGTGCATCGTCGTCGTCGATGAAGACTGCGACGTGCAGGACCTCGGCGAAGTCGTTCTGCGCACCGCCAACAACATCGATCCGGAGCGCGACATCCAGTTCACGCTTGGCCCGGTTGACTCGCTCGACCACGCCTCACGACTGCCCAATTACGGCTCCAAGATGGGCATCGACGCCACGCGCAAGTGGGCAGGCGAAGGCTTCACACGCCCTTGGCCACAGATTCTGTCGATGGACTCGACAACGCGCACCCGCATCGACAACATCTGGAAAAAACTCGGCATCGATCGTTAAGCTGCCAGAGATGGCTCACTCCGCCGCCACCACCCCCGCGCAGCTTCCAATCTCAATGCGCGGCCATCCGTCGCATTGTGCCCACGCGCGGATCGTCACCTCATCGCCGTCTTCCAGCGCAATGCGATCTTCATCCGTCGGCAGCCTGAGCGGGCCGCGCGTCGCGCGCAACTCCAGCAGGCAGCCTTCGCTGCCCGCCTCAGCGCCGGAGATCGTGCCCGTCGCCATCAGGTCGCCTGCACGCAGATTGCATCCGTTGCTCGCGTGATGCGTCACCATCTGCCGCAGCGTCCAGAAGAGCGAGCGCAGATTTCCCCGGCTCACCGTCATCGCTTCCATCTTCTCTGCACGCATCTTTGCCGAGCGCAGTGCGACCGTCACCTGTACATCGATTCCATCCACATCCGCAGTCGTCGATTGCAGATACGGCAGCGGCAGCGGATCGTCGCTGGCTCGTTCCGGACCCGGTACGCGATACGCCTCCAGCGCTTCCAGCGGAACGATCCAGGGGGAGATCGAAGTGGCAAAACTCTTCGCCAGAAACGGCCCCAGTGGCTGATACTCCCAGCTTTGCATGTCACGCGCCGACCAGTCGTTCACCACGCACAGCCCAAAGATATGCTTCTCTGCTTCGCCAATCGCAATCCTTTCTCCGAGCGCATTTCCCGCGCCCATGAACAGGCCCATCTCCGCCTCGTAGTCCAACATCCCGGTCGGCGCAAAGATCGGAGCGCAATTTTCGCCCTTGCGCTGCCCGCTCGGCCTGCGTATCGGCGTGCCGCTCAGCACAACCGACGAAGCTCGTCCGTGATATCCAATCGGAACCCATTTGTAGTTCGGCAGCAACGGATTCTCCGGTCGAAACAAGCTGCCCACGCGACGCGCGTGATGCGCCGAAGCATAAAAATCCGTGTAGTCGCCAATCGCCGCAGGCATCGCAAACACAGCATCGCGGCAAGGAATCAGCAACTTCTCCACCTCTCGCGCACGCGCTTCTTCGTCGGCATTCGTCGGCTCGGCCAGCAACGCCTTCAGCCGTGCTCGCAGCCGCCCCCATTCAGCCTCACCCAGCTCCATCAGCGCATTCAGTTGCACAGCTCGACAGGCCGTAAGCAGCGCAGCGCTCAATCCATCCAGCAGCCCCTCGTCCGCACAACCCTTCACATCCAGGATGCGCTCGCCGATGCCGACCCCGATGCGTCTTTCATCCCCAGCCTGAAAGACGCACCACGGCAGGCTTACCAGCGGAAATCCGCACTCCGGATCATTGGCTGTCTCCACCCAGCTTCGCGCCGACGTGCTCATCGCCTCACCGCTCCGTCGCATCGGGCGGCGTGAAGCGTTTCTTCAATCCCTGCCAGCACTCGAAGTATTCGTGCTGCAGGATACGCGTCTCCATCGCCCACTTTGTCGGTCGCAGCACAAGCTGCGTCTCAAACATGAAAGCCAGCGTGTTGTCGAGATACTGCGGCTTCAACTCGGCAGCGGTTGCGCGTTCAAACGTCTCCGCATCCGGACCGTGTCCAGCCATGCAGTTGTGCAGGCTCATTCCACCCGGCACAAATCCTTCGGCCTTCGCGTCATACGCGCCAAACACCAATCCCATGCACTCGTTCATCAGGTTGCGGTGAAACCACGGTGGACGAAAGGTATCTTCAGCCACCATCCATCGCGGCGGAAAGATCACAAAGTCGCAGTTCGCCGTTCCCGCCACAGCCGACGGCGCGCTCAGCACGGTATAGATCGATGGGTCCGGATGATCGAACGAAACCGTGTTGATGCAGTTGAATCGCGCCAGATCATACTTGTACGGAGCATAGTTTCCATGCCAGCCCACCACATCCAGCGGCGAATGATCGATCTCCGCCTCCCACAGATTGCCCATGAATTTTGACGTAATCCGAAACGCGCCCTCGCGATCCTCATAAGCAGCCGTCGGCGTCAGAAAATCCCTGGCATTCGCCAGCCCATTGGCGCCAATCGGGCCAAGATCAGGCAGTCGAAACGGCAGTCCGTAGTTCTCACAGATATAGCCTCGCGCCGCGCCCTCAGGCAGCGCCACGCGAAACTTGATCCCGCGCGGAATCACCCCGATCTCGCCCGGCGCCACGTCCATCACGCCCAACTCCGTCGCGCACTCCAGCCTGCCCACCTGCGGCACCAGCAGCATCTCACCGTCAGCGTTATAGAAGAACCGATCCTCCATCGACCGATTTGCCGCATACAGATGCACGGCTACGCCGATCTGCATCGCTGGGTCGCCGCTGCCGGCCAGCGTCGCCATCCCATCCACAAAATCTGTCGGCTCTTCCGGCATCGGCAGCGGATTCCAGCGCAACTGATTCGGCGTCGTCGGCGTCTCATGGAACGGCCCGGAACGAAGCAGTCCTGGCTCCGCAGCTTGATACGGTTTGTGCGTCACCGACGGGCGAATCCGATACGTCCACGTCCGTTGATTCGTTGCGCGCGGCGCGGTAAACGGCGACCCGCTCATCTGCTCGGCATACAGACCCAGCAGGTGTCGTTGCGGTGAATTCTGCCCCTTTGGCAACGCGCCTTCCACGGCCTCTGTCGCAAATTCATTCCCAAAGCCGCTCATATATGCACGCACGTCACTCATCGTTCCATCTCCTCGGCGACCATGGCTTACAACCGCCCAATCATCGCCCGCACTTCCGCCTCACGCATCGCTGCATAAATCTCATCAAAGCTCTCGATGGCAAAGAGCAGCTTGTGCATCTCGTCTACCTTCACCGGCGTTTCCAGCACGGCGTCCAGTGTAAACTTCCGCACTTCGCAATTGCCGTTCATCACATTGCAACACTCGCCATGCGAGCTGATCAGTCCGCTGCCATACACCTTCACCGCGTCCCCTTCGCGGATCAGCCCAAACTCCACCGTGTACCAGAAAAGCCTGCCCAGCTTTTCCAACACGGCAGCCTCCCGCGTCGCGGCACACGTACGTCCGTAGCGCTGCAAAAAATCAGCAAATACCGGATGCGCGTGCATTGGAACGTGTCCAAAAACATCGTGAAAGATATCCGGCTCCGGCGTATATTCCAGCGAATCGCGACTGCGCAGCCACGTCGTAGTCGGAAATCGGCGCGTTGCCAGCATCTCAAAAAAAGCCGGTCCAGGTAAAAAGCCGCTGACCGGCGTGGAGCACCATCCGGTCAGCGGTCGAAGCCGGTCGCTGATCAACGCAAGATCGGGGATGCGATCGGCCTGCAAGCCTATGCTGGTGAATCCGTCCAGATATTCTCGCGCCGCATGTTGCTCCAGTTGGGGCATCACGCGCCGCACCAGCTCGGCCCACACCGCATGTTGCTCGCGTGAATATGCGGTGTAATCCTGTTGCGAAAGATACGGTTCTGCCGAGGAGATCGCCGCTGTGCTCATCGCCTCGCCTCTCACAGATTGCCACGCGCCTGTTGCTCGCGTTCGATGGCTTCAAAGAGCGCACGAAAATTTCCCTTGCCAAAACTGCGGCTGCCCTTGCGCTGGATAATCTCAAAGAACAGCGTCGGTCGATCCTCCACCGGACGTGTGAAAATTTGCAGCATATACCCTTCATCATCGCGATCCACCAGTATTCCCAGCTCTTCCAGATCGCCAATCGGCTCGTCGATGTGCCCAATCCGCTGCTCCAGCTCCGTGTAGTAGCTGTGCGGTACACGCAGAAACTCCACACCCTGCCGTTGCATGCTGCTCACCGTGTGCAGAATGTCATGCGTCGCAAGCGCGATGTGCTGCACCCCGGGTCCGTCATAGAACTCCAGGAACTCCTCCACCTGCGACTTGCGTCGGCCTTCCGCCGGTTCGTTGATGGGAAATTTCACATACCCGTTTCCATTCGCCATCACCTTTGACATCAGCGCTGAATACTCCGTCGAAATATCGTTGTCGTCAAAGTGTTGATAGAGCCGGAAGCCCATCACTCGCTCATAGAACGCAACCCACTCATCCATCTGGTGCCAGCCCACATTGCCCACCATGTGGTCGATGTGCAACAGCCCGACAGGGCGCGCAATTGCATCCTGCGGCACCGGGCGATAGCCCGGCAGAAATACCCCGCGATAATTGCGCCGCTCCACGAACGTGTGCACCGTGTCGCCATAGGCGCAGATGCTGGCCAGCGTCACCTCGCCATGTTCATCGCGCAGCATTGCCGGCTCCTGCGCGCTCCTGGCGCCGCGTTCGGTGGCTTCTCTCCACGCCTGGCATGCATTCTCCACCAGCAGCGCAATGGCATGAACGCCGTCGCCATGCCGATGGGCCTGCTCCGCGATTCGATGACTGCTTCGCAAAGCCGTCGTCAGCACAAAACGCACCTTGCCCTGCTGCAACACATAGGAGGCGCGATCATGTTGTCCTGTCTCCGGGCCACTGTAGGCCACCAGCGACATGCCAAACGCTGTGCGATAGAAATGTGCCGCCTGCTTGGCATTGCCAACGTAAAATTCCACATGATCGGTGCCCAGCAGCGGCATGAAGTCCTGCATGGCTTGAGTCTGTTCCTCAGGATGCAGCAGCGCAGGGGGATGCAGCGTAGCGCTCATCGTCTTCTCCTCTGGATGATCTTTGGCGTCGGACGCAATTGCGGGAAGCGTGCGTCGAATCCGCGAAACACCTTCCACAATAGGCCTGTTTACCAACCCTGAGAAGATGAAATCAAAGGAAAATGCTTGCCAATGCTTCACGCTGAAAGGCATAGTAACCTGTTTGCTTAAGGATCGTAACCATGAGCACAAAACACATCGCCGCACTCCCGGAGCTTGACTCCATCGCCTGGAAGATCCTCGAAGCGTTGCAACAGAACGCGCGCATCACCTTCGCGGAACTGGGCCGAAAAGTTGGCCTGTCCACGCCTGCCGTTGCAGAGCGCGTCCACCGGCTCGAGGAGTCGGGCATCATTACCGGCTACCATGCCACGGTCGATCCGGCGCGCCTCGGTATGGCGGTTCGCATCGTCGTTCGTCTCACCATTCGCGGCGGCGATCTTCAGGTCAGCCGCGCCGTCGCCGTCATCCGCGATCTTCCTGAGGTCACCCGCTGTCATCGCGTCACGGGGGACGAGTCCTTCGTCATGGAGGCCAACGTCGTCTCCATCCGCCACATGGAGGCGCTCATCGACAAACTCGGAGCCGTCGGCGCCACCTCCACCTCCACCGTCCTCTCGTCGCCCGTCGAACGGCGACTGCTTCGCCGCAAAGATGTGGAATCTCTCACCGATCGCCATTGAAGGCTTGCATCACGTGCCATCTTTTCATCCCATCCAGTTTCTGCATCCAAACCTTGAAGCCAGTGGCACCCGCCAGGTGCTATATTCGTTGAGTTTCAGGAGCAGTCAGCATGGCGCCTAAAGTCGAAACGCAAACCGCGCATCCCAGCCATCGCCTCGCCAGCGCAATTCAGCCAGACTCTTCACGCGCCATCGCCTGTCGCGACGCACTGCTCGCGCTCATGCTCACCATGCGCGATCAGGAAGCAGTGATCCGCTCCGGCGGCGGGGCCAAAGCGATTGCATCGCAGCACTCCAAGGGGCGACTTACCGCTCGCGAGCGTCTCGAAATTCTGCTTGATCCAGACGCAGAATTTCTTGAGCTTGGCTTGTGGGCCGCGCATGAAATGTACGCTGAATTTGGCGGTGCGCCCGCAGCAGGTGTCGTCACCGGCGTAGGTCGCGTGTGTGGTCGCTTGTGCATGATCATCGCCAACGATGCCACGGTCAAGGCCGGAGCGTTTTTTCCGATGACAGCCAAGAAGGTTCTGCGTGCGCAGACCATCGCTCTGGAAAACCGCATTCCCACGCTGTATCTGGTCGATTCCGCAGGCGTCTTTCTTCCGTTGCAGGAAGATGTTTTTCCGGACACCGACGACTTCGGTCGCGTCTTCCGCAACAACGCGGTGATGAGCGCGCGCGGCATTCCGCAGATCACCGCCATCATGGGCATGTGCGTTGCCGGCGGAGCCTATCTGCCGGTGATGACCGACACGATTCTGATGACCGAGGGATCAGGTCTTTTTCTCGCCGGGCCATCGCTGGTTCAGGCGGCGATTGGCCAGAAGACGGACGCTGAAGAGCTGGGCGGCGCGGCCATGCACGCGGAGATCTCCGGCACCGTCGATTTCCACGAACCCGAGGATCGCAGTTGTCTGCTGCGCCTGCGAGCATTGGTGGACAAGCTCGGCGACCGCTGCGCAACCTCGGCAAAGCCAGTCTTTTCGCGCACCGCCTACGATGCCGCGACCGACGCACCGCTCCATGCCGCCGAGGAGCTCTACACCCTGATGAATCCGGCTCCCGGCGCTTCCAATGTCTACGAGATGCGCGAGATCATCGCGCGTCTGGTTGATCGCAGCGAGTTTGTCGAGTACAAGGCGGAGTTTGGACGCACGCTGGTGTGCGGCTACGCGCGCATCGGCGGCTTCGCCGTGGGCATCGTCGCTAACCAGAAGACGAATCAGCGCACGACCGTTGCCACCGGACCACAGGCCGGCACGCAGCGTATCGAAGTCGGTGGCGTCATCTATACCGAAGCCGCGCAGAAGGCTGCGCGTTTCATCATGGACTGCAACCAGAATCTGGTGCCACTTGTATTCCTGCACGACGTCAACGGCTTCATGGTCGGCAAGGAGGCCGAGTGGTCCGGCATCATCCGCGCCGGAGCCAAGATGGTCTCCGCGGTCAGCAACAGCGTCGTGCCCAAGATCAGCGTCATCGTCGGCGGCAGCTTCGGCGCCGGTCACTACGCCATGTGTGGCAAGGCTTACGATCCGCGTTTTGTCTTCGCCTGGCCCACGGCGCGCTACGCCGTCATGAGTGGCGCATCCGCTGCCACCACGCTCGCCGAGGTGCGCGCGCGTCAACTGGAGCGCGAGGGCAGGGAACTGACCGATGCCGATCGAGCCGCCATCCGCGAAGAAATTCAAGCCAGCTACGACGCGCAGGCCGATCCGCGCTACGGCGCCGCCCGCTTGTGGATCGATGCCATTCTCGACCCTGCAAAGACGCGCGCAGCGTTAATCACCGCGCTGGAAGCATGCGCGCTCAATCCCGACGTTCCACCCTTTCATCCAGGCATTCTGCAGACATAACTTTGTCTGAATCTTCCAGGTCCATTGAGGAGAATCAACATGGCCGTCGAATCCGCAAACAGTCTTTATCCCTTCATCCACACGGAGGATCAGGAGCATCTTCGCCAGGCGATTCGCGAATTCGCCGCGCAGGAGATTGCACCCAATATCTCCGCCGGGGACCGTGACAGCATCTTCCCGCACGAAGCCGTTCGCAAGCTCGGCCAGATGGGCCTGCTCGGCGTCATCTTCCCCGCGGAATACGGCGGCGCAGGGCTGGGATACGTGGATTACCTGCTGGCCATCGAAGAGCTTTCCGCCGTCGATGGCTCAATCGGCATCATCGTCGCCGCGCACAACTCGCTCGGCACGAACCACATCTTTCTCGCCGGCAATGAAGAGCAGCGCCGACGCTACATTCCGCGACTGGCCACCGGTCAGTCGCTTGCCGCCTGGGGACTGACCGAGCCAGGCTCCGGCTCCGATGCCAGCAACGCTCGCACCACGGCCGTGCGCAAGGGCGACCGCTGGGTGATCAACGGCTCGAAGACCTTCATCACCAACGGCAGCTACGCCGACGTGGTCGTGGTCATCGCCGTCACCGACCGCAGCAAGGGCACGCACGGTCTCTCGGCATTCATCGTCGAAAAGGGAACACCCGGTTTTCGCCCCGGCAAAAAGGAAGACAAGCTCGGGCTGCGCGCCAGCGACACCGCGGAACTGATCTTCGAAGACTGCGAAATTCCCACGGAAAATCTGCTCGGCCACGAGGGCGAAGGCTTCGTGGACGCCATGCGCATTCTCGACGGTGGACGCATCTCGATTGCCGCGCTCTCGCTGGGCATCGGACGCGGTGCGCTCGATGCCGCATTGAAGTACGTCAAAGAGCGTCGTCAGTTTGGCAAAACCATCGCCGAGTTTCAGGGCATTCAGTGGAAGCTCGCCGATATGGCCACGGAACTCGATGCCGCGCGACTGCTCACCCAGCGCGCCGCCGTGCTCAAGGACGCCGGTCGCAAGGTCACACGCGAATCCGCCATGGCCAAGCTCTTCGCCAGTGAAACCGCCGTTCGCATCTGCAACGAGGCGGTGCAGTTATTTGGCGGCTATGGATTCATTAAGGATTATCCGGCGGAGAAATACTATCGCGACGTCAAGCTCTGCACCATCGGCGAAGGCACCAGCGAGATTCAGCGCATGGTCATCGCGCGGGAAATTCTCAAGGTGTATCCTTCGCGCGGATAACGCAGTGAAGAGGAGAAAACGGCTCGCACCTACAATTGCGTCCGTCGGAGAATCGTCATGAAACCGGAGACCCAGGCGGGCATCGCCGAGCGCGTCACTCTGATTGAATGTCCGCGTGACGCTTGGCAGGGATTGGCGCACCATATCCCTGCAGCAGAAAAGATCGCATACCTGCAAGCTTTGCTCGACGCCGGCTTCTGCCATCTCGACGCCGTCAGCTTTGTCTCCCCGTCCGCCGTTCCGCAGATGGCCGACTCCGAGTCGGTGCTCGCGGCCCTGCAGATTCCTCCCGATGCCGAGATCATCGGCATCGTCGCTAACGAGCGCGGCGCCGAACGCGCCATCGCCACCGGTCGCGTCTCCACGCTTGGCTATCCCCACTCCGTCTCTGCTGCGTTTCTGGCTCGCAATCAGCATCAGACGCCCGACGCTTCTCTTCTTCTGCTGGCGCATCTTGCCAGGCTGGCTGCGGCCAGCGGCTCAGGCATGGTTGCGTATCTTTCCATGGCCTTTGGCAACCCTTACAACGAGCCGTGGTCGCTCGACTCCGTTCTCACCGCCAGTCAGCAGATCGCCGACTGCGGCGTACGCCAGCTTTCGCTTGCCGACACCGTCGGCGCAGCTACGCCCGTGCAGATCGCCGAGACCTTTGCCGCAGTTCGCGCACGGCTGCCCCGGTTGGAAATCGGCCTGCACCTGCATGCTCGCCGTGATGCCGCCGCCGCGCTTGTCCGTGCCGCATGGAACGCAGGCTGTCGCCGTTTTGACTCGGCTCTGGGGGGTCTTGGCGGTTGTCCTTTTGCGCAGGACGCGCTCGTCGGCAATCTCCCAACGGAGACGCTTGTCGAGAGCCTCGCAGCGCTCAATCCCAGCCTTGCTCATCACACGCCCGCACAACTTGCCCGGCTGGTCTCTGCAAGCTGCGCGCTTGCCGCGGCAGCGAATCCGCCGGCACACCAGGAGTCCGCATGACCGCATCCACCGTGTTGCCTGACGATCATGATCACGTCCGAACCCTCACGCTCAACCGGCCCGAGGCGCGCAACGCCATGACGCCCGAGATGCAGGAAGAGCTCCTCGCAGCCTTTGATCGCGCCGTCAGCGATGGCATCCGTGTTCTCGTCCTCACCGGCTCCGGCAGCGCTTTCTGCGCCGGGCTTGACCTGCGCATTCTCCAGTCCATGCACACGGCCAGCGCCGATGAGCATCAGGCCTCAGCCGCGCGCATCGTCCGCCTCTTTCGCGCGCTTTGGGAGCTGCCCCTTCCCACCATCGCCGTCGTCGATGGTCCGGCCATCGCAGGTGGCGCAGGTCTGGCAACGCTTTGCGACTGGACGCTTGCGACTCCTGCGGCAAAGTTTGCTTACACCGAAGCTCGCATCGGCTTTGTGCCCGCAGTCGTCTCGGCCTTTCTCACGCTTCAGCTTGGCGACAAACGCAGTCGTGATCTACTCCTCAGCGCGCGCCTCTTCACCGCCGAAGAAGCGCACGCGCTCGGTCTGGTCAGCGCCGTCGTCGAGCGCGAAGAGTTGCCCCACCGACTGCAAGCGCTCATCGCCACCCTGCTGGCCAACAGTCCGGAGTCGCTGGCGGCAACCAAGCGTCTGCTCGCCGAGCAGCAGCGTCCCTGGCTCGATGCCGCCCTCGATGCCGCCCTTGCGGCCAACGCGGAGTCACGCCAGACACGTGACTTCCGCGAAGGCGTCGAGGCGTTTCTGGAAAAACGCAAACCGAACTGGTAGTGCAGATCCAGCGCAGTTCGTGCGCTCTTTTTCCTGGCGTGTCCTACGCACAGCCAAAGTGCAGCGGCGCTTCCGTGCGCTCGCACACTTGCTCACGCGTCACTTCGGGTGCCAGTTCGACGACGTGAAATCCATCTGCCATCACGTCCATCACGGCCAGGTCCGTCACGATGCGCTGCACCACTCCGGCTCCAGTCAGCGGCAGCGTGCAGCGGCGCAGCAGCTTGGCCTCACCCTTCGGTGTCACATGCTCCATCACCACCACCACGCGCCGCACGCCGCTCACCAGGTCCATCGCGCCGCCCATGCCCTTCACGCGTTTGCCCGGAACCATCCAGTTCGCAAGGTCGCCGTTTTCCGCCACCTGCATCGCGCCCAGAATCGCCAGATCGATGTGCCCGCCGCGAATCATGGCAAAGGACTCGGCGCTTGAAAATGTCGCTGCGCCCGCAACCGCTGTCACCGTCTCCTTGCCCGCGTTGATCATGTCTGCATCCACTTCCTCTTCCAGCGGATACGGTCCCATGCCCAGCAGCCCATTCTCCGATTGCAGCATCACCGTCATCTGCGGCGGAATGAAGTTCGCCACCCGCGTCGGAATCCCGATGCCCAGGTTCACATAGAATCCATCCTGCAACTCCATCGCCGCACGCTGCGCCATCTCATCCCGCGTCCACGCCATCGCTATGCCTCCCTCGTCGTCCGCTTCTCGATGCGCTTTTCCGGTGCAGGATTGTGCACCACGCGCTGCACATAAATTCCCGGCGTGTGAATCGCATCCATCTCCAGCTCGCCCGGCTCCACCAGCATCTCCACCTCGGCAATCGTCATCCGCGCGCAGGCTGCTGCCAGCGGATTGAAGTTCCGCGCCGTCTTCCGGTAGATCAGGTTGCCGCAGCGGTCGCCCTTCCACGCCTTCACCAGCGCCACATCGGCGTGAATGCCGCGCTCCAGAATGTACTCCACGCCGTCGAAGACCTTGTGCTCCTTGCCTTCGGCCACGCTGGTTCCAATTCCTGTGCGCGTATAAAAACCCGGAATCCCCGCTCCGCCTGCGCGCATCCGCTCGGCCAGCGTTCCCTGCGGGCAGAACTCCACCTCCAGCTCGCCGGTCAGGTACTGTCGCTCAAACTCCGCATTCTCCCCAACGTAACTGGAGATCATCTTCCGGATCTGCCGCGTCTCCAGCAGGAACCCCAGCCCCCAGCCGTCCACTCCGGCATTGTTGCTGGCCACCGTCAGCCCACACGCGCCCGACTCCCGCAGCGCCAGAATCAGCGCCTCCGGAATCCCGCATAACCCGAAGCCGCCAATCGCCAGCAGCATCCCGTCGCGCACCACGCCCTCCAGCGCCGCCCGCGCATCCGGCCAAACCTTGTCCATTCCCTGTCGCATTCCCGCCCCAATCCGATCCCGCACGATCCTGTCGCTCCACCCCGGAAGATATCGCACCCAGGTCTCGACTCACAACCGGAAGGCATCGGTGCTTCATCGGCTGCTGAGGCAGGGCAGGCCACCCATTGCGTCTCAGATATACGGCAGGCGGCGCATCGCCTCAGCCGCGCACGCCGTCCAGCACTGCTCGCTGCGCGACAAAGATCTGCTTCAGCCCGCCCTCGGCCAGGTCCAGCAGTTCGTTCAACTCGCTGCGCGAGTAGCTGCCTTTTTCCGCCGTCGCCTGCGTCTCCACCAGGCCGCCGTCTTCGGTCATCACCACATTCATGTCCACCTCGGCCTGCGCGTCCTCCTCGTAACAAAGGTCAAGCAACGCCCGCCCCGCCACGCGTCCCACGGAAGTCGCCGCCACCATCTGCCGCAACGGGGACTTCGCCAGCGTTCCCGCCTTCACCAGCGCGCCCAGAGCCAACTCCAGCGCCACCGCCGCTCCGGTAATCGCCGCCGTTCGCGTTCCTCCATCCGCCTGCAAGACATCGCAATCCAGAATCACCGTCCGCTCGCCCAGCGCCTTCAAGTCCACAGCGCCACGCAGGCTGCGCCCGATCAGCCGCTGAATCTCATGCGTCCTGCCGCCAATCTTGCCGCGCTCGCTCTCCCTCGGTGTCCGCGTCAGCGTCGCCCGCGGCAGCATCGCATACTCGGCCGTCACCCATCCCCGACCCTGGTTGCGCATCCAGCCTGGTACACCGTTCTCGATCGTCGCGTTGCACAGCACACGCGTCTGTCCCAGCTCAATCAGCACGGAACCTTCCGCCGTGCGCACAAACCCCGGCGTCATCCTCAGAGTACGCAGCGCATCCGCCGCTCGACCCTCCGGACGCCATGGCGGCAATCCTCCCCCGCTGGAGTCCGTGGTTGCAGTTGCGGCTGGAAAAACAGGCAGGGAGTGAGTTGGAAACGTCATCCATCGATTGTACGTTCCCGCCGCTTCGGTGCGCGGCCAGCCTTGTCCTGTCACGGCATTTCCATGTCTGTTCCCGCTTTGGGAATCGCCCATTTTGGCATTCCTTCGATGCGTCTTCCATAAGTTATTGATATAGAAACACTTACTTGGTTTTCTGCGTTGGCTCATTCCCGTTCCGGGACGGGCACATCCTCTTTCAGCACGCTTTCCCTTTTGGCAGCTTCTGTCTCATCTCTTTTCTGTTCAGACACTTAGAATTCCTGTCCAGGTTTGGCACAGAACGTGCATAAAGATGGGCAGGAACGGGACAGATTTTCTCCTTGGTCGCTCTGGAACAGAACTTCCATCCAGCCGCCCAGAGTGGGACATAACCCGAAGATAACCCGAAGAAACAGGTAAAAACCAAAGAAACCTGAAGACAAAGAAGCCCGAGAGAAAAGAACCTGCGAACAAGGAGAGCGACAATGACCCGGAATCACGATGAATGGAACGGTCCCCCTCAGATAGACAGCAGCCAATCGTCCGCAGAGCCAGCACCCCCCCCGGCCTGGGTCGCGTGCCGCTTCGCCTCCCGTCCCGGCGAGCGGCCCGGCGCAGGAAGCCCCGGGAGTGGTGAGAGCGCTGAAAGCCTTGCCCCGGCCCGAGCCTTGTCGGAAGTTCATTCTGAACCGTTGCGCACGCTTGTCCCCTCGTCCCAGTCTCCTTTGCCAGGCTGGCTCCATTGGCTGGAAAGCACAGCAATTCCCGCCAATCCTGCTGTCTTTGGACACTCCCGGCCCGAACTCCATCCTGCGCGGATGGAGTCGGAGGACGATGGCTCGGACGCCGGAGCGCTTATCGCTGAGACCTTTGCCGCGCTGCTTCATGACGCTCGAAGCATGGTCACGGCTCTCGATCTCTACTGCGATCTGCTCGATGAGCCGGGCGTACTCACCGCGACACATCGGCATTACGCCGCCGAGCTGCGTCTGGTCGCCTCATCCAGCCGTCGGCTGCTGACCCGACTCGACGAAGTTGCCCAACCAACACACTCCAGGGCTCAGGCAATCTCCGCTTTGGGGCCGGTCGATCCGGCTGCTCAGCTTACAGAGGGACCGCTCGCCCCGGCTGTCCAGCCCGGCCCGCAGCTGGTTCCCTCCCGTCGATCGCGATTTGCCCTGCGCGAGCCAGTCACCAGCCTGGCCGATGAGTTGATGGCCATGCGTAACCTGCTTGCTGCGCTTGCCGGCCCGGCCATCACCGTGGGTCTCAGCCTCGATGGCGGGTATCGGCCCATTCCCATGGCCAGCGATGATCTCACCCGTCTGCTTGTCAACCTGGTGCGCAACGCCGCCGATGCCATGCCCGAGGGCGGTCATCTTCAGATCACGCTGCGCGAAACCGACAAGCATCTGGAGCTGACCGTCTCCGACACCGGCTGTGGGCTGCCGGAAGGTGATCTTGAAGCGATCTTTGCTCCCGGCTACACCACGCATCTGGATCTCTCCGAAGACGCGGAAAACCGATCCCATCGCGGCATGGGGCTGTCCATCGTCCGCGCTCTGGTCAACTCTGCCGGTGGGCGCATCCACGCTTCCAACCGTCCGTCTTTCCCTGCCGATGTCGAGGAAGAATCCACCACAGGAGCCATCTTTCAGCTTGTCTTCCCGCTTGTCGAGTGAACCGGTCCGCTCGCCCTCATTCCTTCGCCCTCATTGTTCCGAAGGCTTCATCTGTGGTCTCTGGTCACGAAAGGATGCAGACCTTCGATACTCCGGTCGCGGTTTCAAACCCATGAAAGGTACGTACAATGCTTACATCAGTAAACTCTTCGTCGACTATGAGTTACTCGCCAATCCTGCCGCACGCCCTGCCCGGACCTCGTCCGGCGCCGGCCGGTGTCGCGCGTAAACCGGTACGAACAGCCTCGCCGCAGGATGCACTGGCTGTGCCGGTCACAACGCCCGTCGCTGATCTGCTGCGGCCCAGCCTGCTCGTGGTGGATCCTGATCCGGCGATGCGCTCGGCCTGTTCCGAGATCGCTTCCAGCCTTGGCTATCGTGTGGAAACCATAGGGGATGCCGCACAGGCCCAGCGCCTGCTCGAGGCTCGCTCCGCCGACATCGCCCTGGTCCATCTGCCTGCCACCGGAGGCGCTGCGCTCGATTGGATCACAGAAGCTCATCTGTTGCACCCGGAGATTGCCCTGGTCGTGATGACCAGTTCCGGCTCGGTCCATCTGGCCGTCGAGGCGATGCGGCGCGGCGCTTCGGATTACATGACCAAGCCTTTTACGGTCGATGAGCTTTCCGCTGTCCTTGAGCGCGCTGCGGAGTCGGTTACCGTGGACCGCGAGAATCGTCGCCTGCGCGAGCAGTTGCGCTCCAGCCCCGGCCTCGGCGCGATGATCGGTCGCTCGGTGGAGATGGAGAAGCTCTATCGCATTCTCTCCAAGGTCGCGCAAAGCACACACCCGGTGCTCATCCTGGGAGAAAGCGGAACCGGCAAGGAGCTGGTCGCGCGCACCATCCACGCCTACGGTCCCAACTCGGAAAAACCCTTTCTGCCCGTCGATTGCGGCTCACTTGTTCCCTCCCTCATCGAAAGCGAACTCTTCGGCTACGTCAAAGGCGCATTCACCGGAGCCAACCGTTCGCGCGACGGCCTGTTTGTCTCCGCCGAGGGTGGCACGGTCTTTCTCGATGAAGTCGGCGAGCTTTCGCTGGACCTTCAGGCCAAGCTGCTGCGTGCGCTTCAGGAGAAGGAAGTCCGTCCGGTCGGGGCCACGCATCGCGTACCGATTCGTGCTCGCATCATCGCCGCCACCAACCGGGATCTGGCCGCGATGGTTGAGCGTGGCACCTTCCGCAAAGACCTCTTCTATCGGCTCAATGTCGTCAATCTGCGCCTGCCGGCGCTGCGTGATCGCCGCGAAGACATTCCGCTGCTTGCCGCGCACTTCCTGGATCGGCTGGCCAAATCCCACGGCCAGCGCTACACCCTCAACGATGAAGCGCTGCGTACGATGATGCAGCATGACTGGCCGGGGAATATCCGTGAGCTGGAACATGCGATCGAGCGTGCCTGCGCCTTGTCTTCCGGTCCTGTCCTTCAGCTTGGCGACCTGCCCACGCAGTTGCAGCAGCAAGGCATCGAGTCTCACCGCACGCCTCAGCCCGGTGTTGCTCCGTCAGACTCCGCCGTTGCCGTCCAGTCGCTGGCTGACCTGGAGCGCGAGGCGATTCTCACCGCCATCCGCACTCTTGGCGGAGACAAGCTGATGGCTGCGCGGCTGCTCGGCATCGGCAAAACCACCCTCTACCGAAAACTCAAGGAGTACGGCATCGGCGATCCCATGCAGGAGTAGCACCTCTTGCTTTCGTCTGTCCCGTATCGATTTCCGGCTGCACGGCCATAGCAGCTGTGCGCCTTCACCCGGCTCCCGCGCGAGCCGTGAATCAGGAGAACGCTCATGTACGCACTTCTTGTCACCGGAATGGAAGGCGCAGCCAACTGCGCTCAGGCTTTGCAAACCCTTCTCGGCATCACCGTCGAGACGGCCAACGGACGCCGTGCCGCGCTCACCGCGTTGCGCAAACGCGAGTACGATCTGGTCGTCGTCGATGATTCCCTGGCCGACGCTGATCCTGCGGGCGTCGATCCGCTGTGGGAGGCCATTGGCATGGCGTTGCCGGTCACCGTCAACTTCGCTCTCAGCGGCACCGAACGCGTCGCCCGCGAGATGCGTGCCGCGCTCCGCCGTCGCCAGCGGGAGCAGGAGATGGCCCGCCGCGCCGCCACAGCCGCATTGGAAACCGAGCTGAAGTCCACCGTCGCCGGACTGTTGCTCCACTCGCAGCTTGCCCTGGCCACGGAGCCGCTTCCGGAGCCGATCGCCGGCAAGCTGCGCATGGTTGCCGACCTGGCCGGCAGCCTCCGCGACCAGCTTTCGGCCAACGTGACGGCGAACTGACCTTCACTCATGCTTGCCGAGCCTGAGCGGCCCGGCGCCCGACAAGCCCATCACAGGCGGAGACCCACCAGTCTCCGCCTGCGTTCGCTCCACGCCCATCGGCCTCCGCTCCATTACTCTGGAAGCATGGCCCGCAAGCACTTTGAAACCGCCGTCCTGCTCCTCGACTGCCCGGATCAGCCTGGACTCGTCGCCCGCGTCTCCGGCCTGCTCTTTGAACTCGGCGCCAACATCCTTCACGCCGACCAGCATCAGGACCACGAACTCGGCCTCTTTTTCATGCGCGTCGAGTGGACCGCCGCATCCGTACCCGCCGCATCGTCATCCGGTGCATCCTCATCGGCCGGCTCCGACGGTGCCGATTTTTCCCTCCTTGTCGAAGCCTTCCGCGCCGCCTTTACGCCTCTTGCCCACGCCTTTCAGATGCGCTGGCAACTGCGTCTCACCGGCCAGCGCCCGCGCGTTGCGCTCTTCTGCTCGCAATACCTCCACTGCGCCGCCGACCTGCTGGATCGTGTCCGCTCCGGCGAACTCCCCTGCCAGGTCGCCCTCATCCTCTCCAATCATCGAAACGTCGAGCCGCTGGCCGCCTTCCACGGCATCCCGTTTCATCACATCCCGGTCACACCGGAGACGCGCGCTCAGGCGGAATCCACGCAGCTTCGTCTGCTTGCCGAGCATCAGGTCGAGCTTCTCGTCCTCGCCCGCTACATGCAGATTCTTTCGCCTGCCTTTGTCGCCGCCTATCCTTCCGCCATCATCAACGTCCATCACTCCTTTCTGCCGGCCTTCATCGGCGCGCGCCCTTACCACGCTGCCCACCAGCGTGGCGTCAAGCTCATCGGAGCCACCAGCCATTACGTCACCACGGCTCTCGACGACGGACCGATCATCGAGCAGGATGTTGCCCGCATCTCTCATCGCGATCAGGTGGAAGACCTCGTCGCGCGCGGTCGCGATCTGGAGCGCGTCGTGCTCGCCCGCGCCGTCGCCTGGCATCTCGACCACCGCATCCTCAGCTTCAGCAACAAGACCGTCGTCTTCGACTGATCGCCTAAGACTCTTTTCCCGCCTTTGACCTTACCCTTACCCCGGTCTTTGCCGTTGCCTCGTTGGTTGTCCTTCCCGCAGGGAATCTGTTTTTCCGTGCTTCGGCAACCTCCGTCTTCCATCCTCGCGATCCTCAGGAGCGTCACCACTGCCGCGAGGCGGCCCGCAGGCCGCGTCTGCTGCATGTGCAATGCCCGCAGGCCGTGCCGCTGCTTGCCACGGCGATGCATCTTTTTCTCCATTCCCGCATCCAGATAGTTGTTGCAACAGGGAATTCGCCGCCACCGGCATCCTCGTCGCCTCACCCAAGGAGTCTCCCATGCAGATCGGTATCGACAGCTTCGCCGCATCCCTGCCCGACCCATCCACCGGGCAAATCCTCCCGCCCGCACAACGCATCGCCAATCTGATCGACGAGATCGCTCTCGCCGACGATGTGGGCCTGGACGCCTTCGGCATCGGCGAGCATCACCGCCGCGAATTTCTCGATGCCGCGCCATCCATTCTGCTCGCCGCCGCCGCCGCTCGCACACGCCAGATTCGTCTGGCCAGTGCCGTCACCGTGCTTTCGGCAGCCGACCCGGTCCGCGTCTTCCAGCAGTTCGCCACGCTGGATCTTCTCTCCAACGGTCGCGCCGAGATCGTCGCCGGTCGCGGCTCCTTCACCGAAGCCTACCCCCTCTTCGGCCTGCGCCTGGAGGATTACGACGAACTCTTCGCCGAAAAGCTCGATCTGCTCCTCAAAATTCGAGACAACCCGCGCCTCACCTGGAGCGGACGCCACCGTCCCGCCCTCCACGATCAGGAGATCTACCCGCGTCCCGTCCAGTCCGAGCTTCCCATCTGGCTCGGCGTCGGCGGCACACCCCACTCCTTCGTCCGCGCCGGCGTGCTCGGTCTGCCGCTCATGGTCGCCATCATTGGCGGCCAGCATCATCGCTTCCGTCCGCTCATCGATCTCTATCGCGAAGCTGGCGCCCGCGCAGGTCACGCGCCAGAGAAGCTCAAAGTCGGACTTCACATGTTCGGCTTCCTCGGTGACACCACCCAGCAGGCCGCCGACGACTTCTACCCCGGCTACGCCGCCATGATGAGCCAGATCGGCAAGGAGCGCGGCTGGCCGCCCATCACCCGCCAGCAGTATGACCACACCCGCTCGCCCCAGGGCGCATTCCTCATCGGCGACCCGGAGACGGTGGTCGAGAAAATCCTCTATACAAACGAGGTGCTCGGTGGCATCGCCCGCATCGACTTCCAGATGACCGCCGCTTCCATCGCGCCGGAGAAGATGCGCCACGCCATCGAACTGCTCGGCACCCGCGTCGCCCCCGCCGTTCGCAAAGCACTCGCCGCGCCTTCCGCATAAGTCGCAGATTCCCTTCGTCCCCCGCAGGGAATCTGCCCTTTCTCTTCGTCTGCGTTCTCCAGCCCTGATTCCCAACTCCGCATCTCGTCTTGTCGCAGGTTTGCCATAGCCGCTGCCTCACACAGTATCTTGAAAACAGGCATTTACCCCGAGGGAAGTGACCATCATGCGATCCGTACTGCGTTCCAAGATTCACAACGCCACCGTCACCGAAGCTGACCTCACATACATCGGCAGCATCACCATCGACCAGGATCTGCTGGACGCTGTCGGCCTCTGGCCCGGCGAAAAAGTCCTCGTCGTCAGCAATACCAACGGCGCTCGTTTGGAAACCTACACCATTGCCGGTCCGCGCGGCTCCGGAGTCATCTGCATGAACGGTGCCGCCGCGCACCTCATCCAGCGCGGCCATCAGGTCATCATCATGGGTTTTGAGCTTACCGAGAAGCCGGTGACGCCGCTGCAACTTCTGGTGGATGGCCAGAACAAACCGGCGCGAATGCTGTGAACGCGGAAGCGCGACTCGGCATCTGAGTATGGAAGAGGAGGATTTCGCCATGCGAACCTTCATGATTGCCACTCTCATCGCCGTTGCCGCCACAACCTGTCTGGCTCAGGCCGCGCCTGCGCCGTTTGCCTTGCCCTCCGGCACCGTCCTGCCCGTCAGCCTTGACGGCACTCTGCGCTCGGATCACGTTCACGTCGGCCAACCGGTTCGCGCCACCCTGATGCAGTCGATTCCGGGCACGCGCATCCATCGCGGCGCACATCTGCTGGGCCAGGTCGTCGCCGTCACCCCCGCACCACATCCGTCCATCACCCTGCGCTTCAGCAAACTGGCACAGCGCGACAGCACCATTCCGGTCACCGTCAGCCTTCGCGCCATGGCCTCGCTGCTGGAGGTTGAGGAAGCCGAAACCCCGGAAGACATGGCCATGCGCGGCACCGTGCCGGAAAATGCCACCACGCGCCAGATCGGCGGCCAGCAGGTCTACCGCGGCGGCGGTCCGGTCGCTGAAGGCATGACCCCGGTCGGCAAGCCCGTCGCCTACGGCATCCTTGCCGCGCCTCTCGCGCGACCCGGCAACAACTGCCGCGCACAGATCGACGCCAACCCCGCGCCTCAGGCCTTCTGGCTGTTTTCCTCTGACGCCTGCGGCCTCTTCGGCTATCCCAACCTGCTCATCCGCCACGCCGGACGCACCATGCCCGCCGGGCAGATCGTCTTCGCTTCCACCGGTCGCCGGTTTACCCTGCAAAGCGGTTCCGGGCTGCTCTTGCGCGTTTTGCCCACCGCCATCTCCTCGGCACAACCCTCGAATCCCGGTTCGCTTGCCCTCATGACCAGCCCGCGCTGAAGGCCCGGAATTCCAGTCCGTTCACTCCGCAACTCACTCGCTGCAGAGAATTATTCTGCTTCCTGCTATGCTCTTTTTCACATCGGGCTGGTCCGCACGTTTTTCCCGCCGGGCCAGCCCTTTCATGGGGAGAAGGCAAAACCGTGCATCCATGCGTTGGAACAAGACAAACATTCCGTACCGTCCATTGCCTGCAACCCCACGCTTCACAATTCGCGCGCAATCGAATTTCTCGTAACTCCCATAGAATCAACAAAAGAGAAATTTCAAAACGGACTGAAATATCTGTAAAGCGTATGGAATCAATGTCATGTGAAAAATTACCCCCCCCTCCCCCCTCCCCCCTCCCTCATCGTGCCAACCCAACACGCGGTTTCGCCGTCGCAGCTTCCGTCTTGCAGCCAGCAGTTCTCCTTTAGTAAAGCGTTTTTCAAAACCTTTGCCGCACTTGTTCCGCGAGCACTATGATGGTTGGCATCGCGACAGATGGCTTCACTTCCCGGCTATCTCTCGCACGGTTTGGGAGTCTTCGATCATGCGTCGCTTCACTCTGCTCCTTCTGCTCGTTGCCAGCCTCGCGTCGGCGCATCTCTACGCTGCCTCGCGCCGCATCACTGTGCAAGAACTGGCGCAGAGAGTCACTGACGCGCACGCCGATCAAATGACAGACAAGAAATTGGCCGCAAGTCTGAAGAGTACGCATTTGTCTGAGTGGATGGATGCCAGCATTTTGGATCAATTGGTCGAGCGATCGCCAGGCCCGCAGACAGCACAAAGCCTTCGTGCGCTTTATGCAGACTCAGCCTTTCTGCCATTTCCTGAGGAGTCATCGAATCCCGTTCCTTCGGCGATTGTGCAAAAGCAAATTGTGAGCCGGATGACAAACTACGTGACGACTGCGATCGCTGCTCTGCCAAATCTAACGGCCACGCGCTCCACAACGTTTTTTGTTGATTCAATCGCAGGGTATGACTCAATTTACTTTCCCAAGCGAGGCGATCTGTTCCTTATCAAACAGGATCACAGAAAAATCAGCGTGCAACATGGCATCGAATTCGTTACCTTGCCTGCTCAAACAGTCGTCGAGGATTACCTCGATGCAAGGAGCGATGCAAACGGCGATCGGTCGTACGGACCTGCGCTCTATCGGGAAACTCTCCATTCGTGGGGAGATTACGGTCCTGTGCTCTCAATTGTTGTCAAAGATTCAACACCGAATGGAATGATCTGGTCTGGGTGGCAGCGTTTGCACGGAATGCGTATGGCTACGTTTCACTTTGACGTACCGCGTTCCGATTCTCATTTCACAGTACGGGTGTGTTGCGAAGACTCCGTTCGCAAAATCGGCAAGACGTCTTCTCACGTCGAAACCAATTTCCTTCTGGTGGCCGGATATCACGGCGAGGTCGTTGTGGAGCCTGAGACTGGAAGAATCCGGATAATTCGTCTGCAAACCGAGATGCCTCGCTACAAAAACATCCTCGGCGGTGGCATGTTGATCCAGTGGAACCCGAAAGAGATTGGATCGTACCGATGCTTGTGTGTCACGCACAGCGTTGACTCTCTCACGATGGTCGATCGGTGGTATATGCATAGCAGCGCGATGGTCGAAAATCGGAGGCACATCAACGAGAATGAATACCATCAATATCATCGTTTCGGATCCAAGCCTCGAATCGTTGGCGGAAGTGATCCGGGAATTTCATCAGGGATTTCTGGATCGCATCAATCCTTTTCAGATTCGCTTCAAGGCCAAGCCAGTTCATCTCCTCATGTACCGCCACACTAGCAAATTGCTGTGAATCTTGGTTCCTGCTATTTCTCGAGCAATGTCGTTTTTCTTGCTTTCAGCTTTGCGTCATTCCTTCACGCGGTTTTCGGAGTTCAGCCCATGCGTCGCTTCACTCTGCTCCTTCTGCTCGTTGCCAGCCTTACGTCGGCGCATCTCTACGCTGCCTCGCACCGCATCACTGTCAGCGAACTCGCCGCGCTGCTCTCGGACGCGCGTTCCGAACACGTCACCGATGCACAGCTCAGTCAGCGGCTCAACAGCATTCACCTCTCTGAAGCGCTCGACGCCGAAACCTGGCAGCGCCTTGTCGCCGAGTCCATCGGTCAGCAGACGACGGAAGCTCTGCGCGCCCTGTATGCCGACTCGGCCTTTTTGCCGCCGCCGCCGTCTCAGGTTCCAGCCGAACCGCCGCCTTCGTTCTCGCAGCAGCGCGCCATCATGTCCAGCGCCATTGATTATGTGGTCCGCACCATTCCCTCGTTGCCCAACCTCATCGCCGTCCGCGACACCACGCACTACACCGATACCGGCGTCGGCTTCGAGTCCGGCGTCGCCCAGATGCGCGGCGGCCTGCTTTTGCTTGGTGAGGATCAGACGCCGGTCACCATCCGTGACGGTGTAGAAACCGACACTCCCACGGCAAAATCCGCTCATGCGGAGCGCAAAAACGTTGCCGGAGAAAACTTTCGTGAGGCCCGCGATCTTGTCTCCTGGGGCGAGTTTGGTCCGGTGCTCACCACGGTGCTCACCGACGCTGCGCATGGGCAGATCGCCTGGTCCCACTGGCTGATCGACAACGGCGTGAAGCTTGCCGTCTTTCATTTCTCCGTGCCGCGCAGCACCTCGCACTACTCCGTTCACTATTGCTGCGACGTTGCCTATCGTCCCGCTCTCGACGGCCAGCATCAGACCATGGTCCCCGTGCCCAGCGTCTTGCTGGCCGGTTACCACGGCGAACTTGCCATCGATCCGGAGACGGGCATCATTCGCCGCATCCAGCTCACCGTCGATCCCAAACCCGGTGAAAGCCTGCTGCGCGGCGCCATGATGATCGAATGGGGGCCTGTAACCATTGGCTCCAGTCACACCACATGCCCGCTCCACAGCGTCACGCTCACCACCACACCCGACAAGTGGGAGCAGCGCGGCATCATCCAGACCATCGATCGCACGCGCATCAACGAGACCGAGTTCGCCGATTATCATCGCTTCGGTTCGCAGTCCCGCATCGTCACCGACGTCGCCACAAACGACAATCATCCCGCGCCGCAGTCCGTGGCCTCAGGTCCAGTGATGCTGTCGACCGCTGTCCCTGCGCCTGCTCCTTCACCCACTCCGGTTGCGGCCTCGGTCGAATCTCCATCCACCAAGCCAGCGCCAACCCAGTCCGCGCCAGCTAATACCGTGTCCGCCCAGGCAACGCCCGACAATGCGGAGATCGCCGTCCGCGCGCTCGATCAGATGCCTGCTTCCGGCGACGCGAGCGCTTTCACACTCCACTCCACCACCGAGCGCGTCAGCGTCAATCTGCTCGTGCTCGACCGCAAAGGTCAGCCCATCACCGACCTTCGCCGCGATGAGATTCAGCTTTTCGACAACGGCCATCGCGTTCCGCTTTCGACCTTTCAGCAAACCGCTGCCACGTCTGCATCCACGCCGCCCGTCGACACTGTCCGCGAACAGTACACCAATGTCGCCACCGCGGACTTGCCCGCCAACACGCTCATCCTGCTGCTCGATGACAGCCATCTGCCATTTATCGCCATGAATCAGGCGCGTCAGCAGGTCTTGCAATTTCTGCAAACCGCGCGTCCCGGCACACGATTCGCGCTCTATGCCATCGACGAGCATGGCTTTCGCGTGATTCAGGATGTGACGACGGATCCGGCTCTGCTGCGTAAAAAACTTGCCGCCTGGACGCCTTCGGCTGCCGCCACAGCGCAGGCGCAGGCGCTTGACCGTCGCGATCTTCAACAATTCGACACCGTTCATCATGCCGTCGACCTCAACAACGTCAATGGAAATTACACCGATGTTCCCGACTACATTGAAACCACCGATCCGGAGCTGCGACTGCTGGGCGACAATCCGCAGCGCCAGTTGCTGGAAGGAATCCAGGCCCTGGCACGTCACTTCGCCGCCGTCTCCGGGCAAAAGAGTCTGGCGCTGATCTCTGGAGACAGTGCGCTGGGCGACTGGGAAGATCGCGCCGTGGGCATGGAAAAAGGCAGCCGCACTCTGGAACCCGCACTACTCCATGCGCGCGAAGCGCTCAACCAGGCTCACATCGCGCTTTATGTCATCGATGCCTCGCAAAATGCCGGCGGCAGCATCGATTCCAGCATCGAGTTCCGCAACGTGGAACTGATTCAGGGTTCCACAGACAACAACGGACCAGCAGGAGCCAGCGCTGGCCGCAACCTGACACCGGGGCGACTCACCGGACAGATGCAGGCCAACGCCCACGGCATCGACGCTCCGGTGCGAGCCCTGGCCGAGGCCACAGGAGGTCTGGCCGTGCGCCGTGGCACGGATCTGAGCAAGACTCTGAGTCAGATTGAAACCGACGAAGCCGCGACTGCCGAACTGTCGTTTGAGCCACCTTCGCCGCCCGACAACACACTGCACACGATCACCATCAGGATTCCGGATCGCAAGGGAGTGAAGCTGCGCTATCGCGCCAGCTATCAGGACGCAGCCCAGCCTGCGCTCAGCCCTCGCCAGCAGTTGCAACAGGCTGTCTGGAGTCCGGAAGATGCTACGGGCATCGGCCTGACTGCGACGCCGTCCGTTGACCCCGATGGCGTCACGCTTCGTCTGCGCATTGCGCTGCACGGCCTTGATCTGCGTCCGCCGACGAACCTTGCTTCCGGTGGAGCGGCGAGTCGATGGACCGATCAGCTATACATCTTTGTTGCCGCTCGCAGTGACGGCACGCGGCAGGCGCAGATCAGCGGAGACACGCTGGCGCTGAACCTGCTGCCAGCCACGTATCAAAGTGGAATGCCCGCAGGAATTCCCTACAAGCGCACGCTGAAGCTGCCCTCCAAGCTGGCGACAGTGCGTGTGATTGTCATCGATCGCAACAGCGGACGCATGGGTTCGGTGACGTTGCCCGCTTCGGCTTTCAACACAAAGAGCTGAGTTTGCCGCAGTTGCGTCAAGGCCGACAAAGACGGTGTATCAGCCGCCCAGCTCGTCAAGCATGGACTGCATCTCGCTTTTGGCGTGGGAGTTGCCAGTGCGCGCGGCGCAGGCGATGCCATCCCTGAGCCGGGTGATGGCCTCCGGGGTGCGGCCTGCCTTGGCCAGCGTCTGTGCAGACATGAAGTAGCCAGCGGTATAGTCCGGATTCTGTTCGAGAAGTGTTGCAAATTCGGCCAGTGCGCCCTCGGTTTCGCCGCGTCCGGCCAGTTCCATGGCCAGTCCATAGCGCGCAAAACTGTTCTTCGGATCCATGGTCAGGATCTCTTTCAACCCGGTCATCTTGTCCATGCACCCATTTTTTCATGACCGACCGGGTTCAGTCAGCACGGATTCCTCCAGACGCTTCGTTGCCGGTATTTGCGCATTCCGGCTCGATTGCGCACACTGGATTGTGGGACGACGGTGCGTCGATCAGGACACGACGAGCATCCAGTATCCGTGGAGTTCTCTGCGGTGTCGCGTCAAAGTCCGCGACAGAAACAGGAATCCGGTGGAAACGAAGATCCGGCAAAAAAAGAAATCAGGAGAACGATTCAAGATGACAGAACTTGCCCAATCGAGCCGCGAAGAGCGAACCGCCAGCGAAGCCAGAACCGTCAGCGAGTCACAGTCCGAGATGACCGAACTGGTGCTGCCCAACGATACCAATACGCTGGGCAATCTGCTGGGCGGTCGACTGATGCACCTGATCGATCTGGTGGGCGCGATGGCCGCACTGCGCCACACGCGCTCGCCTGTGGTCACCGCTTCCATGGATCACATTGATTTCATCCAGCCGGTGCATGTGGGCGACCTGCTGATTCTCAAGTCCAGCGTGAACCGCGCCTTCAGCCATTCGCTGGAGGTGGGCGTGAAGGTGTGGGCCGAGGATGCGCTGGCGGGCAAGTATCGTCACGTGGCCAGTGCTTATCTGGTCTTTGTCGCGGTCGATCGCGGTGAGCATCCGGTGCGGGTTCCGGCCATTCGTCCGGAGACGCCCGACGAGCTGCGTCGCTTTGAAGGCGCGCAGCGTCGGCGGGAGATTCGAGCTGCGGAATCGGAGCGGCGCAAGCGGGCACGGCTGGCTCCGGAGGGTGTTGGGAGCGTCCGTCCGGGCAAATCCTGACGGGTGATCGGGCGGCGGCGGGTGGGCGCACACACAAAGCCCTCTGCAAAGCTTTGACTTCGGTAAGATAAGAGTGGAAGGAACAGAAAACGATGGCTCATGGACATGGAATTCCGCAGGCGCCGATGCCGCTGCCTGGCGTCAGCAAGATTATCGCGGTTGGCTCGGGCAAAGGCGGAGTGGGCAAAACCACGGTGGCCGTCAATCTGGCGATTGCGCTGGCTCGGCTGGGCAACAAGGTTGGCCTGATCGACGCGGATATCTACGGGCCGAACATTCCCCTGATGATGGGCAGCAGCCAGCAGCCGAAGGTGGACGAAAACAATCAGATCCAGCCCAACGTGACGCACGGCGTCAAGACGATCTCGATCGGTTACATCTCGCCCGGCGATAAGCCGCTGGTGATGCGCGGACCGATGCTGCATCAGATCATCCGTCAGTTTCTGCAGCAGGTGGAGTGGGGCGAACTGGACTATCTGGTCGTCGATCTGCCGCCTGGAACCGGCGATGTGGTCATCTCGCTGGTGCAGACGGTGCCGCTGACCGGAGCGGTTGTCGTTTCCACGCCAAGCGACGTTGCGTTGCAGGATGCTCGCAAGGCGCTGGAGATGTTTGCGCAGGTCAATGTGGAGGTGCTGGGCATTGTGGAGAATATGAGCCACTTTACCTGTCCGCATTGCAGCCAGATGATCGACATCTTTTCCAAGGGCGGAGCAGAGCGGACGGCGGCGCAGTTCGGTCTGGCGTTTCTGGGTTCGGTTGAGTTGGTGCCTGCGATTCGCCAGGGCGGCGATCGCGGATTGCCGGTGGCGCTGGCCGGGCCGGAGGACGCCGATGCGGCGCAGTTTTATGCCATTGCGCGTCAGGTGGCGGAGCGAGCTGAAGAAGTGGCAGCAGGCAGCAAAGAGGTCATCGAGATTCGCTGAAGGAGGTCGCAATGCAGGAGTATCGCATCAGCCCGCGCGAGCGACTGGTGCTGATGGCGATTCTGGAGATGTATATCGCCACGGGCGAGCCGGTTTCGTCGCAGTCGGTTGCGCGGCACTTTGAGCATCGCGAGGGTCTGAGTTCAGCCACCATCCGCAATGTGATGGCCGCTCTGGGCGATGCCGGATTGCTGGACCAGCCTCACACTTCGGCTGGTCGCATTCCGACGGCGCGGGGTTTTCGCTACTACGTTGAGCAGTTGCAGGGCAGCGCCCTGGCCGCAACCGATGGCGGGCTGCTCGATGAGCAGCAGCGAGGGTGGATTCAGGAGAGCTACAGCGGCGTCAGCTCGCCGATGCAGTTTCTGGAGCGGACCTCACAGGTGCTGGCCCAGGTTTCAAACAGTGTCGGTGTGGCGCTGGCGCGTCCGGAAGCGGAGCCAATGCTGGAGCATATTCACTTTTCGCGTTTGACCACCGGACGCGTGCTGGCCGTGCTGGTGACGCGCGATGGCGCGGTGCAGGATCGCCTGCTGCGCACGCAGCGCGAGTGGTCTGCGGGGGAACTGGATACGGCTGGGCAATATCTGAATGAGAATTTTCGCGGATGGCATCTGGATCGGATTCGCGAGGAACTGGACTGCCGTCTGGAACTGGAGCGCAGGGAGTATAGCCGCGGCCTGGCTGCGCTGAATGAGTTGTATGCTCAGGGGGCGCTGCGTGTGGAGCCTTCACACTCCACGGTCTATGTGGATGGCATGGCCAATCTGCTGACTGGCGGAATGGATCGCGAGCAACTGAGACAGATGCTGGTGACGCTCGAGACCCGGCAGCGTGTCATTGAACTGTTGCAGGCTTTTGTCCATGCGCAACAGCGCGAGGTGCGCGTGATTGTGGGCCTGGACGATGCGATGCCCGGGATGCAGGACATGGTGCTGATCGGCGCGCCGGTGAGCCTGGGTAGCCGCGCATCAGGGACGGTCGCCGTGATTGCCTCGACTCGCATTCAGTACGAGGAGATGATGCGGACGGTGGGCTTCATTGCGCAGCTTTCCGAACGTGTGCTGACCGAGCGTGTTCTGGCTGAGCGTCTTGGGACCGGGCGCGGAGCCGACGGCGGTGGACAGCCGGGCACAGAACGGTGATCACAAGCAGGCTCCTGGCAGGGTTTGAGAGAATGAAAGCAAGGGGGCACAGTCGATGTGCCCGCTTGGGTTTGTGTGGAGTGGAAGGTATGGAGAGCATGACAGAACAGGACATTCGAGACGAAGCAAGCCCGGAGCTTGAGCCAAACTCCGTTGAGGCGTCGGCATCGGGCGATGCGATTGCCGCAGGGCTGGCCGAGCAACTGGAACAGGCGCTGCAGGAGCGGGACCAGTGGATGGATCGGCTGGCGCGCCTGCAGGCCGAGTTTGACAATGCGCGCAAGCGGCAGGAGCGCGAAAAGACAGAGTTTCGCGACTACGCGACGGGCATGGTGGTGGAACAGTTTCTGCCCGTGCTGGACAACTTCACGCTGGCGCTTGGGGCGAATGCTTCGGCGGAGCAGTTGCGCACCGGCGTGGAACTGATCGTCAAGCAGATGGAAGAGGTGCTGCGCAATCTTCAGGTGCAGCCTGTGCCGACAGTGGGCGAGCCGTTTGATCCGCGTGTGCATGAGGCGCTGGGTTCGGTGGAGCGAGCCGATATGCCGGACCAGACGGTGGCCGAAGAGATTCGCCGTGGCTACCGGATTCGCGAGCGGTTGCTGCGTCCGGCGCTGGTGCGCGTGGCCAGCAATCCGGCGCAGACGGAAGCCTGAGACGCGCGGCGCTGGCAGCAGGAAAACAAAGCGACAAAAAATCAGAAGAGCGGATAAACGTGACACCTGTGAGCAAAGCAGACTACTACGAGATCCTTGGGGTTTCCCGTGATGCCAGCGAGGCCGAGTTGAAGGCCGCGTATCGCAAGCTGGCGATGAAGCACCATCCGGACCGCAATCCGGGCGACAAACAGGCCGAGGAGCGATTCAAAGAGGCCAGCGAAGCCTATGGCGTGCTGAGCGATGCGGAGAAGCGCGCCGCCTATGACCGCTACGGACATGCGTCTACCAGCGCAGGCTTTGGCGGCGGCAGCCCGTTTGGCGGGGCGGTGGATATTGGCGACATCTTCGGCGACATCTTTGGTGAGATGTTCAGCGGCGGGCAGCGGCGAGGTTCGCGGGTGCAACGCGGCGATGATCTGCGTGTGGACCTGACGATCGAGTTTGAAGACGCTGTCTTTGGCAAAGAGACGGAGGTGAAGGCGCGGCGCCGAGAGAACTGCGCAACATGCCGCGGCACGGGCACGGCCTCCGGACGTGGCCCGACGACCTGCGCGCAGTGCCAGGGACACGGCCAGATTCGCTATCAGCAGGGGTTCTTTTCGGTAGCGCGTACCTGCGGAAGCTGTGGCGGATCGGGTACGGTGGTTACGGATCCTTGCTCGACCTGTCGCGGAGAGACGCGAGTGGTGCGCGAGTTTCAGATGCAGGTGCGTGTGCCGGCCGGCGTGGAGGATGGAACGCGCATTCGCTATGCGGGTGAGGGGAACGCGGGCAGGTTTGGCGGGCCGCGCGGCGATCTGTACATTGTGTTGACGGTGAAGCCGCATGATTTCTTTGAACGCGATGGGAACGACCTGCATTGCGTGGTGCCCATCTCGTTTCCGCAGGCTGCGCTCGGCGCGGAGATCGAGATTCCCGGGCTGGAAGGACCACTGACGGTGCGCATTCCCGAAGGCACGCAAAGCGGTCGCGAGATTCGGCTGCGCAATGAAGGCGTGCCGCATTTGAACGAACATGGACGTGGCGACATCGTGGTGCAGGTGATGGTGCAGACGCCAAAGAAGCTTTCTCGCGCGCAGCGTGAACTGGTCAGGCAACTGGGCGAGACGATGGATGTGGAAAACAAACCGACGTCACGCAATATGATCAGCCGCATGAAGGATCTTTTCAATTGAGCCATCGCGCGCCGCGCGGTAAGATGCAGGGATGATCCTGGAACCGGATTCCCGCGGGTCAGCGCCGGTCAGCGCGCAGACGGAAAGCCCTGTGCCGCCGGCAGAGATGCCGGAGATGCCGTTTGAAACGCGGCTGCTGAACGCAGTTCTGTTTGGCCGCGGTGGACTGCGTGTCATCTGGCGCGTGGTGTTGTTTCTGTGCGGAATGATTCTTTTTGCGGCCCTGGCCGAGATCGGGCTGATGCTGATTCCCGGTTTCCGCGCGCTGCCACTGTCCAATGTTTCCGCGCCGCACGCGATGAGTGCCGAGCTGCTGATGCGTTCTGAATTTGTGAGTTTTGTGGGCATGATCGGCGGATTTGTCGCGGTCATGCTGGTCTGTCACCAGTCGCCCCGGGAGTACTTCTGGGCCGATCGCAGGTGGCCGCGCCGGATGGTCGGCGGTATGGCGGCAGGTTTTCTGGCGCTTTCCGCGCTGCTGGCGGCGATGCATGGGCTGCATCTGGCGAATATCTCCAGAGGCGGGAATGCGGCCGCTGGCGGAATGATCGAGCAGGGGATGCTTTGGGGTTGCGGATTCCTGATGGTCGCGCTGTTTGAAGAAGGAACCTTTCGCTGTTTTCTGCTGCGGAGTCTGGAAATGGGGTTGGGTGGACCGGGGAAAGGCCAGCGCTCATGGTGGCTGGCAACGGGGATCAGTTCGCTGATCTTTGGTGGCATTCACTGGACCAATCACGGTGAAAGCGCGGTGGGGGTCTGCTCGGCGGCGGCGATTGGATTTATCTTCTGCTGGGTGATTCGCTGGACCGGCTCAGTGTGGTGGGCGGTGGGTTTTCATGCAGCGTGGGATTGGGCGCAGACGTTTTTCTATGGCACGCCGGACAGCGGCATTCTGCCGCAGACGCATTGGTTGACGACGACCACTGCCGGGTTGCCGTTCTGGACGGGCGGCGCAACCGGGCCTGAGGGCAGCGTACTGATTCTTCCGCTTCTGGTCCTGGTGCTGCTTGGAGCTTTTCTGATCTTTGCCCGTGGTCGCGCCGCAGCTTCCTGAGTCCGGCCTGATTCCCGATCGTGGTAAGGTGGCAGAGATGCATGTTTGAGCGCCGCTCCACGGATGACCTTGAAGCGTGGATGGCTCATCCAGACCCAACGACAGGGAGCCAGCCGTGAAGAAAAGCCAACGACGGAATCTTGTGGTTGCGACGCTTGTGCTGCTGGCTCTGGCTGGTTACGCCGGGTTGGTGGTGTGGATTCATCGGACGATGCAGGCAACGCTGCCGGTGGTCGATGGAGAGCAGCGATTGTCTGGTTTGTCGGCTCCTGTGACGGTGCGTCGGGATGCGCATGGCGTGCCGCAGATTGCAGCCGCGTCGATCGATGATCTGCTGATTGCCCAGGGGTATGTGACAGCGCAGGAGCGGATGTGGCAGATGGATATGCTGCGGCGCAATGCGGCGGGTGAGCTGGCGGAGATTTTTGGCGCGTCGGCGCTGGAGCATGACCGGATGCAGCGCGTGTTGCAGATGCGCAACGTGGCGGATCGCGTCTATCGCAGCCTGTCAGTGAATCAGCAGCATCGCTATCAGATATATGCGCGCGGCGTAAATCTTTATCTGACGCAGAATGCGGATCGGCTTCCGGTGGAGTTTCGCCTGCTGCACTATCGTCCGCGACCGTGGCGCGCGGAGGATTGTGTGCTGGTGGGTGTGAATATGGTGCAGATGTTGGATACGCACTGGGACGTGAAACTGGCGCGAGAAACGATTGCAGCCGATCTGCACGACGCGCGACTGGAGTCGGATCTCTATCCTGTCGGTTCGTGGAGAGATCAGCCGCCAACGCGCAAAGCTGCGCAAATGAATGCGCCGGTGCCGGTGCCGGCTGTGACGGATGATTCGATGAATCAGAGTCGCAACGTGGTGGCTGGGTCAAAGGTTACGGTTGCCTCGCTGGTGACAGCGGAATCGCTGCTGCGACTGCGGCAGACGCTGCATCCAGGGCAGTGCGAGGGTTGTGTTCCTGGGTCCAACAACTGGGTGATCTCCGGCGCGCATACGGCCAGTGGAAAGCCGCTGCTGTCGAATGATATGCACCTGGATCTGACGGTGCCCAATATCTGGATGATGGCAGAGTTGCAGGCGCCAGGACTGCATGTGGCGGGCGTGACACTGCCGGGCGTTCCGCTGGTGATTGCCGGACATAACGATCACATCGCATGGGGATTTACCGCGCTGTATGCCGACGTGCAGGATCTGTACGTGGAGCAGCTGGATGGACGCGGAGATTACAAGGCCGCAGACGGAAGCTGGCAGCCGCTGGCGCATGTGCAGGAGACGATACGGGTGCGATTTGGCCGCGCCGAGCACCTGAATGTGGCGTTGACCTCCCATGGTCCACTGCTGACTCCGGTTGTGCACGCGCATCGGCAGGCACTCGCGCTGCGGTGGACGCTGTATGACCCGGCGCTGGCGGAGATTCCGATCTATTCGATCAACACGGCGAAGAACTGGCAGCAGTTTTCCATGGCCATCGAGGCGTGGTGCTGGCCGACACAGAACGTGGTCTATGCCGACGATGCAGGGCACATTGCCTATCATGCAATCGGCAAGGTTCCGCTGCGGCCCAACGGCTTGCAGGGGTTGCCGATTGCCGATGCGGATCATGAGTGGCATGGGTATATTCCGTTTGACCAGATGCCGAATGCGTTTGATCCGCCGTCGGGCTTGCTGGCCACGGCAAATTCGCGTGTGACGCCGGATGATTCGCAATATCCGCTGACGCTGGAGTGGGTGGACCCATATCGGATTGAGCGAATTTATCAGGATTTGAGTGGGCGCAACGGGCTGACGCGCAAGGATATGCTGGATGTCCAGACTGATGTGTACAGTGGCGTGGATCAGGAGCTGGCGCATCGATTTGCCGATGCCATCGATCACACGCATCCGGTGGATGCTCGGCTGCGGGAGGCGGCGCAGCTGCTGCGAAGCTGGGACGGACGGTTGACGAAGGACTCGGCTGCGGCTTCAATCGTGGCCTGGGCGCGCAAGGCTTTCTGGCCGCTGATTCTGAAGCCAAAGCTGGGCAAAGACGCTGCGCTTTATGAGTGGTCCGAGTCGAACTTTGCGGAAGAGGAGATCATCATGCATGGCGGCGATCAGGCGCGCAGTCCCTGGCTGCCCGCGCGCTTTCAGGATTGGAACGAGCTGCTGGCTGAGGCGGTGCGAAAGGGCCTGGACGAGGGTCGGGCAACCGGTGATCTGAGCGCGTGGCGTTATGGGCGCTGGCATGTGGTGGATCTGGAGCATCCGCTGCTGCATCTGCTGCCTGGGGTGCGCGGTTGGACGGGCACCGGCGAGCAGCCGCAAAGCGGTGACACGACGACGATCAAGCAGGTTGGGCGATCCTTTGGCCCAAGCCAGCGCTTCACCATGGACTGGAGCGATCCGGATGCATCGACGGAGAATATTGTGCTGGGTGAAAGCGGCAATGCGCTGAGTCCCTGGTTTCGCGATCAGTGGTCAGCCTGGTATGGCGGAACGACCTTTGCGATGCCCTTTACCGAGGGGGCGATTCAGGCGCATACGACGCATATGCTGCGTCTGTTGCCGGAGTGATGGCATTGCATCGCGAATCATCGGAGAGGTTAACCGGATGGATAGCGGCGTCTTTTTCCTGGGTCGTCGACGCTCGATGGATGCTGCTGGCAGCGGTATGGATTACAGCTTCCGGAATGCGCGGAAGCGTCTCCTGTGGACATGATTTTGATTTTCACCTTGTCTCCTGGATGGAGGCTGCGCGGGCGTGGCAACAGGGAGTCGTGTATCCGGCGTGGGTGCAAAGCGCGGGATGGCAGGCGGGTGAGCCGCGATTTGTCTTTTATCCGCCGCTGACCTGGATGCTGGGTGCTCTGCTGGGCAGCATCTTTGGGGCAGACGGTGCCAGTCGATCGATGGCGAGCTGGACGATGGCCGCCTGGGTATTTGTCTTTCTGGCGTTGCTGCTGAACGGGATGGCGACGCGCAGGCTGGCCAGGGAGTGGCTTTCGAAGGGAGCTGCGCAGCTTGCAGGTGTGTTGGCGATCGCGTCTCCATATGGGCTGTTTGTGGCGTTTGAGCGTGGTGCGCTGGCTGAACTTGCCGCGAGCATATGGGTGCCGTTGGCGCTGATGCTGGCGACGCGGCGCAGTGCAGGCCAGGACGGAACTCTGCGCGGGCAGGCTGTGAATTTGTCTACGCTGGGGCTGGCGCTGGCGGTGGCAGGATGCTGGTTGACGAATGCTCCGGCCGGAGTAATGGTCTGTTATGCGCTGGCGGGCGTGGCCCTGGTGGCGGTGTGGACGGAGCGCGCGGCATGGCCTGCGTTGCGGGCGCTGATCGCAGTCCTGTTGGGACTGGGGCTGGCGGCGTTCTACCTGGTTCCTGCGGCGTGGGAGCAGCGCTGGGTGAATATTCATGCGGCCAGCGATGTGGGCATGCGCGTTGAGGATAGCTGGCTGTTTGCTCGTTCTGCGGGTGTGGAGATGGCCTTGCACAATGCAGTACTGCTTCAGGCTTCGTGGGTGCTGGTGCTGATGGTGGCGGCGACGGCCGTGGCTGCGCTGGGGCTTTTTCTGCGAGGCGAGTTGCCGATCAAGCATCGCACGCGGTGGTTGCCGCTTCTGTTGCTGGTGCCTGTGGTGCTGGCGCTGCAATTTCCGTTTTCTGCGGGAGTGTGGCACGGGCTGCCGAAGGCGGAGTTTCTGCAGTTTCCCTGGCGGCTGACGATGTTGCTGACGCCCGCGCTGGCGATCTTTGCCGCGCAGGCTTTGTGCGGCCTTCGGCGCCCGGTGCGTGGGATGATTGTTGTTGTCTGGTTACTGTTGGCGATGGCAGTGTGCGTTGGAGTTTTTCATCAGCCCTGCGATGAGGAAGATAACGTGGCTGCACAAATTGCGGCATTCCAGGGCAATGGTTCGCCGCCAACCGATGAATATGCGCCGAAGGATGCAGACAACGCAGACCTGGCGAAGGGATTGCCGACGGGGTGCCTAGTCGCGAATCCGCTGACAACGCTGGGAGATGCGGACGAGGATGGTGAGTTGAGATGGGATGCGAAGCAAAGCCCGTGCAGGGTGAGAGTGTATCCGACCGAGTGGAGCGTCAAGCGAAAGCTGCTGGAGCTGAATGCTCCGCAGGCGGGATATCTGATTGTCCGGTTGCGCCGCTTTCCGGCATGGCAGGTTGAGCGGAATGGACGCAGCATCAAGAACTTGCCGAAGCGGACGGATGGGCTGATGGTGGTGCCGGTGGAGCGGGGAATGAATCGGATTGGCATACGCTGGACAGACACGGCGGATGTGCGCGTGGGACGGTGGCTGAGCATGATGGCGCTGCTTGCCTGCGTGCTGATGTGGATCGAGATCAGGCGAGAGAGCGCAGGCGGGTAGATGTCTTACACTGGTTCAGATGTCGATTGATGTGCAAACCATATTGAGCCACGGAGTTGCAGCTACCGATGCTGCACTGGAGCAACTCCTTCCTGCTGCGACGGTGGTGCCGACCTCCATTCACAGCGCGATGCGCCACTCGATCTTTGCTGGCGGCAAACGGCTGCGCCCTGTACTGGCGATGCAGGCGGCAGCGGCAGTGGTGGGTGCGGTTCCCGCAGGAGTGGAGCGGATGGGTGCGGCGATCGAGATGCTGCATACCTATTCGCTGATCCACGACGACCTGCCGGCGCTGGACAACGACGACCTGCGACGGGGCAAACCCACCTGCCATGTGGCTTACGGCGAGGCGATTGCGATTCTGGCTGGAGACGCGTTGCAGACCCAGGCATGGGAAGTGATGGCGGGTCTGGCGTGTCCGCCTGCTGCGACGGTGCGCATTGTGCATCTGGTGGCGCAGGCCGTGGGTACTGTGGATGGGATGATTGGCGGACAGGTGCTTGACATTGAAAGCGAGCAGAAGAAGCCGACTGCCGAACTGGTGGATGCGATTCATCGCGCGAAGACCGGAGCGCTGATTCGCGTGAGCGTGGTGGCAGGTGGAGTGTTTGCCAGTGGGGATGAGGCCCAGATAGCGGCGCTTGATGTCTTTGGTCGCAAGGCTGGCCTGGCGTTTCAGATTGTGGATGACATTCTGGATGTGACGCAGGATTCTGCGCAACTGGGCAAGACGGCGGGCAAGGATCTGACCAGCGAAAAAGCTACGTGGCCTGCTGTCTTTGGGCTGGAGCAAAGTCAGCGCGATGCGGATCGACTGATTGCCGAGGCTTTTGCTGCGCTGGATATCTTTGGCGGACGAGCGGAAGGATTGAAGGCCGTCGCGCGCTATCTGGTGGAGCGCCGTAGTTGAGACAGGGTTTCTGTCCATGCCGGAAGCCGATGGCAAGATGCCATCTGGTCTACGTTGCGTGGACGCTACGATTCTGATGAAAGCGCCCGGAGAGGACTCTTTGTCCCTTTGTACCGTAACGTGTGGATGGAACGGTAAACAGAAAATGTTTCGGCGCATTTTCAAGTGAAGTGGTCGTCACGCATCTTACGGATAGAGCGGATCAAGATCCTTGATGGAATGTGTTGTAGCCTGAATCTGGTTCATCTGTTGATTGTGTCGATGTATGTAGCAGCATTTCAGTCTCTGCGCAGGCCTGTTCTGGCGCATATGTCTGTTTCCATCGCGCTGATGTATGCCTGCAATCTGCCAGCGGGGCTGCTGCGGGAATGATTAATTTTGTTCTGATTGAGCGCCTGTGTATGAGAAAAGACGAGCCGCAGAGGTTCGCGGGATGGGTGAAGCAAAGGCGTGTGAGCGCATGATGAAGAATGTAACGGAAGACGAAATTTTGCTGGCGTTGAGAGATTGCTTTGATCCTGAGGTGAAGCTGAATCTGGTGGATCTGGGGCTGATTTATGCGATTGTCCTGGAACCGGATGAGCAGTCGAAGCCCGTGTTTCCTCGGCAGCGGGTGAAGGTGACGATGACGCTGACGACGCCGCAGTGCCCGGCCAGCGGTCTCATCTTTGAACAGGTGAACAATCGGCTGGCATCGATCGAGCAGATCAGCAAGGTCGAGGTGGAGCTGGTGTGGGAGCCGAAGTGGACGCCGCATCGGATCAGTGCAGCGGGCCGTGCCCAGCTTGGGTTGTAATGTGCATGGATGCGGCGGCGGATTGCAGATCGAATGCTGGAGTTAGAGCTGCGTCTTCGAAGCAGGACTCGAGAGCGCGGCGAACGGATTCGAGGACGATCTCCGGGCGTAGCGCGCGCATGCAAACGGCGTCGGTGCAGGCGGAGTTTTTCTGGTTGGCGGCTGTGACACATGGCGAACAGGCGAGGCCAAGCGTGAGCGATTCAGTGTTGCCAAGGCTGCCGTAAAGCGATGGCGTCTCCGGGCCAAAGAGAACGATGGAGCGAATGGATGTGAGCGCGGAAAAATGCGCCGGGCCACTGTCATTGGTGATCAGCGCGTGGCTGATGGAGTAGAGCGGAAGCAGTCCTCGGAGCGTATGCATGCCGGCCAGGCTGCGCACGCGCGGATGGCCAATCTCGGCCTCCATCCAAAGCGATTCGTTGCGTTCGGCTGCCGAGCCAGTGATGGCGACCAGCACGTCATCCCACTCCGCAACCACGAGCCGGGCTAATTGCAGGAAGTGTTCGCGCGGCCATCGGCGCTGGGGCAGCATCTCGGAGCTGTTGGGATTGAGCAGGACGACGCGCTGGCGATTGGGATCATATCCGTCGAAGACGCTGCGCAGGAGAGCTTGTGCGGCGGCGATTTCCTCGGTGTCGATGACGGCTGGCGTAATGCGCGTTTCGTGGTCGGCAATTGCGACCTTGGCAAAGGGATATTGCAGCGGATCGGCGGTGAGCGCGTGGACCATGGCAAGAAAATTCCTGGCCATGTGGGTGTGCCCGTTGTAGACAACCGGATGCGTGAGCATGGAGCCGCGATACAGGCCTTCGGCGCGAAAGCGATGAAAGCCGACACGGATGGCTGCACCGCTGAATCCTGTGAGCAGAGCGGAATAGCGGGAAAAGAGTTCAAAGTCGAGAATCGTGTCGATCTTGCGTTGGCGCGTCCACAAGAGAAAACGCAGTGAATCCGTGGCAAGTGTGAAGAGATTGTCGTCGCGGATCAGGAAGATGTTCTCGGAGGGGATCAGCTTCAGAAGCAGCAGGGATTCCACATTGCGCGCAAAGATGACGAAAAACAACTCTGCGTCGAGCCGCTGGCGGACGCGGCGCAGAGCTGGCTCGGCGATGATGGCGCTGCCCATCTCGGAAAGCTCGAGGAACAGCACGCGACGCGAAGAGAGCTTCGACACTTTGTGTCGGAAGCCAAGCCCATGGGCGATGCGCAGGGACCACGTGGCGACAAAGCAAAGCGGAATGCCCAGCCAGCGATCCAATTGTCGCATTGTCTTCAGTCGCATCATGAGCTGCATCGTGTACCGATGGGCAAAACAGAACTCTGGGCGCAGTAGCGCGAGCACGACAGAGAACTGCTGCCTTCAGCTTATAATGACGCAGGAATCCTGCCTTGGGATTGCCGACACTGTTGCTTTCAACCGATGCCAGCCAACACACTTGACTCTGTGAAGAATGAGCGGAAATGGTTTGCGCCAGGCAGGCCGCTGGCGACCGCTGCGCGGCTGATGCTGTTGTCGTCATGTGCGTTTGTGGCGCTCGGGTACCATCCTGGTTTTGAAGATGATGGCGTCTATCTGGCTGCTGTGGAGCGTCGCGTCCATCCGCAGTTGTTTTCGCACGACTTTCGCTTCTTCACCATGCAGTTGCAGGCAACAATCTTTGATCGTTTTCTGGCAGCGTGGGTACGCCTGACGCATATGTCCATTGCCTGGTCGGAGTTGTTTTGGCAGTGCGTGACGATCCTGGTACTGCTGGCGACTTCGCGTGTGATTCTGCGCCATCTGTTCCAGAGCGAGCGAGCGGAATGGGCTGGCGTGGCGATGCTGGGCGCGATGTTTTCTTTGCCGGTTTCCGGTACGGCGCTTTACATTCTCGATCAACATCTCCATCCGCGCGCGTTGTCGACGACGCTGATTCTGCTGGCGGTTACGTGCCTGCTCAACGAGCGCGTCCGTTGCGCCGCGCTATTTCTGCTGGGTGCGTTTTTGTTTCACCCGATCATGGGTGCCATGGGTATCAGTTTCTGTTTTTTTCTGTGGCTGGCGCAGCGAGGCAAGCTGGATTGGGTGACGGGTGCTGCGTGGTCGCAGCGGGCAGCGATTGCCGCACTGCCTTTGGGGTGGATCTTTGAGCCGCCGACTCCGGCGTGGCGTGCGGCGCTGCATACGCGCACGTACTATTTTCCGTTTCAGTGGCATTGGTATGAGTGGCTGGGTGCACTGGCTCCGATGCTGCTTTTCTGGTTGCTGGCGCAGTGGGCAGCACTGCGAGGGAATCGCTTGCTGGCACGGTTTGCCGCTGCCGTGGTGGCCTACTCCGTTGTGCAGCAGTGGATTGCGATTGGCATGACAGCGCCGCCAGCCTTGATCCGCTTGATTCCCTTGCAGCCGATGCGATATCTGCACCTGGTGTATCTCTTCATGGCGCTGCTGGCTGGCGCATTGCTGGGGGAGTATGTGCTGCGCGCGAGTCGTCTGCGCTGGGCCGGATATCTGCTGCTGATCTATGGCGGGATGTTTGTTTCGCAGCGCGCGATTTTTGCTGACACGGTGCCGGTAGAGTGGCCTGGGATGGGTAGCTCGAATCCCTGGCTGCAGGCATTTATGTGGATTCGAGAACACACGCCTGACAACGCGTATTTTGCCATCGATCCCTGGTATCTGAAAGCGACGGGCGAGGATTATCACAACTTTCGTCCGCTGGCTGAGCGGAGTGTGCTGGCGGATGCCGTGAAGGATGCTGCGGTTTGCACACAAGTGCCGGAGTTAGCCGATGCCTGGCGGCGACAGCGTGACGCACAACTTGGGCTGAATGGTTTTTCAGCGGCTCAATTCGAGCGGCTGAAACAAGAGTTCGGAGTGAATTGGGTACTGGTGAACTATCCTGCGTCTTCGTGGCTGGATTGTCGATGGCACAATCGCTTGCTCACGGTATGCCGGATTCCGTAGTCCAAGGAAAAGTGTCAGCGAGTTGAAGTGAAAAAGCTTCATATGAGCTTCATTTTGCAGGGATAAGTACTTCCAATTCATGTGAAAGTTCGTTGACCACACAAAAAATTGAAGCTTTTCGCTTGTGCAGGTATCGGGATGGCTTCATCGTCGGTATCATGAATAGAGATGCGGTAACGAAGGGTTTTCGAGTAGCAATGATAAATCAGAAAAAAGTCATCGTCGTACTTCCGGCTTACAACGCGGAAAAGACGCTGAAGCGGACCATTCAGGAGATTCCAGCTTCTGTGGATGACTGCATTCTTGTGGATGATCACAGCACGGATGCAACGGCTGCGCTTGCAGCGCGGCTTGGGTTGCAGGTTCATCGTCACGAAAAGAATCGCGGTTACGGCGGCAACCAGAAGACCTGCTATCGAGCTGCGCTGGCTGCGGGCGCTGACATTGTGGTGATGGTGCATCCGGATTACCAGTATTCGCCGTTGCTGGTGGAGCCGATGGCGACGATGATCGCCAACGGGCTTTATGACATCGTGCTTGCCTCGCGCATTCTGGGTGGCGGCGCTTTATCCGGCGGAATGCCACGACACAAATATGTATCGAATCGAGTGTTGACGCTGGTTCAGAATCTGGCTCTTGGCGCCAAATTGTCGGAGTATCACACGGGCTATCGTGCCTACAGCCGCGAGTTGCTTTTGTCGCTTCCGCTCGAAGCAAACTCGGAAGATTTTGTGTTTGACAACCAGTTGCTGGCGCAGTGCATTTATCTGGGTGCGCGCATCGGAGAAGTCTCGTGCCCGACGCGCTATTTTCCTGAGGCTTCGTCGATCAATCTCCGACGCAGCATCGTGTATGGACTGGGTGTGCTGCGTACGACGATGGATTGTGTGGCAGCTCGTTCCGGATTGTATCGCAGGCCGTTTTTCGACTTCCCCCCACTCCAGCTCAAGCAGCACAGCAAGTCGATTGCGCAGATGCTGGAGGAGGTGCAGTGAGAGAATCAAAGCGCTTGCCGCTGTTGCGCCTCTTGGGCTTGACCGTTGCCGCACTTCTGATCCAGGGCTATCACCTCGGCGTGGAGGACGCGGAGATTTATATTCCTGCGGCGAAAAACCTGCTGAATCCCCTGCTCTACCCTTTCGGTCGTGAGTTCTTCCTTTCGCACGCGCATCTTTCGCTGTTCAGTCCACTGCTTGCTGTGACGGCGCGAGTAACGCATCTGTCGATGGATTGGACGATTTTTGTCTGGTACTTGGCAACGCTGTTTGCGATGCTGGTCGCCTGCTGGCAGCTTGTTTCTGTCTGCTTTGAATCCGAGCGCGCGCGGTGGACGGCGTTGCTGGTGATGAGCGCCGTGATGGCGATGCCTGCGACCAATACGGGGCTTCTGTTGATGGATCCTTATCTGACGGCGCGCTCGCTGTCTACGCCGCTCACGTTGTTTGCGCTGGCTGCGCTGCTGGAGCGGCGATATGTGCGCGCCGTCGTGCTTGTGCTGATGGTGGGTTCTGTGCATCCGCAGATGGCCGCCTATCTTGCATTTCTGGCAGTGTTGCAGTGGTTTCAAGTGCGTGCGCAGCGATCCGTGGAGCAGCCTGCTGTGCCGGCGCTGGCGGCTGGAGTGTTTCTGTTGCCGGATGGATTTCACCTCGCTCCGGCAACGGGTGCGTATCGGGAAGCACTGTTTTCGCGTGATTATTTTTTTCTTTACAATTGGACCTGGTATCACTGGTTGGGTATGCTGGCTCCGCTTGCGATTCTGGCATTTTTTTGGCGCGGCAAACTTCGCGGCACGCGACCTGCCTTTGAACAGCTCAGCTTCCTGATGCTGCCTTTTGGACTTATTTCGATTGCTGCTGCCATTGTGCTGGCAAGTTCGCCATCGTTTGATATGTTTGCGCGTATGCAGCCGCTGCGAACCTTTCATCTGATCACGATCGTTTTTGTGCTGCTTTTTGCCGGAGTGCTGGGCGAATATCTGGCTGAGCGTCGCGCGTGGGTGACCGTTGCAGTGGTCCTGCCACTTGCAGCAGGCATGTATGCGACGGCAAGAGCGACATATCCGAACAGTCCGCATATTGAGCTGCCGGGTATGTCGACGACGAATCCTTGGCTGAATACGCTGCGATGGATTCGCAGGAATACGCCAGAGGATGCGGTCTTCGCCGTGGATGCGCGATATTTCAAAGATCCTCCGACAGATGTGCATGGATTTCGCGCCATTGCCGAACGCTCGTCGCTGGCGGACTACTACAAAGACAGTGGCGTAGTTTCGCTTTTTCCTGATCTGGCTACTGAGTGGAAGCAGATGAGCGATGCGACGCAGGGACTGAACCACTTTCAGACAGCGGATTTTCGGCGTCTTCGAGTCGAGTATCCGCAGGTGAGCTGGACGGTGATCCACGGCGTTGCGCCCAAAGGGATGGATTGTCCGTATGAGAGCGGTGGATATTCGGTGTGCAGGATTTCTTCGCTTTGACGATCTCTGATTCGGCGGATCTCGTTGCTTGCCGGGCGTGAAATTTCAAGAACATTCCATAGATGCGTCTTTGCGCGTCTGGTAACCTGTTTAAAAATCATCGGCGACTTCGTTACGCTTACGCTCGACTTGTGCGAACGTAAACCTGAAGTGTAGACAGCCAACAGTGAATCGATAATTGTCGAGGAGATTCAATTGGAACAAGCTGCGATTTATGACAAGCTGACAGAGATTTTTCAGGATTTATTCGACGATGATTCGATTGAAGCCACGCCGGATCTGAGCGCAAAGGATGTGGATGGCTGGGATAGTCTTGCGCACATTCGGCTGATTATCACGATCGAAAAAACGTTCAAGGTAAAGTTCTCCACCACGGAGATTGCCAAGCTGGAAAAAGTGGGCGATCTGGCGACGCTGATTCAAAGCCGAATATAGAGTTCTCCTGTGCAGCCGGGCATGCGGCACTCAGTCGAGATGGTTCACGGGATTCCGCTGCAAGCGGACAAACCTTCCCTGGAGTTGCACAAGTAATGCTGATGGAAATGTATACCGAGCTTCAATGGTTGCCGAAAGCCCCGTCGGATTTTTCTTCGCAAGTGAAAGCATGGTCGGAAGCAGATGGCGGCGCGGCACTGTGCTCGCTTGCCTCCAGCGCGCTGGATATGAACCAGCTAACGCGGCTTGCCAAGTCGATTTCGGCGGCTGTCGCTCGCGGAGCCAATCTTGAGCCGCTGCAGCCATTCCGCCTCGCGGTCATCGGCAATGCGACAATGGATTTCATTTTGCCCGCACTGGTTGCGAGTGCCGCGCGTCATGGATTGGCGCTTGAGATCATTCAGCCCGCTTATGACCAGGTGGCTCAGGAGGCTCTGACCCCGGATTCGCGTGTGAATGCATCGAAGCCGAATGCCGTGCTGTTTGCGCTGGACTATCGCGCGCTGCCGCTGAAGCCTACGCCGGGGGACAGCGTGGCTGCGGCGAATGCGGTTACGGGAGCGGCGGGGTATCTGGCGGCGCTGCGCGAGGGCATTCAGAAGAACTGCGGCGCGGCGTGCATCTTCCAGACCTTTGCGCCCGCGCCGGAGATGATCTTTGGCAGCCTGGATTGAGCACTGCCGGGCACGATGCGGTGGCTGCTGAGCGAAGTCAATCGCGGGCTGGCGGAACAGGTGCTGGTGGCGGGCGATGTGCTGCTCGATGTGGCTGGAATTGCCGAGACCGTAGGCTTGGCCAACTGGCACGATCCGCAGTTGTGGAACCTGGGCAAGTTTCCCTGCGCGGAGGCTGTGATTCCGCTGTATGCGGACCACGTGGCTCGCACGCTGGCGGCGATGCGCGGCAAGAGCCGCAAGGTGCTGGTGCTGGACCTGGACAATACGGTGTGGGGCGGCGTGATTGGCGACGATGGGTTGGAGGGAATTCGCGTGGCGCAGGGCGATGCGATTGGTGAGGCGCATCTGGCGGTGCAGCGCATGGCGCTTGATCTGCGCAAGCGCGGCATCGTACTGGCGGTCTCGTCGAAGAATACCGATGAAGTCGCGCGCGAGCCGTTTCTGAAGCATCCAGAGATGCTGCTGAAGCTGGACCATATTGCCGTCTTCCAGGCGAACTGGAATGACAAGGCGACGAATCTGCAGGCGATTGCCGATGAACTGGCCGTCGGCATCGACTCGCTGGTGTTTTTGGACGACAATCCGGTGGAGCGCGGGCTGGTGCGCAGGCTTCTGCCGCAGGTGGCTGTGCCGGAGTTGCCGGAGGATGCGGCTGGCTATGCGCGGACGCTGGCGGCGGCGGGGTATTTTGAAGCGATTGCCTTTGCAGGCGAAGACTTGAAGCGCGCCGACTTCTATCAGGACAACGCCAAGCGCATCAGCCTGCAGAAGCAGGTGGGCGGCGTGGATGCGTATCTGGCATCGCTCGAGATGACGATCACGTTTCAGCCGTTTGACGCGACGGGACGCGCGCGCATCGTGCAACTCATCAACAAGTCGAACCAGTACAACCTGACGACGCGGCGATATACCGATCCTGAAGTGCGGGCCGCCGAAGAGGACCCGGATGTGTTCACGTTGCAGGTGCGGCTGGCGGATATCTTTGGCGACAACGGGATGATCAGCGTGGTGATCTGCCGACCAGCCGAGCAGGGTATCTGGGAAGTGGACACGTGGCTGATGAGCTGTCGCGTGCTGGGGCGCAAGGTGGAGCACATGGTGCTCAATCACATCGTGGAGCAGGCGCGGGCGCGCGGCGTGCATACGCTCGTTGGGCGATATCTGCCGACGGATCGCAATCAGCTGGTGGTGGACCACTACGCCAAGCTGGGATTTGAGCAGGTGAGTGCGGATGAGTCCGGCAGGACGGAGTGGAAGCTGGACGTGGCGAGCGCGCAGATCGATCGCGCGCCGATGAAGGTCATCACTCTCGGTGCCGAACACGTGCAGGAGAACGCGTAAACATGACACAGATATCCGGGAAAAAAGCCAGGGAGTCTACTCGGCGGCGGGATTGGATGATTCTGCCGCTGTTAGCTATCCTGACTGTTGTTTGCCTGTCGCTTACTTCCGAGAAGGTTTCTAAGCTGATTTATGGTGAACCAAAATCTGCCGTGGGTGTTTGTCTCAATGTGAGCCATCCGGATACAGGAATTAGCGGAATTCCTAATTGCAAGACGAGCGAGATGGACTTTGGCGTCCCTATTGTCGAATACAAATTCGATACCTGTGGTTATCGTTCTGGAATCGGCTGCGAGTCGAATTTTCCTGGAGCCTATCGAATTGTCATGATTGGAACATCGATCGCATTTGGACAATGGGTGAAGCAGCAGGATGCTCTGGCCGCCAGGCTTCCTATCGATATCTCTGAGAGAGATGGTCGCAAGATATATCTGTATAACGAAGGGATGCTGGAGCAGTATCCGCAATTTGTATCAACTCATGTTCAGACTGCGCTTGCGAGAAAGCCAAACATTATCCTTTGGCCAGTTACTCCCTACGATATCAGTGTCCCCCCACTGGATCCTGTGTCTATCAGGTTTCTCATCGGGGGGAGCGGGAAAAATCTGGGCGTAGTCGAGCGATGGAAAACCTATCTGAAGATCAAGGTGTTCAGTGGTTCTTTTTCTTCTTTCGAACAGGCCATTTCAGAGCATCTTATAAGAAGCTTTTCTCATACAGGTACAGGGTTTATGTTACAGAATATATTGAACAAAAATGAGGGCCGATATGTAGAGAGTTATTTGAAGCTTCCGGATACAGAGTCTGGATATCTCAGAGTATCGCCCAGCTTGACATGGAAGAAAGATATGAAGTCGTTTGAGGATATGGCTGCTGTTATGATTGCGCAATCCAGAGCAGCAGGCGTTCCTTTGGTTGTTACGTTGATTCCTTCGCGTGCTCAGGCTGCAATGCTTAGCTCCGGTACCTGGCCAGAGGGCTATGACCCTTACAAAATCGACAATGATGTTCGTTCGGTCATTACTCGTCACGGCGGGATATATGCAGATATTTTCCCCGACCTTAAAAAAATTCCGCATATGGAAAATAACTTTTACTTTAGTAATGGTCACCCAGATGCCAATGGGGACGCAATCCTTGCTCAGGCAATTTCTAAAGAGATCACAAACGGCCTGGTACCAGATCTCGAGGCTTTCGACCAAGCTCAGAGTGTTCAACGCGTGGGGAAATAACCATGGATTCAGCGTCGTTTTCCTTTCTCTTCTTCGGGCTTGCGGTCGCGGTGGCGATCAACCTGAATCGCGGGCGCGTGTGGCGCTCGACGGTGATGACGGTGGCGAGCCTCTATTTTCTCTATGCGCTGGAGAAGAATCCGCTGGCGTATCTGCCGCTGGTGGGATTTCTGGCGCTGGGGTATCTGGCAATCCAGTGCCACAGGCGGGGATGGCTGCGCGTGCCGACGGTGGGGATTGTGGCGGTTCTGGTTGCCTACGTCTGGCTGAAGAAGTACACGTTTTTTCCGGAAGCGATCCTGCTGCACTCGGTCTACTTTACGCTGGGACTGTCTTATGTGTTTTTCCGTGTGATGCATCTGGTGATTGAGAGCGGCGACGGCGGCGAGATGGCCTCGCGCATCGGCGTCTTCGAGTATCTGCTCTATACGCTGAATTTCACAACGTTCATCTCCGGGCCGATCCAGCGCTACGAGGAGTTTGCGCGGGATCAGTTTGCCGCAGTGCCGGTGGAGCTGGACGTGGCGACGGTGGGGCTGCAACTGGAGCGGCTGGTGCGCGGATTCTTCAAGGTGAACGTGCTGGCGATGTTCTTTGACATTCTGCGCCAGGACGCGCTGCTGTACCTGACGCATCCGGCCTCGGCGCAGCAGCGGCTGGAGTCGGGATTCACGCTGATGGCGGTGTATCCGCTGTTTCTCTACTGCAATTTCTCCGGCTACATCGACGTGGTGATTGCGCTGGCGCGGCTGATGCGGCTGCGGCTGCCGGAGAACTTTGACCGGCCGTTTTCCGCGACCTCGTTCATCGACTTCTGGAGCCGGTGGCACATCACGCTTTCGACGTGGTTCAAGGATTATGTCTACAACCCGCTGATGCTGGCACTGGTGCGGCGCGTGGAGTCGATCAGCCTGCAACCGTATCTGGCGGTGCTGGCGTTCTTTGTCACCTTCTTTCTGGTGGGGCTGTGGCATGGACGCACATCGGAGTTTCTGTTTTATGGCCTGCTGCAGGGCGGCGGCGTATCTGTGAACAAGCTGTGGCAGGTGGTGATGGCGCAGGCGCTGGGCAGGAAGCGATATAAAGCGCTGGCGGCGCATGCGCTCTATCGGACGCTGGCGCGCGGGCTGACCTTCAGCTGGTTCGCCTTCACGCTGCTGTGGTTCTGGTCCGATTGGGCTGGCATTCGCTCCATTGAGTCGTCGTTGGCTGTGGGCCAATGGATGGCGATCTGGGCGGCAATCTGGCTTGCCTCATCCGTCCTGCTTGGAGTTTGGGAGTGGATGCGCAGCGGTCTGCTCGCGCTGCGGGTGATGGGCGAGCCGATTTTGACAACGCGGTATGCGCGCGTGGTCTATGCTTCGGCACTGGGTACGGCTGCGATCTTCATCACACTGCTGCTGAATTCGCCCGCGCCTGGAATTGTCTATAAGGTGTTCTGATCATGGTCGCGAAAGGATAGACCTATGAAGATGGCGGAGCGGATTTTTTCCGCGGAAGATCAGGATGTATTTGCTCGATTGAGCGGGGATCGAAATCCCATGCACATGGATGCACTGGCTGCGCGGCGAACGCAGGCAGGCGCACCGGTGGTGCACGGGATGCATCTGCTGTTGTGGTCACTCAACGCTTTGCTGAACGAGCATCCGGATTTACGCAACGTATCGCGTATACGCGCACAGTTCCAGAAGTTTGTTCTGGTGGGCGAGCAGGCTGCGGTGGAGTTGGTCTCGATCAAAGCCAACACTGCGCGATGGACAGTGAGCGTGGATGGTGGAGTGCGATGCAAATTCTCCGTTAGCTTCGCTGATGTTGAAGCGAGCGAAAGCTGTCCTGATGAACAGGCAGAAGGCCGGCCTGAAAGTGTTTCCGCAGCCAATTTGACTGCTCCTGTGATTCCGTTGGAACTGAGCCTGACAGGACTGATGGGCCGCACGGACGTGATTCCGATACCTGCCGCAGACGAAATTGCAGCGCTTTATCCAGCCGCCGCGCGAGGCATGGGAGCCATCCGGATGGCCTCGCTGGCAACTACCTCGACTCTGGTAGGGATGGTTTGTCCGGGGCTGCATTCGATCTATGGAGAGCTGAGCGTGGAAGCTGCTCCGCTGGCAGTGTCGCGTGGAGTCTTGGGAGTCTTGCGCTCCAGCGTCGTGGAAACGGATGAGCGATTTCGCACGGTGAGCATGGAGATCGAAGGCGGCGGCTGGACGGGCCGAGTGGAAGCATTTTTACGGACGCCGCCGGTGATGCAGCCCAGCATGGAGGCGCTGCGCGGACGGTTTCCGGCTGACGTCTTTGCCGGAGTGCGAGCGCTGATTGTGGGTGGTTCGCGCGGGCTGGGCGAGCTGACGGCAAAGCTGCTGGCGACCGGTGGTGCGGAGATATGGATCACCTATCGCAATGGCAGGGACGACGCGGAACAGGTGGCAAAAGAGATTGGCGATGGCCGGGGGCGGTGCAGCGTGTTGCACTGGGATGCGACAAGCGAACCAGGACTGCTGCTGGAGCAGATGGCGGAGGCTCCGACGCATCTCTACTACTTTGCGACACCATCGATCTTTCGTCCGCAGGCGCGCGTCTATCAGCCGGAGCGGTTGCAGCAGTTTCTGACTGTCTACGTCGATGGATTCTGGACTTTAGTCCAGGCAACTCGGCAGAGAAATCCTGCGGTGAGTGTCTACTATCCCTCGTCCGTATTTGTAAGCGATAGGCCACAGGGAATGACGGAGTACTCGATGGCCAAAGCTGCTGGCGAAGTGCTGTGCGCCGATATCAATGCGCAGCTTGCTCCCACGCGGGTCGTGATGACTCGGCTGCCTCGACTGGCTACGGACCAGACCGCTTCCGTGACCGCGGTCGAGACTGAATCCGCGGTGGAGGCGATGGCACAGGTGATTTGGGAGATGCATGGAGAAGCCGGTCACTGAAAATGAAAGCGGCCACGCGAGAGAGCGTGGCCGCAGGGGCTAAGGAAACTCGGCAAGCGCTACTGGAGGCTGGCCATGACCTTTTGCAGGACTTCGGCGGAGGGTTTGGTGGCTGACTCCGGCTGCGAGCCGAGGGGCTGATCGACGAGGTTGAGCAGGTCGATGAAGCTGGGCTTTTCCGGCTCCACGTAGAAGACACCCGTCAGCACTTCGCCGTTTTCATGTGCCTCCATCAGCGTGTGCACAGAGGCGACCTTGTTGGTGGGGTCGAAGTCCTCGCGCAGCTTGCGCAGGCGCAGGCTGGAACCGTCGTGCATCTTGACGTCCGTCGTTGTGCCCGCGTCGTACTCGACATCGATCTCCTCGAAGCTGGGTACGAAGCCAAGTTCGTTGATCGGCTCATCGTGCTCCTGCATGAACTTGTAGCTCTTGGTCGAGCCTTCGTGATCGTTGAAGGTGACGCAGGGGCTGATGACGTCCAGCATGACCGTGCCCTTGTGGGCGATGGCGGCCTTGAGCATGGCCAGGAGCTGCTTCTTGTCGCCGGAGAACGAGCGGCCCACGAAGGTGGCGCCAAGCTGGATGGCCATGGCACAGGTGTCGATCGGCGGCAGGTCGTTGATGACGCCGGTCTTGAGTTTGGAGCCGATGTCGGCCGTGGCCGAGAACTGGCCCTTGGTCAGGCCGTACACGCCGTTGTCTTCGATGATGTAGATCATCGGCAGGTTGCGGCGCATCATGTGAACGAACTGGCCCATGCCGATTGAGGCTGTGTCGCCGTCGCCGGAGACGCCGAGCGCCATCATGGTGTGGTTGGCCAGTACTGCGCCGGTGGCTACGGAGGGCATACGCCCGTGGACACTGTTGAAGCTGTGGGCGCGGCTGAGGAAGTAGGCCGGGCTTTTCGACGAGCAGCCGATGCCGGAGAGCTTCATGACGCGCTCCGGCTGGACGCCCATCTCAAAGAGCGCATCGACGATGCGCTCGGAGATAGCGTTGTGTCCGCAGCCGGCGCAGAGTGTGGTTTTGCCGCCGCGATATTCAATGACCGGAAGACCGATCCGGTTCACCTTGGGCCCGGGAGTGCCTGTGGGAGTGGCGGTTGCAGTTGCCATAAATTAGAGACCCTCCTTGACGGCCAGTTCGCTGAGGATGCTTTCGGCATCGATGGGCAGTCCGTTGTAGTGAAGAATGCTGCGCAGCTTGACGGCCTGATCGGCGGCCAGGTCCAGCTTGAGCAGGCTGGCGAGCTGTGCATCGCGGTTCTGCTCGACGACGTAGATGCGCTGATGCGAGGCGACGAATTCGTGGACCGCATCGTTGAACGGATAGGCACGGACGCGCAGGTAATCGACATCGAGCTTGTGTTGCTTTTTCAGCTCGTCAAGCGCTTCGTTCACCGCAAAATCGGAGGTGCCGAAGGCGATGACGCCGATTTTTGCGCCGGTGCTGCGCTCCAGAACAGGCGCGGGAACCAGCGTTTGCGCGGTCTTGAACTTGCGCGCCAGCCGCTCCATGACCTCGACGTACTCGTCGGGCTTTTCGGTATAGGCAGCCTTGCTGTTGTGGCCGGAGCCGCGTGTGAAGTAAGCCGCCTTGGGGTGGTCGGTGCCGGGCAGGGTACGATAGCCGATGCCGTCGCCGTCCACGTCGGCGTAGCGGGCGAAGCCGCCCAGCCGATTCAGGTCTTCTGCCGTGAGCACCTTGCCGCGATCCAGCGGCTTCGATGGGTAGTCAAAGGGATCGGACATCCAGTTGTTCATGCCCAGGTCGAGATCGGAGAGGACGAAAACCGGAGTCTGGAGCCGCTCGGCCAGGTCAAAAGCCGCATAGCCAAACTCGAAGCACTCTTTTACGGAGCCGGGCAGCAGGATCACATGCTTGGTATCGCCGTGCGAAAGGAAGGCAGTCGAAAGCAGATCGGCCTGCGAGGTGCGCGTCGGCATTCCTGTGGAGGGCCCGGTGCGCTGCACGTCAAAGATGACGCCCGGAATCTCCGCGAAGTAGCCCAGGCCGCTGAACTCGGCCATGAGCGAGATGCCAGGACCGGAGGTGGCTGTCATGGATCGCGCGCCTGCCCATCCCGCGCCGAGCACCATGCCGATCGCGGCCAGTTCGTCTTCCGCCTGAACCACGGCAAAGGTCGCCTTGCCCTCGGCGTTGATGCGGAATTTTTTCAGGTAATCGATGGTGGCTTCAATGGTCGAGGTGGACGGTGTGATGGGATACCACGCGACCACGGTGACGCCGGCGAAGACTGCGCCAAGCGCCGCGGCCGAGTTGCCGTCGATGATGATCTTGCCTGCCGTCGCATTCATGCGCTCAATGAGGAATGGATCCTGCTTGGGCAAGTGTTCAGCGGCGTATTCCGCCCCTGCGCGCACCGCGCCCATGTTCAGGTCCATCGCCTTCTGTTTCTTGGCGAACTGCTTGTGCAGCGCTGCTTCCACGCTGGCCATGTCGATCTGGAGCAGGTGTGCGGCAACGCCGACGTAGACCATGTTCCTCACCAGCTTGCGCAGCTTGGCCTCAGGACAAACGGCAGCGGTGATCTTGTCGAAAGGCACCGGGTAGCAGACGACATCGTCGCGATATTGACGCAGGTTGAGCGCCTCGTCGTAGATGGCCGCAGAGCCGGGATGGAGTCCAAGAATATCCTCGCGCGCTGTCTCCGCGTTCATTGCGATCAGCACGTCGATTCGCTTGCGTCGCGCCACATAGCCGTCTTTGCTGGCGCGGATGGTGTACCAGGTGGGTAGTCCGGCGATGTTGGAGGGAAAGAGATTCTTGCCGCTCACCGGGACGCCCATGTCAAAGATGCTCTTCAGCAGGACGCTGTTCGCGGATTGCGAACCGGATCCATTGACGGTGGCTACCTGGATGCTGAAATCATTCACGACGCGAGCGCGCGCGTCCACAACTGCTGATTTGCTCTGCTCATGACCCAGAGCAAGGTCTCCTGTCGCCATGTGGCGGGATTCCCTTCACTTTGAATTTTTCCTGGAAAGATTGCCGAAGTTCGTGCAGGGTTCCAACAATACTTTCGCCTCACCCAAGATTATAGCGATTCACGGGTAGATCGTGCCGGGCGGATCTTCGGGAATTCCCGCATTGCAATAGGGATGCCACCGAAGCAAAGAACGAATGGCTGGATTTGTTCATAATGGGAAAATCTCGGCCACGTCGTATTGGCGCATCGCGATCAGTTGCGAAGGGTGACCAGCAGTCGCTCAATTTCGGCGCGCGAGTCCGCGTTGAGCGGGAGCAGCGGCGAACGAGGCTGTCCACCGTAGTAGCCATTCCAGTCGCAGGCGTATTTGATGCCGGCGACACCGAGCCGATTGCCGATCACTGCGGCGGCTTCTGCCATGCGCTGCTGCCGGGCCACGGCAAGCGCTTCGTCGTGCTCTTTCCAGGCGGAATAAATCTCCTGACAGGCTTGCGGAGCGCAGGCGGCAAAGGCCAGCACCGCGCCCGAAGCTCCAGCGTCGAGAGACTCCTTCAGGTTGCCGACAGAGCCGGTGAGTACCTGGAAGCCGACCTCGCGTGTGCGGGTCTTGAGAGCGGGCGCGGTCATGGCAGGAGCTGCCACGGCCAAGCCTCCGGCCAGTTGGTCGGCGGAGACGAGCGCACCGATCTCGGCAGGCTGTGGACGCATCATGCGCGCGGTGACGGCTTCGAAGATTGTGGTCACGGTGACGGTGCGACGCGGCGCCAGGCGCGTGGCCTGCACCAGCGAACGGATGCGCTCGACGCTGCCGCTGGAGTCCTTGATGCCCCAGATGTTGGGGTGGGCGGACAGCTCGCTGACCACCTCCAGGGGAATCTCAAACTCCGTAAAGCGCGGGATCGAATACAGCAGTACAGGCAGGGGGGAACGATCCGCAACCGTGCGGAAGAAATGAAGCTGTGCGGCAGCTGTGAGCTGGGGACGATAGTAAGCGGGATTGCGGATAAGCACGGCATCAAAGCTCATCTTTGCCGCGTATTCGGCAAGCTCCATAGTGGCCGAGACGCTCTCTCGTCCGACTCCGGCGATCAGAACTTTGTCCGGCGCTGCGGTCTCCGCGGCGACGCGCAGTACGGTGCGCGACTCCTCATCGGTGAGAGCTACGGCCTCTCCGGTGGAGCCAAGAATGACCATGCCAGCGAGCAGAGTGCGCGAGTAACGCGCGATGTTATGTTCCAGTTTGCGCAGATAAAGGCGCTCATCGAAAGCAAAGGGCGTGGTCGCCGCCGCAAAGACACCATCGAGTAACATGCTGATATTTTAGGCGCTGGAGCAGCGATGCGTCTTGCGAGCGTGGGAGAGTCGCGAATATTTGCGCGGCGGGCCGTCGATTGCTGTCCGAAGATAGGCGGATTTTCTACTTTCCTCGGTCGTCATGTTCCCGTACACTCATCCTGAGCGGCATGGTGCAATTCGCCGCTTGGGGAGTGAGCGGGATGATACGGGAAGAAGCGCTTCCGACGATGGAAGATGAGGACGAGGATCCCGTTGTTCAGGTTGCGCCCGAGACGATTGCCGATATTCCCAATCAGGCATTCTGGGTGCTGGTTCACAGCCTTATAGCCGTTGGCTGCTGGATGGCCATGTTTATCCTCATCTCTCTGTTTCACCCGGGTTTTATGCCCGTGCCCATCACCACGGCGCTTTCGTTTTCGGTTCCGTTTCTGTTCGGCAATGTGATTGCCCGCTTCAAGCCGAATGAAATGGCTCCGGTGATCTGGCTGGTGGGTGTGATCTGGTTTATGAGCGTCACGCTGTGGGTGCTGGATCTGCCTACAGGACCGAATGCGTGCAACCACTGCGATGCTTCGCAAAAACTGATTCTGACATTCCTCAGCTTTACCCAGGACAGCGGCTTGATCGACGGTCAGGGAAGGTTGCTGGGAACGTGGCCGACAGTGGCCATGATTGGCTATTCGATGGGTTCCCACTTCGCGCTGCGTCGGCGCGCACGATGATGACGCGCACGATGATGCGGCACTACGACTTCCATAGCGATTGCGTACAAGCGCTATGGCACTGAATCCACGACAAACGCATAGTTGCCGGCGCTTAATGTGTAGACGCGTTGACCGTCAGGCAGGAGATTCGTCGTGATGCCTTGAGACGATTGAGCAGCAGCGTCCAGTGTTTTGCCGTTGAAGCGATAGTGGGTTGCCTGGGCTTCGGTCAATTTCAGTGCTCCGGTGCAGTTGGCAGGCAGCGTGATCGACCAGTATGCCTTGCCTTCGGTGACGTTCCACTGGGAGTGAATTTCACCGTAGGGCGACGGATAGCGGAGATCGACTTGACCGACGCGAGCAGAAAAAGTGGGATGCAGCAGGACGGTATGAAATCCAGGATCGCTGGGCGTTGCATCCACTCCGGCAGCGTAGCGATAGATCCAGTCGGCCACAGCGCCATAGGCATAGTGGTTGTAACTGTTCATGCTGGGGTCGCTCTTCATCTGGTCGCCGTTCCAGCGTTCCCACATGGTGGTTGCGCCGTGATCGACAAGATATCCCCAGGATGGGTACTGCGTGTTGAGCAACAGGCGATAAGCAAGATCGGCGTGGCCGGTTTCGGTCAGCACAGCCAGCAGATAAGGCGTTCCAAGAAATCCGGTTCCAAGCAGGTCATGATTGGCGTGAATCCTGGCCACCAGATGATCGGCCACGCGCGCCCGCATCGCAGAGGGAACCATGTTCATGGCCAGCGTCAGGACATACCCGGTCTGGGTATCCTGGCTGTTCGCCAGCAGATTGGGATTGTTCACCGCCATGCCCGAGCCGTGCGTGCTGGCACCAGCGACAAAGCCGTCGGGTTGTACAAACGCTGTTTGATAAGCCTTCTGAATCTGCTGGAAGAGCGCAGCATAATGTTGCTCTTCGGCTGTCTTGCCGAGCGCGTGCGCCATCTGCTGCATCCGCGTGACATCATAGGCCCAGTAGGCTGTTGCCACCAGCGTGAACTTGGTCGGGCCTGTCGGCGAAAGCCAGTCGCCGAAATGAATTCCCGCATGGTTGCGCCAAAGATGATCCGGGTTGGTGCGCTCAACGGCATCGACGTACCGCGTCATGGCGGCCCAGTTCTGCTGGAGGATGGTTGTGTCGCCGGTTTGCAGCCAGGAGGTCCAGGGGATGATGATTCCGGCATCGCTCCAGCCAGCGCCGGATTGCGATGAGGTCGTGGTGACGCCCGGGGCAAAGATGCCGTAAAGATCGCCTGCGACGTCGGTGCCCGATGCGCTGTCCACCTGCGTTCCGCGCAGGTCTGCTGCATATTTGCGGGAGAACGCGGCTAACGTCATGTTATAGCTGGCCGTGCGCCAGAAGACCTGTGCATCCGCAGTCCATCCGAGCCGTTCATCCCGCTGCGGACAGTCGGTTGGCACTCCGACGAAGTTCGATCGCTGTCCCCACAGAATGTTGCTCCAAAGCTGATTCAGCATGGTGCTTCCGGTGGTCAATTGCGCGGCAAAGGGAGCATCTGTATGGAGTACGACGCCGAGAACAGCATCCAACGGCAGTTTCTGGCTCAGCCCGGTCACTTCGATGTATCGAAAGCCATGAAAGGTGAATTGCGGTTGGAACTGCTCGGTTCCTTTGCCGCTCAGAATGAAGGTGTCGGTCGATTTTGCAGTGCGCAGATTGTCGGTGTAAAGGGTGCCGTCGGCATTCACTATCTCGCCGGTGCGCACTCGAACTGTGGCGCCGCTGGCGCCGCTCAGCGCCAGTCGTTCCACGCCGGCAAAGTTCTGTCCGAAGTCGTAGATGAAGACACCGGGGCTGGGTTCGCTCACTGACTTGGCTCGCAGCAGGCGCTCCATGCGAATCGGTTCAAAATCCTGTGCATAGACGCGTGTGTTTTGCAGTGTGGGTTGGCGAACTTCCACCGGCTTCCAATCTGTTGCAGCAAAGGTTGCGGTCTGCCATCCGGGCATCTCCATCCGTGCATCCTGCGTCTCGCCGTCATAGATTTCTGCTTTGAGAATGGGCGATTGCGTCGCCTGCCACTGACCATCGGTGACAACCCAGTCATCGCTGCCATCGGCGTATGCAATGTGGAGCATGGCGACCAACGAAGGTGGCGTCAGGCCATAGACGTTGGGCTGCTGAAACCACTGGAGCGGGGTCGAGTACCAGCCGGGAGCCAACTCCGCAGCAACAGCATTCCTGCCCTGAGTCAGGCTGTGCGTTACGTCATAGGTTTGATAGATGAGGCGCAGTCGGTAGTCGGACCATCCGGGAGCCAGCACGGCGTTGCCGGCACGATGACCGTTGACCCAAATCTGATAGGCACCGAGTGAGGTGACATACAAGCGAGCGGAGGCAATGGGCTTGTGAATGGCAAAGGTCTGACGCAACGCTTTGACGCTCTCAGCGGGCCAGGGTTTGCTGAGCGGCTCTTCCATGGATCTTGCCGTAGCGGTAGTTGCAAAATCCACCACAGGCTTCCAGACATCAGCGGGTTGTGCATTCGACGCGATGGTCCAACTGCTGTCTCGCGAAGGTTGATCCTGTGCCACTGCAACCATCCAATGGTTACTTTGAGAATCGGAACGATCTCCGGTTGCGAAGCTGGTCCTCTTGCCATCTGCCCCGGTCACCAGAAGAGTTGCGCTCATGGGCGTCGGCGACTCGGTGGTCGATGGATGACCAAGAAAATGCGTTGTCTCGATGGCCAGCAGATTGTTTCCGTCATGCAACGCCTGGGTGACATCGATGCGAAGATATTTTCTCCAGGGGAACTGATGCCACGGCGGCATACTCGCACCCTTTGCGACGGATTTCCCGTTGATCCAAGCGGAAGCTACGTCTTCGCCGGTGACAAATAGCACCGCCTGCTTCACGGAATGGCTGAGGGTAAATTGAAGTCGATAGTCCAGGTTTTCGGTCGTTGTGCCAGCGGGAATGGTTACGCTTGCCTCCGGCGTGGTAACCCAACGCGCGTTCGCTTCGCGCAGCGCATTCTCTTCTGCGGTCTGCCAGCCGATCCATTGAGCGCCCTGCTGCTGAGCGGCTTCTACGGGATTCATCAATCCTGTCTCCCACCAGCTTGCACTGCTGGGCAAAAAAGCCTCTCCATCCTTGCCCCACACCCGCACACGCCACCAGTAGCGCGTCATGGGCTTGAGTGCCGGACCGCCGTATTGCACCCCAACGGATTGCGCGGAAGCGATGCGGCCGGAGTCCCAGACGTCGGCCTTGCCTGCCAGCAAAGTGGTCTCGCTATCCGCCACCTGAATCTCATACGCGGTTTGCCGCGCGCCGATGCGACTATCGCGCATCTGCCAGGAAAAGCGCGGGGTGGGATCGTCGATGCCGAGGGGATTGGCCAGGTCATCAGTCTTGAGCAGGGTGGTCAAACCGTGGAAGTCAGCCTTGGGCGCGACGGTGGCGGCGATAAGGCCACGGGCCGCAGAGAAGAGCAGCATAGCCGCGACAGCGAGCTGCATGACCGATCCTGCATGGCGGATGCAGACGTGGAAAAATCCGGCTGACCCAGGCTTTGAATACACGGCAACGATAGACTTCATGCGTAGCTCCCCATTCCTGCTTGCTTGTGAGAGCGTTCCTTTGCGATACGCTCCATGTATCCAGATCGGCGTAGCTCTTGCAGGGGATCGGCGGGCAGTCCTCGTTCCTCTCGCCAGGCTTGCAAAAGCGGTTTGACGTCGGCAAAAAATGCACTTCGGAAAAGCTCTTCAGCCGCAACCAGATCACATTGATCCTGCAATTCGGCCAAGTGCGCGCGGTCGAGGATTGCGGCCTTGAGCCACAACTCCTGCGCGGTGACGACTGTTTGAACCATGGCCTCGATCTTTGGCTTCAGATTATGACTCTGGTCAACCATAAACGCGATGTTGCTCAACTCTGCGGAGGAAGCCTGTTGAATTTCAGCAAAGATGCGAAAAACCTGATAAGGATCGATTGATCCTAGTGTGAGATCGTCATCGGCAAAGCGTCGATCATTGAAGTGGAAACCGCCCAGCATGTCGGTATGCAGCAGCCAGGCGACAATCTGCTCGATATTCTGCGCGGCATAATGATGTCCGGTGTCCACCAGCACGCGAGCCTGCGGACCGGCACTGCGGGCAAGCAGCAGCGCCATGCCCCAGTCAGCGATATCGGTGTGATAAAAAGCCGGCTCAAAGGGCTTATATTCGATCAGCAGCCTCTGCTGCGGTGTGAGGAGTTTGTGTGTTTCAAAGAGTGCCTGTTGCAGCCAGGCAATTCGTCGACGCATGGACTGTGTGCCGGGATAATTGGAGCCATCCGGGAGCCAGAGCGAGATGTCGCGACAGCCAAGTTGCTGCGCAATGTGAACGGATTCCGCCATGTGATCCATGGCTACACTGCGCACCTCTGCGGAAGCATGACAAAGCGAACCGTGCTTGAAGCGCTGATCCTGAAAGAGATTTGGATTGATGGAGCCGGCGCGAATTCCTGTGCTTTGGCTCAAGGCTGCAATTGGATCTGTGTCGGCAAGGCCGTTGGGCAGGTCCCACAATACGTGCAAAGCCATGGTCGGCGTAGCAGCGGTCAGCCGATGCACTTCCGCGGCATCGGCGAATTTTTCCGCAATGCAGGTGGCAGCACCGTGCTGGACAAATTTTCCAAAGCGCGTGCCGGTGTTGGAGAATCCCCAGGACGGAATCTCGATCTGAAAACTATCCAGAGCTGTCATGGCGCGAGTCATTTGCTTTTTGAGTTCACTCATTTGTATCCCTCTTCATCTGGCGCTGTGCACGCCTACCGCCAGCAGATTTCCATATCCCACAATCAACGTCGATCCAACCAGGACCAGAAGGGTCAGCCCAACCAGAACTCTGGTGCGTACGCCGACACCGCGCCATTCGTGGAGTGCGATGCCCCACAGCGTACTGAAGACGATGATGCTGGCCATATGCAGTGTCCAGCTTGAGAAGCCATAGCGCTTGCCCATCTGCGATTCGCCCATGGTGTAGAAGAAGAATTGCAGATACCAGGTGAAGCCGGCGAGCGCGGAAAAGATGTAATTCCAAGGCAGACTGCCGCTGCTGGAAGCGGGGATATGCAGATATTCGCCGGTGCTACGGTGGCGAAGATGCATGATGACGCACCAAATCGCATTGGTGACAAAGCCTCCGGCGAGCAGGACGATCAACACGGGCAGCCCTTGCCAGACGGGCGCAGAACCATTTGCCAAAGCAAGCGCTTTCATCGGATCGCCCGCAGCCAGTCCAAAGGCGAAGCAAGCGCTGAGAATGCCGCTGAATGTGGCAACGGCAAGTCCACGTTTGAGATCAAACTCGGGAATGCCCGCGCGCTGCTGTTCGACGGTCAGCTCACGTTCCTTGGAGACGCCGGCAGCACCTGCGATCACAATGCCCAGCGCGCAGATGGCCACACCCGCCAGGATGATCTGACCGGACTGTTGCGTAAGAAGAGCGCCAAACTCTCCGCGAACGAGCGGCGGGAGCAAAGTGCCAAAGACTGCCGTATAACCCAGCGCGACGGCCATCCCCAGTCCCAATCCCAGATAACGCATCGTCAGCCCAAAGGTCAGTCCGCCAAATCCCCAGAGAATGCCGAAGAGAAAAATCCAGCTCAAAGTGGATGCTGAAGTCTGCGTCAGTACGAGGCCAAGATGGGGCGTCAGCGTGCTGGCAATCAGCCAAGGGGCGAGAATCCAGCTCACCACTCCGCCCACCAGCCAATACGTTTCCCACGACCACCCTCGCACTCTGCGAAATGGGACATAAAAGCTAGCCGAGGCCAAGCCGCCGAGCCAGTGCAGGAAAACCCCCAGGATTGGATTTGGCATCAAGCAGGAGTTCTCCAAGGTGAAAGAATGTTCTTAATGAAACAAATCGAATCGTAGGCTAGCGGGATGCACGCTGTCAATCACAATTCTGCATCCAACACAGTCAGAAAAAGGGAACGCACATTCTCTCGGCAACTTGGATGCGCTTCTGAGAAGATGCAGAGAGAGATTGTTTTCGCGAAAGAAGCAACAGACAAAGATAGCGGGAAACAATCGGGAGCACGTGGATTGGCCACCAACAAGATCAAACGACTATATCTTATCCCCATCCTCTCCAAGGCGCTCGACGTACTTGAGATGTTGGAGGCACATAATGCGCCGATGACACTGGAAGATGTCTTTCAGCGCTCGCATATCTCCAAGACCAGTGTCTATCGCATCCTCAAGACATTTGTGCACCGCGGATACGTGGCCCACACGGAGTCAGGGGAATATCGTCTGGTCAGTCGTCCGCGAAGGCTGCGGTTTGGTTTGGCGGTGCAAAGCGCAGACTTGCCGTTCTCACAACAGGTGGCGAATTCTGTTGAGGCTGCGGCGGCAAGTTCCGGCGTGGAGTTGATTACGCTCGATAACCACTTTGATGCAGAGACGGCGGTCCATAATGCGGAGCGCTTTGTCGCCGAAGGCGTCGATCTCGTGCTGGAGTTTCAGGCGGAGGAGCATGTTGCACCCCATGTTGCCTATATCTTCAAGAATGCCGGGATTCCGTTGATCGCGATTGATGTGCCGCATCCCAACGCGACGTATTTTGGTGTCGATAACTTTGAGGTTGGCTACGAGGCGGGTCTCGTACTGGGACAATTTGCCCAGCGCAAGTGGAAGAGCCGCGTCGACTGGGCGCTAGGGATTGGTTTTGCTGAGGCGGGAAGCTTTGTGCAAAGTCGTATCAATGGAGCCTTTCAGGGGATTCGCGCACGTTTGCCGGAAATGCCTGCCGAGAGGATGCTGACCCTGGAAGGACGTGGAATGCGCAAGCCCAGTCAGTTGATTGCCGCGGATTTTCTCTCCAAGCATTCCAAAGGCGAACGGATTCTGGTGGCCACGGCAACCGACTCCAGCGCATTGGGCGTGCTTGATGCGGTGCGCGCGGCGGGGCGTGAACAGGATGTCGCGATTGTAGGTCAGGACTGCATTCCGGAACTGGTGGACGAGATGCGCTCTGGCAAGAGCGCTATCGTGGGTTCTGTTTCTCATGAAGCGGAAACCTATGGGCCACGGCTGATTCAACTGGGCATCACGATTGTGCGTGGGAATGCTGTGCCGCCGTATAACTACGTTCGCCACCGCGTGGTGACGCCGGATTCGCTGCGTGACGAGCACTAAGCTTGTGTCGTTCAGAGTTCGCTCTGCGGTGGTAACCACACGGCTTGCGTGCAAAGCTCCACGTGTGGGCGCAGCAATGAAGGCTGGGAATTGTCGCCGTGATCTGCGGCCATCTGCAGCGCAAGATTGCCAAGCGTAGAGGCCTCAACGGCGCCTGCCGTTACGATGCGACCGGTTGATTCGGCAATCAATCGCAGCAGCAACCGATTGCGCGCGCCACCCCCCAGCACGCGAATCTGCGAGTACCGTTTGCCGGTAAGCTCCTCCAGATCGTGCAGTGCCTGAGCATAGCGGAAAGCAAGACTGTTCAGGATTACTCGTGTGATCGCGGCTTCATCATTGCTACCTTCGGCCAGAGTGATTCCAGCGTGGTCGCGGAGCCGTGTACGAATTTTTTGCGGCATCTCACCGGGCATCAGCAATTCCGGCGCATCCACTGGGAAGATGGCTTTAGATGGGATCTCGGCGCGCTCGGCTTGCTGTGTCAGTTGGCTGAATTCGAGTTGCTCGCTGGCTCTGCCCTCGGACAGCCATTGCTCCACGCATTGCTTCAGCATCCACATGCCGTTGATGTTGGTGTGGAAGCAATAGCCACCACTGGCTGCGCCAAGGTTGGTGAATCCACGTTCTCGAACAGCTTCTGAAATCACTGGCAAGGTCAGCGCCGCACCCACCAGCGACCACGTGCCGCAGATGATGTAAGCACATTCGACTGGGTCGCACTGCAAGGTAGCAACAGCAGAAGCCGTGTCATGACAGGCGGGGGCAATCAGGCGGGTCTGACGGTAGGCATTCCATTGTGTCAGATCACCGCGCACTCTGCCGATCACGGTTCCGGGGGCGACAATACGCGGAGCAAGGGCCGCATTCAAGCCCGCACGCGCGAAAAGCTCCGTATCCCACTGACGTGTTGTTGCATCTATTAGTCCTGTGTGTGTTGCGTTGGTCCACTCCGCCACAGGTTCTGCTCCAAGAGTTGAGAGCAGATACTCCGGCAGCAGCATCCATCGCTGTTCGGTGCTGTGCCGTAATCGATCCGAAGCAAGCTGATAGAGCGTATTGATGCGAAGCGGTTGAACGCCGGTTCGCGCAAAGAGTTCACTCGGCGCGAGTCTTGTGTCGAGTGCGCCCTTCGCCGCAACGGTGCGTTCGTCACGATAGCAGAATGGATTCTCGACGGCTTGACCCTGGTCATCGAGGCGGACGGAATCCACTGCCCATCCATCCACGCCGATCGAGGCGATGCCTTCGGTCACTGTGTCCGCGGCGAGTTTCAACGCGTCGAAGATCTGCTGTGTCAAATGCTGCAGAGGCCAGCGCAGATTGCCCTTGGAATCCAGATAGGGGGCATTGGGAATTCGTTTCAGAAGTCGAAGGGTGGGTTGTCCGCGTGTCCAGCGCAGCAGAGTGACGCGACAGCTCTCCGCGCCAAGATCGATCGCGATACGCGCATGGCGATCTTCGGCAGCTTGTAGCTGCGAGGCTTTTGCATGTTGGGTCACCGCAGAAAGGCCTCAGTCAATCCGCCATCGACGGGGATCAGGTGGCCAGAAGTGCAGCGCGATTTCTCACCTGCTAGAAAGAGCATGGCCTCAGCGCAATCGACTGGATCGATGGGCTGATGAGTCAGGGTCCGCCTGGCGTAAAACTCCGCCAGAAGAGTCCGCAATTGCTCATCACTCATGGAATCATCAAAAGCGATGTCATATTTGCCAAGTGAAGCGCGGACGCGATCGCGCGGAAACATGGTCGAGCCTTTCACGACGGTTGCGGGACTGATCCCGTTGACGCGCACATGCGGAGCCAATCCCACGGCCAGCTCGCGCACCAGATGGCTGAGCGCGGCCTTGCTTACGTCATAGGCTTCGCTCCCACGCTTGGGCACGACGGCATTGGCAGAGCTCGTCAGCACCAGCGTTGCGGGCAATCCTTGCTCGCGCAACACCATGGCTGTTTCATCGGCGAGCAGATAGTTCGCCGTCACATTGACGGTCAGCGTGGTGGCCCACTGTTCGTCGCGTATGATGCCATCCTGCGACGAGGGAAAAATGGCCGCAGTATTCAAGACGGCATCGACGCCGCCAAAGTTCGCAATGGCCGCGTGCAAAGCCGTGCGGATCGTTCGTCGATCTGTAATATCCATGGCGACCGCGCAACACCACTCACGCGGCATGAACCCGCTCACCATCTCTGCCGTAGCGTGAGCGGATTGTTCGTCGCGATCGGCAATCACCAGATGTGCGCCTCGTTCCGCAGCCAAACGTGCAGCTTCACGACCAATTCCGCTGCCACCGCCAACCACCATCAGGACTTTACGGCTCCACTCTTTCTCCGCAGGCTGTCGTCGAATCTTCGCCTCTTCCAGCGCCCAATACTCGATGCGGAACGCCTCCGATGGCGGCAGCGCAACGTAGTTGGCAAAGACGCGAAAAGCTGAAGACGGCGCAGCCGGACCAGCCTGTGGAACAGTATCACCACTTTGTATCGGCTTTGCCTCGTCGCTCAGTGCCGCTGCTCCATCCATTACGTGAATGGCATTGATGTAAAACTCACCGGTAATTCTGGCTTCTGTTTTATTCTTACCGAAGCTGAACATACCCACGCCGGGAATGAGCACGACGGTTGGGCTGGCATCGCGCATCGCTGGCGAATCCTTGAGCGCGTGCTCCCGATAGTAATCCTCATAGCTGGCTCGATACTCGTCCAGCGCTTTTTCAATTGCCTGCTTCAATCCTGCAAGATCACCAGCATCACTGTTCCAGTCCACAAACATGGGACGAATCTTTGTTCGAATGAAATGATCCGGACAGCTTGTGCCCAGATGCGCCAGAGGCTTGGCGTCTCGCGCATTCACAAACTCCATCACATCATCTGCATCGGAGAAACTGGCGATTACGCGCTGCCGGTTGCTCAAGCGGCCTCGCAGATACGGAGCGATGTTTGTTGCGATTTCCTGCCGCGTCTCGATACTTTGTACTCGTGCACCACCGAAAGCTGGCAGGTTGCGCTGCGTGCGGTGTTGCGCAAGGAACTGCCCGAGTTGATCGACGATCGTGATGGTGTTGCGATAACACTCACGCTGTGTCTTTCCCCAGGTGAACAGGCCGTGTCCACCCAGTACGATGCCGTCACAGTCGGGATGCTTTGCAACTGCACGTTGCAGCATCATGGCAAGTTCAAATCCTGGCCGCTGCCAGGGAACCCAGATGAGTTTGTGCCCGAATGCGGCATTGAACTGGCGCATCTTTTCTTCACCATTGGCAGCGGCTGCAAGAGCAATTCCCCAGTCCGGATGCAAATGATCGACATGGGCAAAGGGCAGAAAGCCATGCAGAGGAGTGTCAATGGAGGCGGCAACGGGATTGGCCGCGAATGCGGCAAGCGGATACATGGCCACGATCTCATCTTCATGCTCGACCCCACGATAGCGCCCTTCGAGTGCGAGAACTTTATCCAGATAGAGCGTTGCAAATCCTGCGCGCTGAATGCTGCCGAGATCGCCGCCCGATCCTTTCACCCAAAGCACGGTTACATCTTTGCCGGTTAGCGGGTCCTTCTGCACAAGCTTGGAGCTTGTGTTGCCACCGCCAAAGTTGGTCAGGCGCAGGTCAGACCCAAGCAGATTGGAGCGGTAGCGCAGAAGCTCCGCTTCGTCGAGCGTAGCGGCGTAGGATTCATCCCACTTGTCTTCCAGAAATTTCAATAAATCTTTCGGCATCTCAACCTCAGTCGCGCATCTGTTTGCAGATGCTTCAAACCCTTTCAATGTATCACGATAATACAATAGGGGAATAGATTAACATATGAATTACGAGAGGAGAGGTCGTGCGAAAGGTGACTCGGCGCTGCTTCAGGGCACGTCAGTATCATGAGAGCATGTCGCTTTATTCGTACCAAACCCTGCTACTGGACGCTGACGACACGCTTTGGGAAAACAACATCTACTTTGAACGGGCTATCGCTGCATTCATCAGTTTTCTTGACCACAAGCGGCATTCACCTGTCGAGGTTCGCCAGGCGCTCAACCACGCTGAGCATGAATCGATTGCGGCAATGGGTTATGGTCTCGCGAGCTTTACGCATTCGCTGATTACCTGTTTTCGACGGCTGAGCGAGCGTGAAGTTTCGACTGCGGACGAGGAGAAAATTCGCAGTTTCGCCCGCTCCATCGCCGATCAATCCATTGAGTTGATGCCTGGTGTCTCTGAACTGCTGCCGCAGCTTGCTGCTCGCCATCGGCTCATCCTGATGACCAAGGGGGCGAGGGACGAACAGGCCGACAAACTGGAGCGCAGCGGGCTTGCGCCGTACTTTTCTGCGATTGAGATTGTTCCGGAGAAAAGAACAGAGGTCTATCGCGAGGTTGTATTGCGTCATCTCTGCGAACCTCGCACCACGTGGATGATTGGAAACAGTCCGAAGTCGGATATCAATCCTGCGCTTGCAGCCGGGCTCCATGCTGTCTTCGTCGTTCACAAGGACACCTGGGTGCTGGAGCATGCGGATCTGATGACCGTTCCCGCTGGACAAAAGCTGCTGGAAATCAAGAATTTCTCGCAGCTGGCGGAGTATTTTTGAAGAGATGCAGGAAAGCGATATCATGCGTGTGACGGGTGCAGTTTTCGCGTCTGCGCTGGTCTCCGCTTCAATTTCGGATGGATCAGGGGGTTTGTCATGAGCACAGCAATTCGATTTGGAACCTCGGGATGGCGATCAATTATCGCCGGTGATTTCACCATCGCCAATGTTCGTTGCGCCGTTGCAGGAATTGCCGCGTACGTGCGGACGCAGCCTGCACCGCACCGCGTACTGGTGGGTCGCGATCCACGTTTTCTGGGCGAAACCTTTGTGGAAGAAGCTGCGCGCGTATTGGCCGCACATGGTGTGCAGCCGATTGTGATTTCGGAACCTGCGCCCACGCCTGCGATCGCGTATGCGGTGAGAACACTCAAGACTTCCGGCGCTATCAACTTCACCGCATCGCACAATCCGCCGGAGTATAACGGCATCAAGTTTTCTACGCATGACGGGGCGCCGGCGTTGCCCGAGGTCACTCGGCAGATTGAAGCTGCGATTGTTGCACTGGGTGATGATCCTCAGATTTCGCGGTTGGGTGACGATCATCCAACCTTTGAAAGCTATGATGTGAAGCCAGCGTATTTGAAGCGTATCGCTGAACTGGTTGATATGAAGGCGATTGCTGATGCAGGATTGCGTCTGATCTTTGACCCGTTCTGGGGGGCGGCGCGGGGATATACATCGGAGTTACTGGCGACACATGGAGTCTCTGTCACTACAGTGCATGATTATCGCGACGTTTTGTTTGGTAATCATGCGCCCGAGCCGGACGATCATCTGCTGGAAGACGCGCGGGAGGCAATGCGAAAGAGTGGAGCTTCGCTGGTGATTGCTACGGACGGAGATGCGGATCGCTTTGGCATTGTAGATTCCGATGGAACTTTTATTCAGCCAAACTACATCATCGCTCTGCTCTTCGACTATCTGGTGGAAACGCGAGGCTGGCGCAACGGTGTTGCAAAGTCTGTGGCTACCACAAACCTGATCAATGCCCTTGCGGAGCACCACAATGTGCCGCTCTACGAGACTCCGGTCGGCTTCAAATACATCGGCGAACTGATTCTTGCCGACAAGATTGTGATCGGTGGGGAAGAGTCCGCTGGGCTGACCATTCGCGGCCACGTTCCGGAGAAGGATGGCGTCATCGCTGGATTGCTGGTGGCGGAGATGGTCGCTCGACGCGGCAAATCTTTGGGTGTGCAGCTTGAGGAGCTATTTGCCAAAGTTGGTTCGTTCTATCCGGTTCGCGAGAACTTTCACTTGACGGAGCAGGCCAAGGCGTCCTTCACTGAGAAATTGAAGACCGATCCAGCGGAGTTGAGTGGCCGCAAAGTGGTTCGCGTGGTTCGCACCGACGGTCTCAAGCTCGTTCTTGAAGACGGTTCCTGGGTTTGCTATCGCCTTTCTGGCACGGAACCTGTGGTCCGGGCCTACACCGAGTCTCGTGATGCCGCAGACATGGCATCATTGACTGAAGCCGCCAAGGCATTTGTGCTTCAAGCATGAGTGTTAAGGTTTTGGCAGTGCAGCCACGGACAAGCGCGTGGTCATGATGAGAAGCGAGAGCCTCCGGCATAAGCCGGAAGAACAAAAGGGAAGGGAATCATGATCGAAAAGCAATCACGCATTGATTCCCAGATTCCTTTTGATCTCCCGAATCCTGGGGGCAATTCCAAGGCCGAAGAGAAGTTACCTCAGGAGCGGTTGAAGCATCTATTCCGCAGCCGAGCTCGAGTCGCAGGCTCGGTCATGCTGATTCTGGTGGCTTTGCTGCTGGCCTGGGATGTGATCTATGGGCAAAATGGTCTTTCTGCATGGAGCGCGAAGCGTGCCCATGATCATATGTTGACGCAGCAGATTGAGCATCTTCGTCAGGAAAATGAAGCGCTTCGTCATCAAAATGAGCGGTTGCAGGATGATCCCGCGGCGATTGAATTTCAGGCGAGGCAGAATCTGCATTACGCACGCCCGAACGAGGTTATTTTTGCTGTGTCCGTGGCATCACAGCCCTCCACCCAGAGTTCAACCACGGACTCATCGACGCCTGCGCCATCCCATTGAAGCGGATGGTTTGAAGTAATTCGTTTCCAAGTAAGCGCCAACCGTTATGGGCGGGTTCGAATACAGTTTCTGCCTGCGCGTTTAGCGTCGTAGAGCGCTGCGTCGGCACTGCGAATCAGTTCACGCGGAGAACGTTCCTTGGTAGCGGTGAGCCCCGAAATACCAATCGAAACGGTGGTTGGTATGCTACGTTTGCCCTGAAGAAGAATCTCGCTGCTGGCGATCGAAAATCGAATGCGCTCGGCGATGGCCTCTGCCATGTGAAGATCGGATTTTGGAAGGATGACAGCAAACTCTTCGCCACCGTAACGAGCAGCGTAATCGGTAGGACGGCGGACGCACTGGGCGATCAGTCGGCCCAGCCGACGAAGGCATTCATCCCCCGCCATGTGACCGTGTGTGTCGTTGAAGTCTTTGAAGTTGTCCGCGTCTATCATTAGCACTGCCATCATCGCGCCATCTTCGACGGAGGTGTTCCACACGCGCTCCAGTGTTTCTTCAAATCCTCTGCGATTTCCCAGTTCAGTCAACTCATCGGTTAGAGCAAGAGTCTCCGCATGTTGTACCGCGGCCGTCAGCTCTATGTCGCGCACCACACGCGACGTTACATCGCGAGCAACGGCCACTACTTCTTTGGTTTCGCCGCTGTGTTTGTCGCGCACAGAGCGACACTTCAACTCCATCCAGCGATAGCCACCATCCAGATGCTCCATACGGATTTCAACCCGCTGCCGCTCTGCACCTGCTCGCAGAGCGTCCATCATTGAATCAGCGATCGGCTTATCTTCGGGATGCACCAGCGTGCATGCCAGCTTATGCATCAAATCCTCCGGCTTGTGTCCTAGTGAATCTTCAAGACTGGGAGAGATGTAGGTGCATCGTCCTTCCGCATCCATTTGCAGGATTACATCCCAACTGTTGTCGGCCAGAGTCCGATAGCGTTCTTCACTCTTGCTCAACTGCTCCCGCAACTGCTGTTGTCGCGTCAATGTCGTTGCAATCAGATATGCCATTACAAGCTGAACCAGCAGATAGGCCTGAAGGATCAGGAGGCGCGTTACCTTGTCATGAAACGCATTGGCTCCAAACATCCCGGATGCGTCCATGGCAAAGTGCGTCAACGGAATATCCATCAGCAGTGCGCTCGCGCCGGCGCCGAATAGTCCCAGGCGGAAGGTGACAAAGACCAGAATAGGGAAATTGAGAAACAGCAGAGGGATACGCTGCGGCGATGACAGTAGGAGATTGGGCGCGGATGCAAGTGCAAGGGTGAGCAAGGTGAAAGGGAGTTGCTTGGGATGAAAGTGCTTCAGTGTTTCGCGACGCACGGTCATCAGTACAAGGGGAGCCATCAGCAGCAATCCGAGACCATCGCCGATGTACCACGCGCGAAAAAGGACCAACGAACTGATCTGTGGCAGAAATCCGACTGAAAACGCAATCACAAAAGCGCCCGAGATCGCCGGGGCCAGCAGGCTCATGGAGACAAATGGAATCAGTTGTTTGGCCCGCGTGAGATCGGCTTGTTCCGGGTTGACATTGCGCAGCGGGAAAATGGCAATCGCTACTTCCAGCAGATTCGCTAAGGAGAAGACGACGGATTGGTAGAGGGTGAAATGAAAATACTGGTGAAGGAAAAAACTGGAAAGGAAGTTCAAAGCGAAAAGCGAAGCCCAGCGTCGCCTCGATGAAAGCAGTAACAATCCAAGAAGCAGACCATTGCTGGGCCAGAGCAGAGAAAATTCCTTGGGCCCGTTCAGCCAAAGGCTCAAAAAACTCGCAACCGTGAAAAGTACACCTGCTCCCAGCCAAAACCAGAATGTGGTTTTGGCCGCAAGCGTTTTTGATTCGAGCGTGGGGGCTGCGTTCTGTGTCATGCTTCGTCCGTGCAGAGTGTTATGTGTTTAGGCTGATACATTTAATCTATCTGACTTCCTGCTCGATGCCATTAACACCTTCGGGGCAGTGCTTGCGCTGCCATCAATATCCAGCGCCTGTATTTCCTGCCTGACGCAGACGTAGCTGGCTGATCTCGGCAGCAAGCGTGTCCAGCCGACGGAGCAACTCGGCATGGTTTTTCTCTGCCGTGGTGGGAACAAGCGCCTCTACGTTGAAGGTTCCATTCGGCTCCAGTTCGCAGAGTGCCACCTGTTGCAGTGAGCTAAATCCCTGGCGATGCAGCGCTGACATCAGGTCTTCCATAGTCAGAGATTCCTGCTGCAACGCGCGCTGATCTGAAACTCCATTGCGCACCAGAACGGTGGATCGCCCTTCCATGGCGCGGGTCAGCCTGCGGGAACGAAAGAGCATCCGCGCTACCAGCCAGTTGACTGCCAGTAGAGCAAATGCTCCAACCACGCCTCCTGTGACGGAGTTGTCGTTGCCGATGATCGCGTTCTGCACAGTGTTGGACAGGCTCAGCAGCACGACCAGATCAAACGGATTGAGTTGCGCCAGTTCACGCTTTCCAAAGAGACGCAGCAGCACCACCAGAACGATGTAAACAACCACCGGGCGGATCAGCTTCTCTACCAGAGGAACGGGAAGCAAAAACATGTTGCTCCATGCCTGCTAGATTCCCATTGGATCGGTCATGGAAGTTCCCTCCGTTGCGCAATTTGATTCCAATGAACAACAGCCACCCCTTGGAGGAGTGGCTGCTGTGACCCAACAAAGTTCCGGATCAACGACCCGCGACCAGCGGTTGCGTGCTCAGAGAGCCATCGCGATAGCCTTCGGCCATTGAGGCAACGGACTTTTGCACATAATCCCCCGCGTGTCCAGCCTGACCAAACTGCGTCATACGCTCGGCTACCAGCTTCTTCATTGCATCACGCGCCGGCTTCAGATAATCGCGCGGATCAAACTTCTCCGGCGTCTCCGCGAAGACTTTACGGATGGCTCCGGTAATTGCCAGCCGATTGTCCGTGTCCACGTTGATCTTGCGCACACCATGGCGAATGCCGAGCTGAATCTCTTCGACTGGAACGCCCCAGGTCTCCTTCAGATGGCCGCCATACTGATTCACAATCGCTTGCAGATCTTTCGGCACCGAGGAGCTGCCGTGCATGACCAGGTGTGTCTTCGGAAGCCGTTTGTGAATTTCGATCAGGATGTCCATCTTCAGCACGGAACCATCCGGCTTTTTGCTGAATTTGTAGGCGCCGTGGCTGGTGCCAATGGCGATCGCCAGCGCGTCCACGCCCGTGCGCTCGGCAAACTCCACCGCCTGGTCCGGATCGGTGACGTGCTCCAGTCCCGTTCCGCCCGCGCCGTGACCGTCTTCAATACCGCCGAGCACACCGATCTCACCCTCGACCGTGACGCCTCGCTCGTGAGCAAATTCCACCACGCGCCGCGTGACTTCCACATTCTCCTCAAAGTCGGTCGGCGTCTTGCCGTCAGTCTTCAGCGAGCCGTCCATCATGACGCTGGTAAAGCCCAGCTCGATTGCGCTTTTGCAGGTCTCAAAGCTGTTGCCGTGGTCCTGGTGCATGGCAATCGGAATCTCCGGATACAACTCCGCTGCCGCCAGCATCAGATGATAAAGATAGCGGTCCTGCGCATACTGGCGCGCGCCGCGGCTGGCCTGAATGATGACAGGCGAATTGGTTTCCTTTGCAGCTTCCATAATTGACTGGATCTGCTCCATGTTGTTCACATTGAACGCACCTACGCCGTATCCGCCCTTCGCGGCTTCGTCCAGCAGTTGTCGCATCGTTACCAGAGGCATCGTTTTATCTCCTTCTTATATGCGTTTCTGAATCCCAAAGTACTGAAAAGCCGTCTAGGTGCGCAGATTTACAGCGCGCGGAATCAGAAGTAGCAATCGCATTTATGGTATCAGACAGCGCACTTTTCAGTGGAAGTGGCACGCGAATTCAGCAGCGATTTACCCTTCGCGTCCACTCTTCTGCTTCGCGCTCGGCTTCCTCCACTTCTTCAGCACTCAATGCCGCAGCGCCCGGCCCGCTAGCTCGCGCGCTCAGCCTGGGTGGGGGCTGGAGTTCGTTGTCGGTGTCTTCGTTGGGCTGATTCTGTTGGAGAGGATTGCACATGGATTATCGAACCTCCAGCATACGGTCCAGGGCGACATGCGCCCATTTACGAACGGTTGGTGAAACTGTGATTCTGTTCACGACCTGTCCGGCTGCCAGATTTTCCAGTGCCCACGCCAGATGCTGTGGACTGATTCGATACATTGTTGTGCAGAGACAGCCGGTTTCGTCCAGCGTCATCACCCGCTTGCCCAGCGGCGCAAACCGGCGCGCCAGCCGATTCACCAGATGAATCTCTGTGCCCACAGCGAAGGTCGTTCCCGACTCAGCTTCCTCCACTATCCGGATTAACTGCTCGGTCGAACCCACTGCATCTGCCTTCTGGCAGACTTCCCAGCGACACTCCGGATGCACGATCACCCGAATCGCAGGGTACCGCTCACGCATTGTGTCCACGTGCCCGGGCAGGAATCGCTGATGCACGGAGCAATGGCCCTTCCACAGCAGAATTCGCGCCTGTTGCAGAGCGGAAATCGAAAGCCCACCTTGTGGCATCCACGGATCCCAGATCGCCATCTCCTCCCGTTCAAAGCCCATAGCAAAACCCGTGTTGCGGCCCAGATGCTGATCTGGCAGGAAAAGGATGCGTTCACCACGCGCGAAAGCCCAATCGAATGCTTGGCGAGCGTTCGACGATGTGCACACCATTCCTCCGCGTTCGCCACAAAACGCCTTGATCGCCGCAGTTGAATTCATATACGTCAGTGGAATCAGACCCTGGGTGGCTCCGACGCGCTCCAGTTGCTCCCAACATGCCTCTACCTGAGAAATCTCCGCCATGTCCGCCATCGAGCAGCCGGCATTCAGATCAGGCAAAATCACTTGTTGCAGCGCATTCCCCTGATCGTCGCGTCGAGCAAGCACGTCCGCGCTTTCCGCCATGAAATGAACCCCACAGAAGACGATAAATTCGGCATCTGTGCGCGTGGCAGCCTGCGCCAGTTTGTAGCTATCGCCGGTCGCGTCTGCAAAGGCAATGACTTCATCGCGCTGGTAGTGATGCCCCAGAATCATCACTCGTTGCCCCAGTTGCTTCCGCGCAGCGCGAATCCGGGCATCCGCCGAGTGATCTGGCATTGCCAGATAATCGTCCAGATTGTGCTCGTTCAGGCTGCATTGCGCAGTCGTTATCAGCCCGGGTTCGGGCAATGCTGTTGTGCTCATCGTCTCATTCCGCCTTCAGTCTGCGTGGCAGTTGCCTTGCAGACGGTGATGTTGAAAGCCTTGCTGGCTGCAGCGAACTCGCTTCGGCAAAACCATAGAACGCCGACCAGTCCGCGGGGATGTTGCAGCCGTGCCGGGTTGCAAGGCGCGTTCTTTCGCACACGCAGCAACCCTGTATAACTTCATTGTACTCACATGTAGAGTTGATCCCTCCGGCATGCAAAAATCGATCGCGATGGAGTGGATTTCAAAATGATCCTTTTGGTCTCAGATAGCGAGGATGGAATGCGTCATGGTGGGGATATCCTTTGGCCCGGAAGGAGCAGTTGCGAATTCAGAGTGAACGGTTGCGGCAACCATATTTGTCGCATTTCAAATGCACAGATTGTCGATTCGGGGTGCGAATCAACGGAATCTCCATCCCCGATAACTTTTTGCTCCTCTTGTCTTGGACGAGAGCCAGTCTTGAAGTCTAAGGAGTGTCTAAGGTGTTTAGATTCTTACTGTAAGCATCCGATGTCGACCGATGGTTTGAAAGTATGGTCAAAACTGAATGTTGGCATGGCTGCCGGGTGCTTGCCGGTTCTGCTTTGCGGTCAATAGAGTAGAACTGTTCTGCAATCGAAGGGCATGGGGAAGGTTTATGCCGGTTGTTTCACCGATCTTTGCTGCCTGCTGGTTGCCTGGCCTGACGCTGGCCGAGCCAGTACATTTTTCGCTGGTGGAGAAGCTGCTGTTGGCGAGTCTGATTGCAGCTTCGGGCTGGCTTTTCTGGCGGCGATTCGGGGTCATTGCGCGGCGCATTCTGGCAGCGCGAAAGGACGCGGATTTTCGCCTCTTTCCGCTGGGTCGGCGCTGCTGGGACTTTTTCTGGGAGGTGCTGTGCCAGGCAAAGGTGATTCGGGAGCGCCCACTGCCAGGGCTGGCGCACGCTTTTGTCTTCTGGAGCTTTCTGGCGTTTGCGCTGGTCACGGCGAATCATGTGGCGACGGGGTTTGGAGTCGGATTTCTGGATCCGAGTGGATTTTTCGGCCAATTATATTTTCTGATCGCCGCGATTTTTGCTCTGGCTTGTGCGGTGTCGATTGCCGGCCTGTTTGTGCGGCGATTTATGGTGCGTCCGGTTTGGCTGGCGCACAAGGATCAGACGGTTTCCTGGGAATCGGGCGTGATTGCCGGGCTGATTTTCCTGCTGATGACGACATATCTGGGAGCATTTTTCGTCACGGATGGAAGTCTGGCAGCGCGGCTGTTGTGGTGGGCGCATACGCTGACCTTGCTAAGCTTTTTGCCGTTGGTGCCGCATACGAAGCATTTGCACCTGATTCTCAGCCCGGTAACGGTGTTTCTGTCGCGCGGCAGCTTCAGCCGGATTCCCCCGCTGGCGGATGATGACGACTTTGGCCTGGTAACGGGCAGGGATGTGACGCAGTTGACGTCGTTACAGGTGTATTCGTGCGTGGAGTGCGGACGGTGCACGGAGCATTGCCCGGCGGCGAATACGGGCAAGGAACTGAACCCGCGCGAGATTGTTCTTGGGCTGCGGGGGTATCTGAACGAGTTTGGCCCGGCGAGCGAGGAGCCGCTGCTGGGGCGTTGGAATTCGCAGCAGGCAGCGTTCCAGTGCACGACTTGCGGGAGCTGCGAGTTCCAGTGTCCGGTGGGGATTGAGCATCTGCCGGTGATTGTGGGATTGCGGCGCGGAGCGGTGAATACGGGCGAGTGGGAAGACGAGCATGGCGGGAAGCTTTTTCTGGCGCTCGAAAGGAGTGGGAACGCGCTGGGAATGGCGCATTCAGAGCGGGAAAAGTTCATATCACGCGAAGAGCTTCCATCGTTTGATGGCTCGCAGGAGTATTGCCTGTGGCTTGGCTGCATGGGCGGTTATGACCCCAAAGGACGCGAGATCATTCGGTCCTTTGTGGAAGTGATGCGTTATCTGGGTACGAGTTACGGCGTGATGCGGCGCGAGAAGTGCACCGGCGACCCAGCGCGGCGGTTGGGTAACGATTTGGTCTTTCAGCAGCTTGCAGAGGCAAATCTGGAGACCTTGGCGCAGAACAAGGTGAAGAAGATTGTCTCCATCTGTCCGCATTGTGTGCGGACGATCAGCGAAGACTGGAAGGCGTATGGAACGCCGCCTGAGATTGAGCACCATAGCGAGTTTCTGGCGCGGCACCAGGCGCAGCTGCCAAAGAACGCGGCGAGCCAGACTGGACAGACGGTTTTCCACGATCCTTGTTATCTGGGTCGCTATCGCAACGTGTACGAGGAGCCGCGCGCCATTGTGCGTGCCCATGGGGAACTGGTAGAGGCAGAGCGTAGCCATGAGCGCAGTTTCTGTTGCGGTGCTGGAGGCGGTTTGGCGTTTCTGGGCGAGGAACAGGGCGCGCGTGTGAGCGAGACGCGGATGGAGCAACTCGTGGCGACGGGTGCGACTACGATTGGAGCGGCGTGCCCGTTTTGTAACACGATGTTTCGTGACGCGTTGGCCAGCCGCGGAGAAGGCGTTCCGCAGCTACTGGATATTGCGCAGATTGCGGCGGCGGCTTTGCCGAGAAACATGAAAGAGAGTGAATCACTCAACATGCAGGAAGAGAGACGGGAAGAGAGATGAAGATAATCGTTGCCATCAAGCAGGTGCCCGAACGCGACGCTCGCATACGGATTGACAGTGCGGGCAAGTGGATTGCACTCGATGAGATTGAGTTTCGGATGAACGAGTCGGACGCATACGCGCTGGAAGAGGCGCTGTTGCTGAAAGAAGCGCAGGGCGGCGAGGTGGTGGTGCTGAGCGCGGGGCCGGAGCGCGTGGGCCAGACGATTCGCGAGGCGCTGGCCAAGGGCGCGGATCGCGGCATCCATATCGCAAGCGATAGGCTGGGCGAATATGACGCGCTGGGCGTGGCGCGCCTGATGGCAGCGGCGATTGCCGATGAGCAGGCCGATCTGATTTTGACCGGGTTGCAGTCGGACGATCTGGGATTGGGCCAGACGGGTGTCATTCTCGCGGAGTTGCTTGGGATTCCGCATTCGAGCCTGATCCTGAAGATCGAAAAGACCGAAGTCGGCATTCGTGTGCTGCGGGAGCTGGAGGATGGATGGTTCCAGCACATTGAGATGACAACGCCGGCGCTGCTGACGATCCAAAGCGGTAATACACGGCTGCGCTATGCGACGCTGATGGGCATCAAGAAAGCCCGGAGCAAGGATCTGCGCGTGATCGAAGCCGATGCTCTCGGCGTGGATGCGGCACGATGCGTGAGCCTGGACTCGGTGATGCTGCCAAGCCGACAGAAGACGACACAGATGCTGACCGGCACTCCAGCCGAAGCAGCCGCAGCGCTGGTGGAAAAACTCCAGCAGGAGGTACGGGTACTATGAGCACGGTTCTTGTGTTTTTGGAAGCAAAATCCGGTGAGCCAACACGCATTTCGCTGGAGGCACTGGCGGCCGGAGCGCAGATAGCAGCGGCTACGGGAGCAGCGCTTGCTGCGGCGATGGTGGGAGCGGCGACGGGAGCCGGTTTTGGGATGCTGGGCGCAGCTGAGCAAGTGTTTGCGATCGAAGATCCGTTGCTCGCAGCCTATACGGCAGACGGATTTACGGCGAGCTATGCGCAGTTGATCGCGCAGGTGAAGCCGGAGTTTGTGGTGCTGCCGCACACCTATCAGGTCAGAGATTTTGCGCCGCGACTGGCGACACGACTGGGTCGTGTGCTCATCAGCGACGTGACGGGTATTGCGATGGATGCTGGCAAGGTGACGCTGACGCGTCAGTTGTTTCAGGGCAAGCTGAATGGGCAGTATCACGCCGTGGTTGGCTCGCCGACGCTGCTGAGCGTGCAAGCGGGAGCGTTTCGTGCGGAAGCCGCTGCGGCAACGCAGGCAAGTGTGACGACATTTACGCCGAATCTGGATGCAGCGTCGATTCGCACCAAGCCTGGCGAGCCGTTTCGTGCTGCTGCGCAGACGGTCGATCTGGCATCGGCGCCTCTGCTGGTGAGCGTAGGTCGCGGGATCAAGGACGAAGCGAATCTGCCACTGGTGAAGGAACTGGCTGAGGCTCTGGGAGCAGAGTTGGCGGCTTCACGGCCAATCTGCGATGCGGGGTGGCTGCCCATGGAGCGGCAGGTAGGCAGCAGCGGCCAGACGGTGGCGCCCAAGCTCTATCTGGCGGTGGGCATCAGCGGTGCGATTCAGCATCTGGTGGGCATGAAAGGTTCGCAGTGCGTGGTGGCGATCAACAAGGACGAGAATGCGCCGATCTTCGAGATTGCCGACTATGGCATTGTCGGGGATTTGTTTGAAGTGGTTCCGGCACTGACGGCGGCAGTGCGCAAAGCGAAGGGTTGAGCAAACAACTTCGCGCACGCGGAAGGCAGCGTGCGCGAAGACGGAAACAGGCAAACGGAATGGATCAGGATCAAAGCCCGGTCATCCGTTCGATATGCTCAGGATAACGGTCGCCAACGATGGTGATCTGATCGGCTGCCTGGGTGATTTGCGCCAGATCGTCGGTGGAGAGTTCCAGCGAAACGGCCGCGAGATTCTCCTCCAGGCGATGGAGTTTGGTGGTGCCGGGGATGGGCGCGATCCATGGCCGCTGAGCAAGGAGCCAAGCCAGCGCAACCTGAGCCGGGGTTGCTCCCAGCTTTGTGCCGATCGAGGCAAGCAAATCGACGACGGCCTGATTTGCTTTGCGCGCCTCGGCGGTGAAGCGTGGCAAGGTGCTGCGGAAATCGTTGGCGGCAAGAGGAGTCTTGTCGTCCATTGCGCCTGTGAGAAAGCCTTTGCCGAGCGGGCTGTAGGGAACAAGCCCGATGCCCAGCTCCTCCAGCAACGGCACAATCTCTCGTTCTGGTTTGCGCCACCAGAGGGAATATTCGTTTTGCAGCGCCGCGACGGGTTGAACGGCGTGGGCGCGCCGAATGGTGGCAGCTCCGGCCTCTGAGAGACCGAAGTGGCGAACCTTGCCCGCGACGATCAGATCGCCCACGGCACCGGCAACCTCTTCGATAGGAACAGCAGGATCGACACGATGCTGGTAGTAGAGGTCAATGACGTCGGTGCGGAGTCGTCGCAGAGAGCCTTCGACTACGGTCTTGATGTGTTCGGGATGGCTGTTCACGCCGTGAGATCCTGGCTTGCCGTCAGGAGTGATGTTGAAGCCGAATTTGGTGGCGATGACGACCTGATCGCGAACGGGTTCCAGCGCTTCGCCCAGCAGGTCTTCGTTGGTGTAGGGGCCGTAGACTTCAGCGGTGTCAAAGAAGGTGACTCCACGCTCGACTGCGGCGCGCAGCAGGGCAATCATCTCGCCGCGATCCTTGGGTACGCCATAGCTGAAGCTCATGCCCATGCAGCCGAGGCCGAGGGCAGAGACCTGTAATCCACTGTTTCCTAGTGTACGCTTCTGCATTGCTTCTCCTTGGGTATTTGTAAGACCGAGATACTTGCTGAGAGATTCCCAGCGGCATAAGTCTGTGGTCGTCAACGATCTCATGATAGGGTCCATGCCGCGTTCGGAGTGACTCTGATTCTGTCGATTGTTTGCCTGATTCTGTCGCTCGGCATATTTTTCATTCGCGTATTGCATACGAAGGTGAGTTTCCTTTGGGTGCGAAAGGCGCGAGAGACAACTGAAAAGGGAAAATGCGAAAAGCAGCCGAGTGTTTCTCGGCAGCCTCTCGCATCATGGGGTGGTTGGTTTGCCTCTGGCTCAGTGAGTATCGAACATCTGCATAACATCCTTGTGCAGCGCAACGCGGCTGGTTTCCCGTGTATAGAACATATGTCCGCCAGGATATTCGTGGACACTGAGGCGAGTAGGGTCTCCCATGACGGGAATCTGATTGACGCTGAGGACCGAACCCATAAAGGGGCAGCTCAGGTCGTTCCATCCGTGGACAATCATGACGCGGAGTTTCGGGTCGGCGGCGACGGCCTGACGGAGCTGCGTGACGGAGCCTCGTCGCAAGTCGTTGTCACGATCCCAAAGACGATTGACTTCGTAAGAAAGTGCGTTATAGCGGGCATTGACCTTCCATCCGACGACGCGCGTAACGAAATCGACCATTGCCGTTGTGGTCGGCGCAATGATGCTGGCCAGCAGCGGGTCGTTGGCGCGCTGCTCGGATGCAAATGGAAAGGGATCGAACATGGTGACGTTGGAGTCATAGATGGAGCCAAGTTGACCCTGCTCGCGATGCACTTCGCGCAGATAGGCTTCCGTCTCCAGCCGTCCGCCGGAGTAGCGGACAAACTCCGGATCAAGGCCGGTCATCTGGGTAACCTTGGCAATCATTTTTTCCATGGAGGGCTTGTCGGAGTAGCCATGAATCAGCGTGGTCGCATACTCGCCTTCGGTGTAGGCGATTACATCGGCCATCACCTCCGGTGTCAGCTTCTTCTGCCGCTCCAGGTTTGCCGCCGTAATTGCAGGCAGCGTCACCATCCAGGGAATGGGCGATAGGTCCCCGTTCTGCTCGATGGTGGGATTGAGATAGGGCGAGACAAGAACGACGCCATTCATGGCAATGCCAAGCTGGGACTGGAGATAGTAGGTGATGCGCGGACCACGAAAGCCACCGTAGCTTTCGCCAACCAGATATTTGCGCGAGGGCAGACGATCATATTTGACGAGCCAGTCGTAGACTATCCGCGAGAGATACTCAATGTCGGGTTCGGTAGAGTAGAAGAGCTTTTTTGTCTCTGCCTGGGAGACAAGCGACCGGCTGAATCCGGTGCCGATAGGATCGATGAAGACAAGATCGGTGAAGTCAAGCCACGTGCCCGGATTATCGGTGAGCGTAGCGGGATCAGAGGGACTGTCACCCTGGTTGCCAACATTGAGATGCTTGGGCCCAATCGCGCCAAAGTTGAGATAGACGCTGGATGCGCCTGGCCCTCCGTTGAAGGCAAACGTTACAGGGCGATCCTTGCCGGGAACCGTGTAGGAGGTCACGACGACCTGGCCGGTTTCTTTGCCGTCCTCGCCGTAGACAGGAAATGGCTCCACGGTGACGGTGTAGTGGATGGTTTTGCCGTTGAACTGAATGGACTGATCGACGTGTGCCGCTGGCGGCAGAGGCGGCAGGGTATTCTTCGCGGCCTTGTCTGGAGATTTGTCCGAAGTGGCTTTGTCGGCTATCGGTTTGTCCGCTGGCGGTTGAGCGACAAGCGCAGATGTAGCGCCGAGGGTGCAAAGTGCAAGACCCATTACGGGAAGTGCGCGACGCAATGCGACGGGGAAGCTGCCCAGAGTTTTCATGGCAATACGATACGCTATCGGGCAGGAATTGCGCAGGGCAAAAGTGACTTTACGATAGGCATACAGTGGCGCAGAATGAAGTCATCCAGATGAACTGATTCGGGCGACTTCATTTTGCGCTGTCCGGAGTTGTGGAGATGCAGCCCTAAATATTCTTCGCTTCCTCGGCCCGAGCGCGGAAGAACTGATCATTGAACTGCTGAAAAAACGATTCATAGTTGCCACGCGCCTCGGCATTGCGCAGCATCTTGACGCGCTCGACGCAAATCTCGGTGGCATCCGGATGGCTTTGCAGGAGCGCGATGACCTCGTCGATGAACTGTGGAAGCGGCATGGCCATCGGATCGGAGGCTTGACGTTCGCCCATCAGTTCGGTCTGGACGTAGGGTGGCGGCAACTCGATGACCTGCACAGCGGTGTTGCGCAACTGGTAGCGCAGGGACTGCGTCCAGGAGTGAATCGCGGCCTTGGTGGCGCAGTAGGTAGGGGTGAGCGCGAGCGGGACAAAGGCGAGTCCGGAGGAGACGGTCATCAGTGTCGCCACCGGCTGAGCAACAAGATGGTTCAGCAGAGCCGCGGTGAGCCGAATAGGGCCGAGCAGATTGGTGGAGATGATCGCTTCAGCATCGGCGACGTTGCCGTCAAGCAAGCGCTCGTTACGCATAATCCCGGCGTTGTGGATCACGGCGTTGAGGGATGGAAAGCGATCCATGATCTGCGCTGCCACGGTGGCGATCTGGCCGGGGTTGTCGATGTCGAGAAGGATTGGCTCGATGCCCGGATTGGCTGCGGCGACGGCCTCGAGCATGGCGGCTCGGCGTCCGGTGATGAGGACGCGGTTGCCGAGCGAGTGAAAGGCTTCGGCCAGACCTCGACCGATGCCGCTGCCTCCGCCGGTGATCAGAATGGTATTGCCGCTCATCTTCATGGGGGTGCTCCTGAAAAAGCGTTTTGCGAAGAGTGCTAGTGGAGTGTTTGTGGATGGTGCATTTCGTTGGATGAGCCTACGGAGAATTGGATGCAGGAAACCCGGATCTGCCCCACTCGCGGAGCAGAGTCAAGGGTGTTGACGCACGGATGGTTGGGGTGATGGCGAGAGGTGGTTTATTCTGGCCATTACGCATGATGACAAAAAAAATGGATGACCGGGACGCGAACGTTGAGGCCCCGAATCTCTCGGCGCAGAACGTGGATGCGTCAGAGTTCGAGAAGCTGGAAGCAGAGGCACGTAGCGGTGCTGCTGAACTGACCACGGCGGAGGCTGTAGAGAACTTCCGGCTGGAGTGGCTGGGCCGCAAACAGGGCAGGCTGAAGCTGCTCTCGGAGGTATGGTTGCAGCATGCTCCGGTGGAGCAAAAGCGGCTGATTGGGCAGCGATTCAATGCGCTGAAGACTGTGGTGGAGGGCTTGCTGGATGAGGCCGTGGCGCGGAGCCGCAACACAGGCTGGAGCGATGAGGCGCTGCGCAATGAGCAGCTGGACGTCACGCTGCCCGGCACGCGACGACCGATGGGTGCTGAGCATCCGATTACGCGAACCATGAACGAATTGGTGACGATCTTTGCTGGTTTGGGCTATTCGGTTGGAGTTGGGCCGGAGGTGGAGACAGATTTCTATAACTTCGAATCGATGAATTTTCCGCCAGGACATCCGGCGCGCGATACGCAGGACACGCTGGTGGTTGCCGGACAGGAACGGCGCAGCCAGCGGGATCGGTTGCTGCTGCGCACGCATACCTCGCCGGTGCAGATGCGCACAATGGAGCAGCAAGCGCCGCCGGTGCGGATTGTGATTCCAGGCAAGGTGCATCGCAACGACGCGGCGGACGCAACCCACTCTCCGGTTTTTCATCAGGTGGAGGGGTTGTGCGTGGATGTGGGCATCACCTTCAGCGATTTGAAGGGAACGCTGGATTATGCAATGAAGGCTCTCTTTGGTTCGTCTGTCAAAACGCGATTCTTTCCCTCCTTTTTCCCGTTCACTGAACCGAGCGCCGATGTGCAGATTTCCTGTATCTTCTGCGCGGGCAAGGGCTGCAGAAAGTGCAAGCACTCGGGCTGGATTGAGCTGCTGGGCTGCGGGATGGTGGATCCGGCAGTCTTTGCCTTTGCCGCAGAAAAACAGCCTGATTACGATGCTCGCAAGATCAGTGGCTTTGCCTTCGGCATGGGTGTGGAGCGGATCGCGATGATGAAGTATGGAGTAAGCGACATTGGACAGTTTTATGCTGGCGACATGCGCTTTCTGGAGCAGTTCGCATGAAGATACTGACAATCTGGCTTCGCACATTGCTCCCGCAGTTGACGGTTTCGGACGCGCAACTGGGCGAAGATCTGACGTTGCGGGGCATTGCCGTCGAGGGAATTCAAGATCTGGGCGCTGGCAATGGTTCGCTGTTTGAGATGGATATCACGACCAATCGCGTTGATGCGATGAATCACCACGGAGTGGCTCGTGAAGTGGCGACGATCTACGGATTGCCCCTGCCGACGATTTCCGTTCAGATGCCGACCGTGCGGCCCTCTGGTGTGCCGTTTCCAGTCAGCATTGAAGCGGACGATGCGTGTGGCCGCTTCACGGCGCGCGTGTTGCGCGATGTAAGGATTGCACCGACCGGCGAAGTTCGCGGGCCCATGAGCGAGTTTGCCGCGCGCATGTTTACCCTGCTTGAACAGAAGCCGATTTCGAATGCCGTGGATGCGTCGAACTTTGCCTGGCTTGCCATGGGGCATCCAACGCACACCTTTGATCTGGATCGTATTACAGGCGGGATCGTGGTGCGGCGAGCGCGCAAAGGCGAGAGTCTGAAGACGCTGGATGGCGTGGAGCGAATGCTCGATTCGGAAGATCTGATCGTGGCCGACGCAGAAAAGCCGTTGGCGCTGGCGGGCGTGATGGGTGGCTGGGAGACGATGATTACTCCGGCGACAACCCATGTTCTCGTCGAGGCTGCATGGTTCGATCCGATAGCGGTGCGGCGCACGGCGCGACGGCATGGTTTGCACACAGACGCATCCCATCGGTTTGAGCGAGGAGCGGATTTCAATGCCGCGCCGCTGGCCTCGGAGATTGTCTCCGCGATGCTGCTGGAGAATGGCGGTTCTGTCGATGGTGAGATGATCGACGTTCGGGTGGCCACGCTTGAAAAGCGGACAGCCAGCCGCGAGCCGATCATGCTCGCGTTGAGCGAGGTGCATCGGCTGCTGGGCAAGACGATTGAGCCGGAAGGAATCAGCGCGACGACGATCGAGCCTGTGCTCCGGGGGCTGGGATGCGAGCTCCGGCGCCAACCATCATCCGCGAATAGCGCTCAGTGGCAGGTAACCTTGCCAAGCTGGCGATTGGACGTGGAGCGCGAAATCGACCTGATTGAAGAGGTCGCCCGCGTTTATGGCTACAACCGGTTTGCCAACACGCTACCATCGTTTGCTGGTTCCGTAAAGGTTCGTAGCGAAGCAGAGGTTGAAGCCGCGGTGAGCGTCAAACTACGAGCAGCAGGGCTGCATCAGGCGATAGGGAGCACCTTTTGTTCCATGGAGGAAGCTCGCCTCTTTGAGCCGCAGCCGGAGATGGCTGTGGCACTGGGCAATCCGCTGAGCGCCGAAGCGGGAATGCTTCGCCCTTCGCTGATGCCGAGCATGCTGGCCATGGTAGCTGGCAATTTGCATCGTGATGTCGCGGATGTGCGACTGTTTGAGATGGGCACGGTATTTGGTGGCTCAACTGACCGTGTGGAAGAGCGAACGGCGTTGGCGCTTGGACTGGCAGGGAGTGACGCGACCGAGGGAGTCTTTGCACAGAGGCGAGAACTGAATTTTTTTGATTTGAAGGGCATGGTAGAGCAGGTAGTAGAGTGCTTTGCAGCGCGGAGCTTCTACTTTGACCAGTTTGCACCCGGAGAGAAACTGACCCCGGAGTGGCTCCATCCATGGCGTGCTGCGCGTCTCACCGTGGACGGGATGGCTGCGGGATGGCTGGGCGAGTTACATCCTCGATTGGCAGCCGAGCGCAAACTGAAAAAACGTGTGCTGATCGCCGAAATCTATCTGCATCGGGTTCAGGGAGTGCCATTGCGCAAGCCGAAGAGCCGCGAGATATCCAGGTATCAGCCGGTTCGGCGAGATTTTTCTCTCTTGATGCCGCGGCATGTGAACTGGGCGGCGCTCAATAGCGCTTTGACGGGGCTGAATATTGCGGAGATGACGGAGTGGTGCGCGCGAGAAGTGCTGACGGCTGGCGCCGGTATACCCGGCGAAAGCTATGCGCTGCTGTTGGGTGCAACGTTTCAGGCCACGGATCGTACATTGCGCGAAGACGAATTACAGGAGTTTGCCGCGCGTATAGTGGCGGCAGTGGAAAAGCTGGGCGGTCGGTTGCGTGCTGAATCCGGCAACGGATTGCAATAAGCCACGATCGCCTTGAAAAAGCAGGAAAGTTTCCAGCTGAAAGCTGGAAGCGGAGAGCGAACGAGAGTATGCTGCTGGAGATGAATGGTCTGGACGAGAGAAGTGGCTTTGGCAATGATGCGTTTGCCTCGCTTGAAGCTCGCGTGTTGCGTGCGGTGGAGATGGTGAAGGCTGAGCGTGCAGCGCGCGCGGCCGCAGAGGCTCGCTGTGCAAAGCTCGAAACCGAGCTGACCGTTGCGGCTCCGCGGGCCGAGCAGTTGAGTCGGGAGATGGCTCTGTTACACGACGAAGTAACTGCGTTGCGTGCTGAACGGCAGATGGTGCGCGAAAGAGTGGAGAGAATGCTCAGCCAATTCGAAGCACTGGAGTCAAGCGGAAAGCCGGATGAGCACCGACAGCCGGAAGTGCAGATGGCACTGCATGATGCTGCGCAGACCGAGGTGTAAGCGATGACGGCGGAACGCGCGGATGGGCAGGAGTTTGTCTCTGTCGAGATCTATGACCAGCAGTATCATCTTGCAGGCACCGATCTGGCGCGTGTTCGCAGGCTCGCGGCAAGAGTGGATGAGCAGATGCGCGCAGTTTCGGCGCAGGGGCGCACGGTGGATTCGCTGCGAGTGGCTGTGTTGGCCGCGCTGAATCTGGCAGATGCACTGATGCGTGCCGAGGAGCGACTGGCGGGATTGTCAGCAGAGGCTCAGACGGATTCGAGCATCTCCCGGGAAGAAATGATGGAGCGAGCACGGCGGCTGAGCGGCATTCTGGAAAGCGTACTCGATACGACATCCAGTTCCTGAATAAAGTCGCTGCCGCCGGGAAAATCTCGATCGGATGGTTTCAGCGATTATGCGTGAGGATTGCGGAGATCAGGCGAGCCGCAGAAGGATTCAAACCATCGGCTGATGTAGACCTGTGCGTGAGCCTCGCCGCAGAAGTGGAGCGCGTGAGGCCGATCAGCCTCTTCGCTAGCCCATTTGCACACCTGAAGCCGAGCGTCCGAACAGTGGATGACATACCAGCGGTTAGGTGAGGAGCTTTCGGTCTGGCAGATTTCACACTTGTAAATGGTGCCAATCATGAGCAAGCTCTCCGGGAAGCGTGAAGTCTGGCGATACTGAAGAAACACACGGTTCTGTAGCCAATTGTAACGTCTGACACGCGGTTGCGGAATGAGTATTCTGCTCTGCCGATGGGTAAAAAATGAGTGAGGCTTGCCAATCCGAGCGCAATGCCCTAGCATCCAACCAGAGACCGGCCTGCAAAGCAGGTAGGAAAATAACTGCTGGTTGAACCAACATTCAACGAACAGGGACTCGACTCGAACAATCGGTTTTGTGTGCCGTGCCCGCCAGTCCGGGATGCCTAATGAACCGCGGGGAGTCCCACCGTCTTAGGACGGGTTCACCAGCACATTGACCTACGGCCCAGCGGGTCGGTTTTCTCACACTTTTCAGCGGCTCAGCGAGGCGGAGCGCGGGATGCATCCGGTACTCATTCAGATTGGTACGCTGCTGATTCCAAGCTATGGACTCCTGGCGGCGGCGGGTGTGCTGGCGGCGCTGGGGTTGGCGCACTGGACCGCTCCCCTGGCTGAGGTGGATTCCCGCCACGGCTGGAATGCGGTGGTGTTGGGCGTCTTTGCAGCGCTCACCATGCAGCGTGGGCTGCTGATTGCCCTGAACCTGGGAAATCTCCGCGCACATCCACGATGGTTGCTGGCGTTGGCGCTGGTTCATCATCCTTTGCTGACAGGCGTGGGCGCGTTGGCTGCGGCGTTGGCTGTGCTGTGGTATGCGCGTTGGGCGCGCGTGCCGATGTTGCGGCTGGCGGATGCACTGGCATCTCCGCTGGCACTGGGGATGGCGCTGGAGCAGATCGGATGCCTGCTTGCGGGCAGCGATTTCGGCACGGATGCGGGATCGGGTGCGTGGGGCGCGGTCACGTACAGCAGCACGCTGGCCGAGCGATGGAGCGGCACTCCTCTCGGTGTTCCGCTGGTTCCGGTGCAGGCGTATGCGGCGTTGGGCGCGGCTTTGGCTGCCTTGTTGTGCGGGCTTTGGCTGCTCCGGCATACGCGCCAGCCGGGTGAGGCTGCCGGAGTTGGATCGGTGGCGCTGGGCGTGGTTATTTTTCTCACGGAGTGTTGGCGGGATTGGGAAGGTCGCGGGGTGGTGCGCGTGGCGCGTGTGGGCGAAGTGATGGATGCGCCGCAGATGGTGGCGCTGGCGATGGTGCTGGGTGGGTTTCTGTTAATGTTCCACTGGGATGGCAAGGCGGGGTGGAGTACGAAGAATGGATAGTTCCCGGAGTGGCGCGGCGGAAGAAAAGCGGCTGATGGTGCCGGTCGAGTCGGCGGGATGGCGGCTGGATCAGTTTGTGGCGAGCGAACTGATGGAGGTGAGCCGGTCTCGGGTGCAGGAGTTGTTGGAAGCCGGGCGCATCACTGTCAATGGACACTCGGCCCGAGCTTCGCTCAAGCTCCGCGGAGGCGAGCACGTGAGCATTGCCGGGGAACCGCGACGCGCGGAGGCGACCACTCGCGCAGAGGCCATTCCTCTGGAGATCGTGTATCAGGATGAGTGGCTGGCCGTGGTAAACAAACCCGCAGGGATGATGGTTCACGCAGGAGCGGGAGCAAGCGACGAAGCCCGCGGCAGCGGGACACTTGTGAATGCGCTGCTGCATCAGTTTGGGCAGCTTTCCACAGTCGGTGGAGCGCTGCGTCCCGGGATCGTGCATCGACTGGATAAGGAGACAAGCGGCCTGATGGTGATCGCCCGGACAGACGAGGCGCATGAGGCCTTGGCGGCTAAGTTTGCCGCGCGCGAGATGACGAAGACCTATACGGCTCTCGTCGAAGGCGCGGTTGAACAGGATGCGGGTACAGTGGAGTTGGCGATTCGTCGCGATGCGGTGAAGCGCACGCGCATGTCTGCTGTCTCTGGATCTGTCGCGGATGGCGCGCGTGCCGCGGTGACCCACTATCGCGTGACGGAGCGGATCGACTCGCCGTTTGGGCGATTTACGATGCTGCGGCTACGCATCGAGACCGGGCGCACCCACCAGATTCGCGTGCACATGGCCGCGCTCCGTCACCCTGTGGTTGGTGATACGCTGTATGGCGCGGCGGGCACGCTCCAGGCGCAGAGGCGCGTGGGCGGCGTCAAAGGTAAGCGTGAGACGCTTCGGCTGGGCAGAAATTTTCTCCATGCAGCGGAGTTGGAGTTCGATCATCCGATGACGGCAGAGCATATGGCGTTTCGCGTCTCGTTGCCCGAGGAGCTGGTGACGTTTCGCGACCAACTTATGCGCCAGAGTGAGCCGACAACAGATTCGGCAGTTTCGCAGACTTCGATGAGCAGGAGGATATCCCGATGAAGGCGGTGCAGATTCACGCCACGGGTGGTTTTGAGGTGTTGCAACAGGTTGAGATTGCCACGCCAGTGCCCGAAGCGGGCGAAGTACTAATCGAGGTGGCGGCGATTGGCGTCAACTACATTGAAAACTACTTTCGCGATGGTCGATACAAGGCCGCGCTGCCGCTGACTCTGGGCATGGAGGCTGCTGGCACCGTGGTCGCACTGGGCGACGGAGTGAAGGAATTTTCAGTGGGGGATCGTGTCGTCTCGGCAGCGGTTCGTGGCGCGTATGCGGAGTTTGCGCGGGTGCCGGCAGCGCAACTTGTTCGCGTACCGGATTCGCTGGATTCGCGAGCTGCCGCGGCGGTATTTTTGCAGGGGATGACGGCGCACTATCTTGCCTACTCCACCTATCCGCTCAAGATGGGTGAAACCGCGCTGATCCACGCGGCGGCGGGCGGCGTTGGATTGCTGCTGACGCAGATGGCGCATCGTATTGGAGCGCGGGTCATCGCTACGGTTTCAACTGAGGAGAAGGCGACACTCGCTCGCGCCGCCGGCGCCGATGAAGTGATTCTCTATACCGAGAAGGATTTCGTAGCGGAGACGCGTCGTCTCACCGCAGGACGCGGCGTAGATGTGGTCTACGACTCGGTGGGCAAGACGACCTTTGAGGGCAGTCTGGATTGTCTGCGTCCGCGAGGGTTGCTGGCGCTTTTTGGCGCGTCGAGCGGAGCTGTCCCGCCATTCGATCCGATCCTGCTGAATGGTAAAGGCTCGCTCTATGTGACGCGTCCGACGCTGGCGCACTATGTGCTGACACAGGAAGAACTGGAGTGGCGCGCGGGAGACGTTCTGAGCTGGGTGACGGAGGGCACACTCCATTTGCGCATGGAGCATACGTATGCACTGAATGAGGCTCGACAGGCTTTGATGGATATTGCGTCGCGGAAAACTTCGGGCAAGCTGCTGCTGATTCCGTGAAAGAGCGGATATTTTTGAACGAGTCAAAAGTGTGCCTCATCTGTTAATTCAATGAGGCACTTTTGGGTTCACCAGTAGCTTGCGCCAATTTGAGCTTGAGCATTTATGATTGTCACGAATGCAGTCAAAGGCGAATCTCCGAGGCTGCATAGATCGACGCGCGCTATTATGCTTTGGAGAGAGTGGGGGGGCGGCCACATGATTCGTTCGGGATTCGATGCAAACCAAACTTTGACAATGGATCCGCCAACCGACGGGAGCCATCGACGATTGCGCGGATTCCTCGCCTGGTGTCCGTTTTTTGCGACTGCAACGCAGGTCGTTCCCTGCACGTTTTTTATCGCGCTGAGCGGATATAGGATCGCAATCGGCGGACTTGCTGTTTTTGCTGCCAGTTGCATCGGACCGTTTGAGGCCTTTCATCAGTCAGCCATCCGCATCCCATTTTTTCTCGTTGCCGGCGGATTGTCCCTGCTCAATCTGACCATGTATCTCTACGCAAAACGCCAACGTCAGTCTCCCGCAGCGCGATGGCGGATGCAACCGCCCTCAACGCGCGAACGTCGCATACAGCGGATACAACTCTATAGCTCCCTGATTACGCTTGCGATGATCGCAGGGGACATTCTCAATCATCGTTTGCACGGATTTAACTAAGCAGGCCCTGATCAAACCCACCACCGGGTCGGACTTGATCAGAGTCTCATCAGGGCCTGTGAGCTACCGCCGCATTTTCATCCTGCGCCAGCCACCACTCGTAGCGCGGACGATTCTCATCCGGGCGTGTGGTGATGGGGTTATCCAGGTGCTGCACCGGATCGCCTTCACCATACTCCGGCCACTCCGGCACGCCCGGTCCATTGGGATTGCCGGTCTTGGCGAAGTTGGTCCAGTAAGTCATCACTTCGTCGCTCAGCTTCCAGTCTTCCGGACGCCACACCGCGCCGGGACGCGTGGCCAGTGTGCCGAAGACATATTCGATATCGTCGGAGTGAAAGGCCACGGGATCAGGATGAAACTTGCTCGGCGGCGCACCCAGATCGAACTTGTATCGATAGACAGGTGAATCGCCGGTCTTGCGGTCAAACTCGATCCACTTCCACGTTCCGTAGGCGATGAACGCGTCGCCGCCATAGTCTGCCGCTGAGCGCTCGGCCACAGCGTCGTTGGTCGCCGGATAGAGCTTCAGGAATGTCTCCACCTGGTCTGGATAATGCTTCTCGGCAAATGCCTTCCACTTCTCAGCCGTCATGCCTTTGCCGAGGAAGCTACCTTCGTCGCGGTTGAATCCGGCCAGCAGCGGTATATGCGCCTGCTTGCCTTTCACATAGATGTTCACAATTGGCTCGGGGATAAACGAGCCATCGACAACGGGGGAAAACTGCATCGTGCGATCGTTGGACACGGCAGCGAGCACGTCCGAAGTGGGTACTGCACGCAACTGCTCCAACGTGGTTACGTGCAGCTTGTCCAGCAGCTTGGCATCCTGCTGCCCGCGCGCGTCTGCGGTGGGCATGGCCATCGTGCCGCCATTCAAAGCGCCGCCACTTTCGCCAATGGCGCGATCAAACAAGCCCTGCGCGGACGGCAGAGCCATCAGCGTGCTCACGGCAAACGATCCCGCGCTTTCGCCAAAGATAGTCACATTCTTCGCATCGCCGCCAAACCCGCCGATATTTTCCTGGACCCAGCGGAGCGCCGCCACCATGTCCATCAGGCCATAGTTCCCGCTGGCTCCATTCTGCTCATCGGACAACTGTGGCAGCGCCAGAAAACCAAAGACGCCCAGGCGGTAGTTGATGGTCACGAGCACTACGCCCTTCAGCGGCAGAAAATCGCCGTTGTGGCGTGGTTCGGAACTGCCTCCGCCAGCGTAGCCGCCACCATGAATCCAGAACATCACCGGCAGCTTCAACTTTGGATTGGTGTTGGCAGGGGTATAGATATTCAGCGTCAGGCAATCCTCTGACCCGTTATCGGCGGGCGAGGTTGCATCTTGAAAAATCATGTCGTCGAAGACGTGGTTCTGCGCGCAGTGGTGACCATACTTTGTCGCATCGAGTGTACCTTTCCAGTGTGCGCCTGGCACGGGCGGCTTCCAGCGCAGCGGTCCCACCGGCGGCGCGGCGTAGGGAATCCCCTGAAAGGCGCGCACCTTTTCATGGTTGATGAGCTTGCCATGCAGCTTGCCGTCTCTTGTTCTGATCGTCAGCGAATCGGCTCCCGCGATCAGCGTTGCCGCTCCCAGCATTGCGACTCCTGCCACCTTCAATAATCCAGTTAATGATTGCATCGATTTACCCCTGCCGAACACGATACACGATGGTGTCCTATACGTGCGACTCCGCCGGTCTGGTTCCCGCCCTGATGCAGAATTGCTGGCGTCAGGCTCCCGGGCTGGCGTCAGACTCTTGATCCGCTACCATGTTGCTCATACGCTTTCGACGGGTTTCGACAGTTCGTACGCAGTCGAATTCATTTTTGAGACTTCGCTTTGTCGCGTCCTCCATGTTCGAAAGCCCATGTCCAGCTACCTATGCTCAGCCGCGATTCAGTTCGATCTTCGCCTCCGTTGCCGGTTCTCGACGCACACATCCATCTCTTCGATCCGACGCGTCCAGGCGGCATTCCCTGGCCCTCCGCGCAGGAGACGGTTCTCTATCGTCCCGCGCTGCCGGACCGATTCGCTGCCATCGCAGAGCCGCATGGCGTCGTGGCCGCCATCGTTGTCGAGGCAAGCCCTCTGCCTGCGGACAATCACTGGCTGCTGGAGGCGGCGCGACAACATCCGAGAATAGTTGGCGTGGTCGCCAACCTCGATCCTGGCGCGCCGGATTTCTCTGCGCATCTGGATTGGCTGGGTGCCGATCCTCTCTGTGTAGGCATTCGAAGCGGAAATCTGTGGCAGCGTGACCTCTTCGGTGACCTGTTCTGCGGCCGTACTTCTGCCGCATCACTGGCGCACCTGAAGGCGCTGGCCGACGCAGGCCTGACGCTGGACACCGCCAACCCCGATCTGCGTCTGCTTCAGGCTGTGGCCGCGATAGCCGAGCGCATTCCGCATCTGCGAATTGTTCTGGACCATCTTCCGGCCACCGCCGTCACCGATTCGGTGAACGATCCGCTGTGGCCGCTGCTTTGCGATCTGGGCCAGAACCCTAATATCTTTGCCAAACTTTCGGAAGTTCCTCGCCGCATTCAGGGCGTGCCATCGCGGAATCCTGACGACTATCGGCCCACGCTCGATGCCCTTTGCGCTGCTTTCGATGAGGACCACGTGCTTTTTGGCAGCGACTGGCCCAACAGTGATCAGTGGCTCGGCTACACGGAGACGATCGAGCTGGTGCGGAATTTGTTTGCTTCAAAGACGACTGTGGCACGCGAAAAATTCTTCTGGCGGAACTCGATGCGAGCCTATCACTGGCGACCGCGCTTGCCGGTGCAGGATGGCGCAGGAGCGACGGGCTAAGCCGGTTTCTGGACCGTAATTCTGGGCAAGTCCTGGAACGCGTAGCCGACGACGCAGCCCCGGCAATGCTACACTCGCCGATAACTGCTTATGCTGGCCAAAGTTCTCAGTGCTGCCGTCTATGGCATCGATGCCAATCTGATCGATGTGGAAGTTGATCTGAGCGGAACCGTCACCGAAGAAGACCGCTTCCACACCGTGGGACTGCCCGATGCGGCAGTGCGTGAAAGCCGCGACCGTGTCCGCTCGGCGATGAAGAACTCCGGCTTCCTCGTTCCGCCTACGCACATCACCATCAATCTGGCTCCGGCGGACCTGAAGAAAGAAGGTGCAGGCTTTGACCTGCCCATCGCGATCGGCATCCTCAGTGCGCATGGTGCGTTGCACCTGAAAGATCTGAGTCAGTTTCTGCTCGTCGGCGAGCTTGGTCTGGATGGCGGCCTGCGTCCGGTGCCTGGCATTCTCTCCATCGCCATTCTTGCCCGTGCGCGTGGCATTCCCAATCTGCTGGTGCCCGCCGTCAATGCTCCAGAGGCTGCGGTCGTCCAGGGCATCCACGTCTATCCCGTTTCCAATCTCGCCGATGTCGTCGATCTGCTGAACTCCACGTTGCTAGGCGAGGTGCAGCGCAAGCGTTTTGAGGCCGCAACCGACGCGCTGCTGGCGGAGTTGCAACACTACTCTGCCGACTTCAGCGATGTACGCGGCCAGCAGACGGCCAAGCGCGCACTGGAGGTGGCCGCAGCCGGCGGTCACAACATCCTGATGATTGGACCGCCTGGCTCCGGAAAGACCATGCTCGCGCGGCGGCTGCCTTCGATTCTTACCCCCCTCACCTTTGACGAAGCGCTCGAAACCACCAAAATCCACTCCGTCGCCGGCGTTCTGGACCCCGCAGCGGGACTCGTCGCCCAACGACCGTTTCGCTCGCCGCATCACACCATCTCCGACGCCGGGCTGATCGGTGGCGGAGCCGTCCCGCGCCCCGGAGAAGTCTCACTGGCGCACAACGGATTGCTCTTTCTCGACGAGTTGCCGGAGTTTCCCCGCAATGTGCTCGAAGTTCTGCGCCAGCCGCTTGAAGAACACACCGTGACGATCGCGCGCGCCAGCATGTCGCTCACGTTTCCTGCGCGCTTCATGCTTGCCGCGGCCATGAATCCGTGCCCCTGCGGCTACTTCAACGACAAATCGCGTGAGTGCATGTGTACGCCGCCGATGATCCAGCGTTACGTTTCCAAAGTCTCCGGGCCACTGCTGGATCGCATCGATATTCACATTGAAGTGCCCGCCGTGCAGTACAAGGAACTGCGCGGTGGAGCGGCGGCGGAGGGCTCGACGCAGATTCGCGAACGCGTGATGGCTGCGCGCGAACGCCAGCGCCAGCGCTTTCACCACGCCAAAGACAGGATCTTTGCTAACGCACAGATGTCCACGCGCCAGATTCGTGCGCACTGCGAACTGGGCGCTGACGCCGAACGACTGCTCGAGCGCGCCATGCAGCAGCAAGGGTTGAGCGCGCGCGCTCATGACCGCATCCTGAAGGTCGCGCGGACGATCGCGGACCTCGAAGGAACGGAATCGCTTGCGGTGCCGCATCTGGCGGAAGCGATCCAGTACCGGACGCTTGATCGCAGCTATTGGGCCTGAGCAATTCGGAGTCTCCGGAAAATCACCCAAATCGCGCCAGAGCGTAATCCAATTTCGGCTTGCCAGCGTACTGTCTTTGAGGGTAACCTGACTTCTGTTACTTCGGTAAGTAAAGAAGGCTTACCCTCGGCCGATATTCACGGTAGCCATTCGTGTTAGCCACAGGAGACTGGCGAGAGGAACAAACCTATGGAAATCAGCTCCAACCTGACCGCAATCCTCGTAGCAGTGCCGATGCTTGCCATCATGGCAGCAGCTTTTTTCCGGGTAGACGAAGCGATCAGCAAGCCTCGCAAAAAAATCCATCGGATACCGCTTTCCTGCGGTCTGGACGAGCGCGGTTTGCCCATCGGGGTCGATCCGGACGGCAAGCCCATTCACTGAGCGGGCTTCCACGAAGTCCACTCAGCGCGCAAAAGCCTCAGCGCGATCCGTATCTACCCGGACTTCGCATCCAAGCCTGCTCCAAAACTCGACGACTAGCGCTTGAGCCGCAGGATCGGTGCTCGCGGTTCGCTTCAGGGGAACCGTGGCTCCACGCCCGGCGGCTTCACCGGCCAGTTCCTGCGCTCCCAGCGCAACTGCGAGGCAGCGCTCCGGGCGATAGGTGCAACTTGCCAGGTCCGCGATAGAAAGCGCTTGCGTGGGAGTCACTAGCACGGTGCGTGGCGGAGCCATTCGATCCAGCAGGCTGAAGATTTCCAGCTTCGATTCCAGCTCATCCGGAACACAGTCGATGACGAGATCGGCCTGCCGTACCGCGTCTTCAACCGTGGAAACAAAGCTGACCCGGCTGCCTGAATCATGCAGCGCCTCGCCGAGGGTGAGTCGCAACTGCTCCTGCGCGTGACGCAGATTGGAGGGCATCACGTCTTCCAACACCACCTTCACTCCGGCCTGCACCGCGCGGAGCGCCAGGCTGCGACCCAATGGACCGGCGCCAATGATGGCCAGCGTCAACTCCGACGACTCTGTCATGGGATAAATTTCCTTTCGCGCTTCTCCGCAACTCCCAGCAGCACGGCCTTTGTTCATCGCGCCTTCAGCGCGTCCAGCACATCCTGAGCGCTGGGGCTGGCCTGCTGCAGATGCGCAGAAACCAGAGCGCGCTCTTCTTCATCAAGCGTAGCCACGCCGGTAAGGATGCGGCGCAGTGTGACGGAAACATCGTCAATGTAGTTCATCAGGCGGATCGCTTCTCCAGAGAGCGGCATAGGAATACCCCAAAGTAGGTTTGTACTGCTGCTTTATTCTCAGCGCTGTGGGCAGAGGGTGTAAAGCCGGGCGTCACAACGGCGGCCAATGTCGCGTTGATCCCGCCCGTATCCCAAACCGATCCGCGCTCATCCATATTCAACCGCGGAGCGTCTGCACCAGCAGCCACACGTTGAGGACGACGATCATTGCCGCAGCCAGCCAGGCAAGCGCCTGCAACCATCGTGGATTGGTAAATCGGCCCATGACCTCGGGATTGCCTGTGAACTTGACCAGCGGAATGACGGCAAAGCTGAGCTGCATACTCAGGATTACCTGGCTCAGCAGCAGCAGCCGCGCCACCCCATGCTCGCCGTACCACAACACGACCAGCACAGCGGGAACGATAGCCGCTGCTCGGGTGATCAGACGTCGCAGCCACGGCGACATGCGCAGATCGAGGAAACCCTCCATCACGACCTGCCCGGCCAGCGTTCCGGTCAGCGTCGAGTTCTGCCCGGAGGCCAGCAGCGCAATGGCAAAGAGCGCGCTGGCTCCCGCAACGCCGAGCAGCGGCGACAGCAGCCTGTAAGCATCCTCAATCTCCGCCACACCCGTGTAACCGGCGCGATGAAAGACCGCAGCGGCGACGACCAGAATGGCCGCATTCACAAAAAACGCCAGCGTCAGCGCTGCGGCAGAGTCGATGTCAGCAAAGCGGATCGCTTCGCGCTTGCCCTCGTGAGTCCGCGGATAGTCCCGCATCTGGGCCAGCCATGAGTGCAGATACAGGTTGTGCGGCATCACCGTGGCGCCCAGAATGCCAATGGCAATGTAGAGCATCGCCGGGTCGGTCACCATTGCCCGCGACGGCACAAACATCGCGCGCACCAACGGCCCAAACTCCGGACGCGAAAGCACAATCTCCATGGCGAACAGCGCGGTGATCGTTCCGATCAACACCATGACCAGCGCTTCGATAGTTCGAAATCCGCGTCGCTCGAGCAGCAGAATCAGCAGTACATCCACCCCGGTGATGAGCACCCCGGCCAGCAGCGGAAGGTGAAACAGCAGTTGCAGCGCAATCGCCGAGCCAATCACTTCTGCCAGATCACAGGCTGCAATCGCAATCTCGGCCAGCAGCCAAAGCGCAAACGAGGCTACGCGCGAAGTGCGCTCACGACAAAGCTGCGCCAGATTGCGACCGGAGGCAATGCCCAGCCGCAGGGATAAGCTTTGCAGCAGAATCGCCATCAGACTGGAGAGCAGAATGGCAAACAGCAGCGTGTAGCCATAGCGCGAACCTCCCGCCAGGTCCGTTGCCCAGTTGCCAGGGTCCATGTAGCCAACTGAGATCAGAAATCCGGGTCCGATGAACGCGAGCAATCGGCGCCAGAAGACTGGCGAAGAGGACAGCGCAATCGAGCCTTGATGTGTAGAGCCTTGATGCGCAGAACCACCCGCCATACATCCACTCGCCGATGGATACACCGGTGTTGCACCATCTTCCAGGGAGTGCTTGCTCATGCTTTTTCCGTCAGAATCGTCAGCTTCCAGTATCGCAGTTCTCGATTCGTCTTACATCGGATTCTGCGGCTCGTCTTGCGGCGTTTGGATCACCCGCAACGGATCGTTGTCCCGGTCCGTCACCTGCGCCAGTCCCGCCAGTCCCGCCGCCAGTCCGTCCATCTCCGGCAATCGCCAGCTTCCCGCGCGCCAGCTCCAGTTGCCGTCCGCCACCGCTGGCGTGTTCATGCGCGCCTCCGAGCCAAGCCCGAGCACATCCTGCGCTGGCACAATCGCCACGGCTGCGACGGAGGCTTGCAACGCGCGCATCAGCCCCCAGGTTGCCCACGCGCCGTTGTCGCCCACCGGGCCAATGTAGTGCTCGGCGGCGGCTCGTTCTTCGGCACTGGCATGGGACCACCACCCTGGCGTCGTATCGTTGTCGTGCGTCCCGGTGTAGGCCACTGTATGCTCGTCAAAGCGATGCGGCAGGTGAGGGTGCGCCGCCACCGAACCGAAGCCGAACTGCATCACGCGCATCCCCGGCATGGCAAACTCTTCCCGCAGTGCGTCCACCTCCGGCGTAATCACCCCCAGGTCTTCGGCAATCAGCGGCAGTTCGCCGAGCGCTTGCTCCATCTGCTGAAACAGCTCTCGGCCTGGAGCCTTCACCCACTCCCCGTTTACCGCCGTCTCTTCCTCGGCGGGAATCGACCAGTACGCCTCAAAGCCGCGGAAATGATCCAGCCGCACCAGATCGAAGTGTTCGCAGGCGCGACGCAGCCGCTCAATCCACCACGCATAGCCGCTTGCGCGCATCGCCTCCCAGTCATAAAGCGGATTGCCCCACCGCTGTCCGGTCGGTGAAAAATAATCCGGCGGAACACCCGCCACGCGTATCGGCTGCAAATCCTCATCGAGTTGGAAAAGCGTTGGATTGGCCCACACATCCGCTGAATCCATGCTGACAAAGATTGCCAGGTCGCCCATCATCCGAATGCCATCGGCGTTCGCAGCCTGACGCAACCTTGTCCATTGCAGGTCAAAGGCAAATTGAAGCGCGCGCTCAACCGCCAGCGCCGCAGCATGTTCGTCACGCAGCGCAGCCAGGGTCGCCTGCTCTCTTCGGCGTACTGGCTCAGGCCATGTGGCCCAGGCTCCGGTTTTGTAGACGCGCCGGAGCACAGCATAGAGCACATAATCCTCCAGCCAGCCTGCCTGCGCGCGACAAAAAGCTTCAAACTGATCCCAAAGCTGACTGAGTTCGGGATCGTTTGATCCGCGCTCCAGGAAACTTTGCGCCGCCGCTTGCAAGATCGGAAGTTTGTGCGTTTCCACCCAGTCGTAATCGACGCGCTGCGAGCGATCCTGGAACGCATCCATTGCGTTGGAAGCGGTCCATCCCCAATCGGCCAGCAGTTCCAGGCTGATCAGATATGGATTGCCGGCAAAGGCCGAGCTTCCTGCATAGGGCGAGTTGCCATAACCGGTGGGGCAAAGCGGCAAAACCTGCCAGATATGCTGGTGTGCAGCCGATAAAAATTCCAAAAAGCGATAGCTTTCCGGGCCAAGATCTCCAATGCCGCCGCGTGAGGCAACCGAAGAAACAGGCAGCAGAATTCCCGAAGAACGTGCAAAGCGCATACTGCATTAAAGCACTTTCCGCTGCTGGTTCGCTTGTTGCCCGCAAGGGTTCGTGCGCCGGATCGAAAACCGGTAAGATGAGGATGCCGTCGAACAGGAATAAGAAAGCCCGCCGGTGGTCCGACGGGCTTTGTGAAGGATGCTTCGGAATTCCGGGATGGATTACTGGCCCAGACTCATCGACTTCATCGCATTCGGATTGATGCTGATCAGGTGAGCCTTCTTGTAGCGGTTGTCTGCCGCATTGACAAAGACACTGAAGACATCTTCCCGACGTTGGTCCAGGATCTGATCGCGCGTCTGGTCAAAGTTCTTCGCAATCTCGGCATCGCTCGGAACCTGCTTGTCAACGATCTTTGCCACGACACCCGTGCGCTGTGCGTCGATCGGACCGCTGATCTGGCCCACGTTCAGGTTCATCAGATCCGGAGCCACGGTGGCAATTTGTCCCAGGTCTGGCACCTGTCCGGTCATGCCCACCAGATCGCTGGTCTTCACTGTCGCACCAACCTCTTTTGCGGCCTTGTTCAGGTCGTTTTCAGCGTGCGCCTTGTCAGCCAGTTCCTTGGTCTTTTCCTGCAATAGTTGTGGCAACCGCTCCTGCGCGTAGTCGGTCGCGATGGTGGATTTGAAATCGGCAAAGTTGGGCGCATGAGCCGGAACGATGCCCGTTACCTGGAAGATGGCATAGCCTTCACCGGTTGGGGCAAAGGCAGGCGCCGCATCTTGCTTGACGATGAATGCCTTGCCCAGCAGTTCGGCGCTGTCTGGCAGGCCGGCGACAATGCCTTGCACACCCACCGGCGGCGTGGTCACCAGCGTCAGTTTGTGCGTCGCTGCGGTCTTGGCCAGCCCACTCTTTGCGGCTTCGTCGGCGAGGCTCTGCGCATAGGCAGCTTCTGCCTTCGATTCCTTGTCGCGAATCAGCGAAACCTGAATCGTCGGCAGAACCTCGTTGAGCGGCTGCGTATGTGCGGTCTGGCGCTCTTCTACCTGCACGATGTGATAGCCATACTGGGTTTTGATGATGGCCAGAGCGCCGATCGGCTGGGTGAAGATCGCCTTGTCAAACTCGGGAACCATGGCGCCGTGCTTGGCAAAACCAAGCTCGCCACCCTGGGCTGCGCTACCTGGATCTTCGGAGTACTTCTTGGCCAGAGTCGCAAAATCCGCGCCGCCCTGAAGCTGCTTCAGGATCGACTCGGCCTTGGCTTTGGCCTCTGCATCGGTCTTCGCTGCGCCTCCAGGGAACTTGATCAGGATGTGCCGTGAGCGTGCCTGCTCCGGTGTCTGATAGTCGGCCACGTGTTCTGTGTAGTACTGCTGAATCTCCTGTTGGCTTACCTTTGGCACGCCGCCTGGAACCTGGTCAGCGGTGAAGGCGAAGTAGCTGATCGTTCGCTGCTCCGGAACCGCATGGGCATAGCGCGCGGCATTCTTCGTGAAGAACGCCTGCAACTCGGCATCCGTGGGATTGATCTGCTTGCGCAGGTCATCAGCGGAGATCACAGCATAATCAAACTTGATCTTGATGTTCTGGTTGCGATAGTAGTCGCGGACCTCGCTGTCGGAGATCGAGACGCCGGAGGTCACATAAGCACGCAGCCGCTGGACTGTAATATCTTCGCGCAGCTCTTTTTCAAACTCGGTGGTGGACAAGCCAAACTGCCCGCGAATGAACTGCGAGTATTTGTCCAGCCCCACAAATTTTCCGCCTGGAAACAGCAGTTCGCCATACTGACCCTTGTGCAGGAAGTCGCTGACGTCGGCTTCGCTTGCGCTGATGCCCAGCCGAGCTGCCTCAAAGAGCAGAACACGCTGCAGGACAAGCTGCTGGCCCACACGCGGCACCATCAGTTGCAGATAGAAATCCGGCAACCGCTGCCGCTGCAACTGCTGCTGCGCGATATCCTGGACGCGCGTCATACTCACAGTGTCGCCTACAAACAGAAAACGGCTGTACCAGTGCGGATAGACGGTGGCAAAGGTGTCGGCAGTGTTCGACACATTCTGAAAGATGCCGGGAATCAGCGTAATGACCATCGTGATGACGGCAGCGCCAATGATGACAATGAAGATGGACTTGACGAGGCGGTTGTCTTTTTGCAGAAAACGAATCATGTGTGGGTAGCGACCTTCGGCGAAAACATCCGGCAAACACCGCCGGAGACGCACTTCTCCTACAGAAATTCCTGGTTCTCTGCGATTATAGACGAGCAGGGTCCACAATCGCCGGAGCGAGGAACTTCTTCACGATGACCGAGCCAGCTTCCCATGCTTCTCCAGTTTCCCGATCTCTCCAGCGATCGGCGGAGGCCATCGCCGAGGAAGGCCCGCTGCTCATCGATCTCTACCGCGTGCCTGCTCCGTCCTCGCCGCGCGAAAAGCTTCTGCGCCTGCTATGGGCTTTTTTTCAGCTCCCATTTCTCTCCTGTATGCCGCGCGCGCTCAGCCCACTGCGCGTCGCGCTTCTGCGTCTGTTCGGCGCAAAGATCGGCCCTGCCTGCCTGATCGATCCAGGCGTCAAGGTCTGGATGCCCTGGAAGCTGACGATCGGTGAGCGCTCCTCGCTGGGCGTCAACACAGAGGTCTACAACTTTGCGCCCGTTATCATTGGTCGTCATGTTGTCGTCTCGCAGTACAACTACATCTGCACGGCGACGCACGACTACACGGACCCGTTTTTTGCGCTTACCGCCTCGCCCATCATCATCCATTCGCAAAGCTGGATCGCCTCCGGCTGCCTACTGGCTCCGGGGGTAACGATCGGCGAAGGTGCTGTCATCGGCGCGCGCTCGGTCGTCACCCGCTCCATGCCGCCGTGGATGGTCTGTGCGGGCAGTCCTTGCAAGCCGCTCAAGCCGCGCATCGTTCGGTCGATGGACCACGTCTCCTCTTGACAGTACATTCACATCCGCGTCCCGACTCTGCATTTAGAATGGGCGCATGTTGCGCAACCATCTCTTCCGTCGTTTTTTTGCTGCCTGCCTCGCTCTTCTGCTGGTCGCTGCCCCCGCGTTGCCAGCCCGCGCTCAGGCCTACAGTGCACGGCCAAAACTGGTCGTCCTCATCGTCATCGATCAGTTCCGCTCCGACTATCTCCAGCGCTACCGCTCAGAGCTGTCCTCGCACGGATTCCGTCTCCTGCTCGATCACGGAGCATGGTTTCCCGACTGCTACTACAACTATGCCAACACGATGACCGCGCCGGGCCACTCCACGCTCGGCACCGGAGCTTACACGGACGGGCATGGCATCCAGGCCAACGATTTCTGGGACGCATCGCGCTCGCTCACGCACAAAGTCAGCTCGGTGGAAGACGAGCGCTACTCGCTGGTCGGCCTGCCTGCTGACTCCACCGAATCGCCCAATCCCGGCGCTTCGCCGCTCAACCTGCGCGCCACCACCGTTGGAGACGAACTCCGGTTGGCCACGCAGGGCCGCTCAAAGGTGATCGGCATCTCGCTCAAGGACCGCGCCGCCATCCTGCCCGCTGGACAAGCAGCCAACGCCACCTACTGGATCGACCACAAATCCGGCGATTACATTACCTCCAGCTACTACCTCAACGCGCTTCCGGCCTGGGTGCAAAGCTTCAACGCCGGCCCGGCACGCCAGCAAGCCGCAAAAGCTGCTCACTGGGATGGCCGAGGAAGTTTCTATAACCAAGTCGGCATCACGCCCGCCGCCAATCAGTACGAACTGCGCTTTGCCGAGGCCACTATCACCGGCGAAAAACTCGGCCAGTCGGCCACCACTGACATGCTCACCGTCTCGCTGTCCGCCAATGACATCTCCGGTCACAAATTCGGGCCGGATTCCGTGCAGGAGCATCAGATGGTGCTTGGCCTCGACCACGATCTCAGCGACTTCTTCTCCTGGCTCGACCAGCACGTGGGTCTGGGCAATGTCTGGATCGCGCTCTCGGCTGACCACGGCGTCGCCCCGGTTCCTGCGCAGGCCGCCGCGCTGGGCATCCACGCCGCCACCGTCAACATGAAGGCGCTGACCGCCAGCGTCAACGCCGCACTGAATGCGCGCTTCACCCCCGGCAAACATCTCGCCTATCTCATGCCCGACGAAGACCTGCCCTACTTCCAGCTGGATCCGCGCGTCTTCGCTTCAGGCGGTCCGGCCGCAGGCATTCACGAAAAAGCCGCCGAAGAGGCTCTCGGGGCCGCGCTTCGCGCGGGCATCGACGCGCAGAACGCAGCCGTCGCGCACCAGCAGGCGCAGGGCGGCAAACTTCCGCCCATGCTTCAGGTCGTCGGCACCTATACCAAGTTGCAACTGGCTGGCGGCGACCTGCCGCACACGCCCTTTGGCACGGAACTGGCCCACAGCTACACGGATCGCGGCCTCTGGTACACGATGCTCGTCCTCGGTGGCTATCAGATGGAGGATCTTTCGGCCTGGGGCAGCAAGACCGGCACCACGCACTTCAGCCCGTGGGGCTATGATCGCCACGTCCCGCTTGCCTTCTACGGATCGGCTTTCCGCACCGGCACCTATCGCGGACGTGTCGAGCCGGTCGATCTGGCTGCCACCTTGGCCTCGCTGCTGGGCATCAACCAGCCCTCAGCCGCTGTCGGTCACATTCTCACGCAGGCGATTCAACCCACCTCCGGCAGCGTCGCTGCAATCGCTTCTGCAAACAACGCTCGCTAGGCTCCGCAGCCTTGCGCCCGCTCCGTTTATTCTGAATAGCAGAAGAACGGAGCGAGCCTGATTTGAAGCCGGAGATGAAAGTTCACTTTGCCGGGCTGGAACTCGTCAACCCGATCATCGCTGCCAGCGGCACCTTCGGCTACGGCATCGAGTTTGAAGAGATTGTCGCGCTCGAAAAGATTGGCGCATTCGTCACCAAAGGAATCTCACGCGAACCGATGGCTGGCAACTCCGCGCCGCGCATGGTGCCCACTGCGGCGGGCATGCTCAATGCCATCGGCCTGCAAAATATAGGCGTCGAGGCGTTTCTCGAAACCCGGCTGCCTGCGCTTCGTCGCTATCCGGCCTGCAAAGTCATCGTCAATGTCTTTGGCTACCAGGTAGCCGACTACCTTGCTGTCGTCGAGCGGCTCAACGACGCCGAAGGCATCGTCGCCTACGAACTCAACGTAAGCTGCCCCAACGTCCACGAGGGCGGCATGACCTTTGGCGCAGATGCCGGCGCACTGGAGCACCTGGTCGCCCGCGTGAAGTCCATCGCCCGCCGACCGCTCATCGTCAAGCTCAGCCCCAACGTGACCTCGATCGCGCAAATGGCTCGCATCGCCGAGCGTGCCGGGGCAGACGCACTTTCGCTGGTGAATACCTTTTTGGCGATGAGCATCGACCCGGAGACACGGGAGCCGCTTCTGGCCAACATCACCGGCGGACTCTCCGGTCCCGGCATCCGGCCCATCGCTGTGCGCATGGTCTGGGAGGTGGCGCAGGCCGTCGCGATTCCTATTCTGGGCATGGGCGGCATCGTCACCGCCGAGGATGCCGTCGAGTTTCTGCTCGCCGGAGCCACAGCCGTCCAGGTGGGCACTGCCAGCTACGCCGACCCACGCGCCGTCGAACGGCTGGCCGCGCAACTCGAGCGCTGGTGCCGCAGCCACAACGTCCCGCAGGTGCGCTCGCTCACGGGCGGCATCAAACTGCCCCAGCGCAGTTAAGCTGATTTTTCCAGGATTGCGTCTTCGCTCAACGAGAGCGGAAACTGCGGATCGACTCCGGAAGACGCGCTTCCAGCGTGCGGGCGCGATCACGGGCCATTCCGCCCAGATAGGTCGGCGCTGGCGTCGTCATCATCACCAACGCAAAGGCGATCAGCGAAAACACCAGACCCGCCACGGCTGCCGAAACCAGCATCTGATACATCGAAACCACTTCGAGGTGCAGGATGTTGAACGCCACATGCTCCAGAAACTTGACCCGTTGCAGCACCGCCAGCGCAAACAGAAACGAGAGCATGGAAAGCGCTGTCAGGACGGCCAGAGAACCATCCAGCGTGCGGTGAAACCGCTGCCGCGCATGGCAATGCGCGCACTCGGCCAGATGCTGCTCATAATCTCGCCGCATCTCCGGCGAGATGGCCGAGATATCGTAGCGCCAACTGCGCAGAATCGCGCCAATCACTCGATCCGTACAACCGCTTCCTGCCATATTCTTTAGACTCGCTTTGCCCTGGAATGGGTTCGGAAATTTGCCTGAATCGGGGAGAGACCTGAAACCATACATCAGCCAGCAAAAGATCCTATTGAATCAGCATGTCCTCTTCGCTCGCTCACTGATCCGAGCCAGAAGCACACCTTCGGTAACACTATAGTAACGTATTTTGAGTCTCCATGCCTCAGATTTTCTCCGTTTTACTGGCTCTTACAGCTCTTTCGGCATTGCCTTACTTCCATCATGAATACCTTGCCGAGAACTGGAGGCTAACGACACCCGGGTCGGTGTCTCCAAGGCCCGCGTTGGAGATGAGGATCTCTTTCAGGCCGAGGTCAAGCGTCTGATGCAGGCGAATGCGAGTATTGAAACCCAGCCCGACTTGCGGCGTGAAGTGGATGACACTTATCTTGAAGGCTCAGAGCACATCCCCGCGTATTCGGCGTAAGAGGTCTACTCAATCAACAGGAGAGCGAGACGCATAGCTCAGGCAGCAAAACCGCACAACATTGGGTGTAGCCCACAATCTCAGAAGCAGATCGTCTCCAGCGGCTCTTCCTGCCGCGCCAGCAGCAGTTTGCGGCCAAACAACCCCGCAGAATGGCTGGCCAGTGCGCGCTCTGCCGCCAGCCGCGCCAACTCCGGCAGGTTGTTGCTCTCCGACAGGTGCGCCAGGATCACGCACTCTGCCTTGCCGTCCCAGGATTGCTCCAGAAACTCCGCCGCCGCATCGTTGGACAAGTGACCCACCCGCGACAGCACGCGCTGTTTTACTGACCATGGATACGGCCCGTCCCGCAGCATCTCCGGATCGTGGTTCGACTCCAGCATCAGCAGGTTGCAACCCTGAAGCTGTGCGGCCACATTGGGCGGCACATAGCCCAGGTCCGTGGCCACCGCCAGACGCACTCCCTCCGCGCAAAACACATATCCCACCGGGTCGGCGGCATCATGAGGAATGGTGAAGGGATGAACCTGAATATCGCCCACTGCAAACCGCTCACCAGCTTGGAAATAGCGCACTTCCGGCAAACGAGCCGGATCCTTCTGGCTAACGTCTTCAGCCGAAGCGGTTGGCTGCTGCGTCTCTGGCGAGTCTGGAACCTCTGCTGTCGCTTCCAGTGATTCGGCAATCTCCGCTGCTACTGCTTCCGCAGCCTTGCGCGCTCGATACTCTTCCATCCACTGTGTGTAGCTTTGGCGCGGACGTGGGCGCACCAGGCGAGTCCACTCCCGGTGTGTGCCCTCGGTCAGATAGACGGGAATCTTCAGCTTCCGCGCCATCGCCGCCATACCCTGCACGTGGTCGGAGTGTTCGTGCGTAATCACGATCGCGTCGAGCATCGCCGGGTCATGCCCGGCCCACTGCATCCTTCGAAACAGCTCTCGTCCGCTCAGTCCAGCGTCCACCAGCACGCGTGTCGTCGATGTCGACAGCAGTGCACTGTTGCCCTTCGATCCTGACGCGAGCACCGTGAACTGCACCATTCATAAAGCATAGCCCGGCATGGCTTGCCGGGCTGTGGAAGAGTGGGTACCGATTTGCAGTGTGTCCTGATTCGATCAACCCGCGCCGCTTTCAGGAGACTCGAACGCTGCTCACGGATAGGTATAGAATCCGCGCCCGCTTTTGCGTCCCAGCCACCCGGCATCCACCATCCGCACCAGCAGCGGACACGGCCTGTACTTTGGATCGCCGTGACCCTCCTGCAACACGCGCAGAATATCCACGCAGACATCCAGACCAATGAAGTCGGCCAGAGTCAGAGGCCCCATCGGATGCGCCATCCCAAGCTGAAAGACCTGATCGACAGCCTCAGCCGTCGCCACGCCTTCCATTACCGCATATGCAGCTTCGTTAATCAGAGGCATCAGCACGCGATTCGAGACAAAGCCCGGCGCGTCGTTCACCTCCACGGGAGTCTTGCCCAGCGCACGCGCCAGCTCGTTCACCGCCTCAAACGTCGCCTGTGACGTCTGCAATCCGCGAATCACCTCCACCAGCGCCATCACCGGCACAGGATTAAAGAAGTGCATCCCGATCACCTGCTCTGGGCGCTTCGTCACCCCAGCCAGCCGCGTAATCGAAATCGAAGAAGTATTCGTCGCCAGAATCGCCTCTGCCGAGAGCTGCGCGTCCAGCTCCTGAAAGATCTGCCGCTTCAGCTCAAATCGCTCGGTTGCCGCTTCAATTACAAGTCTGACGTCTTGCAGCGCCTGGCGCTCGGCTGTCCATGTGATGCGTGCCAGCGCGGCTTCAGCCTCTGGCTCGGTCAGCTTCTGCTTCTTCACCTCACGCGTCAGATTGGCGCGGATGGATGCTTGCGCGCGCTCCAGTTGCGCGGCAGAAACATCGCAAAGCACCACCGCAAAACCGGCGCGGGCAAAGACATGAGCAATCCCGCTGCCCATTGTGCCCGATCCAATCACCCCGATACTGCCTTGCTTTGCGGAAAACATGCGCTGAGAATCCATCGACTTACCCCTCCAGAAACCTCAGCCATGCTATCAGCCTGCGGCGTGATTCGGCATCGGGATAAGCGGCTCACATCGCCACCGTCCGGGCAGCATGAACAGTCCCAGGTAGTGTGCATGTGCAATGCAGCTTTGACTTTTCAGCCCGCGCTGCGACTTTCGTTTCACAGATAGGTGTGTAACATGCGTTCCCAGGTGGGCCAGTCGTGAGCATTCCACGCGTCCCAGATGAAAAGCTGGTGCGAAATCCCTTTGCTGGCAAGAATTCCATCCAGATGCTGGTTGGCTCCCAGGCATTGGTCGTCCCATCCCGTCGCCAACACATACTGGTTGCGCCGATAGTGCTCGAAATACCAAGGATCGCTGAGGTTGGGCAGATATTGAGTGGGTGTCTGGAAGTAGACATCCTGGTCGTGATAGCCGTGCAGGAAGCTGGTCATGTCGAATGCGCCGGACATGGACAGTGCGCCGGTGAAGCGGTCCGGATGGCGAAGTGCGAAGTTCATCGCATGGTATCCACCGAAGCTGCAACCGAGCGTGATGCGCTTTGGATTGGGATTTTTCAGCAGCATCAGCGGCACCACTTCTTCCATCACGTAACTCTCGTACTGCACATGGCGCGCGATACGCCAGCGCGGTGGAACCGCGCGGTTGTACCAGCTTTCCATATCGACGGCATCGACGCAGTAAAGCTGTAACTGGCCCGAGTCAATCTTGCCCGCGAGCGAGCCGACGAGGCCGCGATCTTCAAATTCATGGAAGCGTCCGCCGGAGGTGGGGAAGATGAGCACGGGCAATCCGCCGTGGCCAAAGACGAGCAGTTCCATCTCGCGGCCCAGCCGTGAGGAAAACCATTTGTGGTACTCGCGTATCATGAAAATTCGGTCTCCGTTGGGTGTAACTCTACCAGCCGCCACCTGCGTTTCGGAGCAGGAAATGAGTGACCGGACTGAAGATTTTCTCCCCCTACAGGGCGGAGTTGGAGGACAAGTCGGGCTTGAGCGCACCAGAACAAAATCGGTCAGGTTGGAACGAGTCGAGCGGAGATCACCTTGCGGAAAGGCGGCAGGCAGTCGTGCAGTCGTCAGCGCAGCCTCGTCCACTCGTGTCGGGAGCTGCTTCTGCTCGCTGGGAAGCCACCTCCACCGGTCATCCCCGTCTGCATCTGCATCGTCGTTTTCGCAGCGGTTTCCTGCCTGACGACCGCGATATCGTCGTCTATCTTCCGCCTGGATACGACGACCATCCTTCGCACCACTATCCTGTGCTCTACCTTCAAGACGGACAGAATCTCTTCGATCCGGCCACTTCCTTTGTCGCCGGACGAACGTGGCAGGTGCGCGAAGCTGCTGATGCGGCCATCGCCGCCGGGGAAGTCGAGCCGCTGATTATCGTTGGCATTTACAACACGGGCGACCGTCGCCTCGCCGAATACACACCTGTCGCTGACTGGCGGATGGGCGGTGGCGAAGCAGCTTCCTATGGCTTGTTGCTCACGCGCGAGTTGATGCCCTGGATGGCACAGCAGTATCGTCTGCGTGGTGATCGCGCGTCGACAGGACTTGGAGGCTCCTCGCTCGGCGGACTGGTTTCCCTCTATCTTGGTCTCGAATATGCTCACCTTTTTGGACGGCTGGCGATTCTTTCGCCCAGCGTCTGGTGGAGCCGGCGCAACATTCTTGCCTTCGTGCACCAACGCGCGGAGCAGATGGACGAGCGACCACGCATCTGGCTGGACGCCGGTGACCACGAAGGCCGCATGACCCTGCGCGATGCGGAATCATTGGCTCGCCGGTTGTTCAAGGAAGGCTGGCGCGATGACGAGACGCTTCACTTTGAGCGCGTCTACGGCGGCACGCATGACGAGGCAAGCTGGGCGCAACGTGTGCGCCCGATGCTGCGATTTCTGTTCCCCGGCGAGCACGTCGACATAGCAAACCGCTGAGCGTATCACTGGCGTTGGGGCGAGTTTTCCGCTCCGCGTTGTGTTACAGCAGGAGGGAATCAGTGCCTCGGATTTTTCTGCTACACTCAGAGGAGTGCGCCGAACAAACGCAGATGGCCCGATATCGCCAAGAGGGTCAGCGCGCGGTGACAACGGTACGGGGAGTGGCTCAGCCTGGTAGAGCACCTGGTTCGGGACCAGGGGGTCGGAGGTTCGAATCCTCTCTCCCCGACCATTCTTTCTCTCACAGATTCAATGACTTACGAGGCTTCTACGGAGCCACCAAAAGTGCCATTTTGGGGGACACAGGGTACAACTCAAGGCAGATCGAAGCCGATTCCGCACTTTTCCGCCCATTCCAGCCGGAACGCGTCGTCCTCTTTGATCTTGTCGTAGAGGTCGCTCATGCTGTTGTCCGCATGACCGAGCCAGTACTTGTAGAGACCCTCCGGACAATTTGCGCGGTTCCGCAAATAGGTGTTCCGAAACCTCCGAAAGGCATGGTTGCCAGCTTTGTGAGTGCGCGTTGTTGGATTCACATATCCCATTTCGCGAAGCGCCGGGTGCAGGTGGCGTTTGACAATGTTGGATTGTGAAAGCGGTTTTCCATTCCGTGATGCGAAGAGCAATCCCGTCTTTCGATCTCCAACAAATTCCTTCAACAGAGCAGCGATGCTCGGATGAAGGTCCACCTTGCGGCGCGATGCCTGAGTTTTAACGCGGTCTTCGATTTTGCAATTCCGCGCCTTCTGTTCGATGCTAAGCGTTCGAAAATCGGAAGAGATGTGAGCGGCAATGTCAATGCCGAGCGCTTCTCCGATCCTCAGGCCGGTTGCCGCGCAAAGAACGAAAATCGTCCGTTCCCTGCGGTACTTCCAACGTGCCAGGCGGGTAACAACCTCTGGTGAAAACGCAGGCGTGTTTTGCCTGGATTTGTCGACGATCGGAAGATCCATGAAGTCGTCCTTCCATTTGCGTGGATAGAGTTCCTCCCCATCGTCATCGACCGCTGACGCCACTACCTTCTTTACGACGCCAACATAGCTGGAGATAGACTTCGAGCCCAATCGCTCCCTCAGAATTGGAATCAGCCGTTTCACTGTTCCGTTGTTTACCTTGGATACAGGCAAATCTCCCAAATGGGGTATCAGCCAATTGTCGAGGCACCCCCGCCACCAATCTCTGGTCGAATCGGCAATCGGTCTCCTCTTGCGTGAAGTTTCATTGCGAAACCAGATTTCAGCCCGTTCACGGAATGTCTCCGCTGCATGAAATGGTTTAACAACACGGTTGAAATATTCTTCGGTGTCGGCTCCACTCTTGCGGATGATCTCACGAGAATGACGCACACGTTGGGATTTGTTCAGGCTTCCAGGCCCATAGATAGGACAGACTCTTGCACTTCTATGGGTCCGTTCCTCCTGATCAGGTACATCCTGCCACCAGCGAACAACCCATTTCTTGCCTTTTTGTTCGAGATGGCCATTTTGGCCAGTTCGGCGAGACATTGATTTTCCAGTCCGCCTGACCGGTGTCGCTGCAACGAGTTTATCCTGCGGTTGCAAAACGGACAACGGATCGACGGAAGTACCAGCGGCATCAGCAGCGCGCGCGTCTGTACGCGCCATCGTTACCTGCTGCTCCTCCGGGTTTGCGAGTCGCTTCGTCATCGCAGGTAGTCCAGGGCTATGCTGTACTCCGCTCAGTGTTGTGGGGCGGTTGTTGAATGGGTTCCGTTTGAGGCGGGACCTTTGGCTGAGTCGTTGAGACCGCGAGATGCTCAAGATGGTTGCCGTTGGCGTCCAGTGCGGCATGACATCCTTCGTTCTCGCGCGGCGTGCGACTTTCGTCGCGCTCTTCCGCAAGTCGCTTCAGTTCGGCGCGGATAATCAAATGGTGATCGAGAGTCTTGATTCGCGCACTGGGCATCTGGCGGTGCAGGGTACGAATCCTGGCGATGTGTCCCTCCGTGTAGCCGTTCGTTAGCCTTAAGTCACAGTGCGCAAATATCTCATCTCGATAGGTGTGTAGAGCGCGAATCAGGGGCTCGTAGTACGGTCGGAGATCCAGAAGCAACGCGTCTTCCCATGCGTCCCATAGCATCGCACCATCACGCGCGCTACGGGCATCTCTGAAGATTGCCCGGAGATCCTCGTGAGCCTGTTTCGCGCGGGTGATTAGGTCATTTCCGAAGAGTGGCATCTGCCCATCGATCGGACTCTCGGGTCGCCCGACATCTTCCCAGAAGCTGCGTCGAGCGCGGAGGACAGGGCGTTTTGAACGTGGAGCCGACCGAACTGCCGCCTTCCGAACTGCCTCTCGGCACTGATCAGCGAGAGCGATGACATGGAAGAGGTCAATGACGATCGTTGCTTTCTCGAACAACTCTTCAATTAACCAGCGGTAGCTGAAATTCATGTCGATCGCGACTGCTACTACCTCGCTCCGGTTGTCGTAGCAGCGCAATTCATTTTTCATGGTCTTGTCGGTGTTGTTTTCCAGGAGTCGAAAATGGCGATTTTCCGCGAGATCGGTGATGACGCAACGTGGAATGCCACCCAGATAGATTTCATCGATGCCGAGCAGGAGCGGGAGCTTGCCATTTCGGCGAGCAATAATCTCCCAAGCGTAATCACTGAGTACATGCAGGACCGATCCCTCAGATAGGCCGACCTCACGGGCCATTTTGTCGCTGGGCGTCTCTGGATGGGTGCGAATGTGCTGGATGAGATCTCGGGACATCCTGCGCACATCATCTATCTCGATGAGCGGCGTGCAGTATGTCGCACCGCACTCCGAGCACCTATAGCTCTGACGGATGACGTTGACCATGACGCTCTTTCCGCGACATGGAACGTGGACGAAAGTACAAATCTCTGTGCCGTCCTTGCACTGATGCACCTCATGGCCGGCTATGCAGACAGGCTCTGTAGCCACGGGACGCACTAACAGTACATATTGTCTGGGTCCCTCCCATGCCTGCTCAGTGATGTATCCAGGCACGGAGGGTACATCCATCGCTGGTACTGATGGGAGATGTCGATATAGGGTATGGATCCTTCTCCTCGCTGCGGACATGTTCGTTCTCGTTTCTTGCCCGCTAAAAATAGCTCGGGCTGAAAGCGAAGATATCGCGAAGCTAGAAAATGACCCATAGCATATCGAAAAAAAAACCGAAACTTTAGTCTTGAAATTGCATTTTTCTGTGCAAGAAGTTTCTATCCACGCAGAATTGAGCTTGGCATTTGTTGGCGGGCACCGTTTCTGCGGGGTCAGAGAGAGAATCTTGCGGGGGCGCGATCTCAAAGTTGCGTGGTCTTGAAGTGCATTTCTGCGGGGGCAAATTGTTTATGCCGTCTCTAGTACTACTGTGTTATAAGTGAGATACGTTTGAGTTGATTTTCCCGTCCGGAGAGATTGTGCGGTAGTACGTTGATGGAATGAGTCTTCGACAAGAGCAGTTGTGCCGTCAGGCGGATCGCCTCCAGGCGTATCTGGATG
>DAIDKP010000008.1 GCA_027449965.1 Acidobacteriaceae bacterium
ATTGTGCTTCGACAGAACCTTCGTGATCGCCGCCGTCAACGTCGTCTTCCCGTGATCAATGTGACCAATCGTCCCAACATTCACATGCGGCTTGCTGCGATCAAACTTTTCCTTCGCCATCTCTCCCAATTCCCTTTCTGAACGATGCTGCCATTTCAACCTGAGGCGCCGGCAATCCGGCTCCAGCCCCACGAAACCTGATGACTACTTGCCCTGCGCGCGTCCGATAATCTCATCCGCAATCATGCGAGGTGCCTCTTCGTAGCGAGCGAACTGCATCGAGTACGAGGCACGACCCTGCGTAGAGGAGCGAATATCGTTGACATATCCAAACATCTCCTTGAGGGGCACTATGGCCTTCACGAGCTGCGAACCAGCTGCATGCTCAAGCGCCTCGATGCGTCCGCGTCGGGAGTTGATATCGCCAATGATGGTGCCGACAAACTCTTCCGGAACCGTGACTTCGACAGCCATGACGGGCTCAAGAAGAACTGGGCTGGCTTTCCGAGCGGCTTCTTTGAAGGCCATGGAACCAGCGATCTTATAGGCCATTTCATTCGAGTCGACGTCGTGGTAGCTGCCGTCGTAGAGTACGACCGTAATATCAACCATCGGATAGCCGGCAAGAACGCCCGTCTCCATCGCTTCGCGGATCCCTTGGTCGATCGGCTTGATGTACTCCTTGGGAATTGCGCCGCCCTTGATCTCATTGAGGAACTCATAACCCTTGCCCGGCTCGCTGGGTCCGAGACGAATCTTGCAGTGGCCATAGTTTCCCGAGCCACCAGTCTGGCGAATGTACTTGCCTTCGGCGTCAGCTTCCTTGCGAATGGTTTCACGGAAGGCAACCTTCGGCTCACCCACATTGGCCTCGACCTTGTGCTCGCGCTTCATGCGGTCGACAATGATCTCCAGATGAAGCTCGCCCATGCCGCTGATGATGGTCTGGCCAGAGTCTTCGTCGGTGCGCACTTTGAAGGTTGGATCTTCGTCAGAGAGCTTGCCCAGCGCCAGGCCCATCTTCTCCTGGTCGGCCTTGGTCTTTGGCTCAATGGCCACCGAGATGACCGGCTCCGGGAACGTGATGGCTGAAAGCGCGATGGGCGCCGTAGGCGCGCAGAGCGTGTCGCCCGTCTTCAGGTCCTTCAAGCCGACGCAGGCGCAGATATCGCCCGCCATGATCTCGGTAATATCCTCGCGCTTGTTGGCGTGCATCTTGACGAGGCGACCAATTCGCTCCGTTTTGCCGGTACGGGGGTTGAGAACAGTGTCGCCCGTCCGGAGAGTACCAGAGTAGACGCGAATGAAGCCCAGCTTGCCAAAGGGATCGTTGATGAGCTTAAAGCCAAGCGCCGAAAACGGAGCGTCGTCCTCCGCCTTACGCGTGTAGGTCTCTTCCGGATTCGCCGGATTCAGGCCCTCGACCGCAGGAATATCGAGCGGACTGGGCAGGTAATCCACCACTGCGTCGAGAAGCGTCTGCACACCCTTGTTTTTGAAAGCCGATCCACAGAGAACCGGGAAGAGTTTCAGGTCCAGCGTCGCCTTGCGCAGCCCGGCTTTCAATTGCTCGGCGGTAGGCATCTGACCATCAAGAAACTGCACCAGGATGTCATCATCGGACTCAGCTACCAGCTCAACAAGCTGCAGGCGGAAGGCTTCTGCCTTTTTCTGCAGATCAGCGGGAATCTCTTCGACGGAATATTTTGCGCCCATCGTCTCGTCATGCCAGAGGATGGCGCGCATCTCGATGAGATCGACGACACCGCGAAAACCCGCTTCTGCGCCGATCGGAATCTGAATGGCAACCGGACGAGCACCCAGCCGCTTACGGATCGACTCCAGCACCAGCTCAAAGTCCGCGCCGTTCTTGTCCATCTTGTTGACGAAACAGATGCGAGGAACACGATACTTGTCGCCCTGACGCCACACTGTCTCGGTCTGAGGCTGCACGCCGGAGACGGAGTCAAAGACAGCGACCGCGCCATCGAGCACTCGCAATGAACGCTCGACCTCAGCAGTGAAATCAACGTGGCCAGGTGTGTCGATGATATTGATGCGAATGCCGTTCCAGGTGCAGGTGGTGGCAGCGGAGGTGATGGTAATGCCGCGTTCCTGCTCCTGCTCCATATAGTCCATGGTCGCTGTGCCTTCATGCACCTCACCGATACGGTGCGTAATGCCCGTATAGAAGAGGATGCGCTCGGTCGCAGTCGTCTTTCCGGCGTCAATGTGCGCCATGATTCCGATGTTCCGGCAGCGATTCAAAGGTACTGTGCGAGCCACGTCAATTTCTTCCTTGCGAACATCCGGTTCGCGGTTGCAGATTCATCTCCAGAACGACAATACTGCCATTCTCAAAACTTGCCCAATCACTACCAACGGTAGTGCGCAAAAGCCTTGTTGGCCTCCGCCATACGGTGCACATCTTCCTTCTTCTTCATCGCCGCACCGCGACCATTGGCGGCATCGAGCAACTCGTTGGTAAGCTTGTCGATCATGCCTTTTTCGCCACGCGAACGGCCATAAGTTATGAGCCAGCGAATCGCCAGCGAGGTGCGCCGCTCGGGGTTGACCTCGATCGGCACCTGATAGTTGGCGCCACCGACGCGCCGGGACTTAACCTCAAGCAACGGCTTGCAATTCTCCACAGCACGCTTGAAAAGCTTAAGCGCCTCATCGCCACCACGCGACTCCAGGTTGGTCATCGCCTGATAGAAGATAGTTTGAGCAGTCGATTTCTTCCCGCCCCACATCAATGAATTTACAAACTTGGTGACGAGCGTCGAACCATATACCGGGTCCGGAGCAACTTCACGCTTGGCAATGTGACCTTTTCTTGGCATCTTCGCAATCCTTTATGGCTGCCACGGTTGCGGCAGCCGAAAACTACTTCTTACCCTTGCCCGCTGCCGGCGCGCCACCCTTGCCGCGCTTGGCACCATACTTTGACCGGCTCTGGTTGCGTCCGGCTACGCCGACAGAATCCAGCGTGCCGCGCACCACGTGATAGCGTACACCCGGAAGATCCTTGACGCGGCCACCACGAATGAGCACGATGGAGTGCTCCTGAAGATTGTGACCGATGCCGGGAATGTAGGTGGTAACCTCAATGCCGTTGGTGAGACGCACACGAGCTACCTTGCGGAGGGCCGAGTTCGGCTTCTTCGGCGTCTGCGTGTATACGCGCGTGCAGACTCCACGCCGCTGCGGGCATGCCTGCAAAGCTGGCGAGGCCGTCTTGTACCGTGGAGCCGTGCGCCCCTTGCGAACGAGTTGATTGAATGTTGGCAAACCGTTACTCCTTACCGCAATTCCCAATCTTGCAGGCGCACACAGAGTCAGGCAATGCCTCGCGGATGAACCACGAGGAACGGCTGCTGCTCGCGTCTGCTACTTACCTAATCTCAGACGAAAACCCGGACGGTGATCGAGCGCATTCCCTGAATTCCGGAATAACCGATTCCGTTTCCTGAGTTTTGGCCTGCATAGTCCTTCCAGGTGAAGGGTGTCGCAGGCACCGTAGCGAAAAATTTCATCATCCCAACCCGGCTAATCCGGTTTTCTGGAATGACGCCGGTTCTTGAAACCAACCGGCTTTTTGTCTACCCTTAAGGGTTGACAGCACTTCAGGTTGTTGCAACTTCCAATATACCTGTTAGCGCATTCTTGACGAACCTTCTTAATCTATCAAGAAGCTGCAAAATGGTCAACACCCCATTTCCTTACGTTGGTTCATGACAGGCGAGCGCGAAGCATCTATACGGTTCATCCGATGCATATCCAAATGCTATTGGATCGATCTGCGGGGGGGCGTTTCGGGAGCCAAGCGGTCCTCAAGCATGCGAAGAAATGCTGCGCGGTCAGCGTGCAGACAGACCTGGGTATTGGCTGCGCCCGACACAACCTGAGTGAATCCGTCCGAGGTAGCTACGATGCGCATGGGCCGCGTGGGGCAGAGTTGAGGCGCGAGGATCGAAGAAGCTGCGACTGCATCGAAAAGGATTGGCGAGGGGGAGTGATTCCAGGAGTGCGGTCGCCATTCCTGATATAGGGCGTGAAGCTGGCTCGTGAGAGCTGTGTGAGCAGCAAAGAGTCTCTCTCGGTCAGTTTGATCCAGAGCGATCTGGGTAGAGTCGAGCGGAAAGACGGCAAGAGGGATGCCGGAATCGAAGATGGTATTCGCGCCGGCTGGATCCTGCGCGATGTTCCATTCGGCGGCGGGCGGCGTACGATGACCTTGCGCGGTGTGGTAGCCCTGCCGGATGGAGCCTCCCATCAGGACGATCTTTCCAAGTTGATGCATGGTGTCCGGATCGCGATCGAGGGCCTGGGCCACATTGAACAATGGGCCAATCGCCAGCAGGGTTAGCTGACTGCCGTACTGATGTACCGCGGCCAGAAGAGCCGTGATGGCGTCGGGATGGGCGCGAGCGGGTGACCGCTGGGCGTACTCGCGCTGAGTGAAAAGATTGGTGGTTGCGGTAGGGACACCGGCATAGACCGGAATGCCATGGAGATGAGACGAGGCGAGAAAGTGATCCAACAGGCGTGCACGTAGCTCCGTGTCGCCAAACGTGGTGGAGATGCCGATGATCCGCACCTGAGGACTGCGCAGCAGAAGCGCGAGGGCGAAGGCATCGTCGAGATCATCCCCAATATCGGTATCCACCCAGACCAGGCGGGGACGAGCAACGCTCTGCTGTTTTGCCGGCACGGTTGCTCCTGACGCGACGTTTGTGCCAACGTGCAGACGGAACCTGGAGGCCTGGGCGAGAGTCGAAGCGGCGGCAGCCAGCAACAGAAGTGCGATTCCAGTCCACGTGGTCATACGGTTCACAAACTTACGTGATGGTGGAATCCTGACGACAAATTTCGCTTTGTGCGTTAGGATCATGCCAGTCTCCTCGAACTGCAATCCTAGCAGGATAACCTTCATGAATCTGCGAAGAATTTCACTGGTTGTTTGGCTGCTGCTTGTGTGGCCGATGGCAGGCGCGGCGTCAAGGGCGCAACGGTTTGACGGCGCCACTGCGGGAATCTTCAGTCCGCAGAGCAATGGGGTTCCTTTGACCTCGCTCGAAGGCCAGTGGCGCTTTCATCCAGGCGATGATCCGAGTGGCATGTGGCAGTGGGCACAGCCATCCTATAACGACTCAGGCTGGAGTTTGCTGCGCAGCGATGCTCCGTGGAGCGCTCAGGGGGCGGAGCATCCGGGTCTGGAGCAATTGACAGGATATGGCTGGTATCGCTTCCGAGTTACCGTCCCCAACGAACACCATCGTTGGGCGATTCTGCTGCCTCCCGTCTCAATGGGCTACGAGATATTTGCCGACGGAATCCTCATTGGTTCGGATGGCAGCTATCGCCAGACGCCGATTCCCCTGCTTCGAGTAGCCGTGGTGGACAGCCAGATGTATCTGTTGCCCGCAATCGACCAGCCACAAAGTGGCGCTGCGCAAAGTCACACCTATCAGATCGCTTTGCGCGTGTGGGCGCAGGCATCCATCGCGCGATATTATTTTGCAGGGCCGGCGAACGGCGGCGGAATGGTGGGTGACGTTGACACGCTGCGCGCGATGCTGGAGCGTCGCCATACGCAGATGCTTGGCTACTATACGGACAACTTTGCCTTTGCTTTGCTAGCTAGCGTGATCGCTATTTTTTCGCTGGGGCTTTTCTGGTTTCGCCGCGAAGACACCGAGTATTTATGGTTTGCACTGATGCCGATCACGCTCGGCATCGACGCTTTGCTACAGATTGTCTTCATCGTTCAACTGCAGGCGCTGCCGCTCTGGGATCTGATTCATTCGGCTCTGCAGATCGCCTATCAACTCTCTCTGCTGATGTTCATCAGCCGCCTACTGGGGAACCCCCTCTCCATGCTGAGACAGGCAATTCTCGTACTGGGAGTGCTATCGATCCTAACGGTTCCTTTGTACTGGACAGAGTTAGTGCCTGCGCCGGTGGCAGGATGGATCGGGATTATGATGCTGCTGCCAGCCATGCTTTGGGTGCTGTGGAAGCTGGTGGCGGAGAGCGTGCATCGAAACACCACTGCGCGGCTGATGCTGCTCCCCGTGTTGCTGATGACGGGTCTTTCTTTGCTGGATGACATTACGCTGACGCTGAACCAGTTTCACCTGCTGCACGACCCAGAACCGTTTGAACATCCGATCTCCGTGGTCGGCTTTCGGATGCATCCCACGATGCTGGCACAGACCCTTTTTCTGATTGCCATGCTGGGCTTTCTTACGGATCGCTTCACGCGCGCCAGACGGCGTGAAGAGCGGATGATTGCTTCGCTTGAAGCTGCTCGGCAGGTGCAGCGCCTGCTACTGCCCGAGGCGATGCCCCAGGTTGCGGGACTTCGCATCGACTGCGCCTATCAGCCAGCTGAGATGGTAGGGGGCGATTTTTTCCTCGTCGTGCCCACGGAACAACGTGGCTTGATCGTGATCCTGGGCGATGTCTCGGGCAAGGGTCTGCCAGCATCCATGCTGGTTGCCACGCTGGTTGGAGCCGCGCGCGCGCAGGTGGCGATCACATTGGATCCGGTTTCGATTCTCGACACTTTGAATGCTGTTCTGCTGGTGCATCAGTCCGGCCATTTTGCCACCTGCATCGTGTGCCACATTGCGGCGGATGGCACGACCACCTTTGCCGGAGCCGGACACCCGGCGCCTTATTGGAACGGGCATGAGGTGGAGATGAGGGGAGCGTTGCCGCTGGGAATCACCGAACAGGCGGAGTACGAGAATATAACCCTGCTGCTGCATGTCAGTGATTCGCTTGTCATCGTCTCCGACGGCGTGCCGGAAGCGCAGGATGGCCGCGGCAATCTATTGGGCTTTGAGGCTGTGGCGCAACTCACTCGATTGTCAGCTCAGCAGATCGCCGACGCCGCCATCCGCATGGGACAGACCGACGATATTACCGTTCTTCGGATTGATCGAGTGGTCGCGGAGTAGAGGACTGCAGCGCAATCGTTGTCACATCTGGAATCGCCACTACTGCCCAAAGGCAATGCGGAGTCCGACACCCATTGTTCTGGTCGCCGGATTGATCTCTGGCTGCACCTGGTCGATCATGCGCGAAACGAGATTGCGATGCCCGTTTCCGGCGTAGAGCGCGCGATGATGGAGCAGATAGGTGCCCGTGAGAAAGCCGATCGTCTGCCCCAAAATCACATCCGACGGAAAGTGCTCTTTGGCAAGGACGCGTCCCAGGCTGATGCTTTCAGCAAAGCCGTAGGCAGCGGTCTGCACATACCAACGCGGGTACTCTCCGGCAATGATGCGTGCCAGCGACATGGACGCCGTGGCATGATCCGATGGGAAGGAAGAATCCCACTCCCAGTGGCTACTGCCATCGGCCCAGAAGTGTCCCTGTCCGTTGCCCTGCAATGGACGATGGCGATTGGACGCAAGCTTGATGAGTAGCGTGACGGTGCCTGAATCGATGACCGCCTCGGCGCCGAGCCTGCCGGTCTCTGCCAGTTTGGGATTCTTTGTCGCAAGACCTGCAAAATAAAACCCTGCGCCTTCCGCACCGGAGGCGTAAAAGGAACCGAATTCCGAGAAGGTGTTCATATTGCTTTGGAGATTGGGGTGTGCCCCGAGAGTTTGCTGCGCCTGTGCGTCATAGGCCATCGCGAGTCCAAATGCAGTGCCGACGGGCAGTATCCAGCGGAGATCACGGCGTTGCAGACGCGCAGGACTGGTGAAGATGCCTGCATCATCCTGACCCAGATCTTCGATGCATCGCACCAGATGGGTGATGCCACAGATTACGGCGCCCGCAGCAGGCTGAACAGGGCCAGAGTTTGCCGAGGCGGCGGAACGAGGTGAGGTGCCTGTGTCTGATCCCGAATCTGAGCCTACGGATAGCACAGTCAAGCCAGAATTGAATGAATCTGTTGCGTCCGTCGATGAGGAAGATTCCCCAGTTGTACTGGCGGCGGAGTCGACACTGTGGCCAGTTGTGGCCATTACCTGCCCTATCGCCACCTTTGGAGCGGCACAAAGCACTAGAAGGATGAGGGCCACGGAAGCCAGCCCACAGCGACGCAGAAGAGGTTTTTTCATCTGCTTCAGTGTAACCAAAGTGAGCTCGGCAGCGGCGCAGTGCAAAACGAATTCGAGAAAACGGATTTCACAATACGACAGCTTCCGGGAAATTGTTTCCATTTGTATTTCTGTCTGTCGTCATCGGCGAAGGGATGAGGCACGTGGAATCAGACGCGGCTCCAGAATCACAGACTGGGGAGCTGGCTTTTCTTTTGTCTCGATCAAATCGAGCAGAATCTGAGCTGTCCGTCGGCCAATCTCCGCGCTCTGTTGGTCGACAGAAGAAAGCGGCACGCGAAGTAAATCGTCAAAATGCAGATTTCCGCAACCGATAAAAGCCACATTCTCGGGAATGCGCAACCCCGCGTTCAGCGCTGCATGTATCGCTCCAATAGCCAGTGGGTCATTAAATGCAAAGACGGCATCAGGACGCTCCGAGCTTTCCAACAGGCGCTTCATCGCTTCTGCCCCGTGTTGTGTCGCGTCGCTGTCTACCCTATCGGCTGCCACCACCCAATCGGCGCGATACTCCAGTTCGTTGGACTCCAGCGCATCGGCATAGCCACGCAAACGCTCCCGGGCATTCGCGACCTCCGGCCCACGGATGTGGGCAATCCTGCGACATCCCTGGGCAATCAAATGTTCGGTCGCCATGCGCCCAGCGGCATAGTCATCCGTGCCCACAAAGTTGTGCTTTGCTCCCGCAATTAAACGATCAATCAACACGTAAGGAACGCCACTTCGTTCCATGCGTTCCATCGTCTTGGCGTCGCTCGCACACGTGGCAATCACCAGCGCATCGAGGTGGCGAGCCAACATCTGCTGAATCTCGCGCTGTTCCGTCTCGGGCTGCTCATCAGAAGAAGCCAGCAGCAGAGAGTATCCGCGCTTGCCCACTTCAGCAGAAATCGCGACGGCAACCTCCGCAAAAAAGGAGTGAAGCAACGACGGAACAACGAGGCCTATCAGGTAACTGCGTCCCGTCACCAGGCTGCGCGCCATCAGATTTGGCTGGTAATCCAGCTCTTTCACGCGTTTCAAAACTCGCTCACGCGTCTCGCTGGCAATATCCGGGTGATTCCGCAGGACTTTGGAGATGGTCACCACGGAAAGCCCCAATTCTTTTGCAATATCCTTCATCCGAACCGTCATGAACCTCACTCCCCTGGCGCGCATCGCCAGGCAATGCCCGCCCCCAGCCACTGTTTGCCCTGCAGGAAGCCATTTTCAACCGCACGCATATCTGTACTTTTATGCGGCTTTAACGATATCTGCACCATCGACTGACTGGCAATCGAAAATCCGTGTCTGCAGCTCGTAATTTGAAGTTTGCTGGGGTGGACCCGGCCCATCTGCCCGCCACCGCAAGCAGGTTCTCAAGCGCATCGGCGCACCCGACGCCAGCTTTCACACCTTGCGGCACACGGCGGCATCCTGGATGGTCCAGCAAGGCGAAGACCTGTGCGCGGTCGGCCAGATTCCTGACCACAAGACGCCGCGCATGACCCAAAGATATGCTCACCTATCCCCGGACTACATGGCGGGCGCTGTGGGCAAGTGGACGGCATCATGGGCGAGATGCTGCCCGCCACTGTCAATGCTGAGGGGTAACTGCAAACGATTAGGAAGGGCGTCGCACGGTGATGACGCGACCTTCCACTACATCTAGTATTTGGCCTCCGATGGAGACAGTGCCAAAGCCAAGAAAGGTGAAGCCCTCAATGGGAAGGAACAGATTTCCAGCATCATCACGCGCTAGCAGGTAGACACCGGCCTGTTCGTTGGTTCGTCGGAGAGTGTCGTTTTCAAGAAAACTCAACACGGCAGTTTTGTCCTGCGCTATAGTTTGCATGTTCAATCCTCGAAATCCCAACCGGACAGGCGTCAAGGAAGGATTATGCCAGAAACTCACTCGAATCGCACTTAGAATGTCACGATAGCGTCACGCTCAGAACAAGCGGAAAACAGAATATCGTCCAAGTTTTTGAATCGATTGGCGTCCCCGACGGGATTTGAACCCGTGTTATCGCCGTGAAAGTCTCCAGAACTGAGGTAACTTGTTGATTCTAGTGGGGACGGGTGGCTCCCTCAGTCCCTCTTTAGCCCTCTCGGCGCACGGTATTGGACGTCAATTGGACGGCAATGCCGATGCGCTGTCACGGCACGTCTCACCATCCCGCTGGCTTGGCAAACGTGCCCTTCCGGTCGGTCAGCGTCCTCGGAAACTGGCTAGAGGCGAGATCCCCTTGCCGGATGCGCTTGATGAAGGTCGCATACTGGCGGAGTTCCCGGCTGTGAAATTGATGCGGGTTGAGGATTCCGACTGGCAGCCCAATCTCCTGGGCGACGATGCGTACCGGCTCCGCCAGGTCGGAGTCGTTGGTAATGAGTACGGCAACCTCGAACCGTTTCGTGTAGGCGTCCCGCAACAGGTGAGACGCGAGATTCACATCGGAGCCCTTCTCCTCCGTCTTGTCCACCCAGACCTTCTGCGCGGGCGTGACGTCGGTTAAATACATCGGAACCGAATGCGTCAGGAAGTGCCCGTACTTGATGTGCAGGTTCGGAACCGTTTTGAGCGCCCGAATATAGAGACCTTGATCGTGGGCCGAGGAGGGGTTGTATGCCCTTGAGCTGACGCGCGCCGTGAAATAGTGAATCTCCTGGATTGTGTCCGCCGGAAGCAAAGTTTGCGCGAGCTTGCCGAGGTCCAGCCATTTGTACGGAGTCCGCTTCAAGGCGCCGTAATACAGATTGAACCCGTCGATATAAATGTTTATGATCGCCACGCATTGCTCCTGAACTCAACCTTGACATGTCGGGTCGTCCCTGTATGATTGTAGTAGAAACTCCCCCTGCCCCTCGGTGGGCAGGAAGCGAGGCCGATCCGCAAGGGTCGGCCTCAGTGTTTGCGGGGAAGTAGTGCTTTCAGCGCCAACTTACCCTTCCCAGTGCCCGACCGATATACCGGACTGTCGCATTGTCGATCAGATTCAGACGCTGAAAAGACGGCCTTGCGGTCGGAGATTCCGTCCGAGGGAGGCTCCGAGTAATCCCCACTCCATGTCACGAGTATCTGCAGGAGGCGCGAGATAGCTTGGCCCTGCGGATTCGATAGCGAGTATTCAACATGCGGCACTTTCCCGCTCAAATCGGTGCGAACGATGAGCCCATCGCGTTCCATTTGGCGGAGGTGCTGGGTTAGCATCTTCTTTGATGCCTGCGGGAAGAGTCGGCGCAGGTCTCCGAGTCGCGCCGACCCTTCCTGAAGCCGAGAGAGAATGCCGATCTTCCATTTTCCCTGAACCAGCGCCAGCGCAAATCGGATCGCGGCTTGTTCCTGAGGCGAAAACTGGCGGCGTTCCGAAATTGAATGGTGTGTGGGTTGCGACGGACGCAGACGGCTCAGTCCACGGCCCATTGAGGCTGTAGGGATATGCCTGTAGCCTTCTTTAGTCCCATCGGGATTGGCCTCAACCACTGTCCTCGCCACACAACACCGCCGCTACTCGACATTGGCGGACTTGCCCACTGCCTCGCCGGAGCAATCCCTCAGAGGCGTGTTCCGTACTTACTAAAGGCATCTATAGAAGCGGTTTGGGGCACGGAAATTGGAAATCTTTTCACTATGGCGGCAAACTCATCGCCTATACTTCTGGATAACTGGTGGTGAATCCCCCTCGGGCAGAT
>DAIDKP010000009.1 GCA_027449965.1 Acidobacteriaceae bacterium
CTGGTGAACAAGTTTGCCATGTCTGTGCGCATGCCGGTTGGCGTGGTGGGCATGATTGCGCCGTGGAATTTTCCGATGGCCATTCCGTCATGGAAGCTGTTTCCCGCGCTGGTGGCGGGCAACACCTGCGTGATCAAGCCGGCAGAGGATACGCCGCTTTCCACGTATAACCTTGTCCAGACGCTGATGGATGCCGGACTGCCGCCGGGCGTGGTCAATATCGTTTGCGGATATGGGCCGGATGCCGGAGCGCCGCTGGTGGAGCATCCCGATGTGCGCGCGATCAGCTTTACCGGATCGAGCGCGGTGGGTGCGCTGGTTGCCCAGCGTGCGGCTGCCACCTTCAAGCCGGTCTCTCTCGAGATGGGCGGGAAGAACGCCATGATCGTGATGGAGGATGCGAATCTGGAGCTGGCCCTGGATGGCGCGCTTTGGGGAGCATTCGGCACTACTGGGCAGCGCTGCACGGCAACCAGCCGGATTCTGCTGCACCGCTCGATTGCTGCAGAGTTTACGGAAAAACTGGTGGCTCGCGTGCGCGGGCTGAAGGTGGGCAACGGCCTGCATGCCGGTGTGGAAGTGGGTCCGCAGGTCAACGAGCAGCAGATTGCGACCTCAGCCGAGTATGTGGCCATTGCGCTGGCGGAAGGAGCCAAGCTGCTGACCGGCGGCGCAGCACTGACGGAAGGCGAGTATGCCAAGGGCACGTTCTTCGCGCCTACGGTCTTTGGCGGAGTGAAGCCGGAGATGCGCATTGCGCGGGAAGAAGTCTTTGGTCCGGTGGTGGCGCTGTTGGAGTTCGATACGCTGGAAGAGGCCTTTGCCATTGCCAATTCCATTGAGTACGGACTGTCCACATCGCTGTATTCGCGGGATGTGAATCGCGCATTTGCCGCGATTCGCGATCTGGAGGCTGGGATCACATACATCAATGCGCCGACCATCGGTGCCGAGGTGCATTTGCCGTTTGGCGGCGTGAAGAAAACCGGCAACGGGCATCGGGAAGGCCTGGGTGCGCTGGACTTCTACACGACCTGGAAGAGCGTGTATGTGGACTTCAGTGACAAGCTGCAACGAGCGCAGATTGACAATGCGGAGTAGTCCATTGGCTGCGTGACACCAGACAAAACATAAAAGCGCCCGCGGCGGAATGGAGCCACGGGCGCTTTTGTTTTCCCTCTAACAATTGCGGGTATGCAGTCGATCAGTTGCGGTCCGGCCACTCGTCCACAACGATGCCCAGATCGTTGAGCTGGTGCAGGAGCACTTCCATCTTTCGTCGAATGGCAGGGCGGGCTGCCGGATCGGCCAACGGATATTCCTCCAGCGCGACCACGCGCCCGTAGGGCCAGGCATTGGCCGGAATATCGATCAGAGCCGTGGCCAGATCGTCAAAGCGGATCTGCAGTTCCTGTCGACGCGCTGCAGATGGACGCAGCAGTCCACCGGCGCCCAGCGTGCTGGGATTGGCGTCCGGAAGCGTGATGCGCAGGTTGATCATGTTGGAATCAACGCTGAGGAACGGGTTCTGCCATGCACCCGGCTCATGCACATCGACATATCGGCTTTTGGTGGGCAGGGGAATGGAGGCCAGGGCAGCGCGCTGCCGCTCGATGAGCGCTGAGCGGGAGGCAGAATTCTGCTCCGCGCTGGAGGCCGAAGCGGCAACGCGAGACAGGGCTGCTGGCTCCTGCCGACAGCCTGCGAGTGGGAGAACGCCAACGAAGGAAAGAGCTGCAAGGACGGGCAGGGAAGACGGTTTCACCCCTTCAGGATAGCAGTTGTGGCAAATTCCGAGGCTGCTGAAGGGGTTCGGGATACAGGGCATTCCCTACGCTAGTGCTGCGTGGTGAACGGAGACGCGGGAAGCCCGGCAGCATTGTAGAGATGGCACTCCGGGCTGTTGGCCCAGCCGTAGCGCGCGGTGCGCGGTGCAGTCACTTGTGGACTGTGAACAAGGATGGTTTCCCCGTCAATCGAGGCCTCTGCCGGGTGGAAAATGCCATCGTCGCCGGCAACCTCAAACGAGGTGAGTTCACCATGCTCGGTGTGCAGGCCCTGGGCGTGGTCAAACCAGAGTCGCAGACTGCGTCCTTCGGTTGTGGCCTGGCGGAAGATGGGTCCGGAGTCTTCGACGGCTTCCCCATAGCTGATGTGCCGCGCAGCCAGCGCCAGCCGACGCCCGACAGTGAGTTTGTCGGTGGGGTGAACGTTGTCCGGATTCCCGATGTCGATGGTGACGGCCATGCCTGTATTGCGCAGGGAGAGTGCGTCCAGCTGCGCCTGACGGATGGTGGCCCAGTCCTCCGCCGGTGTGGATTTGAAGTTGGCAATCTGGACGAAGAGAAACGGAAAGTTTCCCTCGGCCCACTGCGCGCGCCAGTCCTGAATGAGCGTCTGGAAGAGAGTTGCGTAATGGGGTGCGCGGGCCAGAGCGCTATTGCTTTCGCCCTGGTACCAGATCACGCCGCGAATGGAAAACGGTGTCAGTGGGGCGATCATGCCGTTCCACAGCATGGACGGCGCCCAGCTGTTCAGCACAGGATGCCAGGGGAATTGCGGTTCCGGCTTGCCAGCGGCCCTGGCTGCTGCGCGTTGCTGCTCCTGCTGCCGGTCAAGCAGTTGGGCCGTGGCTTCGCGATCCGTCATCTGGCCATATTCGGCGAAGATGGGAGCCAGCGATGCGTTTTCGCCCAGTGCCGTCAACCGCGTCCAGGACTCTGCCACGGTGCCGCCCCATGTGGCGTCAATCACACCGACCGGCACGTGCTCTTTGGCGGAGATTTCGCGGGCAAAGTACCAGGCAACAGCGGAAAAATCATGGGCCGACTTTGGATCGGAGACTGCCCAGCCGGTGCAGTTGCAGTCCGGCTGTGCGGATTCTGCAGCAAGCTTCGGGACGACAAACAGGCGCAGATTGGGCAGCGAAGCGGCGGCAAGATCGGCAGTGGCCGTGGCGGATTTGTACATCTCGAATTCCATGTTGGACTGTCCGCTGGCCAGCCAGAGATCTCCCACCAGAACGTCGGTGAACTGCAGGGGAGACTGGCTGGAGGATGATCCGATGATTGAGAGCGTATCCGGACCGCCTGCTGCTTCCGGCGAAAGATAAAGGCTCCAGCGGCCAAGATCGTCGGCGGCGGTGGAGCGGGATTGGTTGCGGAAATGGACGGTGATGACCTCGGATGGATCGGCCCAACCCCACAGTTGAATGGGCATGTTCCGCTGCAGCACCATGTGATTGGAAAAGAGATGGGGAAGACGAATGGCAGCATCCGCAGAGCGGCTGAGCAGCAGCGGGATGACCGCGAGTGTTGCGAGCAAGATGACGGTGGGATGAAATCGATTCGGTCGCGGGATGTGCCGCGGAAGCAGGCGGATGGGCATTGCGGGGCTCCTGTGTGCTGCCAGAAAGGGAAGAATGCGACGATCGCAGGAATTTAAGTCCGCAATCACGGTATCACGCTGCTGCGTACGGACGAACTGACTCCGCAGGAGCAGGTTTTCTGCCATACTGAATGGAGTGGCATAGACGAGGCAACCAGCTTCGCGCCATCTCGATCCACCATTCTTTTTTGATTCCATGCCTGATCAAGGAGTTCGCATGCAGCAGTGCACCGCCCCTGTATCAGTGAATTGGCATGCCAGAATGCGCAGGACTTCCTGCGTGGTCGGCATTGTTTTTCTGTGGAGTCTCTGCCTGTCAGCATGTGCGCATGCGCAGGCTGCGCTGCTGCTGGAAGAGCCTTACGGGGTGTTTGGCCACTTGAATCCAACCGGGCATGCGGCTCTTTACCTGAGCCGGGTATGTGCGGATACACCGGTTCGCCTGCGCATGTGCAGGCCTGGCGAGATGGGTGTAGTGCTGAGCCGCTATGAGGGTATCGGGCACTATGATTGGATCGCGATGCCGCTGGTGCCTTATCTCTACGCGGTGGATACCGCAGGCAAAGCGCCGCTGCATGTGGATGTCGAGATGGTGGATCGCTTGCGCAACCTATATCGCGAGCGGCATCTGGCCGAGTTTACGGATGGATTGCAGCGCGGGGGATTCTTCTCCGGTGGCTGGACGGAGCTGATCGGCGCAGCCTATGAGCGACGCATCTTCGCCTTGAGTTTCCAGACGACGGTGGCCCAGGATCAGGCTCTGATCCGAACGCTCAACACCTCTCCGAACATCTCCCACTTTCATCTGCTGACGAACAACTGTGCGGATTTCGACCGGTATGTGCTGAACCTCTATTTCCCGCGCAAGTTTCGTCGCAGCGCCTTCCCGGATGCGGGTTTGACCACGCCGCGCCACATTGCGCACCGGCTTGTGGTCTATGCGCATCGCCATCCGCAGCTGCAATTGAAGGTGTATGAGATTCCGCAGGTGCCCGGATATCGACGCCCCAGCCACTCGAATCATGGCATTGCCGAGTCACTGGTCAAGTCCGGATATGTGGTGCCGATTGTGATCCTGAGTCCGTATGTTGCCGGAGGCCTGCTGGCGGATTATCTGCTCACCGGGCGGGACAAGGTTTTGCCGCACACGATTCCGCATCTGCTGCCGACGGAATTGAGTGTGTTGCAGCGATACGATATGACCACCCCCAGGACAGTCGCGGATCCAGTTGTGGCTGAGGACGCGGCACCTGGAAGCAACGTTGTGCCAAAGAGCATTCCAGCAGGCGATTCGCCGGTGGGAGCTGCGATGGTACTGCCTCAGAAGTAAGAGAGGAAATCGCCCATGTCCGAGATGCAAAATCGTGCCAACCATGTTCGACTTGACCCGAAGTTTCAGTTCTTTCTGGTCCCGGTATGGCTGCTGCTGGTGATTCTCAGTATTGTTATTGCCGTGCATGCGCTGCGCAACGGTGGCAGCTGGCTGCTGGCGATCTGGACGGTATTTCTGACGCTGATGCTGGGATTTGTGGCAGCGGTAGCTCGGCTCTATGCCCTGAAGGTGCAGGACCGGGTGATCCGGCTGGAAGAGCGCCTGCGGCTGGCATCCCTGCTGCCGGAGGAGCTGAAGCGGAGAATTCCGGAGCTGAACGAAGATCAGCTGATCGGGCTTCGGTTTGCCTCCGACGGAGAGCTGGCTGAGCGTGTGCGGGAGACGCTGGAGCAGGGGCTGACGCGCAGCCAGATCAAGGATCGCGTGCAGCAGTGGCGGCCGGACAACTGGCGCGTCTGACGGCTGGCGTAACCTCCTGCCAAGCCAAAGAAATCCATTGACGGCATGCGCGAGCCAAACGTAAGGTTGTGCCATGCGGAAACAACGTGTCTCACTCTTTCTCGGTTTGGCGCTGGTTTGTTCGCCTTGTCTTCTGGCTCAGACTGCGGATGGCGTCAAGCCGACCCTGACGCTGGATGCTGCGGCGCAGCAGGATCTGATCCATCTTGGCGGACAGATGATGATGGCCGGCAAGGCCTACGAATATGACCGTGAGCTTTCCGACGATATCGGGCCGCGCCTGACAGGCTCTGCCAACTATGGAAAAGCAACGGACTGGGCTGTGGCCGAGTTCCGGCGTCTGGGGCTGAGCAACGTTCACAAGGAAGGCTGGACGATTCCTGCCGCCTGGGAGCCGGAGACACTGGCCACGGCGAGCATGATCCTGCCGCATGAGCAACGGTTGCATCTGGAAAGCGAAGGCTGGAGCCCCTCGACGCCGCCTGGTGGTGTTCGCGGTTCTGTCTTCTATCTGGATGACCTTACGGTGGAGAGTGTTCGCAGCCATGCGGCAGCCATTCACGGAGCCATTGTGCTGGTGGACGGCGAATCCGTGGATCGCGGGATCGAGGGTGGCTTCGGCAAGCTCTTTGATGCGCTTCACGAGATTGGTACGCAGGGGGCAAAGGGCCTGATTCTGGGCATTGGAACGACGAACAATGCTCCCAGCTTTGTGGGGCTGACGGCCTTTGATGGCTCGCTGACCAATCTTCCCTCCGGCAATCTTGGCCTCGAAGATACGCTGCTGCTGAAGCGGCTGCTGCAACGGGGTCCGGTGGAGGTGGAGTACAGCTTCAAGAACCGGATTCGCGAAAACGTGACAGTAAATAATGTGGTGGCAGAGATTCCCGGCACCGACGGCACGGGGGACTATGTGCTCATTGGCGGCCATCTGGATTCCTGGCATCCGGGAACCGGAGCACAGGACAACGGAACCGGCGCTGCCACGGTGGTGGCTGTGGCTCAGGCGGTGATGGCCTCTGGCGTGAAGCCGAAGCGGACCATGCGCTTTGTCCTCTTTGGCGGCGAAGAGCAGGGAACAATCGGCTCCATTCGCTATGCGGAAAAGCATGCCGGGGAGATGAACCGTTGCGTGGGCGTGTTTGTGACGGATACCGGCGCACAGGCTCCGAAGGGCTGGTATGACTTTGGCCGCTCGGATGAGGCCGGTGCCTTGAAGACCATCCAGCCGCTGCTGGATTCGCTGGGCGCAGGCAGCGTCTCTGACAATGGACAATTCACCTTTGAAACGGATGAGTCCGCCTTTCTCGTGAAGGGTGTTCCGGCCTTTGTGCTCTGGACGCCGGTTGATCAATACTTCAAGATTCACCACAAGCCGAGCGACACCTTTGACAAGGTGAACCAGCGCGACCTGAACCTGGGAGCTGCCACGGTGGGCGTAACGGCCTTTGCCTTTGCCGATGCCGGCAACACGCTGCCGCAATACACGGCAAAGCAGGTGATCGACCAGCTGAAGACGGTGAAGGCCTATGGGCAGTATGAGGACCTGCTGCAGCATCATGTGCTGCAACCGTGAAGGGCGGCCGATCCTTAGACCATGCAAGGCAAAGAGCCACCGCGTTTGCGGTGGCTCTTTGCTCTTCTGAGGAATCGATGGGCGTCAGCACTGCGGCCCCGAAGGGCCAACTGCCGGAAGATCAGCTTCTGCCGACCCACTCCTCATAGGGACCTTTGTGGTCTTCGATGCTGCCGTGCTCAAAGTTCCAGAGCCGTGTGCCAACCTCTTCGATCAGGTCCTGATCGTGCGTGACCAGGAAGACGGTGCCTTCGTAGCGTTGCAGGGCAATGTTGAGCGCGTTGATGGACTCCAGATCGAGGTGGTTGGTCGGCTCATCAAGGACGAGAATGTTGGGCTTGAGCAGCATGAGGCGGCAGAAAAGCAGACGGGCAGATTCGCCGCCGGACAGTGCCTTCGTGGGCTTCAATCCCTCTTCGCCGCTGAAGAGCATCTGGCCGAGCAGGCCGCGGATCTCTTCGCGCGTCACTTTGGGATCCCACTGGTGCAGCCAATCGGAGACGGTCATCCCATGCTCGATTTCATTGCTGACGTCCTGGGGAAAGTAACCAATCTGTGCCTCGTGGCCCCACTTGACCGTGCCGTTGTCCAGAACAAAATCCTTGTCGGCAACCTCAGGAACGGGGCTCAGCAGGGACTTGAGCAGGGTGGTTTTTCCCACGCCATTTCGCCCCATCAGACAGACTTTTTCTCCACGCATGACGGCGGCGGAAAAGCCGGAAAGCACCTTCTGCGGGCCGTAGGATTTGCTTAACCCATCGAACTCGAGCACATGCTTGCCGCTGGGGCGGATCTGGTCGAACTTGATGAAGGGGCGTTGAATGTTGGACCGGGCCAGCTCCGCAGTCTGCAGCCGTTCCACTTCCTTTTTTCGGCTGGTCACCTGTGTGGATCGCGTGCCGGCAGCAAAGCGTGAGATGAACTCATTGAGCTGCGCAATCTTCTTTTCCCGCTGCGCATTTTCAGCTTCCAGCCTGGAGCGGATCTGGGTCTTGGCAACAACCATGTCATCGTATCCGCCGGTGTAGAGGATGATGGTCTGGTAGTCGATATCCGCGGTGTGCGTGGTCACGGCATTGAGAAAATGCCGATCGTGCGAGATCGTGATCAGAGTGCCCTGGAAGCTGAGCAGAAACTCGCGCAGCCAGTGAATGGACTCGAGATCAAGATGGTTGGTGGGTTCGTCGAGCAGCAGTGCCTCCGGCTTGCCAAACAGCGCCTGCGCCAGCAGCACGCGCACCTTCTGTCCGCCCTGCAACTCGCTCATCCTGCGCTCGTGCAGCTCGTCGGGAATATCCAGCCCCTGCAGCAGCACCGCTGCGTCGCTCTCGGCCGTGTAGCCGTCCTCGTCGCCGACAATGCCCTCCAACTCGCCCAGCCTCATGCCGTCTTCGTCGGTCAGCTCGGCCTTTTCATAGATGCGGTCGCGCTCTTCCATCGCCTTCCACAGCGCGCTGTTGCCCATAATCACCGTATCGATCACGCGATAGGCATCGAAGGCAAACTGATCCTGGCGCAGAATGCCCAGCTTGCGCGGACGCACGACTGTGCCTTTCTGCGCCTCCAGCTCGCCCGTCAGAATCTTCATGAAGGTCGATTTTCCAGCGCCGTTCGGTCCGGTCAATCCATAGCGGCGGCCCGGCGTAAAGGTTACGCTGACATCTTCAAAGAGAACCTTGGAGCCATACCGCATCGTTACATTGCTGACACTGATCATTCTTCGTCGTCTTTCAGGTTGGGCAGACACTGTGGTTCGTGCGCTCGCCGCCCGCGACGATCACGATCAAAGTGGATGGATGCCCGTTGGGAATCGTATTGAGCCTGTTGCGACTGCCTGGTAGCAGTGCCTGCTCTCTTTCAGTTTCTCACAGCTTGCAGTTGTGCGCAGCCCATTGCGCTCAGAAGCGAAACAGATGGCTCACCTTCACATAGAAGATGCGCTGATCGTTCAGGCTCGGTGTCGTGATCGTGGACAGAATCGGATCGTTGGCGTTGCAGTAGCCATCGGCCAGACGCGTACACAGATTGCTGTTCAGATTGATGTAGTCCGTCGTGTAGCCCAGATAAAACGCTGTTCCCGGATGCGGCAGATAGGTTAGCAGCAAGTCTCCGAATCCATCCTTCGTATACGGGGTGCTGGTATAGGTGGTGTTGGGCTGCTCCTGAACATACTCGCCGATAAAGTTCACTGACCACGCCTTGGTCAACTGCAAATTCAATCGCGAGACAGCCTGATGACTGTCGTACACCAGAGCGCCGTTCGACGGATGCGTGTAGTGGTCAAATTCGTAAAAGCCAGAGATATCCAGCCCGCCCGTTGGCTTGAACTCATAGTTCATGCGTTGCGATACTGCGTTCATCGGGTTGGGGCCAAGCGAAGCGATCGGCGAATAATTCACTTCCTGCCCGCCATAGTAGCGATAGCGCAGAAAGAGTCCCGGATTGGGTGAGGTGCTTGCGCTAGCGCCATAGATGCGCGTCTGGTATTCGACATTGGCCGGCAGCGCGGAGTAGTCGCTCGGGCGCAGCCGATCCTGACCCAGATCCGCAAAAAAGGAGACAAAGGTCTTCTTCTGGAAGTTCAGCGAGTAGTTCGGATTCAGATAGAAGTCGAGCGGCAAGCCCGTATGATCCCAGATCCGCTCCGAATAAACACCCACCGTGTGCGAGAGCAGAATTCCATGCCGCGGACGGAAGGTATACGAAGCCGAACCATAGGGCTGGCGCACATCCGGACGCGTAAAGAAACCCGTATTCGTCAGATATCCAGCTGCCACGTCGCGATATTTCCAACTGAAGTTGCGATGGAGATCCGAGTAGTACAGCGCTTCATAGTACGCCTGCCCGCCCTGTCGCGAGCCACTCAGATTTGTGGTCTGCGAGGTGATGCCCTGTCCCAGCCACGTCCAGCGTTTGCCAATGCGCAATCGATAGTCAATGCCGCCGTTGCGATTGAAGGAGTTCAGATACTGATAGTCGGCAAAGATCGCGCCGATATTCGACTGTGTACCCAGGTCGCGATTCACGCGGCCAATGTAGTAGTGCGAGCGCGTGCCATAGTCGGGATTCGTCGGCGGAACCTGATATCCCGGATTGCGATCATCCACATCCAGCAGCCCCACCGCCCACGGACCCACCTTGCCCGTTAGCCGCTGGCCAAACTGCGGCATCACAATATTCGGCGTGTAGTAGAGATTGAACGGCGTCTGAAAGTAGCTGGCGTTTTCAATAAAAAACGGACGCAGCTCCGGAAAGTAAAACGGAAATCGCTGATTGGGCGGTGCCGGGTTGTTGATGCCAATCTGGCTGAAATCCGGGTTGAACGTCATGTCCAGTACCAGACTGTTGTGCAGGATAAACTTCGTATCCAGCCCGGTGTAGCCTTGCAGGTTCAGATTGCTGAAGTAGGGATTGATCGGATCGACCGTATTCAGCAGCCGCTGGCTGTGTGCCAGCGCGTAGGGAATGAACTGCCAGTTTTTGCCGCTTTCTATGTTTTCAAATCCCTCGGCCAGCGCCTCCTGCGTCAGTTGGCCGGCAATGTTGTGCCGCACGGCGGGCCAGTTTTCATACTCCGTCTTGCGCGAGATGGACCGCGAAAACAGCAGTCCCCAGGTGCGCTGTGCGCCGTTGGCGGCCTTGTCAAAGTACAGGCTCGCAAAGGGAATTCGCATCAGCACCACCCAGCCGTTTGCCGTTTTCTGACCCCAGCTGTCCCACACCGTGTCAAAGGAAAAATCCGTTCCCGTCAGCTCTGTATACAGCGCATCGGCCTGAATGCCCAGCGGATTGACGCGAAAGAGAAACGAGCGGCGATGATCGGCAAAGGTGTCGATCATCACCTGAACATAATCGTCATCGCTCAGGTTATCCCGCTGCAACATGTGTCCGCGAATCCCCGCCGGAGTGCCATCCTTGCAGACAAAAGCGACATAGAAGTTCTCGTGCGTATAGCCCACATACGCCGTCGTCGGTTCGGTCGGTGGCAGGCCATCCTCGGGATAGCGCTGTACGAAGTTGCGGATGCGCAACATCGCCTGCGCCGCTTTTCCGGTGGGTTGCGGCGTCAGAAAATTCGCCAGCTTCGGTTCGCCCGGTAGCACGGGGACCAGAATGTGCGGCAGTGTCTTTTCCGATTGCTCAATGCTGATCTGCGCCTTCACCGGGGGCGTGGGCGATTTTGCCTTGCCTGCAGAACCCACCTCCGCCGCTCCCGGAGCAGACGGATGCGCATCCGGGCAAGCCGATGCCGCCACGCACACCATCGCCAGAAGGCACAGCATACTGCGCTGCAAGCACCATCGCAGCCTGCCTGTCGAGCGGGTGGCTGGCTGCCCCTGGCTCATGGCTTTCCACGCAGGATCATGTGCGGCCAACGCGTTCTCCTCGGACTGGCGCAGGCTCTCGCAACCGTGCCGCGCAGCGTTTTCCCATCTGGCTGAGAATTGGACTGGAGAAACGCGCCCGCGTCACCCCGCAAGGTTCTTCTCTCCAAGTATATCGTTCCATCCGTTCCGAGTTCGAGCGCGATGCCAGCCATCCACCCGGCAGGAGGCTCCTTCAGCAACCCCAAGCGGGAATCTCACGGAAAGCTCACATCCAGATCATCCCGACCGCCCAGTTGGCCACAAACGCTGCGCCCCAGGCCAGCACCAGCATGTAGAGAAACTGGATCACCGGCCAGCGCCAACTATTCGTCTCTCGTCGCACCACCGCCATCGTCGAAGTACACTGCATGGCAAACGCGAAGAAGACCATCAGCGCAATGGCTCCGCCCAGATGCAGATCGTGGTGCAGCGCGGTTTGCAGGCTCAGCGACTGGGTCTGCGGATCGGCGCCATACAGCGTGCCCATCGTGCCCACCATCACCTCGCGCGCCAGCACGCTCGACAGCAGCCCGATGCCAATCTTCCAGTTGAATCCCAGCGGCGCAATCGCCGGCTCCATCCAGTGACCCAGCCGACCGATGATGCTCTCCGTCAGCTCGGGAGCCATGCCATGATGACGCGGAAAGTTGGCCAGCACCCAAAGCCCCAGCGTCACCACCAGAATCACGCTGCCTGCCTGGCGCAGAAAGACGCTGCCACGATCCCACAGCCGCAGTCCAATTGAACGCAGTGTCGGCATCCGATACTGCGGCAGCTCCAGAATGAACGGCGTCTGACTCGATTTCAAAATCGAGCTTTTCAGCAGCCGCGCCGTGGCCAGCGCCGCCAGAAAACCCAGCAGATACAGCCCCAGCATCACCAGCGTCTGCAAGCCCACCAGACCATGCACAAAGGCAATCGGCGGAATGAACGCAGCGATGAACAGCATATACACCGGCAGCCGCGCCGAGCAGGTCATGAACGGCGTCACCAGAATCGTCGCCAGCCGGTCGCGCTTGTTCTCGATCGTGCGCGTCGCCATGATTGCCGGCACCGCGCAGGCATACGCCGAGAGCAGCGGAATGAACGCCTTGCCATTCAGCCCAATCGTCCGCATCACGCGATCGGCAATCAGCGCGGCGCGCGCCAGATAGCCGGAGTCTTCCAGAATGCCGATAAACAGAAACAGCAGCAGAATCTGTGGCAGAAAGACCAGAACGGAAGTCACGCCTTTCCATGCGCCGTCCAGCACCAGCGAGCGAAGCCAGTCGTTGGGCAGGAAGTTGGTCGCCCACGTGCCCGCGCGAGCCAGCACGTCGCCCAGCCCATCGCTCAGCGGCTGGCCAATGCTGAACACAACCTCAAAGACGCTGAAGACCACCACCAGAAAAAACAGCGGACCCCAGAAGCGATGCAGCAGAACCGCATCCACCTTGCGGCTTGCCTCCGCTGAAAGCGGAGCGCGATAGCCCGTGCGCGCGCTCACCTGCGCCGCCCATTTGTGCGCGCTCACTGCGTTCCCCACCACGGGCAGCACAGTGATGGCTGCCCGGTTCGCGTCCTCGCCGCGATGGCGATTCAGAAAAAGCTGAATCGCCTCCATCCCGGAGCCTTTTGCCGCGCTGATCCGCGCCACCGGCGCGCCAATCTCCTGCGCCAGCCGCAGCGGATCGATCTCGCCGCCGCGCATCTCCATCAGGTCGCTCATATTCAGCAGCACCATCGTCGGCAGGCCCAGCGCCAGCACCGGTGCAGCCAGCATCAGTTGCCGCGTCAGGTGCAGGGAGTCGAGCACCAGCAGAATCGCATCCGGCTTCGGCGTGCCCGGCATACGTCCTTCCAGCACCTCCACCGAGACGCGCGCATCTTCTGAAAACGGATCCAGCGAATAGATTCCCGGCAGATCGATCAACGTCAGATCGCTGCGCCCAATGCCGGCCATTGCGCCCATGCGCTGCTCGACCGTCACGCCCGGATAGTTCGCCACCTTCTGCCGCAGCCCGGTCAAACGGTTAAAGAGCGTCGACTTGCCCGAGTTCGGCGGGCCAATCAGCGCAATCGTGCGCAGGCGCGTCGTGTCCGCTCCCGGCTCGGGCGGTTTATACGGTTCAGGCGTGCAACAGTTGCTCATCGCCGAGCCTTTCGCTCGGATTGCCGCGGCTTTGATGGTTGGCGCGTTTCCTTCGCAGACGGTTGCCTTGGCCGCGTCATTCTCACTTGAATCGCCTGTGCCGTCTCGCGGCGCAGCGCAATCTCCAGTCCGTCGATCGCATACACGGTCGGGTCGCCGGCTGGCGCCCGGTGCAGCACCTCAACCCGCGCATTGGGCAGGAATCCCATATACATCAGGTGGTTATGAACGCTCGAGGGGAGATCGACGGATTCAATGATGCCAGTGGTTCCCACTTCCAGTTCACTCAGCATGCTCAAACGCTTCACTCTCTGCCGCGCTCTCCGACGCAGAATCCTTCGGAAAGCCGAATTGCGACCACTTTGGTCCGTCTTTAGTATACGACCATTTCGGTCTGTATTGCAAAGTCGCCCCCGCGGAACTCTTTTCATCGCATCAAGCCTGCCTTCCGTCACAGTTGTATCCTGCGTTTTGAGCATTTGTGTGTGATGTACATCACTCCCGGATGCGGCAGGGATCTCCGTCGAGTGGCAGGGTCTTCGGCCTCTGTGCCAAACTCAAAAGGGCTTTCCGAACTCACTCCGGTTTTTCTGAGGTTTCACACATACCATGCCGCTCCTGCGCAGCCTGTTCATCTCGCTTTCCACCAACCGTCCCATCCGCCGTTTCAGCGAAGCTTCCAGCATGGGACGCAAGATGAGTTCGCGCTTTGTAGCTGGCGTCCGCATGGAAGACGCTTTGGAGGTTGCCCGGCAACTCAACCAGCAGGGCCTCACCGTCACGCTGGATTCGCTTGGCGAAAGCGTCAGCAGCGAGGCCGACGCGCAACGCGCCGCGGAGATCTATCACCGCCTGCTCGACCAGATTGCCCAGCAAAAGCTCAACGCCAACATCAGCGTCAAGCTCACCCAGATGGGCATGGAGTTTGCCCCGGAACTGACCGAGACCATCGTCCGTAGCCTGGCCGAACACTGCCGCACAACCGGAAATTTTCTGCGTATCGACATGGAGGGTTCCGCGCTCACACAGTCCACTCTCGACATGGTGCGCCGCGTACACGCTTTGCCCGGCAATGCAGGCCACATCGGGATCGTCATCCAGGCCTATCTCTACCGCTCGCAACAGGATATTGCCCAGTTGGTCGCCGATGGCATTCGCATCCGCCTTTGCAAAGGAGCGTATCAGGAACCTGCAACCGTCGCGTTTCCCGCCAAGTCCGACGTCGATCAAAACTATGTCCGGCTCGCGGAAACACTGCTCTCCAGCGCCATCTACCACGGCATCGCCACCCACGATGAAGCCATGATCCGCGCCGTTCAGCACTACGCCAGCACTCAGGGAATCGCCGCCGACCGCTTTGAGTTTCAGATGCTTTATGGTGTGCGCCGCGATCTGCAACGCAAGCTCGTCCAGGAGGGCTATCGCGTGCGCATCTATCTGCCCTTCGGCAGTGAGTGGTATCCGTATTTCATGCGGCGGCTTGCCGAGCGTCCCGCCAATGTCTTCTTCATTCTGCGCAATCTTTTCCGCGCCTGAAAGGCTGCGCTTCGGAGAATGCAGTCAGCGGGTCGCCGGCCTGCCTGAGGCTCTGGAATCAGCTCAGGAATCAGATCTGGAATCAGCTCAGGGCTGCTTCACAGCAGGAGCCGTCTGCTGTGGCAGATACGGCTCCACCTTCAGCAGGTTGCCCAGCACCCCTCGTTCCTGCGTCGTCAACGAATCGCTGTACGGCGCGGAAGCAAGCAGTTTCGTTCGCTCGTCTTCGGGATATCGGCGCAGGCTGCGAAACGCTGCCGTCACAGCCGCCCGACGATCCGGCGTCATCTCGAGCACGGCTTGCAGGGAAGCATGAAAGCTCGCGCGTTCCTCCGGAGTCAGGCGCTCCATCGCCTCGTTCCGCGCCAGATAACGCTGCCGCTGCGCCGGCGGCATCTGGTTGATCCGGGTTAACTGGTCCAGCACTCGCTGCTGCGCCTGCGGTGCCATGCGGAGAAACTCCGCGTTGCGGCGCAGCAACATCTCCTGCTGCGCCACAGGAAGATTCTGATGCCGATCCAGCCACTCCGGCAGGTGACCTGAAGCCGAGGGAATCGAGCGTTGCAGAAATCCGGGACGGGTCGCCTCCGCGCCTGTCTGCGCGCCGTTGGTGGACCCATGTTTCTGCTGGCCACCCAGCAGATTTGTCGTCAACAGCAGCAGGCAGGCCACGGTTGCGGCCTGCGCCGCCCTGTTGCCTTTGCTTCTCCTCTTTATGGTCATCATTTCCATCACTCCAGCGTCATGCCTCACCCGGACGCCGTGTTTCCATAATTTAGTCATGACCGCCAGACAGGCTCTCCAGCGTGTCCAGCGCCGTTGTATTCGAGTCGAGACTTTGCAGATCGTGAATCACCGCGGGAGTAACCGTAATCACCGCCGGCTCCGTCGGACGAACCGTTTCCACATGAGACAGATAGACGCCACCACCCACCAGCACCAGCACAGAAAGCGCCGTCGCCGTCACCGGCTGCAATCGCCATCGCATTCCATAGTTGATCCGCGCATGAACGCGGTTCCACAAGTGCTCCAGCCATCCCTCTCGCGCGGTCGCGCGCTCCTCCGCAAGCCGTGCCGCAAAGCGCGTCATAAAGTACGGATTCGGCTCCGGAGCAGCCCATTCATCCAGCGCCACCATCAGGCTGCGCATCTCCGCCGCCTCCTGGCGACACGGCTCGCAGTCTTTCAAGTGCTGCCGCACGACGGTCGGCACAGCTTGCTTCGTCGCCCCGATGCCCACCGTCCGCGTCATCATTTCGTCTTGTACATCCTTGCATCGCATCATGATTCACCTCCCTGTGGTTCGCCGATCTTCCCCGGCTTCCAACCTCGCATTTGCCTCACAGGAAATCCCGCAAACTCTCTCGCAACGTGCGATAGGCGCGAAAAAGCAAAGATTTGGTCGCTGACTCACTCAACTGCAACACTTCACCAATCTGGCGATAGTCCATCTCCTGATACTTGTGCATCAGCACAGCCATGCGCTGCCGCTCCGGCAGTCGGTCAACCTCTCTGCGAATCGCCGCCATACGTTCCTCCCGCACCAGCCGGCGCTCGATATCCGGAGTCGGATCGGCAACCTCGTTCGTCATCCCGGTCACCGGGTCCACAGCGTCCAGTTCCACGCGCTGCGCCTCGCGTTCGCTCTTGGAATCCCGCGCATGATTGGCCGCCAGGTTGGTCGCAATCCGATACAGCCACGTACTGAACTTGGCCTCAGCCCGATAGCTCGTCCTTGCTCGATAGACCCGCAGAAACACCTCCTGCGCCAGCTCCTCGGCAACGGCCTCCGAGTGCACCATCCGATACAGAAAGTGCACCATCGAGCGATGATATCTTTCCACCAGATAGGTAAATCCGGTTTCATCGCCCGCAGCCACCGCTTGCATAATCTCTGAATCGGTGCGAGCGCCCGCCTTCGCCGCATTCGGACGTATGGCTTCGTGTTGTGAGTCCGGCTCGATCGTCTCTCTCATGCCCAGGCCCGGATTGCCCATCACCAGGGTCGCCATGTCCTTGTGGACACAACTTCAGCTTAAAAGTTGCGAACGGCGCATGACAATTATTCTCCGGCTTTTTGTTCGGCGGCCTCCGCGCAGGCTATTTCACGTTTTCTGTCATACTGTCCGTGCGGCTCCCATCGTCTGCGGCAAACTGGCTCGGTCGGCTGCGTGATCTGGTCCGCTGCAACCGATCCAAAGCAACCGGAAGGCAGCAGGGAACTCCTCCAGCAGTCCACCATGGGGGAGACGGCATTCGAGTTGGAAAACTGCTTCCGACAGGCGATTTGCAGGGAAAACAACATTTCAAGCATGATTTGAATTTCCTGCAAACGTTTTTGAATCAACAGGATACCAAAAATGAAATCTCGCGAAATTCCGGCAACTCCAATCGAATGAACAAGATGAGTGAAAACACCCCTCCCCCCCCTCCCCCTCGTTCTCAATTCGTTCGCAATTCAGGAAACATACCGCACGTTTTTGCCCTCCATCTATTGCTTGCTGCTGACCGCAACCTCAGCTCGGCATTCGTGTCTAATAAGCTGAACGATGCTGCGGGCGCATTGCCTTCGGCGTATCGAAATTTCTTCTCGGGTTGAGGTCTTGTATGCGTCTGCTCGGTTTCTTTCGCCTCTTCGGTGGTGTGGTTTTGTTCGCGGCGCTCTCCTGTGCGGCTCGCGCGCAGAGTGTGCCGGCCAACTCCGACGGTCAGATTGAGATGAATGTCGTCCACGCTCTCGACGCCGCCGATCAGCTCAAACCCGACTGGATCACCGCATCCACGGTGCAGGGTGTCGTCACGCTTGCCGGAACCTCTTCGAGTCAGGCCAACCGGGAACTGGCCGCCTCCCTGGCGGCAAAGGTTCCGGGTGTCACCAAGGTGGTGAACAACCTCACGGTCGGCAATCCCCAGCAGGCCACGGCAGACGCCGGTTCCGGGCCAGCCGATGCGCAGAACTCAGCCGACGCGCAGAATCCGCCGCAGCAGTATGCGCAGAATCCTCCGGAGCAGGGCGCGCCCGATGCCGCGCAGCAAAACACCGCCGGTTTGCCGCCTGCGCAACAGTCCGACCAGCCGCAGCGACCCGGATACGCGCAAACCGGCAACAGCTTTGAACAGAATCAGCCATACCAGCAGCAGTATCCAGCCGGACCGGAGCCGCCGCGCAATCCCGTCACGCTGCCCCAAGGCACCAGCCTGGTCGTCCGCACCACGCAGTCGCTCTCTTCGCAGATGGCTCAGCCCGGCACGCCGGTCGATTTCGTCGCCGCTCGCGATGTCTACTCCGGCGGCATCCTGGCCATTCCGCGCGGAGCCACCATTCACGGCGAGGTCACCGACGTTCGACAATCCGGCTCGCTCACCGGCCACGCGGAACTGGCTCTTCGTCTGGACGCTGTGCAGCTTGAAGGCAATAGCTTCCCCATTAACGCCAACCTCTTCCGCGTGCGCAGCCCGGGCAAAGGTGGACACACGGCGATGAGCGCCTTTGGCGGCGCGCTGCTGGGCGCAGTGGTGGGCGGAGCCTTTGGCGGCGGCACTGGCGCTTTGGTCGGCGGCACAGCCGGCGGACTCGGTGGCACGGCGGCTTCGGCCATCTCCCACGGTCCTCAGGTCTGGGTTCCGTCGGAGTCGATGCTCACCTTTCACCTGACTACCCCGCTCACCGTCACCCCGGTCAGCCGACAGGAGGCGCTGCGACTCTCTTCGGCTGCGCCCGGTGACGCAGGAGGCCCCATGCTTCATCGCCGCGGGGTCTATCCGCCGCCCGCGCCGGTTGTCTATCCCTACGGATTCTATGGCAGCTACTATCCGGGCTATTACCCCGGCTATTATCCCGGATACTACGGACCAGGCCTTGGCATCAGCTTCGGTCGTGTCTGGTAAGGTGGCAGTTCTTTCGGCCTGGAGCGTCTTCCGGCCTGGAGCGTCTTCGCGGACAAGGCGAAAACGCTCTAGTCCCGGCCTTTCTTGCGAATCTCGATATTCAGCCGCTTGATCTTCTGGTTCAGCGTCGAAAGCGGAATGCGGAACTGCTCGGCAGCTTCGGTCTGGTTCCAGTTGCAGCGTTCCAGCTTTTCCAGGATGATACGCCGCTCGATTACCTCGATCATGTCAAAGAGCGAGGCGTTGGGATTGTCCTCGAGCAGCGCCGCCGGTAGCGTCCGTCCGCTGATATTCGGTGGCAGCAGGCTGGAGTCGATCAGCGGATTCGTCGACAGCACCACGCAGCGCTCCATCACATTTTCCAGCTCACGCACATTGCCCGGCCAGTCATAGTCAATCAGCGAACGCATCGCATCCTGCGTGATTCGGCGCATTTCCAGACCGTTTTCACGCGAATAGAACTCCAGAAAGCGGTTGGCCAGCAGCGGAATATCCTCGCGACGGCTGCGCAGCGGCGGCAGGTCGATCGAGATCACGTTCAGCCGATAGAAGAGGTCTTCGCGGAAGCGTCCTTCACGCACGGCCTGCCGCAGATCGACGTTGGTCGCCGCCACGATGCGCACGTCTACCTGAATCTCATGCGTACCGCCAAGCTGCATGAAGCGGCGATCCTGCAGGACGCGCAGAATCTTGGCCTGCGTATCGAGGCCCATGTTGCCGATCTCGTCCAGAAAGAGCGTGCCGTTGTTGGCAATCTCAAAGAGGCCCTTTTTGCTGGCAATGGCCGAGGTGAATGAGCCTTTGACGTGGCCAAAGAGCGTGGACTCCAGCAACTCCGACGGCATCGAGCCTGTGTTGACAGGCACAAACGGCTTGTCCTTGCGGGGTGAACCGGCGTGCAGAGCCTTGGCAATCAGCTCCTTGCCGGTGCCGCTTTCCCCCAGAATCAGCACCGTCGAGCGGCTTGGAGCCACCTGCGCCACCAGATCGAAGATGCGCAGCATCACTTCGCTTTTGCCCACGATATTGGAGAAGTTGTAGCGTTGGCGCAGGGCGCGCTTCAGTTGCACATTCTCCGTTTCGGCGCGATGACGCGCCAGTGCGGAGCGAATGTCGGCCAGCAGCTTTTCGTTGTCCCACGGCTTCTGGACAAAGTTTTCCGCGCCTGCGCGAATGGCGTCCACCACGTTGTCCACAGTGCCGTAAGCGGTAATCATGATGACCGGCAGATCCGGATACCGCGCATGAATCTGCGGCAGCAGTTCCATGCCGGACTGGCCCGGAAGCGCCAGGTCCAGCAGCACCAGATCATAGACCTGCTGTTCGAGTTGCTTCAGTCCAGACTCGCCATCGATCGCCAGATCGATCGTGTAGCCCTCCAGCGAGAGCAGCACTTCCAGCGATTCACGAATGCCGGCTTCATCGTCGATGACCAGGATGTGTGCATCGTGTTCCTCTTCGGCAGAGGGTGATCCGACGCGGAGTGCGGAGAGTGTATCAGGCATGGATAGGATTCCTTATGAGCGGAAATTCAAGAGAAAATGTCGTGCCGACACCGAGTGTGCTTTCGACGGCGATCTTGCCGGAGTGTTCCTGAATAATTCCATAGGTCACAGCAAGTCCCAGGCCGGTGCCGCGTCGTTCGCCGGGCTTGGGCGCGGATTTGGTGGTAAAAAACGGGTCGTAGATACGCTTCAGATGTTCCGGAGCGATGCCGGAGCCGGTGTCGGTGATGCGTGCCTCCACATGTCCGTTGCCCAGGGTCGCCACGGTCAGACGACCACCCTGCGGCATGGCGTCGCGAGCGTTCAGCAGCAGATTCAGAAAGACCTGTTGCAGCTTGCCGGGGTTTCCCTGAATTGGTGGAAGTGAGACGTCCAGCGCCAGTTCCAACTCGATGCGCGCGGTCTTCATCGGGTGCTCGATAAGCGCTACGGTATCGCGAATGACCTGGTTCAGATCGGTTTCACGAAACTCGGTGGTGCTGGTGCGGGAGAAATTCAACAGCCCGCTGGCAATCTCGGAGGCGCGAAAGGTCTGCTGTGTGATTCGCTCCAGCAGCGGAGCCAGGCGAGCATCGTCACGCACCTGCTTGGTGAGCATCTGCGTGTAGGAACTGATGACGGCCAGCGGCGTGTTGATCTCGTGCGCGACCCCGGCGGCGAGAAGGCCGATGGAGCTGAGCTTGTCGGCCTGTGTGAGCTGGTTTTCGAGCGCAATACGTTCCGTGATGTCGTCGACCAGGATGATGCGTCCGACGGCAACAAAGTCGCGGCTCATCAGCGGCGCAATGGCGATATTGGCTATGCGCGACTCTCCGGCGCGGCTGGTCAGCCGAAACTTGTAGAGATGGTGGACGCCGGGTTCGTCGCGGAATCGATGGAAGGACTCCATGAACTCAGGCGGAAAGACCGCGGTGAGCGACTGCCCGATCGCTTCGCTGCGGCTGAGGGCATACATCGCTTCCATCTGCGCATTCCAGCTTTCAATGCGGTCTTCGAGATCGACGGCCAGAATGCCGACGTTCGTCGATTCCACGATATTTTCATTGAACTCCTTGAGCCGCTCGAACTCGGCAATCTGTTTCTCCAGCCGCGCGTAGAGGCTGGCGTTCTGCAGCGCAATGCCGATGTAGCTGGCCAGCGACTCCAGCAGCTCCACATCTTCGCTGGAGAGAAAATCGCCGCCGATGGTGCGCCCCAGCCCAATGACGGCGATGGTGCGCGAGCGAGCGCCGTCCGAGACAAGGCAGGGGAGGTAGTAGTTCAGATCGAGCAGGGAGACGGTAGACTGCTGCGCCAGTGGAAGGTGCAGCGTCTGCTGCGTGTTCTCAAAGAAGATGTGCGTGCGGCGCTCGTCGGTGCGGTCGGCATCCGGAGTATCGAAGTCCAGAAAGCCCAGATCCAGCGTCGTCGAGCTGAGCGAAGCATCCATGCCGTGGCTGCGCGCCAGGCGAAAACCACCCTCGGGCGCCGTCAAAAAGACGGCCACGCGAGCCACCAGCAGCGCGCGCGGCAGCCGCTCGACGATCGAACGCAGCAGGGCGTCCAGATCGGTCTCCGAGCTGAGTCCGCGGCCAAACTCCACCAGCGCGTGGCGATAGTCATAGCGATGCCGGTCAAAGACCTGATCGACCCATGTCTGGAAGCGGCGCTTGAGCGGATCGAAAAGCTGCGCGGTGAGCAGGATGGTGAAGACCAGTCCCCACTCGCGAACGGCCTCGGGCAGATAGTTGTGAACACGTTCGGAGATGAGCGCGACGATACCGAAGTAGACGGCGACCAGCGTTCCCGTGGCCAGCGTGTAGGCCATGCCGCGCTTGAAGATCAAGTCCGTATCCATAAGCCGATAACGGACGATGGCCCAGGCAAAGGTGAGCGGCAGAAAGACCAGCGTCAGCTCGGCAATCTTCTGCAAGACATTGTTGATCGGCACGCCCAGCAGGAAGGGAATGGCGTAAAGCGTAGTGAAGGGAAGCACAGCCAGCAAAGTGCCGCGCGTGAGCCACTTCAACTGCTGGCGGAGCAGGGGTGTGTTGGCGTGGCGATAGCTGCGCAGGAAAAGCGCCGCCGAAAGCACAAAGCTGAGTGCGACGTATCCGGTGGATATTTGATCGAGGCGCAGGCGCAGCGCAAAGGTGGCCTGCCAGAAGAGCAGGGCAAACGCCTGAAGCGCGATGACCGCCACGGCCGGAGCATAAAGAAACGGGACAAGCCAGCCACGACGGCTGCGGCGCAGTCGCTCCTCAGGAAAGACGAGAGCAAAGTGAAGGAAAAGCGCCGGCTGAAGAGCGCCAGCGACGATGTTGCCCCAGTAGATGGTCCAGTCCAGCGCATCGAGCTGGCCGGTGTAATGGAAAGCATTCAGCGCAAAGGATGTGAGACAGAAGAGGTAAAAATGCGTGGCCCGCGGCGCGGTCCAGCGGCGAAACAGGACATAAAGCCCAATGGCAAGATAGATCAGTCCAATGGCGCGGGCAAGCTGCCGAAGGCTGGTGTCTGCCGGAATGGGAATGACGACGACAGGCGCGTCCAGAGCGATGCCGCGGCGGATGATGGTGTAGTTGGCCTTGCCATAGACGTCGGTGTGCTTCAGCTCGCGGTCAAAGTCGGCGGCGATTTCAACAGGATGGTTGTTGACGGCGATCAGCAGGTCGCCCGGCTCGATTCCGGCCAGCGCTCCCGGTCCACCCGGGCGAACGTGCTCTGCGACCAGCCCATCCACGGCTTGACCGCTGGCAATCGCGGAGACTTCGGTCCACTGAACGCCGTCGTCCGGCTGCTGATACTGCGATTCCTGAAGGAAGTTGAAGACCGCAAGAATAACCAGCGCCACGGTAGAGATGGCAAGCACGGTGGCCAGAAGCCGGTTATATCGGTGGGTTTCCATATATAGTCTGAACAAATCGCTTCATGCACGTTTCGTGCCACTGTCGGGCCACCCGAAGCTGCTCCGCGACGACAGGGATATATCTGTCTGATTACAAGAGTCTTATTCTGCATTACCCGTTGTAATAAAAGGCTTCAGCGACAGTGCCTGGCGTTCCATGGGCGATGGTTACTCCTTGCTATCTATTATTAAATGAATGTGGCTATGTTTTTCCATAGTGAGTTGCGGTTTCATACACTTGCAGGGGACTTTTGGCCGTAGGTTGCGTTGGGACCATGTTTGCGGCGGTGATGATGAGCGGCGATGTACTCCGGCAGTGAGTCTGCGTGAAGACCGAGCAGGGTGGTGCGCCAGGCCAGCCGCGCGATGAACTCGAGCAGGTCGGCGTGTTCGACTGCCTCGGCGGCTGTTGCGCCCCAGGCAAAGGGAGCGTGCCCGGCGACGAGGACGCCGGGTGTGGAGACGGGATCAAGGCCGTCGCGAGCAAAGAGTGCAGTGATGAGCCGACCTGTCTCCAACACATAGCCGCTGCGCACGGCAGGCTCGGTGAGGTAGCCGGTGACGGGAACGGTGGTGTGAAAGTAGTCCGCGTGTGTGGTTCCCAGGCAGGGAATGGATTTGCCGGCCTGCGCCCAGACGGTGGCAAACTCGGAGTGGGTGTGGACGATGCCGCCGATCTGAGGGAAAGCGCGGTAGAGTTCCAGGTGCGTGTCGAGGTCGCTGGAGGGTCGCAGCGTGCCTTCGACGAGGGTTCCGTCGAGGTGAGTGAGCACCAGGTCGGCGGATGTGAGCGCGGCGTAGGGTACGCCGCTGGGCTTGATGGCGACGATGGGCTGACCGCCGTCGGCGGGGCGATGAATGCCGCTGGCGTTGCCAAAGGTGTGCAGCGCAAGGCCACGCGCGGCAATCTGACGATTGGCTTCAAGAACCTGTGTGCGAAGTTCGGGCAGCAGCATGGAATCTCCGGTTTTTTGTGAAGTACGGACAGTGAGGCTTGAATGTTCCCGTAGAAAAGTGTAGCAGTTGGGCAAAGCAGGACTGTGAGCAGAGCAGGTGGCAGACAGCCTAGGAAAAAGCTGCACAGGGATGTAATCGCGCGGGCAGTTGGGTCGTCTGATACAAGTGAGATGGCAACGACAAACCCAACATGGAATGGATTTGGCGGGCGATGGATGGCGATGAGTGAAGCGCCGGAACGGGCGAGTTTTGAAGACGTGGCGCGGGAGTACAGGCCACAGGTGTTTCGGTTTCTGCTTTCTTCGCTGCGCGATCCAGAGTTGGCCGAGACGCTGACTCAGGAGTGCCTGCTGAAGGCATATCGCAATTGGGCGGGATTCCGCGGCGATTCGCAGGTGCTGACGTGGCTGCTGCGGATAGCCATCAATCTGCAGAAAGACCAGTGGCGCAATCGGCGACTGCAGTTCTGGCGTCAGACGACGGCGAACGCAGTGGATGCGGGTGAAGCAGCCAACTGGCTGGCCAGCGAAGGCTCTACGCCGGAAGCGCAGGTGATGGCGAAACAGCAGGTTAAGCTGGTGTGGAAGGCCGTGGAGAAGCTGAGTGAACGGCAGCGAACGGTCTTTTTGCTACGACACGTGGAGGAGATGGAGATTGCCGAGATCGCTGAAGCAACCGGGTTGAGCGACGGCACGGTGAAGGCGCATCTGTCGCGGGCCATGGGGCGCGTGCGCGAAGAACTGGGGGGACGACGATGAACCACGAGAGAAGCAACGAACGGATACAGGTCTCCGACGAGCAATTGGAGCAGGCCATCGCCAGCTTTCGGCAAAGCGTGAAGAACTGGAGCGAGCAGGAGCACGCGGCAGCGCGCGCTGCGGGACTGGCGTCGCAGTCCCGTGGCAGGGGTATGGGTCGGTTCGGAAGCGGGTTCGGAGGCTGGTTTTGGGTGAGTGCTGGAACCGTGGTCGCGTCATGTGCGGTGGCTGTGGTGATGGCGGCCGGGCATGGCAGCGGCACGATGCAGCAGGCGCGCGAGGTTGAGCGGGTGCTCACTCGGTCGGGTCAGGCTCAATCGGGTCAGGCTCTGCAGATGGAGGCGCAGCAGGCACAGCCGATGAAGCCTGTAAGCGCGATGGAGCAGCCGAACCCGCAGACAGATGCGCGGACGGCTACGCTGGCTGAAGCTCTGTCCGAGCGGACGTCGCGGCGCGTGAAAGCGATGCAGGCGGCGGATGACTCCGACGATGCCCTGCTGGCGGCTGTGGACAACGATATTTCGCAGGGAACGGCGAAAGCGCTGGCTCCCATGGCGGACTGGATGGGCGACTCTGCAAACCGGTAATTCATGCGGACGATGGAGGCGGATACGCAGGCACTTCCGACGTATGGCACAAAGACAAGGATGATTGCGATGAGACGCGGATGGATGATGGTTGCATGGTTGATGGGAAGTATTCTGTGCGGCGGACAGGCGCTGCTGGCGCAGGCTGGCAATGGCCCGCTGATGGGGCTTGGATTGCAAGGCAAGTGGTGGAGTCGGCCCGCGCTGGTGCGGCGGCTGGGCCTGACGCCGGAGCAACAGACAAAGATGGACGACATTCTGCAACAGCATCGGTTGCAGTTGGTGGATCTGCGGGCCAATCTGCAGAAGGCGGAGATTGAGCTGGAGCCATTGGTGAATGCCGAGGTGCCGAACGATGAACAGGTGCTGGCACAGGTGAAGAGTGTGGCTGAGGCGCGTGCGCAACTGGAAGTGGCCAACGCGCGATTGCTGCTGGCGATTCGGCGTCAGTTGACGCCTGCGCAGTGGCAGCAGATGCGGCAGTTGATCGCCGAGCGGCGAGATCAGATGCAGCAGATGCGCACGAACCAGATGCAGCACATGATGAACGATCCGCGCATGAGTGGCGCGCGCATGAACACGATGCAGAATGGGAGCGATGGCGGTCCAGATGGAGCCAATCTGCCGCTTGTTCCCCAGGGTGGCAGCACCGCTCCGCCCCAGCCGTAACGCAGGCGCATTGCGGCTTGCGGTGAGAGATGTTCTGAAAAATCGAGTTTGTCCGGAAGCATGACCGGGCAAAGACAGCGCTGCAGGCGTTACGCTTCCGGTGTCTGTCGGCTGTACTAAAAACAAGCAAAGCAGAGAGCATTGCGGTGGCCAAACGGTCACCGCGTTTTTTCCACTGCGGATTCCGTAGCTGTGAGCAGCAGGCGCAGGTCGCGGAGGTTGTTGCCGGTGGGGCCGGTGACGACGGCGTCGCCGAGCGCGTTGAAAAGCGGCCAGGCGTTGCAGTCGTCAAGCGCGGCCTCGGGGTCAAGCTCATGGGCGCGAGCGCGTGAGAAGGTGGCTGCATCGGCGATGGCTCCGGCGGCGGGGCTGATGCCGTCGATGCCATCGGTGCCCGCGCTGAGCACAACGGTGGTCGCGCAGGCCTCGGTGCTGAGCAGGCGCGCGGCTTCCAGCGCAAACTGCTGGTTGCGTCCGCCGCTGCCCGGCGCGACGGGCAGCGTGACGGTAACTTCGCCGGTCGAGATGAGGCAGGCGCGCGCAGCGGTGGCGGACAACGGCTGCAGGCGCGTGAGCAGATACGGCGCGGCCTGAGCGTAGTCCCAGTCATCGCAGTGGTTGTCGACGGTGACGGTGTAGCCGAGAGCCTGCGCGTGGCGCGTGGCGGAGCGGGCAAGATCGTCTGTAGAGAGCAGCAGGTCATGAAAGCAGCGAGCCGGATCAAGTTGTGATTCGGCTCGAGGGGTGGGCTGCGTGGCGCGGCGAGTTAAGCGCTCAAAAAAACTGCGAACGGCGGGCGGAAACTGCGGCAGCAGGCGATAGTGCTCAAGCAGCGCCGCGACCGCGGCAGGCGTGTGGGACGACGGCAGCGTGGGGCCGGAGGCAAGCGCATCGAGCGCATCAGCGGGAACGTCGGAGACGAGCAGGGAGTATTGTGTCGCGTGGGCTGCGGCTGCGGCGAGGCGACCCCCTTTGACGGCGGAAAATGCCTGGCGGATGGCGTTGAGTTCGGCGATGGGCGCGCCGCAGCCGACCAGCGCCTGATGAAACCGGCGCGTCTCTTCGAGTGAGATTGCCGGATCCAGCGGAAGCTCGCAAAGCGCCGAGCCGCCGCCAGAGATGAGAAAAAAGACAAGCGTCTCTGCCGTAGCGGAACGGAGCAGATCGAGCGCGGCGAGCGCAGCGGCGAAGGAGTCGGCATTGGGCAGCGGATGGCCTGCCGCGAAGCAGACGATGCTCGGATGAGGATGCGCAGGAAAAGCAGGCGCGGCGCATACGCCGCGCAGATCGTGTGTGGAATGGATGTTGGCGGGAAGCTGATCCATCAGCGCATCGAGCATGGGAACAGCGGCTTTGCCGAGCGCGATGATGAGGATGCGTGGGAAACGCCGCAGGTCGATTTCGGTGGGTGCAACCGCGATCAGAGGGATTGTGGCCGGGCTGGCGGTTGTGCGGAGACGATGGAGCGTCGATGCCTCGCAATGCAGCGCGCGTTGAAAGGCTGCTGAAATGGAGCATTCGGCAAGCGTGGCGCGAAAGATGGCCAGCGCGTCGGCGCGAAGTCGGGTCTGGATTGCCGCGGGGTTCGTCATAAGGCGGAGGATGTTGTGCGCTGTATGAGCGGCAGCGTGGCGAGCCAGTCGCGGATGGCCTGCTGCATGGCGTCGAGATGCCCGGTGAAGAAGTGATCGGCGTCGGGAATGAGGCGAAGCTGCGCGTGCGGCGCGGCGAGCGCGATGGTGGCGGCGAGCGCCTGGGGCGAAGCGAAGCTGTCCTGAGCGCCGGAGAGAAACAGGCTGGGCAGGCTCCAGTGAGCCAGCTGCGGATAAGCGTACTGCTGATTGGGCGAGCGTAGCGGCAGGCCCAGCGCGAGACAGGCGCAGACCGAGCGATGCGTGGCGGCAACGGCGAGCGTGATGGCTGCGCCGAAGGAAAATCCCGCGGCGAGGATGGGCCGATGTGTCTGCGTGTCGGGTAGCGGAAATTCGTCGTGCCTTGCCTTTTCGAGCTTTGTTTTTTCGAGCCAAGTGAGCGCTGCGGCCAGGTCGTCGGCTTCGGCGTGGCCGTCATGTGTGCCTTCGCTGAGGCCAACGCCGCGAAAGTTGAAGCGCAGCGTGGGCCAGCCGAGATCGCGAAAGACGCGCGCGGCGTGGTAGACGACCTTGTTGTGCATGGAGCCGCCGCCGAGCGGGTGGGGGTGCGCGAGGACGACAGAACAAGGCGCGGAAGCATGGCCGGGATCGAGCAGCGCTTCCAGACGCCCGGCGGGTCCATCGATGAAGAATGTCCGCAGTGTGGGAGGAACGGCAGGCGTCCGAGATTCCGTGTGTGAGTCCATGAGGAAGATGATAGCGCCGGAACGAGCGCAAGCGCGGGCTGCGATATGCTGGCAGGGAGAATGCAAAGCAGGGAGCGGTGATGACGAGCGAAGTGGATGCGTTGGCGCTGACGCGCGAGCTGGTGAAGATTGAATCGACCACCTACAACGAAGGCGATGTGATGGAGTTTGTAGCCGAGTGGCTGCGCGAGCGAGCGTGGCTGGTGGAGACGATGGAGGTTCCGCAGCCTGCCGAGAGTGGGAACTCGGCGCGGCGGTGCAATGTCTATGCCGGACCGCGTGTGGGCGCGCCGGAGCTGGTGTTTTCGACGCATCTCGATACTGTGCCGCCGTATGTGGCGCTGCGCGAGGATGAAGAGTTTTTGTATGGACGCGGAGTGTGCGACGCGAAGGGAATTGCCGCGGCGCAGATTGCGGCTGCCGAGCGTCTGCGCGCGCAGGGTTTCGCCGTGGGATTGCTGTTTGTGGCGGGCGAGGAGCGCGACTCCGCAGGGGCCAAGGTGGCCAACGAGCAGGCCAGGGGCAGTCGATGGCTGATTAACGGTGAGCCGACCGACAATTGCCTTGCGGTTGCCTCCAAAGGCGCGCTGCGAGCGGTGGTGCGCGCCTCGGGAAGGATGGCGCATTCGGCGTATCCGGAGCTGGGCGAGTCGGCGGTGCATAAGCTGGTGGAGGCGCTGGGTCGTATGATGGCGATTCCGCTGCCGGTGACCGAGGACGTAGGCGAGAGCACGCTGAACATTGGGCAGATTGCCGGTGGACGCGCGCCGAATGTGATTGCCGACGAGGCCAGTGCACAGGTGCTGGTACGGCTGGTGGGCGACTCCGCCGAGACGCGTGCGGCGTTGGTGGAAGCTGCGGCGGGATGTGCGGAGATTGAGTTTCCGCTGGAGATTCCCTTTGTCCGGCTGCGCACGATCGAGGGGTTTCCGACGATGGTGGCGAAGTTTACGACGGATATTCCGCAGTTGACGAAGTGGGGCGAGCCGCTACTGCTGGGGCCGGGATCGATCCATGTGGCGCACACGCCTCACGAGAAGATTGCCAAGCGCGAACTGGTGGAGGCTGTGGACTTGTATGAGTCGCTGGCCAGGAGACTGCTGACGAAGTGAGCCGCTTTGCCTGACGGATTACCAGGTGTGCAGCCACTCGCCGTCGTGGCCGATGCGGACTTCGGCGCGAAAGAGATCGCTGAGCGTGGGGGCGGTGAGCAGCGTGTGACGCGGACCGTCGGCGACGATGCGCCCATCGCGCATGAGTAGCACGCGCTCGATCTCCGGGAAGATATCGGCCAGATGATGGGTGACGAGGATGATGCCGATGCCGTCGGCGGCGAGGCGGCGGAGCGCTTCGCGCAGCTCGCGCTGGGCGGCGATGTCAAGGGCGTTGGATGGCTCGTCAAGGAGCAGTTGGCGCGGACGGTGAACGAGCGCACGGGCGATGAGGATGCGGCGTTTTTCGCCTGCCGACATTTCGCCGACAAAGCGCTGCGCGAGATGTGTGGCGTCGATGCGGGCGAGCGCGTGGTGTGCGGCCTCGCGCATGGCTGCGGTGATCTCCAGATGAGGCCAGAGCGTGGAAGCGCCAAAGAAGCCGGCCAGCGTGGCGTCGAGGCCGGTGGTGCGCGCGGTCAGGCATCCGGCGGTGTCGGCGGTGCGCGAGTAGCCCTGATGGCCGGGAAGGTTGTCGGAGACGACGCCGAAGTGGCGGCGAAGCTGGTTGAGATCCCAGCGTGGACGGCCAAAGATGCGCAGTTCGGTGCCGGGCAGCACGAGCGGATAGAGTTCGCAGGTGAGTGTGCGGATGAGTGTGGACTTGCCGCAGCCGTTGGGGCCAAGGATGGCGATGTGTTCGCCGGCGCGGATGGTGAGCGAGAGATCGTGCAGGACTTTGCGCTCGCCCAGAGTGACGGTGACGTGGCGCATTTCCAGGAAGGTTTCAGCGGAGGGTTCAGAGGGGATCGATGCAGAGCTGCTCACTTTGTTAGAGTAAACGGGATGAGCGATCTGACGAGACTGATGATTCCGCGGGGCTTTCGCTTTGCGGCGGCGACGGCTGGGCTGAAGGCAAGCGGACGACCGGATTTTGCGTTGATTGTGGCGGACAAAGCGGCCAGTGCCGCGGCGATGTACACGGCAAACAAGGTGTGCGCGGCACCGCTGGTGCTGGACCGCGAACACATGACGGCGACCGGAGGGCGAGTGCGCGTGGCGGCGATCAACGCCGGCAATGCCAACTGCGCTACGGGGCAGGTGGGCATTGACGCGGCCAGGCGCGTGTGTCAGGCGGCGGCGGAGCGGTTTGGCTGCCGCGCCGAAGAGGTGTTTCCGTCTTCGACGGGCATTATCGGGGTGCCGCTTGATGCGGATAAGCTGGTGCGCGCGCTGGGGTCGATGGAAGCTGCGCTGGGCGCGGATGTGGAGGATTTTCATGCTGTGGCGCAGGCGATTCTGACCACGGATACGGTGGAGAAGACGGCTTTTGCACGGGTCTTTCGCGATGGCGCGGAGATTCGCATCGCCGGTCTGTGCAAGGGTTCCGGCATGATCCATCCACAGCTTGTGCCCCATGCGACGATGCTGGCCTATGTGATGACGGATGCGGCGGTGAAGCCGGAGGTTTTGCAGGCGATGTTGCAGGGCGCGGCGGAGCACAGCTTCAATCGTATCTCGGTGGATGGCGACACCTCGACCAACGACACGGTGCTGGCGTTGGCGTCGGGAGTGAGTGGCGTTGCGATTGAGGCCGGAGATGCGGAGTTTCAGGCGGCGCTGGAGCAGGTGATGGTTTCACTGGCGCGGCAGATTGTGGCGGATGGTGAAGGTGTACGCCATGTGGTTGAGCTGCGCATTGAGGGCGCGGCGACGGAGGCCGATGCGGTGCGCGTGGCCAGAGCGATTGCGCACTCGCCGCTGGTGAAGACGGCGTGGGCTGGGTGCGATCCAAACTGGGGTCGGCTGATGGCGGCGATTGGCTACTCAGGCGCGGCGATCGAGCCGGAGCGCCTGGAGATCGATTTTGGCGAACTGGCGATCTGTCGCGCAGGGGGTCGCGCGGCGGAGATGGATGTGGCGGCGGCGCACGCGTACCTGAAGCAGGCGGAGTTTGCGGTGACGGTGCGGCTGGGCATGGGCGAGGCGCGCTGCACCTTCTGGACGACCGACCTGACGGCGGAGTATGTGCAGATCAATGCGGATTATTCAACGTAAGCTGAATTGCGGGTCCAACGTGGTTTTGTCAGGTCGAGTGTGACTCAATCCATGGTTTATTCCCGCCTTTGGATTGACCCTCGAAGTGGCGTTCAGTAGAGTGAACCCATGGCATTCTTTGCAGGAAACAGAATCAGACGGTCATGGGTGATTTCATTGGCCGGATTGCTGGCCACAGGCATGACGCTGAGCTTGCAGGCGGAGACGCCGGGCGCGGCGAGCGAAGCAGCGAACATGGCCAGCGGCGCAGGGGCTGCTGGCGGGCAGGTGACAGCGGCACCGTGTGATCTGGCGCCACAGGGTTCGCCGTATATTCCGCTGAACTTCTGGCTGTATCCGGCTTTGACGCGTCTGTACTCGCTGGGATATCTGGACCCGGCGTTTCTGGGCCTGAGGCCGTGGACACGGCTGAGCGTGGTGCACATGCTGGAGAATACCTCGGCCAGGCTGGAGGATGCGCCGGACACAGCAGGCAACGAGGAGGCGCGCGGCATCTATGACGCTTTGATGAAGGAACTGAACATCGATGCCGAGGGTCCGTGCGGGAAATATCGCGGGGAGTTCCGCGTGGAATCGACGTATTCGGTGGAGCGCGGGATCAGCGGAACGCCGCTCCATGACAGCTACCATCTGGGCCAGACGATAGTGAACGACTATGGACGTCCGGTCGAGGGCGGCTTTGACGACTACTCCGGGGCGAGCGGGTATGCGGTCTCCGGGCCGTGGACGCTGTATCTGAGGACGGAGTTGCAGTATGCGCCGTCAGCGACAGGCTACTCGTATTCGCTGTACAGCACGCTTTCTCAGGATGACAACGTTCCGCCGGTGGGCAACGAAGCGCAGGCAACGATTCCGCTGGGGCCAATCGCCACCAAGGCGGATACGCGTTTGCTCGAAGGCTATCTGTCAGTGCATGTTCTAGGGCACGATATTTCTTTTGGCAAGCAGGATCAGTGGTGGGGGCCGGCGGCCAGCGGCGCGTATGCCTACTCCAACAATGCGCAGAATATCTATTCGTTTGAAATCAATCGCTCGGAGCCTCTGCGGGTTCCGCTGCTTTCGCGGCTGACGGGGCCGTTTCGCTATGAGTTTATCGTTGGCTCGCTGAAAGGACATACCCTTTTCAACGATCCGTGGGTTCATGCGGAGAAGATCAGCATGAAGCCGACGCGGAACTTTGAGGTTGGCTTTGAGCGAACGGCGATCTGGGGCGGCGAAGGCCATGTGCCGATTACGATTCACTCCTTTTTGAAGAGTTTTTTCAGTTTCCAGAATGTTTCCTATGCAGAGAAGATTTCGCGCAACGATCCCGGCGCTCGTTTTGGCGCCTTTGATGTGAACTATCGAATGCCTTTTCTGCGGAACTGGCTGACCTTTATTGTGGACTCTGAAGCACATGATGACGTGTCGCCGGTTTCTGCGCCGCGCCGCGCTGATTTTACAACCGGATTTTATCTTTCGCATGTGCCGCGATTGCCGAAGCTGGATGCGCGCGTGGAAGCGATCATGGACGATCAATCGACCTCACGTAGTGTCGGTGGCCAGTTTACCTACTATGAAGGCGAGGTGCCGCAAGGATATACCAACCAGGGACAGATCTTTGGCCACTGGATGGGACGCGAAGGCAAAGGTGGTGAGGCGTGGTCGACGTGGCACTTCAATCCGAAGGAGTGGATTACGGTGAACTGGCGTCGGCAGAAGAATGCCAAGGACTTCATTCCTGGCGGCACGACGCTCGATGACTATGGCGTGCAGGTGGTCAAGCGGATTACGCCGGAGATCGAACTGGACGGAACGTTTACCTATGAGGGATACAAAGCGCCAATCTATCTGCCAGGCACGCAGAGAGTAACGGCGACAACGATCCAGTTGACGTGGTTTCCAACGCGGAAGGTGAGCTTCTGAGGGCGAAATCGCAGGTGGAAATCGGACAGACAAACTCCGGGCGGATCGACTTCGATCCGCCCGGAGTTTTTGCACAGGGTGATTGCTGAGTCGTCGATCAGGCGAGCATCTGGATGCCTGCGGTGCTGTAGAGGCGTGTGATGTATTCCATGTCGCGCAAACCTTCTTCGCCGGGAGTTTTGGGCGTCTGGTTATGGCGGACGCAGTGGGAGAAGTGATTGGCCTGCGCGGTGAACTGGTAGGGGTCTTTCTGCAGATTGGGCTCGTCAAGCGAGACCCATTTGCCCGAGGCGTCCTGATATTCGGCCTGGAGACGCAGGCCGTCGTAGTTGTAGGATGGGCGCGCTTCGATCCAGCCGCGCGAGCCGTAGACGTGGAAATAGCCGTCCATGCGGGAGCCGTAGGTCGTGTTGCAGCTGGCAACCACGCCGGAGGGAAATTTGGTGTTCCAAACGAGATTTTCCTCCACCTGGCGGAAACGCGGATCGGCAGGATCGCTGAAAGCGTAGGCGTGCAGGTCGGAGGGTTCTTCGCCGGTGAGGTAGCGCGTAGCGTTCAGGCAGTAGATGCCGACATCCATGAGCGGTCCACCGCCGGCGAGTTTTTTATTGATTCGCCACTCGGTGGCTCCAATATCGAAGCCGAAGGCGCTTTGAATGGACTCGACCTTGCCGATGGCTCCGCTGCGGATGAGGCTGACGGCTTTCAGGTTGGTCGGCTCATAGTGGCAGCGGTAGGCGATCATGAGCTTGACGTTGGCCTGCTTGCAGGCGTCGATCATGGCGTGAGCTTCTGCAACGTTGATGCACATGGGCTTTTCGCAGAGGACGTGCTTGCCGGCTTTGGCCGAACGTATGGTGTATTCGGCGTGCATACTGTTGGGCAGGGCGACGTAGACGGCATCGACGTTGGGATTGTCACGGAAGCTGTCCATATTCTCGTAGTTGTAGATGGAAGAGTGGGGAACGCCGTACTTGTCCGCGTAGCGCGCGGCTTTGTCCGGATGGCCGCTGACGAGAGCTGTGACCTTGGAGTTGGGGCTGTGCTGGATGCCGTCCATGAAGTGGTCTGCGATGCGCCCGAGGCCGATGATGGCGTAGCCAACGGGCTTGTCTGAAGACGTAGCCTGCTCAGAGGACTGAGCGAGGAGCGGCGGCGCGAAACGTGAGGCAAGAGCGGCAGCGCCCAGCGCTGTGAACTGGCGACGTGTGAACGACATGGGAGACTCCTTTGCGGTCCGGAGGCTGTCCGGAGAGAATGGCGTGAGGCTTCAGCAAACAAACGATTGATAACGCGAGCGAGGGTGGTTCTGGTTGCGCGTCGAGTATACGCGTGCTGCGCTCTGGCTGACAAAGGGCACTGCCATGCGGCCACTGCGCGTTCGCGCGACGGCGCTTCCGTTGGTCAAGGGGTGGGGGTTGTAGCCGGATGTGGAGGGTGATGGAAAAGACAAGTATGAATCGCCGACGGGAGGAAACCAAGGCCATGCCACTTTGGGTACACTCAGTACGATGCGGGTGATGGGGATCGATTGCGGGACGGAGGTTACGGGCTGGGGGGTGGTGGAAAGCGACCCAGAGGCTCGTTCGCCGATGCTGGTTTGCCGCGGCTATGGGGTGGTACGGCTGGCCAAGCCGAAGTCGCTGCCTCTGCGCTTGAGGCAGGTGTTTGAGGAACTCTCGGAAAAGATCGCACACTTTTCGCCGGATGTGGTGGCGATTGAGGAAGTGTTTTATTCGGTGAATGCGAAGTCTGCGCTGAAGCTGGGGCAGGTGCGCGGGGTTGCGCTGCTTGCGGCTGGAGTGGCGGAGTTGCCTGTGGCCGAATATGCACCGCTCAGCATCAAGTCGGCGGTGGTGGGCTATGGTTTGGCGGGCAAGGAGCAGGTGCAGTTCATGGTGGCGCGGCTGCTTGCGCTGGACAAGATTCCCGAGCCGGCCGATGCCGCCGATGCGCTGGCAATCGCGATCTGCCATCTGCATACGGCTGAGACGCAGGCGATGCATCAGGCTCCGAGCCGTAGATAGGCGAGCTGATGGGCAAACCGGCAGGCGAGCGTTGCAGGGCAATGCTGCGTCCTTGCAGCGAACTCCATGGTGAGTGAGAGTATGGTGATGACCGGTGAGCTGTGCATCGCGGCGGCAGGATTTCGCTGATTTGGAGCAACTTTTCGCCCGGAACTTTGGTCTGAGCAGAGAGACAGCGCGCCGAGGATGGCGATACGGCGACAAGGAGCATGCATGAGAGGGAAGAGTTGCATCGAGATGGTTCGCTGGCGCGCTGGCGCTTTTGCACTGGTGGCCGCGATGACGCTGACCATGGCCTGCCAGGCGCAAAGCCCGGATAACAGCAGTGGCAGTGGTGCAAGTGGCGGCAACGCGCGCGCAGCTCGGCTGAGCAGTGTGGATGGGCAGGTGCAGGTGGTGGTCGATGGCCAGATCGTTGCAGATCCGGCATATGTGAATCTGCCGCTTTTTGAAGGCTCTCAGGTGGTGACGCGCAATGACGGACGAGCTGAAATTCAGACCGACGACGGCAACATCGTTCGCGTGACGCCGAATAGCACTGTGACGTTGACGGCGCTGGCTGGATCACAAGGCGACACGAAGACGGAAGTGGTGGTCAACGCCGGGCAGGTGTACTTTGAGTTGCAGCCAAGCACCGACAATCGGCGTGTTCGGATGGACTTTGGAGCGACGAGCGTCGTTCCCGGCGCGTTCAGCGTGCTGCGCGTGAACTATGACATGGATCCGGGCGTAATGGCGGTCTTTTCCGGGCAGGTGCATGTGACGCGCGGCGACAATCTGATGGTGGACGCGCATGGAGGCCAGACACTGAGTCTGGACCCCAGCGACCCATCGGCGTATAACATGACCGACTCGATTCAGCCGGACTCGTGGGACCAGTGGAATACCGACCGCGACAATGCAGCGATGGCTGCGCAGTCGGCGAAGACACCGGCCAGCGCGCAGTTGAGCGGCGAGGAAGCGACAGGCGTAAGCGATCTGGATGCGAACGGCAACTGGTATGACGTGCCGGGTCAGGGATATGTGTGGTCGCCGTATGATGCGCAGGGCGCAGGGGAAAACTGGGATCCGTATGGATATGGTTACTGGACGAGTTATCCGGGCGCGGGCTATGTGTGGATTTCCGGCTATAACTGGGGCTACGCGCCGTACAACTGCGGAAGCTGGAATTTCTATGGCGGCTTTGGGTGGGGGTGGAATCCACGCGGGGGGTGCAATCCGTGGTGGCGTCGCCGACGCTGGGCAGCCAACATGGGCAATGTGCCGGGTGATTATCGTCTGCCGATGAGGCCACGCGGGCCAACAGGAACGGGCGTAGCGCGCGTGGTGGCGACTGGAGGATTGCCGGGCGCAGCGAGGCCGCTGCGCTACAAACCGGTTCTGGTGGATCGCAGGCCGTCGAGTGGCGTGAATGCGTATCTGGGATTTCATCCTGGACAGCCGATGCTGGCAGGCGGTCAACTGATCTCGCCCATGAAGACGATTGCGGCAAGAACCTCGTATATGCGGTCGTACACGTATCTGAGTGACCGGACGCCGAGTTCGGTGAAGCAGGGAATTGATGGTGGGCGGCTGGCGTATGCTCCGGGCGGCATCCGTTCACCCTACTCTCACGCGACATCGATGAGTGGGACGCGGCCTACAACGGGCCATGGCTCGTACTACAGTGGCACGCACGGCGGAGCGATGCACATGGGCGGAGGAATGCCGCATGGCAGCGTGAGCGGCGGCTCGCATCACTGAGTGGCGGTCAATGCATGATGGAGCGCGGCGAATTGGTCAGGCGATAGCTCCTCGGCGCGGGCCTGAGCCGGTGTGCGGGTCTGGTCCAGCGCTCGTGCAATGTGGGCTGAGGTATATCCGGCAGCGCGGAGATTGTTGGCCAGCGTCTTGCGCTTCTGTGCAAAGGCGGATTTGAGCAGTCTGGAGAACGGTGCAGCCTCCAGTCCCAGAGCCTGGAAACGAGGGGCAAATCTCCAGCGGAAGACGGTCGAGTGGACCTCCGGCGGCGGCGAAAATGCTTCTGGCGGAAGCGTGAAAAGTGGCGTGGCTGCGCCGTGGAGCGCGCACAGTACGGTCAGCAGTCCATAGTCACGCGAGCCGGGGAGCGCGGTCACGCGGTCGGCTACTTCTCGCTGCACCATAAGCACGGCTGAGTCGAGGACGGGCGCTGTCGAGGGATCGGCAGGGGAATGAGCTGCGTGGGCCAGGTGCATCAGGATGGGCGAGGTGATGTAGTAGGGCAGGTTGCCGACGATGAGCAGCGGCTGGCCGACCTGGCGTGAAGCGGCGGCAAAGTCGAAGGTGAGCACATCCTGCTCGACGATCTCGACCTTGGCCTGCGCGCCCCGGGTCTGCATGGTCTGAGCCTGCGTCAGGACGAAGCGTTCGCGGAGTGCAGCGACCAATGTGGGATCGATCTCGACCGCGATCAGCCGCTCGGCGCGTGTGGCCAGCCGCTCGGTGATGGCTCCGCGACCGGGGCCGATCTCAACGACGGTGCGTTGGTCGAGTGGTCCAAGGGCATCGACAATGCGCTCGATGGCGGCGTGGTCGTGGAGGAAGTTTTGTCCGAGTCTGGATTTGGGCGGCAGTGTGTGTCTCCGTATCCGGGAAAGCCGGGAATCGCTATTGTTTGGGAATCGTCTTCCGGTTGCGCCGCATCAGGCGTAGTAGACTTGGCGTTTGAGCGATGCCGCGCAAGGCGTGAGCCAAAGCGACAGCCAGGTTGGTGAAGGAGCGTACCGATGCATATTGTATTCGCTGCCTCAGAGTGTGTGCCGTTTGCCAAGACCGGAGGGTTGGCCGACGTGGTGGGTGCGTTGCCTCCTGAGTTGGCGAAGCTGGGTCACAAGGTCACGGTCTACCTGCCGCTGTTTCGCTCAGCGCGTGGCTTTGTGCCGGAGCCACGACCCTATGCCGTGCGCTCTTTGACAATTCCGTTTCCGTTTTACAGCCGGTTTGTGGGAGTTGTGGATGGCGGCGTGCTGAATGGAGTGCAGTATTACTTCATCGACTGCCCGGAACTGTTTGATCGCGACGGTCTCTACGGACCGCGCGGCGGCGGTGATTACAGCGATAACGCGGAGCGCTTCGGGTTGTTTAGCCGCGCTGTGCTGGAGGCTGTGAAGCTGCTGGGAGTGCCGGATCTGTTCCATGTCCATGACTGGCAGACCGCGATTTTGCCGGTTTTATTGCGGACGCTGTACGTTTACGATCCGGTGTTGCGGAATGTGGGCGTGGTGCTGACGGTGCATAACGCAGGCTATCAGGGATGGTTTCCGCCGCGAACGACGGAGCTGCTGCTGTTGCCGTGGGATCTGTTCACCTTTGACAAGGTGGAGCAGAACGACACATTCAACTTTCTGAAGGGTGGGCTGGTCATGTGTGACTATATGACGACGGTCAGCCCGACCTATGGGCGAGAGATTCAAGGGCCAGAGTTTGGCGAGGGGCTGGAGTCGATCTTCAGTCGTCGGCACTGGGATCTGCGCGGCATTCTGAATGGGGTGGACTATGCGCAGTGGGATCCGTCGCGGGATGTGCATCTGGCGGCGCATTATTCCGCCGAGAACCTGAGTGGCAAGGCGGAGTGTCGGCGCGATGTGCTGCACGCCTTTGGACTGGAGCACATTCCGGATTCGACACCGGTGCTGGGAATTGTTTCGCGCTTTGCGACGCAAAAAGGATTTGACATGCTGGCGGCGATCAGCGACCAGCTTGCGCAGCGGGAGATTGCGCTGGTGGCTCTGGGTACCGGCGAGCCGTTCTACGAGAGCTTCTTTCGCAGTTTCGCTGCGCGCTATCCAGAGAAGGTGGCCGTACAGGTGAAGTATGACGACGCCATCGCGCACAAGATTGAGGCTGGTGCGGATATCTTCCTGATGCCGTCGCGCTATGAGCCGTGCGGGCTGAACCAGATTTACTCGATGAAGTACGGGACCATCCCCGTAGTGCGAGCGACGGGCGGGCTGGAGGATACGGTCGAGGAGTGGAATGCCGATCATCGCACCGGCACGGGATTCAAGTTTTCCGGCTATCACCCGGGGGATTTCCTTTGGGCGATTGACCGCGCGCTGTGGGTCTTCGCCAACGATCCCGAGGGTTGGAAGACGCTGATGCAGAACGGGATGGCGCGGGATTACGGGTGGGAGCATCCGGCGCGGGAATATGTCGAGGTCTACGAAGAGGTGCTGAGGCGGCGGGGGTGAGCGGGGCAGACAACTGCATTTATAGGGAATTTACCAAAGAATTGGAGAAATCTCCTATTCGCAGGTAAATTTCCTATCAATCGTAACGGATGTTTCACCATCACTCGTGGATGGATGATTGTCAGATGAATGCGCACGAAAAATCTTCGGTGAGTAGCTGTAAATTATGTGATCTCCTGTTGTCCTCTCTTCAGGACGATCTTCATAGGGTGGTCCGGACGGAGGCGACGGGTTGCTGCAGCTTTGGTACAACCACAAGGTTTGGTTATGTCTACCATCGACGGGATGCTATCCGCATCTATCTCCGTGCGAAAGAATCCGACGGGCCGGACCTGAAGGCTCTGATAGGCAGCAACTCTGCGATTTCATTGCAAGTTCGCGGTGCAAAAGGAAGTGCCTGGGCGCAGTCAACATACTATTTTCTGGATGTTGATCACGAAGCACAAATTCGTGCAGCGACGTCGCTCCTGCTTTACGCCGCCGGCAAGATCAAACAACGACCCGGCCGTCAATTTCTCCTTCCCTCTGAAGAAGATGCATGTCAGTTGATCGAAGGAAATAGAGTCACTGTTCAAGTGAGCCGCGTGGAGCGAAATCCAAAGGCCAGGGCGGAGTGTATCGCGATTTTTGGTCCAGTCTGCTCAGTTTGCGGATTCGACTTTGAACGTACCTATGGAGAGATTGGCAAAGGGTTTATCCATGTGCATCACTTGAGTTCGCTTGCATCGAGAAACGGTCGGCACACGGTCAATCCCAAGACGGAGCTTCGTCCTGTTTGTCCAAACTGCCACGAGATGCTGCACAGGCGGAATCCTCCGATTTCGATTGAGGAGTTGGCGGTGCGAATCTCGCGATGAAAGCCAGACCGAATCCATGGCTGAATCTCGGTTCGACATTCTCCGCGGACAACGGATCTGCGTTCCCGGACAGGCTCTTCGCTGGCATCGCCCATTTACACTAGTAAACGGAGAGCTACGCCTTGTTCAGCAAGTTTTTAACGAAGATATTTGGTACGAGCAATGATCGCGCCGTGAAGCGCATGATGCCGGTGGTGGCGCGCATAGGCGCTTTTGAGTCCGAGATAAAGGCCCTGACGGACGAGCAGCTGCGGGCAAAAACGGTGGAGTTTCGCGAGAGGGTTGCCGCGCAACTGGCCAGTGTTACCGAGGCCGAGGCGCGCAAGACAGCCGAGAAGGCCGCGCTGGATGAGCTGCTGCCGGAGGCTTTTGCCGTGGTGCGCGAGGCCGGCAGGCGCGTGCTGAAGATGCGCCACTTTGATGTGCAGTTGATCGGCGGTATGGTGTTGCACCAGGGCAAGATTGCCGAGATGCGGACCGGCGAGGGCAAGACGCTGGTGGCGACGCTGGCCTGCTATCTGAACGCGCTGGCCGGCCATGGCGTGCATGTGGTTACGGTGAACGATTATCTGGCCAAGCGCGACGCCGAGTGGATGGGCAAGATCTATACGTTTCTGGGCTTGACCGTGGGCGTGATCGTGCATGATCTGGACGATACGCAGCGGCGCGAGGCGTATGCGGCGGATATTACCTATGGCACGAACAATGAATTCGGCTTTGATTATCTGCGCGACAACATGAAGTTTGATGTGAAGGATTGCGTGCAGCGCGGGCACTACTACGCGATTGTCGATGAGGTGGATTCGATCCTGATTGACGAGGCGCGGACGCCGCTGATTATCTCCGGCCCGACGGACCAGACGACCGACAAATATCAGCGCGTGAAGAAGATCATTCCGCACCTGGAGCAGGGTGAGGAGATTGAAAAAGAAGAGATGGTCAAGATTCTCACCGGCGACTATGTGGTCGATGAGAAGATGCGCACGATCAGCGTGACCGACGACGGCTGGCTGAAGATTGAGGAGCTGCTGGGGATTGGCAACATTGCCGACCCGGAGAACTGGGATCTGAAGCACTACGTGGAGACGGCGATCAAGGCGCATTCGCTGTATAAGCGCGACGTGGACTACGTGGTGAAGGATGGCGAAGTGATCATCGTGGACACCTTCACCGGGCGACTGATGCCGGGACGGCGGTGGTCCGACGGGCTGCACCAGTCGGTGGAGGCCAAGGAAGGTGTTTCGATCCGCAAGGAAGATCAGACGTTGGCGACGATTACTTTTCAGAACTACTTCCGGCTCTACGGCAAGCTTTCCGGCATGACGGGCACGGCGGAGACCGAGGCATCGGAGTTCGACAGCATCTACAAGCTCGATATCACGGTGATTCCGACGAACAAGCCGATGTTGCGCGCCGATAACTCGGATGTGGTCTACCGGACGGTGAAGGAAAAATACAAGGCTGTCGCCGACGACATTGCGGAGATTCACAAGAACGGGCAGCCGATTCTGGTGGGCACCACGTCGATCGAAAAGAGCGAGCTGCTCTCGCAGACGCTGCAACGCAAGGGCGTGAAGCATGTGGTGCTGAACGCCAAGTTCCACGAGCGCGAAGCGGAGATTGTGGCGCAGGCTGGCCGCTTTGGCATGGTGACGATTGCGACAAATATGGCCGGTCGCGGAACGGATATTCTGCTGGGCGGCAATGCCGAATTCATGACGCGGCAGGAGCTGGTGAAAAAGGGTCAGGCGCGTTCGATCAGCGTGGCGGAGGGAGCAATCAATCCGACAGCGCCTGCGGGCTTTCTGCGTTTCTATTATCAGGGGCAGGAGTTTGAGACTGAACTGCGGCAGTGGGAAGAGGTTTTTGCTGTCCACGCGGCGGCTGCGGATCAGGAGCGCGAAGCGGTGATCGGAGCCGGAGGGTTGTTCATCCTGGGTACGGAACGGCACGAATCCCGGCGCATCGACAACCAGTTGCGGGGCCGCGCGGGCCGACAGGGCGATCCCGGCGCGTCGCGTTTCTATCTGTCGCTTGAAGACGATCTGATGCGCATCTTTGCCAAGGCGTGGGTCTCCACGCTGCTGGAACGGCTGGGCATGGAAGAGGGCGTTCCCATTGAGTCCAAGATGATCTCCAAACGGATCGAGGGCGCGCAAAAGGCCGTGGAAGCGCAGAACTTCGAGTCGCGCAAGCATCTGCTGGAGTACGACGACGTGATGAACAAGCAGCGCGAGGCGGTCTATGGACTGCGTCATGAGTTGCTGCTTGGCATGGAGCAGCGGGAGCTGATTCTGGAGGACTACGTCACCACCATTCTCGGCAATGTGCTGAATGAGTTTGCCGACGAGCAGAAGCATCCGGAGCAGTGGGATCTGAAGGGGCTGAAAGCGCGATTGGTGGACCTGTTCGGCTTCAATCTGGATGAGGCGAAGATAGATCCGATGGAGATGACCCGGCATGAGCTGGGCGAGACGATCTATGAGCAGTTGAAAGCACACTACGAGCAGAAGGAATCCATCCTGGGCATGGAGGCGATGCGGTATCACGAGCGGATGGTGATGCTGAGCGTGCTGGATGGCCTGTGGAAGGATCATCTGCTGTCGATGGATCACCTGAAGGAAGGGATCGGGTTGCGCGGATATGCGCAGCAGGATCCGTTGGTGGCGTACAAAAAAGAGTCCTTCGATATGTTTGAGGCGATGATGATGCGCTTCCAGGAGGACACGGCGCGGTACCTCTTCCGGATGCAGATTGTGGGTCCGGATGGTCAGCCCGTGACGGCGGCTCCCTCGGTGCGGCGTGAGGTTCCGGCGGCGCCTCCGGTGGCCAGCGCGACGGTGAATCCGGTGCGCGAAATCGCGGTGCCGACGCGAGCACCGGCGACGACGATCGATGCGCTGGAACGGGAGTTTGAACGAAAGAAACAGCGCGAACTGGAAGCCGCGCGAATGGCAGGGCCAGCGGGCGGTGCAACGACGGCGACGCCGCGTACTGTGGGCGCCAAGGTTGGGCGAAACGATCCTTGTCCATGTGGGTCCGGAAAAAAGTACAAGAAGTGCCACGGAGCGGAAGGCTGAGCAGCAGGCAAGGCGCAGACAGGGGAAACGGCCAAAAACAAAGGAGCCTGGCGTGAATTCGGACGCCAGGCTCTTTGTTTTGCGAGGGTGATCGTGCTGGAGGGAACGCGATCAGCCCCAGTGAGAACGCAGAAAACGGGAAGAAGTAGACCGCGAGCAGATCAGAGAATGCGCTTTCAATCTGCGATCTGCGCGCGGCGATGGATCTCAGTGGTTGAGGGTGAAGTTGAGATCGACGTTGACCGTGGACTGGCTGTCGGCCGGAACAAACTTCCAACGCTGAACGGCATCTTCCGCTGCCGAAGCAAGCATGTGATTGCCGCTCACGGTTTTGACCGCCGTAACTTTTCCGTCTGGCGCGACAACGGCTTGAATCTCTACCACGCCGGTGATGCCCATGCGCTTGGCAATCTCCGGATACACGGGCGCAACGCGCTGTTTGACCGCGCGATCTTCCGCGTGAAGCGAGAGACCGAGCATCATGACGGCAAGAGCAAGGCCAGAGACCGCAGCGACGGAGCGGCGTGGCGAGTGACGATTAATTTGGAATGAAGGAAGCATCATCATGGATCCCCGACGGCGAAGTGTCGCCTGCTGAACCTATCGGCAAGCGGGCGGAGGACGTTAGGGATTTCCAAAATATTTGCGAATTTTCAGGATTGCATCCGGGCTTTCCCATGAGAATTCGCACACACAGCGAGGGATGGGCGATGGCGGCCGGATCGCTCAACCTTCCAGCTTGAAGCGCGTCTCCGCCAGGTGATAGAGGCGTCGCCAGACGAGGCGATTCATGCTGACCACCATGAGCGAGATGAGGATGGTGGCCAGCAGCAGCAGCGGAAACTGGCCGTGGTCGGTGGCGGCGTCAATCTGCGCTCCCAGGCCGATGGTCGATAGCGTCTGATTGCCGAGGTGGGAGTATTCAGCGAAGACGGAGGCGTTCCATGCTCCACCTGAGGCGGTGACCATGCCGGTGATGAGATAGGGGAAGATGCCGGGCAGGATGAGTGTGGTCCAGCGCTGCCAGCGCGTGAATTGATATAGCGAGGCGGCTTCGCGCAGGTCGGATGGGATCGACATGGCACCGGCGATGACGTTGAAAAGAATGTACCACTGGGTGCCGAGCAGCATCAGGGCCACCGAGCCGATGCCGAGTCCACCGCCGAGCTTGACCAGGCCGATGAGCAGAATGGGAAAGAACGCCGTGGCGGGAACAGAGGCGAGAATCTGCGCGACCGGCTGAACAAACCGGGCCAGACGTGGGTTGAATCCGATGGCGACGCCGACCGGGATCGTCCAGAGGGCGGAGATGAGCAGGGAAGCGTTGACGCGCAGAAAGGTGGCTCCGGCACCGGCGAGGAGCAGGCGCAGGTCAGCCCAGGAGACGCCGCGCAACAGCAGCAGGCCCTGCCACGCTCCCCAGCTCACGGCCGCGGCAACGGCGATGGCGAGCATCCACAGGCGCAGCGAGGGTCGGCTGGGAACTGTTTCGTCGAGAGGTTGCGTGGGTTCGGCGCGGTGCGAGGCAGCCAGACGACGGTAGAGCGGCTCTTCGATCTGCGTCCAGATGCGGCGCGGCACCGATTGCAGGACGGTGGAGCGTCGCAGCAGTTCCAGGATCGGCGAGGCGACGCGGTCGTCGGATTCAACCTGTTCGAATTTGAATTTATCGCTCCAGGCGATGAGCGGACGCCAGAGAATCTGATCGGTGGCGACGACGATGAGGATGACGGTGGCGATGCCTGCGAGCAGCGCGTGAATGTCTCCGGAGCTGGCCGCGGTTTGAAGATAGCTGCCGAGGCCGGGTAGCTGGAAGCTGCGGTCGCCCATGGTGAACATCTCGCAGGCGATGAGGGCAAACCAGCCGCCGGCCACCGAGACGATGGAGTTCCAGACCAGGCCGATGGTGGCATAGGGCATCTCAAGCTGCCAGAATCGCTGCCACGCGGAATAGCGAAAGATGGTGGAGGCTTCGAGCATCTCGCGCGGGATGGTTTTGAGCGAAGTGTAGAAGCTGAAGGCAAGATTCCAGACCTGGCCGGTGAAGATCAGCAGGATCACTCCGAGTTCAATGCCAAGCTGGTGACCGGGAACGAGCGCAACCATAGCCAGAACGACTGGTGGCAGAAAGCTGAGCACGGGAATCGATTGCAGGATGTCAAGCGTGGCGATCATCCATGCTTCCACGCGTGGATTGTAGGCGGCAAGATAGCCGTAGCTGATGGCAAAGATGAGACTGAGCAGATAGGCGATGGCTATGCGCACAATCGAATAAGCCGCGTAGGCGGGAAGCGCGCGGATGGAGTGTGAGATCGGCACGACCGGAATGGGCGCCTGCATCCAGTAAGCGCCCATGTGAACGATGGTGAAGAAGATCGCCAGGCCGCACGCCGCTACGCCCGCGTCGATAAACACAGGCCAGGTGGAGCGCATGACCAGGGAACTGGCCAGCGGGCGAAATCTGTGCTGAAGGCTCAAGCGGCCTCCTCGTCCGATGGGGTTGGCTCCGGTTCTTCCGGAAGCATGAAGCGGCGACGCGCAGCATCGAAGTCGAAAAGCTCCGCGTAACGGCCCCAGTTGACGGCGGTTTCCACCTGGCGCAGGCTCTCGTCTTCGCTGAACTGCTCGTCGAGCATGTCCAGGAAGAACTCTTCCGGGACGGTATGGTCGTTCTTTGTCTCCAGGGCGCGCCGAATCTGGCGCAGCAGCAGAACATGCTCCAGCGCGGCTTCGCGGAAGAGCTCCTTCTGGCGAAGAATCTCGGAGTTGGCAAAGGCCGTGCCGGTGGGCGTGATGGCAACATCGCCCTCTTCCACGATGAGGAAGCCGAGCAGTTGGGCCGCATCGACGATCGGCAGCAGATCGTCGATCTCAAAGGCGAGATCGTCGGCGAGGCGATAGATGTCATCCTTGCCGCCCTTGTCGATCAACAGTTCCAGCAGGCCTGCAACTCCGCCCGGACGCGCGTGAGGCAACATCTGATAGTGCATCTGGCGCTGGTCGCGCGGCGGCTTGCCGGTGGTTTGGTCGGGCGCGGCGAGCGGAGCCACTTCAGGCCGTGTGAGCACTTTATAGACGTAATCGACAAGCTGCGTGAATGGGTCGGATTTGCGGTCGCGAGGATGAGCAAGCTGTACGCGAAAGTCGGTGCGGATGTGGCCAGGATTGCGACCGAGGACGATGATGCGGTCGGCCAGCAGGACGGCTTCTTCAATGTTGTGCGTGACCAGGAAGACAGCCTTGGTGGGCATGGTCTTGCGGGACCATAGTTCAAGCAGTTCGCTGCGCAGGTTTTCCGCGGTCAGCACATCGAGCGCCGAGAACGGCTCATCCATGAAGAGCACCTCGGGCTCGACGACCAGCGCGCGCGCAAAGCCGACGCGCTGACGCATGCCACCGGAGAGTTCCTTGGGATATGCCGCTTCAAAGCCGTCAAGACCGACGGTATCGAGCATGCGCATACTGCGCTCACGACGCTCGTCTGCGTTCATGCCGCGCGCGCGGAGCGGAGCCTCGACATTTTCCAGCACGGTGAGCCAGGGGAAGAGCGCAAAACTCTGAAAGACGATGGAAACATTGATGGCGGATTCTGCGATGGGGCGGCCATGCCAGTAGACCTGCCCGGCGCTGGGACGCGAGAGGCCGCTCAGCATGCGCAGCATGGTGGATTTGCCTGAGCCGGAGGGTCCAAGCAGAGCGAGAATTTCGCCGGGGACGATTGAGAGATCGGTCGGCGAGATCACCTGAATGCGATTCTGGCTGGGCTGCGCGTAGTATTTCTCAATACGCTCGGCGCGGATGATCGGCTCCGGCAGCGGAGCGACCTCGCTTCCGAAGGGGTTGAGCACAGTGCTGCCGGGCAGGTTGTCCATTGCATTCCCCCTGAAGTTATCCGCGTGAAAGACGCAGAATCTGGGTTTCGATCATCGTCGCTGCGAGAGTGTATCTTCTCGGATGCGCACTGCGCACACCTGTCGCATTCGATGCAAAAAGATTGCGCCGAGGCATTTACAACGCAAAGTAAATCTTAAAGTGGGACCAGCGAAAGCTGGTTCCGAAGGAAGTGCCAGTCTTTGCGGAAGAGCAATCCATGGGTGAATCTGAAACTCTTCCATTTGAGTTGTGGGGCGGAGATTGCCTGAACTTAGCTTAACGCGAATGTGGGCGGGCGGGACAGGCGGCAGACAGGAAAAATTTCAGAGGCAAACTGCGCACCGTCTGCGCGGACGGTGCGGCTTCGACCGATACAATAGTTGCAGTCATACGCTTCCACAAGGCTCGAAACGAGGAACAAACCGCGGGAGTGCAGGAGATGATGGGACGGAGTATGAGTGAAACCAAAAGCAGGCAGCGAGTGCTGGTAGCCGACGATGAGCGTGTGATTGCAGACACGCTGTCGATGATTCTGAATCAAAGCGGATTTGAAACACGCGTGGCATACTCCGGCGAACAGGCTGTGGAGATTGCCGGCGAGTTCCATCCGGAGATGTTGATCTCGGATGTGATTATGGTGGGCGTCAACGGGATCGATGCGGCGATTGAGATTCGCCGGATGCTGCCGGAGATCAAGGTGCTTCTGTTTTCAGGACAGGCGGCAACGGCTGACCTGCTGGAAAAAGCCCGCGCGCGAGGCTATGACTTTGAGATTTTGGCGAAACCCGTGCATCCGCAGGACCTGCTGGCTCGCATGAGGCGGTGAAACAGGATTCGATTCCGACGTGACGCTCGGTTTCGCTGCAAGGCCCGATTTCGCGGAATCTTCAGGGCTACGGTTTTGCGGAGCTTTGACGCAGCATCCGGACAAGCTCCTGCTCGGTCTGAGAGCCTGCAATGCTGCCCTCGTATCGCCTTTGCACCACGCCTGCTCGATCCACCAGAAAAGAGACGGGAAGTCCCAGAATGCCACCGTAGAGCAGGCTCAGCCTGGGGTCGCTCATCACAACGGGATAGTTAATGCTGAGTCTGTGGACCCAGTCGAGAGCCGCACGGGATGAATCGTCCATGGAGATGCCGAGGATCTGCAGTCCCTGTGCGCGATAGCGATTCTGCCAGGTAACCAGTTGCGGAATCTCCGCCAGGCAAGGACCACACCAGGTGGCCCAGAAATTGATCAGGACAACCTTGCCGCGAAACGCGCGAAGATGGACCGGCGTGTGGTTCGTGATGGATGAGCGCGTGAAGTCCGGAGCCGGCGAGCGCGCTGCAATCGATGAAGCCCACGTGGGAGCGAACGGGCAGGCGTAGAGAAACACGCCCGCCGTCAACGCTTGAAGCAGGTTGCGGCGGCTGGGTTGGGCTGGTTCAGGCAACCGGATATCCTTTGTCAGCCCAGTCGGCACCGAAGTTGTTATCGATTCGCAGAACTTTGACGGAAGAGAAACGCATAGCCTGAAGCTGATCCCATGCCGGAGCGATGTTGGGGCAGTGCGTCCAGGGGCAGCAGCCGCAATAAAGCAGGATGGGCTGTGTGTGCGGCCAGGCTTGGACTGTCTGACGCAGCAGCGCGAGTCCATCGGGTTGCGACCCTGGGCCTGCATACATGGCGCCGCGAATATGCTTCTGGTCGAACATGGAGTGGAAGCCCACCTGCAAAATCTTCCACGGAGCCGCGTGCGATCGCTGGAGTTGCGCGTTGACGAAGGCAGGCTCAAGCAAAGCCGAGGATGGAATCGTCGTTGCGCTCTCGGCCTGCAGGCGTGAAGTGTCGAGTGCAAGCGCGATGGCGCCGAGAGCGACAGGCGTGTGAAGGAGAAAATTCCGACGAGTGTGTTGCGTGGACATAGTGTTCCTCATTTCGTGGCCGTAGTGGAGTTTGGAGTTGCTGTAGTGTTGGCTATGCCCGCCACGATGCCCTTACCTTCTTCGATGGCCAGGATGCGATCGACGGCAGGAATGTTGAGTTTTTCGATGGTGCGATCAGGCCAGTGAATCTCCACGGCGTCGATGTGTGCGGCATCGCCGAGGCCGAAGTGGAGGCGAAAATCGTTGGAGGAAAGATAGCTGCCGCCGCTGAGCACATCCTGTCTCTGGCGCTCACCGTTGGCCGTCAGATAGACTGTGCTGCCGACAGCATCGCGTGGGCTTTTCGGTCCTCCGATCAGGCTTAGCTCAATCCAGTGATGATGGTCGGGGCTGACGTTTTTGAGCAGCACCGGAACGCCATCCATGTTGCTGATGACAACGTCTATTTTCCCATCGTTGAAGAGATCGCCAAAGGCCGCGCCACGGCCTACGCTGACGGTGGCAAGTCCGGTGCCTTCGACTGCTGGGACTTCTGTGAAGGTTCCATTGCGATTGTTCTGGAAAAGCTGCGGGCGCTGCGCATAGCTCTGCCCCCATTCCGGGTGCTGATCGACCTGCGGGTAGACGTGGCCGTTGGCGATAAACAGATCGAGCCAGCCATCGTTGTCATAGTCCAAAAATCCGTCACCAAAGCCTACGAAGGGCATGGTAGGCAGCGCGATGCCAGCCTTGTAGCTTTCGTCGCTGAAGTTGCCAGTTCCATCGTTTTCAAAAAGCACTTTGTAGTCGTCGGCAAAAGTGGTGCTCACCACGTCGAGGTGGCCATTATTTTTGTAGTCACCGAGAGCCAGGCCCATATTGGCCACTTCACGTCCGCCTTCGTTCACGGCAAATCCGTCGGTGTAGCTGTCGTCCTCAAACGTGCCGTTGTGCTTGTTGATGTAGAGGTAGTTGGGCGAAGAGTCATCGGCAACCAGAAGATCGGGCCAGCCATCATTGTTGACATCAGCGAAGACCGTGCCCAGGCCATAGTAGCGATCCGGATCGCTGACCCCGGCCTTGACGCTCACATCGGTGAAGGTTCCATCGCCGTTGTTGTGGAAGAGATGGTCGGCCGCACCCTTGAGGCCGCGCGGACCACACATGACCGTAACGCCGCGAAAGACGCAGCGCGAGTAGCCAACAACCTGATTGCCACTTTCCGGCGGGTTGTGAACGTCGAAATCGATGTAGCCGTCGACAAAGAGATCCAGCCGTCCGTCACCGTCGTAGTCGCCAAAGGTCGCTCCAGCAGACCATCCGCCGAGCGCGATTCCGGCCTTCTCTGCTACATCGGTAAAAGTGCCGTCATGATTGTTGTGATATAGACGATTTTTGCCGTAGTTCGTGATGTAAAGATCGGGCCACCCATCGTTGTCAAAATCTCCAACGACAACGCCGTATCCCCAGCGGTCATTGGTGACGCCAGCCTTTGCGGCAACATTGGTGAAGGTGCCGTCATGATTGTTATGAAAAAGTGCAGCCTGCGGTGCTGCGGCTTTGCCGTCGAGCGCGTCAAAGGTGGATCCGTTGACAAAATAGATGTCGAGCCAACCGTCGTGATCGTAGTCCAGTAGCGCAACGCCAGGGCCTTTGGCCTCAAGAATATATTTTTTCGCAGGAGTTCCGGCGGTGTGATGCCAGATGGTAAGACCGGCCTGCTGCGCGATGTTTTGGAAGATGATCGGACCGCTTTTGACAAATCCGCCCGCCGTGATGGGACGATGTTGCGCATCGAAAAGTGGTTGTTGTGGAGGTCCGCTGGAAGAACCGCCCATCTGCTGCGCGCGGGCCGGAACGAGCCATACAAGAGTCGCGATCAAGAGCATCCAGCAGCTTGACAGAAAAGCGAGACGGTTACGGCGGCGCAGCACTGCGGCGGGTATTCCGGTGAAGAAAACTCCAGGTCCGGTCATCACACGAATTATACGAGAGCGGAGATGTACGGAAGAACTGACGCGCGTACGGGGCAATCAGAAGTCACGACGGCCTTCGAGAGCGCGCGCCATCGAAATCTCATCTACGTATTCCAGGTCGCTGCCAGCGGGAACACCGGTGGCAATGCGCGTGATGCGCACGGAAAGTCGGCGCAACAGCGCGGCAAGCCAGTCCGCAGTGGCTTCACCTTCGAGCGTGGGGCTGGTAGCTAGAATGACCTCATCCACTTCGCCGGCTTCCACGCGGGCCATCAGCGAGGTAATGCGAAGCTGATCGGGGCCGACGCCATGCAGCGGTGAAAGCGTACCGTGCAGCACATGATAGACGCCCTGATATCCGCGGACGCGCTCGATTGAAGCGATGCTGGTCGGTTCCTCCACGACGCAGACCAGCCGCTGGTTCCGCACGGGATTGGAGCAGTACGCGCAGGGATCGACATCGGTGACGTTGTTGCAGATCGAACACAGGCGCAGGTTTGCCTTGAGCGCGGCTAGTGCCTCGGCTAGCGCGTGCGCATCGTCCTCGCTGGCCCGCAGCAGGTGAAAGGCAAACCGTTGTGCGGTTTTACTGCCGACGCCGGGCAGTTTTTTCAGCTCTTCAATGAGCCTGGCCAGAGGCTCTGCGTAACGCTGCACGATGCTTGCTCCTCCAAACCATGTGCGCGGATCAGACGCGCACGGTGCGATACACGATGCCGGTGAAAACGTCCGGTGTGATGCCGCCTTTGCCCCATTGTGCATCAAGCGAGGCGGTAGGTTTGCGCGCGACGACTTCGGCTTCGGTGAGGCCGGATTTTTTCAGTGCTGCAACGCGGTCGCGAACGGCGGACAGCATGGCATGGTATTCCACAAGCTGCTCGCGCGTGCCCAGCGGTCCGTGGCCGGGGATGATTTTTGTCTGAGCATCGGCAAGTGTGAGCGCATGGGCAGAAGCAGTAATCATGCCGTCGATATTGCCGCCGGAGCTTTCGTCGATGAGCGGATAGACCCCGTTGAACCAGATGTCGGCGACATGCAGAACATTGGCATGGGTAAAGTGGATGTAGATGTCTGTGTCGGTGTGCGCGGGCGCATAGTGCGCCAGCGTGATCTGGTCCCCGTTGCGCCAGAGCGTGAGCGACTGGTCAAACGTGGTCACGGGCCAGGCCGGGGCCGGATACGCAGGCAGCGATACGTGCAGCAGCGCAATGGACTGCGGAGTCATCAGGCGCTCGCGTGTCTTGCTGTGGGCCAGAATGCGAAATCCTGCCTCGTGCATGGGCTGGTTGCCATCGACGTGATCGACGTGCCAGTGCGAGTTGATGAGCGTAGCCGCAGGATCCTTGCTGATGGCGTCGAGCGCGGCCAGAATGCGCGGCGCGGCAGGCATGTAGCTGCTGTCGATAAGCACTTTGCCGTCCGGGCCAGTCTGCACCGCCATGTTGCCACCGTAACCCTGGAGCAGATGGATGTTGCCAGCAAGCTGAGTAACGCGAATGGGAGTTCTGGCCGCTGCGGCGCGGCTGGTGGTGCGGAAGTCGGCGGGCGCGGCCTGGGCAAGCAAATGAACCGGCGTCGCGGCAGCAACTCCGGCAACAGCCATCACGCTCAAAAACGAGCGGCGGCTCGCGATGGGCATGGCTGACGTTGTGGAAGCGTCTTCGAAGAACATGGTCGTTCCTTCCTTCTGGATCAAATTTGAGCTGGATCAGATTGCAGTGCTGCAAACGTGCGTAAAGTTTGTTGCCGTCGCCCTCAACTGAGGCCGGGAATGCTGAGGCCGCCCAGCAGTCCGGTTAGCTGCGATTTCAAGTTCTGTTCCGCCTTGTTACCGGCGTCGTTTACGGCGGCGACGATCAGATCCTGAAGCATCTCCAGATCGGGGGATTCTCCGCTGAGGCTGGCAATGGCGGCGGGATCAATCTGCAGGCGCAGAAGCTGTTTCTTGCCGTTCATGAGGACGGTGACGGCGCCGCCGCCGCTGGCGCCCTCAATCTGGGTCTGGCTAAGCTTGCGCTGCACCTCCTCCTGCATTTGACCGGCTTTGGAAAGCATCTCCTGAAGCTTCATCGGATTGAACATGGCAGACTCCTTCCACGGGAAAATTCCGCAATCCATGGCAAGCATACGATGCGCGGCTACGGTGCGGGATGCAAAGGACGACGGAAACCAAAATTATTTTGGGCGCAGATCGATGACACTACAAATCTCACCGTCAAAAATTTCCAGCGACTGGACAACCAGCGGATGATTCCGCGCTTCCTGGTCGATACTGCCGGCACTGGCAACACGGGTCGTGATGGCGACAGAGGATTCGCCGGGAATAATCCGATAACGTGTGGGCGCACCGGATTGTGTCAGCGCCTGGCGGATCAGTTTCTCCGCTGCCGCATTGAAGGTGATGCGGATCATCGTTGCTTTGGCCGGAACCTCGATGCGCAGCGAAGCTCCGTCGGGAATCCACTGGCCGGCATCGAGCAACGAAGCCGCTGAGCTGTGACCGCCGGTTTCGAGCGCCTGCACGACGGCGGCTTGCGCGGCCTCGAGCGAGAAGCCGCCTGCGGAAGACGGTGTTTCGAGCTTGGTTACCAGCGGTGTTTCGAGCCGTGTATCGATCAGAGCGGTCGAGTCTGGAGTGCTTGCCGCTGCCTCGATCGCGGGGATCGTCGCCACAGCAGGCTCTGCAACTGGCCGCTGCACAAGTTGCGGCCCAACCGCGCGGGCCAGCGCGCCTTCAGTTTCACGGAACTCCGCATGGCCGGCTTCGATGCGTGTTGATTCGGCATATGCGGCGGTGGAAGCGGTCATGGGTGAGACGCGCGCAGCAGCAGACGCGACCGGAGCGGATGCGGCAGAACCTGACGAAACAAACGGGGAGGGCGACGGCGCGTGCGAGCTGGGTACGTGTGAACTGGATGCGTGTGGACTCGCTCCATGCGCGGCGGAGTTGGATCGCGCCGCCAGTGCTGCTCCTTTGGCGGGAAGCGCCGCCAGACCGCTCAGAATCTGCTCCATGGGAATCAGACGCTGCGCATGGACGAGTCGCAGCAGGCCAAGTTCCAGATGGAAGCGCTGTTCCTGACGAAAGTTGAGATCGTCAAAGGTGCGCAGCAGCAGTTGAAGATTTCGTGTGAGTTCTTCTTCGCTGAAAAGCTGCGCGGTGCGTGCGGCACGGGCGCGTTCTTCCGTGGCGATTTGCAGCAGGGTGGTGTTTTCACCGCCCAGCGAAGCCATCAGCGTGTTGCGCAGATACCGAACCATCTGCCGTGCGATGGCCACAGGGCTATTGCCGCTGGTGAGCAGCCGATCCAGCTCATGCATCAGTGGCGCAGACTCGCCCCGTGCGATGATCTCAAAGAGCCGCTCCAGCGTTGCGTTGGGCAGTGTGCCCATCAGTTCGCGGATCAGTGAAGCCTCAAGCAGGGGTTGACCATTCTGTCGCGGCGCGGAGGCGATGGCCTGATCCATGATGGAAAGCGCATCGCGCATGGAGCCGTCGCCCGCCTCGGCCAGCAGTGCCAGTGCTTCATCATCAAAGGCGATGTTTTCGTGCGCGGCAATGGTGCGAAGCTGCTGGAGAATATCGTCAAAGCGCACGGCATGGAAGCTGAAGTGCTGACAGCGTGAGCGGATGGTTTGCGGAATGTTCTCCGGCTCAGTCGTCGCCATCATAAAAACAGCCCATTCAGGTGGTTCTTCCAGCGTTTTCAGAATGGCGTTGAAGGCGGCGTCGGTGATCTGGTGGGCTTCGTCGAGCAGAAAGATTTTGTAGCGGTCGCGCGCCGGGCGCACAGTAGCCTGGCTGCAGATGGACCGTACATCGTCGATGCCCCGGTTGGAGGCTGCGTCGATCTCAATGAAGTCAAAGGACTGTGTGGCTGCATCGTCGCCGCCGCCCGAGGAGATTTCGCGGCAACTCACGCATTGCAGACAAGGCTCGATATCGGGCCGCTCCGGGGAGCCAACCGCGGCGCGGCAGTCCAGCGCCATGGCCAGGATTCGCGCAATGGTGGTTTTTCCAATGCCGCGATGGCCGGAAAAGATGTAGCCGTGGGCGATGCGTTGCTGCGTGAGCGCATTCTTCAGCGTACGCGTCACGTGCTCCTGACCGGCAACGTCGGCAAAGCGCTGAGGTCGATATTTTCGCGCCAGAACCTGATAGGCCATCGGACGGTGCTCCCAATCGGATTGTATCGTTTGCCGCAAGACTTGCTCAGGACAGGCTGTGGATGTTTTGGCGGTCGGGGCATCTCCAAATGTGGGAACAGGCATCCCAGAGACAGGAATACCCGGAGCGATTCGCCGGAGTCTGGATGAGGCTCAGCGGTGGATGCGATTCCAAGGTGACAAGGAGAGACGATGAAGGGTAAAGCAATGATTGGAGCAGCTCTGGCCTTTGCGCTGACGCTGGCTGCATCCGCAGAGATTCGTACCGATTTCAACCATCACGCAGATTTTGCCAGGTATCACACGTTTTCGTTTGGCAAGCTCAACACTTCCAATCCACTGGACGCAAGCCGGATCAAGCGGGTGGTCGTGCGCGATCTGGAGATGCGCGGACTGCAGATGGTGCCGACAGGTGGCGATCTGGTGGTTTTCGCCACGGACAAAGTGAAAACCGAGCATGATCTTGAAACGATGTACAACGGCATCGGCGACGGCTGGGGTGACGGCTGGGCATGGGGCGATGACTGGGTTGGCGGCTGGGGCGACGGAATGGATGGAATGAGCACGGCAACAACAACCGAAGTGAGTCAGCGCAGGGGCAAGTTTGTCCTGGATTTGTTTGAAGGCTCCAGCAAAAAGCTGCTCTTTCGCGGTGTGGCCGACCAGAATGTCTCCAATAATTCCGGCAAAGACAAGAAGATGCTGGATAAGGATGCCGACGACATGCTGAAAAAGCTGCCCATCAAACCCGAAAAACATGGCGGAATGAAGATGTAATCGACCGCCGATGGCGAAACCATGTCGCAGCCGCGCGCCTCTGTCCACTATGCTGGAGTGAGCCGCTGCTGCGACATTTTCCGTTGCGGGTTTCAGGTGCGAGTGTAAGGCAGAAGATGTATGGAGTGAAGATGCGTATGACGGCAATCAAGAGCCTTTGGCTGGTTGGACTGCTGTGCTGCGGCGCACTGATGCAGGCGCAAAGTGGCGGTCAGCCAAGCAACCCGTTTCCGGACGATACGCAGACGACAAAACAAAATGCCGCGCCCACCTCCCGGCAAGTGCCATCCAGGCCGGGCAGCGCCACCGCTCCCAACAGCAGCGGTACAGAACAGAATCCGTTTCCGGGTGAGGACGCCAATGCGCCTGTAATTCCCGTTGGACCCGAAGGCGCGAATCCAGCCCCCAGACATGCGACGCCGTCCCCGACGGTCAGCGACATCGATCCCAAGGGTGACCCTGTTCGGATGCCGGAGTGGAACGACGAAGTGACTGACCCTGCCGTGGAGGAGGCCAGTCAGGAGGCCTCGCGCGGATTCAGTTCCAGCAGCACCGGAATGCAGGACTGGAGTACTCCCGACGTTCCCACCGGCAAAGGCAAGCACAAAAAAGGTCAGCCGGAAGATGTGGAACAGACTCCGGAGCAGCGGTTGAAGGAAGACCTGAGCGTGGGTTCTTTTTATGAGGATCAGCGAAACTGGCTTGCTGCCGAATCACGTTTTGCCGAGGCTTTCCAGATGAATCCCGAGGAGCCCAAAGCATTGTGGGGGCTGGCCGTGGCCGAGGAGCATCTTCAGGAGTACGCGAAAGCGCGACAGCATTATGAGCTGTACCTGAGCTATGGCATGGACGGGCGCGAGGCGAAGGAAGCGCGCAAGGCTTTGAAAGAGATGCCTCAGACGGACGGCGCGCAGAATCGCTGAATCGGTCGAGCGCGTTTCCAGAATTTCTGTATGGTTTCGACTGCATGGATCAGTCCCGCGGTGAGCCGGTAACGGCTCGTCGAATGTTTTTGCCTGCGGTTTTTTGCTTGCTGACTTGCCTGTGAACTTGTTGCGAGTGTGACGTGCTCCGGGATTTTTATCGGAAAGAGGCCTGTATCCACAGCTGGAGCAGCCAGGCCGGGGCAAAGATCTCCGTGATGCCCGCAAGCGCGAGAAATGTACCAAGCGGCATGGGAAGTGTGGACCATCTCTCCTCGCGACTTCGCCCAATGCCTATCAGTATCCAGAGCAGGGCAGCGGCTGAGGCTGCAAAGACCGCGATCAAAAACGAATCGAGCATGGCCGAAAAGCCGAGCCAGGCACCCAGCGCCGCCAGCAGCTTGGCATCGCCGAGGCCCATGCCTTCCTGCCTGCGCACCAGCCAGTAAGCCAGTCGGATGATCAGCACCACTGCTGCTCCCGCAACGGCGGCAAGTGCAGCCGTGAGCACGGCGATAGCAGGCGTGAGGCGATGCGTTGTCGGCAATGCGCTCGCAGGAAACACAGCGGCAAGCCAAGGTGAGATGGGTTGGGGTGCAAGCATGGCATGGAGGCCACGCCAGATCAGCCCCAGGGCAATCGCCGGCCAGGTGATGCGATCCGGCAGCCAGAGATTCTGCCAGTCAAGCGCCGCCAGCAGCAACATCATCCAGCAAAAGATGGCCGAGGCCAGCGCCTGGACGAAGGGTGCCGGTTGCGTCTCGGCAGCCGCCGCGCTCATGGCCCAGAGCGCGGCCGTGGCCAGCTCAAAAAGCGGATATGCAGGCGAGATCGTCTGGCGGCAGAAGTGGCAGCGGCCACGAAGCAGCAGCCAGCTCAGAACCGGAAGATTGTGCCACCAGGCAAGCGGATGCTGGCAGTGGGTGCAGTGCGATCCGGGATGCACGATGCTCTCTTCGGCGGGAAGGCGCAGTCGAACGACATTCAAAAAACTGCCAAAGAGCAGTCCGAAAAGAGCAAACAGCGCGGGCGCGGGTTGAGGCCAAGCGTACATGGGGCTATGCGCAGTGTAACGGCTGAACCACAACACCAGCCGCGGGGTGAGGCGAGAGGCTTTGTTGCCGGGTTAGAGTAAAAACATGCACAGCCATGCGAACGAGTCCTCGCCGACGGAGATGAATGCAGTGACGGAGCACTTTGCCGAGTCCGTGCGGATCATGGCTCGATTGCGCGCACCGGATGGGTGCCCGTGGGATCGGAAACAGGATTTTGATTCGATTCGGAAATACACGCTGGAAGAAACCTGGGAAGTGCTGGATGCGATTGAGCGGCGCGACTGGGACAATCTGCGCGAAGAGTTGGGCGACCTCACACTGCAAGTGCTTTTCTATGCGCAGATGGCGAGCGAGTCGGAGGAAGCGGGATTTTCCATCGCCGATGTGCTGGCGGAGTTGAATCGCAAGCTGGTGCGACGACACCCGCACGTCTTCGGTGAGGCGGCTTCGCGTGCGGCTGGAAATCGTGTGGAAGTGGATGCTGCCGTGGATGGCTCGTCCGAACGCGTGCTGGCCAACTGGGAGGCAATTAAACAAGCGGAGAAGCAAGCGGCAAAATCTGCGGTCAGCCAGGATCTGCGCAGCAGCCTGCTGGACGGCGTGGTGCGAGGCCAGCCCGCTTTGGCTGAAGCGGCACAGATTGGATCGAAGTCGGCCAGAGTTGGATTTGACTGGCCTGCTTGGTCTGATCTGCTGAAAAAGCTGGCCGAGGAGACGGACGAACTGGTGGCCGAGGTCGATACGCCGGAACATACTCCGCAACGGCAGCAGCGTGTCGAAGCTGAACTGGGCGATCTGTTATTCACCGCAGCGCAACTGGCGCGGCATCTCGGCGTCGATGCGGAGATGGCATTGCGAGGAGCGAATCTGCGTTTTCGGCGGCGATTTGCCTGGATGGAGTGGGCGGCAGAACGAGGATTGGCAGACCTGGAGCCGGAGGCTCTGGAAGAACTGTGGCGACGCGCCAAGCTTGAGCTGGCAACGACAGAATCGGGAGACGGGAAGCGATGATCGGGATGCGTGCCTGCTGCGGGCTGGAAGAGCTGGAAGCCTGCGTGCAACTGCAGATTGATGTTTGGGGCTACGCCGATGGCGATGTGATTCCACGCCGCGTGTTTCTGGTAGCGCAAAAGATTGGCGGTCAGGTGATTGGCGCTTTTGACGCCGCCCAGCCGGATTCGCCGGAGGGGTGTGAGGCATCCGCCGACATGGTGGGATTTGCCCTCTCGTTGCCGGGCGTCAAACCCGCAGGGCCAGACGGCAAGGCGACCAGCTATCTGCATTCCCACATGCTCGCCGTGCGTGAAGGGTACCGCAATGCAGGCATCGGCAGACGGCTGAAGCTGGCCCAGCGCGAAGATGCGCTGCGGCGCGGCATCACGCATATGGAGTGGACCTTTGATCCGCTGGAGATCAAAAATGCGTATCTGAACATTCATCGGCTGGGCGCGATTGTGCGGCGCTATGAGCCGAATTTCTATGGCAACTCCAGTTCCCGTTTGCAGGGCGGTCTGCCCACGGACCGGCTGGTGGCCGAGTGGTCCATGGCTTCGTCGCGCGTCGAGGAACGGCTTTCCGCCGATGCCGGTAACCGGCTGCCAAGTGCCGCATTGTCGTCGGCGGATTCGGTGATGGTGCCGGCGGCCATCTACGCATGGAAGGCTGATGCGACGACGCGAAGCAAAGCGGAAGCGGTGCAGGCCAGCAATCGAGAGCGACTTCAGGATGCATTTGAGCGCGGGCTGGCGATTGTGGATTATCGCTTGGACGAGGACGGAAATGGACACTTTGTGCTGGGGCGCTGGGCAGGAGCAAATGAGGCGCTTGTGGCAGGATAGAAGTGGACTCAATCGAGAATGCACTCTGGCGCTCTGTATGGGTTTGACAGGAATCACAGACCAAATCATGCCGACAAGGATGGAATGCCATGAAGATTGACGCGATTTATCTGCGCGAGCTGAACCTGCCTCTGGTCAAGCCGTTTCAAACAAGCTTTGGCGTCACGCGTGATCGGCGTGTGGTGCTGGCCGAGGTGCATTCTGAAGGTCTGGTTGGATGGGGCGAGTGTACGGCGGGCGAGCATCCGCACTTCTCCGAAGAGTCCGTCGATTCCTGCTGGCAGGTCATCGTCGATGAGCTTGGACCGATGCTGGCCGCTGCCGAACCGGAGCACGGTGGGCAGATTCCCCGCCTCTTCGGCCTGGTGCGCGGAAACCGCATGGCCAAGGCGACGCTCGAGAATGCGATATGGGATATCGAGGCACAGCGGAAAGGAATCTCGTTGAGCCGGTTGCTGGGCGGCACGCGCGAGGTGATTCCGTGTGGCGTTTCGATTGGCATTCAACCCGGCATCGACGAACTCTTGGAGACGATTGAACGCGAGGTTGCCGCTGGCTACCAGCGCATCAAGCTGAAGTGTAAACCTGGCTGGGATATGAACGTCTTTGATCGCGTCCGGAATCGCTTTCCGGCGATCACTTTGAGCTGCGATGCCAACTCGGCCTATCGGATGAAGGACTTTGACCACCTCGTGCAGTTTGAGGCCTTTGACCTGCTCATGATCGAGCAGCCACTCTGGCACGATGATTTCTACTTCCACTCCCTGCTCCAGAAGCGGCTTTCCACCGCCATCTGTCTGGATGAGTCGATCCGCAACCGACGTGACGCGCTGGCAGCCATTGAGATGGAGTCCTGCAGGATCATCAACATCAAGCTGGGGCGCGTGGGTGGATTCTCCGAGGCAATCGCCGTGCACAACGCGGCGTATGAGCGCGGCATTCCAGTCTGGTGCGGCGGGATGCTGGAGTCGGGCATTGGCCGTTCCCACAACATCGCGCTCTCCAGCCTGGCCAATTTTTCGTTGCCCGGCGATGTCTCCGCATCCAGGCGATATTGGACCGAGGACATCATCGATCCGGAGGTTACTGTCTCCGAGCAGGGCGAGATCGTCATTCCCGACACGCCCGGTCGAGGATTTTCCGTGCGCACCGATCGCGTGGAGCAACTGACCGTGCGCAAAGAGCGGATTCATGCCCGTGTCGCTGTTGCCGTGTAACGTCGCTGTTGCCGTGTAACGAGGATGCGCTCTAGCGGCGCGTGAGCGCGCCAATCCACTCCGCTGCTTCGGGCCACTGCTTCACCAGTTCGTCGCGCAGGCCGCTTTGATAGTCGGCAAAATCGAAGCCGGGACAGACCGTGCAGCCCAGCAGTGCCACGTGGCCGGAACCCAGCAGACGAGCACCCTGCCAGACGCCCGCGGGAACCAGTGCCTGAACCGATTGTCCCTCCTCGATGCGCGGGCCAAGTACGATGCGCCGATGCGAGCCATCCGGCCAAAGCTGAAGCATCTCGACCGGGTCGCCCAGATAGAAATGAAAGATCTCGTCTGAGGCCAGCCGATGCATCTCCGAGAATGTTCCCGGTTCGAGCAGATAGTAAATCGCCGAGCCTGCCGAGCGGTTGCCGCGCGGAGTTGGCAACGATTGCACCGAGGCGTAGGTGCGGCGAAAACTGCCTCCTTCGACAGGATGAGCCTCAAGCGCAAGCAGCTTTTTGATCTGGTCGGAGTTCATGCTTGTCGGTCGCGCCAATGGTCCCGGCAATCTGCCCGGCGGCGATACAATCAGTGTATGCATATTGTGCTCTATTCCGCATCGTGGTGTCGGGATTGTCGCGCCGCGAAACGTTTCCTGAACGAACATGGAATCGCCTTCGATGAGATCGATATTGAAGAGACCCCGGGTGCTGCCGAAGAGGTGATTCGCCACGTGGGCAAGCGCGCCATTCCGCAGTTGGTCCTGGATGGTGAATGGTTCCAGCCCTATCGCCCCGGTGAAGGGTTGCTCTATGCGGAGTTGAATCACCGGCTTGGGATTGCGGTCTAGCTTGTCTGGTTGTTTGAGACTGGGCGACAGGTTGTCAGGATGGAAAGGGAACGACGTTGATCGAGCGCTACACACTGCCCGCAATGGGCGCGATCTGGACGGAAGAATCGAAGTATCGCTGCTGGCTTCAGGTGGAGTCGGCGGCAAGTCTGGTGCTGGCTGAAGACGGTGTGATTCCAATGTCGGCAGCGCAGGCCATTGCGGAAAATGCCAGCTTTGAAGTAGCGCGCATCCAGGCTATTGAAGCGGAAGTTCGACATGACGTGATCGCATTCACGACGGCGGTGGCCGAGTCACTGAAAGCGCAGGGTCAGGCCGATGCTTCGCGATGGCTGCACTACGGCCTGACCTCGAACGATGTGGTAGACACCGCACAGGCCTTGCAGGTCAAGGCTGCTTCGGAGTTGATCCATGCTTCCGTCGAGAAATTTCTGGTGGTGCTGCGTCGACGCGCGCTGGAGTTCCAGCACACGCCAACGATCGGGCGCACGCATGGCATTCATGCCGAGCCGACAACGTTCGGCCTGAAGCTCCTGAACTGGTATGCCGAGATGCAGCGAAATCGGATGCGCTTTCAAGCGGCGTCCGAGGATATGCGCGTGGGCAAACTCTCTGGCGCGGTGGGCACCTTTGGCCATCTGAAGCCGGAGCACGAGGAGCGCATCTGTGCGCGACTTGGACTGAAGCCTGCTCCAGTGGCTACGCAGGTCATCCAGCGCGATCGCCATGCAGCTTACATCGGAACGCTGGCGGTGATGGCTTCGACGCTGGACAAGATTGCGGTTGAGATTCGGCACCTGCAACGCACCGAGGTCAGGGAAGCGCAGGAGTACTTCAGCGAAAAGCAGAAAGGCTCCTCGGCCATGCCGCATAAGAAGAATCCGATTGTCAGCGAACAGATCAGCGGACTGGCGCGTGTGCTGCGTGGCAATGCGCAGGCTGCGCTTGAGAACGTGGCGCTGTGGCACGAACGCGATATCTCTCACTCGTCCGTGGAGCGGGTCATCTTTCCGGATTCGACGATTCTGATGCACTATCTGCTGGCGAAGACGACAGACCTGATTGACCGCTTGCTGGTTTATCCGGCGCGGATGCTGCGTAATCTGGAAAGCACGGGTGGACTCATCTTCAGCGGACAGCTTTTGCTTGATCTGGCCGAAGCGGGCATGATGCGCGAGGATGCCTATCGGCTGGTGCAGGGCCACGCCATGCGCGCCTGGAAAGACGATCTGGTCTTTCGCGAAGAGGTAGCGCGTGATGCGGAGATCTCTGCGCGGCTCTCCGCCGAACAACTGGAGCGAACGTTTGATATGCGTCGCCAACTGAAGCATGTCGATGCAATCTTTGCGCGGGTGCTTGGCAACAACTTCCAGAAGGAAGCGATTGGACCGGCATGAGCGACTTGGATCGCAAATGGAACCTGACGGTCGCAGTGACCGGCGCAAGCGGAGCCGTCTTTGGTCAGCGAATGCTACGAACGCTTGAAGCCGATGAGCGCGTGGGAAAAGTGCATTTTCTGCCGTCGGAAAATTCGCTGCGCGTGATGGCTGAAGAGCTGGATGTGGCCGGTCGCAACAACCTTCTCGAAAAGCTTCTGGGTTGCGCGCCAATCAAGACGACACAACTGGCTGAGAGCGATATCGGCGCTTCGATTGCCAGCGGAAGCTATCCCTCAAGCGGCATGATTGTGCTGCCGTGCAGCATGGGTACGCTGGCTGCGATTGCCAACGGGCTGGCCAGCACGCTGATCGCGCGCGCAGCTGATGTAACCCTCAAAGAGCGGCGACCGCTGATCCTGTGTGTGCGCGAGACGCCGCTGAATCGAATTCATCTGCGCAATATGCAGCTTGCCGCTGACGCCGGAGCGGTCATCTTTCCGGTGATTCCCGCTTTTTATCATCGACCGATAGACTCAGCCGAGATGGTCCGGCAATTTGTTTGCCGCGTGCTGGCGCATATCGGGCTGCCGCAGCAGGACGCTTACGTTTGGCGTGAAGACGAGTAGCCCGCGCGACCGCTTGCATCTGCAAGCTGACGCCACATTCGCCATGCTTTCTGCAGCACAGGACGCGTAAACGATTCGATGAGCGTGCTGTGCGCGGATTGCCACTCACGTGCCGGTACCCAGCGCACGTCGGAGGCGTAGCTGGCAGCCCTGACCGCATGGATCGCATGACCCGCGTCGCCTGCGTTGCCGATGGGGCGACAAAGATAATCGACCAGTACATAGTGATAGCGAACCTGCGCATCGGGTGACTCATCGCGAAGAATGCGCTCGACCACCTCCACCATGGCCACCGGCTCAACGCGCAGCCCTGTTTCTTCTTCCACTTCGCGCGCAACTGCGGCGTGGAGCGTTTCACCCACTTCCATCAGTCCGCCGGGAATCGACCACTTGCCGCGTGCGGGCTCATGGCCGCGCTGAATCATCAGCAATGCGCCATCCGCGTCAAAGACAAAAGCACCCACGCCCACCAGCGGACGTGCGGGATATTCGCGGGAGTCTTCCGTCGCGGCTTGTGGCGCAGAGTCGCCGGTCACAGGCTTGCTCATTGCGGAATTTGAGCCATCGGAAGCTCGATGGCAAAGGTCTGATTGCCGTTCTTCTCCGCGTAGGCCCACAATCCGTGAAAGTTTTTCCGCAGGCCGGGATGAATGCGAAGCAACGCGCTCATCACGCCGACGGCCTCGGCGCGGGCGGCAACAGGGTCCGTGGTGCCGCTGCCTTCATAGGTCAAAGCAATATCAGCGCTGTGCAGCGACGTATCCAGTCGTGCGCCCGTCAACTTCCACGTGGGAGACTTCGCGATTGCCGAAGCAGCGAGCCCCAGCGGCAGGGACTCCGACGGTGGACTGATCTGCTGCTGCTCGGCTTCCAGTTTCTGCAGATTCGGCGAGGAAAGAAAGTCGATCGGCAACAGCAGCCATCGCGCTGCCTCATAGCTGAACCACGCGCTCCAGTTGTCCGTGGTGGCGGCGTCGGTGCGCGCCTGCTTCCAATAGTCCACGCCATCGCGACCGTCCAAAGCGCCTTCACGCGCAAACAGTCCGCCCAGCTTCCAACCCTGATTGTCGGCCAGGATCATGGCGATCTGACCAGCCAGCGGAGCCTTGAGATAGTCACCCAGAACCAGCGCATAGCGGCCCGGAGGCAGGTTATGCAGGTTCACGGTCACCGTGAGCGTGTTCTCCGCATTGGCGCAGAAAAACTCCGTATCCTGCGGCGCCTTCTGGTCTGAAGCGTCCAGCAGATACATCGTGCGCCAGCGCAGAGTTCCACCTTTGAAAAGCGGTGGAGCGCTTGCAACCACGTTGCGGATCGAGTCCCACTGATCAGTAATCGCAGGCAGCAGCGCCGCGTGCACCGCATCGGAGTTTCCGGTGGCCACGGCCTCTGCCAGCGGATCGGCCACCGCCGTCAAGGAAGACTTGTCTGCCGGATTCATCGATCCCTGAGGTGTGCACGTGGAGGCAAGCGCCGATGAGCCGCCGCTGAGGATTCCAACAGCGGCAAGCAAACAGGCGAGGCTGGCGATGCGAATCTTCACAGGCGAAACTCCTTGAGCGAAACGGCAGGCAAACGCATGGCCTGAGTCCGAGCGAATGCGTAACATTGTTAGTCTAGTACAGTAAGGGTGCACTCGTGCGAGGCTGGAGACGGATGGGAACGATGGTTGAAGGTGCAAAAAGTCTGGCGCTCGGATGTGCCTGGTGGCTTTGTGCTGCCGCCATCGGACCTTTGCTATTCACCGGCAACATCACCGTTGCCGCTGCACAAAGCGCTCCCGCTGCTTCGTCGTCGGCGCAGATGAGCGCAAAGACGAAAAACGCTCCAACGCCGAAACGCTCCGCGAAGCACGCCCGAAGAAAACATGCAGCCAGAAGACAGGAGCGGCCTGTCGCTGCCGTCACCAGCATTCCGCAGCCACCACCCGATTGGCCCGCGCTCAGCGCGCCGGCGCCTGCCATCGTGCATTGGGACGGAAAGCAGTTGCGTGTTGCCGCAAGAAACTCCAGCCTGATGCAGACCATTCAGGCCGTCAGTGCCGTAACGCGCATTCCCGTCACGGGTCTCAAAAGCGACCAGCGCCTTTTCGGCGACTATGGCCCGGGGACGCCGAGAGAGGTTTTGTCCGATCTTCTTGAAGGTTCCGGTTACGACCTTCTGATGGTCGGCGGAAGCGACCCGGGAGTTCCCAAAGGCGTGGAACTGAGTCGGCGCTCCGGTACGTCGGAGCCGCCCGAGCGCGCCGCATACACTCCAGCCCCAAACAGCTCCTACGTGAACCCCGCGCTCGCTCAGCAGCAGCTTGCGCCCGCTCCGCAATCCCCGACACAGCCCTTCAATCGTCCTCCGGGAATGACGCCGCAGGAGTTTATCCAGCAGCGAATGCAAATGATGCAGCAGCAGAACGCCCAGCAACAGCGTCCGCAGTAGTTGCGGCTTGCCGATGCAACCCCGGAAGTGTGATGCCGTGAAATCGCCGTTTCAGATCCATGGCGCCTTCCGTGGATAATCAATGCTGTGAGTGAAATCGCACGGATGTTGTGGCGCTGGGCGCTGCCTTGCTCCGCCTGGATGCTTGCTATGGGGTGGACGTGGCAGGCCGTGGATCGCTGGCTCCATCGCCATGCCATCCCGAGCCTCCGTGATTTGCCCGAGTCGCAGCCTGCCGCGAGCGACGCACCCGATCTGACCGTGATTGTGCCTGCCTGCAATGAGCAGGAAGCTATCGCAGCCACGCTGCGGGGATTGCTTGCCTCGCGTGGATTGCGCCTGCAGATCGTCGCGGTCAATGATCGCTCGACCGATGCTACCGGCGCTACGATGGAGGCGGTGGCGCAGGAGTGGGCTGGCGCGGACAACCCCTGCGGCCATACGCTTCAGGTGCTCCACATCTCTGAACTCCCGCCGGGATGGCTTGGCAAGCCTCATGCGCTGGCTACTGCGGCCCGGCTTGCGCAGGCGGAGTGGATTCTGTTCACCGATGGCGATGTTCAGTTCGCCCCGACGGCGCTTACCCGTGCTCTGGCCTATGCGCAGCATGAAAGAGCCGATCATCTTGCGGTTTTGCCCGAGTGGGTTGTCACCAGCCGCGCGGAGCGAGCTGTGCAGGGCGCCATGTTTGCCATGACCGGCTGGGGCCTGCGTTACTGGAAGATTGCCGACCCCGGAGCGCGCGATTTTCTGGGCGTCGGCGCCTTTAACCTGATGCGTCGAAGCAGTTATGAGGCATTGGGTGGATTTGACGCGCTGCGCATGGAAGTGCTGGAAGACCTGCGCATGGGCTGGTGCGTCAAAAAGGCAGGTCTGCGGCAGCGTATCGCCTGGGGGCAGGGAATGGTGCGCGTTCGCTGGGCCAATGGCGCATGGGGTGTGGTGCGCAATCTGGAGAAGAATGTCTTTGCGCTTTTTCGCTATCAGCTTTCGCTCGCGCTCGCAGCCAGCGCAGGCGTGGCATTGCACGCGATCCTGCCGCTGATGGCGCTGGCTGGGAACGGCAGGCCGCTTGCCGGTCTTGGCTGGGCGTTTGCCGGGTTTGGCGCGCCGCGAGCCGCGGGCCTGCTCATGGGTCTGGCCCTGGCGACGGTCTACGCCGTGCAGCAGCCCAGGACGCATGTGCCTGTCGCTTACGTGATCTTTTTTCCGCTTGCGCTTGCTCTGTTTGTCTTTGCCATGCTTCGTTCCATCACCATGACTCTGGTGCGCGGCGGCGTAGTCTGGCGCGGAACGCTGTACCCGCTTCGCACACTGCGGGAGGCTGCCGGCAATCGCTGGTGACGGGTGATTTCTGTGCGGCTTATTTGGCAGCCGTTGTGTGCTGCTCCGTCAGATATCGATTCATGAAGCTGCGCTGGCGACCATGCGCCGTCAGGTTGGGATCCGAGACGGGCATGGCATCCGACTGGCCAAAGAATCCGCGCAGCAGCTTGGGGTTGGGACGGAATTTTTCCGGCCCGCCGGTAAACTGGCGGGCATTGCTGATCATGATGCCCATGCGCCCGTGCATCGGTCGAATGACGCCGCGAACCAGCACGTTCTGGTTCTGATAACGCCGCAACTCGCCCACTTCACCATGGTCGGCATACAGACTCAGCATCAGAAAGCGACACTCTGCGTCGGGCATGGAAAGCGGACAGACGTCCAGAAATCGTGTGCCGTCTTTCAGCTCCACCACATCGTACACATGCGCAGTGACGCACACATCCTTACCGGCATATTGGCTGGCCTGATCCGTGCTGATGCAGGGGCGCGGCGTTGAAGGCTTGTGGCGACCCAGCGCGTTCGCAGCGGAAAAAAAGCTCGCCGCCAACACCACACACAGCGTCATTCGGAGCGCACGCAGCAGCATCTCTGTCTCCATCTTCGTCTTCAAAGCAATGCTTCGAAAACGATTTTTACAAGCGTATCGTGAACTCCGAAGGAGAGCAAGACGGAAGAGCATCTCCTGGCGCTTCGCGATATACTCACCGTGCCGAGTGAATTCACACTGCTCGCTGCCGACAATCAGAATTTTGGAGTTGCGTGGGATGCTGCGAAGTCTGTTCCGAACTGTGTTCATCTGGCTATTGGCGGGGTGCGCCATCGTTCCGCTCTGCGCCCAGAGTACGCCTGCTTCATCGGCAACCACCTCGCCCACGGCAGAGACCGTTCCGGGTCTGGTCCTGCCCTATCGTGGCGCAACGCTTGTGCTCCAGCCTTATGCGCCCAACATTCTTCGCGTCACGCTCAGCCTGCAACGCGCTCACGCCCTGGCCAGGCCCGGTTACGGATTCCTTGCGCAGCCCAATACGCAGGGCTGGAGGCGCAACGACACTGCGGAGGGTCTGGTCTATCGCTCCTCGCGCATGGTGGTCACGCTGCCCAAAGGCCACCCCTGGAAGCCTCTGGTTACGCAGATGGATATCGGACGCTTCTTCGGTGGCTCGACGCCCGGAGCAGACATTCAATTTGACGCGGCGGATGGCAGGCGTCTGCTGGAAATGACGGGCTGGGCGCAGTCCGTTCCCAATTACAAAGACGGCAATGAAGACATCCTCCATGACCGTCGCCCGACCGATCCGCCGTTCTATCAGGTTGCCGGATACTTTGCTTCTCCCGACGATGAGCACTACTACGGCCTGGGACAGAATCAGGAAGGCTATCTTGACCATCGCGGGCACACGGTCGAGTGTTGGCACGACTACAACGCCACCGGCGGACAAAGCGTCTGTGTGCCGTTCCTGGTGACCAACAAAGGCTACGGACTGATCTGGGATAATCCCTCGAAGACGACCATCCGCCCCGGTTTCAATGAGCAGACCACCTGGACCTCGCAGGTGGGCGATCGCGTCTCGTTTTTTGTCATCGCCGGGCAGACCACGGATGAGATCTACGCCGGATACCGGCTGCTCACCGGCCCCACTCCGCTGCTGCCCAAGGCCGCCTATGGATACATCCAGTGTAAGCAGCGCTATCGCTCTCAGGCGGAGTTGCTGGATGTGGCGCGCGGCTATCACAGCCGCCATCTGCCTGCCGACGTCTTCGTCGTGGACTGGTTCTATTACACGCGCATGGGCCAGATGGATTTCGATCCCACGCTTTGGCCTGATCCCAAAGCCATGAACGACGAACTGCACGCCATGGGCTATCAGTCCATGATCAGCGTCTGGCCGCGCTTTGTCCCTGGCTCGCGCTTCTATGACACCATCCTCAAACACGGTTGGTTTGAGCATCTGGCCGACGGCACTCCCACCAACGGCCTGCCCTATGACCGCGCGGGATCCGATATCGACACCACCAATCCCGCTGCCGCGCGATGGTACTGGGATGAGATTCGCGACAACATCCTTTCCAAAGGATTTGATTCCATCTGGCTGGATGAAACCGAGCCGGACCTGCCGCCCAACGGCAGTTTTCTTCATGCCGGTCCCGGCACGGAGTTCTTCAATATCTATCCGCTCACGCATACTGCAGCGCTCTATGACGGCTTCCGTCGAGACTTTCCGGCCAAACGTGCGCTCAGCCTCTCGCGCGATGCCTATCTTGGCATTCAGCGCAACGGCGTCATCGTCTGGTCGTCCGACATCGCTCCCACATGGGACACGCTGCGCCGACAGATTCCCACAGGACTCGACTTCACAGCCTCCGGCATCGCCAACTGGAGCAACGATACAGGCGGCTGGCAATATCTTCCCGCCGAACACCATCCGGCCCATCGTCCACTGCTTGACCCTTCCGACGCTCGCGACAACGTTGGCGGCTATGACGATTATCCCGAGCTGTACACGCGCTGGTTTGAGTATGCCGCCTTCCTGCCCATCTTTCGCTCCCATGGCAGCCGCAAGGAAAACGAAGTCTGGTCCTATGGCAGGCAGGCCGAGCCGATTCTGGAAAAGTATCTCAAGCTCCGCTATGAACTGCTGCCCTATCTTTACTCCGTCGAATATCACGCAGCCCAGACCGGCGCACCCATCCTGCGCGCGCTTTTCATGGATTTCCCCAACGATCCGCGCGTAGCCGATATCGGCGATGAATACATGCTCGGACCTGCTTTTCTGGTTGCGCCTGTGGTGGAGCAGGGCGCTACCAGCCGCCGAGTCTATCTGCCCGCCGGCACCGACTGGTACTTCTACTGGACAAACCAGCGTGTTCACGGCGGCCAGACCATCACCGTCAGTGCGCCGATTGATACGCTGCCGCTTTTTGTCCGCGCAGGCTCCATCATTCCGATGGGCAACCTCATCATGAGCACGGCCCAGCCGCAGACCATCGCCAAAGTCCGCGTCTATCCCGGCGCAAACGGCGACTTCACGCTCTTCAACGACGACGGCGTCTCCTACGGCTATGAGCAGGGCAAGGATCACATCAGCCATCTTCACTGGGACGATGCAACCGCAACGCTCAGCCATACCGGAGCTGATTTCTGGAGCGGCCCCGACAGCGCCATCATGGAGGTCGAGCATCAGATCGAGCCAGCCAATCACCCACCCACCATGCCGCCATCTTCAACGTCCACACAGCCCGGCAACTGGCGCACTCCACCGCGCATGAATACACCGCCGGGCAGCTCCGTCATGCCCTCCACGCCGCCTTCGACAGGCCCAGCCGGATCGGGTCCGCAGCGCTGAACGGCAAAGCACGATCAGAGATCGTCTTCCACCCGTTGAAAACTCATTTTTCTTCGGCATTCGCAAAGCGAAGTGACCTGTGGTTTGCTTTTTGCGTCTAAAATCCTGGAGGACGCTGGTCCACTGGACCAGCGCGCCAGCCAGGATGCACCATCCGGCTCTCTGCCACTCGGGTCACTTCTGTTCTGGAGTCAAGGTACGCATGAACGCGAAACTGCTTGTATCTCGTATCGCCGCGGCAACGCTTGCGGTGAACCTGTTTGGACTGACCGCGCCGGCACAGTCCTCGGCGACTCCCGGCAATCAGGCTGCATCCAACCCCGCTCCAGCCAGCCACTCCGGCCCATTCGTCGTGCATATTCCCGTCACGCTACGCGACAGGAAAGGCCGCCTGCTCACCAGCTATCCAACCACCGACCTGACCCTCTCCGACAACGGTCATCCGCAGACGATCCAAAGCTTTGAGCATCCGCAGAATGAGCCGATGCGCATCGGTATCCTCATCGACACCAGCAGTGGACAGCAATCCGCGCTGGATAGTGAACGCGCGGCCTCGGCTCGCTTTGTCGATCAGATGCTGGCCCGCCCCAACACCAAAGTCTTTCTGTTGCACTTCGACCATGAAGTCGAGCTTCTACAGGATTTCACCACCTCGTCGCAAAAGCTGCACACCGAGCTGAGCGAGATGACCACCTCCGCCCCGCAGCAACCCTCCGCAGCTTCGCCCGTCGGCAGCGTAGGCAAGACGACCGTGCGTGGCGGCGCCGAGGTCTACGATGCCGTCTATCTGGCGGCCAGGGAGCTGATGGCACCCGAGCACGGCCGCAAGCTCATGGTCATCTTCACCAGCGGATTTGACCACGGCAGCAAGGTCGGCCTGAACGAGGCCATCGATGCGGCGCAGCGAGCGCAGGTCAGCGTCTTCACCCTCTATGTCAAAAGCGAAGGCCCTCAGCCCAAGTTTGGCAACAACGGGCAGAATCAGCGTCCTGGCATGGGGTATCCCGGTCGATTTCCAGGCGGCGGCTATCCCGGAGGTGGTTACCCTGGCGGCGGCTATCCGGGGGGTGGGTATCCGGGCAGTCAGCCCGGCGGCAACAGCCGCCAGAACTCCCCGGCGGTGGCCTACGGCGACGGCAAAAAGACCCTCGAACAGATTGCCGTTCGCTCTGGCGGACGCTACTTTGAAGACATTCGCAAAGACGACTACGACGAAGCTTTTCACGAGATCGTTGACGAGTTGAACGCGCAGTTCGCGCTCACCTATGCGCCCAACGACCTGAGCGATGATTCCTTCAGCGATGGCTTCCACAAGATTTCGCTGCGCGCCAAAGACAAATCCATGTTTGTCATCACCACAGAAGGGTATTTTGAACCATCCAGCGGCACACCCGCCAAATCTGCTGGAAAATAAAATCTGGGTCGTAACTCTGCGGCCCGGTGACGCCCGATGACAACTTCAGCATCCACGACAGCATTCTCCACTGCGCTCACTCTGGATCGACAACAGGTGCGCGCGCTGGCACTGGATGCCGACTTCACTGAGGCCAGCCTGCTCTCGCTGCCGGCGCAGGACGGGGAAGCCACCGATGCTCGTTTCCACAACTTCATCCAGGTCGGCTATCACGGCCAAATGCAGTATCTGGCTCGCCGCAATGAGGCTGGCCATCTGGTGCGTGGTCGTGTGGATCGTCCATTTCCCTGGGCGCAAAGCGTCCTGCTTTGCATGGCCAGCTACCACAGTCCCGCGCCGCGTTCCATCGATCCGGCACCGGTCGGTCGCGGCTGGATCGCTCGCTACGCCTGGTCCTCGCGACGCGATCCTGACGGAAGTATCCGCCCCAGCGACTATCACAAGGTCTTGCTCAAACGGCTCCGTCAGGTGGAGTCCGCACTCAAGCAGCAGTATGGAAACTTTCAAAGCCGCGCGTTTGTAGATACAGGACCGCTGCTGGAGCGAGCTGCGGCTCGAGCCGCGGGCCTTGGCTGGGTCGGCAAAAACACCTGCCTCATCCATCCCAGGCACGGCTCCTGGACCTTCCTCGCAGCGCTTGTCATGGAGTTGCCCGCAAGCGATGAATCTCCGCTGGTCGTTCCCGATCGCTGTGGAAGCTGTACACGCTGCCTCGACGCCTGTCCTACCGGCGCGCTCATCGCTCCCTATCAGATGGACGCAACGCGTTGCATCGCTTATCTGACCATCGAGCATCGCGATGTCATCGACTCCGCGCTGAGCGCTGGAATGGGCCGCCAGATCTTCGGCTGCGACATCTGCCAGGATGTCTGCCCCTGGAACCGCAAAGCACCGATTGCGCGTGACGAAGCGCTGCAATGCCGCGAAGAACTGGTCAATCCTTCCCTGGAATGGCTGGCCGCTATGGACGAGTCGCGCTTTGAAGCTCTCTTCAATGGGTCGCCCATCCGCAGAACCGGTTTCTGGTCGATGCGCCGCAATCTGGCCATCGCCATGGGAAACAGCGGACTGACGCAATTCATTCCCTGGCTGGAGAGCCAAGCGCACTCTGCATCCGGCACCACGGCGCTGCGTCACGCGGCTCAATGGGCGCTGAGCCGTCTGCGCTCACAGAACCAGACCGCCTGAACCAATCTCCAGCCTGAACGGGCCTCCGCCCGAACCGTCCGTCTGAACCGACTCCGCGCGGTATGTCTCAGTTGCTGCTGCGGCGCACCTCGACCGCATTCAGTCCCTTGGGGCCTTGCTGCACCTCAAACTCCACGCTCTCGCCTTCGTTCAGGGAGCGGTATCCATCGGCCTGTATCGCCGAGAAATGCACAAAAACATCTTCGCCAGTGGAGCGCTGGATGAATCCATAACCCTTTGCTCCGTTAAACCACTTCACCACACCCTGTTCTTTCACGCTCGTCTCTCCAATATCTCTGGCTACTGCTGTCAGAACAAGCAGGCGCAACAGACGCCCGCACCTTCCTGCTGCGTTCTCTTGACGCGAATGCACACAATCGACCGAAACCCGATTGCTTTTTCCCGCGCTGAATGAGAGTTCGTGCTTTGGTTATGTCAGCATTCTCGAAAAATTGCAAGAAAAAAATGGAAGACCCGTCTGCGATCCACTCGTGACCCCTCTTCAGCCTGCGCCGCTTTGTTAGCATCCTGATAGTGGCAGGAGAGAAACAGAGAACCGGAATGGATACTCGCGTAGCTTCCAAGGAGACGCAATTCTCCGAGTCGGGCTTAATCTCTGCCCTGCGGTCGCAAGGATTTCATCGCAAACGCGATGGCAAGGCGCTGCTTGGCTATCTGCTCGACAGCGAAGTGCATACCTTTGCCTTCAGTTTCGCGGCCAACGCCATCCTCTCTTTCATTCCGCTGATCGTTCTGCTGTATACGCTGGCGCGCAGCTTCTTCCACTCCGCCGCCATGAGCGCGGAGATCGCTGAATTGATTCAATACTTCCTGCCGTCCAATCAGGATTTTGTCGCGCAGAATCTTGCCTTCGTCGCCGCACGTCACACCGTCCAGCTTGTCTCGCTCTTCATGATTCTGCTGGCTTGCACGGGAATCTTTCTTCCGCTCGAAGTCGCGCTCAATCGTGCCTGGGGCGTAGTCAAAAGCCGCAATTACATCATGAATCAGATCGTCGCGCTGGGGCTGGCCGCCATCATGGTTATTCTGGGCATCCTCTGCGTTCTGCTCAACGCCGTCGAGCATCTCTTGCTCACAGTGCTGCTCTTCGGCCACATCGACAACATCGTCTACCGTGCCCTCACCGCATCCTGGCTGGTGCTCACCACCTCCGCCGCGAGCATCCTATTTTTCTTTTCGGTCTATTGGCTGCTGCCCAACCGCAAGGTGCCCATTCGCCCGGTGCTGCACACCTCCATCGTGACGGGGCTGGTCTGGGTCGCGGCCAAGTTCCTCTTTGTCGCCATCCTGCCGCGGCTTGACCTCAAAGCGCTCTACGGTCCGTTCTACGTCTCCGTCGGTCTGCTGCTCTGGGCCTACATCTCCGGAATGTTGCTTTTTGCCGGCGCGCAACTCAGCGCTCTTCGCTGGTCTGAGATTCCCGAGAGGATCTCTGAGCCGAACTCAGACAACTCCGCACTCTCAGCAAAGAGCACCCAGGACACATCCACTACCGCCCATTGAGATCATCCACCCGATCTCAAGCTCCGTGGACAAAACGGATTAACTCGCCGATCGTGCAGTGGCCCTCCACCGGATGCCGAAGTGGTTTCTCCGGGACGACCTGATACCGATTCCGTCGGCCATCCTTGGTCACTAGCAGATAGCCAGCCGCGCTCAGTTCATCGATAATCCGCTGCACCGCGCGCTCCGTGATGCCCACAGCGGCGGCAATCTCGCGCATGCGCATCTCAGAATTAACCGCGATCAGCAGCAGGACATGCGAGTGGTTCGTGAGAAACGTGAATCCTGGGTGCGATACGGTCTTCGTCTCGGGTTGGGTGGTCATAGTCATCGGCGTTGTGATTCTTGCAACGTGCTATGGGAACACATCAGCATACATCCTGACTACTAAATCGTGAAACTTTTGTCAGCAATGGCAACCGGAGCGCGCCCTACCGCAAAAAAAGTAAACATCGACTGGGTATCGGTCCTTATGGCCGCCACATCACCCGATCGCCGATCCAGCGCAAACAGCAGATAGCCGGAAGCGGAAAACGCAAGCTGATCCGGACCATCGCCCACATGAATTGAGCCTTTGCGCCGACCTTCATCAATGCTGTAAACGGCAACTTGCTGGGATTGCAGGCTTGACTCGTAGAGCAGGGAATTGTCCGGGCTGACCACTCCAAACTCCGGCATCGAACCAATCAGATACGTGCCGCCCACGTCGTTGGAAAACGTCACCACTTCGCTGATCGAATTCGACCCTGTGTTTGAGACAAACAGCTCTCCGCCATCGGGCTTCAACGCCAGATAGCCAGGATTCTCCCCTACATCGAGCAGCGCCTCCAGTGCGTCTGCTCGCGTTTCCTGGCGGCCTGCGGCTAGGTCCTGCTGCCAGGCCAAACGTACCGCCATCAACTGATGTCCCCGGGAACAGGCCACAAACGCCTTGGACGAGTCCGGCAGGATGACTATCGAACCGGCTCCCGGACACCCGGCAATCCGCGCCCGCACTGACCAGCGGCCCTCTGACTCGTCCGTCGCAACCGCCACCAGGCTGCTTTCCGCTGCGCTTGAGATCAGCACCGACCGTCCATCGGGAGCAACTGCCACTTGCGTAGGTGCCATGGAGAGCGAAAGACTGGCCGCGACCCTTCGATGCAGCAGATCCACCACCACCAGACCCGATCGGCCCGCACTGGCTACATACGCAAACCGATCATCCGGAGATAGTGCAAAGGCAACCGGAGCTGGCCCAACATCCACAGACGCAGTCACGCGTTGATGCTCGGCATCCAGAATGCTGACCGAGCCGGATCCATGAGATCCGCCCCCAGACAACCCGGAATTCAACACATACACTTCATTGCGGCTCCTGCTGGCCAACACAGCAATAGGATGCTCCCCGACCGTGATCTCGCGATCCAGCCGCAGATTCACCACATCAATCGCAGAAATCGTATCGCTACCCGAGTTGGCGACATACAGATATTCGCGATAGTTGGCCGGATATGTGGGGAAGTGATTGCGCCGACATCCGTTCACGGAAAGCATACCCGCTGCCACGCAGCCCAGCACCGCGACACGTTGCAGCCCGAACTTGCACGTCTTGCCTTGAATGACGCTCATCCCTCGACGGTCGCGGCGACCTGAATTCCGCGCGGTACGCGCCGATGCACAATCGGAGCAATCTGTTCGATCTGGTCCATCATCTCGGCAAACTGCTCGGGATAGATCGACTGCGGTCCATCGGAGAGCGCCTTTTCCGGCTGATGATGTACCTCGACCAGAATCCCATCCGCTCCCACCGCTACCGCGGCACGCGCCAGCGGCAACACCTTGTTCCGCTTGCCCGTTCCGTGGCTCGGATCCACCAGAATGGGCAGATGGCTCAGACGCTGCACCGCGGGAACAATGCTCAGGTCCAGCGTATTTCGCGTGTGATCGGCAAAGGTGCGCACACCGCGCTCACACAGCGCCACCTGATAGTTGCCTTCGCTCAAAATATACTCCGCCGCCATCAGAAATTCGTCCAGCGTCGCACTCATGCCGCGCTTCAGCAGCACCGGCTTGCGGGAGCGCCCGGCGCGCTTCAGCAGCGAGAAGTTCTGCATGTTCCGCGCGCCAATCTGAATCACATCGGCATACTGCTCCACCATCTCCAGGCTCTCGTTGTCGATCGCCTCCGTGATGATGCGCAGCCCCAGTGCTGAGCGAATCTCAGCCATGATCCTCAAAGCGTCCAGACCCATCCCCTGAAAGGCATACGGAGAAGTACGCGGCTTGAATGCACCGCCCCGAAAGAACTGCGCGCCGCTGGCAGCCACCTGCTCGGCAATGGCAAAAGCCTGCTCGCGGCTCTCAATCGAACAGGGGCCGGCCACCACAGCCAGACTTGTGCCGCCGATCACAGCATCGGTTCCAGGAAACGTAATGACGGTGTTTTCACTTTTGACGTCACGGCTGGCCAGCTTATAAGGCTTCGAGACGCGAATCACCTCAGCCACCCCCGGCAACTCTTCCAGGTTTCCTCGCTCGGCTTCTCCCTGATTGCCCGTGATGCCCACGGCCGTGCGCTGCGTACCCGGCATTGGATGCGGCTTGTATCCAAGTTGTTCAATGTGCGCACAGACCGCTGCGATCTCTGCTTCCGTTGCCTGCGCTTTCATCACGACTAGCATGGCCATCGCCCCCAGTCTTTAAGTCTATCCGCACCAACGGAGAATGGGCAACGAAGATGCTATTTTCGGTCGCTTCCGCCTTGCTTCAAGCCCCGACTCTCAACCAAGCCAGCGACGAGAGATGAACCAAGGCATGTAAGAGCCGCAAATCGGAAATATTGATTCCAAGGCTTGTCGTTCACCACATATTGAGCCAGAAGAAGGAAGTAGACAGCACCCAGAACAAAGCGCATCCAGACTGAGAGTTGTGCAAAGCCGTGACATCTCATGAGGCGCCTTTCTGGGACGAAAACTTGCCAATAAGCAAGCTGGAGTAGCGAAAACAAACCAGAGCAAGCAAAGTGCACTCGACTACGCACTCGCCTTGAATGGCAGACAGAGATTGAACTGACCCACAACCGCTATTTCGGTCGTGAAACTATCACGCGGTTATGCGCAGCGCTCAGAATTTCTACCGTTTTCGCGCCTGAAGCCGGATTCGCTCGGAATCGTTCATCAAGCAACTTCAGCTTGACTTCGAGAGGGTCGAGGAGAAAAACCACCGGAAGAATCACTAAACCAAGGAATGAAAGCACTACCAGCAGAATGAACATTCGAGATAGCCTCAAACTGAGACATAAATTCACGACAGAATTAACATGAACACTGTAGAGATGCAGTTGGCAAGTCAAATTTGCTGATTCTAAAAATACTGTGCAAAAGTGGGCAATAAATGTTGAAGGCGTAAAAAGGGGCTTGCCCAATCAGACACTGCCGAGGCTGTTTCCGTGCGCTGAAAGCTCCTTGCGCTGACGCATCCATCTTATTGCAACAAAAGATAGATAGCCAAACTGAAGGATCCAGGTCGCGATAAAGGCGGCAATCAAAAAACGATGTCCCACAGGTTCACTCACTTTCCGGCCAATGCGGCCACGGTTTGCATCTGGCGAATCTTCTGTTGCCGCCTCTCCACGTGAACACGAAATGCCAACAGCATCAAACCCCAGACCGCCCACGCCAGCACATTCCATCCAAAGGCGGCCAGCATCCGTGGGTCTTTGATGCCAGAGTCCGGTCCGCCGCCAAAGACTGGCGCCGGGTGCTGTGTCCGCCACCACCGATTGGCCATGTAAACGATCGGTACATCCAGCGCGCCAAAGATCGACAACACAGCGGCTAAAGCCTGCATCTGTGCGCCGTCTGCAAAGCGCCGCAGCAGCAGGTAGCTGACATAGATCAGCCACAGGATCAGAGTCGTCGTCAAACGTGCATCCCACGTCCACCAGATGCCCCACACCGGGCGCGCCCACAGCGGTCCGGTAATCAGCACCACCGAGCAGAAAACAACTCCCACCTCAGCCGAGGCCAGTGCCCAGGCATCCGCAGCCTGCGCCCGCCCTGGAGCGCTGCGTCTCCAGGCCAGAAACAGGATTGAAGACACAAAGCTGATGGCAAAAAACAGAAAGCTCAGCATCGCATTGGGCACGTGATAGTAGAAGATGCGCTGCACATCGCCCATCGTCGCTTCTGTCGGAGCAACGTAGATTGCCTGATGGAATCCCCACGCCATCAGCGCGGCCACGCCAGCCAACGTGAGCAGAAGAAGCATTCGTTTCATTGTGATATCCGCCGTTTCATTCCTGCCGTTTCCCCCCTACCAGTGTAGCGCCGCCTGCTTCGGCGCGCGGTCCAAACTACTCCGCCTGCAAGACCGTATCGAAGAGCAGCAGGCTCACAGTCATGAAGATTATGTCGTAGCCAGCCAGCATCTTCAGCCACAGCAAATGTGGATCGCTGCCATCGCCCGTCAGCACTGTCTTCACCGCCAGCACCATTGCCAGCAGCGCCGGCAAAAAGATTGGAAACAGAATCAGTGGCAGCAGCAGTTCGCGATTGCGACTGCGAATCGAAAGCGCCGCAAAAAATGTCCCATTCGCCACCAGCGCCCATGTGCCCAGCGGAACCACAGCCAGCAGCAGCCAGCCATCCCCCAGCGGACGCAGGTTATAGAAGATGAAAAATACCGGCCCCAGCAAAACCTGCACCACCGTCACAAAAAGAAAATTAGCCAGCACCTTCGCCACAAAAATCGCCGAGCGATCCGCGGGTGTCAGCCGCAAAGCATCCAGCACATCGTGGCGAATCTCGCGCGTCCACGCCTGATTCAGCACGCTGACGCTGGCAAACAGCGTGGCCACGCAAAGCACCCCGCCGGCAATCTCGCGCGAGGCCGCAGCGGTGGGATCAAAGGCCATGCTGAAGAGAACCACCACCAGAAGCGCAAAAAACAGCATCGACTGAATTGCCTCGCGAGAGCGCCACTCAATCCGCAGATCCTTTTGCAGGTGTGTCCCCACCAGCGCAAACCAGCTTGCGGTTTCCACCCCTGCCACGTCCGCGCTAGCCGCGTCTACGCCCGCCTCTACACTTGTTTCCGTCATGGCCGCTGCGCTGCTCCATTCTCTACCGGCGATTCCTTGCACAGGTCCACAACCGTCGCCTCTGCCGCTCGCAGATAATCCTCCGGAGCCAGCACAATCTGTGTCCCGCGCTGCCCGGCAGAGACGCTGATCTGGTCAAAGAGCACCATCGTCTCATCCGCATAGACCGGGTACGATTTCTTCGCACCAAACACCGTGACGCCGCCTCGAATATATCCGGTCAGCGGCTGCACATCCTTCAGCGAAACCATCGTCGTCCGTCTCGCTCCGGCTGCACGAGCCAGCTTTTTGAAGTCCAGTTCCTGATCTCCCGGTACCACCGCAAAGAAATAGCTGCCTGCTTCATCGGTGGTCAGCAGTGTTTTGAAGACCTGCTCGGCTGGCAGTCCAATCTTGCGCGCAACCGTTGTCGCCGTCAGGTCTTCCGGATCCACCTCGTAGGTGCACAGTGCGTAAGGAATGCTCAGCGAATCCAGAAACCGCGCTCCGTTGGTTTTACTCGTGTTCATGCGTGCGTACGGCCTCCGTCCATGACGGAATCCAGCCTTCCCTCGCGCAGCGTCAGCAGATGGTCGGCAATGGGCAGCGCCAGTTCACGCTGGTGCGTCGTCAACACGATCGTTCGTCCCGGAGCACGCATCCCTGCCAGCAGCTCCACCATGCGATGCGCCGAGGTTGCGTCCATATTGGAAAACGGTTCATCCAGCAACAGCAGTTCCGGCTGAGCCAGCAGCACGCGGGCCAGGGATGCCCGCTGACGCATTCCCTGCGAATATTTGCCCACCGTGCGCGGCAACGCGGGATCAAGTCCCACCTGACGCAGCGCTGATTCCGGTGTCAGCGACTGACCGCGTGGATACAGCGATGCAAAGTAGCGCAGATTCTCCGTCGCCGTCAGTTCGTCATAGAGCATCGGTGCATGGCTCATATAGCCCACACGACCGCAAGCCTCGGCTGGGGACTGATCGCCAAACAAACGCACCGTGCCATGGCTGGGTGGCAACAACCCCGCCAGAATTCGCATCAGTGTGGATTTTCCTGCCCCATTCTCTCCCAGCAGCGCATAGCACTTGCCCGCTTCAAAATCGAAGCTCACTTGCCGCAGCGCTGCAAACGATCCAAAGAGGCGAGAAAGCTCCGTCACGCGGGCCAGCGGAACTTTCGCATCGGCCGGACAAAAGCCTGTCGAGCTGCCTGTGTCCACGGCGGGCATGGCTCGTACGCTCAGTTGGCCCGATTGCCGGGCGTGGCAACCGAGCTTTCGTTGGCCGCTACTTTCGTGCCAGCCGGAGCACCGTTTGAAGCCGGCGCATACTTTGACGCGCACTTGGCCTGCAACTGCGTTGCATGGAAGACTCCATCCTGACCCCATGTGCCAATCGCCAGCGCCTGCGCATCGTCCTTGAATGTATCCGGCGGCGGCTCGGTGCCTCGATAATCCACGGTAATCATCTTTGGATTCTGCTGCGCCTTCGGGTTGTGACTTTCATACTCGGAAAGCACAAACCGAACATTTGGGCCATCCTGGTGAATCGTCTCCGGCTTAACAAAACCCTCGACGCGCAGGTTGCTGGAGTAGACTTTAGCGCCCATCTTCTGCATCTCGGGAATGGTGACGTAGTAGCTTTTTGCCGATGCTTGTCCGGTGTAGGCAAGATAGCCAATGGTGCCCAGCACCACCACCACGGCAGCCACCATCCGCAGCGACCTGGAGTTCTTCCATCCTGATTTGCGATTCATTCCCGGCATTCTGCTCCCCACTGGCCTGCGCAGAGACGCAGGCAACTGCTTCTAGTCTATGAGCGTAACTTGACGGGGGTCAATGCAAAGCTCCACCTTCGGGTGGAAGAATCCGTCCAATCACAAGCCTGCACATATCTGCAAGCACCAGAACCCATCTGTCAAATGCCGATGAATTCTGTGCCTGTCCGCAGCATCCGGCTATCTGCGGAAATCCATCTCTGATAGCTTGATCGGTATGAAGCTTTCCTCGAGAATCTGCCTAGGAATCCTCTCTGCCACACTGGTCTCTGCATCCCTGATCTCCGCGTCCCTGACCGCCAACTCCCAAGGTCCTCAGTCCAGCTCCGGTCAGCCGATTCTGCTACCCACCAGCAAGCTGCTTCAGCCGCACGAACCGGGATCGCCGCAGTCTCTGAACAGCCTGCCCATGGCCGCTGCCTGGTCGCCCGATCATCGCTATCTGGCGATTGTCAACGCCGGGTTCGGCACGCTCGAGTCCGGCTTCGCACAGTCCATCGCCGTCCTCGATGCAACCACGGGCAAGTTGCAGGATTTTCCCGAACGGCACGGCTCACTCGGCGCGCCACAGACGCTCTACGCCGGCGTTGCCTTCGGTTCCGACGGCAAAGATCTCTACGTCAGCGTTGATTCGCTCAGTGCGCCTCTCGGCGGCAAGCCCGACCAAACCGGCAACGGCATTCTGGTCTACCGATTTGCCGACGGCGTTCCTCGGTTGGATCACGTCCTTCCCATTGGCTTGCAGCCGCTCAAGCCTGGCGCAAGACAAAACCAGTTTGGCGCACCCATCCCGGCGGGCAAGGCCATCCCGGCGCCCGCCGGACTCGCACTCATCGCAGGGCAGGGAAGCACAGCCGATCGCCTGCTCGTCGCCGACAACTTCTCCGACGATGTGCTGATGCTCGACTCAGCCACAGGCAAAGTTCTTCATCGCTTTGATCTCTCTCGGGATGCTTCATCGCCCACCGCGTCCGTCATCGTTCCATCCACCTATCCCGTCGCTGTCGTTGCCGATGCTGTCGCTCGCTTTGCCTACGTCGCGCTTTGGAACGACTCTTCGATCGCCCAGTTGGACCTGCGCACGGGAGCCGTGGTCCAGCGCCTGCCGTTGCTTCCTCCGCATTCGTCCGTCCAGCCAGGATCACACCCGGCCGCTTTGACCCTGGCTCCCGACGGACGCCGTCTCTATGTCGCGCTGGCCAATCGCGACGCTGTCGCCGTTGTCGATCTCGATACCACCCGGATGCGGCTGGCCGCGACGCTCGACACCCGACTGCCGGGGCAGAATTACTTCGGAGCCATGCCCGATGCGCTTGCGCTCACGGCGGACGGCAAGCAGCTTTTCGCCGCCAACACCGGCTCCAACTCCGTCGCTGTCTTCACGCTCCGTCCGTCATTGAGATCCGCTCCGTCGGGCTTTCTACCCACCGAGTGGTATCCAACAGCGCTGGCCGTGCGCGGTCAGCAACTCTACGTCGCCACTGCAAAAAGCAAGGGAACCGGCCCGAACAACTTTCCACAGATCGTTCCTGAGAATGCCACCGGTAGAGGCATCGTGCGTCTGCGCCGCCGTCCCAACACCTATATCGCCACGTTGCTCCACGGTTCGCTTGCCTCCATCGATCTCAACGTCGTCCGCGCCCAGATGCCCGCCTTGACGCGGGAAGCCATCGCCGATAACCAGATGAATGCGACTGCGCAACAGCAGCTTCATTTCGCCGGCGGCGTGAATCCCATTCATCATGTGATCTACATCATCCGCGAAAATCGCACCTACGATCAGGATCTCGGCGATCTCGGCGTCGGCAACGGCGACCCCAGCCTGTCCATGTACGGCTCGGCCATTACACCCAACCTGCATAAGCTTGCCCTGCAGTTTGGCGTACTCGATAACTTCTATGACTCCGGTGAAGTATCCGGCGACGGGCACGTCTGGTCCACAGCCGGCATTACCAGTGATTACACAGAAAAAACCTGGCAGCAAAGCTACCGTGGCCGCGAACGGCCCTACGACTATGAGGGAGTCGTCGAGCAGGGTTATCCGCTGTCGGAAAAAATCTCTGACATCGATGAGCCGGACAGCGGCTATCTGTGGACTGATCTTGCGCGTCACCACATTTCGCTCTATCACTTCGGCGAGTTTATCTCCACCAAATTCTGTGATGATTCCGGCGAAGCGCCCAAAGACCCATCGCCGCTCAACGGTACGCCGGAGCCGCGCCCGGAGCACTGCGACCATCCCGCCATTTTGTCCGGAGCCGCGGTGCCAGCCATCTATGGCGGCGGGCGCAGTCCCTATCCGTGGAAGATTCCCTTGATCTACCAGAACGTCGCCACCAAACCGGAGCTTCAGGGTCACTTCGATCCCCAATACGCCGACTTCAATCTCAGCTTTCCTGACCAGCTTCGCTTCGAGGAATTTCATCGTCACTTTCAGCAGTGGGTGAGCAAGCGCACCGAGCAGGGAAAAGACGAGATGCCTGCCTTCGTCATGCTGCGTTTCCCCAACGATCACACGGCCGGAACCACGCCTGGCATGCCCACGCCGCGCGCCTCCGTGGCGGATAACGATCTGGCCGTCGGACGCACGGTCGAGGCCATCAGCCACAGCCCTTACTGGAACGACACCGCAATCTTCGTCCTCGAAGATGACGCGCAGGACGGAGCCGATCACGTCGACGCGCATCGCAGCATCGCCCTCGTCGTCAGCAAATACTCGCCGCGTCGCTTGCAGCCCTTTGTGGACTCTCACTTCTACACCACGGTCAGCGTACTGCGCACCATGGAGCAACTGCTCGGCGTACCACCCATGAACAACAACGACGCTCACGCCCCCGTCATCGCACCGCTCTTCACCGGCTCAGGCAACCAGCCGCCGTACTCGGCTGACTCTCGCAACCGCGACAACGGCCTCATCTACACCGCAAACACGCCCCGGTCACCGGGCGCCAGGGAGTCCGCCAAAATGGACTTTTCCCACGAAGATCGCGCTAATCCACAAAAGCTGAACGTCATTCTCTGGCGCGACGCACGGGGCAGCGATCCACTGCCTGCGCAACTCCGCCAAGGCAGCACGAATGCCAATCCAAACCCCAGCTCAAATGCAGCCAAACGCAAAGACGACGATGACTAGAGCTTCAGCTTCGCGTCATCGTCGTCTCGCAGCGCGCTTGCCACGCTTACAGCGGATTACTTCACCGATTCCAGCTCCGCTCCGGCCTTCTGAATCGCAGTTGTCAGCACCCTGAGCTGTGCCTTCGCCACATCCGTCTTTCCTGCGTCCAGAGCCTCATTCACTCCCGGAATATCCACCGCCGCATACCCCGTGTACTCACCCGGCGCATAGATCGTGTGCTTGTACCACGGTCGATTCGGCAATCCCGTCCGGCTCAGAAACGCCGTTTCCACCGCGCGCAGGGACTGGTTCAGCGCCGCAGGATCAGCCGGCGGATTCATCTCCACCTTCATCGCCTGCTCGGCCGCCGCCGTAAACTGCCCGGCCGCAGCCAGCGCAGGCCCAAAATCCAGCGTCTTCGCGCTCGACTTCGCCTCGGCGTCCTTCAGATACTCCGTCAGTTCCTTGCCATAGGTCACGTAATCCAGCGGCAGCACGTCGGCGTCGGCCATGTGCAGCGCCTCCAGCCCAAACACCCGCGCCATCTCCTGCAAATACACAAAATGCGGATCGGCATTCATCGTGTACCACGCATAGTTGTCAAAGACCGAGTGATAGACACCATACGCGCCCTGCGAACCGATATCCGTCGAAGGCACGCCCAGGTGTTGCAGAAACGGCGTGAAATCCGACCCCGATCCCAGATCGCCCACCGGAGCCACCGCCTCACCCTTCGCCGCCGCTGCCTCATGCGAGCTGCGCGAACTCCACTGCGAATACACGCTTCCACCCGCCGGACTCGCAACCTCCTTCGTCAGCTCCCGCAGAAACATCTTCAGCGAAGGCACCGCGTCCGCCGAAAAATTCGGCCCCGCCACCGCCACGTCCACATTGAAATACGCCACCGCCTTCTGCAACGGCACCGCATTCTGCTCCGCCCACTCCGTCGAGCCGATCAACCCTTCTTCTTCCGCGTCCCAGCTTGCAAACACAATCGTCCGCTTCGGTCGCCATCCCTTGCTCATCAGCACGCCAATCCCGCGCACCGCCTCCAGCATCGACGCCGTCCCGCTGTTCGGGTCCACCGCGCCATACACCCACGCATCGCGATGATTTCCCAGCACCACCCACGCATCCGGCTGCTCCGTCCCTTTCACCCTGCCAATCACGTCCCAGATGGTTCTGATCTTGTAATCCTGATCCGAAACCAGATGCACCACCACCCCGCTCCCGCCCACGTGATAGTGAAACGGCAGCGCGCCCTGCCAGCTCGTCGGCACCGCGTCGCCCTTCAGCGCCCGCAGAATCGGCTCCGCATCGTGATAGCTGATCGGAATCGACGGAATCGCCGGCTGATTTCCCGTCTTCATCGGGTCCATCCGCGCCGAATCCGGCAAATCCACCGTCGAAGCCACGCCCGGCGTCTGCGGATCGCCCGGATACTTGAACAGATACTGCACCGACCCGCGCTGCACGCCCGTCGCCGGACGCCACGGCCCATGCGGATACACATCGCCCTGGTAATACCCATCATCGCGCGGGTCAGAGTAGATGAGCACTCCCGCCGCACCGCGTTGCTGCGCGATATACACCTTCACCCCGCGAAAATTCCCGCCATACCGCGTCAGCACAATCTTCCCGTGCAGGTCCACATGCTCAGCCGCCAGCCGGTCATAATCCGCCAGCGTCCCATAATTCGCATACACCACCTCACCCGTCACGTCCCCCGACGCCGACGAGCCATTGAACGGCATCACCACCTTCGGATTGTCGTCAAACGGATCGCCCGCCACATGCTCCGGCGTCGGCCCCGTCGCCAGCAGCTTGCCGTCGTCCGTCTTCGCCTCGAAGCTCACCTTCCGCGGCTGGTTCATCAGCACCCGATACGGCACAATCTCCGTCTCCAGTCCCGCCGCGCGAAACTTCGCCGCAACAAACTGCGCCGTCTTCAAATCCTCCGGCGAACTGGCAATATGCGGCTCCGCCGTCAGCGTCTTCAGGTCCGCGCCCGCCAGCTTCGCATCCGGCACCGCCAGAAACTCCTCATCCAGCCGCGCCTCCGCCGCCGCATCCTTGTAGCCAAACAACTGCTTCGGCGCACTCTGCGCCATCCCCGCCACCGGCATCATTGCCAGCACAACCACCACCAACACGCCCAACCCAATCTTCCGCTGCATCCCCGCTCCTCGTTGTCTCATTCGATTCCTCTGTTTCCTTCCCAGCGTTCCGTCACTTCGCCGCAGTTCTATCCCCGCTCGCATCCGGCGCAAAATTCCGAATCTCCGCCACCGTCTTCGCGTCCAGTTGGTTCAGCATATCCACCACCAGATCCACCATGTGGTCGAAATCCCCGCGATTCATAATCCCGTTATGCGCGTGCGTATAGCGCACCGGCACCACCAGATTTACCGTCGGTGTTCCTCCATTGCTCGCCTGCATCTCCGCTGAATCATCCCCATATCCCTGCACCAGATCCAGTTGCAGCGGAATATGATTTGTCGCCGCCGTCGCCTTGACCATTGTCACCAGCTTGCGGTTCGGTAGCGTGCTGGAGTCGTACAAAAACAGCCCCGGACCCGCACCCAGCTTTTCCTGCGTTTCCTCAGGATGCCCCGGATACACATCTCCCGTTATGCCGCCTTCAATCGCAATGCCCAGGTCTGGTTTCACCACCTGCGCCGCCGTATGCGCGCCGCGCAGTCCAATCTCCTCCTGCGTCGTCGCCACATAAAACAACTGGTTCGGATGCCCGCTCTTGACCGTGCGCCGCATCGCCTCAATCAGCACCGCGCAGCCCACACGGTCATCCCACGCCTTGCCCAGATAATTCTCCGATCCATTCAGCACCTCAAACGGAGAATCCGGCACCACCGGATCCCCCGGCTCAATGCCCATCTTCGCCGACTGCTCCGCCGTCATCGCGCCAATATCAATCGTCAGCACATTGCGCGAATACACCCGCGTCCGTTCCTCCGCCGGAACCACATGGATATCGCGAATCCCCGTCACTCCGCGCACCGGCCCCTTCGATCCAAGAATCGTCCACCGCTGGTCAACAAGGGCCTGATCCAGCCATCCGCCCAGCATCTGCATCGTCAGCAGACCATTCGGCGTAATCCGCCTCACCATCCCGCCCAGCTCGTCCATATGCGCGTCAATCATGATCCGCGGCCCCGTCGTGCCCTGCTGCGCAATCACCGATCCCATTCCGTCATAGTGCACACTGTCGGACTCGGCCTTCATCCACGGCACCATCAGCGCCCTCACCGGCTCCTCAGCGCCCGGCGGACCCGGCGCATTCGACAGTTCCTGCAACAGACGCACCGTCGCGTCCCGTGACGTCGCTTCCTGCGACGCCACACTCTTCGGCGTCTGCGCACAGGCAACCCCGGCCAGAACCAACACCATGCACCCGATGGAAATTCGCATGGCTTGCATCCTATCACCCACCCATCCATTCCACCACGCAAATTCCCGCGCTGAATCTCGCCTCGCAAAAACGATCCGGCCAAAAACGCTACACTAACCTAGGAATCCCACCCATGGCCGCCTTCACCCAGATCCGCACCACTCTCGACATGATCAAGTGGGAACACTCGATCTTCGCCTTGCCCTTCGCGCTCACCGGAGCCATCCTCGCCGCCCGAGGCCTTCCCACGCTCCACACGCTGCTCTGGATCATCGTCGCCATGGTCACCGCCCGCTCTGCCGCCATGGCCTTCAACCGCTGGGCAGACGCCTCGCTTGACGCCGCCAACCCCCGCACTCGCACCCGCGCCATCCCCGCCGGCCTGCTCGCGCCCGGCTACGTCCTCGGCTTCACCCTCGTCATGACAGCCCTGTTCCTGCTCGCCTGCTCGCAGCTCAACCGCCTCACGCTCCAGCTCTCGCCCATCGTCCTGCTCGTCCTCTTCGGCTACTCCTTCATGAAGCGATGGTCCCGCCTCAGCCATCTCGTCCTCGGCCTCTCGCTCGGCATCGCACCCTCCGCCGCCTGGATCGCCGTACGCGGCTCGCTCTCGCCGCGCATCGTTCTGCTCACCGTCATCGTTCTGCTCTGGACCGCCGGCTTTGACATCCTCTACGCCTGCCAGGACTACGACCACGATCGCGCCGTCGGCCTCCACAGCATCCCGCAGTCCCTCGGCCTCGTCGCCGCCTTCCGCATCGCCCGCGCCTTCCACGTTGCCGTCGTTCTCGCGCTTGTCGCCTTTGCATTCCTTTTTCATTTCGGATGGCCGGGCTACCTCGGCGTCGCCCTCGTCGCCGCCCTGCTCACCTACGAACACCGCCTTGTCTCACCCCACGACCTCACACGCCTCAACGCCGCCTTCTTCACCATGAACGGCATCATCGCTAGCGTCTTCTTCCTCGCCACTGCCGCCGACCTCGCCCTCAAAAAAATCTCCTGAAGCCGACCCCTTACGAATCCTCCGCGACATCCCCACGCGCCACTCTGCGCTCGCGCTGAAAACCCGCTATGATGAAGGGTTGTTTCCACCACACGCACCGCATTCCCGACGGAATCATTCAGCCCGACGGAACCATCAGGAGTATCCGTGCCTCTCGTAGCCATACAGGGTGAAATCGGCGCCTTCAGCCACGAAGCCGCCACCCGTCTCGTCGCCGACGCCACCATCGTCCCCTGCCCGCTCTCCGCCGACGTCTTCGCCGCGCTTGCCGAGGGCCGCGTCGATGCCGCCGTCGTCCCCATCGAAAACAGTCTCGCCGGCTCCGTCATCGAGCACTTCGACCTCCTGCTCAAGCACGATCTCGTCATCCTCGCCGAATCCCTCCTGCGCATCCGCCACAACCTCATCGCCCTGCCCGGCGTTTCGCTCGACCAGATCACCACCGTCCACTCCCACCCCGTCGCGCTCGCTCAGTGCCGCCGCTTTTTCGCCGCCCACACCACCCTCCGCGCCAGCGCCTTCTATGACACCGCCGGCAGCGTCAAGCATCTCGTCGAAACCGGCAACCGCACAGCCGCCGCCATCGCCAGCCGCCACGCGGCTCGCGAATATGGAGCCGAAATCCTCGCCGCCGACATCGAAGACAACCCCGAAAACTACACCCGTTTCTTCCTGCTCCGCCGCCGAGACCAGCCCGGCTATCAGCCCGTTCCCAACCCGAACAAGCTCAGCCTCGCCTTTTCCGTCGCCAACCGTCCCGGCTCGCTCGTCGCCGCCCTCCAGAAAATCGCCGAGCAGGGAACCAACCTCACCAAAATCGAATCCCGTCCCGTCCACGGCAGCCCCTGGGAATACATCTTCTACGTCGATTGCCAGCTCTCCCACCCCACCGTCGCCGATCAGGTTCTCGCCGCGCTCCAGCCCCACTGCGCCATGGTGCGTGAACTGGGACGTTATCGCGAGGCGGACCAAAAATAGGTTCGTCCTTTCATCGCATTCCCATCCCCCGCCTCAAGCCATCCTGCTGGCCGCCGATAACCCCTCTGTACGCATGAAGCTGAGATGACTAACCATGTATGCAACCTTCCGCGTCCTGCTAGAACCATTCGTTCCGCATTCCGTATCGTTTCTCAAGGGCCATCTCTTTGTCCGACGGCGAGATCGGTTCAGGCCCTACAACGCTTTTTGAAACTTTAGCAAGGTTAAAAGTGTCTAATGAGGAAAGTTGATACGAGGATGCTCAATGTTTAACCTCTCCGGTAACCGACAATCCGACCCCAATGTACGCGGAAATCACGTGACTACTCCCTCTGTATCCAGGCACTATCCCGTTCTACCTGTTCGGGATACAGTGCTTTTTCCGCACGCAGTCCTGCCCCTGACCGTAGGACGCGAAAGCTCCGTTCAGCTCATTGAATCTCTCGGTGAACAGCGCACTATCGTCGTTGTTGCCCAGCGCGATCCACGCGTGGACAATCCGCAACCGGATGATCTGCACGAGTGGGGCACGTTGGCGACCGTCCACAAAGTCGTCAAAATGCCCAACCAGAGCCGCTTTGTCTTCACCGAAGGCACCGAGCGTGTGCGCCTGCGGCAGTTCACACAGACCGAGCCATTCCTTCTGGCCGAGGTTGAAGTCGTTCCCGAGTCCGTCTTTGACTCTACACAGCCTGACATGGAGGTGCAGGCACTGCAACGCAACGCCGTCGCCCAGTTCCAGCAGATTGTCTCTGCTTCGCCCACGCTCTCCGATGAGTTGCAGACCATCTCCGCCAATATCGAAGAGCCGGGTCGCGCTGCGGACTTCATCGCCGCCTCGCTGCCGTTTCTCACCACCGCCGACAAGCAGGGTCTGCTTGAACTGAGTTCCGTCAATGATCGACTGGAACGTGTCAACCAGCTTTTAGCCAAGGAGCTGGAGGTCCAGCAGCTTCGCACCCGCATTCAAAGCGAGGTACAGGATCAGGTCCAGCAATCGCAGCGCGACTACTACCTCCGCGAGCAGCTCAAGGCCATCCAGAAGGAGTTGGGCGAGGCCGACGAGGGGCAGCGCGACATCGACGATCTGCGCAAAAAGATCGAATCCGCTGGCATGTCCGAAGATGTACGCAAAGTCGCCGACAAGGAACTGAGCCGCCTGGCCCGGATGTCGCCCATGGCCGCCGACACTGCCATGCAGCGCAACTACGTCGAGTGGCTCGCAACCCTTCCCTGGAGCAAGAGCAGCGGCACCACCATCGATCTCGCCTACGCGCGCCAGATTCTCGACGCTGACCACTACGGCCTCAAAAAGGTCAAAGACCGCATCCTGGATTACCTCAGCGTCCTCCAGCTCAAGCCCGACATGAAAGGCCCGATTCTCTGCTTCGTTGGACCTCCGGGCGTCGGCAAAACCTCGCTCGGTCGTTCCATCGCGCGTGCTCTTGGACGCAACTTCCAGCGTCTTTCCCTCGGAGGCATGCACGACGAGGCCGAGATTCGCGGCCATCGTCGCACCTACGTCGGAGCGTTACCCGGTCAGATCATCCAATCTATTCGTCGTGCCGAGGTCAACGACCCCGTCCTCATGCTCGATGAGGTGGACAAGCTGGGCCGTGACTTCCGAGGCGATCCCGCCGCGGCGCTGCTTGAAACGCTTGATCCCGAGCAGAACGCCACCTTCCGCGACAACTATCTTGATGTTCCCTTTGACCTGTCCAAGGTGCTCTTCATCTGCACCGCCAACATGCTTGATCCCATCCCCGAGCCGCTGCTTGATCGCATGGAGATCATTCCGCTGCAAGGCTACAGTGAAGAAGAGAAGGTGCACATCGCCTTCAATTACCTCATCCCGCGCCAGATCGAAGCCAATGGCATTCGCGGTGACCAGATCGACTTCCCTGAGGACTCTGTCCGTCATCTCGTCCGTCATTACACCCGCGAAGCCGGCGTCCGCAAACTGGAGCAGGTCATCGGCACCATCTGCCGCAAGCAGGCTCGTCGTATCGTCGAGGGCAACGACACCACGCTGATCGTCACCCGCGAGATTCTCCAGGAGTTCCTCGGTGGTCAACAGGTACGCGTTGACAGCGAAATCTTCGAGCGCACCCAGCGCCCCGGTGTTGCTGTCGGACTGGCCTGGACCCCGGCGGGCGGCGATGTGCTCTTCGTCGAAGCCAACAAAATGAAGGGCAAAGGTGGTTTCACCATGACCGGCCAGATCGGCGACGTCATGCAGGAGTCCATGCAGGCCGCGCTCACCTGGGTCCGCTCCAACGCCGCCCTCATCGACGTAGAAGAGGACTTCACTTCAGCCACCGACCTGCACATCCACGTTCCCGCCGGAGCCATCCCCAAGGATGGACCCTCCGCGGGCGTCACCATGGTCACTACGCTTGTCTCGCTGCTCACCAACACGCCGGTTCGGCCTTTCACCGCCATGACCGGCGAAATCACGCTCAGCGGCAACGTGCTGCCTGTCGGCGGCATCAAGGAGAAATTCCTTGCCGCCCGTCGCGCCGGTGTCCAGCACGTGATACTTCCGGCGGAGAATCGTCAGAACGTCGACGAAGACCTGACCGCCGCTCAACTGGAAGGGGTCACGATCCACTACGTCACGCGCGTCGAAGAGGTGCTTGCCGCCGCGCTTCCACTCCTTTTCGCTCAGCCTGCAGGACGCCTGCCGCGCTTCCAGCCCGGTAGCGAACCTGCCGCGATGGCCTGAAAACCGGGGAACAGACGACGATCCCATACACTGAGCCTGTGCTTTCGCGGCACAGGCTCAGTGCTTTCCGTCCTCCAGCCATTCACAAATCCAGCTATCCTCTTACGAGGAGAGATCGATCATGCTCACAGATGAGGATTTTCTGCGCCGCGCCATCCAGCTTGCCGTCCACAACGTTCACTCCGGCGCCGGCGGACCCTTTGCCGCTGTCATCGTGCGCGACGGTCAGATACTCGGGGAAGGCGCAAACTCCGTCACGCGAACGCTCGATGCCACGGCCCACGGTGAGGTGAACGCCATCCGCGACGCCTGCCGGCGCACGGGTCAGTTCCTTCTCACTGGCTGCACGCTCTACACCAGTTGCGAGCCTTGCCCCATGTGCCTTGCCGCCTGTTACTGGGCGCAGATCGAGCGCGTTGTCTTCGGTGCTTCCCAGGATGATGCCGCCAGTGCCGGATTTGGCGACGCAACCCTCTATCGCGAATTCTCGTTGCCAGCCGCCGAGCGCGCCCTACCCGTCGTCGGGATGCTGCAAGCGGAAGCGCTGGCTGCTTTTGATGCCTGGCAAGAATCCGCACAACGCATTGACTACGGCTCGCTGCCCCCGGGCCTGAATGCGAGGTCGCCTGATTTCTGAGCCTGAGTTCAGAGCAGGATCAGCGTGGATTTACGGCGCGATACGCGGCGGTTCGAGCGCAGCCTGAATCTTATCCGCGATTCCAGCCTGCATCTCTTTGTCCAGTTTCTGGCCCCTGTGCGTCAAATAGAAGACGTCAATTGCCGTTTCGCCTTCTGTGTCGATCAACGCGACCTCGATGTTGCAGCCATCCTCATGCAGCACCAGCGCAATCCGTCGCAGCAATCCCGGTGAATCCTGTGCCACCACCTGCAACAGCGTTGAGTGTTGCGACGACTCGGAATCAAAGCTGAGACGTGTCGCGACCGTCACCTTCGCTGATCCGCTCCTGCCAGCGTTTCGGCGGCTTGCCAGCAGTTGCTCCACAGAGACGCGCTGCTCCAGAATCTCTCGCATATTGTGCAGGAATCGATCTTTTTCGGTGGGATTCAGCTCAAACGTGCGATAGCTGTCCATGAAGTGAAAGCTGTCCACAATCACGCCTGCATCGTTGGCAAAGGCATCGGCTTTCACAATATTCATGCCCCAGGCGGCCAGCGCTCCGGCTACGTCGGCAAACAGTCGGCTGCGGTCACGTGCCACCACTGTCAGCTCCACAAGCTGTCGGTGCGGCCGCAGCTCAATCTGCACCGGGTCTTTTTCCAGTCGGGCCGCCATCTGGTAGTGGTTGCGAATCTGCTCCGGCAACCGCGTCTGCAGATAGCGCTGCGGCAGTCCCTCCAGAAAATGCCGAATCGCCTCCGAGGGATTCTGCTTGTGTTTCGCTCCCGTGCCGCTGACCATCGCGCCAATCCGAAACAGCAGCGTCGGGTCCACATCCGCGTGATAGCGCTCCTCGTCCACCGACCGATCCATGAAGTTTGCCGTCGCCATATAAAGCTGCCACAGATTTTCCGCCTTCCACGGTGTCAGCGCATCCGGATGCACCGCTTTAATGTCGGCATAGGTCATCACGGTAAGCATGCGCAGCAGTTGGGGACTGCCCACCTTCTCCGCCAGCCGACGCACATTGTCTGCGTCAAAGATGTCGCGGCGCAGCGCGTTCGACACCTCCAGATGCATCCGGATCAGCTTGCGAACCGTCTCCCGTTCCTCCGGATCAAAGTCCAGTCTGGCTAGAAAACTTTCGGAAAGCTCGACGGACTGCACGGTATGATCGCCCGTCCTGCGAGCCTTGCCCGTGTCATGCAGCAGCAGCGAAAGCAACAGCAGGTCCAGCCGCTCCATCTCCGGCAACAGCGTGCCCAGCCGCTGTTCATAGTCGTGCATCGGGCGACGCAATCCATGCACATTGTCAATCGTCAGGAAGGTATGTTCATCCACCGTGTAGCGGTGATAGCTGTCGCGAATCACCAGCGCGTCAATGCCATGAAACTCCGGCAGCAACATCTCCAGAATCCCCAGCGCATGCATCGTTCGCAACGCATGAGCGGCATGTGGACCGATCAGAACCTCACGCAGACAGTTCCACAGATACGGACCCTCCGGCAGATGAATCGCCAGCACCGGTAAAGCATCCGAAATGCGATCTTCCGCCGCCTGGGTCAGCGTGTATCCGTGGTTGGCCATCATGGCAAAGATGCGAAGCAGCGCGTCCGTATCCTGCATCTGCGACTGCGTCGTCGCAATATCGATGCGCCCCTGTTCCAGAAAGAAATCCGTTCCGCTGATCGGCTGCCGCCGTCGTCGAAATTGTTTATAGAAGCTGACCGGCGCCGGTGCCTGCTCCATCAGCAGCACCGCGCGCCGATTGACCGTGCGCGCGTGGCGGTAGTAGGTGCGCATCCAATAGGCCGGGTCTGCCGAACCGCGCGTCTCCAGCCCCACAGAGTTCGCCGCGGCCTCATCCTGCGATTGCCAGTCCAGTGTATTGTCGTCCCGGCCATGACGCAGATGCAGAAAGCAGCGCGTCGCCGCCAGAAAATCAAACGCCACGCTCGCGTCAGCTTCCACGCCGATTGCGCCTGCGCGTTCGTTGCGCATCCGCGGCCACTGTCGCGTCTCCTTCAGGTGAAAAAGCAGTGCAAACCACGGAGCCAGATGATAATCCCGCAAGCCGCCCGGACCATCCTTCAGGTTCGGTTCCAGGTGAAAGATCGTATTTCCAAATCGTGCGTGACGCGCGCGCGCAATCTCGCCCAGCTTCTGGGTAATCGTGTTCCAGTCGCTGAGCAGTACGCCCGGAAAGATATCCTGCCTCAGCTTCAGAAACAGTGGAAAGTCGCCGGTCAGAAAGCGATGGTCAAACGTGGCCAGCGTAAACTCCAGATTGTCGCGATCAAACCGTCCACACTCCTTCATCGTTCGATACACGGGACTGGCGCGCAGCCCGATATCCCACATCGCCTGATGCACAGTCCGCGCCGCGTCCTTGGCGCGTTTTTCCATCTCTTCATTGGCAAAGGCAAACAGCAGGTCCACGTCGGAGAAAGGGAACAGGTCTTTACGACCATATCCGCCCAGCGCCAGCAGGCAGACGCCATTCAGCGGTTCGCGGCCCGTGGCCCGCTGCCACAACTCCGTCACAATCCGATCCACCATCGTCGTTCTGCGGCGAATCGTAGCCGTGCCATCTCCGGTCCGTTCATAGGTCAGGCGAAGCTGCTCGGTTTCACGCAGGTACTGTTCCTGGATATCTTCAAATGCCAGCAGAGTGGACTCCATCAGGCTCTTTGCCTTTTTCCTGCCAGTGGAATGAAAAGAGATGCGTCCTCAGAATAAGCGATTCCGCACGCCTGCGAACCAGAATGCGCGAAACAACCCGGCGACCGGCTCACTGTGTCTAGAGCAACGGATACTTCAGGCCAAAGATCCATCCCTCGACAGCTCGAATCCTTGGCTCCTCAGGCTCCAGTGAAGGGCCATAATCCTCAAGCGCCGCCAGCATCCCGAACAGGCCAATCGTCGCATCCAGCGCGTCGTCCTGTTCGTCGCGCGTCTCGACGTGAGGGCGCGTCAGGTCTGTCTCTACAAATCCGTTCAGAATCTGCCTGCGCAGCTTGCGGTCGATCCGCACTCCCATGCGGTGAGCTGTCTCCAGCCACGCCGGAGCCAACTCTCTGCGGCGCGATGCATACCGTTTACCACGCAGGGCATGGCCAAAGAGTCGCCTATGATATTCCGTTGGATAGGTCTCCGTCGCCACCACCACGCCCGGCTGAATCAACGCTTCCATCGTGCCGTGAAACGGCCATAGACACAGCCTTTCAGGATGCCGTGTCCGCTCTGGCCCCAGCACATTGCGCCAGCCCAGCAGAGCACTCTTGCCCACCTGATTGCCGCCCAGCGTCCAGAACAGGGAACTGGCGCTTGTCCGCTCCGCATGGCGCAGCTCGCACTCACGATATAACGCATTCCTGTCCGCAAGTCCCAGCGCTTCATGAATCGCATCTCGACGCGCGCCACCCGGACGAATCGGATAAAACGGACGCTCCAGTGTGATCTCTTCTTCGGTGGCACAAACCTCATGAAAACGGCTCCAGCGCGGAGAGCCGGAGCCGTTTTCATGCATGACCAGTTGTTCAAGAAACTGCGGAAATGATTCAATTCCACACAGCGATGCGTAGCTCGCAGGCAATCCGATGGGAAAATCAAATCCAATCAGAATGCTGGCTTTGCTGCCGCGGTGCCGTCTGAGCCTTTCCAGCAGGGTACTCATCTCGCCCACCGGCTGCGGCGAATACACCACAAAACCCGCCCGCTGCCGCTCTGCCAATGCAATCCAACGCTTCGAGGGCTGTGAACCCCAGTCGCAATGCGCCACGAGTTCCGGTAGCTGGTTCAAGCCTTACTCATTCGCTACAGCGCAGACTCGCCGTGCTCGTCATTGCGAATGCGGATCGCCTCATCGATACGCGTCACAAAGATTTTGCCGTCGCCAATCTTGCCTGTCCGTGCTGCGCCAATGATTGCCTGGATCGCCTTTTCCTTCAGCGCATCCACCACCACAATCTCCAGCTTGATCTTCGGCAACAGATCGACCGTGTACTCACGCCCGCGGTAAAACTCCGTATGTCCTTTTTGCCGACCATGGCCGCGCGCCTCCAGAATCGTCATCCCCTCGATGCCTGCTTCCAGCAGCGCATCCTTTACGGCATCCAGCTTGGAAGGCTGGAGAATCGCTTCAATCTTATGCATAGATCACAAACCTCGCCTCACAGAATATAACCTCGACCGCACATTTACTGCTCACGCACACCCTGATTCCTGCACGCGAGGTATCCACTTCGGTACAGCCCTGACTGAAAGTTGCCGCGCCCCTTGCGGCAAGCCACAAAACAGGCGCGGCGGAGTGGACCACAGATCTGTTCATTACTGGCCAAAATCGTAAGCTTCTTCGCCATGCTGCGACAGATCGAGCCCCGTTGACTCATCCTCCTCGCTCACGCGCATACCGATCAGCTTATCCACAATCACCAGCAGAATCAGTGTGCCGACGATCGAGATTCCCCATGCAATCGCCACACCCACTGCCTGGTTCAGCAACTGATGCCAGTTCCCATCCAGTCCGCCCACGGGGAGCAGATTTCCGTGCGCATCCTTGCCAAAGACAGGATTGATCACAGCCACCGCAAAGATGCCCGTCAGCAGCGCACCCAGTGTGCCGCCCGCGCCATGCACTCCAAAGGCATCCAGCGAATCGTCGTAGCCAAAGAAGTTCTTCACCGTCGTCACCATCTGGAAGCAGAACACGCCCGCAATCAATCCGATGATGATCGCCGACATCGGCGACACAAAACCCGAAGCCGGAGTAATTGCCACCAGCCCGGCTACTGCGCCGGAGATCGCACCCAAAGCCGTCGGCTTGCCGTTGTGGATCCACTCCGCCACCGTCCAGGAAACGGCGGCAGCGGCCGCTGCAAAATGAGTCGCTACAAACGCGGAAGTCGCCAGGCCGCTGGCTGCCAGCGCGGAACCAGCGTTAAACCCAAACCAGCCCACCCACAACATGCACGCGCCCACCACGCTCAGCACCATCGAATGCGGTGGCATCGCCGTCTTCGGATACCCGACGCGCTTGCCCAGATACAGCGCCGTCACCAGCGCCGAGACGCCCGAGGTCACATGCACCACCGTGCCGCCGGCAAAGTCCAGGCAGGGAAAACGCCCGCCCACCGAGTTCAGCAATCCGCCCACGCCCCACACCATGTGCGCCATCGGCGTATACACCAGCAGCGACCACAGCGACAGAAACACCGCCAGCGCGCTGAAGCGCACTCGCTCGGCAAACGCTCCGGTAATCAGCGCCGGTGTGATGATGGCAAACATGAGCTGATAGACCATATACGTCTGGTGCGGAATCGTCGCTGCGTAGCTTGGATTCGGGTCCAGCCCAACGCCGTGCAGCAGGAAGTAGTGAAATCCTCCGATGAAGCTGTTGCCTGAGCTGAACGCAAGCGAATACTCGACCACGGCCCAGAGCATCGTCACGATGCCCATCATCGCAAAGCTTTGCATCATCGTGCTCAGCATGTTTTTGCGCCGCACCAGGCCGCCATAGAACAGCGCCAGACCCGGCCCGGTCATCATCAACACCAGCGCTGCGGAAACCAGCATCCAGGAGTTATCACCCGCCGATTGCGCATTGGCAACCGCCGTCTGCAAAGCGGCAATCTGCGCTTGAGTTGCAGGTGCCTGACCGCCGGCAGCCGGAGCCTGCGCCAGAGCGCTGACCCCGGTCAGGGTGACAAATATAACGTAAATAACTATAAATAAACAAGATAGTTTTTTGATATTATCTGTACAAGTCCTGCACAGATACGAGGATTCAAGAACTTACGGAAAAATCCTACACGGAACCTGCACAGAACGAGTCAAACGATGGAGGCCAATTATGGCATTCGTCACCGAAAAAGAGGAACTAAAGCCGGGCCTCATCATCTTCCGGCGTGGCGACGTGGAGCATCGCATGTGGTATTGCCGCATGAAGATGCCGAAGGCCGACCGTTATAAGACGGTTTCACTCAAAACCTCCGATAAAGAAGCGGCGCGGGAACGCGCCTTCGATCAAGACGCAGATGTGCGGTTCCGCATCAAGCATGATGTTCCCGTATTCAACCGTCCCTTCCGCGAAGTAGGCAGAGAGTACCTGCTGACCCAGGAGGCGCGGGCGCAGCGAGGGGAGATCAGCAAGGCGCGTCCTAAGAAGGTTCGCGCCATCATCGAAGGCGCGTTAGACCGATATGTAGGTTCCACGCAGGTTCACCTTATCGGGGATGAGCTTTGGGGCGGCTATCCGGCATGGCGGCGAGTGAACGGTGCAGGGCGCAACAAGCGCAACGGCGTTCGGGAAGTCAGCGAAGAGATGGCCCAAGCCTTCGCAGACAATGAAGCCGAGCGCCGCACGAAGGTTCAAAACACGCTTGGCATCCGGGTTTTGAAACCGATTGAAGTCAAACCTTCCGAAGAAAGAACGGTTCCTTTCATCAGCGATTCCACCATCCGCTTTGAGATGTCCATCTTCGGCGCAGTGATGAATTTCGCTATCAAGAAACGCTACGTTCCCGCAAGCCAGCGTTTCGATGAGCGCCCCAAGCTCAAAACGATGCGGCGTGATGAGTTCACGCTGGAGGAATATCGCAAACTCCACACCGTAGGCCGCAAGTGGATTGGTGAAGCAGACAAGCCTTCGAGTGTCTGGTATCGCACTGTCACTTACAACTTGATTCTGATTGCCTGCAATACAGGTATGAGGCCAGCGGAGATGAAGAATCTCCGCTGGCGGGACATCATGCCAGCGAAAGACCGCGAGGGACGAGAGATTGTTGTGCTGTTTGTGCAGGGCAAAGGCAAATCCCGCAAGTTGGTTGCTCCCAAGAGCGTTGGAGATTATCTGGAACGCATCCGCGCAATCTCCAAAGCAACGCAACCAGAGGATAGAGTCTTTACCAATGTCACGGGCAAGCCCGCAAAGACTCTTTACAATTCCCTAATTGCCGATCTTCTGGACGAAGCGAATCTGCGCGAAGGCACGCAGGGCGTGCCGCGTTCGACGTATTGCTTCCGGCATACCTATGCCACGTTGCGACTGCAGGAAGGCGTAGACGTGTATTTCCTTGCCGAGCAGATGGGAACCTCCGTCCACATGATCGAGGAACACTATGGGCATGTGAACACCATCAAGCACGCCGATCGCGTGTTGCAGGGCATGGCGGGATGGGAGCTTCCGCACCCGGAAGTGGACGTTACCAGGGCCAAAGCGTCGAAGGCGGCGGAGACGCACGATAAATCCAAGCGAGGTCAGCACCGCAGGGCAGGCTGACCGTGGAACCCTCCCGAAGCCGTCTTTCGCCGGAGCCGCTGGCGGAGGCTGGCGCAGGGAGGTAATCATTTCCTATTCAGTCTGGATTCTTCTCACTAATATGGTTCTGATTTGCCGCTGCCCCGCCGGGGCGTTCTTAGCGGCAAATTCTCGCGCACGAGCCGCCGCTGGCGGCTGTCTTCGGGCGCGCTTGTGGTGAATGCAGATCGTTGTGACAGGATTTTCTCTGAGGGGTTCAGCATTGCTGCGTCTTCGGAAAATCGTGCCGTCGATGGTGGGCGTGATACACTTTATTCAATTCCGCAACGGATGGCATATTTGCTTATCTGGGCCGGAAGGGGCGAAAACTGGTGCGGAAAAGCTTAGGAACGCAAACCCAAAGCGACTAAACGTACTGACCGCGATTCAAGCCTGTTTTGGAGCCGGGATACTTTGATAAAAATGGGACCCTGATGGGTTCCATTTTTATTTGTACAATCATGCAGTGCAATCAATGAGCGATGTCTGGTCACAAATCGTAGCTGAGGCTTTGAAACGAGGCCTAGATGTCTCCAAAGGTGCAATACCCGGCGCAAAACTTCGGCAGTTGATTGCCCGTATTGCTCTCAAATATGGTGAGCAGTACCCTCCGGCAGGGCATGAAGATGAAAAGTTTGGGGCATTTCTTAGCCGATTTAATTCGTTGCTACTCGTTTTGCGACGCGATGGACAGGACATCCTCGTTGCTCCGGTGGATAAGCCACAACTCCTCGATATAGCAGAGAGTGGGCAGGGACAGACCCAACTCCGCGATGACATATTTGAAGCCTTTACACGTATTCCGCGAGAATCGTCTCCGCTAGAGCCTTGGTATGAGCGGGATACCGATAAGGTTCTGTGGTCGGCGAAGGACGAACCGCTCGATGCAAAACGGTTCGTCAAGATTCCCCCGGCAACTCTAAACCAAGAGGTAGAAGATCGAAGGTCATTCGCTTTATCTTCGGGAATCGACACCGAGATCAGTGATAGTCTCTTGGCTACGTTGCAGGAGCATTCAGCACTTTGGGCATTCTCGAAGATCGTCAAAGAACATGGTCTCGCGCGCAAGTGGCATCTCTTCCGATTCCAAGCCGTAGTCATGCGGATACGAGCCTGGTGCGAAACGGAACAAATTGAATGGCGTGAGGATTGGCTGCGTTCAAAGTCCGCCCAGCCAAATTATGCAAAACCGATTAGCCTTTCACTGCCTATCGATGGGCAACGCCATCTATTCGGGAAATTCGTCGAGGCTCTGAGTGATGAAGACCTGAGACGAGTTTCTGTCCCTCTCGACATCGTTCTCAAACTTCTTCAAAAGTGAGTGCATCATAAGAATGGGAACGGCTTTTCTTCTCGGTATTCCATCGGGGTATGTTAAGACGGCGAAGAACGCTGTCGCTAAGAATGCCAACATGTTTACCGATTGGTCGATTAAATATGTTCCTTCGCCTCGGAATGAGGCCGAGATTTCGCCGCGATTGGTTGAACAAGCCAAGGAGTCCGCAAGGCAACACGAAGATGCTCACATCTTGGGATTCTCGGCACAAAAAGATCGGCGACGATTTGAAGACCAGATCAAACCGTATTTTCGTTTTCGATGGTTTGAACATAGCTTCCTTAAATGCCTGGGCAGCCCTGATCCCAGCCTCTTTGTCCAACGGTTAGCTTCCGATCTAGCGGAAGAGTCAGAATGGACCACACGGGTAAAGCCATCGGACCTCGGCTCACCTTTGCTGCTGCCAGAATGCTCCTTCGAATCGAAGGGCAACCATCTCGACTTGTGGCGTCATGCCACCTCCTACGGTGACCCTGAGAATATTGTCAGTGCCGAAAAAGCGATACACAAGTTCCGAAATACATATCATCGGAAGGTGAATCTTGCTACTTTCAGCACGTACAAATGGGTAGACGAACGCGATAGAGTTTATGGCCGAGATGGGGAAAGGCACGGGAATCCGCCATTTCCGAGGGGATGGAAATATTCTTACAAAATCGAACCCGGTTTTCATTTTGACGTTACCCATCTCGATGGACGGAAATTTGTTCTTTATGACGTGCATCGTCAGGCCCATCAGGTAACGACGGATTCTTACTTGAATGTCGATCCTCATGGGTATGTCATAACCTAATCTTCCATGAAGATTCTGCGGAGGCAACGAGGCGCTTTGCGCGACTGTGCCCACTTCGGTTCGCAAGGGTGGACGGCCCATAGAGCGGGCCTTGCGGAGTCCGTTCGGATAGTGAACCCGATTCAACCTGCTAACAGCAGACCAAAGATCAGGCCGATCCGACCTTCCCGTCCGAGACGCGCGCCGAGGTCTTCTGCCGCGAGCATGTTCACTCCAAGACGTTCCGCCAGTACGGCAGCAGCCGATCCAGAGTTGATGTAGGACTCGATATACCCCATTGGAATCCCTAGCTTGTCCGCAATGCTGGCATAGACACGTCCGTTGAGTAGGCTGTCCAGATCGCCCAGGATAACGCCTGCACTTTCGGCTACGTCTGCATGAATCATGACTGCCCCCATTTTCCCTTTTTCTTCTCCCTTCATCATAGCAAACACAACGAGTTCTTCTTAGGGAGGAGTCTCCTCCCTGGTTGCAGTCGCCGATAGTACCGGCGTCTTCCATCACCCACCTCAGCGGGGCCTGTTCCTGCCCCGCAACGCCCGCCCCTGAAAGCCATGCGGAAGTAGACCTAAATTTCTTCTTTTATCAAGTGCCCCCGCTTCATGCGGCTTTATGGCAGAGCCGGTCGGAACCCGTCAAGGGTGTTCGCTGACGCTCCATAAACGCGCAGAGTGCGCGCGCCCTTGACCGAACCCGCCTCGCCTCTGCCCGCCGCACAAGACATGAAGCGGGGGCGCTCAACAAAAGAAATTTGGTTGAGAGCCAAAGGCGAAAAGCCCTCCTTCAGAATCTCGCCCCACGCGGGCAGCACAGGAGAGCAAACGTCATGGCATACCGCAACCACCGCAACGCAGCCAGCAGGCCGAGCATCTATCAGGCCGTCACTGACCGCATTATTTCTAGCCTCAAAGCAGGTGTGATTCCGTGGGAAAAGCCGTGGAAGACGCCGCGTTATGCAGGCGGCCCATTCCCGCGCAACTTCTACACCGGCAAGCCCTACCGGGGCATCAATGTTCTCTTGCTTTGGTCGAGTGAGTACAACTCCCCATTTTGGCTTACGTTCAAGCAGGCGCAGGCATTGAAAGGCAACGTCCGCAAGGGTGAGCATGGAACGCCGATCATCTTTTACAAGCAGCTTCCCGACCATGCCGAAAAAGACGAGGAAGGCACTGGCGAGGGTGAGCGCGTTCCTTTCGTTCTCTGCCACTACACGGTTTTCAACGTGGAGCAATGCGACGGCCTCACGCTTCCTGAAATCTCGCAGCCCGCCATTGCGCCGGAGATCGACGAAGACGAACTTTGCGAAAGTATCGTCGCCGGATGGGAGAACCGCCCCGCGCTTCATCTCAATAGCCCCACCGAGTACCGCGCTTACTACCAGCTCTCTACCGATTCCGTCCACATGCCCGCCCGTAGCCGCTTTGTGGATGCGCCTCACTATTACAGCACCTTATTCCATGAGCTGATTCACAGCACAGGACACGAAAGCCGCCTGCATCGCACCTTTGGCGACCGTTTCGGAGATGAGCTTTACAGCAAAGAAGAATTGGTTGCAGAGATGGGAGCTGCTTTTCTTTGCGCTATCGCTGGTATCGCGAATGAGCACACCGACCGCAACACCACCGCATACATCCAGAACTGGATTGAAAAGCTGGAAGAGGATAACCGCCTCATCGTTCATGCCGCCGCCAACGCGCAGAGAGCCGTAGACCTGATTCTCGGCAGCACGTTTGAGGAAGAGAACGAGACAACCGAAAACGCCGGGGATGCCGCTGTCAGCGGCATCCCCGCAACCGGAGCGATAAATATCGCTCCGGTTGTTTACGGCCATGCTTATCTCTGAGCAGTGGCCGGATGCTTCTATCCGGCTCTCAGATATTCCGAGGGAGTGATAATGCGCGTTCCCTTGTAAGTGCCCAGAATCAGCAAATCCTTGTCACCCGCAACCAGCAAATCCGCTTTCGCAAGGGCGGCGCACTCCAGAAACATATCGTCATTTGGATCACGGCAGACCTTTACTGTGCCTCGAATCTTTACATGGATGCCGCGCGCCAGAATCGTTTGCAGCGCCGATGTTGCGCGGTGTTTTTCCCAGGAGAACTTTTCCGTCAGGACGCGCACAATCTCCGCGTCAATCTCATCGCAGGTGGCAATCACATCTTCGCTCATCGCCTTTTCAAGCGCAAGAGTCGGCGTACCGCGACGTTTCGCAAACTGAAGCGCAGAAATCCAGACGTTTGTGTCTACGACGACGATCACCCGTTAGACCGTACCTTGCGGCGGCGCGGCTTCTCGGCACGCACTTCTTTGATGAGCCGGGACACATCGGATTCGGTGTAGCCCTTGGGGTTGCGGCCCGCCGCGTACTCGCCCAATTCATCCAGTGTCCGCCGCGCCTGCTGCGCGGAGTAGGTGCGGAAGGCTTCGCGGAATAGCTCGCTCATGGTGCGGCTGTCCCGCTGTGCCAGCGCCTCAGCCTTCTGTGCGAGTTCAGGCGGCAGGCTGATTGTGTAAACCTTCGATTTCCTTGCAGTAGCAATAGCCATACACTCCAATATTACGCTGTAATGGATTCCATTACAACAAATGGTCTCGCAGAGCGCGCTCGACTTGCCCCATGCTCTGATTCCAATCGTTGCCGGGCAAATCCCACGAACGCACAAAATTTCGTAGCCTGGCGCGTAAGGGGAGCAGTATCATAAATCCTTACATGAAACACCATTTGAACCGTGTCTCTTTTACAGAGAAGACCACCGCAAAAAGGCGGCTGGCGTTTGCAGCATGTACGACTGATGAATCTGACTGCCTACCATCTCCGGTATTCCGTCCATGAACTGACCAAGCGGTCGAGTTCGGCATGGATTGGCAGCATCACATTCGCTCAGATTGACCTCACTCCCCATCAAGTAAAGTCTGCCTTCGTTGCGTTTCCGCTCCCTCTGCCGCGCGGCGCAGCCCTGCATTTTGCGCGGCCTTGCACAAAGGACCAGAGCGATTGAGGGACCTAGCTAAAGCTAGGGTTCGACTTGAAGACAAGTTTTTTGGAAAGGCGAGTAGCGCATGAGCGATCAACAATCAAAGCCGATGATCTCCAAATGGAGTTGGACGGCTGGCATTATCCTCGGCGTTATTGCTTGGATTCTGATTCAAGGACCTGAGAACTTCAGCAGCAATGCTTCTTTCGCAGTAGGCCAACTCATCGGCTGCATTTTGCTTGTTGTGCTGCTTGCAAGTTTTCTGGACCATTTTGTCAGATGGTCTACCAGAACAATTACCCGGTGGCGGAAAACTGGGAACTCTGCTCTCGTCAAAGAACATCCAATTCCCGCGCTCACGGATAGCCTTGCTGATGTTGGCAAACAGGAGCAAAAGCGCGGCATCCTGCAATGGGCTTGGCCGTCAATTTCAGATAAGGAATCTGCGAGAGGGGCCGTTGTCTATGGTTTCGGTTGGTACATTTTTAGTGTTGTTGTCACTGCCATAATCGCTGTCTCGTCACTTGTGGCAGGCCATGAAATTGCCGGATACGATGGCTGGAGCCTAGTTGATGCAGCATTATTGGCACTCATTGCATGGCGTTTATGGAAGAACTCCAGAGCATGGGCCGTGACGGGCTTGGTCTATGAATCGATAAATGTGCTGTATAAGCTCAATGAGCATCAGGCAAGATTCGGCATAATGCCCATCCTGATATATCTCGCGGCCATAAGCTCCGTTCGCGGAGCTTTTGCGTTCCATAAGTATAGTGCTCAAGAACAGAATGAAAAGTTGGCAACCTCAGAAAGCAATTCTGGTGTAGCGGCGAGCAGCGCGAAGATTAGCACTTTGCCTAATTTTTCAGATTTGAAGGGAATAGCAATGTTTGTGCCTGATAGGTTGAAGGCAAATGCCTTCCGAATACTCAGACTTCCTTCCAAGGCATCCCTAGCTGATGTTCATCGGGCAGCGGGAGACATGAGACGGGCCGCTATGCTTGGCACAATCACTACGGGTCCTGACGACATTCCGTCGCTTGGGGAGCTTCCAAATTCAGAGGCCGACATCCGAGCAGCAGTGGGCCGAATTGAAAACCCAGAACTGAGACTCATTGACAGAATGTTCTGGTTTCACTCGGATAAAAAATCTCTCGTCGAAAAGAAAACATTCATTCAGCACGACTCGATACTGCACGACTTATTTGATGCTTTCAGTGAAACAGTAGACGAAGCGTGCGTCCAAAAGTGGACGAAGACACTTCAGACTTGGTATCAGTTTGTCTCTGACGACACCTATTGGGAACAGATTGGAGAATTGGAATTCGAGGGTGGATTTGAGCCCGCAGCATATCCATCCGAAATTGAAGGACTGAGAAGCAGAGCTGTTGAACTCGCCGCCGAGCCTCTAATAGTGGCCGGGCGTGAAGCTATTGGCAGGAATGACGCAGGAACAATTCGTTTCATTCTAACTGCGCTGGGAAACCTGGAGAATACGGGCGATTGGGCTCAATCGGCACAACTGGAAATTGCCTCGCCTCTCGTTGAACGGTTTAAGACTCTGTGCAAGGGACTACGCGCGGAGTTCGAGCAGAAGATTATTCGTAAGGACGAGGCCGTGCAACAAAATCAAGCTCCATGCACTACGGAGCTTGCTCGCTTTCGTACAGATGTCCAGCCGGAACTTGATAAATTGACGCAACTGCTCCCACCTGATTCGGAAGCCATTCAAGAGGCACGCGAGGAAGCGGCGCTGCTTTTAAGTGCTATAGCCTCCGACTTCACATGGGCAGATGAATTCATCGAATCTGAAAAGCTGTATGAAGAAGCCCTGAAACTGGCCGAAAATACTTTTGGCTCAATCAGGATTCAGAGTGCGCTAGAAGGTATTCGTTCTTCGGCTCATCACCAGCGCGTTACTGGAAAGTCAATTTCCTCCGCTCCTGCTCTCATCTCATGGTGGGGCAATGGTTTCACAATTTATGGACATTATGATGACGATCCGGCGACGAATTCCTACACCGCCAATTACTACCTAACGGTGTTTTTCCTGCCTGTTCTTCCGCTCAGACGTTACCGCGTAATCCAGGCTGGACACAACAAGTATCAATTTCTTGGAAAGCTACCTTTGAGGAAGGGAGACCGCTGGCATCTCGGAATTGGCTTGTGCGCGATAGCTGTTGCCTTAGTTATTGCGATGGTATCGAATTCGGACTCCCGTGGTTCGTACAGTTCAAGTGCAACGCCCGCCAGTAGCTATTCTTCTACTGATTCTCCAGCAGCGTCTGACTCACAAAACTCCAACCCGACATCCGGCACGTCAAATAGCGATCCTTCTAGCACATCCACCGGACTCAACTCGGATAGTGGTGAACTCGATGAACTGAGACAGAAGATAGAAGCTGGGCGGTCACAGATAAGTTCGATTGAGAGCAGGCTTCAGCCTGTCATGGATGAAGTTGACAGCATTGACAATCAAATGAAACCGCTCAAGTCGGAAATCGACACGTTGAAAGAACAGCAATCAGCAGGAACCGAAGTCGATATCGACCACTACAACTCTCTTGTTGATGAATACAACAGTTTGCTGAGAAGAAAACAATCAATCATTGAAGCGAATCGCGCGGACCTAGACCGTTATGAAGATTTGCAACAAGAGGATAAATCACTGATGCAACAATGGAAGGCCTCGGGAGGGAAAGTAGAGTGAGCGATCCGGTAGCAGGGGAAAATTTACAGATGCCGATTACCGCAGCCTGTGAGTTGGCGACAGAATGCTGGCGACTCAGCAAGTTGAATAAAGCATCATTTCTCTACACCAATGATCGCCTCGTTCTTGAGCGGTCAGTGCGCCGTTTGAATGAAATACTTGACCGTGTGGGTGTGCGTCTAATCGATATTGCCGGAACAACATATGATCCGGGGATAGCTGCGGAAGTGTTGGACGTTCAGGTGGATAGCTCTCTTCCCAGCGATACCTCCGTAGTTGAGGAAACTGTTCTACCAACCGTTATGTGCAACGGTAAGGTTGTTCAGGCCGGTCAAATTGTTGTGCGGAAGGCACCCGCAAGACAGGAAAATGCAGGGGACGAGTATGACACGAACGATTGATTACGGAATTGATCTTGGTACAACCAACTCTTGCATCGCCATTTTGGAAAACGGTGGCGTTCGCGTCTTTCAGAACAATGACCAGATGAATGTCACGCCCTCCGCGATACACATTCTCAAGACTGGCCGTGTAATCGTTGGTCGGAGAGCCAGGGCTGCGCTACTCACTGACCCGGATAATGTTTCTGTTGAGTTCAAGCGATGGATGGGGCAAAAGGACCGCAAGGAGTTTATCGCTGCGCGGCGTGTACTTTCTGCTGAAGAACTCTCGGCAGAGATTTTGAAATCTCTTCGAGAGGATGTACGGAGACAAACTGGTGCAGATGTTACAGCGGCTGTAATTACCGTTCCCGCAGCTTTTGGCGCGTTGCAGTGCGAAGCGACTGCACGCAGCGCAGGCATCGCTGGAATAGAGGAAGCGCCATTGCTTCAGGAGCCCATCGCTGCCGCAATCGGATATGGCATTCGGAGTGATAGTGCGAATCAGAGATGGCTGGTGTTCGATTTAGGCGGGGGTACGTTAGACATTGCAGTGATCTCCACCAGAGACGGGCGGCTCAACGTCATTGAGCATCGAGGAAATAATCTTCTCGGTGGCAAGGACATTGACCGTCTGATAGTCGATCAGATTCTTTTGCCCGCAATCAGCGGGCAATATGATCTGTCCGATACTGGTAGTCAGTCAGCTCGAAGTTCTTTGCTTCCACGGCTTAGATCCAAAGCCGAAGAAGCTAAAATCGACCTCTCAACCGAACAGCAGGTTATTGTTTCGTTGTATGACATCGGTGAGGACGATTCTGGACAGCCGATTGAAATGGATGTCGCAATCACGCGCAGCCAGTTGCAATCGCTTATGGAACCGATGCTGGAGAAATGCTTCTCCCTCGCAGCGGAGGCGCTTGCAGGTGCGCGTGTTGCAGGATCGGACTTGGATCGTATTCTGCTCGTCGGTGGTCCTACTCAATCTCCGATTCTTCGCACTGAACTGAGTGCAAGAATTGGGGCACCGGTCGATTTTTCCGTCGATCCCATGACCGTTGTTGCGCGTGGCGCTGCTATCTACGCATCCTCGTTTGAACGGAATAAACGTTCTGTCCCGGTTGCCGGGAACGCAAGTCCGAATGCCATTGCCATTAAACTTGCCTATGATCCCGTCAGCTCCATGCAAAGTACGCAGGTCGCAGGCCGCATTCTCTCATTGAACAGCGGAACTGAAATCAAGATTGATTCGGCAAGTGGGCTCTGGACAAGTGGTTGGATTAAACCCCAAAATGACATCTTCGAGGTAACTGCGCCGCTTCAGGTTGGTGAGGTGACGACTTTTTGGGTTTATGCACGGAACCAGTCAGGACAGTCGCTTGATGTCGATACGCCTGAATTCAAAATCCGCCACGGACTTGTTCCGTCGGCTCCCCCTTTACCTCATACGCTGTCGATTGAAATCATGCAACGAGATGGCAAGTCGGTACTCGACCCCGTCTTTCCGAAAGGCTCCCCGTTACCGCTGGAAAGGACTGTCAAGTATCGCGCTACACATACTCTCAGCCCTTCTAATCCAGATTCTGATATTACGATTAAGCTCTGGGAAGGTGAATTCTTCGCCCAGCCTGATGCAAATGAATGGGTCGGGAAAGTCATTATGCCCCACGATGGAGTTCGCAGACCTATTCCTGAAGGAGCAGAAATCGAGGTTACGATTAAGGTCGATTCCTCGCGGCGGATTACGGTTACTGCATTTGTTCAGCATCTCAATCAGCACTTTAGCGATGAGCTGTATCGGCCTGAACGTGAAGAACAGCATTTTGTGGAACTCTCCCACAAGGCAGTTGCCGACACCAGCGTTTATCGAGAACGACTGGAAGAACTGGAGAGTACGGTTAGCAATGCGGCTACACAGTCGGAATTGCGACAGATTCGTCGTGAAATTGATGAGATTGAATCATCTGCTTCGCGTCCGGGAGAAGAGCAAGACCCGGATAGCGCCAGGCGCGTTGTTGAATCATCAAAGGCTGTACTGGGGAAACTTAGCCGAATTGAGCAACAAGCCGGTACGATCCCCAGCGCATCCCTAAGTGTGCAATTCATTGAGACTGTTGAGAGTGCCGAAGAAGTCGTGACTCAATATGGCACGGCCCTTGAGAAGCAGCAATTTACGATGCTCAAGCGTGAGTTGGAGCGTGCTGTTTCCAAAGAGGATAACAAGGGTGTTAAACGTGCGGTTGACGAAATTGAAGGTCTGCACTGGCGAGTACTCTTCAGGCATGATTGGTTTTGGAGAGAGATTTTTGACACTCTCGCTGTCCCTGGGCAGCCCTATGTGGATCAGGCAAAGGCGCAATCCTTTATTGCACAGGGAAATGCCTCTATCGCAGCAGGAGATGGCAAGGCATTACAGGAGATTGTGCGCGGTCTTTGGAAACTTCAGCCTCAGAATGTCTCGGATGAAATCCGCGAGCGAGCATCTCGTTCTGGCTTAAGAAAGTATTAATTCGATGATTAAGAAGAGACCAACACTTGCGACCGGCCACTCATTGCCGGGCCTCGCCCCGATTGTTTCGGTGCTGCATGTTGACGATTCCATCGAAATCTACTCGCTCGGAATGACCGAGAATCGAGAGTCACTTCTGATTCTGCATTCTTATGATGACCAGGTAAAACTGGAGAATTGGTGGTCCGCACAGTCGGATCAAATTATGGAAGCCGGGGAAGCATTTGACGCACGGAAAGTCCATCTCAATACTTCCGCCACTGTGCTTAGGGTGAGTGGTATCCAAGCAGAACAGTTGAATCTGAAAAACGAGTCAGATGCCAGTCTGCGGGCACTGTTCCTCTCTATTCTTGATGCTGTCGAACGTGGCCGATTGGTAGGGATGAGCCCGAACTTTTCTTCTTCGCTCACATGGGTGAAATCTGACAACAATGTTGTATGCCCTCTCTTCCCACTTCAGGAGACTATCGCTAATGAGTCGGATCAGGTTCACCATGCAGTAAAAGCGTTCTATTTGCTCGCCACCGGAGTTTCCCCGAATCTGCAATCTGACAGGATTCCCTCGATCCAAAGCTGGGCAAAGTTTGCAGGTGACGAATTAGCGCGAGTTGTGAGTCGGAGCCTGCAACCTAGCGACACAAAGGCGGCAATTTCTTCTTTTGCAAGCCTCTATCGGGCACTTGGGAAGGAAGCAGATATTGAGGTCAATGACACGGCCTCTGCTGTTTCTCCGGGCGGCCAAGGGCTTGAGAAGGTTGCAGGAATGCACGCTCTGAAGGAACTACTTATGCAAGAAGTAGTTGAGCCAGTACGCCATCCTGAACCCTATCGGCAGTATGGGCTTTCAATTCCTAACGGCATACTCCTGTATGGTCCCCCAGGATGCGGAAAAACATACATTGCACGACACCTTGCGGAAGAACTGGGCCACTATTTTGTCGAGGTAATTCCGTCCGAATTAGCAAGTCCCTTCATCCATCAAAGCGTCGTGAGGATTCGAGAGATGTTTGATTTGGCAGCCGAACACGCTCCATCCGTTGTATTTATCGATGAATTTGAAGCACTGGTGCCTGCGCGCGATGCGCTTGGCGGCCATCAGCAATATAAATCTGAAGAAGTGAATGAATTTCTGGCGCATTTGAATAAATGCTCGGAAAGAAACATTTTCGTTATTGCGGCGACAAATCAGCCTGAGAAAATCGACGCCGCAGTGCGACGCACTGGTCGTCTGGACAAGCTAATTTATGTCGGGCCGCCGGACGAAGCGGCTCGTCGAGAAATGTTGGCGTTTTATCTCAAGGGACGGCCAATAGCACCAGAGTTGTCAGTTGAAATGCTGGCGGATTCGCTTGGCGGATATTCTGCAAGTGACCTGCAAGTTTTGGTTGATGAAGCTGCTCGAAGTGCTCTCAAGGAACGGTGTCCTATCTCAATGAAATCGTTTGTTGTGGCGATGGAGAAGATACAGGCGTCGGTCCCTCCTGAAGTAGAGGTTCAATATCAGAGCATCGAACAGCGTGGCGTCTGATTAGCTTTACTGATGGAAGGAAAGCTGATGAAGTTCTCAGAAATAGCCAACCGTCTTACGGGCATCTCAACGCCATTTGGCGGGGCATCTTGGCAGCCTGCCGAAATGGAGATTACAGCGGCTCGTCGGGTGATCGCTTTGCTTGAAGATCGGCGCGTATTGTACGAGCCGAACGAGCTGGAAGTGCCTTCACATTGCGTCCACTCTGTGATCGAAATCCGGCACCATCTCAGCAATGAGTTGGGCAAACTAGATAGCGGGTCTGAACTGGCCGAGAGTCTGCGGGCGATGCGGGCGGCTTGCCGGAAATTCCTTGAGCGGGTGGGGACCGACGGGCACGAAGGCATTCATCACGCTAACGGCTGGGGCTTTCATAGCTGGACCTTCGGGAGCGCACTTGGGGAGTTGCGGGGTACATTTGGCATCCATGTGGCGAAGATCGCCGCAGCGTTCAAACTGGATGTGGAGGACCGACTGGCATCTATCCTGCCAGCGAATGCTAACGCCGACACCGGCGACGATGACCGACTGCTCCGCAGGCTAGACATCTGAGCTTGCTGGGACGGGCCGAGGCTCCGTGTCAGGACGAGCACCCCAAAGACTGCGCTGCTGGCGCAGCGGAAGGAAGGCTGACACGTCACCCCCAAATGGGATGCTGCCGGTAAACCGGCTTGGAATCTTAGGAGGGCGACGTAAACGCACTTGGAATCAGCAGTTTGGTAATGCGTGTATCCGGCGCGGCGGCAATGCGTTTACGCGCGTAAACGCGTAGAGCACTCCGCAGGGAGCAGCGTGTAAACGCACTGATAAACAAAGGCTTTCAGCATCCCGGCGCTTGACGGGCAAAATCGCAAAGTGCAAGCTATTTTCGAGGCGGGTTTCCCCATGAGCACTCCCCGCATCCCGGCCCCGTTGCAGTCTCCGGCTTCCCCGAAGGACGAAGCGCGTCCGGTTTTGCGTGCCAAAACCATCGCCACCAGAGTAACGCCGGAAGAGCTGGCAGAGGTAGAAACCGCTGCTGAAGGCGCAGGAAAAACCGTGGCCGAATGGCTGCGCGAGCTGGCCCTGAAAGCGGCGCGGCAACGTCCGGCAGACCCTGCCGAATTGGTGCTGGCCGAGGTTTCGGCACTGCGCTATATGCTCCTGAATCTCTTCCACGCGACAGCCCAGGCCAACGCGGAAGGCAAGCATCTGCTGCCCGATTCGGTGGTCAAAATCCGTGACCAGGCCAACCTGCGGAAGCTGGCCGACGCCCGCAAATTACTCGCAGAATTTCTGTCCCAGGAGGGGCCGGACGGGGGCAAGCCGTGAGCCGCCCCATGCGTTTTCCCAATCGTTCCGGGCGGCTGTTCTGGTTCCTTTTCTGGCTTGCCGTGGGGCCGCTTGTCCTGATCTTCCCGGCTTCGGCATGGCTCTACTGGACACTCACGCCGTTGCAAAAGGTTTACCTCACGACCTATACCGCCAGCTCCGTAGGGGCAAGGATGCCGCACAGTGAGATGACGATTCGTTGGGTGATGAAGACCGCGCCCAAGCGGAAGGCAATACCGGCCTCGGCCGAGGATGTAGTCACAGGCCCGGACCCGAAACTGCCCGTCAGCCTCTCGCCCAAAGCCATCGCGGAAGGTTGGCGCGAAGTGGCTTACAGTGACCCAGAGAAAGTGCCCGCCGACGCTCTTGCCAAGGGGTTGCAGGAGTATGTCTACGATGGCGTGAGCGTGTGGTGGTTGTTTGGCAGACCGATGCTCAACAGCCTTGCCGTGCTGATGCTGCTCTATGTACTCCAGCTTTGGATGAAGCAGGGTTTTGCCCGGAGGCGGCAGCAGGAGGAACGCCACGGACGCAGGACCAAAGGCCCGGAGCTGGCATCGGCCTTGCGGTGGCGCAGCGCAAAGACGGACGGCATCCGTTTCCGTCTGCGCTTTGAAAATAGCCTTTTGCGGTGGCTTCCCTTCGGCCCAAGCTACTGCATCCCGCAGAGGTTGGAAGCGAGCCATATTCTGATGATGGGCGACACTGGCGCGGGTAAGTCGAACGCTATCCGGCAGCTTCTCCGTCAGGTGCGGGAGCGTGGAGACAGCGCCATCGTTTATGACCCGGCAATGGACTTTGTGAGCGAGTTCTACTCGCCCGCGCGTGGGGATTTGATTCTGAATCCGCTGGACCAGCGTTGCCCTTATTGGAGTCTTGGCAACGAGATCGACCGCGACGAAACAGCGGCGACGATTGCCGCCGCGTTCCTTCCTGAGAAGGAGTATGAGAAAGAGTTTTTTACCGATGGGCCGCGTCGGATACTGGCCCACTTGCTCAAGCGGCAGCCGCAGCCGAGGGACGTTCTGAGCATGATGGCTGACACGTCGCGGATCGAGTTTGCGGTAAGGGGAACGCCGCTGGCCGCGCTGCTGGATGCGGGAGCGCCCGCACAGCGGGCCGGTGTTCTGGCGAGCTTAAACATGGTGGCGGATAGTCTTGAATTGTTGCCGGAGTGGGAGCATACACGGCCAACCTTTGCGACAGCAGAGTGGTACACCAGCCGAAAGCGTTGGGTGTTTCTGACTTCCACTCCTGCCTATCGCGCGAAGATTTTGCCGCTTCATTCCGTGTGGCTCGACTTATTCATCCTCCGCATGATGGGGTACTGCGAAGACCAGACGGCCAAGCCAGTATGGTTTGTTTTGGACGAGCTGGCGAGCCTCAACAAATTGCCGCAGCTCCATACCGCCGTCACCGAAAATCGGAAGTATGGGAACCCTGTTGTGGTGGGTTTTCAGGGTCGCAGCCAGCTTGAAAAACGCTACGGCCAGGACGCCGAAGCCATGCTTTCGCAGCCCGCAACCAAGCTGTTTTTCAAGACCACCGAGCCACGCGCCGCGAAATGGATTTCCGATGCTATTGGGGAAATTGAAGTGGAGCGGTTGAAGGAGTCGCGCAGCATGAAGCTGCTAGGCAGCAGGAAATCGTATGCGATGGAGATTGCCACCAAGCCGCTTGTTATGGCTTCGGAAATCTCCGGCCTTGAACCGTTGCATGGATTCATCAAGCAGGAGAACAAAGTTGTTCCCGTTTACTTCCAGTTCGCAAGGAAGCACGGCGGACAGCCGGAATTTATTGAGCGCAAGTTGTCGGAGATTGCGCCCAGGCCGTTGCCGCCCACGCCGGTAGTTCGCACAGAGCAACCCAAACCATCGGCAGCGGTCCAGACTACGCTTCCACTTTTCGATGCCCCTGCCGACCAGCCCACCGACAAACCCAAAGAAGCGTTTGTGTGGGATGAATCCAAGGGGATTGAGTGACCGGAAGCCCGCTTCGTGGAGTTTATGGCAACTTGGAATGAGTTGTTCCTGCTTTCTTATGAACAAATCTCACAGCATCTCGGATTACAAAGTACAGGTTCCGCAGGTCCATACCCTCGCCAGCTTCATCGAACCCAAGAGCAAGCCGGATTGGCAGTCCAGGCCGGGTTGCGGGTATTTTTTCGTCAGAACTCTGCACATGCTTGAAATGATGTGCAAGTATGTCCACCAATTTGAACTCCAGGGACTCTCTACACCAGTCTTGGCGGAGCTTTGCAGGGCGGACTCCACTTTCTTCGGCGGCACGATCGACAGCGTGGAAGATCGCCACGGAAGCTAAGTAAGCGTGGCGAAATGAACTACTGTTGTTCAGAAAATCGTCGAACGTCGGGTCAACTATGACCTCAAGATACCGGGCAAGCGTCTTCATATCAGATAAGGTAGCCGATTCGGCTTTGTTGAGTTGCGGACTAGAATCTTCCTATGCTGACGATCTCCAAACCGCTGTCAGCTTCGCAGGTACGGACGTACCATGAGCGGGAGTTTGCGTCGGAGCGGCAGAACTATTGGAGCCGCGACCAGCAGGGACATAGCGAGTGGCAAGGTAAGCTGGCCGAGCAGTGGGGTTTGTCAGGTCCGGTCGGCAATGAGCACTTTGCGCGCCTGACCGAAGGGCAGCATCCGCACACGGAAGCGCAGCTCGTTCGCCATCAAGTCTCAAAGACCTATGAAGGCAAGTTCGGTAAAGAAGTGACGAGCGTAGAACATCGCGCCGGTTGGGATGCCACATTCAGCGCACCCAAGAGTGTTTCTCTCACTGCCCTTGTGGGTGGCGATGAGCGCGTGCGAGAAGCGCATCGGGAAAGTGTGCGCGTGGCGCTCAGTGAGTTGGAGAAGTACACGCAGGCCCGCATCGGCAACGTCCATGCGCCGGAGACAACAGGCAAATTCGTTGCCGCAACCTTTGAGCACGATACCGCGCGACCCGTGGACGGCTATGCCGCGCCGCAACTCCACACCCATGCTGTGATCTTCAACGTCACCGAACGCGACAACGGCCAAACCCGCGCCTTACAGCCGCAGGAGCTATTTGCTTCGCAACGCATCGCTACCAGCGTTTACCGTTCCGAACTGGCGATGCGGTTGCAGGGCTTGGGCTACGAGTTGGAGCGCGGTAAGCACGGACAGCCGGAAATCAAGGGCTACACGAAAGAGTATCTGGAAGCCAGCAGCCCGCGCCGGGAGCAGATTAAAGATCATCTGCGTGAGATGGGGATAGACGGAGCAGGAGCCGCGCAGGTAGCCGCACACCGGACGCGGGACAGCAAGGAGCTGTTATCACCGGAACAGGTATTAGAGAGGCATCGGAACCTCGCGGCGCAGTACGGACACCAGGCCGACCGGATTGTGGCCGAGGCGCGGGCGCATGAACAACGCCACGCTTACGAACCCGACCGCATCGCGCAGCAGGCCGTCACCTATGCCCGCGATCATTTGTTCGAGCGTTCCGCCGTGCTGGATAGGCGCGAGCTTCTGGAAGCGGCGCTCAATCGAGGCATGGGTGAAACAACGTATGCCCACATTCGGCAGGAGTTCGCGCAGCGGGCCGCGCGAGGCGAGTTCCGCACCGTCGGAGCAGGACAGCAGTACACCACTGCCGCGATGCTTCGCATGGAACGCGAGATCGTT
>DAIDKP010000010.1 GCA_027449965.1 Acidobacteriaceae bacterium
CATCCAGATACGCCTGGAGGCGATCCGCCTGACGGCACAACTGCTCTTGTCGAAGACTCATTCCATCAACGTACTACCGCACAATCTCTCCGGACGGGAAAATCAACTCAAACGTATCTCACTTATAACACAGTAGTACTACAAAATGCTCAATATAGGTGTTGTAACTTCCAATATTGACTCCGCCTGTAATATCTGGGCCAGGAGTGCTTTTTGGCTGAAAGGGAAGATAGTTGACTGTTCCGCCGATACTATCAAACCAGCGATTGGATGGTCCGCCTGGACCATAGGTGACGTCAATATTCGAGATCATATCCATGATCGGAATCTGAGTTGTTTGCCACTGTCCGTTATTGGAGATCAGGTTGTTCATCGGGATTCCATCGAAGAGAAATGTTACGCCATTGCGCAACACATCCCCGTTGACGCTGGACCATCCAGCCTTGATGCCTCGGACAACAACTTCGCTTCGAGCGGTAGCAGCAACGCCGCCGTATCCGTATACATAGATGCCCGGAGCAGCAGTCAGCGCTTGAGCTGCACTGCCAAATGGACCGGCGACTCCCTCAATCTCTGCATTGGAAATTTCCGCTTCAGTCACCGAAGTTTCCGGCGAAGCTTCAGCTGTGACGGTGACGGACTCTGCATTCGACGATATCTGCATGGAGAGATGGATCGTTTCACTTTGACCAGCGGTTAACTGAATTCCATTTCGAGTAAGAACATCGAATCCACGAAGACTCGATGTCACCATATAGGGTCCGGCAGCGAGATTCGATGCATGAAAGGATCCGCCGGCGTCGCTGGTAACAGTCGTGATGGAATGGCTATCGAGATTGATGATCGAGACACTGGCACCTGTCAATGGCGCACCCGAAGCGGTCGTTACGATCCCGCTCAAGGAGCCAGACGTTGTTGTTGATGTTTGTGCTTTGAGCAGCAGTCCATAGCCGACAAACAGAAAACAAATCGTCCATATCAAAAGACGTCGCATTCACAAGCCTCTGAAAGTTGAATGTGGCGCGCGAGATCGTGACCTTCATCCAGCTTTCGCATACGCCCAACTTCAAGCTATGCATGAGATGTTTCATAGATGTCACGATGAGATGAATTTCATTACCCGGATGTGACGATCGCTTCATCTGCGAAGGAAGGAATGCTTCAAGCGCAGTGACGGATAAGGATCATTTTCACGAGTAGAGCGGGATCGCAGCGCTTTGGAGTTCGCTTCCCGTGATCGAAAGAACGCTGAGTCGATCAGCGCCAGTCACGGTGATCCATGCGCGGCCGTTAGCGAGTTCGACTACGCGTGAGCCACCGACAGTACCGCGATTGTCCAAGAGATGTCCGTTGCCGGCAAGGGAGAAGCGAACGCGGTTGCGCGCGTCAAGGCAGAGAACGCCCGTGGAATCGTGTACGGTTGCCTCGACGGTGACTTTCCTTGCATCCTGCTGCAAGATGGCAAGCTTCAGAAGAGAGGGAGTGGACCATGTTTCGGTCTGATAGAGAAATTGGACAGTGTCTGCAATCGCATGGGCGGTGTGCGGATACGCAACTGCTCGCAACTCGTTGTGGCCGACATGAAATGGAATCTGCCATCGCAGTCCAGAGCAGGGGAAGTCTCCGGCTGCGCGGTGTCTGCGTCCAAGCGATTGGCCATTGAGAAAGAGTTCGACTGTGGTGCAGTTTGAGTAGATGCGCACGAGACGAAGCTCACCGGGCTTGCCCCAACGCACAGGCCACGAGTGGCCGTAGATGTGGACCATTGGCGTCTCGCTCCAGTAGGACTGGAAGACGAAGTAACTCTCTTTGAGAGTGAGGTCACGCTCAACAACGCCTTTCTGGTTGATGCGTGGAATAGGGTTATCGACTCGCAAGGGTGTGGTGAAGTCTTTGAATATCCATTGCGCAGCACCCGCCAGCCATGGCAGCCTGTGCTGCACCATCAGATGCCAGTCGAAGAGGTCGCAGGCATAGGTCTCAGACCAGTCTCCATCGCGTGAGACACGAGCAACGCCGCCCGCAGCCTGATAAGCCAGACCACGTTCTGCGGTTTCGCCCATTGCCACGCCAGCAAGATGAGCATAGGGATCTTCGGCATGGCGCCGGGCATGACTATCAGCTCCCCACTCGATGTGGAGCAGTTGCGGAACAGCAGTGCGCGCGGCTTCCAAAGATGCCTCGTATTCCTGATAACGTCCGCCGTACCAGCCGGCCCAGATGGAAGGCGAATAGACATCGGGAATGTCGCGAGCGAAGTCGCAGCGGCGAATGGCCGTGAGCCGACTGGGATCCAGTTGATGCGCGAGGGTGTTGAGCTGCGTCATGTAGCTGCGAATTGCAGCGTGATCAACGGCAGGATACTCACCCGGCCAGTCGTCTTCATTGCCCAGCCCCCAGAAACAGATGGAAGGATGGTTGAAGTGCTGGTCGATCATGGTAGCGAGTTTCTGACGGCCTTGTTGCTGAAACACCGCATCGCCGACACCAGCGCGACACCATGGCAGCTCTTCCCAAACGATGAGTCCAAGTTCGTCGCAAAGATCAAGGATGAACCGGGACTGCTGATAATGCGCGAGCCGGATGAAATTCGCGCCCATCGCGCGGATCATCAGCATCTCTGTGCGCATCTGCTCCTCAGTCATGGCCGCAGCGCAGTCGGCGTGGTCCTGATGACGATGGGTACCATGCAACAGCAGGCGCTCTCCGTTGAGGAAGAATGGGCCGTGCGGCGTGAAGTGAAAGTCGCGAATGCCGAAGCGCTCGGTGTGCGTGACTTCGCCGTAGTCGGTGCGCATGTTGATGGTGCACATGTACAGGTGAGGAGAGGATGGCGACCAGCGCTGCGGATTGGGTATGGAGATGGAAGCAATCTCGCGCATCTCGTGCCAGAACCGAACGATGCTTTGCGATGAGCCTACCAACTGGCCAGCTTGATCTGTGATGGAAATAGAACAATAAGCTGATCCCGAGGTTTGACTAGGATTGTAAAGACGCGCTTGAACACTGACCTGAGCCTGGCTGGCCGTAATGTGGACAGGAAGTTGGACAGCCTCCAAAGCGACGGCTGGAAGGTAAATAAGATGGACGTTGCGATAGAGTCCGCCGTAGAGTGTGAAGTCACTGAGGTCTGACGGCATGCGCTCCAGATCAGGGGAATTATCGCAAAGCACACTCAGCGGGAGTGCTTCGCTTTGCTTCTTGGCCAGCGTGCGAGCAGCATCGGTGATATCGACCGTGAACTCGTCATACCCACCCACATGACGGGTGAGCAGAAGATCACCGAGATAGACCTCGGCGCTTTGTCCCGCGCCTTCAAAGTGGAGCAGAGTTCGACCACCCGAAAAAGGATTTGCCACGCGGGTGAGACGGCGATACCAGGCTTTGCCTCGATAAGCAGGCACCTCGGGATCACAGCCATCATGGTCGTTGAAGCAGTGTGGCAAAGTTACACTCTGCCACGCGGCAAGCGGCTGGCTGCTCCAAACCTGCCAAGGGGCTGCGAGCGGCATCTGCAGGAACTGCCAGCCGCTGTGCAGCGTTTGCGCATTGGCAGCGGCGCTGCCTCGCAGAGCCGACTGTGCCAACAGCGGCGACACTTGCGAAGCTGCACAGGAAGCTGCCAGCGTCAGCGCGCCATTGCGAAGAAACTGTCGCCGCGTGTGCATGGGGAACCCCCGCTCCGAATGCCTTGATTCTATTTTGTCTCTGCCGGGGGCAGGTGTCCACCCTGTGCAATGATCCAGGCATCGACTCGACTTTCCAGTACGCCGAGCGGAAGAGCGCCGGAGTCGATGACTTCATCGTGAAAAGCGCGAAGATCAAACTTTGCGCCAAGCGCCTGTCTGGCTCGTTCGCGTAGCTGCAGAATCTTCAGTTGGCCAACTTTATAGGCCAGCGCCTGCCCGGGCCATCCGATGTAGCGATCCACTTCGGACTGAATATTAGTCTCGTCCAAAGAGGAGTGCTGGTGGAAGTAATCGACCATCTGCTGCCGCGACCAGTGCATGGAATGGACACCCGTATCGACGACAAGCCGGATGGCGCGCCACTCATCGTTATCCAACCGACCGTAATCGGAGTAAGGATCCTGATAGAAGCCGACTTCCTTGCCCAGCCGCTCGGCATATAGCGCCCATCCCTCGACAAAGGCTGTGTAACTGACATATTTGCGGAACTCGGGGACGCCCTGCATCTCCTCGGCCATGGAAATCTGCATATGGTGACCGGGAACGCCTTCATGATAGGCAATTGCCTCAACATCGTCGAGCGAGCGCTGCGTGGCGTTATAGGTGTTGACGGTGATCCGACCGGGGCGAGTGCCGTCCGCAGTGCCCTCTTCGTAATAGGCTGCGGCTGCATTCTTTGCGCGATAAGCGGGAATCGTGACGACTTCGAGTTTTGCTTTGGGCAGATGATAGAAGAGCGTGGGAAGCTTCGCTTCCATGCCCTGCTCAAAGCCGCTGTAGGCTTGCAGCAGCGCCGCTGCAGAAGCTGGATGCAGCTTGGGATTGGCCGCAACAGCGGCGCGAAAACTCTTGAGATCGGAGTAGCCCATCTTCTCTGCGATAGCAAGCATCTCTATCTCGTCTCGCTTGACCTCGTCGAGTCCAATCTGGTGAATCTGCGCCGGAGTCATCCTGGTCGTGGTCTCGCGGTGAATACAGAACTGGTAGTAACGGTCACCATCCGGCAGGGACCAGATGCCTGGATCAGTCCGTCCTGCAGGAACATAGCTGACCTGCATATAATGCTCAAAGCGCAGATAGGCAGGCAGCACTTCCTTGCCGATGGCCGCCAGCATCTCTGTACGGATCCGTTGCTGATCCGCAGCAGAGATGCTAGCCGGGAAATGCTTGAGCGGCATGGCGAGCGGAGAATCTTCCGGCTTTTGATGCGCCAGTTCCCTCACCTGCACCAGCGTTTGCTCCAGCAGATACTTCGGCGGCATGCGCTTTTCTTCCATGCCAATCTCCATCGCTTCTGTCACCTGATCAAAGGCGCGAGGAATGGCATGAAGGCGCGCGATCCAGTCGTTGTAATCCTTGATCGAATCGAAGCTCAACTGGCGAACAAGCTCTGGATATTCCGAGTAAATGCCGCCCATCTGATTGACCGGCATCTCCCACTCCTTGAACTCAGAGGCTTCCTGATCCTGCATCAACTGCTGAAGCTGAAGATCGTAGCTGATGCGTTCCTGCGCAGAGAATCCCTGGGGGTTGATGGCGGCCAACCGCAGAATGTACTGCTGTTCGCGTGTGAGTTCGTCATTGTAGGCGCGAATGGAGTAATCAGTAATCTTGTCGTTGTAGCGCTTGTCGCCAATCGAGGAGGCAAACTCCGGTGACTGGCGAAGATTGTTCTGCCATATCTCTTCAAGCAGGTCGTTCAGCTCCTTTTCGCGGGCAGCCACAGGTTGAGAAGCATCCTCTTTCGCTAGTTGAGCCGGCGTGGCCAACGGAAGCTTCTTCTGCGAAGCCAGCATCGGAAGCGAAATGGGAAGGGAACAAAACAAGAGGCAACAAGCGAATCGTATTTTCAAATCAGTCTCCCGCAGAAGCATCAGTCGTAACAGGGTCAAGTGTAAGCTATCCCGCCTCCTGGGTGGTCGCGGTAGCTGTCTTCACATGCCTTCGCCGGCTCACCCGAAAACGAGCCTCCTGATACACTTGTGTCGAATGCCTGTTCATCTGGATTACTGGCTGCACTCGCTGCGTCTGATCGCAATTGCCTACCTGCTGGGTTCCATTCCAACGGGATACCTGCTTATACGTTTCTTTCGCAAGCAGGATATTCGTACCTTGGGCAGTGGCAACATCGGCGCGACCAATGTGTTGCGTTCAGGAGCCAAGGTACTTGGCGCGGTCACTTTTCTGCTCGATGTGGCAAAAGGCGTGCTGGCGGTCTGGCTGTGCGCACGATTGTCCACCGTCGGCTTTCCCATTGCTCCGCTGCACGCAGAGGCGCTGGCGGCATTCTGCGCCGTGCTTGGCCACATGTTTCCCATCTGGCTTGATCTTCGCGGTGGCAAGGGCGTTGCGACTGCCTTTGGCGTCTTCGCAATGTTGGCTCCCAAGGCCGCACTTCTTGCGCTTGCAGTTTTCATCGTGCTCTTTCTGCTCTTCCGCTTCGTCTCGCTGGCCTCGATTGCAGGATCTGCAATTTTCCCGGTTGCCGCCTGGTTCACCACGCGCTCATCTCACTCGCTGGTTGTTGCCGCAGTGGAGATTTTGATTCCGCTCTTCGTGATTTTGAAACATCGACAAAATATTTTTCGCTTGTGCAAAGGCACGGAATATCGGTTTGGAGCCAGGAAGACGGCTTCTGTGGAATCGGAATCATGAGCAAAATAGCTGTGCTGGGAGCAGGAGCGTGGGGTACAGCGCTGGCTATCGCTTGGGCTTCGCAGCAGCGACATGAAGTTACGCTTTGGAGCCACCGCGACGAACACGCGCTCGAGATGCAAAAAAGCCGCGAAAACAGGAAGTATCTTCCTGATTTTCCCTTGCCGAACCGGTTGCGAGTGACCGCCGATGCTGCAGAAGCTGTGAAAGAGGCTGAGTGGATTGTATCTGCAATTCCCAGCCAGTATCTGCGCGCTACATCTCAGCAACTCGCACCACTGCTGAATCCAGATCAAGTGGTGATTTCCGCAACAAAAGGACTGGAGATCGGAACGCATCTGCGTATGACCGCACTGCTTCAGGAGTGCTTTGTCAATGACCGTGCACCGGACAGGATTGGAGTGCTGAGCGGACCTTCGTTTGCAGCCGAAGTGGCACATGGACAGCCAACAGCCGTAACCGTCGCGTTTCCTGACTTGAAGGATGCGATTCGCACACAACATGCGCTTACCTCAGAGACGCTTCGCATCTATAGCACGGACGATGTGGTGGGCGTCGAACTCGGCGGCGCACTGAAGAACGTGATTGCGATTGCCGCCGGTATTGTTACTGGGCTGGAACTTGGCTCGAATAGTACCGCTGCTCTGATCGTGCGCGGCAGCGCTGAGATTACCCGCCTGGCTGTAGCCGCAGGAGCACAGCGAGAGACGCTGGCAGGACTGAGCGGCACAGGCGACTTGATTCTGACCTGCACAGGTGCGCTTTCGCGAAATCGTTCCGTGGGAATCGCACTGGCACAAGGAAGAGATGTGCGGACGATCCTCGATTCGATGGATGGCAAAGTCGCAGAGGGAATTCGTACAACAGAAGCCGCACTGGAGTTAGCCGCAACACTGGGAGTCGAGATGCCCATCACCAGGCAGATTCACGCCATCCTCAACGGAGTGATCGATCCGCAAAGGGCGATCCGCGAGTTGATGCAGAGGCCCGCGCGCAAGGAAGCCGATGAGCTGAACTAGCTCTGGCCAATGCGTTTCAACTCAGCCTGGATCGTCATCGGGTCGAGCGTTGCAAGAGGAAGAGCCAGAAACAAGCCGATTCGCCGTTCCAGCCGTGCAAATGCCTGAGCAAAGGCGTACTGAATCTCTTCACGGCTTCCCTCAACTGCCGCCGGATCAGGAATTCCCCAATGCGCCGTCATAGGATGGCCCGGCCAGACAGGACACGCCTCAGAAGCCGCGCTGTCACAGACGGTAAAGACAAAATGCATTTCAGGTGCATCGGGTCCGGCAAACTCTTCCCAGCTTTTGCTGCGATATCCTTCGGTGCTGTTGCCGCTGATAGCAATTTGCGACAGCGCCTCTGGACGGACACGACCGGACGGATGACTTCCTGCACTGAAAGCTCGAAAATGCGGCGCACCACGACGATTGAGAATTGCCTCTGCCATGATGGAGCGAGCCGAATTTCCTGTGCAAAGAAACAGAACGTTATATTGCGATTGCATACCCTGATCCTTCCTGCGTAAAGTGCCCCGAAATGCTAGTGCAAAGGTCTGACGGCAAATACCTTGACGCTGGCAGCCGCCTGATTGACGTCAAATTGCGACAACAACTCTCGCAGCTCTTCATGCACGCTCTGCTCGGTCGAAGACGAAAGCGAAACCGGACTCGAGCAGCAGTTGGCAACCGGCAGAGCGTCTGCCTGCGGTGACTGCATGGAAGGCGAACAGCATCCGGATTGATTTTCTACCTTGGCATACGCATTCAGATCGGCTCCGCTATCAACGATTTCTACATCGGAAAATCCAGCCGCCAGCAACTGACTCCGATACTCCTCGATGCGAATTGCGCCCGCGATGCAGCCAACATAGGCAGCCATGCTGCGCGCAACCTGCTGTGGCAACTCTGCCTTGAGCGCGATATCACTCACAGCCAACCGACCACCCGGCTTCAGCACGCGCGCTATCTCTCGAAAAACCGCAGGTTTGTCCGGAGCAAGATTGAGCACGCAGTTGCTCAGCACGCAATCGACTGAACCATCTGCCAAAGGTAGACGGTCGATGGTTGCCTGATAAAAGCGAACATTGCGATACATCCCCTGCGCTGCATTGGTTTGCGCTCGCTCGATCATCTCTGGGGTCATGTCGATCCCAATTACCTGGCCGCTTTCACCCACGATCTTTGCCGCGAGAAAAACGTCCATGCCTCCGCCACAGCCAAGATCAACAACCACTTCGCCCGGTCGGATGGAGGCCATGGCGACCGGATTGCCGCAAGATAGGCCCATGTTTGCAGCCGCAGGAATCGACCCCAGTTCTTCAGGAGAATATCCAAACGACAGGGCCACAGCGCTGACTCCAGAATGGCTGCTGGAAAGCGAGCTGTGCGCGACAGAACCGTATTTTGAAGCGATAGCCCGATGGATTTCGTTCGACATGGCGCCTCCTTACATATCTCTGCAAGCAAATCTATTCCTTCTTTACATATTCGTCAATGCGGATATAATAGGCATGTGCCTCGAATGAAACAACAAGTCGCGCCGGAGCTGCTATTTCAGGCCCTTGGAGATCGAACGCGCTTACGCTTGCTCAATCTGATGGGAGATCAGGAGCTTTGTGTCTGCTATTTTGTAGAAGTTCTGAGGCAGCCGCAACCCAAGATCTCTCGCCATCTGGCCTATCTGCGACGCGCAGGGATTGTCACAAGCAGGCGTGAGGGGAAGTGGATTCACTATCGCATAGAGCAGCCAGCGAACCCACAGGCGCAGGAGTTGCTTCGCAACGTGCTTGCATGGCTGGCCGACGACAAAGCGATGCAGGCAGATCGCGCTCGGCTGATTCGCGCCTGTTGTACACCGTCAAAATGTTCGCTTCTTCGCGAAGCTCCGCAGCCTGCATTGGTAAGCGGCGGACCTGAAGCTCGCAAGAGGCCACGATGAACACCCCCACAAAGATTCCTGCCGCGTCCTGCGCGCCGACCATGCGAAGGCACCTCTCCTTTCTGGATCGCTATCTCACGCTTTGGATTTTCCTGGCAATGGCGCTCGGCGTTTCGCTGGGGTATTGGTTTCACGGCATCGCGGCATATCTGAAGTCGATGCAGTCAGGAACGACAAATCTTCCCATTGCTATCGGACTGATCCTGATGATGTATCCGCCGCTGGCCAAGGTTCGCTATGAAAAGCTGCATGAGGTTTTTCGCAACAAGCGCGTGTTGGGGCTTTCGTTATTGCAAAACTGGCTGATCGGTCCCGCACTAATGTTCGCGCTGGCCGTACTCTTTCTACGTGATCATCCCGCGTACATGCGTGGGCTGATTCTGATTGGCATTGCGCGTTGCATTGCGATGGTGCTGGTTTGGAATGAGCTGGCGGAGGGAGACTCGGATTATGTGGCGGGCCTGGTCGCGCTGAATAGCACGTTTCAGATCGTTTTCTACAGCTTGTATGCGTGGTTGTTCTTGACGTGCCTGCCGCAGTGGCTTGGTCTGCGCGGCACGGCTGTTTCGCTGGGGATTGGCACGATTGCAGCCAGCGTTGGAATCTATCTCGGCATTCCGTTTGCGGCAGGCATGATGACTCGATTCACCCTGATTCGGTGGAAGGGCGAGATCTGGTATCGCACACAATTCACGCCGCGCATCAGTCCCTTGACGTTGGTGGCACTTCTGTTCACGATTGTGGTGATGTTTTCTCTGAAGGGAAGTGTGCTCGTTCAACTTCCGCTGGATGTTCTGCGAATTGCGTTACCGTTGGTGCTGTACTTTGCGATCATGTTTTTCATCAGCTTCTGGATGGGCAAGCGCGTTGGCGCGGATTACGCTCAATCCGCGACATTGTCCTTTACGGCTGCGGGCAACAATTTTGAGCTGGCAATTGCAGTGGCCGTAGCCGTCTTTGGAATCAATTCAGGGGAAGCCTTTGTGGGAATCGTCGGACCTTTGATCGAAGTGCCCGCACTGATCCTGCTGGTCAACGCAGCCTTTTGGTTGCGCAGACGCTGGTACTCCGCTGATCGATAGTTCCTGGCTTTTGCAGCAAGCATTACCACTACGGGCTTGCCAAGAACTTTTTCGTATCGAAGGTAAATTTTCACCACAAATCAAATGACAAAACAGTCACAATTGCTTCGATCACTTTCATCAAGAGCTGGCGTCTACAATGGTAGCTAGCATCAGCACTTCACTGCTCCAATGCGTGTAGAAACCCTCAACGCTGAACATTCGAATCGGGGAATTTTGTTTGTTTGATTTTTGTCACATGGGTCATGCTCGCTCCTGCAAGTCCTCCGAACATTCGCTGGCAAGATCCAGCTTAAGAACCGTTCCAGGGTTTTGGATGTTCTTGTGTTGGATGATTGCCTGCGGTTCAGGAATCGCTCAGATCGCTCCGACAGAGTATTCCGCAAGCAGCACACTACCTGATGCTCCGACCGCGCAATTTCAGATACAAAATGGAACGCAAAATGAGGTACAAAGTACCGCCGGTGCCGCTACAACAGTTGCGGCACCAAGTGCACCCGGAGAGACTGCGGCCATTAGCGGAACAGTGGAAGACACAAATAACGATGTGATTCAGGGGGCAAAAGTTGAGCTTACCTCGACCGATGGAAAAACCTACATCCAGATATCCGGTAGCGATGGGCAGTTCGCTTTCCCAGCACTTCCGGCAGGTGCATATCGAATCGTCGTTACAGGAAAAGGATGGGGCACATATTCACTGCCCGGAATCTCGCTTGCTGCAGGCGAAAGTCAAATTTTATCCCACGTCGTACTCCCTGCCTCCAGCGGCATCACGGAGGTTCACGTGGATGGGAGCGCGGTTGCATTGTCGGAGCAGCAGGTTCAGATTGCTATCCAGCAACGGGCGCTAGGTGTATTTCCAAACTTCTATAGTGCTTTTGATTGGAACGCTCCTCCGATGCTGCCGCGGCAGAAGTATGCGCTGGCGTTTCGTTCGATGATTGACCCGATGACATTTGTTGGAGCTGGGATGATTGCCGGGGCCGAACAGGCGCGTGACACGTTTCCGGGGTATGGCCTGGGCAGCGTCGGTTATGCCAGACGATACGGTGCAGCATATGCCAACAGCTTCGCTGGAAGAATGCTTGGCGGCGCAGTATTCCCATCGCTCTTTCATCAGGATCCACGCTATTTTTACAAGGGATCCGGATCCATTTTTTCTCGTGCGCTTTACGCAATCTCCACAGCTCTCATTACCAAAGGCGACAATGGACGATGGCAGCCCAACTACTCGCATGTCTTGGGGAACTTTACGGCTGGCGCAATCTCAAACCTCTACTATCCGGCCTCCAGCCGCGGACTTTCTTTGACACTCATCAACGGCGCGCTGGAGACTGCCGGGGATGCAGCGACGGATTTTGCGCGGGAATTTTTCCTGCGCGGAATTACTTCACACGTGCCCAGCTACAACAACGGGAAGCCCTAGTCAATCTGGGCTAAAATAACTTAATGCCGTTTCCTGTCCGCACCTGCGCTATCTGCTCCGAGGAGTTTGAGTTGAGGCCAGACAAACCGGGCTTTGCCAACCGCTGCCCAGCGTGCAGCGAGCCGGAAGAGGGTGATGCCGGTGGCGATCCGATGCTGGCCGCAGCAGAGAGCGCAAGCGAAGTGAACGCTGCACGGCGCCGAGCGATGTATGACCTGCTGTATCGCAAGGAAAGCTAAGCTGGATCGATAGCGCATTTTCACCGGATAACTCATAATGATCTCTCGCTTCTTTGGTAACAAAAAAAACGAGTCTGCCCCGGAATCCGCCGAGCCGTCGGCAGCACAGGTGGAGTCAATGAGCCTGTTGTCGCGGATGAAGCAGGCCGTAACTCGCACGCGAGAATCGCTGGCGTCAAAGCTCGAAGACGTGCTGGCCATGACGCGCAGCGTCGATGAAGACGCATTGCAACGGCTGGAGGCCGCATTACTCACAAGCGATCTTGGACTGGCGACGACAACTGCCATTCTGGATGAATTGCGTGATCGCGCACGCCGGCAAGGAATTGAAAGCGGTGAGCAGTTGCGTCAACTTCTGCGAGAGCAACTGCATAGGATTTTGCTTTCTCCGCCGCTTCATGAAGGAATCTCCAATCCGCCGCTGACTGTGGTCTTTCTGGTGGGTGTGAACGGGACAGGAAAAACGACGACCAGTGGAAAGCTGGCCGCACTCTATCGTAACCAGGGAAAGTCCGTTCTGCTTTGTGCTGCAGATACTTTTCGCGCTGCGGCGATTGAGCAACTTGAAGTGTGGTCAGTTCGTTCCGGAGTGGAGCTGATACGCACAAAACAAGGGGGCGATCCCTCGGCGGTGTTATTCGATTCCATGACTGCGGCCAAGGCGCGCAGCCTGGACATGCTGATCGTAGATACAGCGGGAAGGCTGCACACCAAGAGCGGATTGATGGACGAGCTAGGGAAGATGCGTCGCACAGCAGCACGCTTGATTCCCGGCGCACCTCACGAGGTGCTGCTGGTGATGGATGCGACGACGGGGCAGAACGGATTGCAGCAAGCGCGTCTGTTTGCCGAGGTTGCCGGAGTTACCGGTATCGTGCTGACCAAGCTGGACGGAACGGCCAAAGGCGGCATCGCTGTGGCGATTGCGCGCGAGATGAATCTGCCGGTGCGATTTGTGGGCGTAGGCGAGAAACTGGAAGATATTTTGCCGTTTGATGCCGGCAGTTTTGTCGATTCGCTGCTCGGCTAGGCCGCTGCATTGTTGTTTTCAGGTTGAGCGTCACGGGCATCACAGGCATGCCGAAGGATTTTTCCCCATGCAGGATTTGGCTCAATCACAGGACAACCAGACACACCGCTGGATGCAGCGTGCGCTGGTGCTGGCGCAGCGGGGCATAGGTCTGGCATCGCCCAATCCTGTGGTTGGTGCCGTGCTGGTGGATGAGCATGGGGTACTGATCGGCGAAGGATGGCACGAGTATGCGCGGCGAGAACATGCGGAGATCGTTGCCCTGCGGCAGGCTGGCACACGAGTACGCGGCGCAACCGCCTACGTCACGCTGGAGCCGTGCAGCCACACTGGACGCACAGGCCCCTGCGCGCAAGCACTGATCGATGCTGGAGTAGCTCGCGTAGTGGTTGCGACCGAAGATCCTAATCCTCTGGTGGCAGGAAGCGGCATCGGGATGCTCTGCGCGGCTGGCATTGAGGTTGAGTGTGGGCTGATGCAAACGGAGGCGCAGCATATCAACGAAGCATTTGCACGCTGGATCCAGCATGGGCGGCCATTCCTGACACTGAAGGTGGCGATGACGCTGGATGGACGCATCGCCCCAGCCATGAAGCAGCAGAAATCTTCATCGACAGCTCCGCATTGGATTACCTCTGAGGTTGCGCGCGCCGAAGTCCAGCAGATGCGCCATGCGGCGGATGCCATCCTGACTGGAATTGGAACCGTGCTGGCGGATGATCCACTGTTGACGGATCGGAGCGGATTGCCACGTCGGCGCAGACTGCTTCGCGTAATTCTGGATTCTGCGCTGCGCCTGCCGCTTACGTCAAAGTTGGTGAAGACGGCTGAAGAAGATGTGCTGGTGTGCACGCTGAGCAGAAACGAGAGCCGCATGAGGCAGTTGCGTGAGTGCGGCGTGCGCGTGGAGCAGTTTGTGCCCGCGCCGCATGGAAAACTGCTTCTGGAAGACGTGCTGCAAAAGCTTGGAGCGGAAGCGATTTTGAGCGTGATGGTCGAGGCTGGAACCGGGCTGAATACGGCACTGCTGAAAAGCGGCCTGGTAGATCGACTGGAGTGTTTTGTGGCGCCAACGATTCTGGGTGATGACGCGCGTCCTGCATGGGACGCAATGGCAGCTGCCCTCTCGCTGCCAAACGCAATCTGGACCACCTGCGGACCAGACCTGCGACTGGGCAGTTTGCTGCGAAACCCCTGGCCGGTCATGGTTCAGGGACGATAGACTTAGTACATGTTCACAGGAATCATTGAGCAGACCGGGCGCATCGTCAGCATGGAGCCACACGGCGCAGTGCAAAGGCTGACAGTGGAGTGCCCGGGCATTGCTGGACAGTTGCGTGAAGGCGATTCGCTGGCTGTTTCCGGGGTTTGCCTGACCGCTCTGGATGTGAACGAGCGCTACTTTCATGCGGATCTGGCGGCAGAGACGATCGCTCGGACGACACTGACACAGCTGGTCCCCGGAGCACTGGTAAATCTGGAGCTGCCAACGGCGGCAGGCGCTCCGCTGGGGGGGCATGTCGTGCAGGGCCACGTGGACGGTACCGGAACCCTGGTTTCGCTGGTGCCTACACGGTCGCAGGAGAGTGAGCATTTCGACGCTGCCACAACGGACTGGCGCATGGCGATTCGCGTGCCCGAGGCACTCCGCGCCTACATGATTCCCAAAGGCTCGGTCGCCGTGGAAGGGATCAGCCTGACGATTGCTGCAACGGATATTCCCAACGGTGGCGAAACAATTGAGATTGCCATCCTGCCCCTGACCTGGTCGCGAACCAATCTGCACAGTCTGGTCGCCGGATCAGCCGTCAATCTGGAGGCCGATATTCTCATCAAGTCCGCTGCGCTACGCAATGCCGGAGGAGGAGCCTCCTCGGATTCCGGGCTGAAATCCGCGAACGGTTTTGACCTGACCGAATCGTGGCTGGTGGCAAACGGATATTGAGCCAAAGCAGTTGGGGTAGCACTGAGCGTTCCGACCCGAATCTGCGTCCATCCATCAGGTTGGAATGGAAGCTGATACCCTTGCGATAGACGGAATCTATGGCTGAATTTGTGATCAAACTGGCGGATGAACGCGGTCGCGTTCAAGAGCAGACGCATGTTGCTGCCTCTGCCGAGGAGCTGCGTCAACGCTTCACTCATGCCGGATATCATGTTTTTCATGTACACCCCAAGGGTGGATTTGGAAACCGCAAGAAAAAGACCAAACTTGAGCCTTTTCTCATCTTCAATCAGCAGTTCCTCACCTTGATTCGAGCTGGACTGCCCATTCACGGATCCCTGGAGATGCTGGCGAAGAATCAGCGCAATCCACACTTTGCCGGACAACTGCTCAATGTGACAGATCGCGTAAAGACCGGCGAAGCTCTATCCACGGCATTTGAAGCGCAGGGTGGATTCCCCGTCATGTACACAACAACATTGCTGGCCGGAGAACGCTCCGGCAACTTGCAGGAGGTGCTGGAGCGATTTGTCAGTTTTCAGCGTATCTCGCTCACCTTCCGCAAGAAGCTGACGGCGTCGCTGATCTACCCTACCGTGCTCATCTGCATCGTGATTGCGCTCTTTATCTTCCTCATCACGTTTGTCGTTCCCAGCTTTGCCACGCTTTACGACCAGATGGGATCACACCTTCCCTGGCTCACTGTCGAGCTGCTCGCCTTTGGCAAGCAGGCGCAGCACAAAGGTCCGTGGGTTGGGCTGGTGCTGATTGCGTTGGGTTTTGTGGCACGCCGCTATGCACGAACCGACACGGGACGCGACCTGGTGGATGGTGTGCGTATTCACTTGCCTATCTTTGGCAAAATCTGGATCAAGTACCAGGTGGCGCTCTTTGGCCGGACGCTCTCCACGCTGCTGACCGGCGGGCTGCCGCTGGTGCCATCGCTCGAGACCGCGGCTCGCTCCATTGCTTCCAATCGGATTGCCAAAGCTGTTTTCTCCGCAGTCGTTCGTGTGCGCGAGGGCAAGAATCTTGCCGACTCATTGCAGGCTACCGGGGTTTTTCCCGGCGTTGCCATCGAGATGATCTCTGTCGGCGAACAGACCGGCGCATTGCCCCAGATGCTGAACTCTGTCTCGGAGTTTTTTGAGGAAGATGTGGAGACCAATCTGACCGCTGCCATGGCGCTGATTGAACCAGTCATCCTGTTGGTGATGGGCGTCTTTGTCGTCATCATTTTGATTGCTTTGTACCTGCCGATCTTCTCACTCGGACAGATTCAGCAGTTCTCACACTAGCGAGATACCCATGCCCGAAATCATCGCCAATCCCGAAGCCGCACCGAGCAGCCCAACTGCCGCAGCACCGCTTCCGTCGCCGACGACCGTTCCAGTTCCCTTGCCCCATTCTTCGCTGGACGCTCCGGATGAGCGCGCATGGGCCGAGAAGCTGGCGCGGCGCTATCGCGCGGAGTTTGCCGATCTCAAGCACTTCAAGATTCAGCATGATTTGCTGCGAACCGTTCCGGTGGAACTGATGTTTCGCTATAACTTTGTGCCGCTGGAGCAGCGCGACGATACGCTGGTGATCGCCGTCAGCGACCCCTCTCGTCTGATGGTGCTGGACGAGATTGCAGGACTGCTGGGCTGCCGCATTGAGCCGCGCGTGGCCACACTCTCGCAGATCAATGACCTGCTCAAGAAGACCGAACAGTCGCAGCGCGTGCTGGACGAGGCCAGTGAGGGGCTGACTTTCGACGTCATCTCCAGCGAAGAGAATCCCGACGAAAGCATTTCGATCGAGAAGCTTGCCTCCGACGAAGATCTCAGCCCCATCATCCGTCTGGTGGACACTACGATCTTCACCGCGCTTGAACGACGCGCCTCCGACGTTCACATTGAAACCTACGACGATTCATTGCTGGTCAAGTACCGCATCGACGGCGTCTTGCAGCCAGCCATGGCGCCGATCGCGCGCGAACACCACTCAACCATTCTTTCGCGTATCAAGATCATGAGCGAGTTGGACATTGCCGAGCGCCGCGTGCCGCAGGACGGTCGATTTCGCGTGCGCTACAAGGGTCGTCTGATCGATTTCCGTGTTTCGATCATGCCCACCGTTCATGGAGAAAATGCCGTTCTACGCGTGCTCGACAAAGAATCGATGAGCGAGAAGTTTCGCAACCTCACACTGGAAGTGGTGGGCTTTGCCGAAGAAGACCTGCGCCGATTCCGCCGCTACATTCGCGAACCATACGGCATGGTGCTGGTCACCGGACCTACTGGATCCGGCAAAACGACCACGCTCTATGCCGCGCTGAACGAGATCAAAAGCGATGAAGAAAAGATCATCACGATCGAAGACCCGGTCGAGTATCAAATCCGCGGTATCACGCAGATTCCGGTGAACGAGAAAAAAGGATTGACCTTTGCGCGCGGACTGCGCTCGATTCTGCGCCACGATCCGGACAAGATTCTGGTGGGCGAGATTCGCGATGCGGAGACAGCGCAGATCGCCATCAACTCCGCACTCACCGGGCACCTGGTCTTCACCACCGTACATGCCAACAACGTCGTCGATGTACTGGGACGATTCCTGAACATGGGCGTCGAGGCATACAACTTCGTCTCCGCATTGAACTGCATTCTGGCGCAGCGACTGGTGCGTACCATCTGTTCGCATTGCACGGTAACGGTGCGCCACACTGACGAAGAGCTGATCCAAAGCGGACTCGATCCGGAAGAGTGGCGCAACTTTGAATTTCACGAGGGAGCCGGTTGCATTGAATGCGGCGGAACGGGATATCGAGGCCGCACCGCCATCCATGAGCTGCTGGATTTGACGGATACGATTCGGGAGCTGATTCTGGACAAGAAGCCAACATCGGAAGTACGGAGACAGGCACAACGCGAGGGCATGAGCTTTCTGCGCGAATCCGCACTGGACCGCGTCCGGCGCGGCTTCACTACGCTCAAGGAAATCAACAAGGTCACATTCATTGAGGCATCGCGCTAGTGAGTCCGATTTCGATTCCTTTTTCACTCTCAGCCTTGCGTGCCGCCTCGGCGGGATTGCGTCCGCCTGTGGCCATTGCACTGGGACCAGAGGGCATCGTCGTCGGAACCGCAGGACCAGAGATCGGCACCACGAAGCTCGCCGGAGCCACACTGCCGGAGGGAGCAATCCAACCAGGAATTACTGAGATTAACCTGGCTCAGCCGGCAGAGATCGTCGCGGCCATTCGCGCCGTGCTGGCTCGCGTGGAAACTCGTGGTCGTGCAGCGACCATGGTTGTTCCGGATGCCGCAGTGCGCGTCTTTCTGCTGGACTTCGACACCTTTCCTGCTCGACGTGAAGAGGCCATTCCCATCCTCCGCTTTCGTCTGCGGAAATCCGTATCCTTTGACGTGGAACACGCCGCACTCAGCTTTCAGGTACTCAGCGAAGGCTCATCGCGCACCGAATCGCCATGGAAGATTCTGGCGATTCTGATGCCGGGCGCGGTGCGCGATGAATATGAAGCAGCAGCGCGCGGCGCCGGGCTGGAGCCTGGCGTCATGTTGCCCGCGTCGCTGGCAACTCTTTGCGCGCTGCAAAGCCAGCAGGCCGAGCTTGTTGCTTTTCACAGCATCCACACTCTGACCATCGCCATCGTCGCTGGCAGCGATTTTCTGCTCTATCGTTCGAGCGACCTGCCTGCGGAAGCAGCCGCGCATCGCGCAGAGATTCAGCGCGCGATCGCCGTAGCCTGTGCGTTTTTTGAAGACACTCTGCGCGCTGCGCCCAGTCGCCTGCTCTATGCCGGAGCGTTGCCCGCGCCGGAGTTTGCCGCGATCTTGGCAGAATCCTTCACGGCGGAATCTTCTTTCACGGTGGACCCGATCATCGATCTCGACGCCACACCCGGCCTGATCGGAGTTAACCTTTCCGGCCTTGCCAGCGCAGTGGGCGCAACCCTGACGGGAGCGCGCTGAACCATGCAGATCACGCTCAATCTCGCCTCGCGCCCCTACACGGATCATCGTCCGATGATCCGTCAGTTGCGGATGGGCATGGCCGTCATGGCTTTGCTGCTGGCTTTGCTCGCACTGGGAATGCTCCACTTTCACCAGTCCGCATTACGCATGGAAGCCAGGCGCGCTCGCCTGCAAAGTTCGCTGACACGACTCCAGCAGCAGGAGCTGGCGGATCGCACCAGTATGCAGCTTCCCGCCAATGCGCGCGTGCTCACCCAGGCCGACTACCTGAACCACCTCTTCGATGAGAAGTCTTTCTCCTGGACCGAGACCATGGAAGACATGGAAACGACGCTGCCTGCCGGCGTGCAGGTAACCGCCATTGAACCGGTGCGCGACAAGCAGGGTCGGCTGACGCTTCGTCTTCGCGTGACCGGACAACGAGGTCCGGTGGTGGATCTGCTGCGCGCCATGGAGCATTCTCCGCGCTTTGTTCATCCGCGCATTGTGGGAGAAAACGCCACCAGCGAAAATGGACCGAACGGTGTGCAGCCGGTGAATGCTCCGCAGTTGGTCAACTTTGATCTGCTGGCTGAGTACAGCCAGGCCACACCTGCTGAACGCAAAGCGGAGATTGCCGCTCGATTGCATCCCAACGCTCAGCCGACGGTGACCGCAAAGATAACATCCGCGACACAGGCCAGACACTCTGTCGCGACAAAATCTCCGGCAGCAGGAGCGGTGCGGCTGCATGGCAGACCGATGCAGCCACGGCCGGGAACGGCGGTGCCACGATGAGCACGGCGAACTCCACGAACCCACGCATCCAGGCGGCCCGCAAGTTTCTTTTCTCCATGCTGGGGCTGCATGTTGTGCTTTTTGCTGCCATGGCGATACTCACCCTCCTGCTCAGTGTGCGCGTGCTGCTGGATTGGAGAACCACCAGCGCCAGCAGCCAGGATGAGTTGGCCAGCATTCAGGCACAGATGCGAACGCTGCAAATTCAGCTCAAGCCGCTTCAAGGGCTGGATACGCGCGTAGTCGCTTCGCGGAAGCAGATCGATCAGTTCTATCTCGATCGCATTCCGCCCAGCTACTCTTCGATTGCCAATGAGCTGGGCACACTTGCCTCGCAGGCGCCGGTCCGGCTGACTCGCGTGGAGTATTCGCAGGCGCCGGGATCGGTGGACCTGACCGAGATTCGCATGGACGCAGGACTGAGCGGTGATTATCCCTCGATCATGCGCTTCATCAACGGTGTGGAGCGCAGCAAGACATTTTTCATCATTCGCGCGATGGCGCTCACCGGTCAGCAGAACGGTCAGGTCGCGCTCCGCTTGCAGATGTCCACCTGGCTGCGACCGGCGGATGCTGCCGCCAGCGGTCTGCCGCTCGCCCACGACCACCCCACGGATGCGACGACCGGAGCCGCCGACGCTCCCGCGCAGCAGGAGGGCAACTGAGATGGCCGTCAAGCTGGGCACGGAAAACAAGCGCAATGTGGTGATTGCAGCCATCCTGCTCGCGGTGGTCGTTTACCTTGGCCTCACTCAGTTGCTGAGCGGTCCACCGCATCCGCAGACGGCTGCGCCTGCACCTGCGGCACCCTCACCCAGCGCTCGAAGAACTCCAAAAACCGACGCAGCCTCCGGTGAAGACACGGGTGAGGCGCGCAAAGTGCCCACCATGAATCTGGACCCGACGCTGCACCTGGAGCAGCTGGCAGCCAGCGAGTCCATCGAATATGCCGGCACCGGGCGCAATATTTTTTCCATGGATTCTGCGCCACCGGTGCGCATCGAGAAGACGCTTGCCTCGGCGCGTCCTGACCCGAGCAGAGCACCTGTTTACACACCTCCACCCGCGCCGCGTCCACCGGCCATCGACCTGAAGTTCTTTGGCTATTCAGTGGCTAAGAACGGAACGCGGCGAGCGTTTCTGCTGCATGGAGAAGATATTTTCGATGCCGGGGTGGGTGAGATCGTCGATCATCGTTTCAAGGTAGTCAGCATTACGCCCACTGGAGTGCAGGTGACCGATCTGGGCTACAACAACACCGAGACGTTGCCGCTGGAGTCTAACTAGGAATGAGGTCTCTTTTTCAGCCCGCGGATGCATCTCACCGCAGGAAGACTGGCGTGGTTGCGCGCCGACCGCGAGAGGCCGGTTACGTTCTGCTGGCAGTCCTGTTCATGTCTTTCCTGCTGGCGATATCGCTCTCCGTCGCGGCTTCGCGCATGGCCTCCGACATCGAGCGCGACCATGAGCGAGAGCTGATCCAGCGTGGATTGCAGTACCAGCGCGCAGTTCAGCTGTATTACCGCAAATTCGGGGCGTATCCGCCCACCATCGACGCGCTGGTCAAAACCAACGATGTTCGCTTTCTGCGCAAGCGCTACAAGGATCCCATCACCGGCAAGGATGATTGGGTTCCCATCCACTTTGGCGAGGCCAAAACACCCATCCTCGGCTTCTTTGGCCAGCCTTTGGCCGGTGCAGGTGCAGGCGGGGCATCCAGCATCGGTGGCGTGGGACCGAGCGGCGGGAATAGTAATGCTGGTGCTTCCATGGCGAGCGCGGGTAATTCAACATCATCCGGCTTTTCGCTTGGCTCCGGCATGGGCGGCGCAACCAGCGGACCGGGCGGTGCAGCAGGCAATGGACCCGGCGGAGCAGCAGGCAGTTCCCCTACCGGCGGCAGTTCCTTCGGCAGCAACTCTCCATCGGACTTTGGCAGCAGCGGCAGCTCCCAGACCTTTGGCGGAGCGGGCATCATCGGCTTCAAAATCCCGAGCAACAAGCTGGCCATTCTGGAGTTCAAGAAGCAGAAGCACTTCAACGAGTGGGAGTTCTACTACGATCCAATGGCGGAGCAGTTTCTTTCCGGCAATGCCGCGCTGGGCCAGCCCATCCCAGCCGCCGGAAGCACCAGTGCAACGACCTTCGGTGGCAGTTCCACGTCGGGCGCTGTGCCGGGCGCTGCGGGGTCAAGCGGTTTCGGCTCCAGCCCGTCGTCAGGATTCAGCAGTGGTCCCTCATCCACCTTTGGAGGTAGTTCATCGAGCGGATTCGGCGGTAGTTCCTCGCCAACGACACCCTCCCAGCCGCAGTAGTTCGCGCTTTCGGCCAAAGCAAAAGCGCCACCGGCTTGGGTGGCGCTTTTGTTTCAGAACTGCTGGGGTTTCCCATGGCTCGTTTCCAGCTTAGACGCTGAACTTAGACGCTGAACGAGGAACCGCAGCCGCATGTGCTCTTCACGTTCGGATTTTCAAACTTGAAACCGGCTGCTTCCAGCGTCTCGACATAATCGACAACGCAGTTGTTCAGGTACATGAGCGAAGTCGAGTCGATAAAGACCTTCAGTCCGTCATAGGTAAAGACCTTGTCCATCATTCCAGACTGATTTTCAAAGGCCATGGAGTACTGAAAGCCCGAACAGCCACCCCCTACCACGCCAACGCGAAGACCCGCCGGAATTGGATCCTGAGTCGCCATAATCTCGCGAACTTTAGCGATCGCCGCCGGGGTCATGTTCAGAGGTTGCGATTTCGTCTCTGGCATCATTGGTTCGATTGCAGTGGCCATAGTGTTCTCCCTTGGATCGGACTTGCCTGCGGCGTCTCGCTTGGAGTTCACGCCTGTCTTCACTTTATCGCTGTTTTCGGCGCAAAATCAAGAGCATTTTGGTCCGCATTCACTTTATGGGATGCGTCTCCGACACGGGAAGTTTCAATTTCGCACTTTTCTTCGCCCGCCAGATGCGTGAAACAATCCCGAGATGTCGCCTTCGCGAGTCCTCTGTGACAGCAATCACGGAAAAATCCGTGCAACCCGTGCAAAGTAAGGCTATAGTGGTAAGCCGGGCGGCACCGGCTGCCTTTGCCGTGCTGGAATTGTGCTGTAAGCTTGCAGATTTTCCAGTGAGCGAAACACGGCAGTGCAACCGGTTCCGTACCGATCCCCGCGTGGGGCATGGAGGAAGCGTATGCACATCATTCCTGTACTGTGGATTGCATGGGGTGTGGTGGCGGTTATAACCCTGGCGCTGTATGGCTATCGCACGTCGCTGACGCGCGACGAAGAGGGACAGATCTTTCTGGACGAGGCCTTTGATCACGAAAAGGCGGTTCAGAGCGCAATTGTCTCGCGGGTCAATCGCATTGAACCGGTCGTTCGGGTGAGCGTGGCTTTGACCGCGCTGATGACGGCGGCCGTGATTGCCTACTACGCCTGGGATGCGGCTAAATCACTCTTTGGGTGAGCCTGCATCACGAAGTGCAGCAGCGTGAACTACAGATATAGGTCCGCTAAGTGTGGAGGGGCCTTGTGTTGGAGCGTGCTTCCCCCGGAAGAGGATGCACGCTCTACTCCACCTGCTGCTGCGCGCGATAGCCGCTGCGATAGATCAGGTCGTACTTGAGCGGATGGTGTTTCTGGTCCTGAAACTGCATCGGGCGGCCCTCGTCATCCACCAGTTCGACCTGAATCTTCCGATAGGTGCCATCCTGTTTGCTGTTGGTGGGGTGATAGACAATCTCATACTTTGAGCGAATGGCCTCGTTGATCGCTCGCACATCGTCCGGCAGTTCGCCCTCGAAGCGCGGCGCGAAAAACATGCCGCCCGTCATACGCGCAAAGGTCTGCATCTGGTTGTCGGCCTGAAGATAGTTGATATCCGACCGGGCAAAACGCAGACTGCCCTCGACCATTGCGCGCAGAAAGCCGCCAGTCGAGATGGAAAAAATCGTCACGTTGGGAGTCTCGCGAATCTTCTGCAAAATCTTGTCCAGCGTGACCCGAGAAAACGTATCGCGACCCGAGCTGATGAGCAGAATATATTTCTGTCCTTCGATGCGCGTCATGCGATCCAACGCCTCATAGAGAGCGTCAAAGAGGTCGCGCTCCGTAAAGCCCGGAATGGTCAGGTCGCTGATGCCTTCCAGAAGCTGATTTTTATCCTGCGTAAAGTCGGTCACAATCTGTGTCCGCATGTCATAGGTCATCAGCGCAACATAATCCTGGGGTCGCAACTGCTGCGCAAAGGCCCAGGCGGCATTCCGCATGTCATAGATGAACTGATAGTTGGTGGAGGCAAATTCAGCCAGGATCAGCGCCGTAATCGGAGCCTCCACGCGCTTGAAGCGAATGATCTTCTGCGGCTCACCGTCCTCATAGACAACAAAATTGGACGCCTTCAAACTGGGGATGAACTGATGCGTCTTTTGCAGCAGAACGCCGATATCAACCGTGACCTCGGGCACCTCGACCTGAAGCGTCAGGTTGCCGAGTCCGGGCGGATTCCTGACAACCGGCGCAGGAGGCGGCGGTGGTGGCTCATCTTCCGCTTTGCGCTTGAGCCGGGGCACCACGATACCATTGGCTTCGCTGTCCGGGCCGGAGTCATCGTCCGGTGCCGACGGCTGCGCTGCGGGATGCGTCAGCGTGGGCGTGGCGTGGGATGCGGAGCTTTGCCCCGCCGGAGATGGCTGCGCGGCAGTATCCGTCTGCGAGGCGGGCGATGGCTGGCTATCTGGAGTTGGCTCGGAATCTTCCGGATGCTGCTTGCGCTTCAACACCGGCCCACCGTTGTCCGGCTGCTGCCCTGCATCAGAAGCGCTGGAGCCGGACGCTGCGTTTTGAGGCGCGCCGTCAGGCTCCAGCGCAAAGGTCGCCGTTTGACAAGCAGCCCAGGGAACACCGTTGCTGCCAACAGCACCGGCCAGCAGCACCGCAATCATCAAGCCTTTTCCTGTCGAGCGAATCACTGAGAATGCTCCGTCCGCAGAGTTCGAGCAGGCCTTTCCAGCCACCAAGATCACAAAAGCGCGCTTCGGTCGGCGAAAAGCCGTCCTGCCGTCTACAGTAGTAGACGTGAGTACTTTTGTGAAGGCAAATTTTGGCGTGGTTTCAACCGGACGCAAACGCAAGCGCATCTTTGCCAGCCTTGCAATCGGCTTGAGTGCGCTCGTAGCCACGACCAGTGCACCGGCTCGATCCATGCCGAAATCCGACGCAGCATCCACGCCTGTCTCGAACTTGACGCAAACTCCACCGCCATCCACCGTGGGTGTTTTTCCGCTCGACGATGTGCATCGCGGACTGATGGGCACAGCCTGGACGGTCTTTGAAGGCACACAGCCGGAGCCAATGCAGGTGGAGATTCTGGGTGTTCTGCGAGGCGCGCGCGGACCGGGGCGCGACCTCATTCTGGGCCGTCTGGTGGGCAAGAAACCGGAGTACACGGGCGTTGTGGCCGGCATGAGCGGCAGTCCCGTCTATATTGACGGCAAGCTGCTCGGCGCGTTGTCCTACCGCATTGGCCAGTTCAGCAAGGAACCCATTGCCGGCATCACTCCAATCGAGCAGATGCTGGAGGTGCGCAACCTGACGCCGCTTCCCATCCAGGCGGAAAATTCGTCGGCGATGGCAGAAGACTCACTCGACAACGCTCCCATGCAGGCCATGGAAACGCCCCTGCTGATGAGTGGCTTCTCTGCCGAAGCAGTTCAACTGTGGCGGAAACGCATGGCGGGTACGGGCCTGGAACAGATTGCCGCTGGAGGTCCGCTTGGATCAGGAGGCGCTGCGGCTGAGAAATCCTCTCCAGTTCTGCCTGGCTCCGCCGTCAGTCTCCTGCTGGTCCGCGGAGACATGGAGATTGCCGCCACCTGCACCGTCACCTATGTCGATCCGCATCGGCTGCTGGCCTGCGGTCACCCGATCTTCCAGTCGGGAGAAATCTCGGTCCCGATGACGCGCGCTGAGGTGGTCGCCACCCTGCCGTCGCCGTTGAACGCCTTCAAGATCATCAACACAGGCGCAACCATCGGAGCTTTCACCGAGGATCGCGATGCGGCCATCTCCGGCGTGCTCGGCGCAAGTGCCCGAATGATTCCGCTGGCCATGACTGTCTCCTCGGGAGCACACACGGTCACCCATCATGTGGAGATTCTGAATCTGCCCACCATGACGGCTTCAGCGCTGCTGGTCTCGGTCTATCAGATGCTGCTTCAGACCAACCTGAGCACGGCGCAGACCACCTATCACGTAACCGGATTGATTCATCTGGCTGGATTGCCCCCCGTACCTGTGGACGCATGGGGCGCGCCTGCCATCACCATGGCTCCGCAACTTGCCGCGGCCATTGGCGTCGGCAGCGTCTTTGACCAGCTCTATGCCAGCCCGCTCCGCAACGCAGCCAGCAACGCGATTCAAAGCATCGACCTGCATGTGGACGCATTGGCGGGGAACCGCACCACTACGCTGGACAGCGTTCGGCTGCTCTCCTCCGGCATCGTCCATGCCGGAGACACGGTGACGCTGGAAGCGACGATCCACCGTTGGCAACAGCCAGCGCATACCATGCAACTTTCTGCCAGGATCCCAGCCAATCTGCCTCCTGGAACGCTTCGCCTGCTGGTGAGCAATGGTGCTACGCTCGACCGCACGCTCGACGCCACCGCTCCCGGCAAGGAACAGGGCGGCTTTGCGGCAACCGTGGCTCGTCTGCGTGTGCGCCACCCCGCCGACAGACTCTATCTAAGCCTGCTGCTGCCTGAAGCAGAGGCCTCGATGGAAGGTCAGATTCTGGATTCTATTCCACTTTCTCTGGCCAACGCGTTGGAGCCAATGCACCAAAGATCCGCTGCCGGGCTGCAGGGAGAATCCCTGGACCTGGCCACCAGCAAACCCGTCGATGGGGTGCTCACTGGATATCAGACTATTCCCGTGCACGTGGAAGCCGGCGGCGGGTTACACTAGGACGAGTTGAGTTACGGCTGCAACCCACCGGGCAATCCCTCCACCCCGTTCCAGCAGCCGCTTCTTTTTGGGTATTTTTTTCGAGGCTTATCGGGGAATTGCGATGAAACAAATTCAAGGACTTGCAGCCCACGCCGCTGGCGCGGAGCTGTTAACGTTTCGCTACAATCCGGGCGAACTGAGGGCGCAGGAAGTGGAGATACAAATCTCACACTGCGGTGTCTGTCACAGCGATCTGCACCTGATCGCCAACGACTGGGGCATCAGCCAGTTCCCGTTCATTCCTGGCCACGAGATCATTGGGAAGGTGACCGCCGTCGGCTCTGAGGTCAAGTCCATTTCCGTGGGCCAGCGCGTCGGCGTCGGCTGGCAGTCCAACTCCTGCGGACTGTGCGAGTGGTGCACCCAGGGGATGGAGAATCTGTGCCCTTCCGCCGAGGCAACCTGCGTCCATCGTCACGGTGGTTATGCCGATGCGGTCCGCGTGAATGCTCGCTTTGCCGTGCCGGTTCCAGACGCGCTGGCCAGCGAAAACGCCGCCCCGCTGCTCTGTGGCGGCATCACCGTCTACAATCCGCTGCGCATCCACGGCATCAATCCCTCTTCCCGCGTCGGCATCGTCGGCATCGGTGGTCTGGGACACATCGCGTTGCAGTTCGCACGGGTTTTTGGGGCCGAAGTCACGGCCTTTTCCACCTCCGCAGCCAAGGAAGACGAGGCGCGCGCGCTGGGTGCTCACCACTTCGTAAACACCCGCGAAACCAAGGCCATGCGTGAAGTTGCCGGACGCTTCGACTTCATCCTGAGCACCATCAACGCCGATCAGGACTGGATGAGCTACGTCCACGCCCTGCGACCGACCGGAACGCTTTGTTTTGTCGGTGTGCCCCCCTCGCCGGTCACCGTTCATGCCTTTCCGCTGATCTCCGGCGTGCGCACCATCACGGGCAGCCCCATCGGCAGTCCGCATCGGCTGCGAGAGATGCTGGATGTAGCTGCGCGACACGGCGTCAAGGCCCAGACCGAGTCGTTTCCCATGCATAAGGCCAACGAGGCTCTTGAAAAGGTGAAGAAAAACAAGGTGCGATATCGCGCCGTGCTGACAAACTGATTCCAGGGCTGTTTGGCACAGAGGAAACGCGCTCTAGTACACTCAGCCTCAGCATGAATTCTTTTCGCAGTGTGTTTTTCGCAGCCCTGGGTTCTGTAGTCGCTTCGACCTGTCGAGTGGTTCCCTCCCTGACGCTTCTGTCCGCGTTGCTCGTTTTGACAGGTCACGCGCAAGGCACCCAGCTTTGGACACAGTCACAGGCCGCGGAGCTGGAAAAAGGAACGCCGCTCGGCGTCTCTGTCGCCTCAGACGGTGTGCTGCGCCGCGGCCCACTCGCCACGCTGCTGCGCACAACCTCCTCGACATTTGTCTGGGCCGCTGTCCCCGGCAAAAATGGAGACATCTTCGTCGCCACCGGCTCACCCGCCACCGTGCAGCGGCTGAGCGCAGACGGAAAGACCGCAACCACCCTGCTGATGACCAAAGCCCTGGCCGTGCAGTCGCTGGCGCTGGGTCCGGATGGCGCTCTCTATGCCGCGACCATGCCGGATGGTCGAGTCTACCGGCTCAATCCCGATGCCAAGCTGCCGGTGGACGCAGCCACAACCAGGCCAATCTTTGACCTCAGTGATTTTGACCATGGCACTCTGGACGACACCAGCGCGGCCAGGAAAACTGACGCCGACAACGCAAAATCTGCCACACACGCACACTACATCTGGGCGATGACCTTTGACGCTGCCGGACGCCTCTACATGGCAACCGGAGGACCGGGCGTAATCTATCGCCTGGACCTGACACGCCCTGATTCTGCACATCCTGATTCTGCACATCCTGATTCCGCCCATGCCGAGCCAGCAGCGCAAGCTTTTTTTGTAACCGATGAGCAGCATATCCGTGCTTTGGCATGGGACAAGGACGGCAACCTGATCGCGGGCAGCGATGGCTCCGGACTGGTCTATCGCATCAGCCCGAGCGGCAAGGGTTTTGTACTTTTTGCCGCACCTCACCGCGAGATCACCGCACTTGCCGTCGATACCAGCGGCACCCTTTGGGCCGCCGACGCGGGCGACAAATCGCGCAGCCCATTGCCTGCCCTGCCCATCTCCAGCGGCAGCCCCAGCATCACGATCTCGTTCAACCAGCCAGGCTCTGTGCAGGCGGCCAATGCCAGCACCACCCTGCCCGATGGCACCGAAATCTATGCGCTGACGGCCCACGCCGCGCCGCGCAAGGTGTGGCAAGGCCACGATGAAATCGTCTACAGCCTGACGGCTACACCCGACGGACTGCTGGCCGCAACCGGCAATCAGGGCAGGATTCTGCTGCTCCAGCCGGATGGCGGTGAGCGCGATCTTGCCCACGTCAACGCGCAGCAGGCGCTGGCAATTTCCACCGCTCGCGATGGATGGCTGATCGCCACCGCCAATCCGGGCCAGGTCTATCATCTTGCCGATGGCGGCGCCACCACCGAACACGCCTATGCCAGCGACCTGCTCGATGCCGGAGCGCTCGCTCGCTGGGGCCGCATCGAGGTGGATCCGGAGTCAAAGGGATATCACCTTTTCACGCGCTCCGGAAACGTGGATCAGCCCATACGCAAGGAGAGCAACTGGGGATGGTCCGACTGGAAGCCGCTCAACGGGAGCCAGATCGATTCGCCGCCGGGGCGTTATCTTCAGTGGAAGGCTATCCTCGATCCGGGCGGACAACTGGCCGGCGTCGGCGTAAACTACCTGCCAGTGAACTCCGCCCCCACGGTCGATGCGATTGTCGTGGTGCCCGGTGCGCGCTATACGCCTCAGCCGCAATCCTCCGCATCGCAGACCGTGAACATCAGTTTCCCGTCCAGCGACGGCAGTGCAAACAACGATGGCGGATCGACCAGCAGCTCTCCGCTGCAGGCGCAGAAGGATGCGAGGGCTGTGACCGTCCGCTGGGCAGCGCATGACGACAACGACGACACGCTGGCTTACGATCTCTATCTGCGCGGTGACCATGAGCAGGTCTGGCGGCGTCTCCAGAGCAACCTCAGCGAAAAAGCGTGGAGCTTCGATACGGACAGCATTCCGGATGGCGGCTACCGCGTGCGCGTGGTCGCAACCGACCTGCCTTCGCACACTCCAGCCGAGGCTCTGACGGGCGAAAAAATCAGCGACCGCTTCGTGATCGACACTACGCCGCCGGTCATCTCTGCGCTCCATGCCGGTCCTGTCACAACCGCCTGCTCTGCTGTCCATGCAACGCACTGCATCGCCGCCACCTGGGATGCGCAGGATGCCACTTCACCCATTGCCGAGGCGCAGTACTCGATTGACGCCGGTCCCTGGCAATATGTCGAGCCGGTCGGCGAACTCTCCGACGCGCGCACCGAACACTACTCGTTGACCCTGCCACTGCCGGATTTGGCAGACCCGGCTGCCGAGCACCTGATAGCCGTCCGCGTCAGTGACCGCTTCGATAATCTTTCCGTCGCAAAGACCGTCGTGCCCGCCGTTGCAACCCCGGAGCCGAAACCTTGAAGTTCGGCTTCGAGCTGTTCTTTGCCGCGCGATATCTCCGCGCGCGCAGACGTCAGGCAGTCATCGGACTGGTGACGGGGATCTCGATCCTGGGCATCGCCGCGGGGGTCGCTGCGTTGATCATTGCGCTGGCCGTCACCAACGGAATGCGGCGCGATGTGCAGGATCGACTGCTCGGCAGCTCAGCCCACATCGACCTGTTGCGCGCCGACGCCAAAGGCATCCGTGACTGGCAGCCGCTGGTGGAGCGGCTTGGCCACCTGCCTCACGTGGTCGCTGACGCGCCCGGCCTCTACGAGCAGGTTCTCGTCGCGCGTGGCCCCCGCGATGGTGGCGCGCTGCTGAAAGGCATCCTGCCCTCTGCGGAGAATCGCATCAGCCATCTGGAATCGACAGTGACGCCGGCTGGAGCCTTTGCGCAGCTTGCTCCGCAGGCCGGTGATGCGCAAAACTCGACCGGCAACGCTGCCAGCAATCTGGCTGCGCCCGCACCCATCCTACTGGGCAGCGACCTGGCGGAAAATATCGGCGCCTCCGTGGGAGATTCCGTGATGATTATCAGCCCACAAGGCGAACTGACGCCGCTTGGCATCGTTCCCAAATACGTGCGGTTTCGCGTGGCAGGCATCTTTCACTCCGGCTTTTACCAGTACGACTCCGGCATGGGCTATATCCGGCTCGCCGACGCGCAGCGCCTCTTTGCCGAGCCGGATCTGATCACCGTCATCGACTTTCGCGTGGATGATCTCTACGCCGCCAACCGCATCGCTCGCTCGGTCGAGCAGGCGGCCGGACCCGGATTTCAGGCTACAAGCTGGATGGAAGAAAATCGCGAGTTGTTTCGCGCGCTGGCGCTGCAACGCGTGGTCACCTTCCTGATCCTGGGGCTGATCGTGCTTGTGGCCGCGCTCAATATCCTCATCGCGCTCACCATGATGGTGATGGAAAAGACGCGCGATATTGCGATCCTCATGAGCTTTGGCGTGGAGCCGGCACAGATTCGCCGGATTTTTCTGTTGCAGGGCCTGCTCATCAGCCTGATCGGAACCGCGCTGGGCCTTGCACTTGGCTACCTGGGCGCATGGGCGGGCGGACACTATCACTTCGTCCACCTGTCGGCCTCACTGTACAACCTGGATACGCTGCCGTTTGCGCCCCGGCTTGTGGACGGCGTGCTGGTCAGCGTCGTCTCCATCGGCGTCGCGCTGCTGGCCACGCTGTATCCTTCGTCGGCCGCGGCCAGTATTCTGCCCGCTGAAGCGCTTCGTTACGAGTAGATGGCGGTCGCCCATCGAGAGAGTTGCCGGATTCGGTCGCCAACGCCGACAGCCGGACCAAGGTCTGTTCACACTTACCAGGGCGTGATGATGCCGCCCACGGCATGACGGGCGGGCAGCACAATGCCGCGATGATCCACCGTCTGCGCGTCCGCATCACGCATCGAAGGGACAGGCGCGGCAACCAGTCTGCCGCCACAGGCTGGGCAGGCTGTGACTTTCCGGCTCGCTTCCTCGCTCAGCTTGGCATGGCAGCGCTCGCACATCGTTTGCATGAATCCAGCATACCGCGCAAAGCCACTTCGCCACGCAAAAACGGATCGCCCGGTACACTGGAGATATGCCTGAATTCTCTGCTCCCAGTGCAGAAAGCATCTCGACAGACTTTGCCGCGGCATTGCCGCACCCCGTTCGTCTGGTCGCCATCGACATGGACGGCACACTGCTGCCCGACTTCAGCACCGTCGTCAGCCGTCGCAACCGTGAAGCGCTGCGCGCGGCGCAACAAGCCGGAATTCAGATCGTGATTGCCACCGGACGGCGACAGGCCTTCACCGCGCCGTTGCTGGAGGGCGTCGGGCTCGATCCGGAGACGCTGCTGGTCACCTCAAACGGAGCCGTCACGCGCACCTTTCGCGGCGACCGGCTCGATTTCTGTCATCTTCCCGCCAGGCTTGCTCGCGCGCTGGCCGGGCTGCTGCGCGGGGCGGGCATGACTGTCTTCACGCTGGATCGACCCTTGCCACCCGATCTCATCGTCGAAGATATGGCCATTGCGCGTGGTCGACTGGCCAAGTGGGTCGAAGCGAATCGAGGGTCCATCCGCGCCGTGCAGCCCATTGAATCGGCTCTTGGCGATGAGGTCGAGATTATTCAGGGCATGGCTGCCGGCACGCTGCGCGAGATGGCCGAGGCCGCCGCACGCATCGCCGATTCGCCGCTGGCCGGCCAAATCGAAGTTATCCGCACGGCATATCCCGGACACGATCTTTCGATTCTGGACCTGCTGCCACCCGGCATCTCCAAGCGCTCCGGCCTGGAACGTGTCGCCAGACGGCTGGGCATTGCACGGGAAGAGACGATGGCCATCGGAGATAACTGGAACGATGAATCCATGCTGGACTGGGCTGGTGTCGGCGTGCTGATGGGCAACGCGACCGACGACCTGCGCGCACTGGCCCCGAAACGCGGCTGGCGCATTGCGCCGCGCAACACGGAGGACGGTGTGGCCACGATGCTGGAGCTGGCCATCGCTCGCATACAACCGGCTGCAAATGCCTTCTGATACAGTTTTCCAAGGATTCATCCCGGTGAACCACGAACCTCCAATTCGGCCCATCATCCTCGCACTGGCAGCGATCATGCTCCTCTCTGCTGCGGCGCGCGCGGCAGAGAGCGTTCAGCTTGCCAACGGCTTTACCATGCGCTGCGACCATCACGCGATGGTCGATGGCCATCTGCGCCTTTATCCTCACGCCGACGGCTCGGAGTTTCTCGATCTTGCTCCATCGATGGTCGTTGGCTTTCACGAGCTGGCTGCGCCAGTCGCCGCCAACCCGGCACCTGCGGTCGCCGCGCCCAGCCACCCTGCTCATCCGTCCGGATCAATCAAGCCAGCGCCGTTGCCTGCCGCCGAACTGCGCCCAATCCTGGACGCAGCCGGTCGCGAACACGACCTGGACGTAGACCTGCTGGCCAGCATCGTGCAGGCGGAGAGCGCCAACAATCCCGCAGCCGTGAGCCACGCCGGAGCCAGAGGGCTGATGCAGCTGATGCCCGGCACGGCGCACGAAGTCGGCGTGCAGAATGCTTTTGCCCCCAGCGACAACGTGCATGGCGGCGCAGCCTATCTGGACTCGCTGCTGGCTCGTTATCACGACAATCTGGCCCTCGCGCTGGCCGCCTACAACGCAGGTCCGGCGGCTGTCGATCGCTATCACGGCATTCCGCCTTATCGCGAAACCAGGCTGTACGTCGCTCGCGTCATTCATCTCTTCAACCAGCGCGTCGCCGAACGGAATCGCAGGCAGCGCGAGGCCACCAATCAGGCATCCATGGTTCATCCACAGTAAGCCGGAGTCAGCGTGAAACGGAATCAGGTCGTCTTCGCAGTGCTCGTGCTCGCCGTGCTGGTGGCGCTCGGCGTTTACGCCCAGCACCAGCACCCGTTCAACTTCGCTTTATTCGCGCAGGACTTCCGTCGCGCGGACTGGCGGCTGGTGGCGCTTGGCGTCGCCTGCATCTATCTTGGTTTTGTCCTGCGCGGGCTGCGATGGGCCATGCTTCTGCGAGCCAACAAACCGGTTGCCCCGCTTTCTCTGATCAGCACACAGGTCATCGGATTCACCGGCGTCGCGCTCATTGGCCGCATCGCCGACCTCACGCGTCCGTGGCTGGCCGCACGAAAGACCGGTTTGTCGTTCAGCTCGCAACTTGCCGTCTACATCGTCGAGCGCCTTTTTGACCTGGGCGCGATGGCGCTGCTTTTTTCCGTAGCCATTCTCGTTGGAGGGGACACGTTACCCCATCCAGAGATCTTCCGGAAGGTCGGCGCGTGGGGCCTGGCCGCGACCGTGGCCGGAGCCATCTTTCTGCTGCTGGTGCGTCTCTCCGGCGAAGTTGTGGCCAGCTTCTTTGAGTCAACACTGGGCATGCTCTCCACCCACCTCGCCGCCGCCGTCGCCAGCAAGATTCGCAGCTTCCGCAGCGGGCTGAATACGCTGCGATCGTTTGCCGGTTTTCTCGGCGTGCTTGCCCTCTCACTCGGCATGTGGGTGCTCATCGCCGCCGCTTACATCCTGACGACGCGTGCCTTTGGCGACCCGCCGCTGCATCAGCTCACCTTTGCGCAGGGCATGGTGCTCATGGCTTCAAGCGGAGTGGCCAGCGTGGTGCAGCTTCCGGTTGTCGGCTGGTTCACGCAGATTGGTCTGGTGGCTGGCGTGCTCGTCCGGCTCTTTGCCGCCGATCCGGAATCGGCGACCGCCTGCGCCGCCACACTCCTCGGCGTCACTTTTCTCAGCATTCTGCCGGTGGGGCTGGTCTGGGCGCAGATGGAGCATGTAAGTCTGCGCCAGATCGCAGAGCAAAGCGCGCACATGGATCCGGTTGAAGAGGCCGCGCAAGTCGGGCAAACGGGACAAGCCAAGGAAGCCGAACAGGCCAGCGCCCCCGTGACCACTGTGGAACCTCGTCCGCAGCTCTGATCGTCTCCTTTGTGGGAATGCTCTTCTCGACCGCTACAATGAGAGTCGATGAAATGCCCCTTTTGTGGATTCGCTCAGGATCGCGTGGTGGACAGCCGCGAAAGCAAGGAAGCCGACTCGATCCGGCGGCGGCGCGAGTGCGAGCAGTGTCTGCGCCGCTTCACCACCTATGAGCGCATCGACGAAATCCCTCACATGGTCGTCAAGAAAGACGGTCGCCGCGAGAAATTTGACCGACACAAAGTGCTCAGCGGTCTGTTGCGCGCCTGCGAAAAGCGGCCTGTCTCGTCCACGCAACTGGAAGCCATTGTCGATGCCACGGAAAGTTTTCTGATCGAAGCGCCGGAGCGCGAACGGACCACACGCGAGATCGGCGAACTCATCATGAACGAGTTGCGCACGCTCGACACCGTGGCCTACATCCGCTTCGCCAGCGTCTATCGCGACTTCAAGGATGTGCGCGAGTTCAAAGAAGAGCTGGAACAGCTTCTGCACACACGCGAGCGGCCGGAGCGCGGTTCCAAGGCCTGATTCAGCCTGATTCCTGCAACGAGCCTGATTCCTGTAGCAAGCAGCCGTTTCTGCGGCAATCAGCAGCGTTCTATCCTGTTTATCCGGGCATCCGCTTTATCTGGGCATCCGCAGCAGCTCCACTGCGCAAAAAGTCGTTTTCGTATCATCCACACTCCTGTACACTGGAGTGTTCACATGGAAAATCAAACCTCATCCCCCCTTTCATCGGACGGAAATCAGCCTGTTTCCGTTGGAATTCTGGGCGCAACCGGCATGGTTGGCCAGCGCTTCATCCAGCTTCTGGAGAACCATCCGTGGTTCCGCATCACCTGGATCGCGGCCAGCGACCGCTCCAGCGGCAAACCCTATGCGGAAGCCGCCAAGTGGCGGCTGGACACGCCGTGTCCGGAGCGCATCGCTTCCATGGTGCTCTCCCCGGCTGAGCCGGACCACGCGCCACGCGTGATCTTTGCCGCGCTGGACACTGAGATTGCGCGCGAGATGGAGCCGAAGTTTGCCGCTGCGGGCTGCGCTGTTGTCTCGAATTCCAGCGCTTTTCGCATGGCTCCCGGCGTGCCGCTGGTCATTCCGGAGGTCAACGCCGATCACCTGCACCTGATCGAAGGGCAAAGCTGGCGTCGCTCATCGGGCGGCTACATCGTCACCAATCCCAACTGCTCGGCGATTGGCCTGGTGCTTGCGCTCAAGCCGATCGAAGAGCGCTTCGGTATCGAGCAGATCTTTGTTTCCACCATGCAGGCGGTCTCCGGCGCGGGCTATCCCGGCGTGGCTTCGATGGACATTCTGGGCAACGTCGTCCCCTATATCAAGAACGAAGAGCAGAAGATGGAAGAGGAGACGCTGAAGCTGCTGGGTCGGCTCCGTGGAGACTCCATCCAGCCGCTGGATGCGCGTATGAGCGCTCACTGCAATCGTGTTGCCGTCGAAGACGGACACACCGAAAGCGTTTCAATCCAACTTCGCCGCAAGGCTACGCGTGAAGAGTTGCTGGCCGCATGGGCAGAATTTCAGCCGCTTGCCGGGCAGCACCTGCCTATGGCGCCGGCACAGCCGGTCGAGTGGCTGGAGGCTGAAGACCGTCCGCAGCCCCGGCTGGATCGCAATCGCGGTGGCGGGATGGCTGCTTCCGTGGGTCGGCTGCGCCCCTGCGGCATTCTGGACTGGAAGTTCACCGTGCTCTCGCACAATACGATTCGCGGCGCGGCGGGTGCGGCTATCCTGAACGGAGAGTTGCTGCATCGGCTGGGCAAGCTGGAGATGAAACCCTCCGCAGTCGCTGCCCGTTAGTTGCCCGTTCCTCGGCGACCGCGATGGCTGCCGTCAATTACCCGGCGTAAAGTCCGGCTTCCAACAGGATGATGCCCGTATGAGTCTTGTCGTCATGAAATTCGGTGGCACCTCGGTCGAGGATGCGACCGCGATCACACGCACTGCCGGGATTGTGGCTGGTCGCGTGGCTGCGGGCAAGCGTCCCGTGGTTGTGGTGAGCGCGATGTCCAAGGTCACGGACCAGTTGCTGGCGGCAGCCGCGGCGGCCAGCCGTGGAGATCGCGTGGGTGCGCTGGCCATCAGTTCGCGGCTGCGCAGCCGCCATCGTGATACGGCTGCGGCACTGATTGAAGACGCAAAGACGCTGGCGGAGCTGCAAACCTGGATTGAGAAGGAATTCGATGCTCTGGATGAGGTGCTGCGCGGTCTGGCGGCGATTCTGGAGTTGACGCCGCGCATCTCCGACCTGATCGTCAGCTACGGCGAACGGCTCTCGAGCGCCATGATTGCGCGCGCCTTTGCCGAGCGCGGCCTGCATGGCGCGCACGTCGACGCGCGAGAGGTGATCGTGACGGACTCGCAGTACCAGAAGGCGATTCCGCAGGACGCCTGGATCGAGGCTCGCTGCGCGGAAAAGATTCAGCCGCTGGTGGATGCGGGCAAGGTGCCCGTGCTGGGCGGCTTTATCGGCAGCAACGAAGCCGGCATCACCACAACGCTGGGTCGCGGCGGCTCTGACTTCACCGGAGCGCTGATCGGCGGCGCGATGAACGCGGAAGCCATCGAAATCTGGACCGACGTGAACGGCATCATGACCACCGACCCGCGCATCTGCCCGGATGCGCTGCGCGTGAAGGTCATCAGCTTTGAGGAGGCCGCAGAGTTGGCCTACTTTGGAGCCAAGGTGCTGCACCCGGCCACCATCCTGCCGGCCGTGCGCAAGAATATCCCCGTGCTGGTGCTGAACTCCCGCAACGCAGAGAACGAAGGTACACGCATTATCGCCATCGCGCCGCACTGCACCAGCCCGTTCAAGTGCATCGCGGTCAAAAAGAAACTGACCATCATCGACGTGGTGGCCAGCCGCATGTTGATGACGCACGGCTATCTGAAGTCCATCTTTGACATCTTTGACAAACATCAGTGCCCTGTGGACATGGTTTCCACCAGCGAAGTCAGCGTTTCGCTGACCGTGGACGCGACCGACAAACTGCCGGCCATCGCCGATGACCTGAGCCGCATTGCCGACGTCAAATACGAGGGGCAAAAGGCGCTGATCTGCATGGTGGGCGAAGACATTCGCGGGCAAAACGGCATTGCGGCGCAGGTTTTTGCGGCCATGCGCCACGTCAATGTTCGGATGATCTCGCAGGGAGCCAGTGAGATTAACATGAGTTTTATGATCGAAGAGGCCGACGTGGAAGAAGCCGTGCGCTCGCTGCACTCTTGCTTTTTCCGCGAACCGGACCCGACGGTCTTTGACGTGGAAGCTCGACCGGCAATCGTTGCGTAATCCAAAGCGACCCGCTCCGCGGAGCGCTGCATGGAGCGCAATCCGGCGACGAGCCGCAACTTCCCTGGAGGTTCTGCATGTTGATGCTGGTGCTGGGCAAAGGAAAGACGGGCAGTATGGTGGCGCAGTTGGCGCGCGAACGCGGTCACTCCGTGCGCGTGCTGGACTGGAAGGAAAACTCCGGCGCTGGAGCGTTGACCGCCCCAACGCTGGCCCTTGTCGATGTGGTGCTGGACTTTACCAACGCTGAATCGGCGCTGGAGAATATGCGCTCCTGCCTGGCGCTGGGCGCGCGTGTGGTGGTGGGCACGACAGGCTGGTATGACAGGCTGCCAGAGATGAAGGCGCTGGCCATTCGCAAAGGCGGCGCGCTGCTCTATGGCACCAACTTCTCAGTCGGTGTGCAGAAGTTCTTTCAGCTTGTTGCGCAGGTGGCCATGTTGCGAGAGTACAGCTTTTCCATCTCGGAGACGCATCACGCGACCAAGCTCGACGCACCTTCCGGAACAGCTTTGACGCTGCGCGAGATTCTGCAGGCCCGCCATCCCGGAGCGGAGATTCCCATCGAGTCACATCGCGAGGGCGACCACAGCGGACTGCATGTGGTGGTGGCGCGCAGTGACTCCGACCGTATCGAGCTGCGCCATGAGGCCGACGACCGGCGTGGATTTGCGCTGGGTGCGGTGCTGGCCGCCGAGTGGCTGGCGGGAAAGTCCGGAGCCTGGGAGTTTCGCGAAGTAGTGGACCAGGTGCTCGCTGGCCACATCTGAGCCATCCTCCTGCCGAACTTTGACAATATCCACTTTTCTTTGCTAGCCGGGCATATCCCTGACGCAATCTGGCATCTATCCTTGCATCGCTGGCGTTCCAGCGGCGGGTGAAGCGCTGTGCTTCACGCCCGCAAGCGACACACACCGATCGGTGTCACGCAAACTCGCCACGCTCAAGGAGCTTTATGCGTACTGCAATCCGAATTCTCGCCTGCGGCCTGTTGCCGTTCACCTCGTTTGCTCTGGCTCAAACCATGCACTCGCCCACGCTTCCACAAGCAACCACTACGCCCGCAGCCCAGTCTGGGCACGTGATGCATCTGGACGTGGATGTGGACGACAAGACAGGCACGCCCATCGAGGGGCTCACACAATCCGATTTCACCGTACTGGACAACAACGCTGCACCTGCCGGGCTTCAGTTCAAAGCGGTTGGACCGGGACAGGGACAGATGGAAGTCATCCTGGTGATGGATGCGGTCAACTCCAGCTTCCAGACTGTCTCCTATGAGCAGCAGCAACTGGAGAAATATCTGAAAAATCTGAATACCAAGCTGCCCAACCCGACCTCTCTGGCATACATCACCGACAAGGGTGCGGAGATCCAGAAGGGCTTCACGAAGGATCCGCAACTGCTCAACCAGGGGCTGCAAAAGATCTCCACCGGGCTGCGCTTCATCACGCGCAACACTGGCTACTGGGGCAACGATGAGCGCTACTCCACTTCATTCAAGGCGCTGGACCAGCTCATCACGTATTGCACGCAGTTGCCTGGCCGCAAGGTGCTGATCTGGGTTTCGCCGGGCTGGCCGCTGATGTCCGGCGTGCGCACGGAACTGGATGGCACACAGGAAAAAGAGGTCTTCAAGCAGATTGTGGCGGAGTCCACCTATATGCGCTACGCGCGCGTGACCATCGACGACGTGAATCCACGCGGGCTGAACTCCTCCCTGCTGCGCGACTACTACTACCAGGAGTTCACCAAGGGAGTGAGCAAGCTGAGCGATGTCTACCTTGGCGATCTGGGCCTGCAGGTGCTGGCCGAGCAAAGCGGCGGAAAGGTGATCGAGGCGGACAACGATATCTCGCGCTCGGTGGGCAAGCTGATGAACACGACCTCCTCCTGGTATGAGTTCAACTTTCCCATGCCGCCGGCAGAGCAACCCGATATGTTTCACAGCACGGTGGTCAAGGTGAACAAGCCAGGCGCGAAAACCTATACGCGCGTGGGTTACTACGATCAACCTGCGAAGTAAAAAATCACAGCCTGAAGCAACGGCGCACGCACCGGCAAGTATCGGTAAGGGGCGTGCGCCGTTGTACACTGCTTGGTGATGGAAACCACAGGTTGCGGCACGGCGATTGTGACGCCATTCAAGGCGGATGGACGTGTCGATCAAAACGCACTGTACGCGCTGGTCAACGGCCAGATTGACTCTGGTATCGACTTTCTCATGGTCTGCGGCTCGACCGGCGAAGCGGCGACGCTCGACGAAGAAGAGTGGCTGGACGTAATTCGCATGACGGTTGAGGTGGCTGCCGGACGCGTTCCGGTCTGGGCCGGATGCACACACAATGCCACGCGGACGCTGCTGCGACGAGCCGAAAAGCTGGCCCGGATACGAGGGCTGGACGCAATTCTCTCAGCGACTCCCTACTATAATCGCCCCACGCAGGAAGGTCTGTTCCGCCACTTTGAAGCGCTGGCGAAGCAGGTGGAGCCGATGCCGATCGTGCTCTATAACGTGCCGGGGCGAACGGCGGTGAATCTGGAGCCGGAGACGGTGCTGCGACTGGCGGAGGCAGCGGCGAATATCGAAGCGATCAAGGAGGCCAGCGGCCGCCTGACGCAGATCTCCACGCTGGTGCACTGCCTGCCGCAGAACTTTCGCATCTTTGTGGGCGACGACAATCTGGCGCTGGCGGCGATTGGGGCCGGCGCACATGGGCTGGCAAGTGTGGCCTCCAATCTGATTCCGGCGGAGATGGTGCGGATGGTGCGCGCGGCTCTGCGTGGCGACTGGCACACGGCGCGGGAGATTGACCGGAAGTATTCCCGCCTGTTTGAAGCGAACTTCTGGGAGTCCAATCCTGGCCCCGTGAAGACGATTCTGAGCCTGATGGGCCGCTGTGGACCGACCGTGCGGCTGCCGCTGGTAGAGCCAAGTCGCGGGACGCAGGTGAAGCTGGAACGGCTGGCTGGTGAACTGGGCCTGCTGCGCGATGCGCCGCTGCCGGACGGCGATATGAGGATGTTCTAAAGCAGGATCACAGCCGACGCACCTGGAGAAACAATTGCCCAGGCGGCTGTTCTATTCAGGAACGGCCCTACGCATGGTCTCCGCTGGACACAGCATCGGTGATTCAGCTCCAGGCGCGTCCTCTGACGATTTCGGTTGTGAACGAATTTTCATACATCCCTTTGCCGACTTTGTGCGTCCATACAGACAGGGCACCTTCGGTTCGGCACAGACTAAGCCCGAAGCTGCCGGGCGGATTTCCGGAGAAATCCCGCTATCCCGGCTCACGAATCGTTCTGCGCCGCCGATCAACCGATGAGAGGCAATCATGCAGGCAGAGATTCTTCGCAAATCGAATGGTCACTTTACGCTGCTTTTCTCGCCGGCTTCCGGCAATGCGGCGGCTTTGCCCGACAACTGGACACACATTGAGCTGGAGTTAGGCAATCTGCGGATCCTCTGTCCTCTGCCCGAGCATCCTCGGCCCGAAGTGTATGAGCTGCGCGATCCGCGCCTGAGTAGCTGGCTGCGCGCGCACATCCACAGCGGAAAGCTGAAGTCTACCGACGCGCTGAATCTGGTGGATGTCTTTGAAGGCGTCTATCGGATTGAACGATGCCCGGCGAGTGGAACCTCTGTCGAAAAGGTCCAGGAAGCGCCGACACACGTGATTCCTCTTGCCGTAGCTCCACCGAAGATGGCTGCCGCGCGGACCTCGCTGACGACGGTTCCGCGGAGTGTGCGACGCGTAGCGCGGCAGGCGTCCATTGCCGCCTGCGCCAGCTAACAGCGCTTCACTTCTGGCTTGCACAAAGACGCAGCTTTGTGGGTTGATATCGCTAAGTCTTTTTATTTCATTTGCTTATAACTCATGTAGGGTTTCCGGGAAATATTTTTTATTACCCCCCCCATGGGGGGTATATTATTTTTCTCGCCAACGAAAATATGGCGAAATGTGTACTGAGTTGCAACTACTCCTGACATTGTTTTATCGCCCTGGCGTGGGCACAGGAATCCAACCAGAGCCAGTATGGCACAAACCCAAAAAATAGGATGCAGGCATTGCACACAGCCACCGCGCGTGTGCGCGGTGGCGCTCTCGTTGGGTCGCCGGGCTGGGGTGGTGGAGCCTGACGGGTGGTGGGGAGTGGGAAAATTCCGGGCGCCATTTCACGCCATTGTTCAAACGTCTCAACTTCCTGTTCATGGCAGGCTTTAAGCTGGAGTTGAGGGTGCGAGATTGGCGACTGTGGACGAGGTGGTGCGGGACGTGAAGCTGGACGTTCTGGTGATGGGCGCGGGGCCGACCGGGCTGGCTTGTGCGATTGATGCGCAGCGTGCGGGGTTTCGCGTGGCGCTGGCGGACAAGGGTTGCCTGTGCAACTCGCTGTTTCACTATCCTTCGCACATGACGTTTTTTACGACGCCGGAGCTGCTGGAGATTGGGGATATTCCGTTTCCGAGTCCGCACCAGAAGCCGACGCGCGACGAGGCGTTGCAGTACTATCGGCAGGTGGCGGCGCACTATCGGCTGGATGTGCGGCAGTATCAGCGCGTGGAGCGGGTGACGGGCGGCGATGGCGACTTTGGCGTGGCGCTGCGGGATCGGTTTGAGCGGGAGACGGTGCTGCGCGCGCGGAAGCTGATTGTGGCGACGGGCTACTATGACCTGCCGAACAGGCTGGGGATTCCGGGCGAGGAGTTGTCGAAGGTGCATCACTACTACGATGACCCGCATCCGTACTCCGGTCTGGACGTGGTGGTGATTGGCGGAAAGAACTCGGCGGCGATTGCAGCGCTGGAGCTGTGGCGGCATGGCGCACGGGTGACGCTGGTGCATCGTGGGCCGGGGATTCACAACCACGTGAAGTACTGGATCAAGCCGGATATCGAAAACCGGATCAGGAATGGCGAGGTGCGCGCGTATTTTGCATCGCGGGTGGTGGAGATTGGCCTGGACGAGGTGCGGCTGGAGACGCCGGAGGGCGAGTTGCGGCTGAAGAACGACTTTGTCTTTGCGCTGACGGGATATCATCCGGACTTTGATTTTCTGGCCAGTCTGGGGATTCGTTCGGAGGGAGCAGACAGGCTGCCGGTGTGCAATCCGGATACGCTGGAGAGCAATGTGCGGGGGATTTATCTGGCGGGAGTGATTGTGGCCGGGGCGCGGACGAACGAGATTTTCATCGAAAACGGACGCTTTCACGGGGGCGTGATTGCGCGGGATCTGGCGGCGCGGCTGGCGCGCTGAGCTGAAGTGAGCAGGAGTGATTGGCGTGAAGCTGAGCGTACGGCTGCGATCCATTTCGTTTCAACTGCTGGTCGGCGTGGTTTCGCTGGAGTTGCTGAGCCTGGTGCTGTTTGCCTGGGTGATGGTGCGGCAGCAGCACGAGGAGATCATCAACCGCGTGGAGCAGCGGCTGGTGCATCAGGCAAACATTGCGGCGTTTGAGGCGGAAGAGGCGCTGGAGGATCGGCGACCGGATCTGGTGGGGCTGTCGGTGGACATTATGGCGAAGTCGCCGAGCGTGGCTTCGTCGATTGTGACCGATGGCGAGGGCCGGATTTTGTTTGCGGCCAACAATACAGCGGACCGGCCGGTGGAGGAGCAACTGCGAACGCAGGAGCTGGTGCAGATGGGGCGGGTGACGGGCGATGCGCCGGTAGTTTTTTCCACGGGGCCGAACGAGTGGGAGGGTGTGGCGGCGATCCACTACAAGGGCCGGCTGTATGGGTATGCGTGGGTGCACAGCGACCGGGTGTGGGACAACCAGCAACTGGAGCTGATGCTGCACTCGGCAGTGGTGTTTGGGATGATCTGGATCGGAGCGTCGATTGTGCTGGTGTTGGCGATGGCGCGATCGATTACGCGTCCGCTGAGCGTGTTGCACGACGGGACGCAGGCGCTGATGCTGGCTCCGGAGACGCCGGACAGCTTTCCGCTGCCGGTGCTGGTGCACAACGAAATTGGAGACCTGATCGAGGCATTTAACCGGATGGTGGCGTCGATTGAGGAGCAGCGAGCGGGGCTGAGCGATACGCTGTCGCTGCTGGACTCGATGCTGGCGAATGCGCCGATCGGATTTGCGTTTTTTGATCGGCAGGCGCGGTTTGTACGGGTGAATCGGATCTTTGCGGAGATGACCGAAGGAACGATGAGCGGTCATCTGGGCAGGACGCTGGCCGAGGTGTTGCCGGAAGAAGCAGCAGGGCAGTTGACAGCGACGATTCAACGCGTGTTCAAGGAGGATCGTCCGATCCGGGATATTGAGCTGAGCGGCGCCGGGCCGGCGTGGAACTGGACGTGGATTGCGAATGCGTATCCGATTCGGACGCTGCAACAGCAGGTGAGGTGGGTGGGCGTGATTGTGCTGGACGCAACGGACCGGAAACGCAGCGAAGAGGCGCTGCGGAAGACGGAAAAACTGGCGGCGACGGGTCGGCTGGCAGCTTCGATTGCGCATGAGATCAACAATCCGCTGGAGGCGATTACCAACCTGCTGTATCTGGTGAGCAACCATGCGGGGCTGGAAGAGCCTGCGCTGGGCTGGGTGCGGATGGCCGAGCACGAGGTGAAGCGCGTGGCGGAGATTACGCAGCAGACGCTGCGGTTCTATCGGCAATCGACGCAGGCGGCGCGGACCAAGCTGAGCGAACTGGTAGGCTCTGTGCTGAGCCTGCACCAGGTGCGGTTGCAGCATCGGAGTATCGGAGTGGAGAAGCAGTACGATCCGGAGATGGATCTGCACTGCTTTGCCGGCGAGATTCGGCAGGTGTTTGCCAATCTGATCGGCAATGCGATTGATTCAATGCCGGAGGGCGGACGGCTGCTGGTGCGGGCACGGCGGACGATGGATCGACGGAATCCGGGGCAGATGGGGGTACGCTTTACGGTGGCCGACACCGGATGCGGAATTGCGCCGGAGGCACGGAAACACATCTTTGAGGCGTTTTTTACGACCAAGGAAGTGACGGGGACGGGGCTTGGATTGTGGGTCAGCTCCGAGATTATCGCCAAGCATGACGGCTGGATCCGAGTGCGGAGCCGACAGCGGCAGACGAACGGCGAGGCGGCGGGGACGGTATTTGCGCTCTTCCTGCCGGACGTGGAGCCGACGCAGAAAAGCACAGCGGAGACGCCCGTGGTGGAAGCGGCAGGCTGAGAGTCGTGCGAGTCGAGGCACGGGCAGGAAGCCGTCGTTGTGGCTCGGAAGCTTCAGGGCCGGGGCAGCGGACGGACGGCCAAGGTGGGTGCGGTTGAAGCGCCGGAAAACTGAGCAGGAAGCACGGGACGGCAGCCGTGAACGGCGGCTTGACCACGGCCTCGTGTGACGTGCGGACGCTCCATGCGGATGATGCGGAGCCGCTCGCCGTCGATAGAGGCGGGCAGGGTGGGAGTGGGCTGGTTTCGATCGACGAAGAGGATCAGAGCGGGATCGGCGGGATTATCCGCGCTGAGGCCGACTCCCAGGCCGAAGATGGCGGGACTGAGAGCAAACAGCGAGGCGGAGCGACGATCTCGGACGCGCAGGACACGGGCCAAAACAGCGGGGTCAGGTGCGCCGGAAGCCGTGTCATGGACCTGCGTGGGGATGCCGGCAAAGAAGCGCGGCGCCGAAGGCGGAAGCGAGCGGCCAAAGAGGATGGCCGGCAGCGCGGTGCCGTCGGGAGCAAGCTGGTCAGCACTGGGAGCAAGCATGGGTTCGGGAACTGGCCCGTTGCGGGTAGCCCACTGTCGAGCCAGCTCGAGAGCATGAGCGGCGGCAGCCCGGGCAGCCGAAGTGAGCGGGAGTGGCGCAGGCTGCAAGGATGGGTAATGGAGGCAGGCAACGGGGTGGTCCTGGGTGCCGACGAAGTGGAGCGGCGTGGGCGTGGCGCCGGAGGCGAGCGAGCGGCCGAGATCGGCGAGCAGATCGGATGTGGGGTTGGCGATGGCGTGGTCGATGCCGCGCTCATCCACTCCCCCGGCAAAGAAGAGGCCCAGCGGCTCGGCGTTGCTGGAGTCGACGATGAGCGCGCCGGAATCCCCGGCATCGCTGAAGCTGGGACCGGAGACGACGATCTGATCGGTGAATCGCTTGCGAAAGGCGTGCTGGGTTTCAGCGCAGTCGCGATAGTAATCGACCAGAACTTCCGTGTGAAGAGCGGTGATGGAGCCGCAGGTGAGTCCAGTGGTGCGTCCGCTTTTGGCGACGGCCATGCCGAGATGGGCTGCTTCTCCGCGACCGGAGGTGGACGAGACACCGGGCGGTGCGGGGGCGAGTGTGCCGTCGGGCTGACGAGGGCCGAGTTCGAGGATGGCTCCTGTGGGATCGACAGTGGCGGGAGAGACGCGAGCCAGAGCGGCATCGACGCGTGTAGCGGGAGAACTGAGCAGCGGATAGGGGGCCAGCGAAGCGATCGGAGCGGTGCCGGTGCCCTCGCCGTAAGGGATGCAGGCGTTGTCGATGAGGCCAGGCTGAATGATGGTTTCACCGGGGATGGCCTGATCGCTGCGGGCAAGAATATGGTTGGCGCTGAGGGCGTAGAGATTGCCGGAAGCGTCGGCGAGGAGTGCGCCCAACGTGCCGCCGCAACAGTCCGTGAGCTGGCCGTGAGCTGAATCATAGTCGGAGTTGCTGCCCGCCGAAGAGCCAAGCTGAACCGGCAGCGTGAGCGCCTGCTGATGAGTGGCCGGATTGCTGGTGACGCCCTGGGAGTTGAGCAGAAGCTGAGCGGAACTGAAGACGGGAGCGATGGCGGACGAGTTGAGCGCAGAGGACGCAGGTGAAATGACGGTAGCGCGGAGGATGACGCTTTGCGTGGCCGGGATGGCGGCTGGCGCGGTGTAAGTGACGGAACAGACGGTGTAGGCCGGGTTGTCGCTGGTGAGGGAGGATCGCGTGCAATCAGACACGGAAAGCGACCCGGAGCCAGCGGCAGGCAGGGCAAAATGGACGGAAGCCGAGCCACCAACCTCTGCAATGGAAGCAGAAAACGAGGCCGAGGCACCGGCACCGAGAGCCAGATTCTCTGGTGCGACCGGACGAATGAACCCAGGTGTGATGCGGAGCAAAGCGGTTGCCGCGTCGGTGGAGCTGTCGGCGATGCGCGCGTGGACGGTGACCGTGGCTTCATCCTGAGTGAGCCATGCGGGCGGCGTGTACAGGCCGGCGGAGGTGATGGAACCTGCGCCGGAGTGCGGATCTCCGCCGGTGACTGACCAGCGCACATCGCCGGTGACGGCATCCGGGACAGACCATTGCAGGGCGGAGGTGGTTTGCAGCGCGATGGGCTGCGATGCGGAGATGGCCTGGTGACTGGTCGAGCCGACGACCTGAGCAGTGAGCACGATGGCGTCGGCGGACGCTGATGCGGAGGAATGTCCTGAAACGGATCTGGGAGCCAGCGTGAAGCTGCCACCGCAGCCAGCCGCCAGCAACGTGGCGGGCAGCAAAGCGAGCAGATACGGGTTGAAACAGGCGACTCGCACGGTCAGTCGATCCAGTGGCGATCTGTGACTGCGCCGGGCAACGATTTGGCTCGGCAAGTCCATATTCGCAAGCGCATATCCGTAACTCCTGATCCGTAAGCCTGATCCGTAAGCCAGGATCTGCGGCAAGCCCGGGCAGTCAGCGCTGCATCTGTGGCCAACCGCCAGTTCGGCCTGGAATCAGGAGATGACACGGCGCAGAAACCCTCGCAGGCCAAAGCGGCCCAGAACATAAAGGAAGACCAGCAGCGCCGGCAGGACCACCCAGGCCGGCATGGCATGAACCTGAGGAGTGACCGCCGAACGCAACCCCTCACTGATATATACGATTGGATTGAGGAGAACGGCAATCTGGAGCCAGCGAATTTTGTCGAGGTAGGCCCACGGATAGTAGACGCATCCCAGAAAGGTAATGGGCACCACAATGATGGAAAAAACCAGACCGATGTTTTTGGGACTGACGCTGGAGCCGATGGCCAGACCGAGCGCCCCGGCGAGCAGGCTGGAGAGAACCAGAATGAGGATCAGCAGCCACCAGCGATGAAGGTCCGGGTAGACCGGTGTGGCGGGGATGTAAATGGCCATGGGGATGACCAGCAAAGCCGCGATCATGCTCTGCAGTGCGCTGAAGACAACCTTTTCGATGGCCACAACGGCGACGGGCGCAGGACACATGACGCGATCGTCGATTTCGCGAGTGACGCCGAATTCCGTGGAAAGCGGAAGAGCGACGCCGGCGATGCCGCTGAACATGATGGCGACGGCCATGAGTCCGGGCAGAAGAATGGAACCGAAGCCGGGGCCTGCGGACGAGAGCGGTGAGCCACCAGCCATGCGGGGCATGACGAATGTGAAGACAAAGAGAAAAAGCAGGGGCTGCATGCCGACACGAAGCAGGAATGGGCCAAGCTCCCGGGTGAGGACGCGGAGATCGCGGAGCAGCAGGCCGAAGAAGGTCTTGAGCAGGAGGGTGCTGTCGGACGAGGGCTGAGGCTTATTCACGGAGATCCCTCCCGGTGAGTTGGATGAAGACGGTTTCGAGGCTCGGCTCGCTGATGGCGATGTCGCGCAGGCCCAGCGGAGAGGCGGCATGGATCAGATCCGTGAGCAGACCCTCGGCACCGTTGGTGAAGACGCGGAGGCTGTCCTGAGCCAGTTCTACATTTTGAACGCCGGGGCGAAGGCGGAGTTCCGCAGCGACGGACTCGGCGGCATCGAGGTGACGGAGCGTGAGGTGGATGATGGTCTGTGCGCCGAAGGTTTCCTTGAGCTTTTGCGGAGAGCCGATGGCCAGCATCCTTCCGTGATCGACGATGGCGACGCGGTCGCTGAGGGCGTCGGCTTCCTCCATATAGTGGGTGGTGAGGACGACGGTGATGCCGTCTTTGCGGAGTACCTGAACGGCATTCCACATGGCCAGGCGGCTTTGTGGATCCAGGCCTGCGCTTGGCTCGTCGAGGAAGAGCACGGTGGGCCGATGAGCGATGGCGCGGGCGATCTGGACGCGCTGAGCGAGTCCGCCGGAGAGCTGGGAGGGATAGGCTTTTTTGCGCTCGCTGAGAAGAAACTGCTCCAGCAGTTCGTCGCTGCGCTGGCGAGCCTGGCTGTGCGTGAATCCGAAATAGCGGCAGTGAAAATAAAGGTTCTCGTAGATGGAGAGAGATCGATCCAGGGTGTTGTACTGGGGAACGACACCGATGAAGCGACGAGCCTCGGCAGGACGGGCAACGACATCGACACCGGCGATGCGGACGGAGCCGCTGGTGGGCAGGGTGCGAGTGGTGGCAATGCTGATGGTGGTGGTTTTGCCGGCGCCGTTGGGACCAAGCAGGCCGAAGATCTCACCCGGGTTGACGCTGAGGTCAATGCCGTCGACTGCGATGACGCTCTGCTTGCCCTCGTAGATTTTGGTAAGTGCTTCAATTTCAACGATCACGATGCCAGAGACCCCGAAGCGCGGCAGGCCCGCTTCTCCAGAGTATCCCAGGTCGAGGGGGCACGGAAGAAGCGCAGGCTACAATATTGCTATGGCAAGAGGCTGGGAAAGTAAATCCGTGGAGGAACAGATGTCTGAGGCGTCCGTAGCCCCCGAGATGAGTCACCAAGTCACCGAGCAGAAAAAGAAGGTCGCAGCGGCGGAACATGCCGTGCAAGCCAGACAAAAACAGACTCTGGAGCTGCAACGGGAGCATATTCTGTCCCAGCGGACCTCGAATGAGCATCGCCGAGCCGCACTGAAGGCAGCGCTGGAGCAGGTGGAAGCGCAACTTGCCGCGCTGAACTAGACACTGCCTGGATGGTGGCGGTCAGCGGGTGTTGCCCGGAGTGGCTGCGGGCGGTTCGCGATGAAAAAGCAGCGAATTGGCCTGGGCGACCGGGGTGAGCAGCACGTGGGCGATGTTAACATGCCCCGGACGTGTGGCAGCCCAGAGGATGGCGTCCGCTACATCAGCCGCTGTGAGCGGCTGTAGCCCCTGATAGACCTTGGCGGCGCGTTCGTGATCGCCGCGAAAGCGCACCTGGCTGAACTCGGTTTCAACCATGCCGGGGTTGACGCTGGTGACGCGCACAGGAGTGCCGAGCAGATCTTGCCGGAGGCCATCGTTGATGGATTTTTCGGCAGCTTTGGTGGCGCAGTAGACGGCTCCATTGGGATAGGTCAGCTCGCCGGCGGTGGAGCCGAGATTGATGATGTGACCTCGCCCGCGCTCGACCATGCCGGGGACGACGGCGCGGGTGACGTAGAGCAATCCCTTGACGTTGGTGTCGATCATCTCTTCCCAGTCCTGGACGCTGCCGGTGTAAAGCTTGTCGAGACCGCGGCTGAGGCCGGCGTTGTTGACAAGCACGTCGATGGCAGCCCACTCACTCGGCAGGGCGTCGATGGCGGCGGCGACAGCGGCGTGGTGGCGCACATCGAGCGCGAGCGTGTGGACGGCCTCTGCGCCTGCGGCGAGGCACTCGGCAGCGACGGTATCCAGCTTGCTGGAGCGACGGGCGGCCAGCAGCAGGCGCGCTCCTTCGCTGGCAAAAGCCAGAGCGGTGGCTGCGCCGATACCGGCGCTGGCTCCGGTGATGAAGACGATCTTTCCCTGTAGTTTCATGCTCGTCGATTTCATGCTTTCAGTGTAGCGGAGGCGGCTTGCGCGGCCTGCAACATGCCCGCGGCCCAGTCCGACGAGCCGAGGCCGGACTCGATGGCGAGACGCAGCCGCTGAGCGATGAGTGTGGCGACCTCGGGATGGATGTGAGCGTCGTTTGCGGCTGCGAGGAAGAGCGAGACGTCTTTGAGGCCGAGGTTGAGCGTGGCTCCCGGAGTTGGAGGCGGGTTGAGCAGCAGTTTGCCGTAAGTGGCATAAAACGGGGACTGGAAGAGTGCGGAGTTGATCGTCTCCAGCATCAGGTCCGCGTCGATTCCCTGCCCCTGAGCGAAGATGACGGCTTCGCTCAGGGCCTGGATCATCATGGTGATCATAAAATTGCCCGCCAGCTTGACGGCGTGGGCCTGGGCCGGGCGATCCCCGACGACAGAGATGCCGCGGCTGAGCAAGGCGAGTAATGGACGCACATGCTCGACAGCCGACGGCTCACCGGCGACAACAATCCACAGGCGGCCATCGGCAGCGACGTTGGGGCGGCCAAAGACCGGCGCGGCGACGTAAGCGTGGCCCCGAAGCTGATGTTCTTCATCCAGACGCTGGGAGAGAGCGACGCTGATGGTGCCGCAGGCGATGTGGACGGCGTGCGCGGGTAATGCGGCCAGCGCACCGTTTTCGCCGAGCAGTGTCTGCTCGTAGGCGGCGTCATCGAAGAGCATGGTGAGGAGGACATCGCAGTGTTTGGCTGCTTCCGAGGGGGTGGTCGCCGGAGTTGCGCCTTCGGCGACCAGAGGCGCTGTGGCAGCAGCCGTGCGGTTCCACAGGGTCACCGAATAACCGGCATCGAGCAGACGGCGGGCCATGGCTGCACCCATCTGCCCGATGCCCAGAATTGCGATTTTTTGCGTCGCGGACTGGCTCATGCCCATTGGATGCGGCGGGCGCAGCGCAGGACGCATCCGGAAGGAAAAACCATCGCAAGCTGGTTACTGGGGTGTGACAAGCTGGTGGGCGATGGCGAAGAGCGCCAGTTCCAGGCGCGTGGAGACTCCTGTTTTGTCAAAGATGTTCGAGAGGTGGCGCTTGACGGTCTCTTCGCTGAGGCTGAACTGGCGGGCGATGTCGCGGTTGCTACAGCCCTCGACAATGCTGCCGACGACCTCCAGCTCGCGCGGGGTGAGGCCGAAGGTTTTGCGCTGCTGAGGCTGGGTCTGCTGCATGAGTCCGTGCAGCGCGCTGAGCAGGTTGACGACACGCTTGCCGCCGATCCAGTAATCGCCCGCGATGACGGTGCGTATGGAGGTCTGGAGGTGGTCCGTGACGGCATCCTTGAGAACGATGCCGCGCGCCCCGATCTGGAGTGCTTCGATAATCTGCTGGGTGGTGATGGTGGAGGTGAGCAGGATGATCTTGACGGTGGGGCTGCCGTTCATGATGGCGCGAAGAGCTTCCAGGCCGGGCAGGCGGGGCATCATCAGATCGAGCAGCAGAATATCCGGCTCCAGTTCGAGAGTCTGCGTGATGGCTTCATCGCCATCGGAGGCTTCGCCGACAACTTCAAAACCCTCTTCTGCTGCAAGCATGTTGCGCACGCCGATGCGGACCACAGGATGATCGTCAGCCAGAACAATTCGAATCATGGTTCTCCCGGTCAGAAGGAATGAATAGGGTTCAGATCACTTACCCGCAATTCTAAACCGATTGCCTGGCAGGATCAGAGAAGATTGCTGTCGATCCTGGCTCGCAGGGCATCCAAAACCGCATGGAGTGCGGCGCGATCACGCTGCGCATCTTCGCCGGATGGAGAGATTTCAAGCGACGAGGCGGCATCGCGAGCCGCGGAGACACCCAGCATGGCGCAGCCGCCTTTGATGGTGTGCGCGATGGCGGAGACCTGCGCGTGATCGGCGGCGCGGAGTGCGCGATCGAGAGCCGGGAGCCGCTGGGCAAGATCGTCGGCAAGAGCCTGATAGGTGGCGCGCAAGGCAGCAGGCTTCATGCGGCTGCGGAGTTTTTCCAGCGTGGCGGGGTCGATGAGGTTGGCTGCGGGTTGCGTTGCATGGGGTTGCGGAGGATGTGTCGTGCGGAGGATCGGGAGCGAATCGAGCGCGGCGAGAATCTGCTCCGGTTCGACAGGCTTGAGCAGAAAGGCGTCGGCGGCGGCGCGCAGTTCGGCGGCAACTTCACTGGCGCTGATGAGCAGGATGGGCGCATGGGTGTGGGATCGAAGCGCGGCGATGAGACGGAGACCGCGAATGCCGGGCAGTTGGGCATCGAGCAGGATGCCGGACGGTGTCGCAGCGCCTTCGCGAAGGCGCTCCAGCGCGGCTTCGCCGCTTTCAGCCAGAATGGATTCCACGCCGAGCGGAGCCAGCAGCGCGGCGATCAGCTCACGGCTGATTTCGTCGTCGTCGATGAGCAGGAGGGTGTGGGGCATGAAGAATGAGAGGTGCAACGGATGGAAGGAGCAGGCGCTCGAAAGCACTCAAGGAGCGCCGACCGGGCCCACCACCACTACTTCAAAACTGCCCGGCATGGGACTCGTCTTGAGTGTACCAATTCCGCCCTGGCCGCCATATTGCCCGGAGAGATCGAAGCCGTAGATGTCGGTGACCAGATAGATGCGTCCGGTGGAGGGATTCTCGGCCATAGTGCGGGCGCGGGGCCGCGTGATGAGCTGCTGCGCGACGGCATAGTCATCGTTCACATCCTGATGGATGATGGTCATGCTGCCGTCGCCGCCGCCGTTGGCGGTGAAGATCAACTGACGTCCCGGATCGTAGAGTACGGTGCCGGGATCCAGTCCGATGGGCAATGAGGCCACCAGCGAGCCGCGCTCGGAGTCGAGCACATTGAGGTGGCCGTTTTCGCAGCCGACAAAGAGGCGCATGTGCTGGTTGTCGATGGCCAGCGCAGCCGGATCGGTGCACTCATCGGGCAGCAGAAATCGCCGCATCAGCGGATCCCATGCTGTGCCGTGCGCAGACGGCTGCTCGGGCTGGTTTCCCGCAGCCTGACTTCCCGCAGAGCTGGCTGCGCTCTCCGCCGCGGTGGGCGCGCCGATGCGCAACTGCCGCGCTACCACTGCGGCGTCAAAACGGATGACGGTTCTCCGATCTTCGACCGTCATGAAGACGTTGCCGCGAGTGTCGGCCTGTCCAAAACCAAGACGTCCGGAGACTTGAAAATCGCCCAGCAGCTTCCAGCTTCGCCCGTCGATGACAGTCACGGTGGAACGGACGGGAGGCCGCGCGGTGTGCTTCTGTGTGCTCGCGTTGCGGGACGAATTGTTATGCGGCGCAGTCTCTGGCGTGGCGACGACGGGCGCGGCGCAGATAGCGAAGAGAAGCTGCGTCTGCGGTTCGTAGACCAGCGCACGCGGCGTGGGGCCAGTGGCGACACTGGCAACCAGTTCGAGTGTGCGGCGGTCGAGCACGCGCACCAGCCCGGCTTTGGCGTCGCTGATGAAGGCATAGGCGCCGGCTGGATCGAGCACAACATCTCGCGCCTCGCCCAGGCCGGTGATGGAGGCGACGCGCTCGCCGGAGTGGAGATCGACAATCTGCACCTGAGGGCCGTGGGCGATCAAAAGCTGCGCGGCCGCAGGATCGACAGCAAGATAATCCCACGTACCCTCGCCGCCAATGCGCCACTCTGCGCGAATGCCCCAGGGATTGCCGAAGAGCGTGGTCGGCTGTGGCTGGTTGGGAATGATGACCTGTGCGGGAAGCGTGAGAGAGACAAAGGCGAGTGCGCATCCGAAAAAAACACCAAACCATGCAGGGACGAAAAGACGGGCGACGCGCATCTCGGTTCTCCGGCAGAAGCGGATTCCGTGGAAACCGGACTCCGTGATTCATGCTAACCGATGCGGCATGGGTTGGCATGAATCACCCGCTCAGTCGATTGCCGTGGGAACCTCGTGGAGCCAGCCGGGTGACTTGAGCAGTTCGCGCGGGCGGGAGCCATCGGCTGGCCCGACGAGACCATCTTTTTCCATGAGGTCGATCAGGTGTGCGGCGCGTCCGTAGCCGATGCGCAGACGCCGCTGAAGGAGTGACGTGGAGGCTTTGCCAAACTCGAAGACCAGCCGCACGGCGTCGTCATACAGAGGATCGTTGTCCTCTTCGCTGTCGCTTTCTCCGTCCTGCTGGGCGCGTTCCTCGCGCGGTGCTTCGAGGAAGCCTTCGACGTACTCAGCTTCGCCCTGCGCTTTCCAGAAATCGACGACGGCAGCAGTCTCGTTTTCGCTGACGTAGGGCGCGTGGAGGCGCATGAGCCGGCTGGTGCCTGGCGGGCGGAAGAGCATGTCTCCGCGACCAAGCAGGGACTCGGCGCCGTTGTCGTCGATGATGGTGCGCGAATCAACTTTGGAGGCGAGGCGAAAGCTGATGCGCGTGGGCACGTTGGCCTTGATGAGGCCGGTGATGACATCGACCGAGGGCCGCTGCGTGGCGAGCACGAGGTGAATGCCGACAGCGCGGGCCATCTGGGCCAGCCGCGTGATGGACTCCTCGACGTTGGCGCGATCAAGCATCATGAGGTCGGCCAGCTCGTCGATGATGATGACGATGTAGGGCAGTGGCTGCTCCTCTTCGCCATCGTCGGTGAAGAGGCTGGACATGCTGCGCTCGGTGACCTTGGCGTTGTACTGATCGATGTTGCGGACACTGCGGCTGGCGAGGAGCTTGAGGCGACGCTCCATCTCGCGAACGGCGTTGCGCAGCGCGTTGGCGGCGAGCTTGGCCTCCGTAATGATCGGCGTAAAGAGGTGCGGAATGCCCTCGTACATGCCCAGTTCGACGCGCTTGGGATCGACCAGGATAAGCCTCACCTGCGCCGGGGTGGTGCGGAAGAGCAGCGACATGATCATGGCGTTGATGGCGACGGATTTGCCGGAGCCGGTGGACCCGGCGATGAGCACATGGGGCATACTGGCCAGATCAGCGGTGACGATGCGCCCGTTGATGTCCTTGCCCATGGCGAGGGTCAGACGGGACTTGGCTTTGGTGAAGGTTTCCGACTCGATGACATCGCGCAGATGGATGGTTTCGCGCTCGTGGTTGGGCACCTGAATGCCGATGGTGCTTTTGCCGGCCATGCGCTCGATGAGAATGCTCTCGGCACGCATGGCGAGGCAGAGATCATCGCCGAGGCCTGCGACGCGGCTGTATTTGACGCTGGCGTCAGGCTTGAACTCAAAGGTGGTGACCATAGGCCCGGGATTGATCTGCACAATCTGGCCGTTGACGCGGAATTCGGCGCACTTTTCCACGAGCTTGCGCGCCTCGTCGCGCAGCTCGTTTTCACGGATGGCCAACGGAATCTCACCCTTCAGCAGCAGCGTGCTGGGCGGAAGCTTGAACCCGCTGACATTTTTGGGAGCGACGGTGGTGGTGCGCAGATCGGCGTCGGCGCGCTCATGAATGGGCGCGGCAGAAGAAGCAGCGGGAGTGGGTGGGATGGGCGCAGCGGCGGGAGCCGGAAGCGGCGCAATCGGCTGCGTGGCAGTCGGCGGGGCAGGAATCGGAGCCGCATCGGCGGAGCCATCGGCGCGCTGGGTGATGGGCACAACAACGTCGGTCTGGGGTCCGAGATCAACGGGCGGCAGCGGCTCGACGGGAGTTGCAAGCGAAGCAGCAGGTGCGGTGGAAGAGCGTCGTTCCCAGATGCTGCGTGGAGTGGATTGCGTGGCCGATTCGCGGCGCGCGGCGAGGTCGCCGATGCGTCGGACAGCGGGAACTTCATCGAGGACTTCTTCTCGCAGGCGACGAGTGAAGAGGCGACTGAATCGAAGCCGCTGCAACCAGCCGGCGCGAGGTGCGCGACTTTGCGACCAGGCTGGGGTCGGATCGTCGGAGGCATCCTCAGAGGAGTCAAGGGATTTGGCGCGAGGAGCGACGCGGCTAGGTGTGGACGGATGATCGGCAAGGATATCCGCCTTCCGGTCGGCGCGATCCAGGCGCCAGTTGCGCCAGCGATCCATGAGAGCAGCAAGCTGAATGGACTGCTGCTGGAGGAACTCCCATCCGGCGCGGAAGGTGAACTCGGAGCTGAAATAGAGGCCGGCGCAGGCAAAGACGACGGCAACGATGGCCGCGCCGCGCAGGCTGAGCCAGGCGATGAGGGAGTCAGCCAGCAGGCGGCCAACGACGCCCTCGATGGGCAGAATATGGAGCCAGCGCCAGTGGTAGGGAATCATGCCGAGCGCAGTGGGCAGGGCCAGCAGCGTGAGCGCAACGCCGGTCCAGCGCAGCCACGGTGCGCCACCGGAAATGCTGCGCAGCCAGCGAATGCTCAGCCCGGCCATCCAAAGCGGCAGAGCAAAGGCTGCGAGGCCGAAGACCTGTAACAGCAGATCGCTGATCCAGGCGCCGGTGGGGCCGATCCAGTTGTGAATGAGTGGGTGCTGGGCAAGAACAGGAGCTGCTGTATCAAGCGAAGGATCGGCGGCGTGCCAAGTGGCCAGCGCCAGTAGCAACAGCGTGGCGACAAGCAGAAGCATCGCGCCTAGCAAGAGGTTGAGCGGGCGGATGAAGGTGGGCGTCGGTGCGGTTCGGATCGGTTTCATCGCTGGGGTGTGCCCGTCTGCGCGATGGGACAGAACAGCCGCCATAACGGATGCTCAACGGCTAACCCAATCGCTAACTCATTATCGCGCTGCAAATATCAGGTAAAACCGGGAAAGCGAGGTGGGGAACCTGAATGGAAACCCCTTGCGGAAGATGAAAGACCGACGCAGGAACGCGACACTTTCCCGAAGAATATCCGCTTGAAGGTCCACCGGAATCAGCTTGCGTGAAGCAGACCGCGGCCCAGGGTGAAGAGCGCAATGGCCAGCAGAATCCGGTAAACGGCGAAGAGGACGAAGCCGTGCCGACGTACCCATTGCAGGAACCACTCCACGACGCCGAGAGCGACGATGAAAGAGACAACGAAGCCGATGGCGAGTACGACCCAATCCTGGCCAGACATGACGAGCGGCGCGATGGTGGCTGCAGCGTGGTGGCCGGGGTGCAGCGTTTTGACAAGATCGTAGCCGGTGGCGGCGATCATCGTGGGAATGGAGACGAGGAAGCTGAACTCCAGCGCAGCGGAGCGGCTGAGGCCCGCGATCTGACCCGCGGCGATGGTGGTCATGGAGCGTGAGGCACCGGGAAAAACCGCCGAAAGTGTCTGGCAAAGGCCGATCCAGATGGACTGCAGGAGGCTCATCTGCTCCACATCGGTGACGCTGCTTTCCGTGCGCTCGCTCCACACATCGACGACCCACATGATGACGCCGCCGACGAAGAGCGAGATGGCCATGACGGTGAGGTTTTCCAGATGCTTGCTGATGAGTTTGGTGAGCAGCAGCGAGGGCGCTGCCGTGCAGACAAAGGCAATCGTTGTCAACGAGACGGGATGCGTCCAGATATTTTTGTCGTGGTTTTCACCCTGCGGAAAGGTGCGCAGAAACTCGACGATGCGACCGAGAAACAGCAGGCAGAGCGCAAGAATTGCTCCAAGCTGAATGACGATCGAATACATCTTCCAGTAAGGGCTGGCGAGGTCGAGATGCAGGAGCGCTTCAGTGATGCGCAGGTGCGCGGTCGAACTGACGGGCAGAAATTCCGTGAGGCCTTCGACGATGCCCAGCAGCACAGAGATGAGATAGATATTCAAGCTTCCTCCTGGCGCAAGGAATGAGCGCCTTCAACGCAATCCGACGAGGAAATCGCCAATCAAGCCAGCCAAGCCAACCAGGGGCAGCGCGGAATACAAGTGACGGTTGTGTGCTTTCAGGAGCACTCCGAATGAACCTACAGGAAGACGTTAGCACAACGGATGGGGCGGCTGCGGCATGGAACGCACCTGGCGTGGATTTCAATTGGCTTCCGTACCGTAAATGACAATACCGTGTTGCAGTTTGTAAACCAGAGCGGCGGTGCGCGAGGTGTAGTCGGAGTGAGGAAAATTCCTGATCAGGAAGTCTTCAATGCCTTGCACTTCCTTGATGGCGTCGGAGGCCTGTTTGTCGGCGCCGGCGGCGGCCTCCATGTCGTGAACAGCGGCCATGCGGTATGCAGCCTGATAGAGCGCTTCGGTGACACGCGGACTTTTGGGATGCTGACTGGCGTAGTCCTCGTAGACTCCCGCCTCTTTTGCGGGGCAGTGTGGATCACCCTGCCAGGTGCCGCAGACCTTGTTGTCGAGCATGTCCCAGGCGGCGAGATCGGCCTGTCGGGAGCCGGGCCAGGTGTGGATGATCTTCTTCATTTCGCTGTCGTCCATGGATTCGCGCAGATAGGCTTCTTTCTCTTTGGCCGAGGGCAGTTGTGCAAGATCGGCCTTGTCAAACTGCCATCGAATGTCGGCTGCGCGCCAGGCTGCCTCGGGCGCCAGTGGCGATTCCGGATAAAACTCCAGCAGACGCTGATAGAGCAAGCGGGCGGCTTGTCCGGCATCGTGCGGGCCGCGCGCATCGGAGGCCAGCGACTCCATGATCGCCGCCTGGCCCATGAGCACCTGGTCGCCGTTGGCGGTGGTCGAAACGAGCACATTTTTTGCCAGCAGCCAGCCGGTCACCGGGACGGGACGATTGTTGTCGCCGAGCATGGGCGCGTCGCGGCGATCCTCCGTTGGCGCGTCGGTATTGGCGAAGACGCGCATCCAGGGGCCGTTCGTCTCCGCCACAACCATCTCGCGGCCTGCCTGAATGCGGGTGAGCATCTGCGCATGTGCGTCGGCGTAGACATAAATCGGTGTGCGCACCAGCACGGTGGCCAATGGACCGGCAGAGGGCAAGGGCGGACCATCGTCGGAGTTTTTGGGCTTTTGCGCGGCACAGACGAGGACGGAGAGCGAAACAAGCAGCAGGGCATGAAACGATCTGCGACCCGGCATCACAACGGGCATCATCGCACGCTCTCCAGCCGATGGACGCAGCGACGGCACATGCGTCACCCCTGGCCTTTCGCTATCGGGTCGGCGAGAGTTTCCGCCAGCAGCTTCGGAGCGACGTTGCCCCCGCTGAGCACGGCCACAGCGCGCTGAAAAGGCGGCAGTTCGTGCGCGTGGAAGAGCAGCGCGGCGGTGGTGACGGCTCCGCTTGGCTCCGGGACGAGGCGCGTGGCGGAGACGATGGCGCGCATGGCGGCGCGAATCTCGGCCTCTGTAACGGTGACGATGCGATCAACAAAGGCCCGAATGTGCGCGAAGTTGCGCACGCCGACGCTTTGCGTGCGCAGGCCGTCAGCGATTGTACGACTGGTAAGCTCAGCGGGCCAGGTGACGATTTCGCCGCGACGAAAGCTTTCTGCCGCGTCGCCGGCCAGCTCCGGCTCGACGCCAACGACCACAGCGCGCGGCAACAACTGTCGGATGGACGCAGAGACACCGCTGAGCAAGCCGCCGCCGCTGACCGGAGCCAGAACCAGATCGACCTCCGGCAGCTGCCGGGCAATCTCCAGCCCGCAGGTGGCCTGCCCGGCGATGACGTCAGCGTCGTCGTAGGGCGGAATGGTGATGTAGCCGTGGCGGCGCACCAGCTCATCGCTCTTCGCCAGCCGCTCGCTGGAGGCAACGCCGACATCGACAACTTCAGCGCCCAGCGCCAGCGTGGCCGCACGTTTGATGGCGGGCGCGTTCGAGGGCATGACGATGACCGCCTTTGCGCCGACGGTACGCGCGGCATAGGCCACTCCCTGCGCATGGTTGCCGCTGGAGTAGGTGATGACGCCGCGGGCAATCTGCTCCGGCGTGAGTTGAAGAATACGATTGGCAGCGCCGCGCAGCTTGAAGCTGCCGATGGGTTGTAGGCTCTCGGCCTTGAGCCAGCAGTGTCGTCCAACCAGCGCGGCAGAAAAAGCGGAAAAATCCGCAGCGACGAGCGGCGTCTCCACGATGACCGGAGCGATGCGCTCGGCTGCGGCGCGGATGTCGGCTACGCTGACCAGAACTGCTTCGTTCGAGTTCACGCTGGGATCGGCCATCGGCACCACTCTTCCTGCTTAGATTTCCATGACCACCGGCAGAATCATAGGTCGACGGCCCGTGGCTTTCTGAATAAAGCGCTTGAGATCGACGCGAAGTTTTTCCTTGACCACTCCGTAGTCGGATTTCTCCTCGGCGTTGAGCGACTCCAGCGTCTTCAGCATCACCTGACGCGCAGCGTCGGCGATATCCGCGCCGCCAAAGCCCCGCATGATGACCTCCGGCTGGCGCTCGACCGAGCCGGTGCGCAGGTTGATGGCGACGACGGCCAGCACAATGCCGTCCTCTGAAAGTGTGCGGCGATCCTTGATGACCAGATCTTCGACGACATCGATGGTTGAGCCGGAATCAATGAGCACGCGCCCGGCGGTGACTTTGCCGTTCTTCCGCGCCTGGGTCTTGTCCAGCTCCAGCACGTCGCCATCCTCGATGACGATAGCCGAGCCGATAGCTCCCGTCTCCTGCGCCACGCGCGCGTGTTTGCGCAGGTAGCGATAGTCGCCGTGCACGGGGATGAAATACTCCGGGCGGACGAGGTTGATGAGCAGGCGCAACTCTTCCTGACTACCGTGTCCACTGACATGGATCAGCCCCGCCGAGCCGTCATCATAGATGACCTGAGCATCGCGCCGCGCAAGATGATCGATGACGCGAAAGATCGCTTTTTCGTTTCCGGGAATGATGCGCGAGCTGAGTACAACGGTGTCACCGGCGTCGATGCGGGCGTGCTTGTGGCTGTCGACGGCGGCGCGGCTGAGCGCGCTCATCGGCTCACCCTGCGTGCCGCTGATGAGCACCATCAGTTCATCTGCGGGAACGTCGCGCATGTGGCCCGGCTGGACGACAAGACCTGGAGGGATGTCGATGTAACCGAAGTCCTGCGCTACCTCCGTGCTCTCGTTCATGGAGCGGCCGACGATGGCCACCTTCCTGCCGTGTGCGCGCGCCAGTTCAAAGGCGATGCGGATGCGATAGATGGACGAGGAGAAACAACTGAAGAAGATGCGTTTCTGCGCCCGCGCGACAATCTCATCGAGGCGCGGCTTCACGGACCACTCGCTGGGGGTGTAGCCGGGGCGTTCGACGTTGGTCGAATCCTGCAGCAGGGCCAGTACGCCGCGCTTGCCGTATTCGGCAAAAGTATGCAGGTCAAAGGGCTTGCCGTCCGGCGGCGAGAGATCGATTTTGAAGTCGCCAGTGTGGATGATGACGCCGACGGGTGTCTCAATGGCCAGCGCAACGCAATCGACCAGCGAGTGTGTGACGCGGATCGGCTCAATGATGAACGGGCCGATGGTGAACTTGCGCTTCGGCTCGATATCGATCAGCTCGGTCTCATCGAGCAGATGATGCTCTTCCAGCTTGCCCTCGACATAGGCAAGCGTGAACTCGGTGCCGTAGACGGGCACCTTGATCTCCTGCAACATCCAGGGCAGGCCGCCGATGTGATCTTCATGGCCATGCGTGAGCACGATGCCGCGCACATGTGCTTTGTTTTCTATGAGATAGCTAAGGTCGGGGACGACCACATCCACGCCCAGCAGCTCCGACTCCGGGAACATCAGCCCGGCGTCGATGACGAGAATATCGTCTTTCCAGCGGATGGCCATGCAGTTCATGCCAAATTCGCCAAGACCGCCAAGAGGAATAATTTTCAGTTTTTCGCTTTGCATCGTATCTTCACTGATGCTACCACCCATCCCTGTCGCGCTGTGGCTGCTTCGGTTGCAGCAACCCATGAAGCAGCCATCAGGAAGCGATTGGGTGCCCGAGTCTGGCTCAGCGCAGCCACTCTTCGAGGGCTGTGGCGAGGTCGGTCTTGTCGTCGCGGTATTTGACGATGACGGGCGTGTAGAGGCTGAGGCTCCACTGTTCGGGGTGGGCGTGACGACCGGGCGGGACGGCGCGCGAGCCGGGCACGACGACGGCGTTGGCAGGAATGCGCAGCGGCTGCTCGGCTGTTGCGCGGAGGATGGTTCCTTGCACAAGATCATAAACGGGCGTGCCGCGGGTGAGGATGGTGCCGGGCGCGAGCACCGCTCCGTGGCCGACGATGGTGCCCTCGTAGACGCCGGTGTTGCCGCCGATGAGCGCGTCGTCTTCGATGATGACGGGCGAGGCGTTGACCGGCTCCAGCACGCCGCCGATCTGCGCGGCGGCGCTCAGGTGGACGCGTTTCCCGATCTGCGCGCAGGAGCCGACGAGCGCGTGCGAATCGACCATGGTGCCTTCATCGACGTACGCGCCAACGTTGACGTACATTGGCGGCATGCAGACGACGCCGCGGGCGAGAAACGCTCCGGCGCGAACGCTGGAGCCGCCGGGAACGATGCGGATGCCCTCGGCGGCCGTGAAGCGGCGTGCGGGATAGGTGGCTTTGTCCACAAACGAAAGGCTGTCGCCGGGCATTTCCGCCAGTGCGCCGAGGCGAAAACCGAGAAGGATGCCGCGCTTGACCCAGGCGTTCACGCGCCAGCCGGTGGGCGAGGTGGCATCGGGTTCGGCGGCGCGGACAGTTCCCTGCTCCAGCGCCGTGCGCAAGGCGGCAAAAGCAGCCAGCGCTTCCTCGCGCTGGGCTTCGCTGAAGGCGGAGAGCGCGAAGAGCCTGTCGATGGTGGCGGATTGCGAATCCAAAGGGATAGCGTTGGAGCGGGGTGGAATGGAACTGGATGGCATGGATTCAGTTTAGTGGATTGTGCCGTATTCGTCGGCGTTTGATGTTTGTGCCGATACAAACCGGGGAACAAAGCTGTCGCCCATTGCGTAATGCTGGTGGAAGGATTGTTTGCAGGCGGCGGTAGTGGAGATCGATGGAAAGTTTTGGAGACATCTTCGGGCAGGTGATGCAGGCGATGCTGGCCAACAAGCTGCGCACGTTCCTGACCATGTTTGGGATTGCGTGGGGCGTGGGATCGCTGCTGGTGCTGGTGGGGCTGGGTGAGGGCTTTCGCAGTGGCCAGCGCAGGAATCTGGCTGATGTGGGCAACGACGTCATCATGATGTGGGGTGGACTGATCCCCGCCGTGCCCAACCAGCACACGGCGCAACGCCCGTACAAGCTGACGCCCGCCGATGAAGCGGAGATTGGCAAGTTGCCTGAGGTGCGCGCGGTGACGGCGACGCTTGAGCGCACGGATATGTACGAGGTGAGTCAGTGGTCGAATACTTCGTCGCGGGTGATGGGCGTGGAGCCGAATTACCCGGTGGTGCGGTTTTTGCCAGTGATTGCGGGGCGGTTTCTGGATGAAGGCGACCTGGTGAATCGTCGTCGTGTGGCCGTTCTGGGGCAGAAGACGGTGCAGCTACTGTTCTCCGGAAGGCCGTTTCTGGGCCACTCCATCACCCTGAACGGCACCGACTTCACGGTGATTGGCGAGACGGGAACCGTGGGCCACGGAGACAACAACGACGAAAATCAGCGGGTGATGATTCCCTTGACGACGATGCAGGAGTGGTTTGCGATGAAGGGGGAAAACATTCCGCTGGATGCTCTGACTTCGATCCAGTACCAGCCGACGATTCACGGAGACAGCACGGCGGCCAAGGCGGCTGCGCATCGGGTGATTGGCCGGAATCATGGATTTGATCCCACGAACCAGGATGCATTCGACGAGTGGGACACGATCCACACGAGCCAACTGGTGGACAAGATCTTTGACGCCATGGATGTCTTTCTGGGGGGAGTCGGAGTGGTGACGCTCGGCCTGGGCGCGGTGGGCATCATCAACATCATGCTGGTAGCGGTGACGGAGCGCACGCGCGAGATTGGCCTGCGCAAGGCTCTGGGAGCGACCAGGCGCAGCATTCTGACGCAGTTTTTTCTGGAGGGGCTGCTGCTGACGACGGTGAGCGGAGGGATCGGAATCGGCGTCTCGGCGGCGTTCATGGGCCTGCTGCAACTGTTGCTGACGGACAAGATGCCGGGCTTCGATCCGCCGCGGCTGGTGTGGTGGTCAGCGGCGCTGGCGATGGGCAGTCTGGCCATCTGCGGGGTGGTGGCTGGAGTGTATCCAGCCAGCCAGGCGGCGGCGCTGGAACCGGTGGAAGCACTGCGGCGTGAGTAAGGGGATGATGCGATGCTGAAGGACATTCTGCTGCAAGCCTGGGAGGCGATGGTGTATAACCGTCGCCGTACGATGATTACCATCATCGGCATGGCCTGGGGCATTGCCACGGTGGTGCTGCTGCTGGCGTATGGCGCAGGGTTTGGCCGCGCGATCCAAGCCATCTTTGCCCAGTGGGGTACGACGATGATTGGCGTTTTTCCAGGTCGCACCAGCGAACAGGCAGGCGGGGACAAGGCAGGCGTGAAGGTACAGTTCACGCTGGATGATGTGGATGCGGTGGCTGGTACGGTTCCCGGGCTGATTCATATTTCGCCGATGGTGAGCAAGGATGTGCCGGTGCAAGACGATTTGCACACGTATACGTGGACGGTGAACGGCGCAAACGAAGGCATTCAGGAGATTATGCATCTGCCGACGCAGATGGGACGCTTCTTCAATGGAGCCGAAGTGCAGGAGCGCGCGCACGTTGCGGTGCTGGGTTCAGAGGCGCTGAAGAAATTCTTTCGCGGCGAGTATCCGATTGGCCAATCGATCCGGCTGAACGGAATCAATTTCACGGTGATCGGCATTCTGGAAGCAAAGATGGCCGAGGGCGACAACGACAACAATCGCCAGGTATATATCCCGTTCACCACGATGGACGACATCAAGAGTACGCACTATCTGGATGGCATCTGGCTGGATTATCACGGCGACCATGAGGTGGTGGTGAAGAATCTGCGCGATACGCTGGGAGCGGCGCACCACTTCAATCCGCATGACCAGAATGCGATTTTTGTAGCCGACATCATGGAGCAGCTCAGTCAGTTCAACATTCTCTCCATTGCGTTGCAGGTGTTGCTGGCGCTGGTGGGTGCGCTGACGCTGGGCATTGCCGGGATCGGGCTGATGAATATCATGCTGGTGTCGGTGCAGCAGCGGACGCGCGAGATTGGCGTGGAAAAAGCGCTGGGCGCGCAGCGGAAACATATCCTGACACAGTTTCTAGCTGAAGCGATTGTGATCAGCGCAACGGGTGGTGTGCTGGGCATTGTGCTGGCCGAAATCATCTCCGTGCTGGTTGGGCGCATCCGCTTCTACAGCTATGTTGCGGAGAACGCGAGCGCGGCGGATATCTATCTGCGCATCTCGTTCAGCTCGGTCGTAGTCGCGGTGGGAATCCTGGTGGTGACCGGGCTGATCAGTGGGATGATTCCGGCGATTCGCGCGGCCAATCTGGACCCGATTGAAGCACTGCGCTACGAGTAGAGCGAGTTTCTCGAGCCGAGTGCCGCATCGGATGGATGAATGGCTTCAGACGGGCGGCAGGGCGTCGCTGACAGGCACGCCGGGCGGCGGCGAGAAGCGAAAGATATCGGGCGCAAGCGCGGGATCATCCTCTTCGCTGCTGAGTGTGAAGCGGGTGGTCGAGTCATCCTGCTCGCGGATGACGATAGCCGTGATCTCTCCATCGACCGTGACGGTGAGTGCGACGGAGGCGATGCGTCGGGCTGCACCGCGTGGAACGCCGACGAGGGTGAGCGATGTGCCACGGGTGGAGAGATGAAGGCCGGTAAGTTCGGCGGCGATTCTGGTGTGGCCGAGCAGGAAGCGAAGCGGCGAACGGAGATCGTCCAGCTGGCTGGCTTTCATGCGCTGCACCTGCTCATTGCCCGGCGCGTAAAAATAGGCAAAGCGGCCATCAAGGAGAAAATATTTGCCGCTCGGCTCAGCATAAATCCACTTCATGCGTCCCGGGCGAGCGAGCAGGAGCGTGCCGGAGTCATCGCGCTCCATGCCCATGCCGGTGTATTGCTCGGAGAAGTGGGCGCGCATGGTACGCAGACGATTGTAATGGTCATCGACGCGGTGGGCCAGCTCGGCAGCGGACAAACTGGCAGCCGCTGGCTGAGCAGAGGCAATGGGCAGTGACTGAGCACACCAACTACCCACGATGAGCAACGGAACAAGCAAAAGCGAATGGCACGATCGCTTCACTGGATCGATTGGGTGCAGTTGGTGCCACCAGAGGGATCGCTCTTGATCTCGCTGTACTGGTCCATGCAGAAACCGCGATTGCCGGTTTTGCCAACAGCCTGAGGCACTGCGGTCACATTAAAACTGGTGATCTGATCGGTGTTGTTCACGGTCACCTTGGTGCAGTTGACGATCTTGAAGACGTAGCCGGCTTTGACGCCGGAGGAAAGATCGCCCTGGACAAGCTGGGCCGCAGTCGGCGATGGCGGACCGGACTGTGGATCACCGCCGAGCGCAGAAAGCGAGCAGGCAAAGCCGTTGGACGGATAGGTGGTTTGATACTGAATCTCGGCTTTGTAGATGGCCTGCAGAGAGTTGATCGCAGAGGTCTCGTTGGCCGTTGCCTTCATCTTGTTGAAGTTCGGAATGGCGATCAGCATGAGAATGAGCATGATGCTGATGACGATGAGAAGCTCCATCAGCGTGAAGCCGTTGGGCCTGCGCTGAGCACGGTTGTGCGCGAAGTCCTTGATAGAGAACATATCCAAACCTCGTTCAAATCCTAACGCCAGCGGCGCGTATTGGCAAAATGCCGGAGGGTCCAAGCCGCAAGAAACGGTTGGATGAGAAGCACACTCTGACAGGATAGACGAGAGCAGTGACAAAAACGCTCTGCTTGCAGATTGATGGCACAAAAGAGGAACCGGAGGGCTGTGGGCAACTGCGTCGCCGGGCGATGGCTGGAATCTATAATCGAAGGAGTCTGGTTGAACTCAGCTGACCACCGATGAGCAGAAGTTGCGCGGCTTCCCTGCTGCCATCTTTGTGTCCCTGGCCTGGAAAATTTGACAGGAATATATCCTTGAACGACGCGATCGTCATCCGCGGAGCGCGGACACATAATCTGAAAGGCATTGACTGCACGATTCCGCATGGCGTGCTGACGGTGATCTCCGGCGTCTCTGGCTCGGGCAAGTCGTCGCTTGCCTTTGACACGATCTATGCCGAAGGGCAGCGACGGTATGTGGAATCGCTTTCGGCCTATGCGCGGCAGTTTCTGGAACGAATCGACAAGCCGGATGTGGAACTGATTGACGGTCTGGCACCGGCAATCGCCATCAAGCAGAAAAACACGACGCGCAATCCGCGCTCAACCGTGGCAACTGCCACGGAGATTTACGACTACATGCGCCTGCTGTATGCGCGCTGTGGTACGGTGCATTGCGTTCACTGTGACGGGCTGGTGCAGCGTGACTCGGTGGATGAAGTAGCCGCTGCGGTGCTGGCGCTGGGCGAAGGTGTGCGGCTTCATGCGCTGTTCCCGGTGCGTGTGGCGGAAGTTGCCGCGGAGCCGGTGAAAAAACCGACCGCTTCGACGCGCAGAAAGGCGGCGGCTGTGGCGGAAGCCGCGCCGCCACTGAGCGAGGCGATGAAGATTCGGTTGACTGACCTGCGCGCGCGCGGCTTCAATCGGCTCTATCAGCATGGGCGCATCTTTGAGTTTTCGACGCCAGAGTCGCTGCTGGAGCTGGATTTTGCTTTGCCGGTTTTTGTGCTGGTGGATCGCATTGCAGTCTCTGCGGAGAGTCGGGCGCGACTGGTGGATGCAACGGAAATCGCCTATCGCGAAGCGGGTGAAGTGATTTTCGAAGAGGTGCCGCGCGAGCCAGAGGCGGAGCGGCGCATGCACCGCTTTTCAACGGCCTATGAGTGTCGCGTTTGCCATCGTCCAGGGCGCGAGCCGGAGCCGCGGCTGTTTTCATTCAACAATCCCTTTGGCGCTTGTCCACGTTGCCAGGGATTTGGCAACACCATCGACTATGACCTCAATCTGATTGTGCCGAATCGCTCGCTGACGTTGAACCAGGGAGCGATCGATCCGTGGACACGCCCGAAATATCGCCCGTGGATGACCGAATGCAAACGCCATGCAAAGGCACTTTCGATTCCGCTGGACAAGCCGTGGCAGGACCTGACGTCGGAGCAGACCGAAGTGTTGCTCTACGGCGACAAAAGCGGCGCGACTGGATTTGAGGGGATTTACGGTTTTTTTGCGGCGATGGATCGCAAGAAGTACAAACTTCACGTACGGGTGATGCTGTCGAAGTATCGCGGCTATGCGATCTGTCCGCAGTGCCGGGGCCAGCGCCTGCGAGCCGAAGCACGCGCGGTGCGAGTGCAGCAGAAAAATATCTGCGAAGCCAGCAGCCTGACGATCCGCGCTGCCAAACAATTCTTTGCCGAGATGGAACTCAGCCCGATGCAGCAGGAGATTGCCGGGCCGATTCTGGAGGAGGTCCGAAAGCGGATTGGTTTTTTGGATGCGGTGGGGCTGGATTATCTGACGCTGGATCGGCTGGCCAGTACACTCTCAGGCGGCGAGGCGCAACGGATTCAGCTGGCAACATCGCTTGGATCGCAACTGGTGGGCGCGCTGTACGTATTGGACGAGCCATCGATCGGCCTGCACTCGCGCGATACGGATCGACTGATCGGGATTCTGAAGAGTCTGCGCGACCTGGGAAACACGATTCTTGTGGTCGAGCATGATCCGGATATTTTGCGTGCAGCGGATCACCTGCTGGATCTGGGGCCTGGAGCGGGCGAATTTGGCGGACGGCTGCTGGCGGCTGGGAGCGTGCCGGAGGTGATGGCGAATTCGGAGTCGTTGACAGGACGCTATCTCAATGGACAAATCGCAATCCCGGTGCCGACGCGAAGACGGGAGCCGGGCCGTGATCGGCTTATTGTGCGCGGCGCGCGCGCCAATAATCTGAAACATGTGGATGTAGAGATTCCGCTGGGTATGCTGGTGGCGATTACAGGTGTCTCCGGCTCGGGAAAATCGTCGCTGGTGCATCAGGTGATATACCCGGCAGTGGCGCAGGCGCTGGGCAAAGGCGAGGGTGGCGATCTCGCATCACGACTGACCAGCCTGAAAGGCAGCGAACGGCTGAACGACGTGGTGCTTGTGGACCAGACGCCGATTGGCCGCACACCGCGCTCAAACCCCGTGACGTATATCAAAGCCTTCGACCTGATTCGCGAACTCTTTGCGGCGCAGCCGGAGGCGCGCAAGCAGAATTTAAGCGCCGGACACTTCTCTTTCAACGTGCCCGGCGGACGCTGCAAAACCTGCGAAGGTGACGGCACGGTGACCGTGGAGATGCAGTTCCTGGCTGACGTGGAGCTGCCCTGCGAGGATTGCAATGGAACGCGCTATCAGGCCAAGGTGCTCAGCGTTCCCTACAAAGGCAAAAATATTCACGAGGTACTGGGACTGACGGTGAAGGAAGCGCTGCGCTTCTTTGTGGGCGTGCCTAGGCTGGTAGACCGGCTGACAGTTCTGGACGAAGTGGGGCTGGGATATCTGCGGCTGGGGCAGTCGGCGACGACGCTCTCTGGCGGCGAAGCGCAGCGCGTGAAGCTGGCTTCCCATCTGGCGCAGGTGCGCACCTCGGGCGGACGCGCATCGGCGGCGAGCCGGGTGCTGTACATCCTGGATGAGCCGACGACAGGACTGCACTTCGACGATGTCTCCAAACTGCTGACAGCGCTGCGGAAGCTGATTGACGGCGGCGGGTCACTGGTGGTGATCGAGCACAACCTGGACGTGATCAAGAGCGCCGACTGGGTGATCGACCTTGGCCCGGAGGGCGGTGCAGGCGGCGGCGAAGTGATTGCAGCAGGAACACCGGAAGAGATTGCTGTAAACAATCGGAGCCATACGGGACAATGGCTACGAAGTGTGCTCTAGAATCATCCAGTGCTTGGCAGGCGCAGTATTCCCAGATCGCGATGCCTGCAACATGCCTGGAGAGAGTAGCGGGATGTGGAGATGAGTGGGAATGAGCCGCTGAGCTATCCCCGTTGCCGCGTAGCGTCAGGCAGACTTCGAGGAAACCAGCGCGCGCGGCTTGCACCGGTTTCAGCTTGTCTCGCTCTGCGTGTGCGGCCATTTCTACTTGTTCCCACGACTGCATCGCCGCAGAGAAGGTTCGTTTTGGACCGGCTTCGCAGATGTAACTTGGCTTGCGGCATTTGCATTGCTTCCGGAGGGGTTTATTCTTAAAGGCACAGTCACCGAAGTGCCGTGTGACGATAGAGATCGTCAAAGTCTCGGGAGGATATGCGGATGGCAGCACGATGTGTATCCTGACTCATACCCATCGGCAGTTCGGCAATGATTCCGCACTTCCGCTCAAGCAGAATGGAATAGTCGATACCTTTTCGAAAACGAACGAGTGAATGTGAACCTGCCGAACTCCATCACGATGAGCCGGATCGCCATGATTCCGCTGATGCTCTGGCTGCTCTCCTCGAGTTTTCCCTGGCACACAAGCTGGGGATTGCAGGAGATTCTGGCTTCGCTGCTCTTTGTGCTGGCCTCGGTAACGGATGGTGTGGACGGGTATCTGGCGCGGCGACGCGGTCAGATCACAACCATGGGCATTCTGCTCGATCCGCTGGCAGACAAGATCATGGTCACCTCAGCCTTTGTCGCTTTGGTCGCGTTTAATCCTTCCGTGGTCAAAGTCTGGATCGCAGTCATCATTATCGCGCGCGAGTTCCTGATCTCCGGGCTGCGCTCGATTGCAGCCTCCGAGGGATTCGCCATCCAGGCCAGTGACCTGGGCAAGCTGAAGACCGTGGTGCAGATTGTGGCCGTGACTTCGGCGATACTGGCGCATCGCTGGGATGCCTGGCACGTCGGCGGATTCATCATGCCGGTGGAGTCGATCGCAGTTGCGGCGATTTACTTTGCCGCACTGGTTTCGACCATCTCTGCCATCGATTATTTCTGGGGATTCTGGAAGAAGATCGATGGCGCAGCGAATGCTCGACGCGCCACCTCTGTGCTGATTCGAAATCGTTCGACCTCACGCTGAAACAAGCGCCGACTCCAGGTTGCGTGCCGAAGAAGGCGACGAACTGGCTGCAGCTGTTGTCGAGCCTGTATGCGCGCTGCGGGTGAGCCGATGCACGAAATGATACGGCGGCCACGGTCCTGAGAGCTGCAACTGGCACTCCTTCATCATCGGCACCGTGGAAGCATATTTATTCTGGTAGCGCTCGACGCACTTTCGGTCAATCAGGTGCGCAATATCCAGCAGCATCTTGCCATTTTCCAGCACGCGGCAGGTCACCTCTTCATCGAGAGGCGCGAACATGCGATGCAACTGGAAGCTGACCGCACGCGCACGCGTTTGACGCTCTCGCTGGCGAGAAGCTGTTTCACGAAGATTGGACAGATAGGCGCGGCCAACTGTTTCGCTGCAAGGGGTCACTCCGAGATCGCGACAGCAGTCCTCGACCACCACCTTGAGGTGCATCTCGGTCCTGCCCTGCAACCGCTCCAGGTTACAGGCAAACTGACGTTGATTGGAGCGGATGGATTTGCGCAGGCTTTCGTCATCCTGAAAGACCGTACCGAAGCGGAATGGCAGCACTGTCGACTTCTGGAAACACTCTGAAATCACACGCGCGTGATCCATGCCGGAGCGCTGGGTCAGGGCTTCCGAAGCCGAATATTCGCTGACGACGATGGCCAGATCGCTGGCCGGATAGAGAAAGACCTGGCTGCCACCAATGCCGGTAACAGATTCAAGTGGAACTGGTTTTCGATGACGGGCTAACTCCGAGAAAGACTGCTTTTCACTGACACAATAGGCATACCATGCCATATCTGACACTCCCCGCAACGGCGTCCAATGCGCCATTTTCTTGTGGAGTTCCTCAAGGAGAACTCCTCAGCTATGTCTTTACGGCTAGATCGGATTGGAACCACTGAGTTGACTCGCAATCCCTGACTACGCGAATAGTAGTCCTTTGAAAACACGACTGGCAATGTCTCACATCACGAAATCAAAAAAAGAGAGCAAAAAGCATCGTTTTTCTATTCAGATAATGAAACGATTTTTTTCTTTCATGAACAATTTAGACCAGGCAGCTCAGGACGGTCCAGCATGGTGCCGCGAATACGACACTCGGCTAGGGATGCAGCCGGAGTCCAACCGCCGCAGCGGAAGAAACGATTAGCGGAAGATATGTTGCAGTTGCACCAGGAGGTATACGTTCAGCGCAACGGAGATTGCCAGCAGCAGGATGCCGACGACAACGAAGCGGCTGACGCGGGTGCCGACGGCGCGCACATCCTCCACAAGCTCCTGCTGTTCCAGTGTGTTGCGGTCCGTGGCTTCGCGCACGCGTTCCAGTTGATCCTCGACGCGCTTCAGCGTTGTTCCCTGCTCTGCCACCTGCGTGCGAAGTTCGCGGTGGCTGGTGCGAAGCTCGGTCATGCCGCGCTCCACCGGCTCCATATCCACATGAACCTGTTGGACGGGCGCGGACGCAACCGGCTGAGAAGCGATCAAAGCGCTGACTGTGGTGGCGATGTTGCCATCAAGCAGCGGGAGGAGCTTCTGGACAAATGGAATCGCCGCTCGGACTGCCTGAGCCAAGCGCTGGAATCCACCTTTGGCTGCACTCTCCTCGGTGGAAGCCGCAAGCAAAGGCTGCTCCTGGCCTGCGGAGCCAACAGAAGCGGAGCCGCCATCCGCAGAGGCTGCGGAACTGGCAGCATGAACCGGCTCCGGCACGGGCTGGTTCGGTTGGCTCATGAATGGATAAGCGGACTGCGTGGAGGCCGAAGGCGCCACCGGCCTGGGAGTCGACGGTGGAATGCCGAAAGGCTGCGCGACGAACTCCTGTGAGCGCGGAGCGGACACAGCTTCAGCCTGCGCGGAATCTCCGGGAACAGGGCGATCAAATTCTCCGGCCGAGTAGTTGGCAGAGGACGGACCGACCGGAAGCGGAGCGCCAGGATAAGGCGAAGCTGCCTCAGCGACGGAACGTGGCTGGGAGGGCGGGGGCGGAGCACTGCCAAACCGCTGCAACCGCTGCCCCAGTTCATTCAGGCGTGAGTCTTGCATGCGTGAGTCGGACATCCTAACTTCCTGATTCCGCGAGTCCTGATTCCGCAACTCCTGTGAGTACCCCATAGGAGAACGCTGCTCCGGAATCATGGCTGGAGTTGGCTGGCGACGCTGAGGTTCATAACTCGGAGTCGGGCCAGGCGAGCGATAGTTACGCGGGTCACCAGGGAACGGATCCGGACTCTGAGAAGCCTGACTGCGCGCATCGGGTACACGCGGATTGAAAGCCCGCGGGTCACGACCAGAATCCGGGTGCGGCTCGAAGCTCGGATCATGACGAGGGTCATGCCGGGGGTCGCGTCGCGGATCATGCGTGGAATCGTTCATCGAAAGCCTTTTCCAATACTATATCGAGCGCTGGGGCAAGAGGAGAAAACTCGACGGTGAATCACCGTTGCGGACTGTGGCGCTTCAGAATGAGGCGCTTGTACCAAGGGGAGTGCGTCGACGCAGCGCGATGCGAACCGGACCAGCGGGGCGAAGCGAGATCGCAGGCCGCAGCGCGATCAGCCGCGCCGAACCCTGCGCGAAATCCTGAGCCTGCAGCAACTCCCAATCCGAGAGGATCGTGGCCAGCGTCAGCACACCCTCCATCCATGCGAGTCCTTCTCCGATGCACTGCCTGCTTCCTGCGGCAAAGGGGAAGTAGGACAGTCTGGGGCGGGCCGCTTTTGCCGCAGCAGTAAACCGATCGGGATCGAAGCGATCCGGGTCCGGGTACCAGCGCGCATCCCGGTGCACGGCATACTGCGGAGCCACCAGGATGGTTCCGCGGCGTACGGCAAATCCGCGATAGACATAATCCTCCGCCGCCGTGCGTGCCGTCACCCACACCGGCGGATACAGCCGCATCGACTCCGCAAAGATCTGCGCCAGATACGGCAGTTGCACATAATCGTCTGCCGTGGCTGAGCGCCCGGCCAGCACCTGCCGAGCTTCGGTCGCCGCTCGCTCCTGGATCTCCGGATGCGAGGCCAGCAGCCACAGCGCAAAGGTGAGTGCGTTGGCCGTCGTCTCGTGGCCGGCCAGCAGAACCGTCAGGCACTCATCTCGCACCTGCTGATCGGTCATCTGCGCGGCCCTCCCATTCTCCATCGACTCCTCGTCCCGGGCCGCGAGCAGCATGCTCAGCAGGTCGCCGCGATCTGTTGGGTCCGCCCGTCGTTCCGCAATCATCCGATAGATCAGCGCGTCCAGCCTGGCCTGCCCGCGGCGAATCCTGCGCATCAGCGGCAGCGGCAGTTGCTGGATCAAGCCGGAAAGCGGCAGGAATGCCAACGGCAGGAATCCCATGAAAGCATCGACGGCAGCAGCGATGCTTTCCACCTCCTGCTCCACGTTGGTGTCAAAGAGGGTTTTGCCCACAATGCGCAGCGCAAGCAGCAGCATCTCTCCGTGGACTTCAACAACGGCGCCGTCGGTCCATTGCGCCGTCATGCGCTGCGCAATGTCGCCAATCACAGCGCCATACGCTGCGATGCGTTCCCGATGAAAAGCGGGCTGCGCCAGCCGCCTCTGCCGCATGTGCAACGGCTCTTCGCTGGTCAGCAATCCCTCGCCCAGCACCATGCGCGAGCGCTGCATCACCAGACCTCGATGATGATGATGCGCATCGCGCACCAGCATCTCATGTACAAGTTCCGGATGGTTGAACTGCAGGATGCGAATGCCGAAGTTCTGAAAGTAGACCAGGTCTCCAAACTCGGCAGCATTGGAGCGCATGAACTCGGCTCCGTTGCTGCGAAAGACCTCGCCCCGCAACAGTCGCGGCCAGAAATTTGGCCCGGGCGGCATTCCCGTCTTTGGGTCAATCCATATCGTGGGCGGAGAGACATCCGCAGGACGCGTCCCTTTGGTCGGCGCTGCGGCGGCTCCCGTCCTCGGGGCGCTCGGGATTGGCTGTGAAGAGGCCATGCTCCATTGGACCGCAGGATCGCGCGTCACGGTGCAGGCTTTCGATAAAAAATCTGGACTTCTGTTCATGAGCCGCACAATCAATCCGGCTCGCGTCCATCCGCGTCGCTATGCCTTCACCAGCTTCCTTTGCAGCTCTTCGAGCGTCTGACCCTTGGTCTCGGGATAGAACAGAAGCACGGTCACAAACTGCACCACCGTCATCACGGCAAAGAAGACGAACGGCGCACCCCCGGCTCGCGCCGCCAGCACAGGAAAGGCAAAGGCGATGGCTGCATTCGTAATCCAGTGCGCGCTGTTGCCCACGCTTTGCCCTTTGTTGCGCACGGCGTTGGGAAAGACCTCGCCGATGTAGACCCAGATGACCGCGCCCTGTGAGACCGCGAAAAACGCGATGTAGACCACCAGCAGCCACAACAGCGCTGCCTGATGACTATTCGTCAGAAAGATCGCCGCAACCCCCGCCAGGCATCCTGCCGTGCCCGCTGCGCCAATCAACAACAGCGTCTTGCGTCCCAGACGGTCAATCAGCGCCATGCCGAGCAGCGTAAACACCATATTCGTCGCGCCAATCGCAATCGATTGCACGTCGCCGGAGAGCTGGCTGAAACCCGCCGAGGCAAAGATATGCGGCAGGTAATACAGGATCGCATTGATGCCGGCCAGCTGGTTAAACGCACCAATCGTCATCGCCAGAAACAGCGGATAGCGATACTTCCACTGAAAGACCGGCTCGTTTGCGGTGGCATGGCTCTCGCGCAGAGCCTGCTGAATATCCGCGAGCTCGCGCTCCGGGTCCGGATCGCCCATCAGTCGAAGCACCGACAACGCTTCCTCGATGCGCGCCTGCGAAACCGACCAGCGCGGACTGCGAGGAATGCCAAAAAGCATGGCCAGAAACAGCGCTGCCGGAATGGCCGCCATGCCAAGCTGCAAACGCCACTCAATCGCGCCCAGGTGCAGCAGGCGAATGCCCAGATTCGAAGCGTAGGCAAGCAGAATTCCCAGCACCACATTCACCTGAAAAGCGCCCACCAGCCGCCCGCGCCACTTGGCCGGAGCCAGCTCGGCAATGTAGACCGGCCCCAGAACAGAGCTGGCTCCAATGCCCAGACCACCCAGAAACCGAAAACCAAGCAGCGAGACCCAGTTCCACGCCAACGCACAACCGACCGCGGAGATCACATAAAGGATCGCAGTCACGCGCAGCGTCTCACGACCGCCAAAGCGCTGGGCGATGGCTCCGGCGGACATGGCTCCAAGCACCGTGCCGATCACGGCAATCGAGACGGTGAGTCCCTGCGCCTTATCGCTCAGATGATAGAGGCGGGTCAGCGCATCCATCACGCCAGAGATCACCACCGTGTCAAAACCAAAGAGCAGACCACCCAGCGCTCCGCTGACAGTGGCCCGCATGAGATAAGCGTTGGGTCGCATCGATTCCACGTTCCTTCCTCGAGTCCTTGCACGGCGGCCCGAATCACGGTCATCATACCAAGCGCACGCAAGGTTTGCGCTGTTACGGTCGTCGCGTCTGCGAGCAGGATCATAAGCCTCCGACAGACCGGCTCACCGTCGGCTGCGGCAGAATCGATTTTGCACGCTCGTTATACTCAAAAAAGCGCCTCCAGCCTTTACCTTGCACCCTTGTCTCGCATTCATGCCTGTTCTCTTTTCCACGAGATACTTCCGACGTGAAAGGCTCTCATGCGCAAACGAGTCGCTTTCTGCATTCACGGCCCTCGCACGGCTATCGTCTTCCTTTCGTTGATCGCCGCATCCGTGGCACCCTGTCTGCGGGCAGACACCGTCACACTGAAGGACGGAACGCACTTCACCGGCACAGCCACGCAACTGGTCGGCGGCAAGCTCACCTTTACTACCGCCTTTGCCGGAGCCATTCTCATCGACTGGGCCAGCGTCACCGCGCTTACCCTCGACAAGCCGCTGCTGCTCGTTCTGCCTGCTCCGACCACGCAGCCACTCACCGTCACGGCGATTCAGCGCGATGGAGCCGGCTTTACGGTGACCACCCCGAGTGGCACACAGACGCTGCCTGCCGCCAGTGTCACGCTGCTGCGCACTGCGGCCGCTCAGCAAGCCTTTGAAGCTTCCCTGCATCCGAACTGGAGTCACGATTGGAATGGATCGGCCAACATCAACTTCGCCTTCGCGCGCGGCAACAGCAATACCACCACAGTTGGCAGCGGCATCAACGTGGCTCGACCCACGCTGCATGACAAGACCACCGCCTACTTTAACTCGCTCTACACGCACGACGGCATTCTGCACAGCACCACCGCCAACACCACCAACGCCGAAATCCGCTATAACCACAACTTCAAAAAGCGCAACTTCGGATACGTCAAACAGGACCTCAATACCGACGCGCTGCAGGACCTGGTGCTGCGATCGATCACCGGCGGAGGCTTTGGCTACCATGTGAGCGAATCTCCCAAGGCGCAGATTGACCTCACTGGCGGTCTGGTCTGGACACACGAACACTACAGCTCCATTCCCGTCTCTGCCACCGAACCCACGGCTGTGCCCACCGAAATCAACAACTTTCTTGCACTCGATATCGGCGAGCAGTACACACAGAAGCTCGGCGCAAAAAGCTCCTTCACAGAAGAAGGCACCTTTGATCCGGATATGAATCAGCTCGGGCAGTATCGCGTGAATGTGAATGCGACCCTGGACACTCACGTCAGCAAAATCTTTGGCTGGCAGACCACGCTGAACGACATTGATGTAACCAATCCTCCGCCGGGCACGCGCGACAACGACATCATTCTGACCACCGGCCTCAGCTTGAGCTTTGATCGCAAATAGTTCCAGCGCGAACCACATTTGGCCAGAGCTTGCCGCCAGTCACCCGGACCATCCAGCGATTTCTCCTTCAGTAAACCGATCTACTCCTCGCTGCGAAACTAGCCAAACCTCTGTCTGTTCGGGTAGAGTCAACTTGCGTTTTCATTGTCAATCTCGGCCTGCCCGCTGTTCGCGAGCAGCCATCTCTTCACCCAGGAGAATCTCCTCATGCGTTCCCGTCTTCTCGTCCTGCTTCCCTGGCTTGCCTGCGCCGCCTTTGCCCAGCAGCCCGCCTACCAGAACACGCAACTCTCGCCCGCAGCGCGCGCACACGATCTCGTCTCTCGCATGACGCTCGATGAAAAAGCTTCGCAGCTGGAGGACTGGGCGCCGGCTATTCCGCGCCTCGGCGTGCCTGATTACCAGACCTGGAACGAAGCGCTCCACGGCGTCGCCCGGGCCGGCTATGCGACGGTCTTTCCGCAGGCCATCGGTATGGCCGCCACCTGGGATACAACGATGATCCACTCCATGGGCCAGGCGATTGCCACCGAGGGCCGCGCCAAGTTCAATGAGGCGCAGCGCGAGGGCAACCATCGCATCTTCTACGGACTCACCTTCTGGTCGCCCAACATCAACATCTTCCGCGACCCGCGCTGGGGACGCGGCCAGGAAACCTACGGCGAAGACCCGTTCCTTACCGCGCAGATGGGCGTCGCCTTTGTCACCGGCGTTCAGGGCAACGATCCCGACCACCCCGAAGCCATCGCCACCAGCAAACACTTCGCGGTACACAGCGGTCCGGAATCCGAGCGCCACGTCTTTGACGTTCACCCCTCGCCGCGCGATCTGGAAGAGACCTACCTGCCGGCCTTTCGCGCCACGGTCGTCGATGGCCACGTCAAGTCCGTCATGTGCGCCTACAACGCGATTGACGGCCACTCGGCCTGCACCAATACCAATCTGCTGCAGGATCATCTGCGCAAGGACTGGGGCTTTGACGGCTTCGTCGTCAGCGACTGCGGAGCTATCGTGGACGTGACCAGCGGCCACCACAACGCGCCCGACATCACCCACGCCGCCGCGCTTGCCGTCCAGTCCGGCACCGATCTCTCCTGCAGCATCTGGTCGCCGGGCTTCAATACGCTCGCCGATGCCGTTCGCAAGGGTCTGGTCAGTGAAGATGTCATCACCCATGCCGCCGAACGCCTCTACACGGCTCGCTTTGAGCTTGGCCTGTTCGACCCGCAAGGCTCCAGCGCCTTTGACCGCATCTCCTTCCGTGAAGACGCTTCGCCCGCGCATCGCGCCCAAGCGCTCCAGGCTGCCGAAGAGTCCATCGTGCTGCTTGAAAACAACGGCGTGCTGCCACTGGCCAAAGCTCCCGCGCAGATCGCCGTCCTCGGACCCAACGCCGATCAGTTCTACGCCCTCACCGGCAACTACAACGGCATTCCACTGCATCCCACCGAGCCGGTCGACGGCATCCTCGCCCAGTTCCCTGCTTCCGTCATCCACTACGCGCAAGGCTCGACGCTCGCCACAGGCTTCCAGGTTCCGGTCGCGCGCACCGCCTTCGGTCCCTCCGGCCTGCGCGTTGACTACTTCCCCACCACTGACTTCACCGGTCGCCCTGTCGCTACGCTCACCGAGCCGGACATTCAGGACGACTGGGGCGATTCGTTTCCCGTGCCCGCTCTGCGCACGCATGATTACTCCGTCCGCTACACAGGCACCTTCACCCCACCCGCGCCCGGCCACTACGAGTTCACCGTCGAGGCCGTCGACAGCTTCCCCTACTCGCCGAAAAACTCCGCCACTGTCCTCCTCGACGGCAAATCCGTCGCCACCGGCAGCCTTGTCGGCGGACACGGCGCTGCCACCTCCGGCAAATTCCACTTCGCGCCCGGAGCATCCCCCACCGCACCGCCCATCATGTCCGGCGCCGAGCCGCTTCGCTTCGCCCTCGACTTCACCGACACCCATGCCCACAGCTTCCAGCTTGACTACACCCACTCCGGCGACCAGGCCGGCGGCGGCGTATTCCTCAAGTGGGCTGCGCCTGCGCAGGCGCAGCTCGACGAGGCCACCAGCGCTGCCAAAGCCTCCGACGTCGTCCTCACCTTCGTCGGTCTCTCGCCCCAGCTTGAAGGCGAAGAGATGCCCATCCACATCGACGGCTTCTCCGGCGGCGACCGCACCAAAATCGCCCTGCCCGCAGCCCAACTCAACCTTCTCAACACCGTCGCCCAGACAGGCAAGCCCATCGTCGTCGTCCTCATGAGCGGCAGCGCCGTCTCGCTTGAAGGACTCACCTTCCAGCCCGCCGCCATCCTCGAAGCGTGGTATCCGGGAGTGGCTGGCGGCACGGCTATCGCCCGCACCCTCGCCGGGCTGAACAATCCCGCCGGACGCCTGCCCGTCACCTTCTACCAGAGCGTTGCCGACCTGCCCGAGTTCACCAACTACTCCTTCAAAAACCGCACCTACCGCTACTACAGCGGCAAGCCGGAGTGGAGCTTTGGCTATGGCCTCAGCTACAGCCGCTTCGCCTACGGTCCGGTGAAGCTTTCGTCCGAGCAACTCACCGCCGGCGAACCGCTCGATGCGACCGTGAGTGTGACCAACACGAGCACGCTCGTCGGCGACGAGGTCGTCGAGGCTTACCTTAAAACGCCGCAGACAGATGGACCGATCCATTCGCTCGTCGGCTTCACGCGTGTCCACCTGCTCGCCGGAGAGAGCCGCGCCGTCACTCTGCACTTTGACCCGCGCACGCTGTCGAGTGTGGAAGAGTCCGGCCAGCGCGTGATCCTGCCCGGCGCGTACACGCTGACCGTTGCCGGCGCGCAGCCTCAGTCGACCACTGCTCAATCCGAGGCGCATTTCAGCATAACGGGCAGCAAGCCGCTGCCACGGTAAAACGGGAGCGATCATCCTCGCCGCGCAGCGCGTTTCGTTTTGTTAACGAAGCGCGCTGCACTCAACGAATCCCCACCAGTTTATGCATTTGAATGCTGAGCCGCCACTGCGGATGCCGCATGCAATAGGCCAGCGCCGCTGCCGTATTCGCTTCGCGCAACGGCCCATCCATCGGCTGCAGAAAAAAGTTCCGGAAGTCCATCCCGGCAAAGCGTTCCGGCTCGGACCCCAACTGCGGATAGACCAGCTTCAACTCGTCTCCTGCGGTCTGCACCAGCGGCGCTCCTGCCTTGGGACTCACGCACACCCAGTCCAGTCCTGCCGGCACCGCAATCGTTCCGTTCGTCTCGACAGCCACCTGAAATCCGCGCGCGTGCACCGCTGCAATCAGCGCATCATCCACCTGCAACAGTGGCTCACCGCCGGTCATGACCACAAACCGAATGCCATCCGCAGTTGTCGCGCCGCGCATCCACGTCTGCTCCATGCGTGCAGCCAACGCTTCCGCCTCGGCAAAACGACCTCCATCCGGACCCTCCGTGCCCACAAAATTCGTATCGCAAAAACGGCAAATCGCGCTCTCACGATCCTCTTCACGACCAGACCACAGATTGCACCCGGCAAAGCGGCAGAAAACCGCCGCGCGACCCGCCTGCGCACCCTCGCCCTGCAAGGTATAGAAGATTTCCTTTACTGCGTAGCTCATGCCCACGCACCCACTTTCCTCTCTCTACAGTAAACTTTTTTCATGGGTGGATTCGCCGTCATCACCGTCTCTGACCGCTGCTTTGCCGGGAAGCAAACCGACACTGCAGGCGAAGCCGTAACCCGCCTGATGGAATCCGCCTGGCCCGGCCAAACTGTTGGTCGCGGTCTGGTTCCGGACAAGGTGGAAGCCATCGCCACACTGCTTCATGAGCTGTGTCATCAGGAGTATCGGCTGATCCTTACTGTTGGAGGCACGGGTCTGGGGCCGCGCGACGTCACGCCCGAGGCCACGCGCCAGCTAATCGATCGCGAAGTGCCCGGACTAGCCGAAGCGATGCGCGCGCTCACTTCACCCGCATATCGCTTTGCCTGGCTCAGCCGCGCGGTTGCCGGCCTGCGCGGATCGACGCTGATCGTGAACCTTCCGGGCAGCCAGCGTGGCGCGACGGAGTGCCTTCAGGCGATTCTGCCCCTGCTGCCTCATGCGCTGGAAATCATCGTCGGCGGCAGCGTTCACCCAGCGGCGGGATAACTGCTGTTTTTGCGCCACACGACGATTCTCACGACGCGCTTCATTTACCATCGATGGGACGTTCTGCTCATCGTTGAATCAGGCATTGGGCGCAGGTGACGATGCTGAAAAAGGGAGTTCTATGAAGGGAATTCTGCTGGCGGGTGGTTCGGCAACACGGCTTTATCCTGTGACGCATGTCGTTTCCAAGCAGTTGTTGCCGGTCTATGACAAGCCCATGATCTATTACCCGCTGACGACGCTGATGCTGGCTGGGATTCGCGATGTGCTCATCATCTCCACGCCGCGTGACACACCCAGCTTTCAGGCTTTGCTGGGCGATGGCAGCGAGTGGGGGATGCGCCTCAGCTATGCCGTACAGCCCAGTCCGGATGGTCTGGCGCAGGCCTTCGTCATTGGTCGTGAGTTTATTGCGGGCGACAGTTGCGCGCTGGTGCTGGGCGACAATATCTTCTATGGCCACTCGCTCAGCCAGAGCCTGATGGCGGCCGCTGCCCGCACCCGCGGAGCCACCGTCTTTGCCTATCCGGTCCAGGACCCGGAGCGCTATGGCGTGGTCGAGTTCAGCGCTGAAGGACGCGCGCTCAGCATTGAAGAAAAACCCGCGCAGCCCAAATCACACTACGCCGTGACGGGCATCTATTTTTATGATGCCTCGGTGGTTGAGATTGCCGCAGCGCTCAAACCCTCGTCCCGCGGTGAACTGGAGATCACCGACGTGAATCGTCACTATCTGGAACGCGGCACGTTGCAGGTCGAGGTGATGGGGCGCGGCATGGCATGGCTCGACACCGGCACGCACGATTCCCTGTTTGAAGCAAGCCTCTTCATCCGCACCATCGAGCAGCGTCAGGGGATGAAAGTCGCCTGTCCCGAGGAGATTGCCTTTCGCAAGGGCTGGATCGACGCTGCTCAAATGGAAGCGCTTGCTGCACGCTCGGCGAAAAGCGGCTACGGTCAATATCTGCGCTCGGTCTTGCGCGATCCTCTGCTGCACGCTGTCACCGGAGGTGCGCTGTGAAGATTGTTGAAACCGCATTGCCGGGAGTACTCCTCCTGGAGCCGCGCATCTTTGCTGACGAGCGTGGCTGCTTCCTCGAAACCTGGAATCGGGAGCGTTTTGCCGAAGCCGGCCTGCCGACGCATTGGGTGCAGGACAACCTCTCAGTGTCGAAGACGGGCGTCGTGCGCGGACTTCACTATCAGACGATTCATCCGCAGGGCAAGCTGGTGCGTGTCGCCGCCGGGCGCGTACGTGATGTCGCCGTCGATCTACGTCGTCATAGCCCCACCTTTGGCTGTCACATCAGCGTGGAACTCGATGCCGACACGGCGCGGATGCTTTGGATTCCGGTCGGCTTTGCGCATGGATTTTCGGTCCTCGACGGCCCGGCAACCTTTGTCTACAAAGTCACGGACTCCTACTGCGCAGCCGGCGAACGCACGATCCGCTGGAATGATCCTGATCTGGCCATTGACTGGGGACTGGCAAAGGAATCGGTGATTGTCTCCGCCAAGGATGCAGCGGGAACGCGCTTTGCCGAGGCAGAAGTCTTTGAGGAGTTGCCCGCGTGAGTCTGCCTTCGACGCGTGTGTTGATTCTGGGTGCGGGTGGGCAGCTTGGCGCGCAGTTGGCGCGAAGCCTGATGGTGGATGGCCAGGATGGTGCAGTAACTGCGCTTGGCCGCACGGAGCTGGATTTTGCCAATCCGGAGGCTCTGCGCACCGCGGTTCGCGCTCACTCGCCGCAGATTCTGGTCAATGCCGCCGCGTACACGGCTGTGGATCGTGCAGAATCCGAGCCGGAGATGGCCTTTGCCGTGAATGCGACCGCGCCGGGAATCCTCGCCGAAGAGATGGCGCGACGCGATGGCTGGCTGCTGCACTACTCGACCGATTACGTCTTTGATGGATCCGGAGCTGCGCCGTGGCGCGAGTCGGATCCGACCGGCCCGCTGAATGTCTATGGCGCGTCGAAGCTGGCAGGCGAGCAGGCTATAGCCGCCGTCGGCTCGAGGCATCTGATCTTTCGCACAAGCTGGGTTTACGCCGCTGAAGGGCGAAATTTTCTGCACACCATGTTGCGGCTGGGACGCGAGCGTGAACGGCTGAGCATAGTGGCCGACCAGATCGGCGCGCCAACGAGCGCCGAGGCGCTGAGTGCCGCTACAGCACAGGTGATTGCGCGGCTGCGCGATGGCATCCACCCGCCTTGCGGGATCTATCACATGAGCTGCTCCGGAGAGACAAGCTGGTTTGGATTTGCCGAAGCCATCTTCGCAGCCTTTGCCGAGCGCCAGCCCGCGCCAAGGCTGACGCCGATTGCCACAAGCGATTATCCAACGCCAGCGCGACGACCGCGGAACAGCCGTCTGGACGGTTCGTTGCTGGCACAGAACCTTGATCTGCGACTTCCGGACTGGCGCGACGCCTTTGCCGGAGTGGCGGCCGCGCTGGGCGTTCTGACCTGCCGCTGAGGAGATGGAGATGCCTGAGAAAACAAATGGCCCACGCAGCATTGAAACCGTGAGCAGCCGTGAGATCTATCGCAATCCGTGGATGCGTCTGCGCGAGGATGAGATTGTGCGTTCCAACGGGCAACGCGGCATCTATGGCGTAGTGGAAAAGGAAGATTGCGCCATCATAGTGCCCATCGACGAGGACCGCATCTGGCTGATCGAGCAATTTCGCTACACGATTGGCGAGCGTGCCCTGGAGCTGCCGCAGGGCGGCTGGGAGACGGCGGGCGTCGATCCGGAAGAGCTGGCGCGAGGCGAGCTGAAGGAAGAGACAGGACTCCAAGCGGCATCGATGACCTATCTCGGGATGCAGTGGATCGCCTATGGATTTACGCGTCAGCGCCAGTTTGTCTTTCTGGCAAGCGGCCTGTCAGAGACAGAAAAAGACCCTGATCCGGAGGAACACGATCTGGTGACGCGGTCAGTTTCCGTAGCGGAGTTTGAGGCGATGCTGCTCGACGGCACCATCCGCGACAGTTGCACGCTGGCGGCGTGGGGACTGTATCGGGTGTGGAAGCAGCGCCAGAGCGAGTGACTCTGGCGTGCAGCCGGTGGCCGGGTTCAAGCGTTGTTCACAGCTTCTGCCGAAGCGGGTTGCGCTCCTGCGCGCTGCTGGCGATTGCGGTAGCTGGCCGCGACAAAATCACGAAACAGCGGATGCGGCTCCAGGGGCTTCGATTTGAACTCCGGGTGAAACTGGCATCCCAGGAAAAACGGATGATCGGGAATCTCAACGATCTCGACGTAGGTAGCGTCAGGTGTGGTTCCCGTCAGCCGCAGTCCGCCACCGGTGAGCAGCGCTTCATACTCGCGATTGAACTCATACCGGTGCCTGTGCCGCTCGCTGATCTCCGTCGCGCCATACGCCTTCTGCGCCAGCGATCCCGGCTCCAGCACACACTCCCACGCGCCCAGCCGCATGGTTCCGCCCATTTCTTCGACACCGAGCAGCTCGCGCAGCTTGTAGATGATGCGGTGTTCCGCAGCGGGATCGAATTCGCTGGAGTTTGCCTGGCGCAGGCCGCAGACATTGCGCGCAAATTCGATGCAAGCCGTCTGCATTCCCAGACAGATGCCGAAGTAGGGAACTTTCTGCTCACGCGCAAAGCGGATTGCGTTCAACATGCCTTCGATGCCGCGCTTGCCGAAGCCGCCGGGCACCAGGATGCCATCAAAGCCGGCAAGCTGCGCCTCGTAGCTGCGATCCTGCGCATCGGCCATCTCCAGCCCTTCGGCTTCGATCCAGGTGACACTCAGCTTGAGATTGTGAGCAAGCGCCCCGTGGACAAGCGCTTCCTTGAGCGACTTGTAGCTATCCTCATACTCCACGTATTTGCCGACGATGCCAATCGAAACCGAGTCGGCGGGATTGTAGGCGCGGCGGACAATCTCACGCCATGCGTCCATCTTCGGCTCACCGGCCTCCATGTGCAGATACTTCAGCGCCAGCTCGTCCACACCCTCCTCGGCAAAGGCGAGCGGACACTCATAGATGGAACCAACATCCCGGGCGGTGACGACGGCGCGCTCCTCAACATTGCAAAAGGCCGCGATCTTGGCCTTCATCTCGCGCGGCAGGGCGCGATCTGTGCGGCAAAGCAGAATGTCAGCCTGAATGCCGATCGAGAGCAGTTCCTTGACGGAGTGCTGCGTAGGCTTGGTCTTGAGTTCCTGCGCCGCGCCGATCCACGGCACCAAGGTGACGTGGACAAAGCAGGTGTTTTCGCGTCCCAGCTCCTGCCGCATCTGGCGGATCGCTTCAAGAAACGGGAGCGACTCGATATCGCCAACGGTTCCGCCGATCTCGATGATGTTGACGTCAGCTCCGTGCGAGGCGACCTTGCGCATGGCGCTCTTGATCTCATTGGTGACGTGGGGAATGACCTGGACGGTCTTGCCGAGGTAGTCGCCGCGACGCTCCTTGAGGATGATCTGCTCGTAGATGCGTCCGGTGGTGAGGTTGTTTTCGCGGCTGAGGTGGGCATGGGTAAAGCGCTCGTAGTGGCCGAGATCGAGATCGGTCTCCGCACCGTCGTCGGTCACAAACACCTCGCCGTGCTGAAACGGCGACATGGTGCCGGGATCGACGTTGAGATAGGGATCGAACTTCATCAGATTGACCTTGAGGCCGCGGCTTTCCAGCAGGCAGCCGATGGAGGCTGCGGCCAGTCCCTTGCCTAAACTGGACACAACACCGCCGGTAACAAAGATGTACTTTGCTGACATGGATGCAACCTCTGAATTGTAGGAGTGGGTTTGGCCGTTGGAGGTGGGCACAATCAAGTATGACAGATTTTTCTGCCTGCTGAAAAGAGCCGATTGAGCCTCCCCGGGCGGGGTGCGAAGCAGGAGTACGATGCTGGAAGGAAGACGCGGAAGTTTAGGCCATTCCTGACGACAGTCGCGTACGGAGGCGTTCAGGAAATACGCAATGAATCTTGCAATTTGAACATTGGATGGATTGGATTCATGGAGGCCTGAGCGCATGTGTTGGTATGTATCAAAATGCTACCCCCGTGGTTACCACCCCTAGGGGGGGGTATATTATTTTTCTCGTTATCACGATTCTGCCTTTTGTTTACTTTCCGGTTACCCGATCGACGACGGGAATGAGCTTTTGCAGCAGATGCGCGTTCGCGTCGTGGCCGCGCCCGGTGGTCGCTGGTGGGATCGGGTGAAGATGATCGGAAAGACAGAAGCAGATTCCCTGCGGGAATGACGACAAGAAAAGCAGATGTGACAACAAAAAGCAAAAGCGAAGGACTCTGCGGCGGGGATAGGCGCGGGCAGAGTTTGATGAAGACAAGTATGGCAGAGTGCGGGAAATATCATGCCATTTTGGGGAGATTTATTTTCGTTTTGGAATCATGAGGATAGGTGAGTTTTCCGCAGGGGTGGGGCTTGACAGGAAATTGAAGGGAGAAGTTTCTGACGCTGCGGAAGTGTGGCGAGAGCACTGGATTTTGATGGTGCGTCTAGGCCGCAGGGCAGAATCTGCGAAGCAGCCAGAGGCGTGTTGGCGTCTCAAAGTACTGGAAACTGAGAATGCTGAGAGTGATGCACAACGCGAGATAGACGGGATACATCGCCTGGAGGGTATCCCAGTGAAGAGCGATCCAAAGGTGATAAACGGGGATGTGAATCAGGTATAAGCCGTAGCTTGCCTCGCCGAGGAGGATCATAATCTTTGCATTCAGGATTCTGGAGAATGGATAACGATCTGCGGAGAAAATCAGAATCAGGATCGCAAAGAGTGGCACCAAAAGTGTGGTCAGAATATCTTCCACGGGAAGAATTGTCAGCAGGAAGGGAATGGCTGTGACCATAGCAATTGCCGCGGTGAACAAGAGTCCGGTGCGGGTTCTACTTGAACCTGTTTTTTCAGCATTCCATGACATCTGAATACGAGCGACCATGATGCCGACGAGGAAAGTGGGAAGGTGAAAGAGCGGATTAAAGAAAATTGACTTCAAATGATAATGGCTAGAAAGGTGATAGATAAATGCCTCGCTGGCGAGCCAGGATAGGCTGAGTCCAACGATCAGGGTACGACGCGGCAACTTCCATAGCGCCGGGCCGAGAATTGGAAAAATCAGATAAAAGAATGCTTCGGCGCATAGCGACCAGTTGGGATCGTCAATTCCGCGCAATCTGGGCATCCATGCCTGGATCATGGCGAGGTTTGCAAGGAAAGTAAGACTGGTCTTGAGAATTGCCGAATGGATGCCGTAGGTGTGAACTCGCGCGAAGAAAAGGACGGGAGTGTCGAGAACCATCGTTAACAAATAGAGGGGATAAATTCTGGCAATACGGGACTGGTAAAACCGTAGTGCGTGGACGGGCCTTGTGCTCTGCAAGTAGACATAGCTGAGGATGTAGCCGGAGAGCAGGAAAAAAAGCCTACGGCAATATCGTCGACGGCAACGAACTGACGCATGAGCGGGATTGTAAGAAGAATTGGAAAGGAGTAGCCCACCGTGTGGTACAGAACCACATGAAAGGCGGCCAAGAATCGAAGGGAGGTGAGTGCCGGGATTTTCTTCTGCTCCGCCGCTGCCGACAATCGCGTACGCTCCAATGCGGAAATATTGTGAATATGCTCATGCTAGCAGAAAGCTGGATGGCGGAGTCGCAGGCGGGCCGAGATTGGGCATGTAGGATCTCGACGCGACTCCGCTTGCAGTTTATCCTTATTTATCGGGATGTTGCAGAAGAATCTCAGGAATTCTGTTGCCCGAATCTGACCGCAAGACAGGGAGTCGAATGACCGGAGATAGCCTGAACGTCCATCTGCCCGACGGAGTCGTACGCGAAGTGCCCGTTGGAACCACTCCACTGGAGATTGCGCAATCCATCTCGCCGCGGCTGGCTGCGGTTTGCGTGGTGGCGCGCATTGCGCCGGTGGCGGCGGCGACTGGCGGCACCGATGGCGGCGTTACGGCAGCGGACGTGGCCGAAGGCTCGGATGCGGCAATGTATGGAGCCACGCAGGCAGGCTCGGAGCGGCTGGTGGACCTGTCGACTCCGTTGACCGAAGACGTGCGGCTGACGCTGGTGACGGAGCGGGACGCGGAGGCGCTGAAGGTGGTGCGCCACTCTGCGGCGCATGTGATGGCGACGGCGGTGCTGGAGCTGTTTCCAGAGACGAAGCTGGGCCATGGCCCGGCGACAGATGCGGGATTTTTCTACGATTTTTATCGGGAAAAGCCCTTTACGCCGGATGATCTGGCGGCGATTGAGGCGAAGATGGCCGAGGTGATTGCGCGGGATGAGAAGTTTGTACGCGAGGCGAGGCCGCGCGCGGAGGCGCTGGCCGAATTCGACCGCGAGGGCGAGTTCATGAAGACCCACTTCGTCACGCGCTTCACGCAGCCCGGCGACGAGGTCAGCTTCTATCGCAACGGAGGCTTCGTCGATTTCTGTCGCGGACCGCATGTGCCGTCGACGGGACGCGTGAAGGCTGTGAAGGTGACGACCCTGGCTGGAGCCTACTGGCTGGGCGACGAAAAGAATCCCCAGCTCCAGCGCATCTACGGGACCGCATTTTTCTCACAGAAAGACCTCGATGCCCACTTCGCGCGTCTGGAAGAAGCCGCCAAACGCGACCATCGCGTCCTGGGCAAGCAGTTAGATCTCTTCAGTATTCAGGAGGTCGCCGGATCGGGCCTCATCTTCTGGCATCCGAAAGGCGGCATCATCCGCAAGGTGATGGAAGGCTGGATGCGCGAGGAGTGCCTGCGACGCGGTTATTCCCTGGTGTATACGCCGCACGTGATGCGGCGCGAGCTGTGGAAGATCTCTGGCCACGAAGGTTTTTATGCCGGCAACATGTATACGCCGATGGAGTTGGACGACGCCGAGTACCGGCTGAAGCCAATGAACTGCCCAGGACATATTCTGATCTATAAAAATTCGCCGAAGAGCTATCGCGACCTGCCGGTGCGGCTGGCTGAGCTGGGCAACGTGTATCGGTATGAACGATCGGGCACGATGCATGGGCTGCTGCGAGTGCGCGGCTTTACGCAGGACGACGCCCATATCTTCTGCACCCCGGAGCAGATTGAAGATGAGGTGGTTGCCTGCATCGACTTTGCCGAATCCGTGCTGACCACCTTTGGCTTTGCCGAGTTCAAGGTGGAGCTTTCGACGTGGGATGAAAACGACCGCGCTCACTATGCCGGATCAGACGAGAACTGGAAGTTGGCCGTGAACGGCCTGCGGCGGGCGCTGGATCGGAAAGGGATCGCGTACCGGACGATTCCGGGCGAGGCGGCGTTCTATGGCCCGAAGATTGATGTGAAGCTGGTGGACGTGCTGGGAAGGCTTTGGCAGCTTTCGACGGTGCAGTTTGACTTTAACCTGCCGGCGCGATTTGAGCTGGAGTATGTGGGCGAGGATGGTGGACGGCACCAGCCGGTGATGGTGCATCGCGCGCTCTTCGGCTCCGTCGAGCGCTTCTTCGGCGTCCTCATCGAGCACTACGCCGGAGCCTTCCCGCTTTGGCTAGCGCCCGTGCAGGTGGGTCTGGTGCCGATTGCCGAGCGACATCACGAGTATGCGCGCCTGGTGCAGGCAAAGCTGGAGTCTGCCGGGCTGCGCGTGGAACCGGATGTGCGGAACGAGAAGATGAATGGGAAGATTCGTGACTTTGCCAACCAGAAGACGCCGTATGTTCTGGTGATGGGCGACAAGGAGGCCGAATTGCAGACGGTCAGTGTGCGGACGCGTGGCAAGGGCGATCAGGGGTCGATGACGCTGGATGATTTCGTGGCCCGCGCGACAGATCTGCTGGCCTCGCGGTCGACGGCGCTGTAGGCTGCCTTCGACGTGGACGACACAGGCCGACGGTGATCGTCGGCCTGAATGCTTTAATGGCTGCTTTTGAGTTGAGAAGACGCGAAGCTGCTAGACGCCCATGCCGAACTCACCGGTGGGGTTGACTTCGCTGTTGGAGTAGAAGTCGTAGGGCGTGCGGTGGTTGAACTGGTAGCGTTTGCGCAGTTCGGTGCCGACGAGCAGGCCGACGGCTGCGATACTCAGCCCGACGGAAACCCATCCCAAAGCGCGGAGCGCGTGCCAGCTTGCGGGTGCTGTGTTGTTCTGCGTCTCGTTGTCTGCCATGGGAACAGTCTCCTTGTGTACCTCGATCATATCGCAGGATGGATGGATGGTGTCCAGCAGGTGGGGTGCGTGTGCGTCAGGAGCAGGAACCAATCTGGTCAAGCCAGCGGAGCTTTTCCGCTTCGGGGAGGAAGCTGGCGCGGAAGGAGTTTGCGGCAAGGGTGCGCAGTTCTTCGCGGCTGAAGCCGTGATGCTGATGCGCGAGGCGATACTCGTCTTCGACGGTGGCTCCGAAGAAGGCGGGATCGTCGGAGTTGAGCGTGACGAGCAGGCCGTGGTCAAAGTAGCGGCGAATGGGGTGTTGTTGGAGTGAGGGGCAGACGCCGGTGCGGACGTTGGATGTGGGGTTGAGTTCAAGGGGAATCTGGCGCAGTTTCAGCTCGTCGAGCAGGGCTGGGTCGCGGATGGCAGACAGGACGTGTCCGAGCCGCTCGGAGCCGATGGAGAGCGCTTCGCGGATGGCCTCTGGGCCGGTGGTTTCGCCAGCGTGATTGGTGAGGCGAAGTCCGGCAGCGGCGGCCTCGGCGTAGAGTGCGTGAAAGGGCGCGGAACCGGTCTGGCGCTCGTCGCCGCCGAGGCCGATGGCGACGATCGAAGGATGGTCGCGACGCATCTGGGCGGCGAGACGAAAGACGCGCGCAGCCTCATCGACGGTGAAGTGACGGACAGCGTCGAAGATCCAGTAGAGCGTGATGCCAAGCTCGCGCTCACCACGGAGCCGGGCACGTTCGAGGCCGGCAAATATTTTTTGAAAGAGCGCGGGATCGGCCTTGTCCTGATCAGGACGGAGACGAAAGATGACGCCTACGGAGAGAAAGACTTCAGCGTGGCGGACACCCTGGGCGGCGAGACGCTGAAGCATGTGCCAGGCGGCGAGTTCATATTCGGCTGGACCGCGTAGTTCGGTGACGACGGCTTTGAATGCCTGGAGGAAGCCGGTGAAGTCGGTGTAGGAGTAAAGCGCTTCGGCTTGGGTGAGCGTCATGGGCCGGGTATCGCCGAGGGCGCTGAGCTCGACGAGCGTGGATGGGGTGATGGTTCCTTCCAGATGCAGGTGCAACTCCGCCTTGGGCAGGCGGCGAATCCACTGTTCGATGGTGTCCATGGGGGGAAACTCTCCGTGAAGTAGTGCTGAGGGATGGGCTGCTACTTTTGTGTCTGGGTTCCGGGGGCAAACTCAGACCGGTGGCGACTGTAGAAGAAGTAAATCAACAGTCCGATGCCGAGCCAGAGGAAGAAGCGAAACCAGGTGATGATGGGCAGACCGCTCATGAGGAGTACGCAGAAGAGGACGCTGAGGACGGGGATGATGGGGCCGCCAGGAACGCGAAAGCCACGACGGCGCTGCGGCTCGCGATAACGCAGCACGAGCACTCCGATCGAGACCAGGACGAAGGCGAAGAGGGTGCCGATATTGGACAGGTCAGCCAGTGTGCCAATGTCGAACAAGCCGGAGGGGATGGCGACGGCAAAACCCGCGACCCAGGTGGAAAAAGCCGGAGTGCGATATTTCTTGTGGACGCGGCTGAAGATGCGCGGCAGGAGTCCGTCGCGGGACATGGAGTACCAGACGCGAGACTGGCCAAGCTGATAGACGAGCAGCGAGGAGAGCATGCCCATGAGCGCACCAAGGACGACGATGAGACGAATCCAGTGAAGCGGGTGACCGCCTGGGAGCAGAGAGAGCTTTTTGAGCGCGTTGACGACCGGAGCCGCGTCACCGACCATCGACTGCCAGGGCACGAGGCCGGTGAGGCAGACGGCGACGGCGACATACAGCACTGTGCAGACGATGAGCGTGGCGATGATGCCAATGGGCATGTCCTTCTGCGGGTTGCGACACTCCTCGGCAGCGGTGGAGACGGAGTCAAAGCCGATGTAGGTGAAAAAAATGATCGATCCGCCGGCAAGGATGCCGGAGATTCCGTTGGGGGCGAATGGATGCCAGTTGGAGGGGTGGATGTAGTCGATGGCAGCAAAGACGAAGATGAGGATGGCCGTGAGCTTGAGCGCGACCATGGCGTTGTTGGCTTCGGCGGTTTCGCGGATGCCACGCACGAGGACGACGGTGAGCAAGAGGACGATGAGGAAGGCGGGAATGTTGAAGCCAAAGTGCCATCCGGGCGCGTAGATGGTTTGGCCGGAGAAGCTTTGAAGTCCTTCGGGAAGATATGCCGGAGATATCCATCGGGCTGAGGGATGGAGCCCGAACCAGTCGAGCAGATCGACGACGTGAGCGGCGAAACCAACGCTGACGGTCATGTTGGAGCCGGCGTATTCGAGGATGAGATCCCATCCGATGATCCAGGCGATGAGTTCGCCGAGCGTGGCGTAGGTGTAGGTGTAGGCCGAGCCGGCAATGGGGATCATCGAAGCCAGTTCGGCGTAACAAAGGCCTGTGAGTCCGCAGACGATGGCGACGAGGAAAAGTGAGACGGCCAAAGCGGGACCGGCACCGGGCCGACCGGCAAGCGCGGTGTGAGTGATGAGGAAGTCAGCGAGCGGCGTGTTGACGAGGCTGGTGGTATCGAACTTCTCGCCGGAGATGGCTGTACCGATGACGGTGAAGATTCCAGAGCCGATGACTGCGCCGATGCCCAGCGCTGTGAGAGACCAGGGACCAAGCGTCTTTTTGAGCCTGTGCTCCGGGTCTTCCGAGTCCAGAATCAGCTTATCGATCGACTTGCGCGCGAGTAATTGGCTGGCCAGAATCTCCGCTCCTTGGTTTCGGCGAAACAGGATTCTTCCGAGAACGGACCTCGCTTTCGCCAGGTGACACCTGGCTCAGGCGAAGCCTCAGACTGGAAAAACTGTTGGTCCGAATATAAATCAGGCGGGGGACTGCGGTGGAGTTGAAAAGAGATCAAACCCCACCGATCTGAATCCTGTTTTTGAATCCGGTTACTTGCGCTTGGACTGTCCGCGAGCGGCTTTCTTGACTCGGGCTTTGTTCGCTCCGCGCGGCTCGGTGCGGGGCGGCTTGGGCGCAGCCTTCTTGCGCGCTTCCCGCTTCAGCTTTTTGCGTTCCTGTTTGTCTTCCACATTGGTTGTGTTTGCCATGCTTCTCTCTTTTCTTTCTTCCGGCTGCATTGCCGCCGGGTTTGTTTCCGTTGCAGCAATCAGAATAACAGGCTTTGTTTTGCTGCTTCCTGTGAAGAGCCGCGCAGCGGGTATCGGGGATGCCGGAAGCAGAGGGTGTATTTGGGGCCGAGAGGCGAAGCGCCGTCAGATACGCTCAAGCTGGGCAAAGCGCTCAACCAGTTTTTTGACGCCAAAACGAGGGAAGTGAACGGTCAGCTTGGCATCATCGCTGTCTCCTTCGCGCATGAGCACGGTGCCTTCCCCGTATTTGCCGTGGCGCACACGATTTCCTTTCTGGAATCCGGAGGCAGATTTGGGCGGTTCGACATCCAGTCTGGGACGAGGCGATTTGCCGGTGGGCATGGTGGTGCGTCCGCTGAAGAACTTTGCAATGTTGTCGATGGAGTCACCGTTCGATGGGGTGACAGCGCTGTGTGCCGCTGGTGGCGGCGCGACCACGGTTCCCGTCCAACGGCTATGGAGTGCACCGGCATGGCTGGGTCGGCTTTTTTCGGGCTGCGGATAGGGTGTTGCGCGCAAGCCGACGCGATATTCGCCACGACGGTTCATGGGCGGGCGACCGGGCGTTGCACTCTGGTCTTCATCCTCATAGCTGTAGTGGCTGGCTGCGTCTTCAGCATATCGAGAGGATTGGGCAGCCGGCTGGGCGCTATTGCGCCACGGAGAACCGAGGTCTTCCAAGAGACGCGCTGGAATCTCCTCAAGAAAGCGCGATGGTATGCTTGCCTCCGGCATATCGTTGCCGTAGCGGCGACGATATTGCGCACGTGTGAGCACGAGCGTATCCATGGCGCGGGTCATGCCGACGTAGCAAAGCCTGCGCTCTTCTTCGAGTGCGTCGGGACTGTTGATGGAGCGTGAGTGTGGGAACAATCCCTCTTCCATGCCGGCGAGAAAGACCAGCGGAAACTCCAGTCCCTTGGCTGCGTGCAGGCTCATCAGCGTGACGCGAGAGTCGGCGTTGAACTGGTCGGTATCGGAGACAAGGGCGGCGTGATCGAGAAAGTCTCCGAGGGTTTCGCCGCGCTCCTCGGCGTCGCGGGCTGCGTTGGCCAGTTCCTTGAGATTCTCGATGCGACCGATGGCCTCGGGCGATCCTTCGGCTTCGAGCGACTTGATGTAGCCGCTGCGGTCGATGAGAAAGCGAATCAATTCGGGAAGAGTTCCCTGCTCACCAGGCGCGCGGAAAGCATGGTCATCCGCTTCACTTGTGGATGCAGCATTGGGCGTGGCATCTGCCGTGGTGTTTACGGTGCGCTTCTTTCGTTGATTGCCTGCCGCCTGGCTTTGAGCAAAGGGTGAAAGCGATGCAGCATCAAAGAGCAGAGTGGGCTGTGAGGCTGTGGCGCCAAAGTCGAATTCCGTAGCTGCGCTGGACTCGACGGAAGCATTGCCACCGAAGTCAAATCCGGCGTCGCCATCCTCTTCTGCGACAGGCTCATTGGCATCGGTCACAGCATCCGCGGTGAGGTCGGCTTCGAGCTTTGCAGCGAAGTCAGGATGCAGAATGGCCTGAGCATCCTCGATGAGACGACGAAATCCATCGAGAGCGGCGCAGGCTCGCGCGGGCACGAGTTGCGCACGCATGGCCTGGCGCATGGCGTCCCAGGTGGACAGGCCGGTTTCAAGGGCCAGCCGCTCCAGCGTCTCCAGCGTGGTTTTGCCGATTCCACGCGCGGGCGTGTTGATGACGCGCTGCAACGCGATGGAGTCATGAGGATTTTGCACGAGCTTGAGATAGCTGAGCAGATCGCGAATCTCGGAGCGCTCATAGAAGCTGAAACCGCCGACCATGGTGTATTGAATTCCGTAGCGTCGGAGCGCTTCTTCGACGAGGCGCGACTGGGAGTTTGTGCGATAGAGCACGGCGCAACGTCCGGTGCCGTCATCGCGCTCGGTTTCGCGCAGATAACGATTGACCCGGTCGGCGATGAAGAGCGCTTCGTTTTCTCCATCGGGAGCCTCGTAATATCCGATGAGCGAGCCGCCTTCACGCTCGGTCCAGAGGGTTTTGCCTTTGCGCTGGGCGTTGTTGGCAACGACGGCGCCGGCAGCTTCCAGAATGACCTGCGTGGAGCGATAGTTCTGCTCAAGGCGGACGATTCTGGCATCGGCAAAATCCTTTTCAAATTCGAGGATATTGCGAATGTCGGCACCGCGCCAGCTATAGATGGACTGGTCCTCGTCGCCGACGGCGCAGACGTTGTGACGCTCGCCGGCAAGCAGTTTCATCAGCTCGTATTGGGGACGATTGGTGTCCTGATACTCATCGACGAGCAGATAGCGATAGCGGCGCTGGTAGCGCTCGCGGACTTCAGAGGATGCCTTCATCATGCGCACGGTTTCAAGGAGCAGATCGTCAAAGTCCAGCGCGTTGTTTTTTTTCAGCTCGGTGCGATAGCTGGCGTAGATGTGAGCGATGCGTTCGGAGCCTGGATCGGAGGAGCCGAGGTAGTACTCCTGGGGATCGATCATGTGGCTTTTAGCCCAGGAGATTTTACTGAGGACGGTGCGTGGCGTGAGCTGCTTGGTATCGAGTCCGAGGCGCTTCATAATGGACTTGACGATGGATTGCTGATCGTTGTCGTCGTAGATGGCAAAGGTGCGGGTCAGCCCGGCATCGGGTCCGGAGCCGATGCGGAGGGACTCGATATCGCGGCGCAACATGCGCACACAGAGGGAGTGAAAGGTGGCGATGGTGGGCCTGGTCAAAGCTCCACGCTGGAGCAGGCGATCGACACGCTCCTCCATCTCACGCGCGGCCTTGTTGGTGAAGGTGACGGCGAGAATGGCATCGGGAGCGACGCCTTTGTGCTCGATGAGCCAGGCGATGCGATGGGTGATGACGCGCGTTTTGCCCGATCCGGCACCGGCGAGAATGAGCAGCGGTCCTTCGGTCGTCTCAACGGCAGCGCGCTGCTCGGGGTTCAGTTTGTCGATCAGCTCCTGCAAAACTGCCTTTCCAAAACTGAGGTGAAGGTTGATTGCAACCCTGATTCAGTGTATCTGCTGCGGCAAATGGATGGAGGACGGGGTGAAGTTGAAAGCGGGAGAAAGGATTCATCGAACGGGAGAATTTGACTGGATGTTGTCCTGTAATCTGGAGCCAGATATGTCGGACGCAATCCTCACTCCGTCGGATGTTCCTCAGCCTGCACCGGCATCGTATCGCGCGGTGGTCTACTGTGCCTCCGCACCGGGCAATCGGCCGGAATATATGCACACCGCGCGGGAGTTGGGCGCTGGACTGGCACGGGAAGATATCGGGCTTGTCTATGGTGGAGCGAGCGTGGGCCTGATGGGTGCGGTGGCCGATGGCGCGCTGGCCGAGGGCGGCGAGGTGCTGGGTGTGCTTCCAGCGGTGCTGGCAGACCGTGAGATTGCACATGCAACCCTGATGCGGCTGAAAAGCTTGTACTACACCGAGACGATGCACGAACGCAAGGCAAAGATGCTGGAGCTGGCTGATGCCGTGGTGGCTTTGCCGGGGGGCTTTGGCACGCTGGATGAGCTGATGGAAGCGCTGACCTGGTCGCAGCTCGGCATCCATGCCAAGCCTTGCATTCTGGTAAATCTGATGGGGTACTATGACGGGTTGCTCACTTTTCTGGATCGGGCGGTGCAGGAAGGATTTCTGAAGTCTGAAAATCGCGCGCGGATCCTGGTGGCAAACGATGTTCGACACGCAATCCAAATTCTGAGGGAGTGGCGTAGATGAAACTTGTGCAGATGAAACTTGTATTTCTTTCCGTCGTTGTGGCAGCATCCTCGTGGAACGCAGGCGCACAGATGCCGACTGGCAGTTCGTCTGGTGAAGCAAGCTCGGCGAGTGTCGTTTCGGCGAGTCGTCCGATTCGCGTGGCGGTGGTGGGACTGGTGCATGACCACGCACTGGGCATCTTTGGCGCGCTGGCCCGCAATCATAACGTGACGCTGGTAGGGATCAGCGAGTCCGACAAGAACCTGATCTCGCTGTATTCGCAGCGGTTCAGCCTGGCGAGCACGCTTTTTTATCCGAATGAGGCCAGGATGATTGAGGCGACGCATCCGGACGCCGTGCTGGTATATACGTCGATTGCCGATCATCGCAAGGCGATTGAGATTGCTGCGCGCCATCACGTGAACGCGATGGTGGAGAAGCCGCTGGCGACGACGATGGAGGATGCGCTGGCGATTCGAAAGATTGCTCGCGAAGATCATATTCAGGTTCTGGTGAACTACGAGACGACCTGGTATGCGAGCAATGCCGAGGCGTTGCGTGAGGTGGACAAAGGGATGTTGGGCACGATTCGCCGCGTGGTGGTGCATGACGGACACGAAGGGCCGAAAGAGATTGGTGTGAGCCATACCTTTTTGAGCTGGCTGACGGACCCGAAGCAGGCAGGAGCGGGGGCCATGTTTGACTTTGGCTGCTATGGCGCCGACCTGATGACACTGATCATGCACGGCGAGACACCGGAGAGCGTGACGGCGGTAGCGATGACGGACAAGCCGAAGATCTATCCGCATGTGGATGACGACGCGACAATCATTGTGCGCTACAAGGGCGCGCAGGCGGTGCTGCAACCCTCCTGGACGTGGAGTTTTGCGCGGAAAGATATGGAGGTCTACGGCACGAATGGCTACCTGATTACCGAAGCCAACAGCCGCGTTCGCACACGCTACAAGGGGCAGCTTGCCGAGCAGGAACATGAAGCGCCGCGGCTGGTTCGCAATCAGCAGGATTCGCTGGATTATCTGGCTGCCGTGCTGCATGGACAGTTGAATCCTGACCACGATCTCTCATCCCTGCCGACGAACATGATCGTGATGCAGATTTTGACAGCGGCGCAGGAGTCGGCACGCACAGGACGCACGGTGCCGCTGACGCCACTGCCGAACTGAGTGAAGCGAACCAGTCGTGGTTGCGCCGAAAAGCATGGAGAGTTTGCGCGGCAGATGGCCGAAGTGGCCGTGTTTCAACCCGTGTGCGAGATGGTATGCTTGCCCTCAACCCTGTGCGTGAAAAGAAGCTGCGATGATCGCTGATTTTTGTGTGGGTTGGAATTCGCTGGGAGGCGCAATGAAACGCTTCATTGGGATGATCTTTCTTGCTTGCACGATGGTGATGGCGCAGGGACCGGAGTTTCACACCGTTCCCGGGCAGGCGCGGTCGATGGTGGTTTCAAAGTTTGGTATCGTCTCGACGCCGCAGTTTCTGGCCTCGCAGGCAGGTGCGCACATTCTGGAACAGGGCGGAAATGCGATTGATGCGGCGATTGCGGCCAATGCGGTGATGGGAGTGGTGCAGCCGTATGTGAATGGGATCGGCGGCGACCTGTTCATGCTCTACTACGACGCGAAGAGCGGCAAGTTGTATGGGTTGAACTCGAGTGGCTGGACGCCGAAGACGCTGACGATCGACGCGCTCAAGGCGAAAGGCGTGAATACGCTCGACTTCATTGGCGTCAATACGATTGACGTGCCGGGAGCTGTTGCCGGCTGGGACGCGATGCGTGCGCGTTTCGGGACGATGCCGTTTCGCACTCTGCTGGCGCCGGCGATTTATTACGCGTCCAATGGATTTCCGCTGGCCGAGCGCAATGCACGGTATTGGATTGCGCCGCGCCTGCTGAACCAGCCCGGGTATCGAGAGACCTACGACATCTGGACTCATGCGCCACAACCGGGCGACCTGTTTCGGAATCCTGCTCTGGCCAACTCCCTGCGCCAGATTGCCGAACATGGACGCGATGCCTATTACAACGGGCCGATGACCGAAGTGATGGTGAAATTTCTGCGCGCGCAGGGCGGAATGCATACGCTGGAAGATTTTCGCGACTTTCAGCCGGAGTGGGTGGAGCCGGTTTCGACGACGTATCACGGATGGACCGTGTATGAACTGCCGCCGAACGGTCAGGGAATCGCAGCGCTTTCCATGCTCAACATCATGGAGCATTTTCCGCTGGAAGAATATGGGCAGAACTCGGTTGCTGCGCTGCACGTCATGATCGAAGCCAAGAAGCTGGCCTATGCGGATATGTATCGGTATGTGGGCGATCCGCGGTTCTCGCCGATACCGGTGCAGCAGCTTATCTCAAAATCGCTGGCAGACCAGCGGGCGAAGTTGATCGACATGAATCATGCTGCCTGCCAGGTGGTGCCGTCGAAGATCGAAGCTGAACTGGACAAGCATGGCAACTCGACGATCTATCTATCGACGATCGACAAGGACGGGAACATTGTTTCGCTGATCCAGAGCAACTATGCCGGGTATGGAACCGGGATGGTTGCGCCGGGACTGGGTTTTTCGTTTCAGAATCGCGGCGCTGGATTTCAGATGACTCCTGGGTTGCCCAACTCGCTGGACGGCCATAAACGACCGCTGCATACGATCATTCCTGCGTTCATGGAAAAAGGCGATATTCGGATTGGATTTGGGATTATGGGCGGCTGGAACCAGGCGCAGGCACATGCCCAGTTTGTCTCCAACATTGTGGATTTTCACATGAATGTGCAATCGGCACTGGAGCAGCCGCGGTTTACGAAAGAGACATTTGACGGTTGCGACGTGATGATGGAGCAGACGATTCCCGCTGATGTGCGCGCGGGGCTGACGGCGCGTGGACACCAGATCAAACTGCTGGAGCCGCTATCGTTCACGGTGGGTCAAGGAGCGGCGGTGGTGCGCGACACCGCGCGCAAAGTCAACTTTGCTGCAGGTGACCCGCGCTCGGATGGCGCGGCGATTCCGCAGGAACCACCGGTTGGCGAGTTGTCGCCTGGTCACCCATGAGCGTCGCGCAGGGCACGGGAAACTCCGCTTACAAATCGATTAATGAGGGGACTATGATCCACCTTCCTGTTGGAATCGACCTGGAGATTCCCGATGTTGTCAGAGCGGAATATACGCTGCGCGCCGCGAACTATCTGCTGGGTACTCACCCGTTGTCGAGCGAATCGTACATGGCTGCAATTGTCACCGACTCGCGAAAACACACGTACTCGAACAATCGCGGCGACTACTCATATCTTCCCGGACGGTCTCCGCAGCGAGTCGCTGGATGCTGGTGGCCAACGTAGCTGAGGCGATCGTAACGGAAAAAGCGAAAGAATCAGCGAGTTTCGAACGGGACTCTCCATGTGCGGTGAGCGGCGCGGCAACCGGTGAGAATTGCGTACAATTTTCTGATGCATGAAGTGATCCTCTACACGCGCCAAGGCTGCCATCTGTGTCATGTTGTCCAGGAGACGCTGCAACAGCTGGAAGCCACAGCCGACTTTCGTTGGCAGCTCATCGACATTGACACCGATCCTGCGCTGCGGGAGCGTTTCAATGAAGAAGTGCCTGTCGTCTTCATCGACGGGCGCAAGGCTTTCAAGTATCACATGGAGCCGCAGCAGTTTTTGCGTGTGCTGGCGGGTCGAACGCCGCAGGCGCAACCGGCTCGGTAACAGGGGAGATCGAGCCATTCAAAGCCGGCAGTTCGGAGGCTCCGCCGTGACTTGAGCGTTGGTCATCCCGCGGCCACTCGATCTTCCTGTTCGGCACGCGCCACGCGCCAGTCACGCAGCCCAAAGATCGCCATCACCACAAAGATCGCCGAAAGGGCAGCTGTGACGTATGCCTGCTTCCAGGCGTACTCCACGATGTAGGTCAGATCGACGGCAATCCACAGCGTCCAGTTGGCCATGTACTGCTGCGCTTCCCACACTGTGCCCACCAGGCTGAACGCTGTGAGAGCCGCATCGAGCCACGGCAGCGCGGCGTTTGTCCAGTGCTGCATTCCGACGGCCAGCGCTACTGTCATTGCCAGTCCCGCAGCCAGGCTGATTGACAGGAACAGAGGCTGCATCCGTCGGACCAGCAGCGTTCCCTGGGCTTGTACACCGCGCTGCCACTTGACCCAGCCGTACACGCCGCAAATGGCAAAAACCACCTGCAGAAGCATATCTGAATAGAGATGAATCTCGCGAAAAAACTCGCCATACAAAAGACTCGCGAGAATCGTTACCGACCACGCACTCAGGCGCCGCTTCATCGAGAGCCAGACACTCCCGATACTCAACAGCGCGGATACGCACTCGAGCGGAGACAGCGTCCACCAGCTCATCGCTCACCCTCTGCCCACGTCTGCATCCAGTCCATCAGCCGTCTTCCTTCCGCCGTGTCGAACCACTGGCAATGGCCCACAAAATACTGTTGCCACGCAAGCTGAGCACGCGCTTCGTCGCCCAACACGGTGAGGAAATACTCTGTCTCGGACAAAGCGAACTCACAGTGCACCACGGGCAGCATGGCGGCAATCGCCTTGCGCTCCTGCATGGTCAGCAGCACAACCTCTTCATAACCGGCGAGCAGAGCTGCTGCCTGCTCCAGATTGGCCTGCACGCGTCCGCTCAAACTGAGCCAGTCAACGACACTGCGTTCGAGCGCTGTAGCCACATCATGCGCTGCGCATGTTTGGTCTGCCAAACCAAAGTCGATGACCGAAGTCACGCGGGCATCCACGCCCTCGCCGGACCACATGAGATTGGATCCGTGCCAATCGTTCTGCGTCCACAGCGGCTGCAGCGCCTGGCCTGCCGTGAGCAAACCCTGCCGCTGCATGTGTTCATGATGCGGCACAAAGCAGCGGGCAAAATCTGCCTCGGCGTTGCGCGCGCTCAACCATTGCGCCAATCCCGGCCTCGAGGCCAGATAGGCACGAAACGCCGCCGTTGGATTGCCGGCTGGAATCAGCGAAAAACTTGTAACGAGGGGAGCCAGGCTACGCACAGGTGCGGCAAATTCACGCGCCGCAAGATGCAGCTGTCCCAATGCGATGCCCGCCGCACGGGCGTGTTCCACACACAGATACGGCGTCCACGACATTGCCTGAGCGTACAGATCACGACCGGGCGCAATTGAAAATGCCTCGCAGACCCAGCCGGCACGCTCGACTGCGGTCTGCCCGCTGCGAGTTTGCAGCGGAGCCATAACCAAGGGCGTTCTGGATGCCAGCCACTCCGCGAAACGATGTTCTTCCGCAAGCCACGCTGCCTGGCGAACAGAGCGACTGTGGCGTTTCACAAAGACGCGAGCTTCCGTGGTGCGCACGCTGGCTGCGGCAGAAAAAGGCCTGGGACTGACGGCTGTAATCTCAACAACACGGCCCATGCCGTCGTAGTTGCGCAGGAGATCGTCCACCTCTTCCGATGTCCATGCGGGCCAGTCCCCATCCGCCCAGGAGCCATCCAGTCCATGCACACGGTGCGCAGAATCCCTTGCGTTCGTCGCTTGGCGGGTCATCACTCGTCGTCCGGCCGTTTATATGGTTTGCGCAGATAGAGTCGCGCTTCGTTGAGCGCGCCCTGAGTATTGTCGTTGGTCTGAATGGCCTGCCGATACTCGTTGACCGCGCGCTCTCGTTGCCCTGTCACATCAAAAATCTTGCCCAGTTGAATGTGACTCCAGACCTCTGTCCATGATGGATCATTGTCTCCGCGCAGGGCATCGCGAAATGCGTTGGCGCTGCCCTGATAGTTCTTTTCGGTGAACAGGGTTGCACCAATCCGATAGCTTGCCAGCGAGCTTTGAGGATTCGCTTGAAGCGCCTTCTGAAATTCTCCGAGCGCGCCGTTCAAATCGCCCTGAGCCGCCAGTTGCTGGCCGCGCAGAATGGCCGCTCGCACCTGCAAATCCGGAGTATTTTTGAGCACCCAGTTGTCCGGATCGATCTCGATGTGGCGCGGCCTGCCAAAGGTATCGACCACGTACTGCGTCTCTGTGCCTACCACGTCAATCCGCTCATTGGACGTCTTGCCATCGGTCTCAATCCGTAGTTCCACCGGCATGTTGAACAGATCAAGGTCTTGATGAATCTGCCCGATTGTACGAAAGCCCTTGCCATTTCCCAGACGATAAACTGCGTACTTATCTTCAAAGTTCGGCTCTCCAGTGCCATCGATCCACTGCGAAAAGAATGGCGTGAGATTCTTTTGGCTTACCTGCTCTGCCACTTTTTCCAACTGCCCGGATCGAATCGACTTGTCGGTGTACTGGCTGAGCGCCCCGCGCAAAATCCTCCGGAAGACGGTATCGCCCACCTCCCAGCGCAGCATATGAAAGACCATCGCGCCCTTTTCCAGCGTCATGGACTGAAACTGCGGCGCAAACGCGCCCAGGCGTCCGGCGGCCGACAGCGGAGTGGTGTCATAGGCGATGGCTCCTGCGGCAATATCGCTGACGGCGCGCTCCAGAGCCGTCCTTCCGCTTTCGTTCTCCACATACATCAGCTCGGCGTAGCGTGCCATTCCGTTGGTGATCCACGCATCGTTGAGGCTCGCCGGACTCACTTCCGAACCCCACCACTGGTGCGCCAGGGTATTCGCCATGAGCCGCGTGCCCGCGCTGTCGGTCAAATGCGCACCCATGATTACGGCCAGTTCCGGCGCCCAGAATGCCGGCAGCGTGTCGTTGGGCATCTCCACGACATTCATGCGGCCTGACTCTGGCTGTCCAAAGGTGGTGGTGAAAAAATCCATCTCACGCGCCGCAATCTCCGCCACTCCATTGGCCTGTCCCTGGTGCGCTACGGTTGTGTACGCCTTCACGTTCGCTGCCGAGTTTGCCGTGGCCGGATCGACAAACCTTCCGGCCACCAGCGTTCCGGGAAATCCAGGCTTGGTCCAGTTGAAGTCGTACTCAGTTCCCGGCTTGCCATCCTTCAACGTAATCTGCCTGACGCCTGTGCTGCCACTGGCAATCACTCGCTCGCCCTGCGGAACCTGCACGTGCATCTCCATGGTGAAGCGATCGGTGAGATAGCCGGTTGTTGGGAACCACCGCGCGGGATAAAGCAGATACGAGATGGGATCGCCGATCGCTGCCAATTTCAATCCCTCGACTGGCCCGTCTTCGCTGCCTGTGATCTTGCCGGAATAAACAAACGTCCAGTGGACCGGCTTCTCGCCCGGCGCCGTCGCGGGCACAATCTGAAGATTCCCATCGGTTGTCCGTTCTCCTGTGAGCACCGCGCCTGAATCATCGGTGATGCTTGTAATCTTCAACGCCGGATGCAGACCGAAAGTGACAGCATCGGCGCCCGCCGGAGCGGTAAACGTAACGACGGCTGTGGCTGTCATGCTGTGCGTAGGCGGGTCCAATTCCAGATCGATCCGGTAGCCCTGAATATTCAATACGCGGCGCGAAGTCCCACGCACGAAGTTCGATCCGGTATCCTGCCCTGCCGCAACCAGCGAGAAGCAGGCACAGACAAGCACCGCGCCGCGGATTATCCTCTTCGCGTTTGCCTTCAGCCTCATACCTTCGCACCTGCGCCCGCGCTCTTACCGTTATCTTGCCTGCCCGGGTTGTCACTGCTCAAGAAGATCAACTTTTTCTTGCGCATCCTTCGTCCTTTTTGCTTTGCGCACTTTGAGACAAGTGTGGCACAGGGATGAAGCCACCATGCAAGAGAATGCTGCCTGGAGGCCTCGACAACGCTTCACAGCCCAGGCACCCGCCTGATGCGATGACCCCATGCTCAGCCTCATTGCACTTATGCTAAAGTCTCCGCAACCACCTCTGCCACACGCTGGATTGCGCCATTTTCCAAATTTCGATCCGGGCGCAATTTTGCTCCCACTTCTTTCAACTCTCGCATCATCTGGTCACGCGCAGCCGTGTTTTCCATGAGTGGTTGCAGATGCTTGACCACGGAATCAACCGTATAGTCATCCTGGATCAGTTCTGGCACCAGACGTTGATCCGCTATCAGATTGACCATGGCCACATGAGGCACTTTTACAATTTGGCGAGCGATTGCGTAGGTCAATCGAGAGACCTTGTAGACCACCACGAAGGGATTGCCGATCAAAGCCGCTTCAACCGTTGCCGTTCCGCTGGCCACTACGCTTGCGCGCGCAAAATGCAGTGTGCCCCGCGCATCGTCGACCAGGCGAACCCGTTTGTCCATGCCTGCGTCCTTCACCATTGTCCGCGTCCGTTCGACATCTGCGGCAGAGAGCGTGGGCGCAAGCGGCAGAACAAACTCGGTCCGTTCATCTGCGATGCGGGCCGCAGCCCGCAGCATCTCGGGCAGATTGAGACGAATTTCGCGCGCGCGACTTCCCGGCAGCAGACCGATCCAGGATTTTTCTGCGTCGAGACCGTGCTGTGCCGCAAAGTGAGCACGTGTCTCAGTTGGCAGCGGCATCTCCGCAAGCGGATGGCCAACAAACTCAGCCGCCACTCCGTGCTCACGATAAAACTTTTCCTCGAAAGGAAAGATCACCAGCATCCGATCCACGAACCGCCTGACGCTGTGAATTCGATGCTTTTTCCATGCCCACAACTGCGGACTGACAAAAAAGATGACGGGGACACCCATGCCATGCAGCGTCTCAGCCAGCTTGAGATTGACATCGGGAAAGTCAATCAGCACTGCCGCTGCTGGTCGACGCGCGCGAATCGCCGCCTGGAGTTTTCGATACTCGCGATAGATATGCGGCAGATGTCGAATGACCTCGGTGATACCCATGACCGCGACATCCTCGCTGCGGACTACGCGCTGCATACCGAGAGCCTCCATGCGCGCGCCGCCCAAACCAAAAAACCGAGAGTCGGGAATCCTGCGCTTCAACTCTGCGATCAGCATTGCGCCGTAGTGCTCGCCACTTGCCTCGCCCGCCGAGAGAAAGATCCACGGCTCCACGGTTTTCGGTTCGTTCATGCCTCTCCTGTCCTGCCGATATTTTTGCTCGTCAGTGAGCCAGCGCAGCAGCGCCAGAATCCAGGCTGGCACTGACAGCGGGCATCTCCTGATCCCGATACTGAAGCTGATAGAGCTTGTAATAAATTCCGCGCTGGGCAAGGAGTTCCTGATGATTTCCCTGCTCGCGCAACTGTCCCTTGTGCATGACGAGAATGCTATCTGCGCGCTGCACCGTGGAGAGCCTATGGGCAATCAGCACCGACGTTCGCCCGGCAATCATCTTCTCCAGCGCCAGACGAATCTTCAGTTCCGTATCCGTATCGACGCTTGAGGTTGCTTCATCCAGAATGAGAATTCTGGGATCAAACGCCAGCGCTCGCGCAAAGTTGATCAGTTGCTTCTGTCCGGTGGAAAGCGAATTGCCCCGCTCGATGACCGGCTCATCCAACTGCCTGGGCAGACTCTCAATAAATTCCAGGACATTCACATCCCGCGCTGCAGCCCGCATTCGCTCTTCGGTAATCTCTTCAGCACCCAGACGGATGTTCTCGGCGATGGTTCCGCTGAACAGATAAGGATCCTGCAACACTACGGCAAAATGCTTGCGCAGCGACTCCAGATCGTGCTCACGGACATCGACGCCATCGATCAGAATTGCGCCGCGGGTGACATCATAGAAACGCATCATGAGGCTGGTCAATGTGGTCTTGCCTGCTCCCGTATGGCCCACAATCGCCACGGTCTCACCCGGCTCGACTACAAACGAAACATCCTTCAGAATCCACTCGATATCCGTTCGCGCAGCGACTTCCGCATCGCCCGCGCTCGCCATCCATGTTCGCTCGTCCTCGCTCATCTCTTCATAGGTAAACCATACGTGGCGAAACTCAATTCGATTCGATCCATCACCGATGCGTGTGGTCTGCGGAGAGACAATCTGTGACGGCGTGTCCAGCAGTTTGAAGATGCGCTCGCAGGCGGTCATCGCTGCCTGCAGGATGTTGAATTTTTCGCTCAGGTCCTGGATGGGTCGGAAGAATCGTTGCGCGTACTGGATGAAGGCGCCGATGACGCCAATGGTCACGGTGCCGCCAATGACCCCCACGCCACCTCGCCAAAGGATCATGGCAATGGCGACCGAGGATAAAATCTCCACAGCTGGATAGTAGAGCGCATAGGCAAAGATTGTGTCCTTGAAGGCAGTCATGTGCTGACGATTCACCGCTTCAAAATCCGCATAGGCACGATCTTCGCGGTTGAACAACTGCACGACGCTCATCCCGCTGACGTGTTCCTGGGTAAACGAGTTGATCCGTGCAATGGCTGTTCTGACGCGCCGATAACTCGCCCGCACGGAGTGTCGAAACATATTCGTCGCCAGAATGATCAGCGGAAGTACAGCAAAGGTCAGCAGCGCCAGACGCCAGTTCATCGCGAGCATGACCACCACCATGATCGCCAGCGCAAAGACATCATCGATCATTGCGAGCACGCCTGAGGTGAACATGTCGTTGATTGCGTCCACATCGGAGGTCAGGCGCGTGACCAACCGCCCTACTGCGTTGGTGTCAAAGAAGCCGACATGCATCCGCTGCATGTGTCGAAAGATCTCTCGCCGAAGGTCGAACATCACCTTTTGCCCGGTCCATTGCATGAGGTACGTCTGCGTGAACTCGAAGAGATAAGCCAGCAGCAGGACCGCCAGATACACCAGCGCCAGTTGTCCGACGCCGACTCGCGGATCGTTGCTGAGATGCCGCGAGATCCAGCCGGTGCCCATGTGCGCCTCGCGCGTGAGATAGCGGTCCAGCGCGACCTTGACCAGGTATGGCCCGACCGCATCGGTTGCGGCGCGCAGGGAGACTGCAACGACGCTGATCGTCGCCTGCACGCGATAGGGAGCCAGATACCGACCCAGCCGCATCATCAGCCGTGCATCATAGGCTTTGCCGGTGATCTCGTCGTCGGCCTTCACGCGGGCCTTGGGTTTCTCGTCCACGCGTGGTTTCAGCTTCTCGTCTGCCATCTTTGCCTGCTGTCCGTCTGTTCCGAGTATGAGTTTTCGATGGTCGCAAGCCCGATTTCGCTTCAGTTTTGATTGTACCGGGTTGCCTGCACCCCATCCCGCAACTACGCCCGGCTTCACGATGCCCGGCCTGAGATGCCTGGCCTAGAGATGCGAAACTGGAATCTCCCATGCCGCTGCCACCTCAGATCGAGAGTTCGTCCGTTGGCCATTGCCAATCCCTGGGTCTGTATCTCTCCATCCCCTTCTGCCGGTCCAAATGCACCTACTGCAATTTTGCCTCCGGCGTCTATCCTGCCAGCCATCACGACCAGTACGTCGAGCGGCTTGTCGGTGACCTCCGCGCCAGTGGATCTCAGGCTGCCGAACGCGGACTGCACCTGCCGCAAACCGTCGATTCGATCTACTTTGGCGGCGGCACTCCCGTCCTGCTCTCCTCCGCGCACTTCCACACGATCTTCAGGGCGATTGGCGAAATCTTCGCGCTCACCGCTGAGGCTGAAATCACGGTGGAGTGCGCGCCGGGCCAACTCTCGGATTCCACGCTCGATGCACTGGTCGCCTGCGGCGTGAACCGTGTCAGCCTGGGCGCACAAAGCTTTATTGATCGGGAATGCGCCACCAGCGGGCGGCTGCACACACGCGCCGATGTGCTCACCGACCTGAAGCGACTTCGCACCGCAGGGATCGAGAACTTGAATCTCGACCTGCTTGCCGGACTGGCTGGCCAGACGATCCATTCGTGGCGGGAATCGATCGATATTCTGCTTCAGACCGGGGTTCCCCACGCCAGCGTGTACATGCTCGAGATCGACGAAGACTCCCGCCTGGGCCGCGAACTGCTGCAGGGCGGTGCTCGCTACTACGCAGGACTGGTTCCCTCCGACGAGACTATCGCCGATATGTACGAAACCGCCATCGAATTATTTTCCAGCGCCGGTCTGGCGCAGTATGAAATCTCCAACTTTGCTCGCCCCGGCTTCGCTTCACGTCACAACCTTCGCTACTGGTGCCGCGCGCCGTATCTGGGCCTCGGAGTGGATGCATCCTCCATGCTCTTTGCCGAAGAGAATGCAGACGAGCCGACGCCGGCTTCGCTGCGCTTGACCACCACTTCGAGCCTTGACGATTACCTTGCCGGAATCACACCGCTGGCTGAGCAAAGCTGGCTCGGCCCCGTCCAGCAGATGGAAGAGTTCTGGTTCCTCGGCCTGCGTCGCAACTCCGGCGTTGCCGTCACGGATCTCATGCATCTTTTCGGTGCGGAGGCCGCTCAACCCTCGCTTGCGGTCGCTCATCGGCTCGTTGCCGAGGGCCTGCTCTGCTTTGAGCGCCATGCTGAACGCTTCACGCTCAGTCCGCGTGGCAGACTGCTCTCGAACAACGTCTTTGCTGAGTTTCTGGCTGCCTATCCCGACCCCGCGACATCCTTATAATCGCTCTGAGAGGATTGCCCTTGTACACACCCGCCAGTTCCACCGCCGAATCCGTGATCGACCTTCGCAGCGACACCGTGACCCGTCCCACGCCGGCCATGCGCTCTGCCATGGCTCAGGCCGAGGTTGGGGACGATGTCTATGGCGAAGACCCCTCCATCAACCTGCTTGAGCGGCGCGCTGCGGAAATCTTTGCTCGTGAAGCCGCGCTTTTTGTTCCCACTGGAACCATGGGAAATCAGATCGCCATTCGGCTTCACACACGGCCCGGCCAGGAGATTCTGTGCGAATCCCGCGCCCACGTCCTGGACTGGGAGATGGGTACCGCAGCGGCATTTTCCGGCTGCCAGTTGCGCCCCATTCCAACGCCCGACTCCATCCTGAGCTGGGACCGTCTGGCCCAGCATATCTACCCTCGCGGTGGATTCCGCGCCGACACTGCTCTGATCACCCTGGAGAACTCCCACAACATGGGCGGCGGCGTTTGCACTCCGCTGCCAGTGCTGGAAGAGATCTGGCACGAAGCCCGCAAACGCAACCTGCGCACACACCTGGACGGCGCACGCGTCTTCAACGCCGCAGCCTGCCTCGGCCTGGACGTCCGAACCCTCACGGCTGGCTTTGATACCGTGATGTTCTGCCTCTCGAAAGGATTGTGTGCACCGGTTGGCTCCATGCTTGTCGGCTCGGCGACAGCCATTGCGGAGGCACGCATCTATCGCAAAGCCCTCGGCGGGGGCATGCGCCAGGCAGGGATTCTGGCCGCTGCCGGGCGAATCGCTCTGGAAGAGATGCCCGCTCGCCTGGCTGACGACCACGCCAACGCTCGCCTGCTTGCTGAATCGATCGCCGCACTGCCCGGTGTGCGTCTGGATCTGGCTCGGATCCAGACCAACATCGTGATTTTTGACCTGGACCCGGCTCGCCACACCCCGGCAGCACTGGTGGCCACCCTCCGCTCCCATGGGGTGTTGGCCAGCGCCGTCGGCCCCCAGTCCGTCCGACTGGTCACACATCACGACGTGGATCGCGAGAGTTGCACCCGCGCCGCCCACATTCTGACCGAAGCACTGACCGCCTGAGCGCAAGGAGCAACGAAGAAAAGCAGCCATTCCCGGCGGGAGTGGCTGCTTTTCTTCGTTGTTTACATATTCCGATCAGGGATATAACTCTTTATTTCACTATAACTTAGTGGCAATAGGAATTGCAGGTGCACAATATGAGTGCTTTATGCGCATATTTTATGAATCTTTTGTGATACATTTTAGTCAGATATTGTGTAAGGCCACCCAAAGCACCGGAAGGCCCTCACACATCAGCTCATTCAGGAGGATTCCATCATGACCATCACTCGCTGGTACCCCATTCGTGAAGTTGCGGCCCTGCAGAATCGCGTCAATTCCCTGCTGCAGGACATCGCCGGCACCGACAGTGAGACCGTTACCGCAGCCAGCTTCGTTCCTGCCGTCGATGTGTATGAAGATGCTGAGAAGGTTGTTCTCAAGCTGGAAATTCCTGGCGTCCGCGAGGAAGACGTGGACATTCGGGTCGAGAACCAGGCGCTCTCTGTACGTGGCGAGCGGAAGTTCGACTCGGAGGAGAAGCAGGAAAACTTTCATCGCATTGAGCGCCACTATGGCAGCTTCTTCCGCTCCTTCAGCCTGCCGAACACGGTGGACACCGACGCCGTTGCCGCAACGTATCATGCCGGCATTCTGCGTCTGGAGCTGAAAAAGAAGGCTTCAGCTCAGCCAAAGCAGATCAAGATCGGCACGGCTGCCTGAAGGCGGAAATCTGACTCACGCGAAGGCCAGCCACCTGCGCTGGCCTTTTGCGCTTTTGTTGCCTCGGGTGCATTCTGAAATCCGGGGAGTAGTTTGCAGGAATCTGATGCGGCTGGGCGCCGCAGACGGGGGATTCATTCCATGGCCATTCGCTGGGACAAACTCACGCAAAAAAGTCAGGAAGCGATGCAGCAGGCGGTCGCGCTGGCAGCCGACTCAGGCAATCCTGAGGTACAAAGCGTCCATCTTCTGCTGGCGCTTCTCGGGGATCGAGAGGGCATTATTCCGCCGATTCTGGAGCGAATCGGAGTAGCGCGCGAGCGACTGGAAAGTGACTTGAACGGCATTCAGTCGCGGCTGCCGCGCGTGGCCGGAGATGGCAACCAGCCGGGACTTTCCCGCGCGCTCAACAAGGCCGTGGAGCAGGCCTTTCGCGAAGCCGCCAACTTCAAGGACGAATATCTGTCCACCGAGCATCTACTGCTGGGTCTTGCCCAGCAGAAGGGTGATCCGGCGACGGATCTGCTGACCGGGATGGGAGCCACGCATGAGGCGATACTGCGTGCGCTGACGGCTGTGCGCGGTGCGCAGCGGGTCACGGACCAGAATCCTGAAGGCAAGTTTCAGGCTCTGGAAAAATACGCGAAAGACCTGACTGAACTGGCGCGCCGTGGCAAGCTGGACCCGGTGATCGGGCGCGACGAGGAGATTCGCCGCGTGATCCAGGTGCTGAGCCGACGCACGAAGAACAACCCGGTGCTGATCGGCGAGCCGGGTGTGGGCAAGACGGCGATTGTGGAGGGACTGGCGCGTCGTATTGTCTCTGGCGACGTGCCCGATCTGCTGCGCGACAAGCGGGTCATCTCGCTGGACCTTGGCTCCATGCTTGCGGGAGCCAAATTCCGTGGCGAGTTTGAAGACCGGCTCAAGGCCGTTCTGCGCGAGATTGAGGAGTCCAACGGACAGATCGTTCTCTTTATCGACGAGTTGCACACGCTGGTGGGGGCTGGCGCTGCGGAGGGCGCTATCGATGCCAGCAACATGCTGAAGCCTGCCTTGGCGCGTGGCGAACTGCGTGCCATCGGCGCGACCACCCTCAACGAATATCGAAAGTACATCGAAAAGGATGCAGCGCTCGAACGTCGCTTCCAGATCGTCTTTGTGGGCGAACCGAACGTCGAGGATACGATTGCGATTCTGCGTGGACTGCGCGAGCGCTATGAGGCGCACCACAATGTGCGCATCAAGGACGCTGCGATTGTGGCTGCTGCCACGCTCTCGCACCGATACATCTCGGATCGTTTCCTGCCGGACAAGGCGATTGATCTGGTGGATGAAGCGGCGGCCTCGCTTGCTGTACAGATCGGCTCTGTTCCGACGGAGATCGATGAGCTGGAGCGCGAGGCCACTTCGCTTGAGATCGAGCGCGCGGCGCTGAAGCGTGAGACGGACGCGAATAGCCTTCAGCGACTGGAAGTCGTTGATCGCGAGCTGGCCGAGTTGAAAGAAAAGATCGCCGGCCTGCGCGCGCGCTGGGTGCAGGAGCGCGAAGCCATCACCCGCGTCAGCGACGTGAAGCGACAGATGGAAGCCCTGCGGTTTGAAGCCGAAGAGCAGACGCGCAAAGGTCAGCTTGAACGCGCAGCGCAGATTCAGTATGGCGAACTGCCGCGCCTGCAGGCCGAGCTGGATCGGCTGAACGACGCGCAGACGGGCGCTGCGCAGGCTGGATTGAACACTCCGCAAAGGCTGCTCAAGGAAGAGGTGGATGAGGAGGACATTGCGAAGATCGTCAGCAAGTGGACGGGGATTCCAGTCTCCAAGATGCTGGAAGGCGAGGTGAAAAAGCTGGTACAGATGGAGGATCGCCTGCGTGAGCGGGTTGTGGGTCAGGATGCAGCGCTCACCATTGTGGCCAATGCCATCCGTCGTTCACGCGCAGGCCTGAGCGATCCGCGGCGTCCGATTGGAAGCTTTATTTTTCTTGGTCCCACGGGTGTGGGCAAGACGGAAACTGCTCGCGCTCTGGCGGAGTTTCTCTTTGACGACGAGCAGGCCATGATCCGCATCGACATGAGCGAATACATGGAAAAACACGCGGTCGCGCGACTGATCGGCGCGCCTCCGGGCTATGTCGGTTACGACGAAGGCGGCCAGCTTACGGAAGCCGTTCGGCGTCGTCCTTACTCCGTGGTTCTGTTTGATGAGATTGAAAAAGCTCACCCCGACGTTTTTAACGTGCTGCTTCAGGTGATGGACGATGGTCGCTTGACGGACTCCAAAGGCCGCACGGTGGATTTTCGGAATACTGTGCTCATCATGACCTCGAACCTCGGCGCTGCATTTCTGCACGCCGAGTCGCTGGCCAACGAGCACGACTTTGACCAGGCACGGGAGCAGGTGCTGCGCGTTGTGCGAGAACACTTCCGGCCGGAGTTCCTGAACCGCGTGGATGATCTGGTGGTCTATCGTCCGCTGGGCACGGCGCAAATGGGCATGATTCTGGATATGCGTCTGGACGAGTTGCGCCGACTGCTGGAGTCGAGGGCAATCTCGCTGGAACTCACCGAACCCGCGCGTCAGCTTATCCTGATCAGCGGCTCGGACCCAGCGTATGGCGCACGTCCGCTCAAACGAGCGTTGCAGCGCATGATCCAGGATCCGCTTGCCATCCGCATCCTCAACGGTGAGGTTGAGCACGGACAGCACGTTCGCATTGACGTGGATCGCAACTCAGGCGATCTTTCGTTTGAACCGATGCGACCGGAGGCCATGGCCTGAGCATATCTCCGGGCCTTTCGGCTGATTCGCCGCCGGAGTGGTTTCACGCCACTCCGGCGGCCTTTGCAGTCTGGAAGAATCGTTCAGTCCGTCAACAGAAGCAGCTTGCTGTTCACCAGCAGTTCTGTCAGCTTGTCCAGAGTCTCTGGAATCTTTCTTGCCAGTACTCGGACGCTGATTCCCATCAGATCCGCAGCCTCCGGATAGGTATATTCCTGCAGGATGACACGCTCCAGCAGCAGTCTTTCCGCGCGGCTCAATCGTGCCAGACATCGTTCAATGTCCATCACGAAGATGACCGCGTCTTCAAAGGTGCTGACGCGGCGGCTTGAAACCCAGCCTCGCCCCACCGAATTCTGCAGCACCTCCGGCGAGCGTCCGACTTGCATGGAGGCGTACAGATAGCGTCGCAGCATCTTCTCCGTGTGCTTTCGATAAAACGCCCATGTTGCAATCGCTTCCGTTTCGTCCTGCGGGTTTTGCAGCCGTTGTTCCGGGTGCGCTACGCCGACCGACGCTACGGGTTTCCGTTGCCCCACCAGGCTGGGAGCCGTGTAGCGCGATAGAGGTTTGGCATTTGCCAGGAGTCCTTGCGGCAGCATCTGTGGAATGGCGCTCATAGGGTGCCTCCCACGGACTCAGCCACAGCCAACAACCTGGGGAGTCCCAGTTTTCGCCGACGCCCACGCAGCTTACGACTTAAAGGAGGTGGAAAATCGCGCAGACGTACCGTGCATCCTGCGCAATATACAGTGCAATTTTCGCTTTGTTTCCGATACCACAGGCAACCGCATCCTTCGCATACTTTGAGTTGCACGCGCAAATCCATGACTTGGTCTCCAAACTTCGAGAAACACCTGCCAGTGCGGCGAGGATGCCGCGTGAACAGGTAAATGGAAAGTACCGATACCGTGCAGGCCTCTATCGTCCTGCTGGGGGATGGCTCGGCACCTTCGGGAAAAAAATGTCATGCTCATGGCGCACAGATACTGGAAGCTCGCGCTCTGCTGTTTTTGACGCGCCCTGTGCGGCGTGTCTCCCTGGAGACAAGAGACAGGCAGATCGCAACCGGGTCGCTTCGACTTCATCTGAGTCGATTGCGCCACTAGCTTTTGCCTCGGCATGCAGGGTTGCATGAGCCTTGTCCCTCGTCTCCAGCAGAGTTTGAGAAAGTGATATTAACCTACGTTCGATCCTGAACCCCGTCAATTCAAATTGTTAGAAACTGGATGCCCTATCCGCACTCCGTTGGACAAATGCCAAAAAATGGGAAGATGATCCCTGTGAAGCTTTTCTTTAAGAAATGCTGCGGACCTCGGGGTCATTGCTGGCAGTGAATTTTCCACATGAACTTTTCTCAATTGCAGGAGCGCGTGAGAGCCGAGCTGCTGCGAAGGATCAGCCGGGGAACGCTGAGCGTCTCTTTGCTCGCACGTCAGACGGGCGTTGGTCAGCCTCATCTGTCGAACTTCCTGCACGGTCGTCGCCAGCTTTCTTTGGCTACGCTCGACAAAATCCTGCGTGCTCAGCAGATTGGCGTCACCGATCTGCTGCCCTCTGCGCGGCGCGGCTCCGGCGTACTGCTCAGCGAACAGATCGGCGAAGTCGGACAGGTTCCGCTGGTTGCTCATGCCACAGCTCTCTTCGAGCCATACGTACGCGCCTCAAGCGTTCATCGCATCCTGGAATTACCCGCTGAAACCCTGCGTCTGCTGCGACCTCGCTGCACTGCCGCGCGCCGCCAGTGGGAACGCTTTGTCGCCATTCGCCTGACGGCGGCTGATGTGCTGGGCATGGAACCGTTGCTGCTTCCAGAGGCCATCGTCGTCCTGGATCGCCATTACAACTCCTTTGCGCACTATCGCGGAGCCGGCTCTGCCACGCCGCACCTCTACGCGGTCCGCAGCCAGCAGCGCCTGCTTGTCCGTTACGTTGACTTCCTCGCCAACCGTCTTTTCCTGCGCACTCAGAATCCCACCTACCCTGCAGAGCTGCTCGAACCCATCGGCGAAGAAACGCCCAACGACCTGCTCGCAGGCCGGATTGCGCTCATTGTCAACGAGCTTTGAACTGGCCTGCATGGCGCGGGCGATTTGCGAGAGATGTTTCCTTGCAGGCGCGCATCGGCAGCAGAGGCAATGACTCCAGCTCACTCCATCTCCATCCGCTGCCCGGCTGGTAGCATGAATGAGGTAGACAATTATCGATCCCAAGGAAATTACGCTCATGGAAAAAGAAACCGCCTCCAGCAACGTCGGTGCGCGCCGCAACGAAGACATTGCACTGGATCTGCTCAAGTTCGTTGCCGCTTCCACCGGGTTTGGCCGGGCCACTGCTCCGTCGACCGGATTCAGTGGAACACCCGCTCCCAAGCCCGAAGATCAGGTCAACCAGTTGCTCGATCTCTACACTCGATGCCTCACCGTCGTTACCGGGGGCAAGGCCTGATTGGTGACAGAGAACGATCCAGTACGCATTGCGGTGATCGGCGCAGGAGCTTTTGGCAGTAACCATCTGCGCGTGCTGAACGAGTTGCCGCAGGCGGCGCTGGTTGCAGCCGTGGAACCTGATTTAATCCGCGCCGCGGCGGCAGGTGAACAATTCCACATCCCCGTCTTCCCTTCCCTGGAAGCAGCACTCTGCGCCGACCTTGCGCTGGAAGCGGCGATTGTAGCCGTGCCCACCATGCACCACTGTCATGTGGCCAGCCAGCTTCTTGCTGCGGGCATCGACTGCCTGGTGGAGAAGCCTCTGGCTGCCTCACTCGATGAGGCAGATCAGATGATCGCTCTGGCAGACCGCCACCAGCGCATTCTGCAACCCGGTCACCTGGAGCGCTTTAATCCCGCCGTGCTCACCATGCAGCAGGACCTGCGCGGGCCTATGTTTTTTGAAGCTCACCGGCTCAGCATCTTTACCCCGCGCTCACTCGATGTCGATGTTGTTCTTGACCTGATGATCCACGACCTGGACGTTGTTCTCCGCTTTGCCGACAGCCCTGTTCGAGAACTCCGCGCCGTGGGCCTGCCGATCCTTTCCGGCAAAGTGGACATCGCGAACGTCCGCGTCGAATTTGAATCCGGCTGTGTCGCCAACTTTACCGCCTCGCGCGTCTCGACGGAACGCGTTCGCAAGCTGCGCTACTTTGAACCAGGTCGCTACGTCTCGATCGACTATGCGCGCCGCGATGCGCTGGTCATCGGCGTGGATCGCAACTTTGACCTGACAACCGCAATGCGGGCCGGCGCAGCAGAGGACTTTACCCATGGCCTGCCGGGTCTTCACTTTGACAAACCGTCAATTGCTGCCGGCGAGCCACTCCGACTTGAGCTCGCATCCTTTCTCGACTCTGTGCGCACTCGACGGCAACCGCCAGTGACGGCACAACACGGCAGGGCAGCACTCGCGCTCGCACTCGCAATTCAACAGCAGATGGCTGACCACGCGCGCATCACCGGGCTGCATTCCTGATACGATTTGGATGCGCTTCGCTGCAGGAGTCTGACCCTGCACCTAGTTCTGCTGCTGCTCGGTATCGTGCTTCTCGAGCGCACGCTTCTGCTGCGTACAAAGCCTCTTCCTGTACTATGAATAGGCTTGACCGATTGCATGTGCAGCCGTTGTCTGGCAACAATCTGCTTCCTCATGTCCTTTCAGGAACAAGTCCATTCCGCGCCCAACGGCAGGCACACACGACGTCGCTGGCGCATTGCCTGGCTACTGGGCATCGGCGTACTCGTCAACTACTTTGACCGAGTCAACCTGTCCATCTCGCAGGCTGCTCTGCACCACGACTTCGGCATCGACACAATCGTCTTCGGGTATCTGCTGGGCGCATATAACTGGACTTATGCTTCACTGCAACTGCCAATCGGCGTCATCCTGGATCGATTTGGAGTGAAGCGTACCGGACGCGTCAGCATTTTTCTGTGGAGCATGGCTTCGTTTGCTTCCGCGGTCAGCCGCAGTATTCCGGCTTTTTTTGGCGCGCGGCTGCTGCTCGGAGTTGGCGAAGCGCCCACATTTCCTGCGAACGCCAAAGCCGTCGGACGCTGGTTTCCGCGCGCCGAACGAAGCTCTGCGACAGCCATCTTCGACTCTGCCGCGAAGTTTGCTTCGGCCATCGGAGTGCCCATCCTTGGTATCATCCTGCTCGCCCTTGGCTGGCGATGGAGCTTTGCGCTCACGGGTATTATCAGCCTGCTCTATCTTGGGTATTTCTGGCGCGTCTATCGAGATCCTGAAGACGATGTGCACCTGACTGCTGAAGAGCGCGCGTACATCACGGCTGACGAGGTTGCCCAGGAGGAATCGGCAGCTAGCTCTGCGCCGCCGCTGTCCTTGCTCACGCTGGCTCGCCAGCGCAAAGTTCTCGGCGTCGCCATCGGCAACGGCTCTTACAATTATGTCTTCTATCTGCTGCTCACCTGGCTGCCCAGTTATCTTTCCACGGCGCTTCACGTGGATCTGCTGCACTCGTTCCTCTACACGGGTTTTCCCTGGCTCTTTGCCACCATCTGCGAACTATCCATCGGCGGATGGCTCACGGATCGCCTGATCCGGCGAGGCTGCGACGCCAGCCACGTCCGTCAGGTGGTACTTGTTGGCGGAATGGCGTGCGGACTGGGCATCTTTGGCGCTGCGGGAGCGCATACGCCGCTGGTCGCGCTGCTCTGGATCAGCCTTTCGATCGGCGGCCTGTCGGCGGCTGCGCCCATCGGATGGTCGATGCCCTCGCTGATTGCGCCGCGCTCGAGCGTCGGCTCTGTCGGCGGCATCTTCAACTTCTCCAACCAACTCTCGGCCATCGTCGCGCCTGTGCTGACTGGATATGTCGTCGCAGCAACCCATTCGTTCCGCTGGGCCTTTGCTGTTGCGGCGATCTACCTGGTTGTCGGCATTCTCGCGTATCTGCTGTTGCTTGGACGCATCGAGCCGATGTTCCCCGAGGATGGGATGGGGGCAACTTCAGCTCAGTTGCCCGCCAACGGAGCGTAGCCGCGCCATAGCCACGTCAGAGCCTCCGGCAGTGTCTGCTCACGCACTGCACGGTCCACGTGCCCAGCGTTGCGCGCAAAGACGAACTGATACGCATAGCCCCTGGCCGCCAACACCTTTGCCATGCGCTCGTTGGCGACTACCCAGTCGTGCATCCCATCCTGCATCGCATTGGGGTCATACAAATCGCGGTCGCCCACTTCCAACCACACTCGCAGCGGCTTCTTCTGCGCTTCCGCAATCCATCGCTCATGAAACTCCCACGCGCCGTGCGGTGACTTTGGATTCCACGGCCACTGCTGGTTCACAAAGGTGCCGGAGTACGTAAGGACGCGCCGATACCACTCCGGATGAAACCAGGCCATCGCCAGAGCCACTGATCCGCCGGAGCTTCCACCCATCGTTGCACGACCCTCCGGATCGTTTGTCACTCTCACGCCGCATTGAGCGTCGGCTTGAGGCAGCACCTCTCTTTGCACAAACTCCGCGTAACGACCCGACATCGTGTCGTACTCCAGCCCGCGCTCGCTGCCCTGCGCGTCACCGCCGCCATTGCCAATCGAGACAAACACCAGTGGGGGAATCTTCTTCTCTGCGATCAAAGCATCGAGAATCGGAAACATCATCGAATCCGGACCATCCGCGCCAACCAGCAGCGGCGCAGCTTCGCCCGCACGATAGCCGGAAGGGATATACACAGCCACCGTCCGCAGATACGGCGCCGCGTGGGCTGTGACCAGCATTCGATCCGGATGCTGCGGGTCGATGCGGTTGAAGGTTCCTGCATCCTGCGCGATCCCCGGATAGATTTTGCTATCGGCGGAGCGCATCATGAATTCGCACACTCTGCCGCGCGGCACATTGGCGGTCAGTTCCGGAGCGGGCGAGTGGGTTGGCCCAAGGATGAAGTTGCCATTGCGATCGGCAGGTGGCACCGTGCCATCGGGCAACTCCACCGCCTTCACGTACCCGGCGGTGTGGGGATCACGCACGGGTGGCTGCGGTCTGCCCGTCTGTGCGTTGGCCATGCCGCTCGATACAAGTTCGATGAACAGAAGGAACCCGGCGATGACTTTCACATTCATTGTTGGCCTCCTGAAGTGCCGGAAGAGCGTTGTGTAGCGCGAACTGCGCCCGTGGAGATGCCTCCATCGACAAGCAGAGTTTGCCCGGTCACGTAGCGGCTGGCTTCGCTGGCAAGAAAGACCACCGCGCCATCCAGATCGTTGGGAAGTCCAGCGCGCTTGAGCGGAATTCGATCCGTAAGATACTGCACCCACTCTGCGTCCTCGTACAGCACCTGGTTCTGAGCTGTGCGAAACCATCCCGGAGCCAGGCAGTTTACGGTGATTCCGTAACGACCCCAGTCGTCTGCCAGACTCATGGTGAGCTGGCGAATTCCACCTCGACTGGCGCAATACGGACCCAATCCGGCATAACCCGCAACACTGGTCACCGAACCGATATTCACGATACGTCCGTAGCCATGAGCCACCATGCCACGCGCTATCTCCTGTGCCACAAAAAAACTGCCGCGCAGATTGGTATCCAACACCAGGTTCCAGTCCTGCCAGGTCACATCCAGCGCTGGCTTGCGCACATTGCATCCTGCGTTGTTGACGAGAATATGCACCTGCCTGCCAGACGCCTCCACGCTTTGTCCAAAGCGCCGAATGCTCGCCTCATCGCGGACATCCAGATCCAGCGTCAGCACGTTGCGGCCAAGCGCGCGCATCTCTTCGGCAAACGGCGAAATCTCTGCGCTGCGGCGGCTGGTCAGGATCAGGTCTGCCCCGGCCCGCGCCAGTGCGCGGGCAAAATACTGTCCGAGTCCGCGACTCGCACCTGTCACGACCGCAGTTTGTCCTGTCAGATTGAAAAAGTTCTCTGGCTGCGCTGCGGATGACATTATTCCACCGTCTCCTTCTGAGCGCTGATTCGAGGAGCGCTGATTCGAGGGTCGAGCACAATCTTCATCAACCCCGGTTCACGGCCGTGCAACCGCTTGAACCACTTCGCTCCATCTTCCAGTGCGGCTACTGCGGTGATGAGCGGCTTCACGCGAATTCTTCCCTCGGACACAAGTGCAATTGCCTCCGGATATTCCCCGCTCGAAGCGCACGAACCCTGCAAACGAATCTGTCGCGAGACCACTTTTTGTAGTGGCAAAGTGACTGTCGGCGTAATATTCCCCACAAGCGTAACCGTACCGCCCTTTTTCACCGCATCAATTGCAGCGATCACCGTCTCATCGCGACCCACGGCCTCCAGCACAGCATCTGCTCCACGCCCTTCAGTCGCAGCCTGCACGGCCTTCACCAGTTCTTCGCCAGAAGCCAACAGCGTCTGTATTGCTGACTCGACGCCAAGATTCCGCGCGAGCTGCAGTCGGGTTTCATCCACATCCGCTACAAGAATCTTCGTGCATCCGGTTGCAGCCAGTGACTGTGCAATGAGCAAGCCAATCATTCCCGCACCAATCACCAGCACTGTCGCTCCTGGCGCCATCGGCGTCAGATGCACGGCATGGAGCGCCACGGCGACCGCCTCCAGCATCGCAGCATCGGCAAACTCCATCGAATCCGGCAAGGTGTGAACGATCCGCTCCGGCACCACGACGAACTCGGCAAATGCGCCGTTGCGTCGAAACTCCTGGCAGGAGACGCCGACAACCTCGCGTCGATCACACAGGTTGATCTCTCCGCGGCCACAGAAAAAACACTCTCCGCAGTAGACGGTCGAATCGAATGTCACACGCTCTCCCACGGCAAAACGGTTGGCACCTGTGCCGCAGGCGGCCACCACTCCCGCTGCTTCATGCCCCATCACAAGCGGCGGAATTCTTCGACCCGATGAGCCATCGTAGCCATGCACATCACTGCCGCAGATGCCGCAGGCAGCCACGCGAATCAGCACCTCGCCCGCATCAGGCACCGGAGCATCCGTCTCCGCTACCACCAGTGACCCGGGAGCATCCAAAAGCAAAGCTTTCATCCATTTCACCTCTGCGATTTAATCTACTCGTATCGACGGTTGCTGGGAAAGCTGGCGCTGCCGACAAAACGTGGTCAACCCGATCGTCTGCTTGATCCGTGAGTACCCAATCCGGTGGAACCATCTCGACTACTTCCACACAGCCTGCGAAAGTGCGAAACTCGGGTCAGAATCGGTTACGCGATTACCGACCAGTTCCTGGTACGCGCACGATTCTGGAAACGGATGATGGAATGCGGGTTGGTATTTCGACACGAATGATGCTCTCCGAGCGCTTGCAGCCATCACTGCTGGACAGGACGCTGAATCAGGGAACAGCTCTGCCGGCAATTGAAATCTTTGCTGCGCGACAACACTTCGACTATGCCGACCAGGAACACGTTGCCGAAGTTGCCCGCTGGTTTGCCACCCATCACGCCGCGCCCTGGGGCATCCACGCGCCCAAATTTCCAGACCGCGAGATGGGCCGTGCCGGTGCTCCTGCCGTGAATCTGCTTCATCCGGAAAAGTCGCGACGCATCGACGCCATCGACGAGGTGAAACGTGCGCTGGAAACTGCGGAAACACTCCACTTCCAACATCTGGTTGTCGAACTTGGAGAGCGCGCTGATGGGTGGTCGCCCCGGACCCTGGAAAACGCTCTGACCGCGCTCGAACACCTTGACGCCTTCGCGCGGCCTCTGGGCGTGCGCACTCTCGTCAAAAACGGCATGAACGAAGCTTCGCTGCCCGAGCGCTTAATCGAGATTCTTACCGTCGGTCACCTGACGCGAATTGGCGTCTGCCTTGACCTCGGACACGCACATGCCACCACGGGAATTCCCGCAGCGCTGGCAGCCACGGCAGGGCGCATCGCCGCCCTGCGCATGCACGATAATCACGGTTTCCGCGATGAGCATCTCTGGCCCGGCAAAGGCTTGATCGACTGGGATCAGACTCGATCCGCCGTCACCGCCGCTGGTACAGATTTAACCTGGATCGTCGATGCGACGCAGCCGGACTGGGCCGCTCTGCCAGCACTCATGGGGTAAGCGCGGAGGTCGCTATTGCGACTTCTGCGCCAGCAGTGTCACCAGGTCACCAACATTCTTCAGATCCTGCAGCTCGCCGAGCGCAAACTTCACCTTGAACTGCTGCTCAATCATCTCGATCAGATCAATGTGCGCCAGCGAATCCCAGTTCGGCGTCGTCGATGCGTTGGAGTGCATATCGACCACCAACTTCGGATCTTCCAGAACCTCACGAAAAATTGGTTGCAATTCAGCAAGAATTTGCTCCGGCGTCAACTTAGACATGACTGAACTCCATTCGTTGAATATGCTGGTTCTGTTTGGAATACCTGCGAAGATCAAGGCTCCATCGGGTCGCTCCCTCTGGCAGTTCTGCACTCGGTTTTGCTTCCTGCTGGAACCCAAGCGAAGGATAAAACTCCGCTACCATGGCATTCTTCGCCGTCGGCAGATAGGTACCGCGAAGCTCCGTGATCCCACGAGATTCGGCCGCTTCCACCAACGTATCCAGCATCGCTGCTTCCATACCTCGCTTCAGAACACGACAGCTCATCAGCCACAGATCGATCTCAAGGGCATCTCCTGTGCGATGTCCCAGAACCACCGAGATCAGCCCATAATCGCCAAATCGATCCTTCAGCTTGCCATACAAAGCAATGCAATCCGGATCGTTTGCCCGCTGTTCCATCTCCGCCAGCGTGTAACGCCGCGTGGTCAGATTGAACTGGTTCGTTTTGTTCGTCAACTGCGCGATCCGCTCCAGATATACCGGCTTGAACGGCGCAATCTCCGCGACCATCTCCAGTGAATCCAGATACTCGCCATAGTCGGCAAACTTCGCTTCAAAGGCGTCCCGCTGCGAATTCTCCGCATACAACGCCGAACGGCCAAGATCTTCTGCAGAGAACGAAATTGCCTCAAAGTAACGGCCTTCCTCGATGATCCGCGCATATTGGGTTACGTCGCTGCCCACCTCGGGTACCGCAATTCCGTTCACCTGCGCCGCCACAATCGCCCGCTCCGCCGGATTGTCATCCACAAAGACAAAGCTGTCGGCGCCCAGGTTTAGCTCCCTGGCAATCCGCGCAATATTCTCGTGCTTCGGATCCCAGTTCGCTTGAAAACTCGCAAAGTGCTCTCGCTTCAGCACGGACTCTGGGTGCTCCAACCCCTGCAATGCAATCTCCTCATTGTTCTTGGAACAGACCGCCAGCAGAATCCCGCGCTCTCGCAACCCCAGGCAATACTGCTGAAAGGCTGTGTACGCCTCGGCCATCGGCGTCTCATTGCCAATCTGGATCCGGTCTACGCCGTCGTCGCCAATCACCCCGCCCCACAGCGTATTGTCCATATCCAGAACCAGAACCTTGCGCGTCTTTCCATACACCGCGCGAATCGTGGCATGCAGAGCCATCGCAAGTGCACGATTCGCTTCCGCGGTCGTCAGTATCTTATAGCTGTACCAGCGCCGCGGATCAAACCACCGATCCAACCCCACACGTGCAGAGATGGAGCAGATATCGATCAGAAGCAACTTCGGATTCTTCGCCGACGCTGCGGCAAACTCGCGATTCAGCTCCATCGCCAGGCGCGTTCGCCCACCCGGAAGAGTTCCGTCCAGATTGCCCAGCATCGCAACCGGCGGAAGCTCAAAGTTGTTCTGGAGGATGATGCAGCCCAGCTTCTCCGCCACCGACTGCCATATCTCCTCAAACCGTGCGACTTCGCTCTTCACCAGCGCTGCAAACTGCTCCTCCGTCGCCTGCATCGGCACTCGTCCCTGCACATCCAGCACCGAGGTGTGCACGTAGACGATATCCGGCTTGAACTCAACCAGCGCCTGCGTGTCGTGGACTGAATCCACATAGTATCGGCCAAACTCCGGCGTATAAAACGTCGGCGCAAATCCGCTCGCAAGCAGCCATAGCTCTAACAGATGAATCAATTCACCCGGCGTGCTGCTGCTCATCACGGCAATCCGCACCGGATGCAAACCCGCCTTCGCTGCCAGTTGTCGCCGCAGCCCGCGCCGACGCATCAGCAACTCGCTCAGTGACAGGCCAGCCAGCGTCTGCTCGTTTACCATCTGCTCGATCACCACCGGGCTTGCCGACTCTCCTGTACCTCGCTCATCCATATGTTCCACCATACAATGTCTCTCGAAGTTGATTCAGTCAACCACAACTCATCGGACTCACTGCCTGCTGTTTGGCGTCACGCTGCCGCTGGAGTTTCCGTTCACACCGCTTTCCGTGGCAGCCAGGACAGGACGCAGCGCTTTGATAAATTCCTCCGTCGCAGCCGGCACATGGTCGGCAAACACGTGCGCATACACACCATCATCCAGAAACCAATCGGCTGGAAAAATCCGGGGCGGAGGTGCCGGGATTGCACTCTTTGCCCTTGCGACTACCTGGTCCGCATTGACGCATCCGGGAATTGGCGCCTCGTAAAGCATCACATGAGTCTGCGGGGTACTGTAGCGGCGGACGAGTTCCGCCACATTCCCATAGCGAATCCTTGCGATCAATCTCTCAGGAATCATGCATGAAGCATCATCGTGCACTACGCCAATCGTATCCGAGTGGCCGTGCGTACGCACAACCTGTGCTGCCTGCTCGTCAATCACACTTCGATTCAATAGATAGTGGTTAGTATTCGTACGATAAAACATCAGTGGAAACTGCAACGAATAGGCAGGATACCTGCGGAAAAACTCCAGAACCTCACGCTTCGTTCCGTGACGCAGCAGCATCTCTTCGCCATCGTATAAAGGCTCCTTGCTTGCATCCACGTGCTCATAATCAAAGTTCCAAGCCGTCAGAAAAATCACAATCACCCGAGGCGGCTGATTATGCGCCAGATAGTAGCGTAGCGGAAGATCATTCTCCACAAGAAGCGTGCTCAGGCTTCCAGGAAGATTCACAACCCTTGCGCCAATCTCCTGCGACACCAGACTCGGATCAATCCCCTGTTTTACGGCAGATTCGCCAAACATCACCACATCCGCATTCATACCTGCCGTCTGGTATGCGTAGTCCAGTACCGGCGAACCGGGAGCACGTGTCCAGCGCTCGTAGGACGGAGTTAGTACGAGATAGAACGGCGGGAAGTAGAGCGCCAGAGGAATGACGATCAGAACCAGCAGATACCGGATCAGGGCAGAACGGCTGCGCGTATTTTTGTCGACGACCACAGTGTCTACCTGCTCACTCATACAAGCTCTCTTCCCTAACGCTCACGCCGTATCCGCTCTGCACCACTTCGGTTCAAAACTGAAAATAGAGAAACGTCGAAGGGTCTTCCATCTGAAAGAGCACCACAAAAAACATGACACCCAGCAGCGCCGCCCACATCCAATTGGGCGACCACTGCATCCAGCGGGGAACCCGAAGATCCTCCCACGCAATCTTGTCCAGCGACGGCTGGTAGCGCGTCAGAATCTGCTGCGTATTCGGCAGCAGCCACACCACCGCCAGTCCCAGAGCGATCAGCAGGGCTGCCAGTTTGTGACCCAGCGGCAGGCTGTAACCGGCTCCGTGATGCAACCCTGCCAGTGACGCCAGAAATTGCGTCGCGTGGCCCAGCCCTCGCGACCGGAAAAAGATAAACGTCACCATCACGCACAAAAACGTCAGCAGTGTTGCCCCCATCCGACGCAACTGCGCCAGCCTCGGATGGATCGCCGCCTCCGTTTCAGGGCTTTTCCGCATGATATTCCATGCATGATTGATCACCAGCAGGATTCCGTGCAGCGCTCCGTAGGCAATATACTGCAACCCCGCTCCATGCCAGATACCGGCCAGCAGCAGCGTCACCATCATCGGCCCGGCTACCAGACTGAGGAAGACGCCCGGCTTGTGCATCTCGCGCCGAGCCACGCTTTTGCCCGCCTTTACTCTGCGCTCCCGTGCCCACCGCTGCAGCGGTGTATAGAGATACGCCATAATGTAGTGCGTCAGCGTCATATGCCACCGCTGCCAGAAGTCAATAATGCTGGTCGATTTGAACGGTGAGTTGAAGTTCAGCGGGAATTGAATCGAGAACATACGCGCCAGCCCCAGCGCCATGTCCGAGTATCCACTGAAATCGAAATACAGCTGCAGCGCATAGGCCAGCGCTCCCATCCACGCCGAGCCCGTTGTCAGTCGCTGGCTTGTATTGAAGATTGGATCGGCAATCAGCGCAAAGTGGTCGGCATACAGAACTTTTTTGCCCAGCCCCAGAATGAACCACGACGAGCCCACCACCACGTCGTCCAACTTCAGTCCGCTTCGTTCCTTGTCGCGGAATTGCGGCATCATCTCTTTGTGATGAAGAATCGGACCGGCGATCAGATGCGGGAAAAACGTAACAAACAGGCTGTAGCTCACCAGATCCTGCTGCTGCGCGATTCCCTGATAGAGATCCACCAGAAATGCAATCTGCGTAAAGGTATAAAACGAGATACCCAATGGCAAAATCACATTCATCCAGTGGTGTGAAGTTCCCAACGCGTTACTTAGAAAATTCAGCGAAGGGAACAGGTACTTGTAATAGCACAGGAGTGAAAGGTCGGCAGCAATCGCCACAATCAGCCATACCCTGGCTGATACTTTTGTCTTGATCTGCCCGCTGATCAGTGCTCCGCCCAGATAGTTGATGCCAATCGAAGCCAGCAGGAGAAAGACCATGGCAGGACGCCAGTATCCGTAAAAGACCAGCGAGGAGAAAGCCAGCCATGCAATCACCGCTTTGCGGTGAAAACGCCCTGCAATCTGATATCCCAGGAGAACGATTGGCAGAAAGACAAAGATGAAAGGATACGAATTAAATAGCACTCACCGTCTCCAGATTTCTTCCAATTGTTCTGGTTCGAAGCGAGTATAGCATAGGGCTGCATGGCTTCCGGCCCGCATTGCCGGTCGCATCCCGAGATTGTTTCTTCTCCGGGATCATGACCTGAAACAAGATTTTTCGTGTCAGGCGATATCATGAATTGCATGTAGCAATCCTCATATTGCCTCCATCAGCAGCGACTGTTCGCAACTAATCTAATCAGGCAATCCATGCGCCCATGACCGATACAAAATCCCAGCCCGGCAAAACCCTGATCGTCAAACTCGGCGCCATCGGCGACGTATGCCTTGTTCTGCCCGCAGCCTGGAAGCTGCATCGCGCGGGCCATGAAATTCACTGGCTCTGCGGCAAAACCGTTGCCCCGCTGCTGGCCTGCTACTCCTGGATTCATCCCATCGTTGCCGACGAATCTCTCATCCTGCGCTCCAGAAATTTCGGCACGCTGCGCGAGATCGCCCGTCTTTGGCGGATCCTTCTCGGCACGCAGTATGACCAGTGCGCTCTGCTCCAGTTCGACCGTCGATACCGTATACTCACGGTTTTCACCCGCGCGCGCAGAACTCTGCTGCTCGACCGTGCCGACAGGTTGCGGAATCTTGTGGGTGAACGCCCGCATACGGCCGAATACGCGCGCATTCTCTGCGGCGCAGCCACGGAATTCACCCGGGAAGAATTTGCTCCCGTCGCGCCAGATCGACTCCCGGAAAATCCCATGCCGCGCACCGGCAAAACGCGCATCGCGCTTGTCCCCGGCGGCGCGCGCAACCTCCTCAATGATGACTACCAGCGACGCTGGCCGATCGCTTCCTATCGCGCGCTCGCCCAACTCCTGCTGGACTGCGGCTATGAGGTGGTCCTCACTGGCGGTCCAGGCGATCAATGGGTTACCGAGCATTTTGCTGGTCTTCCGCTGGAAAACCGGATCGGCGCCTGGAAGCTTCCGCAGACTGTCGTCTTCTACCAGTCCTGCGACTGCGTTGTGACCCACGATACTGGCCCGCTTCACCTCGCCGGACTCACTGACTGCGGCCTGGTCGCCATCTTCGGCGCCACGGCACCGAGCAAGTGCCTTCCGCGTCGCTCGCGTGTTGTCGCTCTTTGGGGTGGCGCACGGCTGGCCTGCCGCCCCTGCTACGACGGTAAAACCTTTCCCTCATGCGAAACCGTCGCGTGCATGGCGTCCGTCTCGCCGCTTGCTGTCCTGCACTCCGTCACGCAGGTGCTGCAATCCGCCGACCTTCCCTGGAAGATTGAAGAAGTGGACGCCGAAGCATAGATCTTGCGGCGGGCTATGCCCTTGTCTGAGTATTGCTGCTGGGATTGCCGCAGCGGTCTACTTTTCACGAGCAACTCTGCCCCCCCGCGATTCAAGAAGCGCCACCACTGCAGCATGCACAACCCGCTCCTAGGCTCCGCAACTTGCGCGTCTCATACATGTGGCCTGCCACCCAAGATCCGCACAGAGCCGGATACGATTTTCGTATTCAGAGCAGGAGCGGATATGTCGAGAGGCAAGCACACGGAAGCGCAGATGATAGCTGCGGTCAAGCAGATGGAGGCTGGCCGCAAGGCTGAGGACGCAGCGCGCGAGGTGGGCGTCAGCACGCACACGATATACGCCTGGAAGTCGAAGTCTGGCGGGATGGATGGGAGTGAGGCGCAGGAGGCCAGGCGGTTGCGGGATGAAAATGCCCGTCTGCGTAAGCTGGTTGCCGACCTGAGTGTTGACAAGGATGCTCTGCAATACGTGATTGAAAAAAACGGATGGAGTTCTTACCCCACGAACGAAGACCTGTCCGCGGGAACCCCGAATCACAGCGATGAAGGCATCTGTCGAGCATATCCGGGAGAAGTTTGCCTTCACCGAACGCCGGGCTTGCAGGCTGCTGATGGTTCCGGTTTCGAGCTATCGCTACAAGCCAAGCCAGAGCGACGATCGTCTGCGCGACCGGCTGATCGCTCTGGCGCGAGAGAAGCCGCGCTTCGGCTATCGTCGCCTGCATGTGCTGCTGGCTCGCGAAGGGGAAGCTGTGAACCACAAGCGGGCTCATCGGATCTACCGCGAAGCCGGCCTGGCGCTGCCCAGGAGAATCCTCGCCAACTGACGCATCGATTACAACCACAGGAGGCCACACAGCAGCCTGAACTATATGACACCATCGGAGTTCGCCGTAAAAGCAAGCCGAGGAAAAGACGCGGACTCCGTCCGCTTGGAAAACGATACAACCGTCTCCCACTTTACCTCCGCTGCTGCTACTGGTTAACTTACCTCAGAAACGTGCGGAAGATGGGGCAGGTCAAAATCTTGCATTGATATGAAATATAGTTTTATGGCATTAATGCAGGCGGGAGATGTACTTGCGGGAATGTGCTGGCGGAGAGAGAGGGATTCGAACCCTCGATAGAGCTTTTGACCCTATAACGGTTTAGCAAACCGCCGCCTTCAGCCTCTCGGCCATCTCTCCGCAGGGTACGAATAGATTACCATGACAGATGGCTGCGAAGTAGTGAGAGTGGCATGGTCGCAGGGCAATCGCATTTCAAAATAGTTCCAAAAGTTGGAATAGATAGTCGTTGTTCCAGCCTGCGCGTTTGAACCTACCTCGCAGGGAGCCTTTGGAGCCTTCTTTTTGCATGGCGTTGATAGCCATGTGGCGCAACACCGCCAGATTGTGCGGCCCATGCCCTATGCGTGTGCGATCCTGATCCTCATTCATCCCCACATCCAATCGCCAGTGCAAGCTGTTTTCAACGCCCCAGTGCTGGCGGACGACCTCGTTGAACCGCTCCGGTGCCAGTGCCCGGCTGAGCAGATAGTGCGCGGTTTCGGTGGTGGTTTTCTCCGCCGTTTCGCGCACCCGCACCACTTTGCCGATGGCCTTCAGGCCGGGCCATGGGTGCTGCTTCTGCAGCCAGCCCATCTCGGTGGAAACCTTCGCTGTGCGGGTCTCGATGCGACCGTGATCGGCCTCGACAACGGGTGCAGCGGTGCTGGCTTTCAACTCCGGGTCGTCGAGCAGCAGGACCACATCGTCGTAGAGCGTGCCCTGATTTCCCTTCAGCGTCAGCGCATAGTCGCCCTTCTGCTCGACGATTTGCTCGGCGATGGTGCGCTGGCAGTTCAGCGCGTCGGCGGTCACGATGGTTCTCTTCAGCGAGAGCATCCGCAGCAGCTTCGGCACCGCCGTAATCTCGTTGGACTTGGCATCGGTGGCGATTTGCGCCAGCACCAGCCGCTGCTGCGATCCCCAGGCCGAGACCATGTGCAACGGCGACTTGCCTCTGGCACGATCAAAGGAACGGCGCAACACCTTGCCGTCGATAGCCACCACGCCCTGCAGTTGCTCCGAGAACTGGCTCATAATTCGCTGAAACGAATCCCGAAACTGATCCGGATCGAGATCGCGGAACGGACGGCTGAAGGTCTCGTGGCTGGGCAACCCGATGGGCAGTGTGAGAAAACTGCGCAGGAAAGGCTCCTTGGCCTCGGCAAATTCCGCCATATCGACCGCGCCCTGGCCGCCGCACAGTATCGCGCACAGCGCAATCATCAGCAACTCATGAAAATCATGCAGAGCGGCATGGCCGAACCGCCGGGGATCGTCCAAACCTTCCCAGCAGGCACCAAACTGATCCAGCACTTCTTGCCTCGACATAAAATTCGCCCTGATAGGAACTTCATGCCTCACAACACCTTGCGTAAGTAGCTGACATGATCCGTGGCAAACCTGGTTCGCACCGATTCGAAGTGCGATTGCCCTGATCGGAGAAGCGCTTGGGATTGACATCGCCAGGCACATCTCACCGGATTTCCGGACCATCCGCGTCAGGCAGAAGGCGCGAAAGGGCAAGATCGAAGAGCGCGTCAAGACAGATGCGTCTGATCGCAAGGTAGACCTGGACCCTCGGGTAGCTGACCTGCTCAACGCGTTCGTGGGAGATCGCAAGACCGGGCTTCTGTTTGAGTCGGAAAACGGAACGCCGCTTCTTGAAACCAACATCCTGCGGCGCCATCTGCACCCGGCGTTGCACCAGCTTGGATTTGTGAACGAATTTACCGGCAGTCACAAGGCAGGCACCCACGCCTTCCGGCGGTTCCGCAATACGTATTTGCGCAGCCGAACTGGATGCCCCGAAGCAGTTCGAGACTACTGGCTTGCCTGGTCATCCGATTCCGACGAGGGCGGTATGAGCAAGTATTGGGGCGTAATCGACGCGGACGATGCAACCCGCCTGGAATGGGCGGAAAAGTGCGGAATCGGCTTCGATCTGCCTTCAGTTGTCCCCCATGTCCCCCAAAATGGCGCTTTTGCCGACGTGACGAAAGCCGCGCAAGTCATGGAATATGTGAGAGAAAGAATGGTCGGGGAGAGAGGATTCGAACCTCCGACCCCCTGGTCCCGAACCAAGAATTCAAAATCCTAAATGCCTGATACGGCGTCGCTTATAGGATAAGGACACCATTTTTTCTCTCGCTTAGTTGTACCCTAAATGTACCCCAGATGTTATGACCGCTCCTGAACGAGCCAGGAGTGACGTCTGCCATCTGCCCGGCGGGAGATCGCTCTTGATTTTACTATTATAACGTTTATTATACCTAGAAGAATGATAGCGGAGAGGTGCATATGCTGAAGCTGAAAGTTACCGGCATCGGAAGTTCAACGGGAGTTGTGCTCCCCAAGGAGGCACTGGCCCGCCTCAAAGTGGCAAAGGGTGATTCGGTTTTTCTCACGGAGTCGTCGGATGGATTTCGCATCACTCCGTATGATCCGGAGTTCGAAGATCAGATGACGCTGGCCAGAAGGTTTATGCGGGAGCGGCGAGACGCCTTGCGGGAGCTTGCCAAGTGAGCGACCTGGGGCGGCGTTGGGTTGCGGAAAGCGTGGTGTATGCGATCCACGACGAGCAGATCGCGGAGCACGGCGGACTGGCGGGGCTGCGGGATCAGGCACTCTTACTTTCCGCTCTGGCTCGTCCGCAACACCTTGCAGTCTATGGCGAAAAGCCAGATTTAGCCGCTCTGGCTGCGTCCTACGCTGTCGGGATTGCCGGCAACCATCCGTTCCTGGACGGCAACAAGCGGACAACGATCGTGGTGGCAGGCGGTGTTTTCCTGCCTCTGAATGGTTATGAACTCGTGGCAAGCAACACCGAAATTGTGCGCACGATGCTCGGCGTGGCA
>DAIDKP010000011.1 GCA_027449965.1 Acidobacteriaceae bacterium
GGCCAAGCCGCTTTCGCGGCGGGCTCCAACTTCTGATCGGAAGCATCGTGGCCCGTGCTCCAGGCCCAACTCCAAGTCAGGTCTTCCCAGTGCGGTTCCATTGGCGGCTTCGCGAGCGTTGGCCCGGAGGGGGATTTGACCACCAGTAACGACATTATAGGCAATTACTTAGCGCAGTTAGATGAATTAAAAACTTTTGATTTGTAGCCCCAAGACCCATTCGAGAGTGCCTTATCTAGGTGTGGACCGCCAATGGGCGTAGCTCGCAAGCTCTTTGCCGGAAGGAGAAATTGCTCAATGCCTTCTCTGATCGATCGTCGCAACCAGCGCGAAGTGGACAGTGGCAGCGTTCTCTCTGGGCAGATGTCGAGGCGTGTCTCCACTCCCGGACTGATTCACGTTCATGTTTGCGTTCGGTGCGGACACGCAAGGAGAAGAGAGGAAATAACTGGACCCGAAATGGCTTCCGGAATCTTCCAGTGCTCGAAATGCGACGCGAACGGCCCGTTGAACGTTGAAATCCGCGGGGCCTTCGAGTAGCGACAGAACACTTTTCTGCGGTCGTGCCTACGCTGTCAAATTCAGCCGCTGCTGAACGGGGCGACGCAAGATATCGAGCTTCCTTCCCGCTGCCTTCACGAACTCCTTCACAATCCGATTTTTGTTGTCAGAGCAGACGGCAAGCTCGGTGTTGAATTGCAGAGTGCTCTCGGCCAGAGGGCGAATAGTGATTCCGTTCTGCGCAATGCGCCAGGCACCGACGCGATCGAGCAGCGCAACGCTGTCATGAAGGAAGATCATGGACATGGCCTGCTCCGCTGTCATCACATGATGCACGTCCAATGCCTTCACGCCCGCTTCCGATGCCGCCATCTGAATCATTTCGTGTGAATAGGGGCTGACCCGAGGTGACAGAAGCGCCCAGTTCCGTTTGTCCAGGTCCTTCATACGAATCTCTTTCCTGCCTGCGAGGGAATCGTCGGACAACATCGTGACGTAATACGGGCTCTTCGCCAGCACCAGGCAGCTTAACTTCGGATTTTCCGGAACATCGGTAATGACAGCCAGATCGAGCGTGCCGGCAATCAGATCATGGACCAGCTCGCCGGGGTAATCGCTCGTCAACTTTAACTTCAGGCGCGGGTAGAGCGGGACTCGCACCGACATTAACGTCGAAACAAGGAACGGGTCTGTCGCCGCGGTGGCGCCGATGTTCAAGGTCTCCTCAGCACCGCGAAACGCCGCGTTGGCAGAGGAGACAGCGCGTTCCATGTGCATTACGGCCTCATGGGCCTCTTCAACGAATCGCCTGCCAGGTTCCGTCAGTTCGACGAACTTATGGCTCCGTTCAAAGAGCTTAAAGCCGAGCTGGCTTTCCAAAGCATTGATGCGCTTGGTAACGGTCGATTGGTCGATATGAAGCCGCTCTGCTGCCCGTGAAAAGTTCAGTTCCTGGGCTACGGCGATTGCGGCTTCAAGCAACCGGAGTTCTGGAAGAATCATGACTGTCCTCCGCGCAGAGAACTCTGACAGAGATGGGGAACAAGAGGCCCAATGAATGGGCAGACTACCTTCTTTCCTGAACTACCGCGTGCCTGTTTGATGTCGCTCCGGTCCATGCCGGTTGCACAAGAATTCTGTCGTTATGCCTGCGGCGCATAACGGTCTCCCTAAAATTCATTGGACGCAGAAGCACAGAACTGAGCATCATTGCCCGTACATGCGGCGATATTTGCCGCGCTCGATCATCCTTGCGTAGGGAGCTGCACTGATGAGCACACGATTTCTCACCGAGTTTGATGTTGCTGAGCGAACTCAGATCAGCCTCGGCACACTTCGCCGTTGGCGGCTGGAAAGCAAGGGACCGAAATATCACAAGTTTGGCTCCCTCGTTCGCTATGACGAAGAAGAACTTACCGCCTGGGAGCAGGCCCAACCGGCTGGCGGCGCGGGAGCGCCTCGGATAGGCCCCGCTTCGGAGCAGCCCGCCCCAGTTCGACGTGCGGCTTTCAGGCGGTAGATGCAGATTGCGGGTTTTGGCATGGATTATCTTACCGGATATACTACTTATGGTGAGACTATGCCTACCACATCGCCCAAGATGGGCCGCAAGATCAAGAAGAGCTTTAGCATCTCCGTAGAATCGGATTCTTTCATTCGCCGGAGCTGCAAGGAACGAAAATCAAACTCGGAGTCGGAAACCTTGGACGCGCTTCTCAGTGAACTTATGGCCGTTCGGCAGCAAAAAGCCATTGAAGCTGCCTACGCGGATTACTACGATTCTCTTAGCGAGGACGAAGTAGCAGAGGAGAGCGCGTGGGGAAGATTCGCAGAGTCGCAACTCGCAAAGGAAGTACGCTAACGATGCCAGCGGCACAGCGATTTCCGCAGCGCGGTGAGATCTGGTGGACGAACTTTCATACCGATCCACCAGAGAAGGGCCGCAGGCCCGTGATTATCGTGTCGCCCAATGCGCGGAATCAACACGAGCGTGCGACGTCAGTTCTGGTGATTCCGCTGTCAACATCGATCCACAAGCTCGGACCTGCTCACCTGTTGCTCCATGCTGGCGAAACAGGACTGCGCATGGATTGCTCCGCCCAGGCAGACAACATCGCTGTGGTCCTGCGGGCGAATCTACGGGAGCCGGAGCCAGGGCAGCGCCCGCTTTCTAACACAAAGATTTGCAAACTGGCTTCGCTCGTCAAGCTGGCGATGGGCTGTCCGGAGCCCATGGATACAGGAGAGAAGTAAATGTCTCTATTTCGACGCGGCGGAGTCTGGTGGTATGAGTTCTACTTTGCGGGTCAGCGCATCCGCGAGTCCACCAAATCCACGTCGAAAACCGTTGCGAGAGAAGCAGAGAAGAATCGTAAGCGCGAGCTTGAGGAAGGCTTCAATAACATTACCGACCAGCGCCGCGAGCGTATCCGCACCTTCCGGGACATGGCGGAGGATTTCTATGACGCCTACAAGCTCCGCCTGCCGGATTCCACCGTCTTCGCCGAGTACGCGATCCGACACCTGAATCGCCTACTTGGCACGAAGATGCTCGTTGATTTCAATGAAGCGGTCGTCACCAAGTATCAAAATGATCGTCTCAGCGAGAAGGCATCCCCCAAGACAATCAATGAAGAGGTCGGCTTTCTTCTTCGCATCCTTGGCGAGCCGGGCGACCTGATTCGTGTCCGCCTCCGCAAGAAGAAGACGCTCAAGCTGAAGACACGCGAAGTCATCGGCAAGGCATACAGCGAAGACGAGAAGAAGCGGATGCTCGCAGAAGCGGCCAAGGCCCGTTCGCCCCACATCTACCTGGCGCTGACGCTGGCCCTCAATGCCGGGATGCGCGATGGAGAGATCAAGCAGTTGACCTGGGCGCAGATCAACTTCGCCAAGCAGTATCTGGCGGTGGGCCGCGCCAAGACGGCGGGCGGGGAGGGCAGGACGATTCCTCTGAACTCGGAACTGTTTGCCGTGCTCACAGATTACGTCGAGTGGTACAAGCAGAAGTTCGGGGCGCTCCGGCCAGAGTGGTATGTCTTTGCATTCGGCTCACCGCAGCCGACCGACCCCACCCGCCATGTGACCACCCTCAAAACTGTCTGGACCAAAGTGCGGGCGAATGCCGGGGTGAAAGGACGCTGGCATGACAACCGCCACACGCTCATCACCGAGCTTGCCGAGAGCGGCGCAGGCGACCAGACGATCATGGACATCGCCGGCCACGTCTCGAAGCAGATGCTGAAGCATTACAGCCACATTCGGATGGAAGCCAAGCGCAGTGCGCTCGAAGCAATTGTCCGTAAGTCGAACGCTCCGAACGAATCACAGCAGGGGTACCCACAAAAGTCCCCACAGTCGCCGCAGAACAGCGGCAAGACGCTCAACAACGGTCACGCACCGGAGCCGATGGAGCTCGCAATTGCACCGAAAAACGGCGCGCGCGATTGCTCAGAATCGCTTGGTTTTACGCAGGTTTTTGAAGGGGAGTACCCACAAAAGTCCCCACAGTCGGGTGTTTTGGAGGGTCATCGGGGAGTTGGCAGGGGGCGTAAGTTGTTGAAACGAATTGGCTCCTCAGGTAGGACTCGAACCTACAACCCTTCGGTTAACAGCCGAATGCTCTGCCATTGAGCTACTGAGGAGTGTCTGACGCTTCCACTTTCTATACGTTATCAAAGCGTGCTGTCGGAGTCAAAATGCTCTTGTCGCGTGCACCTCGAGCACAAGATGAGTTGCGTTTGCGCTATAAGCCGCGCGTGCTGCTATTGGGCCAAGGCGATCTGATCTTGCCTTCAGAATACGTAGCTGATAGTCGGCGGGTTTTGAGGAGATTCATTCATTTCGTCGTAGTCGTCGTGACGGCGGGAATGAGGAAATCGGGCTTTTGATTTTCATATTCCCGCAGCGCCTCGAAGATGTTCTGGAATCGGCTAACGCCCAGGCAAGGATCGCGTGGAGAGAATGGGGCATCGCGAAGATCTGAAGGTACCGCTGAAATAGAAACCGCGCGATCGATTGTGGCTCAACGATGGCTCCTGCGTGCAGCTGCGACCGAGGGATGCGGTAACTGAAAACTGACCCCACTCTGAGGGTGCATACTCGATATGCGCCGGATCTCCTGGGAAGATTGGATTACATGGCTGCAAACCGCAGTTGATCCACTTCGCCATCGATGGCGACAATCGCAGGAAAAGTCACCGTGGCCTCCGCAACGCGGACAGAGCCGTTGTCCGCTGCCTACCGTCACGCAGACGCCGCACGCAATGTCATCTGATCCTGAAATAGAAACTGATAGATCTTCTTCACTTCACGGAACCAGCAGCGGACGGAGCATGTGCTGGTCGTCATACGGGAACAGCCCAGTCGGCGCAGTCACCGTCGATGGCTGCGATCGGAACATATAGTGAATACTGAATCCGGCAATCACCGACGCGTAGTTGCGGGAGTTGTTCGCGCTCAGGAATCCTCCGGCAAACCAGTGGTCGCTGATCTGGTACGCGGTCGATCCCACCAGGTCGTAGTTTGGCCCCACGCTCGTCAGCGCCGGAATCGCCAGATTGCCCACCGTATTGGTGCCGACTGCCACCGTCGATCCCACCTCAAGCGACTTATCCAGTGGAAACAGTGGAGCAATATCGTTGTTGAAGGCCTGAATGCCAAGGCTGCCCAGAATCGAATAGTGCCACCGCGTCTGGTAATGCCCGGTCCACGTCACTGGAATATTCGCCAGAAAGTATGACTGCGGGCTGAAATAGCCACCTTGTCCGTAGGTATACAGCAGTTCGTTCCTGTCATAGCCCATCGCAAAGAAGTTCGCACCCACGTTCAGCGTTCCATACTCCGGATACTGCTTCACGCGCCAGTACGCGCCAAGCGAGCCATCCACGCGATGATTCACCTGCACATGATGTCCGGTTATGTACTGCCCTCCCAGTCCAACATAGAGGCCGGAGATCTGGTCGCCGTGCGCATATTGGATCGTGCCTTGATTGGCCACCACTCCGCCCCAGATATTGCCTGGAAAGATCGGTGTAATCGATCCCGGATCACGCATTCCAGCCCACGATAGCTGTGAATCCTTCACAGAATCCCGCACCAGGTTGATGGAGAAAGGCCCGTTGCGTGGTCGCCAGAAGAGCCGACCGAGCAGATTGGAAACCGGGAATCCGTACGGCGTCGTTCCCGCTGCCACGGCAAAGGTAGAAAACGCCAACTGCGCTTCGCCCTCAATGCCCACGGCATTCTGCTGGTTCGGCACGGTCGTGTTGGTGCTCAGCACTGTACCCAGCGGCTCGGGCTGCAATCCCACCGCGGCCCCGTTCAACGTGCTCAACTGTGCCACGCTGTTGCCCGTTGCCTGGCCCGAGTTCAGAAAAACCGGCGTGCCGATCAACGTAAACCGCGCAGCCTGCGCCAGCGGGGCGGAAATCTCAAACGGCGCATACAGCGCAGTCATCGCGTCGTATCCTGGCTGCCCCGTGCGGTAGTCGATAACTCCCGAGCCGCCCAGCCAGCCACTATACCCGCCCTCGATCGCGCGTAGCTGATCCTCTGCCTGCTCACGCGGACTCAGCACACGCGGCGCTCGCCGCACCTTCACCCAGGAGCCGCGCAAGGGCGGCAGATTGCGCTGCTGAAGCTGTTCATCGGTCAGTCCGTTGGGCTGGCTATAGCTTTGCGGCGGCTCGTCCATCTGCGGTACGGGCACCGTCTGTTGCGCAACCGCTGGCAGCGCAGGAGCCGTCTGCTGCGGTTCCACAGCAGGCAACGAACGCCTTGGGCGACGATGTTGGGCGGGCTGTGTGTAGGGTGTCTGCTGCTCGATCCGTGGTTGTTGCAGCTGCCGCTGTTTCGCTGAATACGCGGCCGCCGCTGCGTCCTGTGCGGAAGGCGTGTACTGTGCCTCACGATAATTCAGCGTCGAGTCGTTCCCAGCCACTGCGCTAATCGCCTGCTCACCCGCCGCCTCGCCGACTGCTCCCGGCAACTCCATCCCCTGTGTCAACTGCGAATCCGTCTGCTCGGCCAGCATCGCCTGCGTCCGCGCCGCCAATCCACCCATCGGCTGCGCGCTGATCCTTAAACCGGTTCCGGTAAAGGCCTGCGGCTCCGTGATCTGCGGCGAAGACTCCAGCGCAGGTGGAGCGCTTTGCGGCTGCGTCGCGCCATCACTTTGCGGCACAACCGAATCGCCAGCACCCATCAGCCCATTGGGTTGGGGCGCAGGGTCAGCCTGCAATACCGTCTGTCCACCCGCAGGCAGATGCATCTGCCCCTGATATCCCGAACTGGCTTTTCCGCTGCTCACGGCCTTGCGCCTTCTGCGCGGTCTTGTCGATGCAATCGTTGCCGCCGCAGGGGGATTCGTCGCAGAACTCGTCGCCGACATACCTTCGCCCGTATTCTCATCCGGCGCATTTCCCTCTTGCAGCGCCGGCGCAACGGTCCTTGTGCTGTCGGGTGTCGGCGTCATCGGGGCCACCTGCTGATACGGTGGCAGCGCCGGCATCACCGCTCCGCCTGGCTCAGTCGCAGCCATAGATGATCCTGCATTGCCGGTCACATTCACCGGTGCTGCCCCATCGTAAGGATCATGTCCATACGATGGCAAAGGGGGCAACTGAATCGTGTTTCGAAACGGCTGATCATCCGGATTCAGCAGCGAGGCAAGCTGTCGCGGCGTTGTCGCCTTCCACTCCGTTGCGCTCTCTTCCGGCCTCACCAGGTCGTGCGCCAGCGTATCCGTCGGTGTCACCGGAGCCATCGCCTGCAACGATGCGCGCCAATAGTCTGCCGCGCGCGCATTGTCTCCACGCGCCTGTTCAAAACGTGCCGCTGCTCCCAGGATCGAAGGATCATGCGGATACAGATTCAGCGCTTCCCGCAGCCATTCTTCAGCCTGGTTGCGATCATTGGCAGCCAGCGCTGCGCCAATCGCAGCCTGATAATCCGCAGCAGACGCATTCTGCATTCCAAGACTGCGAAACAGCGCCAGTCCTTCCTTGGCATGGCCCGCCGACACGTAGCCACCCGCGACCGTGCGCAGCACATCCGGGTTATTGGGAAATGCCTGTGCCGTTGCATCCAGCAGTTCCGTCGCTGCTCGTGAATCGCCGCGCGCCACATCCGCCGTCGCGCGCCGAGCCGCCCAGTTTGCCCACAATCCCTGCACCGTTTTGCGCTGCGCAATCGTCAGATCGTTCCGCGCTCCCAGTTGCATCAGCGCCGGATAGAGCGCTCGATCATTCTTCGCATTGAATAGCAGATACGCGCTTTGAATCTCCACTGCCGCCGGCATCGGTCGATGCGCTGCCTGATAATAGCCACGCACCCGCTTGAAATACGCTGCAGCCAGCGCCGTATCGCCCGCCGACGAATACAGGCTCGCCTCGGTCTGCACAAAGTTGATGTCCTGCTCCAGCCGCGCACGCACAGCCGGTGGAATCATCTGAATCTGTTGCAGCGCTTCGCTCGTATGATTCGTACTTTGCAGCGTGCCAATCAACCCCTGCCAGGCATCCAGATCATCTGGATGTTCGGTCAGAATATGGCGATAGAGCGCATATGCCTGCTGCGTGTTGCCGCGCAACATATACAAACCCGCCAGCTGGGTCATCAGAGCCGGGCTGAGCGGCTGGTTCGTCTGCTGTTGCAAGTGAATCGCGCGCTCCAGCAGGCTTTGCGCAATCTCCAGTTGGCTGGCCTGCTGATAGATAGAGGCCAGCATCAGCAGAAAATCTGCATTGGAAAGAGCCTGGTCATAGATCGTCGGCTGCATCCGCTCCACCACTTGAATCGCCGACTGATCCTGCCCCATCTGGTGATACGCCGACGTCAGCCCCATCCATGCCGGCAGGCTTTCCGGATCATCGCCCAGAATCTGCTGATAGTAGCTCACCGCCTGACTGTACTGCTGCGACTGCGTCAGCATTCCGGCATATTGCAGCTCCGTTCCCAGCTTCAGCGCCGGATCACCGGCTGGAAACGGCATGCTCATTGCCCTGGACAACGTCGATTGCGCCAGCGCCATCTGCCCCTGCCGCTGATAGAGCGTCGAAAGAGCCTGCAAATACACCGGATCCCGGTTCAGCGCATTCCGCACGGCAACGGGAAACCGCCGTGTTGTTTGCAGCGCCTGAGTATCCTGCCCGGCCTGCACCTGCGCCTGGAATAGGCCCCGCCAGTTATCTAAAGACCCGGAACGCCTTTGCAGCAGCATCTGATACGTACGAATTGCCGTGGCAAATCTGTGCTCCTTCAGATACAAACCCGCCAGCCCGCTCAGCGCCTCGGGGCTATTCGGTCGCATGGCCAGCGCCGCGCGATAGCGCTCTTCGGCGATATCGTTTTCGTTGGTTTTCGCCGCATCCGCCGCACCGCTCATCGTGTACCAGAACCGCGACGTCTTCAGCGCGTTGGCCACCGCCGGAGAGTGATATCCATTTGCGTTGGCCTGCGTAAAGTAGCTGACCGCTGCACCAAAGTTACTCTGCTGCATCCGCAGATAGCCCATTCCGACCTCGGCGCGCGGATTGTTTGGACTTTGCTCCAGAATCGCAGAGAATCGATCATCCGCTTCCTTGTATCGATGCGCATTCAGAGCCGCAAACGCAGCTCGCTCCGCTGGTGTGCGAGCGATGCCGGAGTTCATCTGCGCCAGCTTGTCCTCATTCTCGCGCAGCTTCTGCGCCAGCTCCTTGTCCTGCGGATTGCTTTTCAGATAATCCCGCAACTCCGCGGCAGAGGCGGGATTGGCTGCATCCCACAGCAGCGCCTGACGAAGCGCCAGCGCCGCATCGCCCACATCCTGATGCTGTTGCAGAATCCGAATGCCATCGGCGCGCGTTCGCGGATCATAGGTCAACATCCGTCCAAGCTCGACGACAAATCGCGGATCGGACGGATTGCGATCCGCCATTGCGCGCATCCCCGCAATCGCCGCGTCCCGTCCATCCGGCGTTGCATACATCGTGTCGTAATAGGCAAGTCCGATGTCTCCATCCGGCGGATGATCACCGTAGTACTCGCGATAAATCTTCATCGCCGCAACCGCATTGCCAGACTTCGCCAGCTTGCCCGCCAGCGACAGCCGCTCATCCTGTGCCCGGTTGCTGTGCAGGCTCTCCAGCTTCTTGATATTCGGGTCATTGGGATTCAGCTTGCGCAGCTTTTCAATCGCAGCGCTCGATGCGGCAGCATTCCCACTCATGCGAAACGAGCGAGCCACGCCTTCCAGCGCCTGCGGATTGTTCGGGTCTGACAACAGAATCTGCTGCCACACCTGTGCGGCCAGATCCGGGCGTCCTCGCGCTTCCAGCGACTGTGCCTTCTGGATCAGGATATCCTCAGCAGGACTCACCTTCTGCGCGGCATTGTTCTTCTGCGCATACACCGGCACTGTCAGGCAGATCAGCACACACGCTGTCGCCGCCCAACACGCCCATCTACGCGCTTGTTTCCATCCGCTCAGCGTTGCTGCCATGACACAATCAAGTCTCCGCTGCCGGAGAAGCGAAACTGCTTCTCTATCCAGCTCATTCCAAACAGGATCAGATTCTGATCGTAGTAGGTTGGAACCTTCCCGTAAAGTCCCGTTTTTTCATCCAGTTGCGATTCTATCCGCTGCATCTGCCGCGCCATCGCCGCAGAGTCCGACAAAGCTGACAAAAAAGGCAGCACAGCGGCGGAAAATCCCACTGGGCCCGCATTGACCAGCGGCTGCCCCATCGCATTCACTTTCTCCGGCGGCGCATCGTGGCTCTTCAGATATTCGCTCATTCCATAAAGGCTTTTCAGAATCTTCCTTCGTCCTGGCTGATCCTGGCTCGTCATTCCAGCCCACAGATAGACACGAATGGCATCATAGCTGCCAACAGCTCCATCCGATTTCACCGCGCTCTCCAGCGATGGCGCAAATCCAATCCCCGGCGTGTAGCTCACCCAGTCCATCGTGAAACCCTCCGGAGAACTATCCTCGATCAGCTCCGCCTGCTTCCGCGCAATTCCCGTCCACGGACCCACCGGGTCCGCCTTCGCCAGACGTTCCAGCAAAAACAGTGGTGTATAGCAGGGATTCAGTATCCATGAAGACTTCAGGTGAAATCCATACTCGCCCGGCAACAGCACCGGACCAAATCCACTCAGCGTGGCTGTCTCTCGCCGTGCAATCTCAGGCAACATCCGCTTGCCAATCGCCGTGTACTTCGGCTCCTTCCACAAGCGCCCAGCTTCCAGCAGGTCATAGGCAATCCATACATCAGAGTCGGCAGCCGAATTCGCATCCATCTTGCCCCAGCTTCCGTCCTTGCGCTTGCCCCACTCCCATGCCGGCAGCTGCTCACCCAGGCGATTGTCTGCCAGATTCTGCTCCGTCCATGCCAGAATCTGGTCAAATCGCGCCCGATCCTTGTTGACCAGCGCAAAGAACATGGCATAGCTCTGCCCCTCGGATGTCGTGCGGTCACCACCCTGCGGATCGATGACACGCCCATCCGGCGAAAGAAAGTGACCCGCATACGCCTGCCACAAATCAGCAGCGCGGGGTGGATTTTGCGCTGGCGCAGCCAAGCCCGCTGCAAAAAACAGAATCACCGCCGCTGTCGCTGCTGCTCTCAGCCATTGCGCCATGCTTATCCTTCCATCTGTAGCCGTTTGCGCGCGTGCTCCCGCAGCCACAGGCGAGTCCACACTGCCAGCAAAAATGCGATCAGGGTCACCAGAATCGCCGCCAGCCAGGGCACATTGATAAACCACAAGGTCAATCGATTCCACCACGGCAACATGCCTACATGATAGACGTTGGTTCCAATGCGAAACGATTGAAACTCATTGCCATGCATCACCGCTACGCTGTCGTTGATATCGCTGGCCTGCTGCACCGCCAGGAAATTCGTTATAAAGGTGTCATACGTGGCGGAGTCCTTGATGTTAATCACCACCAGACTTCGCCCGGACTTATACGGCGATTCTATGGCTTCAATCACTGAATCCGGCACGCCCGATGCCGTCAACTCTCCCGACTCCGAGTGGTCCGGAACCGGAATCTTCCACCATGCGTGATGAAACGGCGTAAACAGCCCCAGCGTATCGCGCACCTGAACCTCGCCCGCGCGCACATTCACGGGCAGCTTGTTACCCAGCCGATCAAATCCGGGTTGATCTTCGCCCGTTCCCAACACCAGAAAATCCGTATCCGCGTTGGGTACCATCGCCTCTGCCGTTGTCACTCCCACGCGCAAAACAGGCATTCCGGTCTGACGCGAAAAGTGTCCCATCAATGTTGCGAAGAGTTCAATCTCCTGGGATGTCGGAGCCTGTGGCATCACCACTGTCGTCTGACTCATATCAGCAAAGCGCGTAAAAGGAAATCCCGCATTGGAGAACAACTCCAGATTGGGTAATCCAACATAGTGTGGATAGCCTTTCAGATCCAGATAGGTGTCGCTGGTGACCGCGCCCTGCATGTTGTTCGGCGTTGTATCGTTACAGCCGCCCTTTTTCAGCAGTTGAAAGGTGAAATCAAACGAAAGCGAATTGGAAAATGGGCGCAGATTAACCACCGGAACCGGAACATCCGTCTTGACCACGCGCGCCGGGTCAGTTCCCGGAATCAGCGGCAAGGAGCCAAGAAACGCATTGTTGACCCGCACCTGAATGCTTGAAATGGGTCCGATCGGAATCGAATTATAGCGATAAACCGTATGCAAAACGGCGTTGGGCCGCTGCACAAAAAACAGGTCCGGAGGAATGCGGAAGTAAACATTGATCGGCGCCGAGCCATCGCCCTGCAACGTATCTGCAGAGGCATAATCCCACAGCTGGACCGTATGATCGCCTCTTGCCCAGCGTGGCGCATCGTCCGCCTTCGATGCCGCGGGAAGAACCAGATTGCTGATCGTCGCTGTGGAACCTTGCAGCAGGTCGGAGTGCATGGCCACTGCACGGGCAGCGATCAACGTCTGGTCCGCGTTAGCTCCGGTAATAATCAGCACCTTGCTGTAAATATCGTTTGGATTGGGACGCATAGCCACGGTCGGCTGGGTAATGGCACCCAAGTCCAGTCCTCCCGGCAGCATCGACGGATTCTCCGCGATCAGTACGCTGTCGCCATCCGGCAAAGCTCCGATATACGTGGGGAATCGCGCCGGTCGATTCTCTGAAAGCATGCCAAAGTACGACGCGACAATCCCCGCAGCCTGAACGCCTTTCAGTGTTGGTGGCAACGCAAACACAATGGGAATCTTCGGCGGTTCAATCGACTGAATATCCAGAAACGGCAGCGGCAACTGGCTCAAATCATTGGCCAGTGGAAGAATGTCTCCCGCTACGTCCAGATAGGACGCATTGCTGACATTCGCCCACAATGCCGTATTCGCCGGGTCTTCGCAGGTCAGCGTGTAATGGCCCACAAACTCGATCGTGAACTGATTTCGCCGCACCAGCACATCCGGCGGAACATCAAAATCCGCCTCCGCAATCTGACTTCCGTTTGTCGGATTGGAGTTCGGCGGCACCGGGATGGTCGCAAAGAGCGTCCCGTTCATCATCAGGCGGATGTGGCTCAACTGCGGCAGCAGGCTGGGCGAAAACGCATAGATGATATGCATTTTCGCCTTGCGCACCACATATGTTTGCTTCAGATTGAAAAAAACCGTGTGCTGGCTGTCCACACCGCGCATATTGATCGTCGTGTCGCCAACATCCTTCAGCGTGATCCGATCATGAAACTGTCCGGGCGGAGCAGGCGGCAAAGTCGGCAGGGCCGTCGGTGATGCCGCGCTCGGTGCCATCGTCCGGGTTGCCGTCGACGCGGGAGTCACTCCCGGTCCGGATTGCGATGCAGCCCTTGCCGCGCGGCCTCCACACAGCAGCACCAGAGGCAGAATCAGCGCGCCCGCCGTCCGAGCTGCCATCGACGCTTTTGCAGACTTGGCCCTCGATTTCTTGTCTTTTTGCGCTCGTGCAGCAGGCAACAGCAGGCTGCTGAACATCATGCGCAAACCGCGGAACGAGATGACGAAGATGCGACCCAGGCTGCGCATCGGCTGATCGATCTCGCGACCCTCACCCCAGCCCAGCCAGGTGTCGGCGCGTGAATACAGCACCGTAGTCAGCAATTCCTGCTCCTGGATCGTCATCTCTTCAAAGCGAAGCCGCACCAGCGTTCCCTCCACCGAAACCACGGAGACCGGCAGATCACCTTCCATCAGTGAGTTGGCATAGCTCACTCGACCCAATTCCCCTTCGTTGATCTCGGCAGGAACGGGCAGCCGCAGCGAAGTGCCACCGCTCGATGCATCGATTGAGGTACCACACACCCGTCGTCCATCCTTGAACTCAATCTCAACCTCAGTCACCAGCTTCATTCGCACATGCTGACGCAGTTGCTGCATCTCGCGCGAAACCGCAACGCAAACCCCCAGAATCACAATGTTCAAAAAGCACCAGATCAGGTTCATAATCACAGTGCCGGGCCGATCTCGATCCCAGATGAAGAAGCGCGGAATGGAGATCAGCAGCCCCATGCAGTTGAAAAAAAGCAGGGCCAGAAATGGCTGTGCAATCCGGCGATCAAAGAAACTGCGCTTCACCAATCCGCCCTTTGCCGTCACATTGAATTTCCCCAGCTTCGGGTTGATGAACGCAAGCAACGTCGGCAACAGAATATACGGTGAGAGAATGGTTTCGTAAATTTCATTCCAGAACGAGTGCCGGTGCCGTCCCTGCACACGCGAGTTGGTAATGTTCGCCAGCGTCAGATGCGGCAGCGCATACGCCAGGATCGCCGCCCAGTAGCCCGGCACATTGGTGTCAGAGAGCAGCAGATAAATCAGCGGTGCTGTCAGGAAGATCAATCGCGGCAAGGCATACATGAAGTGCATCATCGCGTTGAAGTAACACAGCCGCTGCGGCAGCTTCAGCCCGGGAATAAACAGCGGATTGTCCACCCGTAGAATCTGAATCATACCTCTGGCCCAGCGAATACGCTGGCCCACATGCGCCGACAACCGTTCCGTCGCCAGTCCCGCGGCCTGCGGAATATTGATATACGCCGTGTTCCAACCACGCGACTGCATGCGCAGCGAGGTGTGCGCGTCCTCGGTCACCGTCTCGACGGCAATGCCGCCAATCTGGTCCAGCGCCTCGCGCCGGATCACCGCGCAGGAGCCGCAGAAGAATGCCGCATTCCAGAAGTCGTTTCCATCCTGCACGATGCCGTAAAACAGCTCGCCTTCATTGGGAATCACACGAAATTGACCCAGGTTCCGTTCAAATGGATCGGCCGAGTAAAAGTGGTGCGGCGTCTGCGTCATCGCCAGCTTTTTATCGCGCAGAAACCAGCCCATCGACACCTGTAGAAAACTGCGCGTCGGCACATGGTCGCAATCAAAGATCGCCACAAACGGCGAATGCAGCGACTTCAGCGCAGTGTTGATATTCCCGGCCTTGGCGTGAAAATTATCCGGACGAATCTTGTAGCCAATCCCGGCCTGAAAGGCAAACTCCTGAAATTCCTTGCGCCGCCCGTCGTCCAGAATATAGACATGCAGCTTTTCTGTGGGCCAGTCGATATTCAGCGCGCCCAGCGCCGTGTAGCGCACCACCTCGAGCGGCTCGTTATAGGTGGGAATCAGCACGTCGATGTGCGGCCACTGCTCCGTGTCTTCGGGCAGTGGCATGGGCGCGCGCCGCAGAGGCCAGATCGTCTGGAAATAGCCCAGAAACAAAATCAGAAAGGAGTAGATCTCGGCAAAAATCAGCATCGAAATGAAGAACGCATCCAGAGCGCCCCAGTGATTCGACGGATCCTGAAAGAAATTCCACGTCTGCGACAGCCGCCAATACCCATAACGGAACGTCGCAAAAAGCGACATAATCATCAGCGTCAGCGTCACCAGATACGATTCTGAAGCTCGCCCGATCGCCAGCCCGATGATAAGCATCAGCAATCCGCAGACCGCCTGCTGTGGCCAGGTAAGCGGCAAAACTGCAAAGAAGTAGCATACTCCAAGTGCAAACATGAGAAACGCAAATCTCACGAATCGCAGCCAGAAGGATCGTCCGTGGCCAATGTCATGCCAAAGCTGAGTCGCTGTCATCGCTCGCTCCAGCGCACTCCTCGCGGTGTCATCATTGCAGGAGCCGACAGGCTGCGAATCCAATTCGCCAGATTGAGATAATCCTCCGCAATCACAGTGCCCGGGGCATAATCCATCACCGTCATTCCTTCGGCCAGCGCCTCGCTTACAGCAGAGCTGCTCCGCAGCACAAAGGGCAGCAGGCGATTGCCGATCTGCTCGCGAAGAAGATTCCGAACATCCAGATGAAGCTGCTGTGCCGGGTCAAAATGATTCAGCACATAGAGCGGCTGGCTTTGCGCATTCGCTTGTGCAATCTGATTCTGAAAATACGACTCGATTGCGCCGACGCTGACCGCCGAATTCATATCCGGAGTCACTGGCACAAGCACCGTCGGATTCAGCCGCAGCACCCGGCGCATGGTCGCTCCGGAGGCTGTGGGCATATCCATCAATACACGCTGGATTCCGCTGCAATGGCGTTGAATCTCCTGCACCAGTTCATCGCGACCGTTTGCCTCGGCCTTCAGCCGCTCCGGGTCCAGCGTAATCATCTGGATCGGCGCATCGGACGTGACTCCGGGCGGGCTGAACGTTCGCAGTTGGCCTGGCTTCTGATCACGCGCGCCAAAGAAGAACGGCATTAATCCATACGCCGACAGATCCACGAGCAACACACGCTCGGACCGTGACGCAAGTGCCCTTGCCAGAGCGGAAAGCAGGGTCGTCTTGCCGACTCCGCCGGCCAGGGAAAAAACCGCCAGCACGGGCAGTTGGTCAGGCGCCTGCGGCATCGGCTGCTCCTGGCGCGGTTGGTCAGAATGGAAAACACTCTTCAGCGCAAACCAGTTGCGAGTAATGCGCTCACGAGACGCAAGCAACGGATCATCGGCTAACTGTTGGGCTGGCTTTTGCGCACCCGTCAGAGAACCGCCGCCAGCGGCATACGATTGCTGCGGCGCTGGCGCTTCGTTCGCCGGTCTTCCCGCAGGAACAGAAGGCGCGGCGGCAAACCCCTGGTGCAAAAACGGCTGCGGAAGTAGATCCGGAACTCGCTCTTGGACTGAGTGCGCACTCGCTGGAGCTGACTGAGGCCGGTCCACCTCAACCGCAGCAGGGAACCACACATTCTGCAATTCCGAGGGCGCGAATCCTGGCGTGGGCCTGGAACCAGGCCAGCCAACGGGCGTGGAAGCGGACGCGGTCGAAGCTGAGGGCACAGCCGCAGTTGTGGCCGATCCAGAGATGGGAATCACCGGCGCAATGTACTCTTCCACCCTTCCCTGCCCTTCAGGAGCCAATGCATGAGGCAACTCCTGAAGCCAGGATGGCAGCAGCGGACGCTCCCAATCTTCGAGCACGGCAGATTCCGCGACTCTGAATTCCATTGGTTTGACTTCCGCAGCCTTGGGTTCCGCGGCCCGGGCATCCTCCACTCGGTGCGAGACAGGCAGCGCGTGTATGGGAGCCATCGCCTGTGTCGGGGGCATTGTGCGCGGCACTTCACGATTCTGCGCATGGGCCATAGGCTCGGCAGCGCGAGCCGCCAGGTTCACCATCGGCTCCGCAGGAGGAACCGGAAAGTGTGGTCGATCGGAAGCGTGAGGATGCGCTCCGGGCGTATTGCCCGAGACGCTGGCCGCCGGATAGGTGTAGTTGCCCAAAAATCCGGGCAGTTCAGGTGCGGGCATCTCCGCTCCATAGAGTCCAGCGTAATCTGAGCCGTAAAAGTCAGTATGGATATTATCCACATCGGCACCCGATGCGTGCGAAGATTTCGCGGCAACTATTGACGAACCCGGTACAGGATGGACGGCAGGAAAATCCGGATTGAACTCTGCACTAGGATGCGGCGAGCTAACCGGAATTGCCGGTGCCGTGGTAACAGGCAAATCCATCCGCTGGGGAGACTGCTTTCTCTGGGCTGCGGCTCTTCGATGCGCCTCTTGCGCAGCCATGACGGCGGCCCGTTCCGCCTCAGCTTCGCGCGCAATCGCCGCAAGGCGCTCGGCCTCGGCTCGCCGAATCACCTCAGCCTGCTCGGCTGCTTCCCGAGCTGCGCGCTGTACCGCCTCCTGCGCCTCCCGTTGTGCTCTCTCCATCTGACGCAGCGACTCTTCGGCTGCGGCTTCATCCACGCGGCGGCGAATCTCTTCACGCGCTTTGGCTCGCGAAGCAGAAAAATCGCGATACTTTGCTCCGCGCATATTGGCCCAGGCAAAGAGGGTTGTGACGTCCTCCGGTGATCCGAATTGTTCCTTTTTAAGACTCAATTCTGCCACGGTTAACTCGCCGTTTCTGCCTCTTCTGCATCATGCGCCTGAACCGGCTCAACACTGCCGACAATGATCCAGCTTCGTATCACGCTCATTGCAGACTTTATATGCGCACAGCCGGAGCAGATTCAGTCTACAGATGGACTGTTGTCATGAAAATAACACCCATCCTGTTACCAGCTACCACTTTTTAGGGATAGACATGCGGAAAGGGCACCAGTTCAGCAACTCTCTCACCTGCTGGCATACATCCCTTTGATCGTCCGAACGCTGGAATCCGGCGCGGCATCACGCGTGTGATAATTTAAATAAGGAAGTCCACCTGGAGCTCGTAGCTCAGTCGGTAGAGCAACGCACTTTTAATGCGTGGGTCCTGGGTTCGATTCCCAGCGAGCTCACCAGTCACACCTTCCGTCCCTCACACATCCAAACCACTCTGCCAAGCGGCACAGCTTTGCGCTGCTTTCTGATCCAGCGTGTTGTCGGCCGATCAGTCGGTTGGACGCTCCGGAGCAGGCATGGTCGCCAGAAACTGCTCGGCAAAGCGCGCGGCATACTGCTCCACAAGCTGCTGCACACGCGAGGGGTCCGTCGAACGGACCAGCAGACCGGCGTGATGATCCTTGCGCACGCGCATCGCAATTTCAGGCTCGTCAAATGCAGACAAATCCGGATCCGCCTCTCGCGCCAGGCAAAGCACGCTGCCGGCATACTCCTCACGCACGGGCGGCAGGACATAGGGCTTGCCACGCATCTCGGCCACGTCCAGCCGCGCCCACTCCCGCCACAGGTTGATGCCCGTGGCCTGCTCGACCAGATCGGCGATAAAGGCGCCGCCGACGCGCGCGGCAATCTCCAGAAAGTAAAATCTCCCGTCGGCATGAGCGCGAATGAACTCCGCATGAGTCACGCCGCTGCGCATCCCCAGCGCCGGAGCCAGCCGCGCGTTGATGCCGGTCAACTCGCGCCACTCGGAAGAGTCGCGATCCACCGTGCGCGTGGTGAAGACTCCGCCATGCTGCATCAGTTGCAGCGGCGGCTTGCCATACTGATGCGCCGATGAAAAAACCACGCGACCATGACTCAGAATGGAATCGACATGGAAGATGTCACCGGGGATAAACTCTTCCAGCAAAAATCGCGTCTGGCGGTCACCCAACTCATCGAGCGCGCGCCACAGTTGCTCCGCGGCTTCAATTCGCCGAATGCCCAGCGCAGAGGCTTCAGCGCGCGGCTTGAGCAGCCACGGTCCGGGCACGGTTTCCATATACTGCGCAAGCTCCGGATAGTACAGCACCCGAGCAAAACGCGGCACCGCAAACCCTGCATCCCGCGCGGAGATGCGCATGGCCAGCTTGTCGCGATAGCAGGCGATGGCGCTGGTGCCCATGCCGGGAATCCGCATCTGCTCGCGTAGATAGGCGACAACTTCCATATCGAATTCATCGAGCGCCGTGATGCGATCAAAGCGTCGGCTACGCGCCAGCCAGGTAACTGTATTCAGAATCTGCTCCTGCGTCATGTTGCCGGGCATCGTCACCAGATCGTCAAGAATCTCACGGGGCCAGTCAGCATTTGCCAGCTTTTCCACGGTGATCAAAAATGGCCGAACGCCGAGTGCTTCCAGTTGCCGCAGATAGGCTTGCCCCTTTTCGTAGCTTGCAATGCACAGAAAACGTTCTGCGATTTCGGTCTGGCCGGCTGTCTTGGTCGTCATGAACGGAATTTCCTCCATCGAGGCTGCGGATTCTGGCGGCGCTTCAACACATTTGGATTAGTGATACCACACTTGAACCCACTTGCCTGCAAATGCGGCATGGCTGTTTGATCCGCTACACTCATAACCGATGGTCAACTGGAACGATTCGGACGAGATTCCGCATCTACACGACAAGCTCAACGAGCGCTGGCACCGGGAGGCGATGGAGACCTGGCAACCGCCCACCAGCGCGTGGCTCGCGCTGGTGGCGCGTCAGCATCTGGCCAACTTTGAACTGTGGCACACCGAAGACGCAGCCCGAGCCGCAGGCGCAACCGACGAGCAACTGGCCGCCGTGAAGCGGCGCATCGACGCCACCAACCAGCGACGCAACGATCTGGCCGAGGCTGTGGATCAGATGCTGCTTGAGTCTCTGACTCAGCGGAACCTGCCGGCTCCCGATGCCGAACTGCACTCCGAAACGCCAGGATTGATGATCGACCGGCTCTCGATTCTTTCCCTGAAGATCTTTCACACCCGCGAGGAGATTGATCGGATCGATGCGCCCGTCGGCCACGCGGAACGCAATCGCGAACGGCTGAAGATCCTGCTGGAGCAGCGCAGTGACCTGGCCGAGTGTCTGATGCGGCTGTGGCGCCAGACACTGGACGGACAGCGGCGGTTCAAGGTCTATCGGCAGTTGAAGATGTACAACGATCCGCATCTGAATCCTGTTCTTTATGGCAAAACCGCTTTCGGCCAACCGTAAGATGAACACAGGATGACCTGTCCACCATTGACGGCAGGCGGCGTTCTGCGTATAAAGAACTGGCTAAGCCGAAAACGGCGGATTGGCGCATCACCACTCCGCACAACAACCCTGTTGAATCCGGAAATACCAGGATTGCACGCAAACCATGACACGCGAGTCACACACAACTACCTCCAGTCGCCGCAAGTCGGCAAGCCCAACTCCCACACGACCCAACGCGCCCGCCGCACCCTCGGCCCAGACGCTGCAACACTACCAGGCAGCGCTGCAACTGGTGCAGGCCGGGAAGTACGAAAAAGCAGTTGTCGCTTTGGATAAGCTGATCTCCGCGGGGACGCCGGAGATTGTGGAGCGCTGCAAGATGTATCTCTCGGCTTGTCACCGCCAGATGGATCGCTCCAGGCTCAGCTTCGATTCGCTTGAGGAGCGCTACGATTATGCGATCTCCCTGCTGAATCGCGACTATTTTGAAGAGGCGCGCGAACAGTTTCTGGAGATTCTGGCCGAGCAGCCGGATGCAGACTACGCGTTTTACGGACTGGCCGTTCTCGCGGCTGTCACCGGCCAGACCGAGGATTGCCTCGAATCCCTGGCGCAGGCGATCGCTCGCAACGAACGCAACCGGCTGCAGGCTCGCACCGATGTCGATTTCCAGACAATGCAGGACGATCCGCGGTTCACCGAACTGCTGTATCCAGAGATTCCCTGAGCCGACCTGTGCCCGCTTCGACTGCCGGATTCCAGAAGAAAGTAGACTCTTTGAGCGAATCCATCTCCAGCACGAAACGCACCTCCATGCGCGTGGTCGCCATTGGTGGCGGAACCGGACTCTCAACCCTGCTGCGCGGCCTGCGGCGGCATGTGGTGGTGGCCGGACAAGCCGCTCCAACCGACGATGAACCGATCAGCGATCTGGCGGCTGTGGTCACGGTCACCGACGATGGTGGATCGTCAGGCCGCCTGCGTGAAGAGTTCAACATGCTGCCACCGGGCGATCTGCGCAACTGCATGGTGGCGCTCAGCGAAGAAGAAGATCTGATTTCGCAGCTTTTTCGGCATCGTTTTCGCTCCGGGGGAGAGATCAAAGGACATAACTTTGGCAATCTGTTCGTCGCCGCATTGACAGAGATCACCGGTGACTTTGGCCATGCCATCCAGCTTGCCAGCAAGATTCTCGCCACACGAGGCCGCATCTATCCGGTGACGATGGCCAACCTGACACTGGTGGCGCGCATGGACGATGGATCGACCGTGCGAGGAGAGACCCGCATCAGCGCCAGCCGGAAACGGATTGTGGAGCTGATGCTCGATCCGCCCGTGGCCGAACCCTTGCCGGAGACCATGGAGGCGATTGAGCGCGCGGACCTGATTACGGTCGGGCCGGGATCGCTCTACACCTCACTGATTACCAATCTTCTCGTCAAGGGCATCCCGTTGGCTTTGGCCCGGGCGCGTGGCGTGCGCGTCTTTGTGTGTAATCTGATGACCCAGGCGAACGAGAGCCTGGGACTGACCGCCTCGCAGCACATCGAGCGCATCTATGAACATACGCGCGAGCCAATCTTTGACTACGCGCTGGTCAATACCACTCCCGTGTCGCCGGAGATGCTGCTGCGCTATGCGGCAGAAGGCTCGACGCCGATTATCCCGGATGTAGAACGGATTGAGGCGATGGGCATTCGTTGCGTCGTCGGGAACTTTCTCTCAGAAGGCGATGTGCTGCGCCATGCGCCGGAGCGCGTGACCGGCGCGCTGCTGGAACTGGCTCGGCTGGTACGCCCCCAGACAGAGCCTGCCTGAGATTTCGAACTATTTTTTCATCCGCCCGGGGGTATATTATTTTCTAGTTAACTGGTCTTGGCACATTTGTTTACCTTTTCGTCACGTAGTCTATAACTGCGCTGTGCTGTGGGCAACGGCGGCGAGAAAGACAAACGCTACGACAAAGACAGTGTGACAGAATGGGCGAAATTGGCTGAATGGCCTGCCCCCAATTTCCGCACACAAGTAATACCAGTTTGTCTCACTCACACTGGTACAGAATTTGCCGGGCAGACCAATCGTGCCCCCCAATAAACGCTACTGCCGGATAATACCGTCAATTTGACCCACTCATACCGTCAAAAATACCGCCGACGGCACGTGGATTCCAGTGGACATCAACAGACAAATGTGGACAAGAAATTCGGCAATACAGATGGATTTCTCTGATTCTATGGGCGTTATAAGATGCTATTGGACGTTCTTGGAAGATGTGCTGGCGGAGAGGGAGGGATTTGAACCCCCGATAGCCTTTCGACTATGGCTGATTTCGAGTCAGCTGCATTCAACCGGGCTCTGCCACCTCTCCGTTCGATTCACCCGGATGACTTTTTCCAATGTATCATCCGGGAATTCGGGATGCCAATCCAGCTACTGCGCGGCAGGCGCAGGATTGGCAGGTGATGGGTTGGCAGCTGGCGCAGTGGCTGCCTCATAGCGGCGCAGACGGAAATAGATCGGCGTCACTTCAAACGGCATCTTGTCGCGCGCGTTCATCGGAGCATAACGCTTGGCATTCAGCATGTGTTCGGTGTCGTCCCACGGATCGGTCTTCAGCCAGCTTCCTAGAGGGAAGGCTGCAATCTGCGTCATATCGTCCTGATTCAGCTTGGGCGCGCCCTGCTCCAGTGCGGCCATCCACGGCGTGCCGTCATCCTTCAGCAGCGAGTCGCCAAGCTTCGGCGTGTTGAGCTGCTTGAGCACCTTACCGCGCTCAACCAACTGCTCCATGTAGAGGCCGGCATTGCCGAGCCGATCCTTGTACATCGACGCCTGAAGGTATTTGACGGCAACCTTGGCCGCGTCCGTATTGTCCTGGTCGCTGTGATTCATCTTGATGCGCTGGAACGACGATTCATCCGGGAAAAGCAGTCGATCGTTAAACGCGTAACGCGTATCGATGTGATGACCCAGCGCCACATGCGCCAGTTCCATCGAGACCACCGCAGCAATCGACTCTTCGTTCGGCAGCGTATCGATCAACCCTTTGCTCAGCAGGATCGTATTCCCCACCGTCGTTGCTTCCACGGTTGTCGTCAGCAGGATGCGCGCATGGACGGGGTCCGGAAAGTTCAGGTTGTTGGGTACTTCCAGATTGATGATGATCTGCTCCAGCGTCTTGTCAAAATCGCTGGGCGGAGCCAGCAGTCCGGCCTGCTGCAGACGATCAAGGACGTTGTTCTCCGCCTGCTGCACCCATAGTCGGCTGGCTTCGAGCGGCGTCACATCCTGCGAATCCTGACTTTGATCAACAGCGCCCTCCACCTCAACCGAGACGTTGTCGCTGTCGCGCGTCGGCAGCGTCAGCGAATAGCCCCAGAAGTGGGTCTGCGCGCGCAGGCCCACGCTCTTGTTTCCTTCGATGCGCTGTGACTCCTCGACGTAGATCGCTGCCGGCAGCCACAGATTCGGCTGCAGATTCATGCGCCAGCTATCAAAGTGAAAGTATTCGCGGGTATTGTCTTCGCTGGTGCTTTCCGTGTAGCTGCCGTTGAAGCGCACGATGTTGCCATCCTGATCTTCCACCCAGATGCGACCGTTGAATCTTCCCTGCCCCTTGACCTTCGGATGCACATCAAAGACCACCGTGCGCACACTGCCCAGAAACTCGCGGCGCACGTAGTTAAACTCATAGTGTTGCCGGTCATAGCCGATCGGATCGACAAACATCATGTCCATGAAGCCCTGGGTGTTGTAGGTCTCCTGATCCAGATGCAGCGCCTTGCCAATGTTGGTGAAGGCCGCAAGCGAGCCTTTGAAAAATCCATGCGTCTTCTTCACCGGCGCCTCGTACGGCTTATCGAGAAACGTCTTGTGAAAATCCACCCGGCTCAGCATGTAGGTGTCTGAAATCGGCACCTGATAGAGCTTCGGATCGGGCCGCGTATCCTGAATGTAGGTCTCCACCAGCGGCGTATGCTGCTGAATGTTCCGGATGATGACTTTTTCGCGGGCAATAGACTTGTCCACCAGGGCGGATTGGGCTGGCGTCAGCGGGTGAGTCACTTCGTACTTGGGCTTCTTCTTCGCGTAGGCAAAATGAGCGCCAAGAGCGAGTGACAACAGAATCAGGCAGGTCTTTTGAAGTTTCATAGCAATCTCCGGATGCACGGCCTTTCCATGGATGACGCAGCGTTTCCTCATCATTACATGGCTTCAGGCAGTCTGGAAGCGAACGATGATGTTGGTTGAGTAATCCACGGGTTGTCCGTTCCGCGTAGCTGGACGGAAACGGTAGGTTGACGCTGACCGGATCGCCGATTGATCCAGTCCATGTCCAAGGCCACGCACAACACCATGTACCACAGTGGTTCCGGAGGCGGTGATGGTCACGCTCAGCACCACATCGCCCTGAATGTTCAGTTGGCGCGCTTCCGCCGTGTACTCCGGCTTGTTGCTGTTCACCAGAACCGGAGGCGTCGTCCGCACTGCCGGTGCAGCGGCCATGGCCGGAGCCGCTGACCGCACCACTCCTGGAATGCCGGCTGAAGCGACGCGCCCGACCTGTGCATTACGCTGGAAAGCCGCGCCGGGAATCCCTGCTGAAGCAACCTTCCCGACTGCGCCTGCGCTGGATCCGGAATTCGTCCCGTTCCCAAATCCCACCGAACCCACCACACCGCGCGGAGCCTCAGCCTTACCCTGGTTGCCCCCAAAAGGATTGCCCAGCGCAGCCACCGTCGCGGGCCGATTCGCATTGGGATTGGGCCTGGCGCCGTTCAGGTCGCCAAAGTGCACCGCCGCCGTCGAGGCCCTGGCCTGAGGCGTCACAGCAGGCGCAGCCGCAAAGGCCAGCGCAGCCTTGGGCTGCGGAGCCAGCACAATCTGCTGCTTGGCCTCATGCACCACAGGAAGCTGCGCTGTCTCCTTCATCAGCGGAATTGGCTTGGGCTCAGGCTTTGGCTCTGTACGCGCGACGGTCAGGTGAGGAGGCTGAATGTGGACCGTCTCCAACACAGGCGGCGGTGGCATCTTCGGCGGTGGCGGCGTCTTGACCTTGATCTCGGGCGGCTTGGAGACAGGCAGATCGATCGTCAGGGATTCCATCCGGCGCTGGACAATCGTCTGATGGGCAAAGGTGCCGATCAGCAGAAGCAGCGCCAGAAGCACGACATTCAGAACGGCACTGGCAAAGAGCGACTTCGGGTTCCGTTCAGGCTCTGGCAGCAGTCCGAAACGAGGGGAGAGCGAGTCGGTGTGCGTTGGCATGCGTCGATCCTAAAATGCGATGAAAATTTCAAGTGTGAAAATCACTTCACATTGGCTGGCCCGCGCGGCAACGCATCCGCAGGCGTGAGCAATCAAACGTGAATCATGCCAAAGGCTAAGTGTTCTTATCTGAGACATATTTTAAACTTAATACGGCTTGAACAGAAAAGAGAGGCTCATTGATGAAAATACTGATCACCGGCGGAGCGGGGTACATCGGTAGTACCGTAACGGAACTGCTGTTGGCCCGCGGCCACAAAGTCGTCATTCTCGACAACCTTTGCCATGCTCGACGAGAAGCTGTTCCAGCCGGCGCGGAGTTCGTCGAAGCTTCCCTGGCCGAGCGCGAGCGGATTGAAACACTCTTTCGCGCAGCCACCCAGGCCGGCGAACCGTTTGACGGCGTCATCCACTTTGCCGCGCTCATCGAGGCCGGCGAATCGATGCAGAAACCCGAGATCTACTTCCGCAACAACACCGCTTCCACACTCTCGCTGCTGGAGGCGATGATTGCCTGCGGCCCTCGCAGGCTGGTCTTTTCTTCGACGGCAGCGGTCTATGGCGAGCCGGAGGCTGTGCCCATTCCGGAGACAGCAACCCTGCGCCCCACCAACGCCTACGGCGAATCGAAGCTGCTGGTCGAGCAGATGCTCGGGTGGTTTCATCGCATCCATGGTCTGCGCAGCGCGGCGCTGCGTTACTTCAACGTGGCCGGAGCCGCGGAGACGGAAGCGGGCATTGTGCGCGGCGAGGCGCATGAGCCGGAGTCGCATCTCATTCCCCTGGTGCTGGATGTGGCGCTGGGACGGCGCGAATCCATCAAAATTTTTGGAAACGATTACGCCACGCCAGACGGAAGCTGCATTCGCGATTACGTCCACGTCTCTGACCTTGCGGAAGCGCATCTGCTGGCGCTCGCTGCGCTCGATTCACCCCAAGCCGCGGAAAAGCGCCTGATTTACAACCTGGGCAATGGCGAGGGATTCAGCGTGCAGCAGGTGGTCGAGGCCGCGCGCCGTGTGACGGGCCATCCGATTCCGGTTGAGGTGTGTCCGCGAAGATCCGGCGATCCGGCGACGCTGGTTGCCTCCAGCGCCAAAGCCATCGCGGAGCTTGGCTGGAAGCCGCGCTACACCACGCTCGATGCGATTTTGCTCACGGCCTGGGCCTGGCATCAGAAGCGTTACTCGGCATGAATCTCGCCGAACAAGAGATTCACCGGGCCTGCCCTTCCCGCCTTTGAATCTCATCGTCGGTGAGGCCAAACAGATACAGCAGCGCATCGAGTGCCTGATGGGAGATCGAGCACTCGGCGCTGGCCCGCACCAGCGGCTTGGCATGGAAAGCCACGCCGAGTCCGCTGAGGCGCAGCATGGGCAGATCGTTGGCGCCATCGCCCACGGCTGCCGTCTCATGCAGCGCAAGCTGGTCCCGCGCGGCAATCTGGCCCAGCAGCGAGGCCTTGCGCGCCCCATCCACAATCTCGCCGCGGATTTCGCCCGTCACCACGCCGTCGCGCATGTCCAAAGCATTGGCGTGCAGCTCGTGAATTCCCAGTCGCCGCTGAAGATCGGCGCCGAAGAAGGTAAACCCGCCGGAGAGCACAACGGTGCGCACTTCGAGCGCGCGCAGCACGGCAAACAGACGCTCCGCGCCGGGCATCAGCGGAATGGTTCCAAGCAGGCCAAGCGCGGCAGACTCCGGCAGTCCGCGCAAGAGCGCCACACGCTTGCGAAAACTCTCCTGAAAGACCAGTTCGCCGCGCATGGCGGCGGCAGTGATGGCCGACACCTGCTCGCCAACGCCGGCCAGCTTTGCCAGTTCATCGATGACCTCGCCTTGAATCAGCGTCGAGTCCATATCGAAGGCCACCATGCGCGGAACCTTTCCGATGAGTGAGCCGGAGAGCACGGCAAAATCGGCGCGCGCAGCTTCGGACAAGGAGCGGAAGCCGGTGCGCAGCGACTCCATCGCTTCGGCGGGCAGTTGCACCGTCCACTCGACAGCGCCGCGACCAAAGATGCCGGCAGGCGCAGCCGTCAGCCAACGCTCCGCTGCAATTTGCCCGGAGTGCGCGACGATCAACTGCCGCGCCTGAGTGAGCATCTCTTCAGTGAGCATGGCCGCGATCGCGACGACACGAACCGAAGTGCGGGAATCCTGCAAGAAGGTGGAAGTCTGCACGAAGTTAGGTTGCCTTTCCATCAGTGAACGTGTTGGAGGAAACGTGTTGGGGAAGCGCGTGAGAAGCCAGTCGCCAGGCTCTTCTTCGGAGTGATGGCGGCGCACAATGCCGCATCCGTTTCCCTTCACGTTCGCATCACGCCAGCGACTTCAGGATTGCATTCGTCCCTGCCGCGCTTGCCCGGCCTGTGTGTCAACCGATATTGTTTCTTTCGACGGATCTGTGCTTTGCAAAACGGTTGAATTCCATTGCGATGCAGGATCGTACCAGGTCAGACGACCGTCTTCGGGCGGCTTGCATCGCTTCCAGAAATATTCTTTTTGAACCTGACCGATTCCTTTCAGGAGTAATTTGCATGAGCCAGGCTTCACCTGCCGAATTGCCAGACCAGAACCTTCAGTCCAGTTTACGAGAGAATCGCATCTTTGCGCCGAGCGCGGAGTTTTCTGCCCATGCTCACGTCCAGTCGTTTGCGGAGTATCAGCAGATGTATGCGCGTTCGGTTGCCGATCCGGAGGCTTTCTGGGCCGAAGCTGCGCGCGAATTGGATTGGTTTTCGCCCTGGACGCGCGTGCTGGACTGGAAGCTGCCCGAAGCGAAGTGGTTTGTGGGTGGCAGGCTGAACCTTTGCCACAACTGTGTGGATCGTCATGCGACCGGCGCGCGTGCGGAGAAAACAGCGCTGCTGTGGGTGGGCGAACCCGCCGATGAGGTGCGGCGCATCAGCTATCGCGAGCTGCATGAACAGGTGCAGCGCGCAGCCAGCGCCTTGCGGTCGCTCGGCATTCAAAAAGGCGACCGTGTGGCAATCTACATGGGCATGACGCCGGAGTTGGCCATTGCCCTGCTGGCCTGCGCGCGCATCGGCGCCGTGCATTCGGTGATCTTTGGCGGCTTTGCGGCCAGCGCCATTGCGGACCGCGTGAACGACGCGCAGTGCGTAGCCATCCTGACGCAGGATGGAAGCTGGCGGCGCGGCAATGAGATTCCGCTGAAGGCGACGGTGGATCAGGCACTGGCGCAGACGCCAAGCGTGAGGCACGTCGTGGTGTTGCGACGAACCGGAGCAGCGATCCCGATGCAGGACGGGCGCGATCACTGGTGGCACGAGTTGCTGGCTGCGGCGCATCCGGTGTGCGCAGCCGAGCCAATGGACGCCGAGGACCCGCTTTACATCCTCTACACCTCAGGCACGACGGGCAAACCGAAAGGTCTGGTGCACACGACCGGCGGCTACGGTGTGCAGACGTATCTGACGACGAAGTATGTTTTTGACCTGCGTGAGGACGATGTCTACTGGTGCACGGCGGATATTGGCTGGGTCACCGGACACAGCTATGTGGTGTACGGTCCGCTGGCCAACGGCGCAACCGTCGTGATGTATGAAGGCGCGCCGAACTATCCGAATTTTTCGCGTTTCTGGCAGTTGATTGAAGAGCACAGGGTAACGATCTTCTACACGGCTCCGACGGCGATTCGCGCCTTTATGCAGTGGGGCAACGAGCATGTGGAGCGGCATGACCTGAGTTCTCTGCGACTTCTGGGCACGGTGGGCGAACCGATCAATCCGGAAGCGTGGATGTGGTACAGGGAGAAGATTGGCGGCGGACGCTGCCCGATTGTGGATACGTGGTGGCAGACGGAGACGGGCGGCATCATGGTGGCTCCGGTGCCGGGCGCGGTGCCGGCCAAACCGGGATCGGCGACACTTCCCTTCTTTGGCATTGAGCCGGATGTGGTGGATCGAAGCGGCAAGACGGTTCCGGCAGGCAGCGGCGGATTGCTGGTGGTGCGCAGGCCGTGGCCGTCGATGGCGCGAACCGTCTATGGCGATGCGGAGCGCTACGAGAAGACGTACTGGTCGGATGTACCCGGTTGCTACTTCACAGGCGACGGCGCGCGACGGGATGCCGACGGCTATCTGTGGCTGATGGGGCGCGTGGATGACGTGATCAACGTGAGCGGTCATCGGCTGGGTACGATGGAGGTGGAGTCAGCGCTGGTGGCGCACCCGAAGGTGACCGAAGCCGCCGTGGTCGGACGCCCGGACGAACTGAAAGGTCAGGCGATTGTGGCGTTTGTGACGCTTGATGCGGTGACGGCTCAAGGCGAAAGCCTGCATGACCTGAAGGACGAGCTGAAGCGCTGGGTGACACAGGAAATTGGCGCACTGGCGCGTCCGGAAGAGATTCGCTTCACCCAGGTGCTGCCCAAGACGCGCAGCGGCAAGATCATGCGGCGACTGCTGCGGGAGCTTGCAACGACCGGACATATCTCTGGCGACACGACGACACTCGAAGACTTTTCGGCTCTGGCGAAACTGAGAGAAAACGAGGAGTCGTGAGGCGGCGCGGTGATTTATCCTGACAGGTGATGCGACGAACTTCATGGCTTCTTCTTTGTGCCCTGGTGGCAGGCGCCGGGTGCTTGGCGCAGGGGCAGGCGGCTCCGGCTGGATCCTCATCCCCGACGGATCCGGTTCCGGCGGCGCAGGCTCCGGCAAATCAGGCTCCGGCAACGCCGGCATCGGATGCAGACCTGCCCGATGGACCGGCTCCGCAAGCCTCGGCCTATGTGCATCCCAATGGACCGCACGTGATCTTTCAGACTTCGATGGGGCGGATTGTCTGCCAGTTTTATCAGCAGCAGGCACCCACGGCGACGGCCAACTTCATCGGACTGGCGACGGGCAGCAAGGACTGGATTGACCCGGCGACCCAGCAAAAGATGCACGGCAAGCCATACTACGATGGAACGACGTTTCATCGCGTGATTCCAGGGTTCATGATCCAGGGCGGCGACCCGACAGGGACCGGCATGGGCGATCCGGGATACAAGTTTGACGACGAGTTTGACCCGAATCTGAACTTTGACGAGCCGGGGCGGCTGGCGATGGCCAACAGCGGGCCGAATACCAACGGCGCGCAGTTCTTCATCACCGAACAGGCCTATCCTTCGCTCGACCAGCATTACACGATCTTTGGCCAGTGTGATCCGGATGGTGTGGAAGTGGTGAAAGCCATTGCGCGCGTGGATCGCGATGGCAACGACAAGCCGCTGACGCCGGTGACACTGAACAAGGTGACGATTGTGCCGGAGGGCCAGCCGGTTCCGCCTTTGCCGGCGAATCCTCCGGCAGTCAACGCAACAGCGTCTCCGCAGCAGTAGCGATTCTCGATCCTGGACGCCAGCGCGTGTTCAGGCCCAACCGAAAGGAAGTTTGGATGGAATTGACAACAGGTACCTATGCGATCTTCAACACCAGCGAAGGAAAGATCACCGTTCGGCTGTTTCCCGAAGATGCGCCGGTGACGGTGGCAAACTTTATCGAACTGGCCGAAGGCAAAAAGGAATGGAAGCATCCGCTGACCGGCAAGACCTCGACGGACAAGCTGTACGACGGGACGATTTTTCACCGTGTGATTCCGGATTTTATGGTGCAGGGCGGCGACCCGGCCGGAAGCGGCATGGGCGGACCCGGCTATCGCTTTCAGGACGAGACGCGCGGCTCGCGGCACAGCTTTGACAAGCCGGGCAAACTGGCGATGGCCAATGCCGGACCAAATACCAACGGCAGCCAGTTCTTTATCACGGTGGCCGCAACCACGTGGCTGACCGGCAAGCACACGATCTTTGGCGAAGTGGTCGAAGGTCAGGAGATTGCCGTCAAGATCACACAGGTTCCGCGTGGCAGCCAGGACAAGCCGGTGAAGCCGGTGGTGCTGGAGTCGGTGACGATCGAACGCGTTGCCTGAAAGTGAATCCGTCGATCTGGAGAGGGTTGCTGCGACAAGGCAGCAGCCCTTTTTTCTTTTTTGCCGGTGCTGAAATTTATTTTTTTTGATAGGGGGGGAGGGGGTATATTATTTTTCTGATTAACTCCTTTCGGCGAATTTGTTTATCCTTTCGTTACCTTCTCGGGTCTGCGTGATGCGATGGGCAGAGGCAAAAGCGGATTCCCTGCAGCAATGACATACAAAAAAGACAACAGCAAGGGCGACGGCTGGTTGCTTGGACGAGCTACTGCGGGCGTGGAATGAGCGCGAGCAGCGGCCATGAAGAGAGTATGGCAGATTACGCGAAATATCCTGCCATTCTGGAGAGATTTTTTCCTGTTTGAAATGAGGGAGATAGGGAGTTTTTGAGGAGAGCGGGGCTTGACAGGGTTTGATCCGTGACGAGGATTTTGCCGGTGGAGGCCATGGGACAGCCGGCGTGGTGGACCAAGTCAGGTGGGACTGACTCGATTCCGGCTCAGGGACTTGCGCTGCCGGATGAACACGGTTTTGGGCTGGACCAAAGTTTTGCCGCCTCGCGGCGCATCGCATTTCAAGGCAAAGAGGTACGATAGATCTACCAGGAATCCGATGGAACGCTACGCCACTTCGACGATGGACCGGCCGCTGGGCGAGGCGGTGCGCGAGCCGATGATTCGGCTGTGCGGAGTGACGAAGAATCACCAGACGGCGCGAGGCGAGTTGCGTTTGTTTGAGGGGTTGGAGCTGGAGATTGGCGCCGGAGAGCTGGTGGCCGTGGTGGGCCAGTCAGGCAGCGGAAAGAGCACGCTGTTGCACTTGCTGGGAGCGCTTGATCGGCCCTCATCGGGACAGATATACTGCGCCACAACCTGTGTGAACGAACTGAGTGCCCGTGAGGCAGCGCGATTTCGCAATGAGCAGATCGGGTATGTGTGGCAGTTTCATTATCTGCTGCCGGAGTTTACGGCCGAGGAGAATGTGGCCATGCCGCTGATGGCGCGTGGTGCAGGTCGCGCCGAGGCGATGACGGAGGCAAGCCGGTGGCTGAGTCGTGTGGGTCTGGAAGACCGCACAACGCACAGGCCGGGCGAGATGAGCGGGGGCGAGCAGCAGCGGGTGGCGCTGGCTCGTGCGCTGGTGACGAAGCCGAAGCTGCTGCTGGCCGACGAGCCGACGGGCGATCTGGATGCAGCGACGGCGGAGATGGTGTTTGGATGGATTGAAGCGTTGCATCGGGAGCAGGGACTGACGTCTCTGCTTGTGACCCATAACCTCGAACTGGCCGGGCGCTGCGCCCGAGTCTTACGTCTGGAACGAGGCCGTCTGGTGGAGGCCTCGCCGAAGTTGCGACACTCGTAACCGTAGTGGGACCACGGAGGTGTGAGTGGTCCGGGACCGCAGCCAAACGTGAAAAGACGTTGACCGTCAGAAGACAAGGAGCACCATGTTCGAACGTTATACAGAAAAAGCGAGACGAGTGATCTTCTTTGCGCGGTATGAGGCGAGCCAGTTCGGGTCGCCGTATATCGAGACGGAGCACCTGTTGCTGGGGTTGCTGCGCGAGGACAAGGCGCTGACGAACCGCTTTCTGCGATCGCATGCGTCGGTGGAGTCGATTCGGAAGCAGATTGAGGCGCATACGACGATTCGCGAGAAGGTTTCGACATCGGTGGACCTGCCGCTGTCGAATGAGTGCAAGCGGGTGCTGGCGTATGCGGCGGAAGAGGCCGAGCGGCTGGGCCACAAGCACATCGGGACGGAGCATCTGCTGCTGGGATTGCTGCGCGAGGAGAAGAGTTTTGCGGCGGAGATCCTGCAGGAGCGCGGGCTGAAGCTGACGCAGATTCGCGAGGAGCTGGCGCGAGTGACGCAGGAGAAGACTCCGCAGGCGGCGCGGCAGCGGGAGAACAGTCTGCTGGCGGAGTTCAGCCGCGACCTGACGCAGTCGGCGATGGATGGGCAACTGGATCCGCTGGTGGGCCGGGACGGCGAGCTGGAACGGGTGATCCAGATTCTGTGCCGGAGGACGAAGAACAATCCGGTGCTGATTGGCGAGCCGGGCGTGGGCAAGACGGCGATTGTGGAGGGACTGGCGCAGAGGATTTCCGACGGCGAGGTGCCGAGTTTTCTGGCCGACAAGCGGGTGCTTTCCCTCGACCTGTCCTTGATCGTGGCGGGGACGAAGTATCGCGGGCAGTTTGAAGAGCGGCTGAAGACGATCATGAAGGAGCTGATGGAGAGCCAGAACTCGATTGTCTTCATTGACGAGCTGCATACGCTGGTGGGAGCCGGTTCGGCAGAGGGTTCGCTGGACGCGGCGAATATTCTGAAGCCGGCGCTGTCACGCGGCGAGATTCAGTGCATTGGAGCGACGACGCCGGCGGAGTTTCGCAAATCCATCGAAAAAGACCGGTCGCTGGAGCGGCGATTCCAGGCGGTGAAGGTTCCGCCGCCGAATGAGACGGACGCGATCCGGATCATCATGGGGATCAAGGAGCGGTATGAGAAGTTTCACGCCGTCAGCTATACGGACGACGCAATCGAGTTTGCCGTCTCGCACTCGAACCGGTATATTCCGGATCGGTTTCTGCCGGACAAGGCGATTGACCTGATTGACGAGGCGGGTGCGCGGGTGAAGCTGAAGCAGACCTCGCTGCCGGAAGAGATTACCGAGGTGCAGAAGCGGATCAAGTTCATTGTGCATCGGATGGAGAATGCGATTGCGAACCATGAGTTCGAAAAGGCGCGATTCTACTCCGACGAGGAGCGCAAGGAGCGGGAGAATCTGAGGTCACTGCGGGAGAAATATCATCTGGATGACTCGACGGCGGGGATTGTGGGCCGGGAGGATATTGAGGATGTGGTGAGCCGGTGGACGGGTGTGCCGGTCACGAGCATCAAGGAAGAAGAGACGCAGAAGCTGCTGCGCGTGGAAGAAGAGCTGCACAAGCGGGTGATCTCGCAGGACAAGGCGATTTCTGCGCTGGCAAGGGCGATTCGACGGTCGCGCGCGGGACTGAAGAGTCCGCACAGGCCGATTGGCAGTTTTCTGTTTCTGGGGCCGACGGGCGTGGGCAAGACGGAAGTGGCGCGGACGCTGGCGCAGTTTCTGTTTGGCAGCGAAAAGGCTCTGATCCGGTTTGATATGTCGGAGTTCATGGAGAAGCATTCTGTGTCGAAGCTGATTGGTTCGCCTCCGGGATATGTGGGCTACGAGGAGGGTGGACAGTTGACCGAGCGCGTCAAGCGGTCGCCGTATTCGGTGGTGCTGCTGGACGAGATTGAGAAGGCGCATCCGGATGTCTTCAACCTGCTGTTGCAGGTCTTTGAGGACGGCCAGCTGACGGATGGGCTGGGCAATACGGTGGACTTCAAGAACACGATCCTGATCATGACGTCGAATATCGGCGCGCGGCACCTGCAGAAGAACAAGGGACTGGGATTCTCCAGCGACCGCGAAGACCTGGTGATGGAAAAGATTGAAGAGCTGGTGAAGGGCGAGGTGAAACGGACGTTCAATCCGGAATTCCTCAACCGCATCGACGAGGTCATTCTCTTCCGTTCACTGACCGATGACGACCTGATCCTGATTGTGGATCTGCTGATCGGGCAACTGAATGCGAATCTGGCGCAGAAGTCGATCACGATCTCTGTAGATGGGGAGGCGAAGCGTTGGATTCTGGCCAAGACGCTGAGCGACCGCAGCTATGGAGCGCGTCCGCTGCGACGAGCGTTGCAACGGTATATCGAGGATCCGCTGTCAGAGGCGCTGATCGCGGGCAGGATCACGGATCGGCCAGCGTTTTTGGATGTCTACATTGACAACAACCAGCTCTTCTATCGTTCCGTGGGCGAGGATCGCGCGGAGAATGAAGAGAAGCCGGATGGCGTGTTGCTCTATAGCGCCTGAGAGGCAAAAGGGGAGAGACGAAACAAGCGGCCCGGCGGAGACGCCGGGCTGTTTGTTTCATCTGCGGCGATGCGGTGCAAAGTGGATTGCGCCGGGAAGATTCCAGAGCGACGAGAACAAGTGAGCCGAAAGCGGAAAATGAGCGTTCCGTGCAGCGCGAAAGTCACCTGGATGGCAAGCCCCTGCGTGCTAGACTCGGACGTATGAAGTTTCCCCCAAGAGACAGGCAGGTTGTGCGCAGAGGCATGAATCAACAGGTTTTGCAGGCGAAAGAGCGAGGTTTTCAGGGGATGGGCAAGCGCCGGATGCTTCAGGCGGCGATGGTTGCGCTGGGTTGCGTGATGGCTGTGGCGGCGCAGGGTCAGTCGACGGGCGCAGGAAGCCTGGACCCGACAGCGGGCATGGACCCGACGAGCGCAGGCGGGCAGGCAGCGGGACAGGTGGGCGGTGGCACCGGGGGACAGATGATGAACGGTGCCGCGGCAAACTGCGGCGATCCACAGCAGGCGCTGCTGCCGCAATGTTCCGGTCAGACATCGGGATTTCAGGGATTGCAGGCGACGCCGACGATTCCTCCGGCGGGCAGGTATAACGATACGAACGCGCTGACCGGCCTCGGGCAGACGGGGATGACCGCGCAGCAGAGGCTGGCCCAGCAACAGGCGCTGCAACGGCAGACGCCGCGGCAGCCGCTGACGGAGTTCCAGAAGTTTGTGGCCTCGACGACCGGACAGGTGCTGCCGGTGTATGGCTCGAATCTTTTCCGCAATGTGCCGGCAACCTTTTCTCCGCTGGAGACGGCGCAGGTGCCGACGAACTTTGTGCTGGGTCCGGACGATGTGCTGCGCATTCGTGTCTGGGGTCAGATCAATTTTCAATCGAATCTGAGTGTGGATCGTTCGGGTGATATCTATCTGCCGCAGGTGGGTGCGATTCACGTGGCGGGGCTGCAATATTCGCAACTGGATGGGCATCTGCGGCAGGCGATTGCGCGGGTGTTCAAGAACTTTGACCTGACAGTGGATGTGGGCCAGATTCATTCGATTCAGGTGTATGTTTCGGGTTCGGCGCAACGGCCGGGGGTCTATACGGTGAGCGCGCTGAGCACGCTGGTAGACGCGATTTTTTCCAGTGGCGGGCCGTCGCTGGAGGGTTCGCTGCGGCAGATCGAACTGCGGCGGGATGGCAAGACGATTACGGATTTTGACTTGTATGCGCTGCTGATCCACGGAGACAAAAGCGGAGACGCGCCGCTCGAGAATGGCGACGTGATCTACATTGCGCCGGTGGGATCGATGGTGGCGGTGACAGGCGCGGTGCGCGTGCCGGCGATCTATGAGCTGCGCTCGGGCGAGACGCTGGGCGACGTGGTGAAGGACGCGGGCGGAATGTCCGCCGTGGCGTCGGAGAGTCGGATTTCGATTGAGCGGATTGAGGATCACACGACGCGGCGGGCGATGGAAGTGAGCGCAGACGCGACGGGGCTGGCGACAGTGATGTCGAACGGCGATGTGGTGCGGGTATATCCGATTGTGCCGGCGTATGCGAAGACGGTGATTCTGCGGGGGAATGTAGCGAATCCGGGACGGTTTGCGTGGCATGAAGGGATGCATGTGAGCGACCTGATTCCGGACAAGGATTCGCTGATTACGCAGAACTACTGGTGGCAGCGGGCAAGACTGGGACTGCCGACGCCGGAGTTTGAGCCGGTGCCAGGGTTTGGAGTGATGTTGCAGCCGCCGAATGGGCAGGCGGTGACGCTGCGGCGCTCGCAGACGGAGACGGCAACGACGACGGATTTGCAGTTGCCGCAGAACCAGGGAGTGGCTGCGCCGGGCGCGGGAACGAATGGGCCTGGACTGGTCAATGCGCAGCAGATGGGCTTGCAGCAGAATACGATGATGGCCGAGCAGGGGCTGAATAGTGAGGGCGTGAACGGGACGGGCGACGCGTCGGAGCGCGGGGCGAATATCTCAGTGGCCGAGGCGCAGACACTGCCGTCGGGGCGCTCGCTGACGGGCGTGCAGCCGACGCGGGTAAGGGTACTGGCGCCGGAGATCGACTGGAACTATGCGGTGATTGAGCGCATGGACCCGAAGACGCTGAAGACGGTGCTGGTGCCGTTTGACCTGGGCAAGCTGGTGCTGCAACACGACCAGAGCCAGAATCTGGCGCTGGAGCCGGGCGATGTGGTGAGCGTGTTCTCAGAAGCTGACGTGCGGGTGCCGATTGCCGAGCAGACGAAGCTGATCCGGCTGGATGGCGAGGTGGCCCATGCGGGGACGTATACGGCGCTGCCGGGCGAGACGCTGCGGCACCTGGTGATGCGCGCGGGCGGGCTGACGCCGAATGCGTATCTGTATGGGTCGGAGTTTACGCGGCAGTCGACAAGAATACTGCAGCAGGCCCGAATTGATGAATATATCCAGCAGCTGAATATGCAGGTGCAGCGCGGGAATCTGGCTGTGGCGTCGTCGGGCGTCTCCAGTTCACAGGATCAAAGCTCGGCGGCAGCGGCGCAGAGCAGCGAACAGCAGTTGATTGCCAGCCTGGCGCGGATTCGCGCGACGGGCCGGATTGTGCTGGAGTTCCAGCCGAAGAGCACCGGAGTGGACAGCATTCCGAATCTTCCGCTGGAGGATGGTGACAGATTCATAGTGCCGTCACAGCCCGACAACGTGAACGTGGTGGGCGCGGTCTATGACCAGAACTCGTTCCTGTATGCGCAGCGCAGACGGGTGCGAGATTATCTGCAGATGGCGGGCGGACCGAACCAGGATTCGGACAGAAAATATTCCTTCGTGATTCGAGCCAGTGGCGCGGTGGTGAGCAAGACGACGACCAACGGACTGTGGGGAAATGAGTTTGCCAGCCTGCATGTGTATCCGGGCGACACGATCGTGGTGCCGGAGAAGACGTTCAAGCCGTCTGGCCTGAGGACGGCGCTTGAGTTCACGCAGATCATCTCACAACTGGCGTTTGGCGCGCTGGCGTTCAGCATTCTGCCGCTGCCGTGAGCGCGCGATGGGGGAAATTGAAGCGGCGCATTCCGGGTGGAATGCGCCGCTGTTTTTTGACTGATCCGAAAAAGTGGTGGTTCTGGCGAAACGTGTCAGATACCGAGGCGGCGGACTTCGTCGTTGTAGTACTTGCGGTAGAGGATGTCCCACTCCTGCGTGCCCTCTTGGATGATGCGGCGCTGAGAGCTGATCTTGAGCCGCGCGGCCTGATCGATCTTCGTCTCCTCGGTGAGGAGCTGTTCGAGGAACTTGCGCGCTTCCTGACGAATGGTGTTGCGATCCTCGAGGAAATCCACTTCCGGAATGTCGGCGAGCGTGTCGGCTACGGTGTGGGCGAGCTTGTTGACCTTGTCGCGAGAGATTCTCATAGAACGGCCTTGTATTTGCGAGTGAGTTCGGCTTTGACCTTTTTGAACATCTCGGCGTATTGGGCGCCGGAGCGCAGCATCTCCTGCTGATACGCCTCGAGGATGACGCGCACCTCTTCGTTGATGCGGTCTTCGAGCGCCATCTCTTCGATCATGCCACTGGTGACGCGCTCTTCGACGAGTGGAGTGTGCGCGGTATGGATCATTTTGGCGTCGGTGAGATGTTTAACCGTACGACGCGCCAGATAGCCGATATATTCGCGGGAAAAAATCATGGACTGAAACTCCAAGATACCATATCGAGCGGCGGGTTGAGGATGGGCGGTGGTGGTGGCGGTCGCGTGAGAGAATTTGTTCGAGGCTGCGATGGCTCGACCTGGATGGCACCATTGGATGGAGGCCGAGCACCTAGGCTGAATCTGAGAGAATGTGAAAGCTATGACGACAGAGAATCTGGTTTCACTCAAAGACGACATGATTGCGTTCATCGAAGGGCACGGCATGAAGCGGCTGCCTGGGTATGTGACCGAAGACGTGCAGGCTGTGCTGTGGGAGGATGCGGATAATGCCGACTCCTGGAAGGATTTTGTGGAGATGGCCAAGCACGCCGGAGCCTTGTTTGTGACGATGAGCGAGGTGGCGCTGGACCGGGCCGAGCTGGAAGAGTTGATGGAACAGGTGAGCGAGATCAACTTTCCCGACGAAGAGGCCAATGAGCTGATGGAAGCGCAGATGCTGATGAAACATGCCGGAAAGGTGGGCTATATCCAGCTTGGATTTGTGCATCAGGGCGTGGTGTTTCTGCACGAGACGACGACGGAGTGGTATGAGCACTACCAGGAGTTGATTGAGAATGTGGAAGCGTTTCAGCAGATCCTGATCGATGACGACGATGAGGATGAAGACGAGCTGTGAGGGATGCGGCTGTCGATATCCGAGTCGCAGCACCGCGAAAGCGGCCAGGACAACGGTGGCAACGCGTGGAGACGGATTCCGGAGCTGCGGCAGCGTTGGCGTCCGAGGCAAGAATTCCTCCGATTCTGGCGGAGATTCTGCTGGCTCGTGGGGTGAGGACGGCGGCGGAAGCACATCGCTTTCTGGACCCGCGGGTGGATCATCTGCACGATCCGATGCAGATGCTGGGCATGAAAAAAGCCGTGGAACGGGTGGAGCGGGCGATTACCGCCGGCGAGCGGGTGCTGCTCTATGGCGACTATGACGTGGACGGAACGGTGGCCGTGGTGCTGCTGAAGACGGCCATCGAGATGGCGGCGCAGCGCGGGGGCGAACAAGCGAAAAAGACCGAGGTTCGATTTCATGTGCCGCATCGGCTGCGGGAAGGCTACGGGCTGCAGACGACAGTGCTGGAGATGGCGGCGCGCGAGGGCGTGCGGCTGGTGATTACGGTGGACACGGGGATGCGGGCGTTTGCCGAGACGCGGGCGGCGCAACGGCTGGGGATGGATGTGATTGTGACCGACCACCACCTGCCGGAGGCAAGCGACGCCGTGCCGGAAGCGCTGGCGGTGCTGAATCCGAATCAGCCTGGCTGTGAGTATCCGGAAAAGGGGCTGTGCGGGGCGGCGATTGCGCTGAAGCTGGCGCAGGCGCTGCTGGAGCGAGCGGATCGCGAGCGAACGCGAAGTCGGACTTTGCCTTCCTTTTTGAAGATGGCGGCGATTGCGACGGTGGCCGATGCGGTGCCGCTTTTGGGTGAGAATCGCGTGATTGCCGCGGTGGGCATGGAGGAGCTGCAAAGGCCGTCGGGCTTGGGCTTGCAGGCGCTGATGGCGGCGGCGGGGATGGATGTGACGGCGCGAACGGTGACGAGCTTTGATCTGGGATTCCGACTGGGGCCGCGGATCAATGCGGCGGGACGGATGGACGTGGCGAGCGATGTGGTGGAGCTGTTTACGACGCGGGACCGCGTGAGAGCGCTGGAGCTGGCGGCGAAGCTGGAAGAAAAGAATCTGGAGCGACGTCGGACTGAAGCTGAAGCGCTGGAGATGATTGAAGAGTGGCTGCGCAGCGATGGGACGCTGGAAGAAAAAAAGATGCTGGTGCTGGCTGGCGAAGGCTGGCATCGTGGGGTGATTGGGATTCTGGCCTCACGCGTGGTGGAGCGGACGGCGAAGCCGGTGCTGGTGGTGAGCGTCGAGGACGGGGTTGCGTACGGGTCCGGGCGGTCGATTGACGGATTTCCGCTGCTGGAGGCGATTGAGCCTTGCGCAGATCTGTTTACGCGGTTTGGGGGCCATGCCTTCGCAGTGGGATTTGCCATGCCAGCGGAAAACCTGGCGGAGATGGAGCGGCGCGTGCAGGCATTTGCCGACGAGCGACTGGCCGGGCGCGTGGCCGAGCATACGCTGCGGATCGATGCGGAAATGCCGCTGGAGCGGCTGACAAGCACGGTGGCCGGATGGCTGCGAAGGCTGGAGCCGAACGGACGCGGAAATCCGACACCGGTGCTGCTGGCGCGGCGCGTGCGCCTGATGGCTCCGGTGAGGGTGATGAAGGAGATTCATATCCGACTGGAAGTGGCTCCGACGGGGACAGAGGTGCGCATGGAGCCGCTGAAGGCCGTGGGCTGGAAGATGGCCGAGTCGGCGGCGGAGATGGGGCTGGAAGCGGGCAGCGTGATCGATCTGGCATATCGGGTGCGTGTGGCTGAAGAGCGGTGGCAGGCGGGTCGCGCGGATGGGCTGGGCGGGGTGGAGTTGGAGATTGCCGGGATGCGATTGTGACGGTGTACTCACTGCGAGCTGCTTCCTGCTAAAAAACCCTTCTGAAGTTATGGGGAAAATCTTCAACAAAAATTTGAAAAGGCTGTTGACTACGGAGAAAGTCAATGTTCCCTGAGGGCACTTGCAGTTCGAACTTCTCCCCTGAACGGACACCTGCTCGCTCTCGGCTTCCAGAGTGCCCTCTGGGCAGGGCGAGATTATCCGGGAGATAGGAAGCGTCCGGCCATCGAAGCCGTCCGATGCGGATGAGTTCGCCGACGCAGTGGCAAGAAAGCTACGGGATGCCGGAGCAAGTCTACCGGTGGCGCAATAGGTGGACACGCGCTATGCTGCCGAACCGCGAAACGGCAGTAGCCCGCTCCCCACCGCCGCCGCGCTGCGTCTGCTCCAGAAAGTCGGCCCAGTCCTGCATCATCTTCGCGCGCGGCTCAAGATACTGCGCGTGATTGTAGGCCGCGCTCACCGCGTTGCGTGGTGCGTGGGCAAGCTGCAATTCGATGTGCTCATGGTTGTAGCCCTGCTCATGCAGAATCGTCGAAGCCAGACCACGGAATCCGTGCCCGGTCATGCGCCCCTTGTAGCCCATCCGCTCCAGCGCCTTCAGAATGGTCATGTTGGACATCGGCTTGCCGGAGTCCTGCTCACCGGGAAAGACCAGCGCGTGATTCCCGGAGATGGTGCGCAGAAGCTCCAGCACTTCGATTTCTCTTTGCCTTCAAAGCGATACTTCCATCGCCAGAGCTTGCCGCCAGAGGGATTCACCAGCAAATAGAGGCCTTTGCCGTCGGTCAACTTGTAGGGCTTATCGCCGGGTCGCGAACGCCGGATTGCCGTATCGGTCAGAGCCATGATCGGCGCTCCTCAATCGAGCGATTTGGAGGTATTTGGGGGTATCTGGGGGTATCGCATATAGGGGTATTGCTTACATACCCCCATATGTACCCCCACTCGCTCTCGGCTTCCATCGTACCCCTTGGGACACAGATAGGCAATAACCGCAATATTTTCTGCTATTTACTTCTTTATTTGGGATTGTATTGGACGTGTTCGGAAGGGGTTTTGGTGGGCAGTGAGGGACTCGAACCCCCGACATCCTGCTTGTAAGGCAGGCGCTCTAACCAACTGAGCTAACCGCCCCTGATCTGCGGGCAAAAACGCGCCAAGAGCACACTTCCAAATCCATCATAGCAGGCTCCACGATGCGCGATTGTGAGCGCCCGGCTGTGCGTCTGCAGGGTGGAATGCGATAGGCTTCAAGGTTGGGTGTTGACCTTGCATCGAGGAGCGTTCCGCCTTGACTTCCACTTATTCCTATAACCTGAAGGCCGCCGCTGAGGCTTCCATGCAGGAACACGGTTTTCAGCCCAGGCTTTCGCAGGAGGCTGAGCGCGAGCTGGCGCTGACTCTGTCGCACGGGCTGAGGCTTCCACAGGCGGGTCACGGTACCACGATTGCCGATCTTCGAGCGCTGCTCTGGTCATCCATCGATAACGATACTTCTCGTGACCTTGATCAGATCGAGTGGGCCGAGCGCCTCAAGGACGGTCGCATTCGCGTGCGCGTCGCCGTCGCCGATGTAGACGGAACGGTTCCTCAGGCGACGGCGCTGGACGCTCACGCCGAAAGCGAAACCACCAGTGTTTACACCGGTGTCACCGTCTTTCCCATGTTCCCGGTCGAACTCTCCGAGGGGCTGACCTCGCTGAATGAAAACCAGGATCGCGCTGCCGTTGTCACGGAGTATTGCGTTGACAGACAGGGCGTGGTCACCGACGGTAGCATCTATCGCGCGCTAGTGCGCAACAAGGCGCAGCTCGCCTACAACGCCGTGGGCGCATGGCTGGCCGGAACGGCCGAAGCGCCGGAAAAGGTGAAGCAGAGCGAAGAACTGGCCACCCAGCTCAGGCTTCAGGATGAAGCGGCGCGCGCCATGGTGGGCAGCCGATTCCAGCACGGAGCGCTGGATCTGGAAACCATTGAGACGCGTCCCGTGATGGTCAAAGAGGAGGCCGTGAGTCTTGCTCGTCAGTTGAAAAACCGCGCTACCAGCCTCATCGAAGAGTTCATGGTTGCAGCCAACGGCGTGATGGCGCGCACCCTGGACGAGGCGCGCATAGCCTCCATCCGCCGCGTTGTGCGTGTGCCCAAACGCTGGGATCGCATCCTCCAGATTGCGGCCGAACTTGGCACCACGCTGCCTGTCATGCCTGACTCTAAAGCGCTGAACGACTTCCTCTGTGCGCAGCGCAAAGCCGATCCTGTTCGCTTCCCCGATCTTTCCCTCACCGTCATCAAGCTCATGGGTCCGGGCGAATACGTGATGGTCCGCCCGGGCGAGGATTCTCCCGGGCACTTCGGTCTCGCGGTGCAGGACTACACCCACTCCACTGCGCCCAACCGCCGCTTCGCCGACGTTGTCACCCAGCGCCTGCTCAAGGCTCATCTGGCCGCCGCTCCCACCCCCTACTCCGCTGAGCGCCTTGCCGGCATCGCCGCGCGCTGCACACTGATGGAAGACAACGAGCGCCACGTGGAGCGAGAGATGGCCAAGCGCATCGCCGCCGTCGTGCTGCACAAACGCATCGGTCAGCACTTCAGAGCCATCGTGACTGGAGTCTCCCACTCCGGCACATTTGTGCGCGCGCTGGAGCCGCACGTGGAAGGTATGCTCGTCCACGGCGGGGCGGGGCTGGACGTAGGCGACAGACTTCAGGTGCGTCTGGTCGGCACAAATCCGGAGCGGGGTTACATCGACTTCGCCGCAGCCTGAGAACATCCCATGTGCGCAGGCCTGATACACTCAACCGCGTGAAACAACTCATCGTCAACGCGGACGACTTCGGACTTACATCCGGCGTCAACCGCGCCATTGTTGAACTTGCCCGCTCTGGCTGCCTGAGCAGCGCCACGCTGATGGCCGCCGCGCCGGCCACCGAAGACGCCATCCAACTCGCGCAACAGACTCCCATGCTTGGTGTCGGCTGCCACGTGGTACTTGTCGATGGACGCTCCTGTCTCGATCCAGAGGCGCAGCGCGCATTTTCGTGGATTCAAAACGACGGTCACCTGCCCGCCACTCCCGGCCAGCTTCTGCGTGCGATCTTCGCTTCGGGCATTACGCGTGCTCACGGCGAAGCCTTTCTCGAAGCTGAAGCTTTTGCCCAGATCACGCGCCTGCAACAGGCTGGACTCACCCTCACGCACCTCGACACGCACAAGCACCTGCATCAGTTTCCGGCCATCCTGCGACCCCTGCTGCGTGCGGCTCGCCGCGCCGGTCTGCGCCGCATTCGCAATCCGTTTGAACCACTCTGGAGCCGTCGTCTCACGCCGCGCGTCCCCGCGGCGCGCCGCCTGGAGTTCGGCCTGCTCCAGTTGTTTCGCCAGCACTTTCACCGTGCCGTCGCCGATGCCGGATTCACCACCACCGATGGGGCCATCGGCGTGCTGGCGACCGGCTCGCTTGATCGCGCGCTGGTCGAGCGGCTGATTGCCGCTCTGCCCGATGGCTGTTGGGAACTGGTGACGCATCCCGGTTACACCGACGCCGCTCTGCAACAGATTCGCACCCGTCTTCGTGCCTCTCGCGAGGTCGAGATTGATGCCCTCGGCGCAGTCGCTGCCATGCGCTACGTCGCGCAGGAGAGTGCTTCCCTGCTCCACTTCGGCTCGGTGCCGGCGTCAGTTTGAAATTTCCAGTGCGTGCCTGAACTTCGCGCATCGTCTGTGCATGTTGAAACGTCCAAAGAACAGTACGGAGTCACCGGGACACGCTGCGGAAAGAATTGGTTAGCAAGAAAGCGGTTTTCATGCGTATCGGCATCACCTGTTATCCCACCTATGGCGGCAGCGGCGTTGTCGCCACAGAACTCGGCATTGAGCTGGCATCTCTGGGCCATGAGATTCACTTCATCAGCTACTCGCAGCCATTTCGTCTCTCTGGCCGCGAGACAGGCATCTTTTATCACGAAGTGCCGGTGTCCAACTATCCGCTCTTTGAGTTCCCGCCATACGATCTGGCGCTGGCCTCACGCATGGCCGAAGTTGCCGAGTACTATGGCCTCGACCTGCTGCATGTCCACTACGCGATTCCTCACTCCGTCAGCGCATTGCTGGCTCGCCAGATGCTGGCTGCGCGTGGTCGCCATCTTCCCTTTGTCACCACGCTTCATGGCACTGACATCACGCTCGTCGGCATGGACCGCTCGTATCTGCCCATCACACAGTACGCCATTCAGCAAAGCGACGGCGTCACCAGCATCTCCGGCTGGCTGCGTGACAAGACCGTGGAAAACTTTGCCATCACTCGCCCGATCGAGGTCATTCACAACTTCGTAAACTGCGATCAATATCAGCCTATTCGCAACGAGGAAGAACGCTCTCAGCTACGCCAGCCACTGGCGGCTGCAGATGAATTTCTGCTGATGCACCTTTCCAATTTTCGGCCCGTCAAGCGCATCACCGACGTTATTCAGACTTTTGCCCGCATTGCCCGACAGCTTCCCGCGCGGCTGGCGCTGATCGGCGACGGCCCGGACCGCTCCACCGCCGAGTGGCTCGCTCACTCCCTGAACATCCACGATCGCATTCACTTCCTGGGGAAGCAGGATCGCGTCCACGACCTTCTTCCGCTGGCTGACCTGCTGCTGATGCCCAGCGAAAACGAATCCTTTGGCCTGGCCGCACTGGAAGCGATGGCCTGCCAGACACCGGCGATCGCCACGCGCGTCGGCGGCGTGCCGGAGTTAATCACCGACGGCCACGACGGCCTGCTCTTTGCCATTGGAGATGTGGATGCAATGGCCAACTCTGCCATCGCACTCCTGCGCGATACGGAACGCCATGCCGCGATGCGATGCGCTGCGCGAAAGACCGCCCAGGACCGCTTCTGCTCCACGCGCATCATTCCGCGCTATGTCGACTTCTATCGCTCGCTCATCGGATGATCGCTGGCTGCATCCTCCACTGGAACCGTCAGGCACACACGTGTGCCGCGTCCCGGACGAGACTCGAGATCAAAGCGCGCCATGTTGCCATAAAGCATCTGCAAACGGTCGCGCACCAGCTTAATGCCAATTCCGGTGCCGCTGGTCAGCGTCTGCTCCGAGATGCCCACACCGTCGTCTTCCACCTCAATCACCAGCCCGTTCTCGCCCCGGCGGCTGCGCAGCGTAACTGTGCCGCCGGCAATGCGCGGTTCCAGCCCATGCTTGATCGAGTTCTCCACCAGCGGCTGTAACAAGATGCTCGGTACGCGTATGTCCAGCACAGACGGCTCAATCTCCTTGACCACGCGCAGCTTTTCAGCACCAAACCGAACCGTCTCAATCTCCAGATAATCATCGATCCATTGCAACTCCTCGCGCAGCGGAACCAGCGTGTCATGATCCCGCAGCATCGCGCGCAGCAGGCTTGCCAGCTTCCCAATCATCACTCGCGCCTCCGCTGGCCTGTGCCGCACCAGTGAAGCAATCGAGTTCAACGTGTTGAAGAGAAAATGTGGATTGATCTGCCGTTGCAGTGCGTCCAGCCTGGCCTCAAGCAACAGTCGTTTCTGCTCCTCCAGCTTCATCTCGACCCGAAGTACGTTCCATATCTTCAGCCAGATGCCCACAACCACGGGCGCACTCATCCACACCAGCGCACGCAGCCACCAGACATCGGCTCGCAGCGCAAAGATCCTTCGTGGAAACTCCCATGCAAGCCAGCTATGCGCCGCTTCCATGCCGGCAATCAGCAGCAGCAACAGAATCTGCCGATCAAACTTCGGCTGCCGCAGCGTCCGTCTCACCCACCGCCACAGGCTCAGATCCACAAACGGCGTAAACGACCAGATCTCCTCTTTTTCAATCCACATGCCGGCGATGCCGGCTACCATGCCCACACCTGCCAGAAACGGCAACGCCAGGTATTCTCGATGCAGCATCGCGGGCACCGCCATCAGCATTCCACTCAGCATTGCCCAGCCGGGGCCGACCAGCAGACCCACCAGCGTCACAGTCTCCAGCGACATATCCGCCGCCAGAAAATTCGGCACCTCAATCCGCACCCACACGCCCAGCGTCAGCGGAACGAGCACAAACGCCAGCATCTCCAGCGTCTCTCGCTTGGTTCTTCGCTGTGCCAGCAGTCGCCGCTGGAAGGCGCGAGAACGGCCCACCGCGCTGGCTACCGAAGCGGCAATCCCCAGCTTCACCAGAAGCGTAATCAAAATCAGTTTGTGATCCGCCACTCTTTCCTTTCCACCGCGCTGCCTGCCGCGAATCCTCCGCCATCCCCGTGCATCTTACAATCAGATCATGTCGTACACCAGCGTACAGAAAAAAGCTGAAGCTGACTTCCCTACCCGTTGGGGTCACTTTCGCATTCTCGGCTTTGAGGCTTTTGGGGCGAACCACGCACCCGGCTGCCAGCCCGATCCCACATCCTCAATCGATGGCTTGGTTGCGCTCGTCCACGGCGACATTCACGCCGCACCGCCGATCATCCGCATCCATTCACAATGCCTCACCGGCGATGTTTTCGGCTCGCTACGCTGCGACTGCCGCGCGCAACTGGAACTCGCCCTGCAGCGCATCACCGCTGAAGGCGCTGGAATCCTGCTCTATGAGCAGCAGGAGGGGCGCGGCATCGGCCTGATGGCCAAGCTCCAAGCCTATGAGCTACAGGATCAGGGCCGCGATACCGTCGAAGCCAACCTCGAACTCGGCTTTGCCGCCGACTGCCGTGGATATGAATTGCCTGCCGCCGTGCTTCATCTGCTCGGAGTCTCCGCGGTGCGCCTGATGACCAATAATCCGGAGAAAGTTGCCGCGCTTGAATCGTCAGGAATCCGCGTCACCGAACGCATCTCGGCAGAAGTTCCGCCGCTCGATACCTTCCGCCGCTACCTCGAAACCAAGCAGCAAAAGATGGGGCACATTCTGGATGAGATTCGTCATTGAGCCATGACAGGTTGAAGTTTTGCCTGCATTCTTGCTGGCTTCATCGACCTGCATTTCGCAACTCAAGCACCAGCTTGGCTGTTGTGATCAGTTGCCCCACATGACGCTGCGTGTGATCGGCCACATGCACCAGCAGCCCACCCACTGTCGTCGGCAGATTTTTGCGTCCCACGCCGCGCGCCGTCTCCAGGTCCGTGCCTGCCAGCGTCACCACACGGCCGATTCCCTCCTGCAAGCTCATCTGAAACTCCGCTCGCAGAGAATCCGCGGATATCGGCTCGCCCTCACTTCGTAGCGCCTCCATCTGCGCCGCGCTCAGTTGTCGCTCTTCAGCATAGCTCAGCAGCCGATCCACACTGCGCGCCAGATGCTGCATCTGCCACGCCACCGAGGGCAATCCCATCCCTGTTTGATGCAGCTCTTCCTCGGTCAATCCGCTTGTCCAGCGTGCAGTGTCTTCCACTGCCAGCTCCAGCGCATGCACCACTCCGCGAGCCACCGCAGGAATCTCCGTATGCGTACCGCGTAGCCACGGTTCCGGCTGATTCACGTGCTTTGCAGCTTCCGGCTCTTTGCTTTGCTGCTTCACGACTGCTTCACGCGCACCACGGTGATCTTGGCAAATCCTTCTTCGAAATCCGGCGCTTTCAGCTTCTCTGCCATGCGCTGCATTGCCTCTTCGCTCACGGGTCGATCCCGTTGCGCATTCCGCTCCAGGCACACTGCCAGCGGAACATCGAAGTAAACCGCCTGCACCTCATAGCCAAAGCTTTGCGCCATCTTGATCCACTGCCTGCGCTCGTGGGCGGAAAGGTTCGTCGCGTCCACATAATTCCAGGGCATTTTGGCAATCAGCCGCGCTCGCAGCAACGAACGCAGCGTCGCGAATACCAGTCCCTGATAACGCTGCTCCGTAATGTCATCAAATAGGATCGTGCGCAGCATATCGCTGCTCAGCGGCGTCACGCCTCTGCGTTTGTACCAGGTGGTCTTGCCTGAACCCGGTAGCCCGATCGTCAATACAACAAAACCCTTGGGCTCCTGGCTCGACGGAGCGCCGCCCGTACTCGAAGCTGCAGGGGATTCAGGCTGCGTTTCCACTTCCATCCGTCGCTGCGGCGCCGTTGCCTCCGGCGCCATTCGCTCCGGCTTTCGAGCATCTGATCTGCGTGGTTCGGAACGACGCCGCACGGATCGGCGTCCATTCTGCGCTCTCGACATATCCTCCGCCGATCTGGCAGTCGATTCCGGCACAGATGCGGGAAGGGCTGTCGGCATCGAAGCAGGAACGCTTTGGAATACTCTTGACTCAGCTATTTCGGGCTCCGTCGCAGTGCGAGGCACAACCGGCTCCTGCAAATAGCTTGGACTCAGCGGCCGAGGCTGATTGACGGGAATCTCTCGTCCGGTTTTACCCGTTGCTTCTGATGTATTTGGCTCTCGTCGGGAACGTCTTCGCATGGTTCTTCCTGGCGTCGATTTGAAATTTGTCGAACCGGCCCAATCTTTTCTGACAGCCACATTGCAGCCATACTGTCATAGCGCTTACTCGGGGCGACACGCTGGTCCGTTTCTGCTATCATTATCCCACGCGCCTGCATCACCCTCACGCGCTTCCTATGTGCGCACCCTCTGGCCGGGACAACTTCCGTCACCCCCATCCGACGCTTCGTTTCCGTTGCCATATCCTCATAAAATCGTTTTCATGCCATTGACAACAGTGATATTCTGATGAGTTTGGTGGTGCCCCCGAAATGATGCCCTGTCCGCATCGGGCCTGGCGCTCCGACAAACGCACGTGTACTTGCTCTTCTTGTCTTTGCTCCAGAAACCCTTATTTCAGCACACAACTAAAGGAGATCATTCATGGCAGTCAAGGTTGGCATCAACGGATTCGGTCGCATTGGCCGCAACGTCTTTCGCGCCGCAATGGGAAACCCTGAAATTGAGTTTGTCGCCGTAAACGACCTCACCAGCCCCGCAATTCTTGCTCATCTGCTCAAGCACGACTCCATTCTGGGCAATCTGAAAAACGAGATCGTCGCCGGCGAGGATTTTATCTCCGTCGATGGCAAGAAAATCAAGGTTTACGCCGAGCGTGACCCTGCCAAGCTCGACTGGGCCTCGGTCGGAGCACAGATCGTCGTCGAATCCACCGGCCACTTCACCGACGCCACCAAAGCCAAGGCTCACCTCGGCTCCACGGTGAAGAAAGTCATCATCTCCGCACCGGCCACCAACGAAGACATCACGCTGGTGCTCGGCGTCAACCAGGACAAGTATGATGCATCCAAGCACCACGTCATTTCGAATGCGAGCTGCACCACCAACTGCCTGGCTCCGCTCGTCAAGGTGCTGATGGAGAACTTCGGCATCGTCAGCGGCATCATGACCACCATCCACAGCTATACCAATGATCAGGTGATCCTCGATTTTCCGCACAAGGATCTGCGCCGCGCCCGCGCTGCCGCGCTCAACATGATCCCCAGCTCGACCGGCGCTGCCAAGGCTCTGAAGCTGGTGATCCCGGAGATGGCCGGCAAGCTCGATGGCTTCTCCATGCGCGTGCCCACTCCAAACGTCTCCATCGTCGACCTGACCTTCATCAGCGAAAAGACGACCGACGTGGCCAGCGTGAATGCGGCGCTGAAGGCTGCCAGCCAGGGCGCACTCAAGGGCATCCTCGGCTACGAAGAGCATGAGCTGGTCAGCTCCGACTACAAGGGCGACCGACGCTCTTCGATCGTTGATGCACCGCTGACGAAGGTCATCGGCAACTCGGTGAAGGTGCTGAGCTGGTACGACAATGAGTGGGGCTACTCCAACCGCGTCGTTGATCTCATCGGCTACATCGTCAACAAGGGCCTGTAAACCAGACGCCAGGCGAAGGGATGTGCCGCGGTTCAGTGCAGCACTTCCCTTTCGCCGCATTCGATCTATATCTTTCTCCATCCTTCGCTCTGCTTACGCTCAGACCCTCACTCTCCGGAGACAATTCCATGTCCAAGCTTTCGATCCGCGATCTCGACCTCGCAGGCAAACGCCTCTTCGTCCGCGTCGATTTCAACGTCCCGCTTACCGAGGACGGCTCCACCATCACCGACGACACGCGCATCCGCGCCACCCTGCCCACGCTTCGTTACGCGCTGGAGCGCAACGCCTCACTGGTGCTTGCCTCGCACCTCGGCCGCCCCAAGGGCAAGCCCAATCCCAAATACTCGCTACGCCCGGTCGAAGCGCGCCTGCGCGAACTGCTCGCCGCCGAAATGAGCCGCGACGTTCCTGTGTTCTTCGCTTCCGACTGCGTTGGTGAACCGGCAACCTCTGCTGCAGCCGCACTTCAACCCGGCCAGGTGCTACTGCTGGAAAATCTCCGCTTTCATGCGGAAGAAGAAGCCAACGACGCAGCCTTCAGCCAGCAGCTTGCCTCGCTCGCGCAGGTCTACGTCAACGACGCCTTCGGCTCGGCTCATCGCGCCCACGCCTCCACCGAAGGCATCACTCATTTCCTGCAGCCCGCCGCCGCCGGCCTGCTTATGGAGAAGGAACTGACCTACCTCGGCAAGGCTCTGGAGAGCCCTGAAAAACCCTTTGTTGCGATCATCGGCGGCTCCAAAATCTCCGGCAAAATCGACGTCATCGACAACCTACTCGACAAGGTCGATACCCTCGTCATCGTCGGCGGCATGGCTTACACCTTCCAGCGCGCGCTCGGCGTCACCACTGGAAAATCTCTCGTCGAAGAAGACAAGATCGACGTCGCCCGCGAAGCGCTGGCCAAGGCTAAAACCAAAGGCGTCCAGCTTGTGCTGCCCGTCGACAACATCCTCGCCGACAGCTTCAGTCCCGACGCGAAAACTCAGCCCTGGAATTCGTCTGTCAACTTTCCCGACGACTGGCAAGGTCTGGACATTGGCCCCATGACCGTCGAAAAAATCGCTGCCATCGTCACATCGGCCCGCACCATCCTCTGGAACGGTCCGGCTGGCGTCTTTGAATTTCCTGCTTTCGCCGTCGGCACCAACGCCATCGCGCGCGCCATTGCCGCCAACACCGCAGCCATTTCCATCATCGGCGGCGGAGACAGCGTGAGTGCAGTCAACCAGGCCGGTGTTGCCGACAAAATGACCCACATCTCCACCGGCGGCGGTGCCAGTCTCGAATTCCTCGAAGGCAAAAAACTGCCCGGCGTTGAAGCCCTTACAGGCAAATAGACCCGACATCCATTCTGGCGCAGCTACCTCGGCTGCGCCAGAATTTTATCTTTCCTGTTTCCCCTGCATTTTTTTGCCAACTAAATTACAATCCTGTCATCGCCCCCCGACTCAAGTAGATGAACCCACTCATCTGCGGCCTGAGAGGATTTGCAGCCTTGTCCTTTGCTCCTTCTGCTCCCGCTGCTCGGCCAACTCCTGTGGCTGCTCCGTCGATTCTGCTCTTTGCTACCACCTGGTGGCCACTTTCCACGCGCATGGCTCTCCGGCTGATCCATCTTGGCGCCTCGGTTTCAGCACTTGTACCCCACCGCCACATGATGCAGGCCGTCCCCGGACTTGCCTCGCTTCATACGCTCCGTCCATTCGCCATTCTTCCGTCCATCCGCCATGCTGTACGCGCTTCTGCACCAGATCTCATCGTTCCAACCGACGATACTGCAGTCCTTCTGCTTCACGATCTCGTACAACAATATCCGGAGTTTTCCCCGCTCATTGAGCATTCGCTCGGTTCGTCGCGCCACATCTCGCTGCTTCGCAGCCGCCGACAATTTCTAACTTTGGCTGATTCGCTCGGCATTCCCTGTCCACAGACCTCGAAGGTTGAATCCTCGGCGAGGATCGACGCTATCATTCTCGCGAACAAGTTTCCCACTGTGTTGAAATTTGATGGCACCAGTGGCGGCTACGGCGTCGTTCTGGCTCGCGACCCCGATCAGCTTCAACGTGGCTACCAAATGCTGCAACACCACCGCCTGCCATTGCGCAGTCTCAAGCGATTTCTCATCGACAACGAGGTCGCTGCATTGCATCGACTCAAAGCGTCTTCGCCCGATGAGATCACCTGCCAATCCTTCATTCCCGGCATAGCAGCCAATGGTCTTTTTGTAGTACAGCGGGGACAGATGCTAGCTCACATCCAGGTACGGGTCGTTCGCGCGCTCTCGGAAACCGGAGCCGCTGTCATTGTGGATCGCATTCATCATCCAGCCATTCTCGATGCAGCGCAAAAAATCGCATCCAAACTTGAGCTATCTGGCTTTTTCGGGCTGGATTTCATCCTTCACGCAGACACAGACGAACCCTATTTGCTGGAGATCAACCCGCGAGCCACCCAACTTTGCCACATCCCGCTTGACCCAGAGCAAAACAGTTTTTCCACGCTCGCCGATGCCATTTATTTTCTGGCCAGCGGCAATATCCCGAAGCACATGACACAGCTTCCCATCCATGATCGCTTCGCTTTCTTCCCGCAGGTGTTTACGCTTCCCTCTGACGATCCAGCACTGGCAACAGCGGCTATAGATCGTCCTGACAATCCGGCACTCGTCGCCGAAATGGAGCGCCCGGTCTGGCCGCAGCGGCGTCTCTGGTTGCGGCTTTATAACCGCATAGTGAACGGCACCGATCTGCATTAGTGCAAACCAGTGCCGCTACGCCCTGCAGAAACGATGTCCAAGCGAAATGTTTCTCAGAAAATGCACGGCCTCTGGTTTTTGCGGGCAGATATGCTCCGATTTAGCTTCAATCCGCATTCTGTTCGGCATCGTTCGCTGACCGACGGGACTTGACGCCAATATCCTTGCCAATCAACCGCGAAAGTCGTGCGTCGTGCTTCGACTGCCGACGCGCTCGTTCATCCAGAATGCGTATCCGTTTCGCTTCACGCGCATTCGCATTCTTCAGCTTCATGCCCACCAGTAGAAATCCAGCCAGCCTCACCGGCATCTGTTGGAGGGCCTCCGAAACAGCCATCAACTCCTCACGACGCGTCACGCCGCACTGCACCACCACCAGCACTACATCACTGAAGCGTGCCAGATACTCTGATTCTCCGGAAAGCAAAAACGGCTCGCAGACCACACCCTGACATCGCTCCATCTTCGTCTCCGCGAGAATGTTCGTCACAGCCTGTTGAAAAGACACCATGGGGATATCTCGCCCATCTCCATCCGATTCTGAATCGCTGGTCCATGCCCAATCCCACTCCGCGTGTACGCTACGCTGGCAGCGTCGCAACCGTGCGGCAACATCCTCCAACAGGGTCTCCCGCGCCACGCCGAGGAGCAAAAATCTGCGCGCCTCCCGACTTCTTCGCGCATCTTCAAGCGATGCCACCACACGCAGCATGGTCTGCTCCTGGAAACGCTCGGAGACTTCCGCATCATCCGCCATTACGACCAGCGGCTTCGCTCCGATAACGTCTTCCATATCCTCGCTCACATAGATCAGAGGATCGAGTCGGTTACGTACCACCGCTCCGCCCAGACCGAGCATCCCGAAAAAGATCACCACTGCCAACCCTTCCAGCAGTGTCTTCGAAGCATCCGGCTTGATCGGCGCCACCGCTTCCGCCGCAATATGAATCCCGTTCGGCGCTTCCAGTTGCAGCATCTGGTCATGCATCTGCTCGTCGAGCATTCCATAACGCCTCTGTAGTCGTTCGATCTCCGCGCTCAGTCCATTAGCCTGCTGCAAATACTGTGTCGAATCCCCAGCTGCTACCGTCGCTCTTGCCAGCTCCGCGCTCAGTTTTTCTACCTCATCTTCAGTCGTTTTCACCTCGCCGTCCAGCTTCTTGCTGATCCGCTCGCGCGCCGCCGCCTCCAGTTTTTGCGTCACCTCGTCGATCGCCTTGTCCAGTTGTTGCAGCTCAATCGTGTCCTGCTTATACAGCGGATGATGAAGCGTCAGCCCTGCCATCTGCGCAATCAGTGCGCTGCGTCGCTGATACAGACCCGTCTTCAGGCTGATCAACCCAGGATCACTTTGCGCCTGATTTTCCGTGTCGCCAATATATGCTCCGCTCTGCGCCGACATCCGTTGCGCCACAGCCAAATCGTGCGCACTCCGAGCCTTGGCCAGTTCCGTCCTCAAATCAGAAACGTCCTGGTCATACGGATCAGGTGTGTTGGCTGAAATCGTCCCAACTCCAAGCTCCCGATTCACTCCAACGAGTTTCTGCTGATCGCTCGCCAGCAGCGTCTCCACGCGCCTCAGTTCCTCCTGCAGCAAATGGATCCGCGTTGACGCCCCATACTCTTCCTGCTGGCTTTGATTCTCCAGATAGCTCTTTGTCACCGCGTTCGCTATTCTGGCAGCCAGTTCCGCAGTCGACGCCTTTGCTTTCACGGCAATCTGATAGCTGTTGCCATCCCGCTCCGCGGTAAACGAATGCAGCAGCCGCTGCTCGGACGTCTGATCGTTTTCTTTTGCGCGCTGCCAGCCCGTCCCGCGCAGCCGCTTCAGCGCGCCTGCCAGCACATCCTGCCGCGTCAACGCGTTGATCTGCTCCTGGATATGCATCTCATACGTCGGCGAGTCATAGGGCCAGTTGGGAATCCCGTTCGGCAGTATCCGCTGCGGCGAGGGCGGCACATACAGCATCGCTATCGCGGAATAGACTGGCTTGCGATGCAACACAAACGCGATTGCGAGCACACATCCGGCAAGTGCAAACCACGCCACCCAGCCCCAGCGCATTCTCAGCGCGCGTCGCAGGCGCAAACGGATGAGCGGCTGCTCACCCACTGGCTCACGATTCAACTCGACCCCGGAGATGACGCCGCCCATGCTCCGTGAAGAAATGGGCTCCGTCGATGTCTTCCGCGCGTCCGTCATGGATGATAAGTCAGAAATACCAGAGTTCCCAGGTCCGTGATGCCGCCAAATTGTTGCAGAATATAACCGATCTTTGCCACGCCCGTCTCTGGCACGTAGAGAATGCTTCCCTGATGCAGCAAAGGTACCGGGTGTTTCGTTGCACGTTTCATATCCTTGAACGCAACCACCTGCTGCGTCTTCGTCTCAGGGTCAAAAATATGCACCTTGGGATTACCGCCCGCCGATGGCGTCAAACCACCTGCCTGCGCTATGACCTCTGCAATCGTCGATTCATCCGTCACTGGAATCGCACCTGGATGCGCGACTTGACCGAGCACCGTCACATACCGCTGATCAGGACTGGGCACAAAAACCACGTCGCCGCGCTTCAGACGCAGATCGGCCAAACTGTTTCCAGTCTCTACCAGCTTTTTCACATTCACCCACACCATCCGGTCGCCCCCGCGAAAAACCTCACACCGCTCCGGAAGATCCTGCGTCTTGTTCACCAAATTGTTGCCACCAGAGGTCAGCGTTCCACCTCCGGCCAGCGCAGCCAGCAGCGTCGGCGGACCGTCAAATGTGATCTCTCCGGGATGCTGCACGGCACCCAGCAGCAGCACGCGATTGGATGCATACCGCATCACCACAATCGAAACTGACGGCTCAACGTAATAACGTTGAAGCAGCGATTCAATCGCCGCCTCGGCCTCACGTCTTGTCAATCCAGCCACTTTGATCTCGCCAGGCAGCGTCATTGATATCCGTCCATCCGGGCCCACGGATTCCTTGCGCGCCAGTTCCGGCCTGCCCGTGACGTCAATTTCCAGCTCGTCGCCTTCACCCAGACGATACTCGTCATCCGGCCCTGCTTCGAACGCACTCAACAGGGCATCCACGCTCGGCGTCTCGTTCACCATCACCTTGCCGGAATTCGTCGGCAGCGTCTGCACATCCGGACTCTGCGCCTCGGCCGCAAGCGCAGCCATCGACGCGAACAGTAGCAACGCTGTCCGTAACCTGTATCCAGGAATCTTGCCACGTCGCTCGAGGCTTAGTCCGCCGTTGCCCGTGTGCTTTGCAGCCATCGACTGGCCAACCTCGGAATTCCCAGTACCTGCTGCTTCTCCCGTGCGTTCAACGCGCTTCCGTACAAAAGTGCTAGGATCATCGCTCCATGCGCCAAACCTGTCGCGAGCACCACTCCCGCGCCGGTCCAGCGTCCCAGTCGCCCCGTTGCCCACCACACCGGCCCCGCCAGCAGAGCGGCAGACAGGTACGGAACGCAGCCCGGAAGCAGTACCTGCTTCCAGTAGTCGCCTGCCTTCACACGCAGCACAAAGATCACACGCGCCATCAGGACACACGACGAACATACCGTGGCCGCTGCCACCGCCACGCCGATTCCCAGTGTTGTCCATGAATGAAAGTATAGATACGAAAGAGGCACTGTGACCGCAAGAAAAATCAAGTTGGGAATCGAGTAGTAAAACTCCTCCCAAACCATCCCCATCCCACGCAAAATCGACGTTCCAGGCCCCGTCAGCATGTGAAACTGCATCGACACGCTGAAGACAAAGAACAGCTTCGTCAGCACATCCGGCATGGGCATCTTCGCGCCCAACCACACATGCAGGATCGGGTACGTCCACATCGCCATCATCGAGCAGAAATACGCTGTGCACAGATTGGAATAGCGCGCGCCGCGAAGATAAAACTCACCCAGATTCTTTTGCTTTGAATCCGCCTCCGACGACGCCTCCAAATGCGACGCAGCCGGCAGAAATGCCGCAAAAAACGCCATGGGAATGCTGGAAAATGACTGCGGCCACTTTTTCGCAAAATCCATCAGGCCCGCCGCACTCACATTCACCAGCAGCAGCGCCAGCATCCGCTCAATCGAATTGATCATTGTCGTCAACAGACTCTGAAACTGCACCAACCCACCGAAATGAATGACTGTCTTCAGCGCCGATCGCCTTGCCAGCCGCGGAGAAAGTCGTAACCAAGGCAACTTCCGCCATGCCCACCACATCTTCAGCCCGTCTTCGATCACCGTCCGCGCCAGATATGCCTCTGCCAATCCGCGAATGCCACGACCGCTGCCCACCAGCACGACAATCAGCACGAACTCTGCCAGAAATCCTGCCGTCCAAAAGTACTGGTTGGCCGCAATCTCCTGCATCCCATTCAGCGTATCGGAAAAAACGTTCAGCGAAATCGATGCCAGAAATATCCCCACCACAATCAGCACGGCTTCCTTGCCGTCCGCAGCGTGCGAAGCAGGCAGATGCAGCATCTTGGCTACGCCGCCCCAACCAAGCCAGATCGCCAGATACAGCGCCGAACACAGCGGCACGGTGATCGACAGGCCCGTCGAAAGCAGCGTATTCGCTTTGTCGTACTCGCGCCGAGCGTGATACTCCGCGACGTACTTGATATACACGTTGGAGATACCCAGCGTCGAAAGCCCCAGATACGAGACCAGCAGAAAGATCGTCGTCCACAAACCATAGGCTTCCAGCCCGATACGCGCCAGCACAAACGGCGGAATGCCCACGCGCGTAATCATATACAGCGCGCGCGCCATGATCGTTGTGCCCACATTCTTCCGCAGCCGCGGAGGATCGCTCCTGCTCACCACATTCGGCTCGGTCTCCGTCTGCCCTGTCGCAGATTTTGCAGCGTCTTTTTGAGCGCCCATTGGCTGCCTCTCTTCAGCGTCCATCATGCGCGCGTTCCCGTCCCGTTCTCACCCACATTACGCGTTTTCCCGCCTGCGCCACGATTCTCGGAGCCAGCATAAGCTTGCGCAACACAAGCGCTGGCGCTGCCCCCAGAGCAAGCCACTCCCTCACAGGCTCTGCGCTCATCTGCGCCGCCATTGCCACATACAGCCCGCTAATCCCCAGACATATCAGTCCATATTTCCTGCTCCAGGCCACCGGCAACGCCACACTCAAGAACGCCATAGCCACGCCCAGCGAAAACGGCAGACTCAGCACCGCCAGCAGCGCTTCACATGCGCGCAGATTTCCACGCAACGCCGGGCGCAGCAGTTGTGGCCCGGCACTCCACACCACGCGCAATCGGCCACCCTCCCAGCGAGTCTCCTGGCTATCGTGCGCCGCCTTTGTCTCTGCCAAACCAGCCGTCACTTGCGCCGCATCCACCCACCGCACCACGCAGCCCTGTGTCACCAGTTCCACATGGTGCTCCAGATCCTCCGCAATACTCCGCGCTTCATACGGCACGCGCTCCAGCAGTGAGGCCCGCAACGCAAACCCATTCCCAAAGATGCCGCACGACAATCCCAGCGCCGCACGACCTCGTCCACGCACCACATTCATCCCGCGAAAGGCCAGCATCCTCAGCCTCTGTGCAGAGCTAACCGCTGCTCCCTGGCACGCCGTCTGCTCATAGCGGCACTGCAAGGCCTCCGCACCCAACGCCAGCGCATCCTGCATCGCGCTCACAAAATTCAGGCTCACTGTCGAATCCGCATCGACCACCACAAAGGCTGAGCAACCCTGTCCACGCGCATAATCAAATCCTGCTCGCAGCGCTGCGGACTTGCCATCGCGGCCATCATCGTTCACCTCGATCACCTGGGCCTCCGCTGCCTTCGCTGCGGCCGCCGTTTCATCCGTACAGTTGTGCGCAATCACAAATATCTTTACCCGATCACTGCCGCTCACCTTTGCAGAAGCGGCTACCGAATGGACCGTATGCCCAATCATTGGCGCTTCATTGTGCGCAGGAATCACCACACCCAGCAGACCATTCCGGCGACGATGTTCGCTGATTCGCACTGGTCGCAGAACAATCTTCACATTGCCCGCCACAACCAGGGCCAGATCAGTAAAAAGCGGCAGACTCAGCCCACATGCTACTCCCGCCGCCATCTCCCACACCGTCCTCAGCATGGCTGCCTCATCCCATCACGCTCGCAGTCCACTGCAAGCGTTGCAAATTCTTCCGGCTCCAATCCGAATCTGTCGCCAGCCGATCCGGATCCATCCCCTGAATCCATCCCAGAACCAGAAAATACAGCGGAGCCACCTGCTGCCCCATGTACACCGTCGTCATGGTTGCCAGCAAACTCACCACCACGCCAAGATGCGCATACAGCAGAAATCGGTCATCGGCGTACTCTGCATACCGCAGCAACCTCGCCACGCGTACACAGCTGCCCAGGCTCATCCACACAAAGAGGAGCAGTCCCGGTACGCCCTGGATCACAGCCAGAAACAGGTATTCGTTATCGATGGACTTTTGCCCTTGCACGGACGGATAAAACGAGACTCCCCAGCCCGTCAGTGGTTTCTCCAGGACCAGCGGCATGTAGTTCCCAATCAGCTCTCGCCGATAGATCGCATTTTCTTGCTCCATCGTTTGCGCATGCTCACGAGTGCCCGCTGTATATCTTTTCCCGTAAAGATACGCGCCGGTTCCACCCACTGCCAACAGCACCAGCACCAGCGCCAACGCCTGCCGAAAAGAACTCGCAAGCGGCAGCCAAAGCACAGCAAACAGAATCACGCCCCCAATCCACGGCCCACGCGACTGCGCCATCCACAGCCCGGCAATCATGGCCACCATCGCCACATTGCGCCAGCGCACCCGCAACTCGGACGTCAGTGGACGCATTCCCCATCTGTGATCGGCCCGTTGCAGCCACATGCAATAGGAAATCCCCATCGTAAAGATCATGCCGGCCAGAATTGCCTGAGCAAACGGCCCTTGAATTCGCCCGAATCCCCACCGCATCTGCTCCGGCCAGTCCACCGTCTGCCCTGGAAAAAATATCTTCCAAACGCGCTGGCTACTCGACTTCCCACTCAAAAAGTCATACACACCGATTGCGACGTCCAGCGTTAGCCATCCCAAGAATATCTGCACAAACTGCGCGCGCCATCGCACAGCTTCCTCGTGATTTGCGCCTCTGCGCGGCTCTATCCATTGCCGCCCCATCATGTAAGGAAAAGCAACGGCGATCAGGTTTGCATACACTTGCAGGCCGCCATCCTGTGTTGTTCCGCCACGCGCCTCGGAATACCCTGCAGAAAGCACAAATCCCAGCACAACAAAATCCATTGTGCGCAAACGCCAGCCTGGCAGCCCTTCGACCAGCAAGGCAATAGACACCGGAATCGTGGCCATATCAAGAAATGTCAGTGGTGGCAGGTGCGGAAAACGGATCACATAGTACATCGGCAACAGCAGCACCGTTGGCATATAGACCCAGAGGAATCCGCGACGCGCGCCGGCCAGGATCACCACTACAGCGGCGATCCCGGCCGGCACAAACAGTATCATCTCGCTCAGGTGCACGCCTGCTTCGTCCTCGTCCCCACTGCAACCCAGACCGCCAGGCAGACCAACACACAGATCGGTCTATTTGATTGTGCCCCAAACCGGCTGAGTCCGTGCCGTCAACCTGCGATTCGCACCCGCAATCTCTGTACCAAACAGCGGGCTGAGACCCCACTGGTACATCAGCAGCCGCAAACGCAGCGTCATCTCCACGGTATTTACCACCAGGCCAGCATCATACAGTCGTCGGCGGCCATCCAGCATCAGTCCCGCGCCTGTCGTCGTCAGCCGCTTTACCCCACTCATGTGCAGGCATACCAACTTGCCCTCAGCCACGGCACGATCCACCACCTTGTCCATAGCTTCCGCCAATGTTCCGTCAAAATCCCCTTGAATATGCAGGTGCAAAGCCTCTTCAGACTCCTGCAGGGTGGTCGTCGCCGACACCGTTGCCCCACCCTGCGTCAATTTGCCCAACAACGCCATCGGCAGCTTCGTTACCAGACCGATAAAGTCCCGCGCGTATCGGGGCGCCAGACGCCTCGGCTCCTGAGCCAGACGCATCGCCCATTCCAGACCGGTCTTCTGCATCCATCTCGGCGCTCGATTCAAATCGCCCAGCAACATGTCCAGACTCCCGCCAATACCAATCGAAACCGGCACACCCAGTCGCTTTTTGTTCATCCATATCCACTTCTCCTGCTTCGGATTCCCAAAGCTCACCAGCAGCATATCCGGCTTGGCAGCCTTCACCCGAGCCACAATCTCGGCATTGTCCATCTCTTCCAGTTCCGCTGGCGGCGGTGCAAACACGCCACAAATCTTCAAGCCTGGATTTTGCGCTACAAACATCTCCGCAGCTCGCTGGCCCACACCTTCGCGACCACCCAGCAGGAACACGCGATAGCCCTTCCGCGCACTCATTGCCATCAACTCAGGCACCAGATCTACGCCGGTCACGCGTTCTGGTAACGCATCTCCCAGCATTCGCGAGGCCCACACCAGCGGCATTCCATCGGCCACCACCATCTCACAGCCGGCCAGAATCCTGTGCAGATGCTCATCTCGCGTGCTGTTCAGCCAGAAATCCAGATTTGCCGTCGCTACCTGACGAACGCCGCCCTCTTGAATCATCGCGTCGACCCGGTCCACCGCTTCCCCAAGCGTTACCGGTGCCAGTGGCAATCCCATCACGGATACGGAGTGCTTCTGCTGCGTCTGCATTTCGCCTCTTCTGTTCCAGTCAGGTCCAACCCACGACCGAGCTAGAAACCGAGCGTTGAATCTGGAATTTTCTGCCTGCTTTTGTTTCCCCGATCAGGTCAGTCACCAGAACACTCTTCAATGTCGTCAGCGTAGCTTTCAATCTATCTGAAAACAATGACAGTTAAGTTCGAGACAGATAACTCGTTAGAGTCTCCCCCATACCCCTTTGGATTCTTTTGGGTGGTTACCTTTCGATAGCTGCTCAGTATTGGGCGCTCCACCACAAAACCAGCGATACCACGCACCAGATGCAGCAGAAGTGCTATCCATCATCGATTTACCTGGAAATTGGATAACTTTCTTCGAAGCGGCGAACCCGTTGCTCAACTGCAACGTCTGCTTATCCCACAAAGGTAATCATGGAACAGGTTACTTGTATCGCGAAAAGCACCTTCTCCTTGCATGTGACAGGTTACTCATCCCATCGCAAAACAGTGATTGAGCAAGGTGGAAGGGAGAAATTTTCCACGAAAATTTCTCCACTTTGTGGCTTGATTTCATCCAGATTTTCATTGGAAGCCCCAGGATCGGCATTCCAAATTCGGCTCCACGCAATCCGTGTATCTCGAGCTACACCTCCCAACTGCACTGTGTGGGTAGCTGTCCGGGAAAGGTTATACGCCACCAGCACTCGATGCACATGCCCACCTCTTCGCTGCCGAAATCCAAAAAAATCCAGATCGTGCGCTTCGGCTAACTCCACTCCGTCATTGCCTGGGGCCACAGAGTGGACAGGATTCGCGCCGCTTGTCGTCACGCGCACCATATCGCCCGCCATGGCTCCATTCACCATCGCCTCGGCCAGGAACAAGGGTCTGCGTCGCATCGTCGACCCCATATCCACCACCGTTCCCCACAATCGAACCTGCTTGCCATCGTTGCGTCGAAACTCGTACTGCGGCAGGCTAAAGACCATCGCATCGCGCGTACCCTCATCGCGCTTCATTCGCAGCATCAGATCCGTCACTGCAATCCCGCCGGCCAGCGAAGGCGTCAGCCGATCCAGTGCTGCCTGGCTCGCAGCGCCCTCGGTCGAATGCAGATTCACCTCATAGACCGCCAGCCGCTTCGCACCCACCGCCTGCCGTGCCTCACGCAGCAGCCCATGCGTTGCAAAATACTCCGGCTCCGCCAGCAGCGGATCAAATAACTCATCATCCGTCGCTCCACGATCGACGGTATGCATCATGTACGGCGCAATCGCAAGGGTATCCGCCACGCCGCTTGCGCTCAACGCCAGCGCATCCTGACTTTCGGGCAGCGACTGCGTACCCGCCTGTCCATTCACCACTAGATCGAACTTCCCTGTCTGCGTTCCAACAGAACGACGGAACGCAGTAAAAATCTGCCGCGCTTCCGCGCCATACGCACCCGCATCCTCCATCGACTCGCCGTGAAAGATGCTGTTCCACGCCTCATTGCCCAGTTCCAGATGAATGCGCGGAAACACCGTCGTCCACGGAGCCATCTGACCTTCCGACGCACGCAGAGCGCCGCCGACGCTTAGGCTGTCTCCCGCCAGATACTCCGCCAGTAGCTTCGCTTCTCCGACATCGGTTCCCATCGGAACTACGATCCAAGGCTCGGCATCCACCGCGCGACAAAGCTCCAGAAATTCCGGTACTCCCACCGCCACGTCCGTCGCCTCCGTCGACCACACCGAATACCCCGCCCGCTCCCGCGCCATTCTTGGTTCCAGCAGCGTATGCATCGACGCGCCAAGTTGCTCGCTCGCCATCAGCCGCATTACACCCGGATGCAACGCTCGCAGCGTCTCCACCACCTCGTCGCGAAACGCCGTCGGATTCTGCATCGCCGCATTCGGGACAGCTTCAAGTAACACATCGTCCAGAAGCAGGCTTGCACCCTGAACCTGAAAGCGAAGTCTGACAGCCGCCGCTTTAGCACCCGCCCAATCATCCGCCACGAACCGAAACTCGTAATCCTGCCATCCGCTCCGCAGCGCAACCTGCTGTGAGAAAAACTCCGCGCGCCCCTCACGTCCCACATCGACATGGAAGCTTTGGTTTCCTGTTAGCGGCTTCGCTCGAAATCGCAGTACATACATCCCATGCAACCGCACAAACGACCGTTCTGCGCTCGAGTCAAAGTACGAAATCACCTCCGCACTTTGCCCAGGCATCGCTGCCTCCACGCGCAGCGCCTGTTTTCCCAGTGTCTTTTGCGACAAGTCTCTCCGCTCCGCGCTCAGCCTCGCTCCACCATGTAGACTCGTCCACCATCCCACCGCCGGATCGTTCGGAAAATCCTTGCTCAACCGGACCCACTCGCCCGGCTCCAAACCCGCGCCGCTGCTCGCCGCATCCACGCGATACCCCTCGGTCGTCGGCAAACTCTGCCCGATCCGCCCGCTCGCCGCCACCGGCTCGTACACATCCGTCGCCCCCGCCGCCAGCCGGACCATCCCCTCAAAGCTCCCGCCATCCCAGAATCCCGCCGGCCACTTCACCCCGGACATCGTCTCCGTGCAACCCTCCTGCCGACGGTCGCAATGCACCACCGACCGATACGTCATCCCCTCGAACCCAGGATTCCGGCTCACCAGATTCCGCAGCATCTGCCCCGAATCATAAAAATTCTGTTCGCCCAGATTGATCCCCAGCCGCGTCGCCCCTGCCTCGATCCCGTCATCCGTCACCGTCACGCGCGTCAGCCCGTCGCCAGCCGTCTGTCCCGCATCGCGTATCCCACACGCCACCGCCCCACACACCGCCAACGCCATCGCTGCGCTCCACAACCCTTTTCTCATACTCACCCCAACCTTGCCCGGATCACGCAATCCTCGCGTCTTCAACCCGCCCGCTTGCTGGCACGATCCCCCATCCGCTGGACGAACGCAGAAACCCCACCAGGCAGCGCGCATTTGCTATAGTTGACGATACATTGCCGCCTAACGCACAACTTCGCCTCGACAATCTCAGGCATGGAGAACCCGTGAAGAAACCCTCCGGACTGGCAGCTCTTTTCTGCGCGCTTCTCATCGTCACCGCGCCAGCCGCGCCCCGCGACAACCTCTACACCCATCCCGGTCGCCTCGTCACCGTCGCAGGCCATCACATCAACCTGTATTGCGTCGGCAGTGGATCGCCAACCGTCGTCTTTGACTCGGGCTGGGAAGACTGGGCGCCTGCCTGGGCCATCGTCCAGCCGGCCATCGCCGCCCGCACCTGCAGCTATGATCGCGCCGGCAGCGGCTTCAGCGATCCCGGCCCCATGCCACGGACCAGCGTTCAAATCGCCACCGAACTTCACTCTGCGCTTCACACCGCCGGCATTCCCGCCCCATACATCCTCGTCGGCCATTCCTTCGGCAGCTACAACACGCGCGTCTTCGCTGATCTTTACATGCCCGAGGTCGCCGGCCTCGTCCTCGTTGACGGCGAAGACGGCGATGTCGAATCCCCGTCGCAGCGCGCAAAGGACGTTGCCGCATTCGGCCCCACCGTCGCCGAACTGGCCCAGTGCCGCGACGCCGTCGCCAGCGGCGCTGCCCTGCCCACCATTCCCGGACCCGAATCCTCCACCGGACCCACGCGCGTTCCCTGCAACGACCAGTTCTTTCGCGGATTGCCTGAACGTGAGTTCTCGCCCGCACTCAACGCGGTCGTTCTTCACATCACGGCCACAAAACCCGCCCTCTACGATGCCGTCATCTCGGAGATGCAACAGATGCCCTGGGACGAGCACTATCTCCAGACGCACATCCGCTCCTTCGGCAATCGCCCCGTTCGTGTCCTCACTGCGCAGAACCACTTCGCTGACAGCGCAAAAACGCCGCCCGCGCTCCATCAGCAGCATCTCCTCTTCGAGCAGGCGGAGGCCAGGCAGCAGGCGCGCTGGCTCACGCTTTCCTCTGACTCCAGGCAGATCTTCGCACCGCGGAGCGGCCACTACATCGAACTCGACCAGCCGCAGCTCGTCATCGACGCCATCCGCGAGGAGATCACAATCGTTCGCGCCCATCCACGGTAAATTCGTCTCTTCGCAGACCGCAGCCGGAATCAGCGGAATCGCAAAGCCGCCGCCGCACAGGTCGCTTCAAAGATCTGTGCGCCCGACCGTATTCTTTGCCCGCCCGCAATCCCTTTATACTGGCTACACTTTGCCTGACCGCGCCGTGCACTCCGCCAATTCCGCCGCGCACCGCTCGCGCCTCGCCTATCTGCTGAGCGCCTACCCGGCCGTCTCCCACACTTTTTTCCTGCGCGAGATTCTCGCACTGCGCGCGCGCGGATTTGAAATCCACACCGCCTCCATCAACCCGCCCGACCGTCCTTTTGCTGCGCTCCCACTGGAAGAGCAGCAGGAAGCCGCCAGCACGTTTTATCTCAAGCCACTGCGCACCGCGCCCGCCCAGTGGCTCTCGCAGCTATTCGCGCTCGCCGCCACGCTCGCAGCTCACCCCATCGTCGCCCTGCGCGGACTCCGTGCCGCAGCCAGAATGCCGCGCGCCTCCGTCCCCTGGTCGCTGCGCCTCGGTTATTGGGCCGAATCCATGATCCTCGGTCGCTGGATGCGCCGCCACTCGCTCACACACCTCCACGTCCACTTCGGCGGACCCGTCTCCAGCGTCGCCCTGCTCGCCGCGCGCGCCTGGCGGATTCCCTGGTCGCTCACCCTCCACGGCCCCGGCGAATTTCACAACGAAACTCCCACCTGGCTCCGCGAAAAAATCCTCTCTGCCACGCGCATCTTCGCCATCAGCCACTTCACGCGCTCTCAAATCCTGCGCATCGCCCCCGAAGCCGAGCAGAAAACCTTCGTCCTGCGCCTCGGCGTAGAGCCTTCCCTGCTCACCCAAACCACTTCCCAGCCGACCACCCCGCGCGACCCCGCCCGACCGCTTGAAATCGTCTGCACAGGCCGCCTCGTCACCGCCAAAGGCCAGCGCGTCCTGCTGCAAGCATTCGCCGCGCTCACCCGCCGTGACCAGCTTCGCCTCGTCTTCATCGGCGACGGACCCGACCGCGCCGCGCTCCACTCGCTTGCCGCCGCGCTCGGCCTCGCCGCTCAGGTCGAGTGGACCGGCGCGCTCGATCACGCCTCCACGCTCGCCCGCGTCGCCCGCGCCGATCTCTTCGTCCTCGCCAGCTTCGCCGAGGGCTTGCCCGTCGCGCTCATGGAAGCCATGGCCCTCGGCGTTCCCTGCGTATCCACCTTCATCGCCGGTATTCCGGAGCTTATCCACGACGGCGAAAATGGCCTGCTCGTTCCCGCCTCCGATCTCGCAGCGCTCACCGCCGCCATCCAGCGGCTCATCGACGATCCATCCCTGTGCCAACGCCTGGCAGAACGCGCACGCCTGACTGTCGCCACCCGTTACAACCTCTATCTCAACCTCGATCCGCTTGCAGACCACCTCCGCGATCTCTGCGGACAGTCTTCACCCAGGTTGGCTCGCCATGCATGATTCAATGGCCATCCCCAAACTTCCATCGCTGACGCAGCCTTCGGTCAAGCTCTCGGTCATCATCGTTTCCTTCAACACGCGTGAAACCCTGCGCTACTGTCTGGAACTTGTCCAAGCAGAGCTGCGCCGAATCGCCATCCGTGGATTTTCCTCTGAAATTCTCGTCGTTGACAACGCCTCCACCGATGGCTCCGCCCAGATGGTCGAGCAGTTCTTCCCCGATGTAGGTCTGATTCGCAGCGCCGTTAATCTTGGTTTTGGCGGAGCGAACAACCTCGCTCTGCTTGCCTCACGCGGCGAACTGCTGCTGCTGCTCAACTCCGACGCATTTCTTGAATCGCCCGTCCTCATCCACCTGCTCTCCTGCATGGATCTGGATGAGACCGTCGGAATGCTCGGCATCTCTCAGGTTGGTCGCGATGGTTCTCCGCAGCCTTCCGCCCGCAGATTTCACACCCTCTGGCGTGACGCCTGCATGATGACCGGGCTTGCCGAACTTTTTCCCCATAACCGCACCTGGGGACGCATCTTTGGTGGCCTCGACCGAAAATGGGAGTTTGCCAGCTATCGCATGAACGTGGACTGGATACCCGGAGCCTTCATGCTCATACGGCGCATACTGCTGGAGGATGTCGGCCTCTTCGATCCCGCACTATTCCTGTATGTCGAAGAGGTCGATCTGTGCAAACGCGCGAACCGCAACGGATGGACGGTTGTCTATCTGCCCGAATACTCCGTCATCCACATTGGCGGTGAAAGCGCCGGTTCCATCAACTCTGCGCTCGACTCCCCACCCAGCCATCAGGTCGTCCTCTGGCGTATGCGCAGTACCCTTCTGTACTACCGCAAATGGCACGGTGTTCAAGCCTGGGGAGCTGCCGCGCTGGAGATTGCTCTCTATCGCCTGCGCTGGCTGCGGAACTGCCGGAGCCGCAGCCCCCAGCGCAAAACGCGCGCCCGCCACGCTCTTCAGCTCATTGCGCTCATGCGCCAGGCCTGGCGTGACACCCACGGCGGACGCATCAGTCCCTCGCAACCCTGGTAAATCTGTACCGTAGGCCCGCGGACTCACTTCCCTGCGCAATTTATACTCGCATTCAGTTATCAGCCTTCTACTGTCGCCCGTTCTTTTCCGTCTAACCCGGAGAACCATGTCCGAAGACTCAGGCTCGCCCATACAGCATCTCGCCGTCGTCGTCATCGGACGCAACGAAGGCCAGCGTCTGCGCACCTGCCTCCAATCGGTCCGATCCCTGCGTCTTCCCGAAAACATCCGCCACGCCGTCACCCTCTACGTCGATTCCAACTCCACCGACGACAGTCTCGCCCTCGCGCGCTCGTTCGGCGCGCACACCATCGCCCTCACCAACGGACCATGGACTGCGGCTCGCGGTCGTAACATCGGCTGGCGCACAGCCCTTGAACTTCATCCCGTTGACTGGATTCTTTTTCTGGATGGCGACACCTTTCTTGACTCCGATTTCCTCAGCGACGCCTTCGCCCAGGCCAAAGACACTCGCATCGCGAGCGTCTTTGGCCTCCGCATCGAATCCCGACCGCAACAGTCTCTCTATACCTGGGTTCTCGCCCTCGACTGGCTCCAGGACCCGCACCAGCACACGCATTTCGGCGGCGATGTGCTCCTTCGTGTCACCGCGTTGCAGGCCGCTGGCGGGTACGATGACTCCCTCATCGCCGGTGAAGATCCTGAACTCTCTCACCGCATGGGTACCCTCGGCTGGCGCCATCTCCAGCTCGACCGCCTCATGACTACCCACGATCTCGCCGTTCAGCATTTCCGGCAGTACTGGGCACGGCTGCTCCGCTCAGGCTACGCCTTCGCCGATGTCGCTCATCGCTTTCGCCACACCAAAGAGCGATTCTGGTACGGCGAATCCCGTCGCAACCTGCTGCGAGGCAGTTTCTGGCTTGTCAGTCTGGTCGCATCGCTTGCCTTCGCAACCTCGTTCGCGCTTCTCCATCATCCTGCTCGCGCCGCAGCTTCCTTCGGGCTCTGGCTGGCAATCTTCTGCGCTGTCTCCATGCGTTCAGCCTGGCGTTATCGTCAACGGAGCTCCTCACCGATCACGCTTTTTTTCTACGGCATCCACTCCCAGTTCCAGCAGATTCCGCTGCTGCTCGGCCAACTCATCTGGCTCAGCGACCATCTGCGTTCGCACCGTCGCGCGCTCATCGAATACAAGTAGTCTCTTCTCCAAAAACAAAAAACCGCCTATAATCGGGCGGCATTTTTCATTTTCGATTTTTCCAACGTATGGTGCGCCCAGAGAGATTCGAACTCCCGACCTATTGATTCGTAGTCAATCGCTCTATCCAGCTGAGCTATGGGCGCACAAACTGACGTAACTCATGAAGAATATCAGGATTCACGCGCTCGATCAACCGCATCGCGCGTTCGCTGAAGCGTCGTGTTCACTTGGCCGCTTCGGCAACCTCAGGCTGTTGTGGAATCAGCGACACTTCTTCCACAAGCCGCAATCCAGCGCCTTTCAGCAATCCAGCGACTGTTGCCGCATTCAGCCGTGTCGCGTCATATTCCACACGCACCGTCCGCTCAGCGCGATTCAGGCTCAGCCGACGAATCCCGTACACGTCCTTTGCGCTGGCCAACGCCACGGCCACCGCCACGCCCGGCTCACCCTCGAAACGAAACTCCACATCCACCGTCGTCATACCCTGATCATACCAACCCCGCGCCGCGCTCGCACACTCACCGCTCCAGCATCTTCAGGTAATCGACTACCTCAGGACTCATCCAGTCCGTCGCTCCCACAAACTTCCTCCGAATCCGTCCCTGCCGGTCAATCGCATACGTCTCCGGCCACATCTCCGAGTGATACCTGGCCGCCGCCGTCTCCTTGGGATCCCACACCGTCGTCAGATCCATCTGGTGCTCTTTCACAAACTCCCGATACGCGCTTTGGTCGTCATCCACGCTCACTGCCAGAATCACCAGCTTCGGGTCCGCGTGGTGCAACTGCTCCAGCGACGGTATCTCCGCCACGCACGGCGCGCACCAGCTTGCCCAGAAGTTCAGCAGCACCACCTGTCCGCGATAATCCCCCAGATGCACCCGCGTCGTACCATCTGATACCGTAAAATCCGGTGCCACCATCCCCGTCTGCGCCGGATGATTGCCCCGATCACAGCCCGCAAGCGCCACGCAAAGCATCGACGCCAATATCCACACACGCTTATACCGTCCCATCATCACATCCCTATAATACGAATCCATGAGCGCAGACCGCATCCCCATGCCGATTGAGGCCACCTCACCCACCTGCCTGCTCTCCGTCGTCGTTCCCGCGCGCAATGAAGCCGACTGCATCGCCGCCTGCCTCCAATCCCTTGCCAACCAGTCCGAATCGATCTTCGCTCTCGGCACAGACTGGGAGATCCTCCTCGTCGATGATGGCTCCACAGACTCTACCCGCGCCATAGCAGAATCCATTGCGAGATCCCGACCCGGCATCACCCTCCTCGATCCCGATCCACTCCAGCCCGGATGGACCGGCAAAGCCAACGCCTGCCATACTGCCGCTCAGCGCGCTCGCGGCCAATGGTTGCTCTTCACCGACGCCGACACGGTCCACCAGCCGGGTAGCCTGCGCCGCGCTCTCCACGAAGCCGAAAAACACTCCGTCGGCCTGCTCTCCTACTCGCCTCGCCAGCTCGTCTCCGGCCTGTTACAGCGCGCGCTCATGCCCCTGGTCTTTGCCGAACTCGCACTCGCTTACCCACCAGCCAAAGTCTCCGATCCAGCCCTGCGCCTCGCCGCTGCCAACGGACAGTTCATGCTCTTCCATGCCTCGGCTTATCGTGAAATCGGCGGTCACGCTGCCGTTCGGAATTCCATCCTCGAAGATGTCGAACTGGCATCGCTCATCAAGCGCCGCAAACTTGGACTCCGCTTCCGCACAGCCCCCGAAGCTCTGGCCACTCGCATGTACCGCACCACCTCTGCCATGATCGAAGGCTGGACAAAAAATCTTGCTCTGCTCTTTGACAACTGCCTCTCGCTGGCAGCCTGGCGCATCCTCGATCTCGTTCTGCTCATCCTGCTGCCCATCCTCGCTGCTCTTTACTGGCACGCAACCGTGCGCGGTCTGCCCTGGTTCACCGCCGGCTTTCTCATCGCCCTGCTTTGGCTCCGCACCCTGGTTCGCTTCTACGCCCGCGTTTTCAAATCCCACTTCTCGCCGGTGGACTGCACTCTTTCACCGCTCGCCTTGCCGCTCTTTGCCGCCATCCTCATACGCAGTTGGACTCTCCATCGTGTCCGTCACAGCGTCTCCTGGAAAGGCCGTGAATACAAAACATAATCGCCTGTTTCCCCGTATCGCCGTGAAGATTTCGTCATGCACAAAACGGAAAATCTGCTGCCCATTTTGTTGATCTCGTCGATTCTTTTCTTCCAATCACGAAACCTCTGCCCTGCTCCAGCATCCTAAAATTCGAACACAGGAAAATTTATGTTGATCACACGGCGCGCCACATTCTCCGCTTCGCACTACTACTGGAACCCTGACTGGTCCCCGGAGCAGAACCTTGCCGTCTTCGGCAAATGCGCCAATCGCGCCGGTCATGGCCATAACTATACCCTCGAGGTCACCGTCTCCGGCCCTGTCGATCCCGTTACCGGCTTTCTCGTCGATCTCAAGTGGCTCAAAGACCTCATCGAACGCGAAGTCCTTGATGTTTACGACCACCGCCATCTCAACCTTGAAGTTCCCGAATTTGCACATGCAATTCCCACGACGGAAAACATCTCCGTTGCTATCTGGAATCGACTCGCGCCAGCCATCGCTTCGGCGTCCACGGCGCGTCTCACTACTGTGCGCATTTACGAAACCCCGGAGATCTTTGCCGAGTTCAACGGAGAACAATCATGATCGTTCGCTTCTCACGCCGATATACCTTCTCCGCCAGCCATCGTCTTCACGTGGAGGCGCTCACTGTCGAGCAGAATCGCGAGGCTTTTGGCAAATGCAACAATCCCCATGGCCACGGCCACAATTACGTCCTCCAGGTCACCGTCTCCGGCCCCGTGGACTCGGCCACTGGCATGGTACTCAACATGGCTACGCTTGATGCCGTGGTCCGCGCCGTAGTGCTTGACCGTTTTGACCATCAGAACCTTAACCACGACTCGCTTTTTGCTGCGCAGACCTCCACGACGGAGAATCTCTGCCTCGAAATCTATTCCCTGCTGGCCACTGCGCTGGCGCCTGTTTCGCTTCGCTCCGTCCGCATCGAAGAAACCGAAAACAACTTCTTCGAGTACTCTGGAACCAGCCTTGCCTCCGCCTCACATGCGGCTTAGGGGCAGGCATTTAACCCCGCAGTCTATGGCTCAGGAGAGCAATCATGGCTCATGCAGTTGTCGTTCCCAAATCCCCAAGGTCCGCCACGCTCGAGCAGGAGCACGTTTCGCTGGCAACCGTCTCCACCCAGCAACTCTATCGTGAGCTGATTGCTCGTATGCACGAAGACCCGGACCGTGACGGTCTGCTGGCCACGCCCGGACGCGTCGAAAAGTCCATGAGTTTCCTCACGAAAGGCTATACGCAGAACCCCACCCAGATCCTGCGCGGCGCGCTCTTCGACGTAGATTACGACGAGATGGTCATCGTCAAGGATGTCGAGATGTTTTCCCTCTGCGAGCATCACATGCTGCCCTTTTTCGGGCGCGTCCACGTCGCCTACATCCCCAACGGCAAGGTCATCGGACTCAGCAAAATCCCTCGTCTCGTCGAGGTCTTCGCTCGTCGACTACAGGTTCAGGAGCGGCTCACGCGGCAGATCGCAGACGCGATTCAGGAGGCCATCGAGCCACGCGGCGTTGGCGTCGTCATCGAGGCTCGCCATATGTGCATGATGATGCGCGGCGTGGAAAAGCAGCAGTCCACCACTGTCACATCCACCATGGTTGGCTGCTATCGCGAGCAGCAAACCCGTGCTGAGTTCCTCTCGCTCATCCGCCAGCCTTCCAGCGCTTCGCTCTGAGCACCGCTTGCTTACGGGCAGGCCTGCTTTCGGCGCAAAATCAAAACCCGCGGCAGCCATCTGTCGCGGGTTTTTCCTTATCGAAAACCTGCTCCGCAAGCCCCCTGATTTGCTGCCTCACTGGTTCATAGTCGAACCGCGATCGCCCACGATCGGCGTTGCAAGCTGCACCTGAAGATAGAGCGGAAAGTTCTGCTGCACCGTGCCTCCGGTCGCCGTCACGATTACGGCCACCTGAAAGCTCGTCGTCTTCGTAGGAATATTCACGTTTGGATAGTTGCAGCCGGAGATTGCCCCCGCGCCGCTCACCAGCACCAGCCCCAACCCGATCATCCGCATCGTCGCCCGCATCGAAGCAGAGAGCTTCCGCCGAAAGGCGAATCCTCCCAGCAACAATCCAGGCATCCAAAGGAACGACGCCAGTTGCAGCGCTCCTGCGCCCGTCCGGCTCATCTGATTCGACGCCACGGTGGTCGCGGTTGCAGACGGCGTCACTGTCATCGATCCCGTCTGTGTCGCTCCCGATGTCAGTGAAACCGCCATCGGGCTGAACGTGCAGGTATACCCGGAGGGCGATGAGCAGCTCATCGCCACCATCCCTGTAAATCCGCTCGTCGATGTCACACTGTAGGGAACCGTCACGCTCGCGCCCTGCTTCACGCTCACGGTGCTCGTTCCCTGATTCACGGTCAGCGTAAAATTGCCCACCGGCGTCGTGCCGCTGCTGGAGTTGGCCTGCACATCCCACACCGCATTCGAGGCAACAACATACACCTCGCCCGCGCCATTCACCGTCACCGCTGTTGGCTCTGCCGACCAGTTCCCCAGCGCCACTTCGGTTGAAGTGGCCGTCACCGTTCCCGCCGCTGCGCCGCCCGTCCCCGCCAGAATCTCATACACATTGCCCGGCACCGGCGTCACAAAAAACACATTCCCGTTCGCGTCCACGGCTACGCCCTGCGGCGTCGTGAACCCCGAGCTGATCGCGGCCACCGTCGAGCTGGCATTCACAGCGCCCATCGCCGCGCCACCTGTTCCAGCCTCGATCTCAAAGACTTTTTTGTTCCCTGTGTCACCCACATACACATTGCCGTTTCCATCCACGGCCACGCTGCCTGGCTGCGAAAATCCCGCACCGACCGCTGTTACCATCGAGCCGGCGTTCACCATCCCCGCTGCTGCGCCGCCCGTACCCGCTTCAATCTCAACAATCTCATCGCTTCCCAGGTCCGCCACAAAAACATCGCCGTGCCCATCCACAGCCACGCCATTCGGCTTCATGAATCCCGACCCCACCTGGATCACCGTCGAGCCGGAGTTTACCGTTCCGGCTGCTGCGCCGCCCGTCCCCGCTTCAATCTCAAAAACCTTCGCCACGCCTGCATCGGCCACAAACACATCGCCCGCAGCGTCCACCGCCACGCCTGTCGGCTTGGTAAATCCCGATCCCACCGTCACCATCGTCGAGCTGGCGCTCACAGCACCGGCCGCTGCGCCGCCTGTTCCCGCTTCCAGCTCCTCCACCTGACCCGCACCCGCGTCTGCCACATACAAGTTGCCGCGCATATCCACGGCAATCCCCGTTGCATTGACAAAATCAGAGTTCAAAAGCGCCGGGCCTTGCTGTGTCGACTGACCCCATGCGCTTCCCCATGCCACCATTGCCAACACAGCCAGCAGTACAGTGGATTTCCCGTAAGACAGCATCTTCATGCGAATGTTTTTCCGTTCGGTAGCCAGAATTTTTCTCAGCGCGTTCTTCGTCGTCAGAAGCTGCGCTCTACTCCTCATCATAACGGCACAGACCCGACCTTCGCGGATGCCTTCTCCAGTTCTCTTCGATTCCAGCCACTCTCCCGGCAACCCTCATTTCACCCCGCGCAAAAGCCTGCGGCAAACGAGGGTGAAATTCATGCGGATTCCACCCTCGTTCAACCATCGCTCAGCTTCGCGGCTTGGACCAGGGCGGAACCACATGATTCATCCGCGCATAGGCAATCGACTGGCCCAGATGCTCATGCTGGTCTGCGAGCAGCATCCGCAGCGCGGCTTCCTTCGTCATCTCCCGGCCAAACATCTTCACCGGCTCCTGCATCTGGCTGGCGGTCATCCCGCGGATCGTCTTCTGCAGAGCATCGTAGCTGGCCTGCAACGCATCCTGCATCTTCGCTGGATCGTTGATCGGCTCCAGCTTTGCTCCGCCCTGCATCGTGCCATTCTCCAGCACGCGTGTCAGCATTCCGTTCTCCCGCAACATCAGGTTGAACACATCGGAAACCGAACGCACACCTTCCATCGGACGCCAGTCATACTTGCCCGCCATCGCTCCGGCAAGCGCGGAAAACTTCCGCCCCAGATTGCCTGCATCCGCCGCATACGCCGCCTGATCAGTCATCGGAGCCGAACTCATCTGTGCCTGCGCGTGCAGCGCCGGTGCCAAACTCATCCCGCCCATCAGCATTCCGCCGCACATCATGGCCAACACCACCACTCGATTCCGCTTCATCCCTTCGTCCTCATTTCCGCCACGCTTCCTCACTTATTCCCGCAGCGACTTGAATTTTACGCCCATCCGCAGAACCCGGCCCGTCATTCCCGCCCAGGCGAACCCGCCCCGTCGCTACCGCCAACGCAAAAATGAGCATAGCCTTCATCGACGAAAGCTATGCTCATTCTGATCCGTGTTGTCCTGAACCCTTTGGAGCGCGCTTTAGAAGTGATAGGCCACGCCGATGGTGGCGCGAGGATTCACACGCATGTCCTGCGAGTAGCCCAGGTGATTGGGATCAATGGCAAACGCGGAAAAAATGCCGTCGCCAGAGAGACGCACCGCGAGGTTCTTGCGAATGTCGTACTGCATGCCGCCACCGATGGCATAGGCAAAGGCCAGATTCGGGGTCGCGCCCACGCCGCCCGTGTGCGCCAGTCCAAAGAGGACGTGAAAGAAGCCCTCATATTTATCCTGATTCAGAAAAACCGCAGGGCCGGCAAGCATGGTATACATCGTCGGCTTCACCAGGCCATACCCGTAGCCGTAGTAGCCAAAATCAGCAGTACCACCAAACCAGGGTTTCACCTTGCCATCCAGTGCAATCGCTCCGCCAATCAGCGACGAAGCGCTCTTGACCTGGTTGGCCGATGAATAGGCGACTCCGCCAAAAAGGTCAAAGTGCTGCACGGGTTTCGGTGCTTCCGGCAAGGCAGAAAGCGTGGATGAAGCAGACTGGGAAGGCAGAGAGGACGATGAGGATTGGCCAAAGGCCGCACACGAAACGACAAGAGACACAACTATGACAAGCGAGAGATGCTTCACCCAGAGACTCCTCGAAAAAGTGCGTGCAGGAAACGTATCGCTTCCAGATAGACGCAGCAGGGGCGGATTGGAATGCCTTGATTAGAGTATCAGTCCGAGGGCTTGGTTCGGGAGAAGGGTTCGGAGGTCTCAGGCATTGCGGTATTAGCTCGCCGTCGGCGATGTCGATCCGGCAGGCAACGTGAACTGGAAGCTGCTGCCCTTGCCCACTTCGCTGTCCACCCAGATGCGTCCGCCGTGCTGGCGGATAATCTGCCGGCAAAGAGCCAGACCCATGCCGGTTCCGCCCAGGTCGCGGGAGTCTGAGGCATCCCCCTGGCGAAAACGCTCAAAGATGAATTCCAGCTTGTCCTCCGGAATGCCGCGCCCCTGATCGGCGATGGTGATCTTCACCTGATCCGAGGTAAACTGCTCCGCCGAAAGGCGAATGACTGTGTGCTCCGGTGAGAATTTGATCGCGTTGTGAATCAGTTCGGTCACGACCTGCAGCACACGCTCCTCATCGGCGTAGACCGTGTACGCCGGTGCGTCAAAGCGAAAGGCGATGCCGGCGTGGATAGCTTCGGAGTGAGCAATGTCCGAGGCGCGGCGTAGCAGATCGATCGCCGGAATGACCTTCCGATCAAGCGCCATCCCTTCACGCTCGCCTGCGTCAAAGTCAAGAATGTCGTTCACCAGACGAATCAGCCGGTCAGAGTTGGCCAGAGCAACCTCGATCATCTGCTTCTGCTTTTCCGGACGTTTTTCGAGCGACCCTGAAGCGATCAGGCCCAGTGAAGCGCGCAGCGAGGTCAGCGGCGTGCGCAGTTCATGGCTGACGGTGGAGATAAACTCGTCCTTCATGCGATCCAGCCGACGCTGCTCAGCCACATCCTGAAAAGAGACGACCATGCCGGAGATTTTCCCATCGTCAAGAATCGGATTCGCTGCGTATTCCACCGGAAAGCTGGTGTTGTCCGCGCGCCAGAAGACATCGTCGCGAATGCGAACCGCTTCGCCCCGCTCCAGTGCCTTGAGAATGGCGCAGTTCGAAGGCGAGTGGATCGACCCATCAGCGTGGTGATGGTGAATCGTCTCGTGAGTATATTTCCCAATCAAATGGTCAGCGCTGAAGCCCAGCATCCGCGCTGCGGCCGAGTTGACAAAGGTGAAGCGGCCTTCAAGATCCATCCCGAAGATGCCATCGTCGACAGCCGCAAGGATCAGTTGCTGCTGGCGTCGAACCAGATTCAGCTCTCCCTCGGCTACAAGCTGATCGGTCACATCCAGTCCGTGGGTCAGAATGAACGAAGGAACACCGGGAATATCCATGCGTCGGCTGGAAAATTCAATGCGGCGGGTGGTGCCGTCTTTCCGCCGCATCGGAATGACGCTGCGAAACTCCCCCGACTCTGGGACCGTGCGCAGACATTCGCTGAAGAGTGCTCTGCCCTGTTCTGTCAGATACTCCGCAAGCTGCTTGCCGGTCATCTCTTCGACCGAGTAACCCAGACTGGAGGCGGTGATGGTGTTCAGGGAATTAATGCGCCCATCGAGCGTAGTCGTAAAGATGTAGGAAAGACTGCTCTCGACCACGTGCCGATAGCGCGTTTCCGTCGAGAGCAGCGCCAGTTCCGCGTTACGTTGCGCGGTGATGTCCTGCGCGGCCAGCAGCAGAAACTGGGGTTTCTCACCGGCTGCGGAGCCAGGCAGCGGTCGAAGCGTCCACTGGATGCGACGAGACATCCCATCGAAGCTGCGCCAATAGTTTTCATACGGACCAACCATCTGTCCGTTTGCCGCCTCCGCAATCTTGGCCATCGTCCAGCCAAAGGCTTCGCGCTCGGTCATCACCGATTCGACCAGCGGCTTGCCCACAACCTCGTCAAACAGCATCCCGGTCAGCAACTCGCAGGCACGGTTCCAGCGCAGAACCCGCCCGGCGCAATCCAGCACCACCACCAACGCAGGCGTCGACTCCAGCGCTGTCGCCAGAAATCCACGCTCCATCGCCAGCGCGCGCTCCAGCCGTTGGCGAGCATGCACAAGCTGCTGTCGAGTCGCGGATTGCAACAGCAGTTCAGTCTGCGCGGTCACCTGGCGGCCAAGTATGGTGAGCAGCGGAATATGGTGCGCGCTAAACCGATCCGACTCAATCGCAAGCAAGGCAAGCGTTCCAATAGGATTCGAGACAAGTGAAGGATCGTCCGCAAGCGATTCCGCCGCAGCCAAAGGCGATGCCGCGCGATCATGGGCCGAAGCGGGTAACGGGATGCCAAGATACGAACCGCACCAGGCCGTGTTTTCGAGCGGTATGCCACGCGGCGCGAAGCGCTCATGTTCCGCAGCATTCGCAATCAAGAGCGGCTTTTGCTGGTGAAGTGTCCGGAAGCAGGCTGTCGAAAGTGCAGCCTGCTGCTCGGCAAGAAATCCCCATGTCGCGCGGAAATGAAGCGCTGGACCCTGCTGCCAGGCAATGTAGGCAAAGTCAGCTCCGGAGAGGACGGCGGCCAGATGCAGTATCTCTTCCAGCGGAGTGATTTCAGCCCGGTCAATCCGGGCCAGCGGACTGACCGGGCCAGCATTCTGCTCAGGCGTCGGAATGGGAGAGGAAGCGGACATCAGCGCTGGTTACCCAGAATGTAGTATCGCGCAATTCCGGAGTTGATCTTCTGCAACTTCAGTGGGATGTGGATAATGCATCGGAGGCAGGCCAGGAAGCGACGTGACTGCGAACCGGAAAAGATTTGGGGAAAAGTTTCTTTCAGCGAACCGAAAAGCCGGAAAAGTCGTCTTGCTATACTCGTTAGAGCGCAGATTGAGACGCTGATACCAGGCAGACGGCTGCATCCATTGGCTCATTTCCCATGGCCCAAAGCAAAAAAGCGGGACAAGCAAGTATGGCAAGCATCTTGGAAACCATTCACTCGGCAGCGGACCTGAAACGGCTGAAAGCGACGGAACTGGAAGCTCTGGCGGCTGAGATACGCGCCTACCTCATCCAGAACCTGTCGCGAACGGGCGGCCATCTGGGGCCAAACCTGGGGGTGGTCGAGCTGACGATCGCTCTGCATCGTGTCTTTGAAACACCTGCGGACAAGATCACCATGGATGTCAGCCATCAGGCCTATATCCACAAGCTGCTGACCGGGCGGCTGGAGACTTTTCCGACGATCCGCCAGGAGGGTGGATTAAACGGTTTCATGCTGCGCACCGAAAGCGAGCACGATGCCTATGGCGCCGGACACGCCGGCACAGCGCTCTCTGCTGCGCTTGGCATGGCCGTGGCACGCGATCTGCAGGGCGGCAACAATCACGTCATCGCTGTCGCCGGAGACGCGGCGTTCACCAACGGCATCTCCTATGAAGCGTTGAACAACATCGCTTCGCAAACGCGACGGATGATTGTCATCCTCAACGACAACGAGTGGTCCATCGACCGTAACGTCGGCGCAATTGCCAACTACTTTCATCGAATCGTGACCAACGAGCACTACAAGCACCTGCATGACTCCGCCGCCAAGCTGCTGCAGCGGCTGGGCGGCAAGACAGTGCGCAATGTGGCGCGCAAGGCCGAGGAAGCAGCCAAGGGATTGCTCTGGCCTTCGATGATCTTTGAAGAATTCGGGCTAACGTATTACGGTCCCATCGACGGGCACAATATTCCGCTCCTGATTGAAACCCTGGAGTTTCTCAAGCGTGAAGATAAGCCGGTTCTGCTGCATGTGCTCACGCAAAAAGGCAAGGGATATCAGCCGGCTCTGGACAAGCAGAAGAAATTTCACGGCCTCGGACCCTACGATCCAGAGACAGGCGAGACAAAACCCGCCGGACAAAAAACCTACTCCGAAGTCTTTGCCCAGACGCTCGTCCAACTGGCCAACGAAGACGAGCGTGTAGTGGCGATTACGGCGGCGATGCCAAACGGTACGGCGCTGGACCTGTTCCGACCGCACCATCCAAAGCGCTACTTCGATGTGGGGATTGCCGAGGAACATGCGGTCATCTTCGCAGCCGGAATGGCAACGCAGGGCATGAGGCCGGTATGCGCCATCTACTCCACATTCCTGCAGCGAGCCTTTGACCCGATCGTGCATGATGTCTGCCTCCAGAAACTGCCCGTCGTCTTCTGCATGGATCGCGCAGGATTGTCCGGCGACGATGGTCCAACGCATCACGGACTCTTTGACATCGCCTATCTGCGTGGAATTCCAGAGATTGTCGTCATGGCTCCAAAGGACGAGGATGAGCTTGCAGACATGATGAAGACCGCGCTGACGCTTGACCGTCCAAGCGCCATTCGCTATCCGCGCGGAGTGGTGACCGGCGCAGGCTGCAAACCCAGGCCCGAAGTGTTGGATGTGGGCAAGGCGGAGCGGATTCGAGCCGGCAGCGGGGCTCGAGCTGATGTTGCCATCTTTGCGCTGGGGCCGATGGTGGCCATAGCCGAATCCGTGGCCGATCAACTGGAGTCCGAAGGATATTCGACAGCCGTGGTCAACGGCCGGTTTGTCAAGCCGCTGGACCTCGACGCCGTCCGCGAATATGCCGTGCAGGGGGCAGTACTGGTGACCATGGAAGATCACGCGCTGATGGGCGGCTTTGGCGCCGCGATCCTGGAGGCGCTCGACGAGATGAATCTCAGCGCTTCGGTGGTGCGCGTAGGCTGGCCGGACCAGTTCATCGAGCACGGCAAGGTCGATTCACTGCGGAAGAAATATGGCCTTTCGGTAGAGGCTACTCTGGAACGCATCCGACCGCTGCTGGCGGGTCGACCGTCAGAACGGAAAGCTGAAACCTGGCCCGCGCACACTACGCGCAGGATCGCCGGGTGAAACAGCCGCAAGGCAAGATGCAGCAAAGTGGAAGCGGCCTTTGCGCTGCGGATGAGAGCCGACTCGCCTCTTCGTTTGCCGTCCGTGCGGTTCACTGGCTTGGCTCAGTGCTGGGCCTGCTGCTCGTCCTCGCTCCACCTGCCCTGGCCGCACGAGGAGCACAGGCACAACCCACCCCGCCGCTGCTTGTGCTGGTCGGTGGAACCGTCATCGATCTCAGCAACTGGGGTCACTCCGCCAGCGATCTGCACGATGCCGTGATCTACATTCGCGATGGGCGGATCACAACGGTGGGACCGCGCGCAGCCATCCCCATTCCCAAAGGTGCAACCGTCATCGACTGCACGGGCAAATTTCTGGTCCCGGGCCTGGTCGATGGCTACGCAACCATGAGCAGCCAGGGCGAGGCGCAGGCCAATCTCTACATGGGCGTGACGACCGTAGTGGCGCGAACCGGCGGCAACGATGGCCCGCCTGATTTATACGCCAGACCCGGACCGCAGGTGTATCGCATCGCCACCGTCGGAACCACCGACAACGACAATCCGCTGCGAGCCTTGCCAGGCTGGAAGCAGACGCTGACCGTGACCGGAGCGCATCCCACGGAGCTGACACCGGCGCAAACAGCGCTGGAACTCACAGCGCTGCAACAGATGGGCGTTCGCGCAGTGGTCATCGGCCCAGCCGTAACCGCGGCCAACAGTCAGTGGATTCTCGAACACGCCCGCGGACTGGGGCTGGCCACCTACGGCGTCTTTGCCGCCACCCCGGTGCGGCTTGGTGTCAACGATGGCGTCGATGTTCTCCTGCACATGGGTCGATATGAGATTGGCGTTGTGCCCGATGAGCTGCAACAGCCGCTCGCCGACGATGCCTATGACGCAGCGGCGCGAACAGCCTACGGATACGCCGAGCACCTGCCGCCCATGGATGAGCATCTGCGCGCGTATGCGCGGTTTCTGGCGGCGCATCGCACGGCGCTCATGCCAACCTTCAGCGAATATTTTCTGCGCCTGCCCGACCACCGAAATCTGTGGGCATCTCCCGCAGCGCGCCTGCTCAATCCGCATCTGGCCGACGGAGTCACCGACCGCGCCACCGGCGAGATGATCTATCCGCTGCCCAACTGGGAGCATAAGCTGCCGCAGATCACGCAACGATGGCTAGAGGTCGGATTGAGCAAGCGCGCCAACCAGCAGGCAGACCGCCTGTGGGCCATCAATCAGGCCCTCTTTGAATCGTATCCGCACTATCTGGCTGGCAGCGGCGCCGCCGAGTTGGGCGCACTGCCCGGCATCTCCCTCCAGATCGAGTTGCAGATGCTCACACGGCTCGGTCTGTCTCCACGCGAGGCGCTGGCCGCAGCCACCAGCAACTTTGCGTCCCAGATGCACTGGACCGAGCTTGGCTCAATTGAGCCAGGGCGGCGTGCCGATATTCTGGTGCTGGATGCTGACCCGACGGCAAGCGTGTGGAATCTGCAACAGTTTCAGACGCTCGTCGTCAACGGCGTAGTCATGCCAAGAGCCGCGCTGCTGCAGTTGAGCAGATAAGTCTTCCCCGAAGACAATCCCAGTCTGCAATCCACACAGAGGAAACACCATGACCATTCGCATCGGATGTGAGCCAGATCTGACCGTCGAAGAGTTTCGCGCCGTCCTCGTTGCCTCCACGCTGCACCAGCGCCGTCCGGTCGATGAACCGGAGCGCCTGGCGCGGATGCTGCGCGAAGCCGACCTGATCGTGACGGCGCGCGATGGCGCGCAACTCGTCGGCATCTCCCGTGCGCTCACAGATTTTGCCTACTGTTGTTATCTGTCTGACCTGGCCGTGGATGTTGCGTATCAGCATCAGGGCATTGGCCGAATGCTGGTGGCTGAGACGCATCGACTGGCGGGCGTCGAGGACACGACGCTGCTGCTCACAGCCGCCCCGGCAGCGGAAAACTACTATCCAAAGATAGGAATGCAGCCCGTAGCCAGCGCCTGGATGGTACGGCGGACGCGATGAACGCAGAAAAGAACCATCCAGGATCATGCCGACGCAGCAAAGACGATGCATGAGTTGCACGTCAGCCCGTCGATGCAGGTTATGCCTTCGGCGCGGGGCGTTTTTTCTCGGTTTCGAGGAATCGCCGCAAGCGGTCAATGGAACGAGCCTTGCCAAAGAGGATCATGCTCTCCACCAGCGGCGGACTCATCGTGCTGCCGGTCAGAATGGCGCGAACCAGCATGAAGTTTTCCTTCACCGACCACTGCTTGTCCTCACCCAGCCGCTTCAGTGCAGACTCAATGGAAGCAGGCTGCCAGTCGGCGGCCTCGAGCGCGATGATCTGCTCGGCGGCGAAGGCGAGCGTCTCCTCGCGAGTGCGGTTTTTGGGCAGGTAAACGGACTCCGGCGGGTGTGTGTTGTCGTTGAGCAGGAAGCCGGTGAGGTCACCAAACTGACTCAGCAGCTCAATGCGTGTCTGGATCAGCGCTGCAATCGGACGAAGGTAGCTGTCGGAGAGGATCGTTCCACGGAGCGCGGCATAGAAGTCGTCCAGCGATAGCGCGCGAAGGTACTCGCCATTGAGCCACTTGAGCTTGGTGAGGTCGAAGACAGGTCCGCCAGTACGAATATTTTCATGGCGAAAATGTTGCGCCATCTCGTCGAGCGTAAATTTCTCCGTGCCGTGGTTGAAATCAGCCGGCATGCCGCCGCCCAGCAGGCCGAGGAAGTTGATGACGGCCTGCGGCAGATACCCGGCCTCACGGTAATAGATCAGCGAGACCGGATTCTTGCGTTTGGATATCTTTGACTTGTCCTGGTTGCGCAGCAGCGGCATGTGCCAGAAACGCGGAAGCTCCCATCCAAAAAACTGGTAGAGCAAAACATGCTTGGGCGTGGACGAAATCCATTCCTCGGCGCGAATCACATCCGTAATGCGCATCAGATGGTCATCGACGACATTGGCCAGGTGGTAGGTTGGGTAGCCGTCGGATTTGAGCAGCACCTGGTCGTCGACGTTGTGATGATCAAAGGTGATCGCACCGCGCAGTTCATCGGTGAAAGTGGTCGAGCCTTCCAGCGGCACACACATGCGCACCACGCCGGGATCTCCAGCAGCCAGATGCGCCTGAACCTGCTCCGCAGTCAGCGCGCGGCAGGTGCCGGGATAGCGCGGCGGCAGCTTGGCGGCGATCTGCTGGCGGCGGTCGGCTTCAAGTTTTTCTGCCGTGCAGAAGCACCGATAGGCATGACCCGAAGCCAGGAGCTGCTTCGCATGTTCGCGATAGATCTCCGTCCGCTCAGACTGGCGATACGGCCCATACGGCCCGCCCACATCCGGACCCTCGTCCCAGTTCAGTCCAAGCCAGCGTAGCGAGTCGAAGATCATCGCTTCGCTGGTCGGCACAAAGCGCGTACGATCCGTATCCTCAATGCGGAGTACAAACTGGCCATTGCGCTGGCGTGCGTAAAGATAGTTGATCAGGCCGATATATGCGGTGCCGACGTGCGGATCGCCCGTTGGCGAAGGCGCAATGCGGACACGGACAGGTGCAGCAGAATCTGAGAGTGGAGACATGCAGGAGTGATCGCTTTCCGAAGGACCGCCCATGCGCGGGCGCCTTCTTCATGCTAGCATTCGCAGCGCTTCGCCCGTCTCCGCAGATGTACGTCCCTCAGGATTGCGGTGGATATTGGGGCGGATACGGTGGCGGATACTGAGGCGGATATGGCGGGTAGCCAAGCTGATCGATCGGCACCACACGCCAGTCGGCAAAGGCAAGGATATAAAGCAGAATCAGATTGCCCAGCGGGACCAGCATCAGCAATGACATCCACGGCGAAAAACCTGCCTTCTGGCAGATGCGCCAGGTGGGCACGAGGACGATGGTGATGCCGAGGACAATGAAGATCGGGAGGATGGTGAAAAAGGCGCGGAGAACGTGAGCAGTGGCGGGATCCTGCGGATACATGAGCAGCGGCACCTCAACGAATTTGTGCAGAATGATAAGCAGCCTACGTGATGTCGTCAATCCCAAAGGCCGGCGCCAGTCGGCGGCGTTTGGGGACGCCGTGGACGGACGAGAGCAGGTCTTCGACGACATCCTCCAGCTCGCGCTGGCTTTGAATCACAGCCGACATGCTGCGTTCGTCCTCAGGGTCGCGAACGCGCTCCAGCAACGCCACCGCGTGGCACTGCGCAACGTGGTCAAGGTTCATCCCTTCCGGAGTCTTGGCTTTGATGCTGACCTGGTTCAGCTCCACGCCCAGCAGCTCCGCCACATGCTCGCGCATCTGCGCGGCAATCGGCGAAATCTTCGGCGCGGCAAGCACCAGCGTCAGGTCCACATTCACAATGCCGTAGCCAGCGTGCTGAATCTCTTCCAGCGCCAGATTCAGGAAGATCGAAGAGTCGGCATTTTTCCAGCGCGCATCTCCCGGAGGAAAAAATGTGCCAATATCGCCTGCGGCGACTGCGCCCAGCAGAGCGTCGGTCAAAGCATGCAACAGCACATCGCCGTCGGAGTGGCCGGCCAGTCCCTCAGAGTGTTCCAGGGCCAGACCACCGATGCGCAGCGGCACGCCTGGCTTGAATGCGTGAGAGTCCCAGCCGAATCCGATCCTGTTGTCCATGCGGATGATTGCGTCCTTCGCAAAAAAGATAGCGGAAATACCGCCAGAACCTATGTTAACCCGGAATCAGGACAGGCCGGGCAGCGCGCGAGCGCGTTCACGAACGCTGAGCGAGGTAGAACTCGGCCAATGCAAGATCCCCAGGCTGTGTGATCTTGAGATTCGCCGCCGAGCCATGCACCACAGCCACAGGCTGGCCAGCTCGCTCCACAATTGAAGCCTCGTCGGTGCCCAGAAATCCGTCTGCGGCAGCTTCGGCAAAGGCTCTGCGCAGAAGATCGCAGCGAAAGCCCTGCGGCGTCTGCGCCAACACCACATATTCGCGCGGAATCGTGGAGGAGATCAGCGCGCCGTGCGCCGTACGCTCCACCTGCTTGACGGTGTCGATGGCCGGCAGACCCACAATCGCCGCTCCATGCTCCATCACCGCGTCAATCGTTCGGTCTATGGTGGCCGCGTCAATCAGCGGACGAACAGCATCGTGAACCAGCACAATATCCTCCGGCGCAGCGGGCAGCGCTGCAAGAGCGTTGGCGACGGAGTCCTGGCGCGTGTCGCCGCCAGAGACGACGTGGATGAGCCGGTGAGCCGACTCTGACTGGGAGTGGCCGGATTGGAACTCGAGGGGCAGGAACTCGGCGATTTGGGCCTGAACGCGCGGGATCTCCTGCTGGCGGACGGCGACGTAGATGGAGCTGACGCGCGGGACGGCGGCGAAGGCTCGCAGCGAGTGGATGAGGATGGGCAGTCCGGCGAGCGCAAGGAACTGCTTGGGCTGCGCGGCGGCCATGCGGGTGCCAATGCCGGCGGCGGGAAGAATGACAAAGACCTTCATAACGAATGGAGTATACAACGCGGGGGATGTGGCGGGTGAGTTCACGAAAGGCGGTGGCTACTTGGTTTTCAGTCTTTGCGGTGAGGAGTGGATGATCCTTCCAGGCGGAAACACGAGACGTTTGCTTGTCATAGAAAATCTGAACTTTTCACGCTTTTCAGTTGCGTTTTTCAAATTGCATGGTACTGTCTTTTTGTCAGAACTACATTCTGGTTGGTGATGCTCGTAAGTGTTGGTCCGACAGAAATGGCTACTGGCTTCCAGCGGACTGGTCAAAATCCATTGTGTGGTTCGGTTGAGCAGGACTTCCATCAGCCTTTGCATCTCTGACTGTAAATACTATCGATCTGGCGCGGAAGGAATGCGTTGATGCGGCATAGTCGAATTCCTTCTGCGCCGAATCAATAATAGGTCTCTTATGAATTGATCTTGCTATTGCTTCAGACGACTCAAGTTTGAGTGCAATGGGAGGGAAATGTCGAGTTCAGTTTCTATGCGATTGTACCTGCTGCTGGGAGCGCCTGTGGCTGCGGCAGTCTATTACGTGGTTTGCCTTGTTCGCGGCTATCGCCTGCTTGCGCCGGTGATTCCGGTGCATTTCGATATCAACGGGCAGCCAAATGGCTGGATGGGGAAATTCGCGTATGCGGGGCTGGCGCTGGGACTGGTAATTGGAATGCTGGCTCTGTTTGCATTCCTTTTGTCTGTGCTGGGGCAGAAGCCGGAGACATTGCGGCCATTCCTCTACATCTATTCGGCTTCATTTGGCCTGCTGATCGGAGCGTTTTCCGGCCAGCTCGTCGCCTCATCGTCCGGAAACGCTTTTCGCATGGCTCCGGTTTTGGTCTGGGCGATAGCTCTCGCTGCGGTTGAGGCTGGGGTGCTGAAGGTTATCGATTCCAAAATCTTTTCGTGATTGTCCTGCGCGGACACAGTGGGTGCTCACCGGGCGGAGGGTGCGTTTCTCGAAAAGCGCGTTTCCGATGCAGGGCGGCGGCTTGACATTCCGTGCGGTGGCGCGAAATAGTCAAGGACGAACTGCCGCGATGCCGGAACGGGGACAACGCCATCCGAGTGAGATGCCGACATGAAGAAAAGATGCGAAACAAACGGAACTGACCGCCGCGAATTCCTGCAAACCAGCGCGCGATTTGCCGCCTCAGCCATGCTTCTCGGCCTGGGAGGGGTGCGATCTTTGGCCGCAGCGAGCACCGACACTGCGGCCAGTTCGATTCCGTCGGTGACGCTGAATAACGGCGTGCGCATGCCGCGGCTGGGGTTTGGCACGATGACGCTGAAAGGCGACCCGGGCAGCGTGGCCGACGCGATTGCGCTGGGTTATCGCTTGATTGACACGGCGATGATCTACAACTCCGAAGAAGCCGTGGGCGAAGGAATCCGGCGGAGCGGAATCCGGCGCGAGAAGCTGTTCATCACTTCCAAGCTGTGGAAGACGGATATGGGCTACGAGCAGGCGAAGAAGGGATTTCAGACTTCGCTGGACAAGCTGAATACCGATTACCTGGACCTGTATCTGATTCACCGGCCCTCGGGCGGCGACTGGAAGGGTTCGTGGAAGGCGATGGAGGATCTGTATCACGCGGGCAGGATCAAGGCGCTCGGGATGAGCAATGCGGATTTCGACCAGATGAACTACCTGATTGCGAACAGTGAGGTGAAACCGGCGGTTCATCAGATCGAAACCCATGCGTTTTTTCAGGAAGACAGGCAATACGAGTACCTGAAGCAGCATGGGATACAGATGGAAGCGTGGGCACCGCTGGCCGAGGGCCGCAATGGGCTGTTCACGAACAGCACGCTGGCCGCGATTGGGAAAAAATATGGAAAAAACAATGCCCAGGTGAGCCTGCGATGGCATTACCAGAGAGGGATTGTGGCGATTCCTCGGTCGCAGCAGCACGGGCATCGGATGGAGAACCTGAATATTTTCGACTTTGCGCTGAGCGATGCGGATATGGCGGCGATTGCTCCGCTGAATCTGCACAAGACGCAGTTTCCGGAGTGGAGCTGAGGGCGCGCGCATCCTTGCCGCTTGCCTGCCGCTTCCCTGCTCTGGCTGTGCCCAGTGTTTCGCACACGTCTGGACGTTCGTGTGTGTCCGGACTTTCATGCGAAGCTGGTCTTTCGTGCGAGCATGAGGCAACGGCGAGATTGCGACAGAAGGAAATCCAATGAAGGCTGAGCTGAAGCTGGACTGTGAGCTGCTGCGGCCTGGGCTGCGCGTGGCCGTGGCGGTGTCGGGCGGCGCAGATTCTGTGGCGCTGACACTGGCTCTGGCCGAGCGCGCGGCCGAGTTGGGCATCGGGTTGCAGGCGGTGCATGTGAATCACGGGCTGCGCGGTGCAGAATCCGACGAGGACGAAGCCTTTGTTCGGGAGCTGACCGGGCGGCTCGGCCTGGAACTCCGCGTCCGGCGCGTCGATACACAGGCCGAACGTGCCGGAGATGGACTGGAAGAGACAGCCCGGCGTCTGCGCTACGCCTGGTGGGACGAGCTGATGGCCGAGCACGGAGTCGATGCCGTGGCGACCGCGCACACGCTCGACGATCAGGCAGAGACAGTGCTGGGCAAGCTGCTGCGTGGCGCCTGGACGGAGGGACTCGCGGCAATCTTCCCCGTCGTCCAGCGCGCACAGGGTCAAATCATCCGTCCCTTGCTGGCCGTGCGCCGGGCGCAGGTGGAAGCATGGCTGCGCGAGCGCGGCCAGCCGTGGCGCGAGGACAGCAGCAATCGGCAGACGGTCTTCACGCGGAATCGGATTCGGCATGAGCTGCTGCCCGAGCTGGAGCGGTGGAATCCTCAGATCAAAACGCATCTGGCACAGACGGCCACACTGGCGCGCGAAGAAGAAGTCTACTGGGCCACGGAGATCGACCGGCTGACCGCGACGCTGGTGATGCAGGGTCAGCCTGTGCGTGGCGGGGGCAGAGCCGCAGGCCAAACGGTCGCTCTGGATGCGGTGCGGCTGGCCGGATTGCCGGTGGCTGTGCAGCGGCGGCTGCTGCGACGAGCTGCGGAACAAGCCGGGGCCGCAGCCGACTTTGAGGCAACCGAGGGACTGCGCTCGCTGGCCTTGAAGGGTCGAGCAGGCGAAAGACGAACGCTGGCCGGCGGACTCGTGGCAGAGCGGACGGCGCGGGAACTGCGACTGAGCCAGGGCGCTCTTGAGGGTGCTGCGCTTGAGCCAAAGCGTTTTCCGGTCCCGGGCACGGCCGAAGCTCTGGGATGGCGGTTTTCAGTCAGCGGTTGTGAGCCGGGAGAAGCCGTGGTGCGACCATGGCGGGCCGGAGATCGGGTGCGGTTGCGGCACTCCAGCGGTCCCAAAAAGGTCAAGGAAGTGCTCGAACGAATGAAAGTGACCGGCTCCGACCGTCAGAACTGGTTGGTCATGGAGTGCGCCGGAGCCATTCTGTGGATGCAGGGCGTGGACGTGGAGTCCTCTGCGGAAGTAGTGGCAAAACAGATTTCGTGATCCGCGGCGAGATACGGTTTCAGGAAAACGCCCGGGGTTCTCCGCTTGGATCAAGCGGAAACAGGGTACAATCAGTATGCTGTGGAAGTGCGTCTGAAAGTTGGCGCGAGCAGAGCGAAAGTAGCACATCGTTGCCACTTTTCGCCCAGGATGAGCGTCCAATCAGGTGTGACGAGCGGGCATAGGCAAGCTGGTCGTTGCAGCAAAAGGAGTTCCGGTGAATTCTACGGTAAAGACAATCATGTTCTGGGCATTCATCATCATCTGTCTGGTGCTGCTGTTTGGCGTCGTACGGCAGAGCGCAGTGATGGGAGCCAAGGAACAGGACCTGCCCTTTTCTTCGTTTCTGGAAAAGGTCAAGGGTGGCCAGGTCAACGATGTGGTGGTGCAGGGCATGGAAGTGCATGGCCACCTGAAGGGCGACGGCAAGGAACTGCCTCAGTTCCACACAACGGTTCCCACAAACTACCCCGACATGTTCACCCAGTTGAATGATGCCAAGGTCTCCACGACGATCAAGGATGCGCAGGGCAGCCTGCTCTGGCCAATCCTGATGAACGTCGGCCCGCTTGTGCTGATCCTGGGTATCTGGTTCTTCCTCATGCGGCAGATGCAGGCCGGCGGCAACAAGGCCATGTCGTTTGGCAAGAGCCGCGCCCGGCTGCTCTCTTTGCAGCAGAAAAAGATCACCTTCAAGGACGTGGCCGGAGTCGACGAAGCCAAGGAAGAGCTGAAGGAGATCATCGAGTATCTCCGCGAGCCACAGCGCTTTCAAAAACTGGGCGGACGGATTCCCAAGGGCGTGCTCCTTGTCGGCCCTCCGGGAACCGGCAAGACGCTACTGGCGCGCGCCGTCGCAGGCGAAGCCAATGTTCCGTTCTTCTCCATCTCCGGTTCAGACTTTGTGGAGATGTTTGTCGGCGTCGGTGCAAGCCGTGTGCGCGACCTCTTCGAGCAGGGTAAGAAAAACGCTCCGTGCATCATCTTCATCGACGAGATCGACGCCGTCGGTCGGCACCGCGGCGCTGGCCTCGGCGGCGGACACGACGAGCGCGAGCAGACGCTGAACCAGTTGCTGGTCGAGATGGATGGATTCGAGTCCAACGACGGCGTCATCCTGGTTGCGGCAACCAACCGGCCCGACGTGCTCGACCCGGCGCTGTTGCGTCCCGGACGTTTCGACCGGCGTGTGGTGGTCGGCTTGCCAGACGTGCGTGGCCGGGAAGAAGTCCTGCGCGTACACATCAAGAAAGTTCCCGTGGCTGACGACGTCAACCTGAATGTGCTGGCGCGCGGAACACCGGGTTTCAGCGGCGCAGACCTGGCGAATATGGTGAATGAGGCGGCTTTGACGGCGGCTCGCGCCAATCGCAAGCAGGTAACGATGTACGACTGCGAGCTGGCCAAAGACAAGGTGCTGATGGGCGCCGAGCGCAAGTCCATGCTGCTCACCGATGAGGAAAAGAAGGTGACGGCCTATCACGAAGCCGGCCACGCGCTGGTCAGTGTCCTGCGCGATCACACGGACCCGATCCACAAGGTCACCATCATTCCGCGAGGCATGGCGCTTGGCGTCACGGTCTATCTGCCGGGCGACCGCCACAACTATACCCGCGAATATCTGGAGACACGACTTGCCACAGCCTACGGCGGTCGCGTAGCTGAGGAGATCTTCCTGGGGCAGATGTCAACAGGCGCAGGCAGCGACATTGAGACAGCCACCGATCTGGCTCGCAGGATGGTCTGCGAGTACGGCATGAGCCGACTGGGACCGCTGACCTTTGGCAAGAAGGAAGAGCAGATCTTCCTGGGCCGCGAGATTGCCCAGCACCGCGATTTCTCCGAGGAGACAGCGCGACAGATCGACCAGGAGGTTCGTCGGCTCATCGACGAGGCTTACCAGTCTGCCTATGCCATTCTCGATGCCAACCGCGATGCGATGCACCGCATTGCAGCAGCGCTTCTGGAGCGCGAAACCATCGACGCCGACGAGGTGCGAATGCTGATCGAGGGCAAGGAACTGCCGCCGATGCGTTCCACTCTGGCCTCACCCAGCGATCCGGGCAGCCCCAGCGCGCCGGCCGTCCTCAAGCCGGAAAGTGGCCGTGGCCCCGGATTCTCCGAAGGCTCCCCGGCTCCGGCATAAACCCCTGCCCTGAGCTTCAGCCAACTCCACTCCATCCCCGTCACACATATCCGGCTGTCGCGCTTGCGGCAGCCGGATTTTCATGGCCTGCGCGAGCGATGGCGGCTTGTTTGCTCACTCGAATCGAAACACGGTCTCAGGCCAGGGTCATCACAATGGCTCCGGCGGTAATCAGCACACCGCCCAGAATGGCCATCGGACTAAGCTTTTCCCCCAGAAAAAGTGCGGCAAAGACGATCACCAGCACCACGCTGAGCTTGTCCAGTGGAGCGACGCGCGAGGCCGGTCCAAGCTGAAGCGCGCGGAAGTAGCACAGCCAGGAAAGTCCCGTGGCCAGCCCCGAAAGCCCCAGAAAGAGCAAAGTGTGTCCGTCCAGCTCGCGAAACTCATGATGCTTGCCCAGCGCAACCGCAATGATCCATGCGAAGACGACCACGACAGTGGTGCGAACAGCCGTGGCCAGGTTGGAGTCCACGTGTGCGACGCCGATCTTGGCAAGAATTGCGGTAGCTGCGGCAAAGAGCGCGGAGAGCAAGGCCCAGAATATCCAGTTCATAGTCTGATGCTATCGCGCGAAGGGCCAGGGCGAGCCAGCAGCGAGGTCAGGCCGCGGCCCACTACAATCAGAAACTATGGGCCGTCGTTCGAAGACGAAACAGTACGTTTGTTGCGTGGCGCTGGTTATCCTCAGCGCGTTTGTGGCCGGTTGCGGCTATCACACGATGGGCGGTGCCACGCACCTGCCGCAGGGTACGCGTACTTTGTCCGTTCCTGTCTTTGCCACGCGCACAACCAGCAACCATACTGAAACCGTGATGACCCAGGCCGTGGTTCGCGAGTTGCTCACGCGCACGCGGCTACGTGTCCTGCCGTCCGACAATCCGGATGCCGACGCGGTGCTGCACGGGACGATTGTGAGCCAGACTGTGGCTCCGCTGACCTACAACTCCGTGACGCAGGAGTCCTCCAGCTTTCTCATCACCGTTGTGGTCGCAGTCAGGCTGGTCGCCCGGGACGGACACGTGCTCTACCAGAACGACAACTACGTCTTTCGCCAGCAGTATCAGTCCACAACCGACCTGACCACCTATCTCGATGAAGACCCTGCGGCGATGGCTCGGCTTTCGCGAGACCTGGCTCATGCTCTGGTCGCCGATATGCTGGAAAGTTTTTAGCCCGCGCGAGTAAAAACGCACTGCTTTTTCACCGGGTGAAGAACCGCGGCGCTGGTTTCACGATTTAGGACTGTTCAGAGGTCCAACCATTCAGGTAGGATGATGGCAAAGACGGAGGTCACCATGGCGGAAGAGACAATCCTGCGCGAGGATCAACAAGAGTTAGAGCTGGAATCGCCGGGCGCGACCAGCATTCCCCTCAGCCGACGAACGTTTCTCACCGGGCTGGGCGCAACGGGCCTGATCGCCGGTGCAGCTCCACTTTCCGCCGCGGCAGTGGCCGCGCCGCCGATGACAGAAGGCGCAGGCGGAACGCATACCGTGCTGACGGTCAACGGAGAGCAGCATGACCTGGGTGTGCTGGATACGCGCGTCACACTGCTGGACGCGCTTCGCGAGCGGCTTTACCTGACAGGCACCAAGAAAGGCTGCGACCACGGCCAGTGCGGCGCTTGCACGGTCCATGTGGATGGGCGGCGCGTCAACTCCTGCCTGACGCTCGCCGTGATGGTGGCAGGCAAGGAAGTGACGACGATCGAAGGACTGGGCATTCCCACGCGGATGCACCCGATGCAGGCGGCCTTTGTGGAGCATGACGGCTATCAGTGCGGCTACTGCACCAGCGGCCAGATCATGAGCGCGGTAGCCCTGCTGAAAGAGCCTGTCGGCGAATCCGACGCGGAAGTGAAGGAAGGCATGGCGGGCAACATCTGCCGCTGTGGCGCCTATCCGAATATCGTTGCGGCCTTCCAGCAGGTACGCAGCCAGATGAAGATGAACGGCTGAGAGTCAGGCGAAAGAAACGAAATCGGGAATCGAGGACTTCGATGCAAAGTTTCAGCTACAGCAAAGCTCAGAGCGTAGATCAGGCAGCAGCGGCCGGCGGACGGTTCATCGGTGGCGGCACAACCCTGGTCGATCTCATGAAGCAGGGCGTCGAGACGCCGAAGATGCTGGTGGATATTACCGGCCTTCCGCTGTCTTCCGTGGAAACGCAGCCGGATGGCGGACTGCTGATCGGCGCGATGGTGCGCAACTCCGATCTGGCACACCACGAAACGATCAAAGCGCAGTACGCTGTGCTCTCTCAGGCGCTGCTCTCGGGCGCTTCGCCGCAGTTGCGCAACATGGCGACAACGGGCGGAAATCTGCTGCAACGCACGCGCTGCCCCTACTTCCGCGACACCAGCTACAGCAACTGCAACAAGCGCAATCCCGGCTCGGGCTGCGCAGCCATCGGCGGGCACAATCGCATGATGGCGATTCTGGGCACCAGCGCAGATTGCATCGCCACGCATCCGTCAGATATGGCAGTCGCCATGACGGCGCTCGAAGCGACGGTTCATGTGGAGGGCGCAAAGGGCAAGCGCGCCATCACGATTGCCGACTTCTATAAGCTGCCCGGAACAGCGCCGAATGTGGAGAATGCGCTGGAGCCAGGCGAACTGATTGCTCACGTGACCCTGCCAGCTCCGCGCAAGGGATCGAAGCAGGTATATCTCAAGCTGCGCGACCGAGCCTCGTATGAGTTTGCTTTGACTTCAGCAGCCGTGGTGGCGGAAACCAGCGGCGGGCACATCCGTTTTGTGCGTGTAGCGCTCGGTGGCGTCGGAACGCGTCCGTGGCGCGCGCACGAGGCCGAGACCGTGCTGATGGGCAAGCCGGCGACAGCGGCCCACTTCCGCGCTGCGGCTGAGGCGGCGCTCAAAGACGCCAAACCACAAAGCGAGAATGGATTCAAGGTTGAGCTGGCCAAGCGCTGCATCGTGCGCGCGTTGACCACAGCTACGGCCTGAGCAAGTCGTTCGGGGGAGCACATCAGGCCACCAGACATGGCTGTCATGTCTGACATCGAGCCTGGCATCAAGCTTGTGGCTGCATAGCCTGGTGCATAGCCTGGATACTGAGCGTGACTGCCCGGCTCCGGCTGCCGGGATAGCAGCCATGCATGGTTTCATCCGCACAGGCACCAACACAGCAACCCAGGCACCACAGGCGTGGAACGAAAGGATATCCGATGGCCAGCACCACTTCCAGTCCAAACGGTACCAGCCCGAACGGAACCAGCCCACACGGAATCATAGGACGGCCAGTCTCCCGCATCGACGGCCCGCTGAAGACGACGGGGGCGGCGCAGTATGCCGCTGACTTCCACCTGACCGGCACTGTCCACGCCGTGCCCGTGCAGGCAACCGTGGGGAACGGGACCATTCGCAGCCTGGACGTGAGCGCGGCGCGCTCCATGCCCGGCGTGCTCGATGTGCTGCACCACGGCAACATCGAGCGCATCTACCGCGCCGTGCCCAATGATCCAAGTGCGACGGTAAGCGAGACGCGTCCGCCGTTTGAAGACAACCGGATCTATTACTGGGGTCAGTATGTGGCGCTGGTGGTGGCGGAGACGCTGGAACAGGCTACCGCGGCAGCAGCAGCCGTCCAAGTCGAGTACTCTGCCGAAACGCCCAGCGTCAACGGCGAGCTGGAGCCGTTTGCAGGCAAGTGGCACACGGTCTCCTCGCGCGGTAAGGTCGATGATGCCTTTGCCGCCGCAGCCGTCCAGGTGGACCAGACCTATGTCACGCCCGTGGAGACGCACAATCCAATCGAACTGCATTCCACGGTAGCCTCCTGGGTAGGCGATTCGGTCACCTTCTACGAAAGCACACAGGGCGTGGTGAACCATCGCAATGCGATGGCGCAGATTCTGGGTGTGCCGCGGGAAAACGTCACGGTGGTCACAAGATTTCTTGGTTCAGGATTCGGCGGCAAGCTGTTTCCCTGGTCACACTGCGCGCTGGCAGCCGTAGCCAGCCGCCGGTTGCAGCGTCCCGTCAAGCTCGTGGTTACGCGGACGATGATGTTTTCCAACGTCGGTCATCGCCCCTTGACCGAACAGCGCTTCCGCATCGCGGCCAGTGCTGACGGCAAGCTGGTGGCGCTCCGTCAGGACGCGCTGAACCACACCTCGATGGTGGATGACTTTGATGAGGGCTGCGGCGAGGCCACGCCCTACCTTTACAGCGTGCCCAACCTGACGGTGACCTCGGCGCTGGTGCAGCGCAATGTTGGTTCACCGGCACCAATGCGCGGGCCGGGCGCAGTGCCGGGTTTGTTTGCCATGGAGTCGGCGATGGACGAGCTGGCCGTGGCGCTGAAGATGGACCCTGTCGAACTGCGGCTGAAAAACGATGCCACCATCGACGAGAGCAACGGGCAGAAGTTTTCCTCGCGCCACCTGCGCGAGTGTCTGGAGACGGGCAGCGCAAAGTTCGGCTGGAGCAGGCGGACGCCCGGCGTCGGGTCGATGCGGCGCGATGGCAAGGTGCTCGGATGGGGAATGGCCGCAGCAAGCTGGGGCGCTTATCGCTTCGGCTGTTCGACGACGGTGGAACTGGGCGCGGACGGCAAGGCGCGCGCGCGATGTGCCACGCAGGATGTGGGAACGGGCCTCTATACGATCTTTGCTCAGGTGCTCTCAGAGAAAACTGGCCTGCCGTTTGAGCGCATTGAAGTGCTGCTCGGCGACACAACCATGCCCGAGGGTCCGCTTTCGGGTGGATCTTGGTCAACGGCAACCGTGCTGCCGGCCGTGGCCGGGGCCGCCGACAACGCCATCGCTTCCCTGCTCCAGATTGCGGCTTCAACGCCGGGGACACCGCTCAACGGCGTGGACGCAAAGACGCTTCGTCTGACCGAGGGCCGCATCCACCGCTCGACCGATGCCCCGGCTCAGGGAGTGCCTTTTGAGAGCGTCCTGGCTGCGGCCCGGCTCAATGGCGTCAGCGGAGACAGCACCTCCGGCTCGGCCTTTGAGGATCCCAAGACGAAAGCCCTGTCGATGCACAGCTTTGGCGCGCAGTTTGTCGAGGTAGAGTGGGAGCCGGAGATTGCGCGGTTGCGCGTAAGCCGCGTGGTCACCGTGATCGACGCGGGGCGCATCATCAATCCCCGGGCCGGAGCGAACCAGATCAAAGGCGCGGTCGTGATGGGCGTGGGCATGGCGCTGCTCGAAGAGACCGTCTATGACCCACGCAACGGCCAGCCCATCAACGGCAATCTGGCGGATTATCTGATGGCAACCTCTCCGGATTGCCCGGAGATCGACGTGACCTTCCTCGATTATCCCGACTATGCGCTGAACAGCTATGGTGCGCGCGGCATCGGCGAGATCGGGCTGGCGGGCGTAGCTCCGGCCATTGCTTCGGCGGTCTATCACGCCACGGGCGTGCGTGTGCGCAAGCTGCCTGTCCGGATTGAGGATCTGCTGCAATCGGAGATCCGCGAAGCCTGAGGTCTCTGCCCGGGCAGAGCGCGAGGTTTAGCTATGAATGAGATGCAGGCAATCGGCCCGCTTTGGCGTTCGCTCCGCGCCTCGGGCGAAGACTATGTGCTGGCGACCATTCTCGCCGTCGAAGGCTCCGGCTATCGCAAACCGGGCGCGAGGATGATTGTGGCCGCCGACGGTCGGCGCTCCGGAACCATCAGCGGAGGCTGTCTGGAAGCCGAGGTGGCGAAAAAAGCCTTCTGGCATACGGAGAACGGCCCGACGATTCGCACCTACTCCACGCACGCCGAGGATGGCGATGTGCCCTTCGGAATGGGCTGTGGCGGCGTGGTACACATCCTGCTGGAGCGTCGCCCGACGGCTGAGCCGCTTTTGCTGGCCATGGAGCAGGCATTTCGCGATCGGCTCGGGATGGCGGTCGTCACCGGCACAGACGGCCAACACATGGCCCGGCACCAGTGGCGCATCGAAGGAGCGGCTCTCACCGGAAGCTCACCCGCCGATCCAGTGGAGACGCTGGCCTCACTTGCAGAGGAAGCATTTCTCCATCGGCGATCTCGCCTGGCGGAGAACGCGTTTGTCGAGTGGATGGCGCCACGCACAGGACTGCTCATTGTGGGCGCTGGCAATGACGCGCAGCCTCTGGCGCGCATGGCTCACGAGCTGGGCTGGCATGTGACGGTCCTCGACGGGCGCAGTCATCTGGCCACTCAGGAACGGTTTCCTCAGGCCGATGCGGTGAGCACAACCAGCGAGTCGGTCTGGAAGGCGCTGTTGCTGCGCCCGATGGATGTCGCGACGCTGATGAGCCACAGTCTCGAACAGGACACGGGTGCCCTGCGCGTGCTGCTCCACCGCGATCTTGCCTATCTGGGCGTGCTTGGACCGCGCTCCCGCACGGCAGAGATCGTCGAGAAGCTGGCTGCGGCGCATGAGAGCAGAGACGCTGCGACGCGGCTGGCACGGCAGTGGATGGAGCGTATCCACGCGCCGATGGGGCTGGACCTGGGCGGCGACGGAGCCGCTTCGGTCGCGCTCTCCATCGTGGCCGAGATTCAGCGCGAGTTGCAACAGCACACCGGTCAGCCGCTGCGCGATCTTCGCCGCGAAATGGATGCCCACGTCTCGACCGAGGTCATCCCTGTTGTCGCATGACAGGGTCGCCTGCGCGCACTCGAATTCCGTTGACTGCTTACAGACGAATCGGCGTTACCAGAGCCAGCGCGATACCGACGCTTCCGCCTGTTACCACGGACATGAGAGCCTGCACCGTGCCAAAGTAGCGCCACGACAGCACCAGACTGATGATTTGCAGCACCAGCAGACTCCACGCCAGCACGATCGCTCCTTCAATGTATTCGCCAACCAGAAAGCTGCAATACCATGCGAGGAAGGACTCAAAGAAAAACAGTGCAGCGGCGTAGAGCCCGAAACCCATATAAAAATCGCTGTAGGTCACCGTGGACTCGCCCTCCGGAATGCGCGTCCTCCGCATCAGCGACCAGACGGCGCGACCCTCGCGCGTGTACGGACGAAAGACGAGGAAGCTGAACGAGTATCCGACTCCGTAGAGAAACAGCAGAATGGAAGCGATGCGAAACCAGAGAATGGACTTCATCCCGTAACCTCCAAATTCCAGTCAACACTCGCGCAACCCTTGCTCAGGACTGCTTCGAAGCGTCGCGGCAAACCTCGAATCCGTGAAGACGAACTTCACGGTAGAAGACAACATCCACACCCGCTTGTCAAGAAACTCAGACCCGCTCGTCAGGAAGCGCAGTCCAGCAAAGTGCCCATCCGAAACGATACAGTAGTACAGTGAACGGTCTCCTCGTACTCGACAAACCCTCTGGCATCACCTCGCACGACGTCATTCATCGGCTGCGACGCCTCACCGGCGAGCGCTCCATCGGCCATCTTGGCACGCTCGACCCGCTCGCGACCGGCGTTCTGCCCGTGCTGGTTGGCCGCTTCACGCGCCTGGCGCAGTTTTTTGCCACGGCAGAAAAAACCTACACCGGCTCCATCCGCTTCGGCTTTGCTACGGAGACCTGGGACGCCGACGGTACGCCCACCACTCCCACGCAACCTGTCCGCTTCACGCTTGACGAGCTGCTTGCCGCCGCCGCTCCGCTTCGCGGAGACATTCTGCAGATGCCGCCCGTCTACTCGGCCAAGAAGATCGCCGGCACGCCCGCGCACCAGCTTGCGCGCCAGGGCAAACCCGTCACTCTCCAGCCCGTGCCCATCCACGTCTCCCGGTTTACCATCGAATCCTTTGCCGACGGCCTTGCCACGTTCACGATCACGGTCAGCGCCGGCGGCTACATTCGCTCCATCGCTCATGATCTGGGCCAGCGCATGGGCTGCGGCGCTCATCTGGCTTCACTGCGCCGCACACAAGCCGGAGCTTTCACGCTGGAACACGCCCACACGCTTGCCTCTCTCGAAACTCTGACCAACAGCGCAGGCGACGGCGCTGGCAGCATCGCAGCGCTCTGCCTCCATCCGCGCACCCTCCTGCCCGAATTTCCCGCCGTCACCGCCGACGAGGTCACGCTGGGACGATTGCGCAACGGCGCTCAAGTGAATCTGCCGGAGTTTTCGCTGACTTCACTCGTCAAGGTCTTCAGCGGACCGCACGATCTGGTCGCCATCGCGCGACGGATCGCCGGAACACTCTTCCAGCCCATCGTCGTGCTTGGCTAAGCTCGCCGCGCTCAGAAGAGCCGGAAGTTGACCTCAACGTCCACCATCACCGGCACCGGCTTGTGCAGAGCCTTGTTGTACGCTGGCTTGAAGCGATACTGCCGGACAGCCTCCAGAGCTTTTTCGTCCAGCCCCATGCCCAGCGAGCGCACCACATGCACGTTCTGCGGCCTTCCCTGCGCATCGACGATCAACCCGATCAGTACCGTGCCTTCATACTTGGCGCGCCGAGCTTCTTCGGAGAACTCGGCCTCGGGCTGATAGGTTGCCACAGGAGCCGTGACGCCGTTGCCCACCTGATAGACGCCACCGCCGGTGTTGCCACCCGACCCAGGCCCGACGCCATTGCCGCTGCCACTGCCCAGTCCGCCGCCCGATCCGGAACCCATTCCGCCATGCGCGCCCTGGCCGTTCGAGAGCACAACGTTGTTGGTCGAGTTCAGCAGTCCCACATTGGGCAACGTCGGATTGTCCGGCAGCTTGATATTCTGCTGCACGTTCACCGCTGGCTCCATTGCCAGCTTCGGGTGATCGTTGCGAATGACCTGCGGCGTCACGATCGGATTCTTCTCAATCTTCGGCAACCTTCCCTTGATCGGGTTCACCAGATCATGGTCGCCGCCACCGCCGCCACCGCCGATCGCTCCCCCCTTGGGTGAAACCGGCTTCCAGGCAGGAATGTCGATATTCCCCAGGTTCACCAGCTTGGGAGCCACGGCCTGCACAATCTGGTGACGAAACGCAAAAAGCGCAATCAGCAGAATGCCGACATTGATCCCCGCCGAGATCGCATAGGAAACCGGATTCCGTTCCGTCGCCAGCGGATCTTTCACCGCTAGCGGCTTGCTGGTCAGCTCCAGCGGCGGCAGCTTCGGCGGAAACAGTGCGTCGTACAGATTCTCGTACAGCTCGGCAAACAGGCCCTTCTGCTCAAACGCCTTCCCCGTCAGCGCCTCCAGCCCATCGGTTGCGGATTCGTTCTTCGCCGCCTTCGCCGCAGCTTTCGGCTCCGCCATCTCAAGCTCTTCTTCCGGTGGATTCATTACGTCGTTGGTCATCGATTCCATCTTGTCTGCCAGTTGGGGATTTGCCCGCAGACACCTGTCGTGGATTCTGAAGAGCCGCGCCTGCTGCTTAGCTCATCTACTTATTATGCTGGATACAGCCAAAAACTGTCTCCACCACGTGCCCATTTCGCATCTCTCTTCACAATAGACGAAACCAACCTACTCAAGTCATCGGATTTTTCCTCTGTCGTCGATTTACACTGGAATTTCGACATCATGCAATCATCCAATCTTCACACCGACCCCGCCGTGCCCGAACTCAAGTCCACGCTTACGCTCCCGCAGACCGACTTTCCCATGAAGGCCAATCTGCCCCAGCGCGAGCCGCAGCAGCTTGCCCTGTGGGACGAGATGGACCTCTATGGCCAGATTTGCCAGGCCGCGACCGAGCCGGTCGACGGCCAGCCCCGCCCAACCTACCTGCTCCACGACGGCCCACCCTACGCCAACGGACCGCTGCACCTGGGCCACGCGCTGAACAAGGGACTCAAGGACTTCGTCGTCAAATCGAAGACCATGGCCGGCTTCAACTCCCCTTACGTTCCCGGCTACGACTGCCACGGCCTGCCGATCGAGATCAAGGTGGACGAGCAGCTTGGGCGCAAAAAGCTGGAGATGCCCGCCGCCGACGTGCTTGCTGCCTGCCGCGCTTACGCCCAGCGCTTTGTTGATCTCCAGACCTCGCAGTTCGTGCGCCTTGGCTGCTTCGGACGCTGGAAATCGCCGTACACGACGATGTCTCGCGACTATGAGGCGAGGACGCTCGAAACCTTCTACGGATTCCTCGAAGGCGGCTTTGTCTACCGCGGCCTCAAACCCGTCTACTGGTGCATTCACGACCGCACAGCGCTGGCCGACGCCGAGATCGAGTACGAGATGCACACCAGCCCCTCGGTCTATGTCCGGTACGCGCTCACGTCGTCTGCCGCCACGCTCAGCCCCGCGCTCGCCGGTCGTCCGGTCTTCACGATCATCTGGACCACCACTCCGTGGACGCTTCCCGCTTCTCTTGCCGTCGCCTTTCATCCTGACTTTGAATACGTTGCGCTGGCCGCGCCGGAGCCGAACGGCCCGGTCTATGTCGTTGCAGCCGCGCTTGCCGAACAGGTGACTTCTGCATGTAATCTTAAAGGATTCAACGAGATTGCTCGATTTTCTGGATCTTCACTGGAACACTCAACCTTCCAGCATCCGTTTCTGAATCGCTCCATTCTTGGTGTTCTGGCCGACTACGTGACGGCAGATCAAGGCACCGGCGCTGTACACACGGCACCCTCTCACGGTGCGGACGACTTTTACACCGGCGTCCGGTACGGCCTGGACCCTACCTGCCGCGTGGATAACGCAGGCGTTCTCCGCGTGGATTCTGCCCTGTGGCCTGAAGCTGAGCCGCCGGCTTTCGACGGGAAAAAAGTCTTTGCCGCCAACCCGCTCATCATCGAACTGCTGCGCGAGCGCGGCGCACTGCTTGCCCAGCAGGATATTCACCACTCCTATCCTCACTGCTGGCGCTGCCACAAGCCGGTCATCTTCCGCGCCACCGAGCAGTGGTTCATTGGCCTCGAAACCCCAGTGACTCGCGCTGACGGCAGCGCGACGACCTTTCGCCAGCGCACGATCGAGGAGATTGATCGTGTTGTCTGGGATCCGGCCTGGGGCAGGGAGCGCATCACCAACATGATCGCCACGCGGCCCGACTGGTGCATCTCTCGCCAGCGCATCTGGGGCGTACCCATCGCCGTGCTGCTTTGCACGGGCTGTAACGAGCCACTGCTTGACCCGGCGCTCAACCGACGGATCATCGTCCTCTTTGAGCAGCAGGGCGCCGAAGCCTGGCACGCCGTCGCCGTCCGCGACCTGATCCCCGCCGAAACCTGCTGCACGCACTGTGGTCACGGCGAATTCCGCAAGGAAACGGATATTCTCGACGTCTGGTTCGACTCCGGATCGAGCTGGCATGCCGTGGCCGAATCGGACCCCGACCTGCGCGACCTCTACAATCGGCCTGACCGTACCGTGCTGTATCTGGAAGGTGGCGACCAGCATCGCGGCTGGTTCCACTCCTCGCTGCTGGCCTCGGTCGCCCTGCGCAACCGCGCGCCCTACTCCCACGTGGCTACCGCCGGCTGGACCCTGGACGAGCAGGGCCGCGCGATGTCCAAATCGCTGGGCAACGGCGTTGATCCCGTCGAAGTCGCCGAGAAGATGGGCGCCGAGATCGTTCGCCTCTGGATCGCCTCGGTCGATTTTCGCGAGGACATGGCCGCGAGCGACAACCTGATGAAGCGCTGCTCGGAGATCTACCGCAAGCTGCGCAATACCTTCCGTTTCCTGCTCGGCAACCTCCACGGCTTTGACCCGGCGGCTCACGCCGTTCCGTTTGCCGACCTGCTTCCGCTGGACCGCTACATGCTGGCCCGGACCCGCGACCTGACGGAGCGCGTGCTGGGTTGGTACAGCACTTTCGAATTTCATCGCATCTATCACGCAATAAACGAGTTCGCAATCGCCGACCTATCAGCTTTTTATCTGGACGCGCTCAAGGACCGGATGTACACCTTTGCCCCGTCGTCGATCGCGCGACGCTCGGCGCAGACCGCTTTGTGGCAGATCACCGAAGCGCTGACACGGCTGCTCGCGCCGATTCTCAGCTTCACGACCGAGGAGGTCTGGAGCTATCTTCCCGCCGTCCCCGACCGCGCGCCAAGTGTCCACCTGACGCTTTTTCCCTCACTCGTCAGCATCTTCCCGGACGATTCGGCTCCTGTTCTGGCCGAGTGGAAGTCCCTGCTTGAACTCCGCGACGCCGCTCTCGTCGCACTCGAAAACTCCCGTCAAAACAAAGAGATCGGCAAATCTCTTGAAGCAGAACTGGAAATATTTGCCAGCGGCGAACCGCTCGCCCTGCTTCAGAAGTACGCGGCAGACCTCAAGGAGATCCTCAACGTCTCCCGCGTCACCGTCCATCCCGGCTCGGAATTCCGCGTAACCGTCCTTCCAGCAACGGGTTACCGTTGCAACCGCTGCTGGAACTTCATGCCCGCTGTCAGCCCCTACGGAGCATGGGAAGGCGTCTGCGACCGTTGCCACTCCGCACTGCGCGCCATGAATATCCAGCCACCCGTAATCCCGACAGCAGCATCCCCGGAGTCCGCTCAATGACCACCTCGAAATCCCGTCTGCCCTGGCTCCTGCTGATCTCCGCTGCCGTCATCCTGCTGGACCGCATCTCGAAGGAGTGGGTTCGCGTTCACATCGCTGTTGGCCACGCCATTGTCGTCATTCCCCGCGTCTTTCGCATCACACACGTCTTCAACGAGGGCGCGGCGTTCTCGCTCTTTGCCGACACGGCCACTCCGCAACGCGTCCGCTGGGCGCTCGTCGCTTTTTCGCTGGCTGCTTCGGTGGCCATCCTCGTCGTGCTGGTCCGGCTAAGCCGACGGTTCACGCTCACAAGCCTATCGCTGGCGATGATCCTGGGCGGCGCGCTGGGCAATGCCTGGGACCGGCTCCGTTATGGCTCCGTCATTGACTTCATCGAGGTCCATATCGTCCGCTACCACTGGCCAGACTTCAACCTGGCCGACTCGGCGATTGTGATCGGAGCCTGCCTGCTCTTCCTTGATACCCTGCTGCCCGACAATACCCCGGCCACGGACGAGTCAGGGCACGAATCGGGGGACGAATCGGGATCAACGGATTGACACACGCCCTCGAAGACTTCACGGTGTGAAGTGGCTTCAGGTGGCGGTTCCGCAGAGTTTTGCGAGCCGTTGCTTTTCGTATACCGCTGAATTCGAAGCTCTTCCATCACCACTGAACGGAAAAGGCGATGCGTTTTGGGTAATGCCTTCGCTACCCCCCCCGGGGGGGGGTGGCGTGTTTTTACCTATGTGATTGATTATGGATGGCTTACGCATATTTCGCGGAATTTCATTTTTTGTATCATATTGATTTCAGGATGTTTGCGAAATTTTCGCGAAATTGCATTCCTCCTGTGCGCGCCTGCTCTGAGTTGAGTTGATCTTCCTGCGTCCTCAAAGATGAAACCGGTCTGCCAGCGGAGCAGGCAGACCGGTTTGGTGTGAGTATGCCACAAAAGCAAGGAATGCATTGCATGGAGCTACTGCGCGTTCGCGCGGCGGCGCGCTCGTGGGTCGCGGGCGGGGTGGTGGAGAGTTGGATCAGGTAGCGGGGATGTAGCGGCTGGGCCAGTCAGCTTTGCGGTGTTCAAAGTAGGCGCGGATGCCTTCGCGAAAGTCTTCCGAGGAGTGCTGCTCGGCGTTGGCTTCGATGGCGGCTTCAATCTCCTGATCGAGGGTGTCAGCAGAGTGGCGGATGAGCAGGCGCTTGACGGTGCGCATGGCCTGAGGACTGTTGAGAAGCAGCGAGTGAGCGAGGGCGTTGACTTCAGCTTTCAGCTCGGCGGTGGGCACGACGCGGGTGACGAGTCCAATGCGCAGGGCTTCATCGGCTTTGAGGATGCGTCCGCTCAAGAGCAGCTCGCGGGTGCGCTTCTCGCCAAGTTGGCGGGTGAGGAAGGTGGCGACGATGGCGGGAATGTAGCCGAGCCGAACCTCGGTGTAGCCGAAGCGGGCCTCGGGGGTGGCGTAGGTGAAATCGCAGAGTGTGGCCAGAGCCAGGCCGCCGGCGATGGCAGGGCCGTTGACGGCGGCGATGATGGGCTTGGGAAAGGTGTAGAGCTTGCGCAGAACATGCGCCATGCGCTCGGAGTCCTGTCGCACTTCTTCCCGGGTTTGAGCGTGAATTGTGGCGAGTGAGTCGAGGTCAAGACCTGCGCAGAATGCGCTGCCACTGGCGGCAAGGACGACAACGCCGGAATCGTCCTGGGCAGCATCGTCGAAGGCCTGAACCAGCTCGTCGATGAGGAGAGGACAAAGAGCGTTACGCTTGCCGGGACGATCCAACTGGATGGTGTGGACACCCTTGGAGATACTTACCAGCAGATGCTTGTAATCGTGCATGGACCTTCTCCCGTACGCTTCACACAGGATCATAGCATTTGCATTGCACACAGGGCATTGCATGCAGCCACTGCGCGTTCGCGCGTTTGCGCTCCCCTGGGTCGCGGGTGGGGTGGTGAGGAGTTGAAAAAAGCCGATTCCCTGCGGGAATGAAAGGAGGTGTCACAGAGCGGTGTGGTCGGTGACGCCGTAGGCTGCCAGTACGTCGCCCATGGTGATGATTCCGCTGAGGCGGTTGGCGTCGTCGCGTTCCATGACAGGGATCATCCGGAGGCCATTGCGGCTCATGCGCTCGAGAGCTACGTAGAGGGGATGGTCGGGGTGGACGTGGGGGAAGTCCTGGGAGTGGATGAGGCGTGTGAGCGGGAGGATGCCATCGCCGCGTGTGGCGGCTTGCTGGAGAGTGTCGAGGGTGAGAACGCCGACGAGTCGGGATTCGCGCAGAACCGGCCATGTGCGATAGGTGCTGGACTGAATCTGCTGGAGGGTGTTGGAGACGGTTTGAGTGGCGTCGAGCGTTTCCGAGGCGGGGTGCATGAGGTTGACGACAAGTTTGCCGGGCGTGGCCTCGGCGTGCTGCTGGCCGTGCTGGGGCAGGTGGATGCCGTCCAGTTGAGCAAGGCCCTCGTAGATGGGCATCTTTTGCAGCCAGGAGGCGATGAAGAGGCTGAGCAGATTGGCGATCATGAGGGGGACGATGACCTCGTAATCGCGTGTGAGTTCGAAGATCATGACGACGGAGGTCATGGGTGCGCGGATGATGCCGGCGAAGAGAGCGCCCATGCCGACGAGGGCGTAGGCTCCGGCGGTGGCGGTGTGCGTGGGGAGCAGGAGGTGGGCGATGCTGCCGACGGAACCGCCGACCATGGCTCCGAGGAAGATGACCGGCCCGAGGATGCCGCCGACGTTGCCGGAGGCGTAGCTGATGGTGACGGCGAAGAACTTGAGGATGACGAGCAGAAGCATGATCTTGAGCACCATGCGTCCGTTGAGAGCGTCGCCGATGTAGCCGTAGCCGACGCCGAGGGTCTGCGGGACAGCCCAGCCCATGAGTCCGGCGACGACGCCGCCGACGACGGGATGCCACCAGACCGTTTTCCTGGGAAGAGAGAGGAACTGTACGCGGAGATAGAGGAGAAAGCGCGTGAATGCAGCAGAGACGACGCCGCCGACGATGCCGAGGACGGCGTAGATGGCGAATTCGCTGGAGTGGACCAGCGAGTAGCGCGGAACATGGAAGAGTGGACTGTTGCCGAGCAGGAGGCGAAGGACCATCCAGGAGGTGGCGGAGGCGAGAACGACGGAGCCGAGGATGGGCGCGTTGAGATCGCCCATGATCTCTTCGAGCGCGAAGAGGACGGCGGCCATGGGTGTGTTGAAGGCGGCAGCGATGGCGGCGGCGGCTCCGACGGGCAGAAGGGAGCGGACTTTTTCAGGTTTCAAGCCGAGGTAACGACCGATAACGGAGGCCATGCCGGCACCGATCTGAGCCGACGGGCCTTCGGGGCCGAGCGGGATGCCGCAGGCGAGTGAGGCGGCGGTGCAGAAAAACTTGACGAGGACGGTGCGGAGAGAGATGTATCCGCCGCGGGTCTGTACGGCGGCTTTGGTTTGCGGGATGGCGGTTCCGCGGGCGAACGGGAAAAAGCGGACAAGGAGGAAACCGAGGACGAGTGAGCCTCCGATGGGAAAGAGCACTCGTCTCCAGGCAGCGCTGCCGACAGGATAGATCCTCATGCCGAGCCGTTCGGTGAGGACGATCATGGCGACGACAACCATGCCCACCAAGGCTCCGATGACCAGGGAAAGAAGCAGAAAGACCTGATCTTCGCGATTGGCCAGCATGGTGCGCCAGCGGATGCCAAGTTGTTGACCAATTCGATTGGGCAGGGGAAGTTGGGTAGCTACAGCACTTTCCATCTCACTCTCAGTGTAGACGAAATTAAAAAGTGCGTTGCAAAAACCATTGCGAGACGGATTTGGACGATGAAAATCTGGCGCTGGTGGCGCTGTTTTGGGCTTACGGAGGGTTTTCTGTTGGGCTTGCGGGTCGGGTTGCAGGAGCGCAGGGCGACGTTCGAGTGGCGTTGCGAGGCGGGAAACGCCTGGTGCAACGGGAGTGCGAGGAGAAAGACCGGAAGCGAGGAAGCCTACTCCGGAGGGTGGGGAACCTCTGGGCGGACGCCGTGGACGCGCTGGTCTCCGGAGACGGAAGCATCGCCGGAGACGGCGTAGGCTACGGCTGCGCCGAGGAGGGCGGGAATGATGAAACCGTGTCCGCCGGTGGCTTCTGCGACGAAGACCACGGCAGCGAGCGGAGTTTTGTAACCGGCGGCGATGAAGGCGGCCATGCCGACTGCTGCATAGAGTCCGAGGGCCGGGGAGTGGACGACAGACTGAGCGAAGGCGATGCCGAGGCTGCCGCCGGTGAGAAAGAGCGGGACAAACATGGCGCTGACGCCGCCGGCGCCAAGGGTGCCAACGGTGGCGGCCAGCTTGAGCAAGGCGAAGAGAAGAAGTTCGCGCGAGCTGTGCGCGGTGGTGAGGATGGTTTGCACGGCCTCGTAGTTGGGACCAAGCGGAACGAGGTTGCCGGGGTAGGCGAAGAGAAAGCCGAGGCCGCAGAGGCCGGTGACAAGGCCGCCGAGCGCGAGCTTGATCCAGTGAGGCCAGCTCCAGCGGACGACCCAGGAGCGGACGCGGCGGAAGGTGATGACAAAAGCCATGGAGATGAGGCCGATGAGCGCGCCGAGAAGCAGGGACCAGAGCAGGTCAGAGGTGTGGTAGTCGGTGCTTGCGACGAAGTTGAAGAGCGGTCCGCTGCGAAAGAAGTTGCCGAGGGTGAGATAAGAGACAACGGAAGCGATGAGCGATGGCAGTAGCGCTTCATGAGCGAGATCGTCTTTGTAGGGCATCTCCAGGGCGAAGACGATGCCGGTGAAGGGGGCGCGGAAGACGGCGGACATGCCGGCAGCGGCGCCGCAGATGAGCATGATGCGGCGGTCGCGATCGTCGAGGTGGAAGCGCGGGAAGCGGGATAGTTTTTTCCAGAGCCAGGAGCCAAGCGCTGCCCCGCCGTAGATGCTTGGCCCTTCCAGCGCGGCGCTGCCGCCGAAGCCGACGGTGGTGACGGCAGCCAGCAGCTTGGGGACGAAGGGGCGCATGTCGATGGCTCCCTCATGCTCGTGATAGGACTGGATGACCTCTTCGGTGGAGTGCTGGTTGGGGTTGGGGGTGAAGAACTGCATGATGAGGCCGGTGATGGCGCAACCGAGGACGAGTCCGGGAACGATGGCCCAGTGATGGTGGAGGTAGTAGCCAAGGACAGCCGGCCAAATCTCCTTGAGGATGAGCAGGGCGACGGCGGTGATGGTGAGTCCGGCGGCGACGCCGATGATGGGCGCGATGAGCAGCCATTTGTGGAGATTGCGGCGGTAGACGCCGGAGAGGTCCTGGTGGACAAGTGGGAGATGGCGGCTGAGCGGAAGCTTTTTGGGCTGGGAGAAGCGGTTCTTCATGATTTTCGGGTCTTTGCAGGCGGATTGGAGGCGCTGTATTCGATGGACCTGGGGAACGATTCAGAGTACAGGAAGGATCGCGTGAGCGTACCTGTGAGTGAGATGAAGGTAAAACCAGAGACTCGGCGGGCGCTGCATGGGCGGGAGTGACTGGTGGTGCGCTGAGATGCGCGAAGCGGTGATCAGAGGGATGGCGCGAGCGAGCGCAGGAGCAGGAATGCGGCGACGCCGGCGAAGAAGACGAGGGCCATTTTGATGCCGGGTTCGCGGTTGACCTCCGGGACAAGGTCGGTGGCGGCGACATAGAGGCCGACGCCGGCCGAGAGCGGCAGACCATAGGCGACGAGGTCGGGGGCGACCGTCATGAAGAGAACGCCGCTGACGGTGGCGACGGCAAGGGTGACAGTGGCGAGAAAGGCATTTCCGCGGCTGCCACCGCTGGCCAGCATGACGGAGGCGATGGTGAAACCTTCCGGGGCTTTGTGGAGAAAGATGGCGGCGAAGATGAGCCAGCCGAGCGCGCCGGAGATGGCAAAGCCGGAACCGATGGCGACGCCGTCAAAAAGCGAGTGGAGAGCAAGTCCGCCAAGGACGGAGTAGCTGGTGTGGGCGGAGACAAACTCGCCGGCGTGGGTTTCCGCGCCGAAATGGAAGTGAGCGTTGACGGTGTGCTCGAGAAAATGGATGGCGCAGTAGCCGGCCATGACGAGAATGGGAGCGATGGTGGCGTTGAACTTCATGCTCTCCGGGAGCATTTCGAGGACGGTGGTGGCCATGAGGAAACCCGCGCCGAGAGCGACGAAATAGCGCAGGGAGCGCTCGGCAGCGTGCGCCTTGACGAGGACGAAGCCGCCTGCGACATCGGCCAGAGCGGCGACGGTACCGAGCGCGATAGCCAGACCGGGGGAGTGCACTAGGATCGAGCCGCCAGAGTCTCCGCGTGAGCAACAACGGCGACGACGGCGATGCCCATGAGGAGAATGGCCTCTTCGACGGTGGTGCTGCGCTCGTGGAGACGGTTGAAGTCGATGCGCGCCGGATTGTTAGCCGGGGCAAGGTCAATGGCGCCACCGGCGGCGACGCGATCGCGCTCCATCTGCGGCATGATGCCGTGCTGCGAGTAGGAGGTGAGGCCAATCATGAGAAGCAGGAGGACCATGGCCGGAAGAATGGATTTGGCTTTGTAGAGTCCCCAGGCAGGCGAGAGCGCGAGCAGGGCAAGGGCAACAATGCCTGCTCCTGACCCCATGGTGTGGAGGATGCGCAGAAGTGCACCGACGATTTGACCGGCGGCATGGGTGTTGGGCGCAAGCTGGCTGAAGGTGACGGCAGCGACAAAGGGGAAGAAAATCTCCGCGCCGAGCCAGACGATCAGGGACAACATCAGCAAAGTCCGAATCAGTGTTTTCATGGCCATCCTCCGTCGTTGCTGTGATTCCTGTCGATGCTGCGATTCCTGGCGAGCAATTGTTGCATACGGAGCCTGAAACTGTCTTTGGCTCCGTGTACCGGGTTACGATGCTGTTCCCGGGCGCAAACTGCCGCGCTACGCGCCGGTGGATTTGCTGCGAGCGAGTGCGCGCTTGAGCACGATCTCGATGCCGGCTTTGGCCTCTGCATACTGCTCAGGCGTCAGCGTACCTGCAATGCGTTCGCTTTCCAGTGTAAACAGCTCATCCTTGAGCGCGGCGAGAAGCTGGGATGGGCTGGACGTGGCGTGGGCTGCCTGCGTCGGCGGGCCGGGCGAACGGGAAGTCGTCGAGGCAACCGGGGTGGACCTGGCTGGAGTTGCCCGGGGCGCCGATGAAGCGGATTCCGAGGTGACTACAGCAGGAGCCGGCTGACGGAGCAGGAACGCCGCGGCGATGACCAGAGCGAGACCAAGGCCGCCGAGAATCCACCACTTGTATTTGGCAAGCGGGTCGGGGGTGGCGATGGGAGTGCCGAGTCCGCCGCCGGGAGGTCCGTTGGGACCATCCTGCTGAGCGGCAGAGCTGGGCTGGCTGTTGTCCGCACCCTGCTGCTGGCCGCCGGTGCCGGTGTCGCGCGGGAGCTGTCCGGTGCCGCTGACGGTGAACTGCATGGACTGGCCGGGAGCGATGCCACGGGCGAGATAGGTTTGCGCATTGACGTCATCGGGGACAAGCTGAAAGCCGGTGCCGGTGAACTGCATGTTTTTGGGCAGCATGATGGCGAGGTTGTCGGCACCCTCGACGAGCTTGGGATGGAAGGTGAAGCTGCCCGAGTATGGGAGATGATAGGTGACCTGGAAGCGGGTTCCGTTGTCGCCTTCATTGGGGCGGATGGGATAGGAAAAGGCGTAATGGCCTTTGGGGGTAACGGGATCGGGGGTGGCGGCAAGTGGCATGTTGGCCGGGCCGACGGTGGCCGCGCCCTCGATGGTGGCGTCGGGGGGCAGAACGATCTCGTAGGTGTGGTCGCTGGCCTGCGTGACGGGTGGCGAAGAGGTGTTCCTGACGAAGTAGCTCTCGGTGACGGTCAACTGGCCGTTGGCGGCTTCGACGCGGAGGACATCGGCCTCGGTGGAGACACCGGCGACCTTTTTGGCGACGTCATAGACGGTGATGTCGGCCTGATGCGAGCCGGGAGGCATGTTCTGGAAGTAGTCGCCGGACTGGTGATGGACGCGCACGAGGTAGGGCTGGGAGTCGTCGGGCGTGGTGAGAGTGAAGTGGCCCTGCGCGTCGGTCTGGGTGTGGGAAAGCTCCTGAAGCGCGGCGGTGAGGCTGAGCAGCGTGACGGTGTCGCCGACGGCGGGGCGGTTGCTGGTCTTGTTGGTGACGGTTCCGGTGATGGTGCCGGCAAGGGCCGCGATGCTGCTGAAGGCGAGCAGGGCGAAGGCGGCAATCCGCCGCGTCGATTGGGAGTTGGGATGGAAAGCAAACACTGGATGGGTCCTCATGCGTGTACGGATTTCTGAAAGCGAAACAGGGTTGGGTGGATGATTTTTGACTGGCCGGCCTGAATCGGGTCGGCTTCTCCTCAGGAAGAGTGCGCGGTGTGGAGCGTGGCCTGATCGAGTTGCTGGAGCAACTCGATCTCCGCCAGAACGGCGGCCGCATCGTTTTCAAGCAGAGCGCGCTGCTGCTCGTAGTCTTCCAGAGGATATTTTCCAGCCTGATATTCGAAGTGGAGGTCACGGAGGTTGGCGTAAAGCTGTTCCTTCCACTCTTCCAGGAAGTCGAGGCGGGTTTTATCCGGCTGGCGGACGATGACTTTTTCCGGCCAGAGGATGTAGACGAACAGGGCGAGAAAAAGAACGGCACCGGCGATGAGTCCATCGGTGGAAGTCATGACGAGATGTCCTCCTGGGTTTCGCGGCGAATGCGCTCCCGCATGGCTTCGTAGGCACGAGCTTGCTCCGGTGTGCGAGCCGGGGCGGGAGCAGGTTGTTGTCGCGCCCAGTGGCGGACGAGGTAGATGGTGCCGCCGAGCGCAAGCAGCGAGACGGCAAAGGGCATGATCCAGGCGAGGAGATCGAGTCCGTGGAGGGTGGGCGCGGCCAGGACGGTGGCGCCGTATTCCTGAACGAAACTCTGGAGAATGAGGCTGTCATTCTGCCCGCTGGCGATCTGCTGGGAAAGCTCGTTGCGCATGCCGCCGGAGACGGTGCAGCCGACGTGATTGCACTCCAGCAGGACCTGATTGCAGCCGCAGGTACACATCATCCTGTGGCCAAGATCGTTGAAGCGCGCGGCGGGATCGGTGGCGGCGGTGGCGCAGAGACACAGCGCGACGACGAGCGCGGCAAACAGGGTGCGAAGCAGCGGATGAACGGAGCGCGACGGAGTGCGTGACGTTGAGTGAGGAAGCATCAGTCACCTCCTGCGGGGGCGTGGCCTGCGAGAGTCGGCGGATGGACCGAGGCGACGGCAGGGACGACGACGCGCGCCGGTTGCAGGGTGGGCACGAGAGCCAGCAGCGTACCGAAGACGGTGACGGCAAGGCCGATCCATATCCAGCTAACCAGCGGATTGAGAAAGACCTTGATGATGGGCATGCCGGTGTTGGGATTCTTGCCCTCGTAGACGACGTAGAGATCCCAGAGAAGAGTGGAGTGATTGGCGACGATGGTCTGGGGTTGGCCGTTGACGAGGTAGACGCGCTTCTCCGGAGCCATGGGACGATCGAGAATCTTTTTACCGTTTTCGTAGACGTCAAGCTGAGAGAACTCCGTGTCGTAGTTGGCGTTGGAGTCTTCCGTGTTGCCGATGTTGACGAGCTTGTAGGGGCCGACGGAGACGGCGCTGCCCGGCGGCATCTCTTTTTCCGCGCTGCGGTTGAAGGCGTAGCCAGCGAAGCCGAGGAAGATGAGCACGACGCCGAGATGGACGATGTAGCCGCCGTAACGACGCGTGTTGCGGCGGGTGAGCAGAATGGCGGAGGCGGCGAGATTCTTGCCGGTCTGTCGATGGAGAACCAGGGCACCGCGGAAGAACTCCGAAAGGATGGCGGTGGCGACGGCAGCGCCAAGCGACCAGGTGACGGCGGCGTAGAAGACGCCTTCATCCCCCCAGACCCGGGCACCGCCGAGGACGCAGGCGATCAGAGCGATCCAGAAGGCGATGGTGGGCCAGAGGAAATTTCTTCGGATGCTTTTGAGCGAGGAAGAACGCCAGGCGAGCAGCGGACCGATGCCGGTGAGCAGAAGCAGGAAGACTCCGATGGGCACCATGACGTGGCTGTAGTAGGCACCGGAGACGGTTTTTTTGGTGCCATCGACGTACTCGGAGAGGACTGGGTAGAGCGTTCCCCAAAGGATGGTGAAGCAGGCTGCGAGCAGCACGAGATTGTTGAAGAGAAAACTGGATTCGCGGCTGACGAGAGACTCGATCTGATATTCGCTTTTGAGATGGTCGCGCTGGAGGATGTAGGTGAAGGCGCAGACGGCAAGGATGATGCCGAGGAAGACGACAAACCAGGTTCCGATGGAAGATTGGGCGAAGGCGTGGACGCTGCTGACGAGTCCGCCACGCGTGAGCAGCGTGCCAAGAATGGAGAGCATGAAGGTGGAGAAGATGAGCCAGACATTCCAGCTTTTCATCATGCCGCGCTTCTCCTGCATCATGACGGAGTGAAGGAAGGCTGTGCCGGTAAGCCAGGGCATGAGCGAGGCGTTTTCCACCGGGTCCCAGCCCCAGTAGCCGCCCCAGCCCAGGACAGCGTAGGCCCAGTGCATGCCGAGGAAGATGCCAATGGTCAGAAACATCCAGGTAAACATGGTCCAGCGGCGGGTGATGTGAATCCATTTTTCGCCGGGATAGCGCATCATGAGCGCGCCGAGAGCAAAGGCAAAGGGAACGGTGAATCCGACGTAGCCGAGGTAAAGCATGGGCGGATGGATGACCATCTCGGGATACTGAAGGAGCGGATTGAGGCCGTTTCCGTCGGGTGGAGCGACTCCGCCACGAACCAGAGAAAAGGGCATGGCGACGAAGTTGACGAGGACGAGAAAAAAGACCTGAACTCCGGCGAGAATGGTTCCGGCATAGGCGTGAAGGCGCTTGTCTTCGCGGTCTGTGAGGCGGAGGACAAAGCCGTAGGTGGCCAGGAGCCAGCACCAGAGCAGCAGCGAGCCTTCCTGACCGCTCCAGAGAGCGGCAAACTTGTAGGCCGAGGGCAGTGCGATGTTGGAGTGCTCGACGATGTATTCGAGCGAGAAGTCGTTGTGGAAGACGGACCAGACGAGCGCAAATGCGGCAGCGGTGACGGCGACGAATCCGGCGATGCCGGCGCGACGCGCAGTCTCCAGCAGGCGCTCGGGGGCGATGCGCGAAGCACCGCCGCCGACAGCCTGGAGGCGTAGTCCGACGCCTCCGGCAAAAAGGTTATACACCGCCAGAATGAGCGCAATCAGCAGCGCAAAACTTCCAAAAGCCGCCATCTCCCCGTCCTGTCTACTTTGGATTCTGTGCCAGCGCGTGGCAGTCTTTCCATATGATTGTCGCACCCGGAAGCGGCGGGAGCAATTGCACCGGCGCAGGCATCCCTCACGATGGTATGCGTCAGCAGACGAGTTGCGCCTCCATCGAAAGATGGGCAAGGGCGAGCAGGCAACAGGCGCGAGGGTGATGCGAGAGGGATGCCCCGAACAGGTCCCGATCAGGGCCAGCTCAGGCCCCGTTCAGGCGGTTTGTCGCGAGCCGTTTTGCAGGAGACTGTCTACCGTGGTTCGCAGCTCCTCCGGGGAGTTTGCGCTCATGTAGTAGACGCCGGGAACCTCCGGGTGCTCGGCAGGCTTTTCATCGCTGGAGGTGAGGACGAGAACAGGAACATTCGGAAGGCGACGGCGAAGCTCGAGGACAAACTCGGGATGGCTGATTCCAGAGACTCGACTTCCGGTGACGACGAGTCGGAGGACGCGAGAGAAATCTTCGGACTCCACCATGCAGAGAGCGTCTGCGGGGCTGCTGACGCGGACGACATCGGGGGTTGCGCGCTGCAGAAGGTTCAGGCGCATGGAAGCCCGGAGAGGGTTTTCGTCAACCAGTAAGATCACCGCCATATTCAACCTGGGCCGAATGAGCTTCAGCACGCCAGTCTCTCCCCTGTTCGCAGAAATCGCCTGACCAACGGGTAAGATGAACGGATTGGCGCACAGGTTGCCTTGCGACTGCGCGGCGCGAGGCGATTTGAACGCGGGTTCCGCAGAGACTGCGGATTGGGGTTGGAAGCGCGCCAGAACGAAGGCGCTCTGACGCAAAGGGAAAGGGTGTGTGCCCGAAAGACAACCGTGAGGGTGCATGTTTGCGGAGAAACGATCCAGGCAGAGGTCGAATTCGCAGAGTAGGGCTGCCTGGAGTTTGTCTTAGCCGAAGAGAAATTCCTTTTCGCGGAGGTCCTTGAGCGTGTCTCGGAGCCGGGCGGCTTTTTCAAATTCGAAGCGCTTGGCGGCGTCTCGCATCTGCTCTTCAAGTGTGGCGAGATAGGCGTCGAGATCGGCCTGGCTGGCAAACTCGGTTTTGGTTTCGGTAGTGATCTCGACGGGGTCGCCGTATTCGGCTTTAAGGATGGCGGCGAGGCCGGGGTCGAGGCTTTTGAGGATGGACTGTGGGACGATGCCGTGTTCCTCGTTGTAGGCGCGCTGGATGGCGCGGCGACGGTTCGTTTCGTCGATGGCTCGCTTCATGGAGTCGGTCATGCGGTCGGCGTAGAGGATGGCGCGACCCTGGACGTGGCGGGCGGCGCGACCGATAGTCTGGATCATGGCACCGGTGGAGCGAAGAAACCCTTCCTTGTCGGCGTCGAGGATGGCGACGAGCGAGACTTCGGGCAGGTCGAGACCTTCACGGAGCAGGTTGATGCCGATGAGGACGTCATACTCGCCTTTGCGGAGGCCGGCGAGGATTTTGACGCGCTCCAGGGTTTCAATCTCGGAGTGCATGTAACGGCAGCGCACACCGACCTCGGTGTAGTAGCCGGCGAGATCCTCGGACATGCGCTTGGTGAGGGTGGTGACGAGGACACGTTCGTTGCGGCTGGCGCGGGCGCGAATCTCGCCGAGAAGATCGTCGATCTGACCTTTGACAGGACGAATTTCGACCTCGGGATCGATGAGTCCTGTGGGGCGGATGACCTGCTCGACGACGACTCCGGCGGCTTTGGTTAGCTCGTAGGGGCCGGGCGTGGCGGAGACGTAGATGAGCTGGTGGACGCGGTTCTCAAACTCTTCAAATTTGAGCGGACGGTTGTCCATGGCCGAGGGCAGGCGGAAGCCGTAATCGACGAGGGTCTGCTTGCGGCTGCGGTCACCGTGCCACATGCCATGCACCTGAGGCATGGTGACATGAGACTCGTCGATGAAGACGAGGAAGTCGCGCGGGAAGTAGTCGAGCAGAGTGGGCGGAGGCTCACCGGGCAGGCGTCCGGAGAAGTGGCGGGAGTAGTTCTCGATGCCGTGGCAGTAGCCCATGGACTTGATCATCTCAAGGTCAAAGCGGACGCGCTGGTGGATGCGCTGCGCCTCGACCATGCGCCCTTCTTTCTCCAGTTGTGCTTCCCACTCGGTCAGTTCGGCGACGATGCTGTCGATGGCCTGAGCTTTGCGTTCGGGCTGGACGACGTAGTGGCTTTTGGGATAGATGGGCAGGCGAGCGAACTTCTGCCTGACGGTGCCGAAGAGCGGATCGATCTGGGAGAGCGACTCGATTTCGTCGCCGAAGAGTTCGATGCGGAAAGCGAATTCGTCGTAGGTGGGAAAGACTTCGATGACGTCGCCACGGACGCGAAAGGTGCCGCGGCGGAAGTCCATGTCGTTGCGTTCGTAGAGAATCTCGACGAGGCGACGGACGATGTCCTGACGGCTGATGCGCTGGCCGCGCTCGAGCAGCAGGAGCATGCCGTAGTAGGCCTCGGGCGAGCCGAGGCCGTAGATGCAACTGACGGAGCTGACGATGATGGCGTCGCGACGTTCGAAAAGCGAGCGTGTGGCGGAGAGACGCAGCTTGTCCAGCTCTTCGTTGACGGTGGCTTCCTTTTCGATATAGAGATCGCCGGCGGGAACGTAGGCTTCCGGCTGGTAATAGTCGTAATAACTGACGAAATATTCAACGGCGTTGGAGGGGAAAAACTGGCGGAATTCGTTGTAAAGCTGCGCGGCGAGGGTCTTGTTGTGCGCAAGGATGAGCGCAGGACGATTGACAGCCTCGATCACCTTGGCCATGGTGAAGGTCTTGCCGGAGCCGGTGACGCCGAGCAACACCTGATGCTGCTCGCCGGCGGCAAGGCCAGAGACCAGTTCGTCGATGGCACGAGGCTGATCGCCGCGTGGCTCATAGCTTGTTTGCAGCTGAAAATCCATGCCATCAGTCTACATGGAAAGGCGAAGAAAGGACGAAATTGAAGCAAGTTCCCTGCCCCGGCGTTGCAGCGGCGCGGGTTGCGTTTGCGCCCATGCTGGCTGAGGGCGGATTGGCTGCTGCCTGACTCCTGGTGAGGTCAGGCTCGATGCCAGCGAGCGCGAGCGGCTACAATTCCGGCCATGACGACTCTGCGATCCCTGGCCCCAACCGGTCCCTTTGCCCACTATCCCTCGCTGCGCGGACGACGTGTGCTGATCAGCGGTGGAGCGAGCGGGATTGGAGCCGCGCTGGTGCGTGGATTTGTGGCGCAGGGATCCGCGGTGGCCTTTGTGGATGTGCAGGATGAAGCGGCTGCGGCGTTGATGGCGGAGTTGAGTGGCGAACGCGGCGCAACGTCGGGTGTGGCGTGGGACGCGGCTGGTGTTGCGCCGATCTATCGACACTGTGATCTGAGCGATGCGAGTGCGATTCCAGACGCGGTGGCTGACTGCATTCGATGGCTGGGCGGACTGGATGTGCTGGTGAACAATGCCGGCAATGATCGTCGCCATGCGAGCGACACGGTGAGCGTGGCGGAGTGGGATGAATTGACGGCGATCAATCTGCGGCAGCAGTTTTTTGTAACGCAGGCGGCGCTGCCGGCGCTGCGGCAGTCGGGAGCAGCCTCAGTGTTGCACATGAGTTCGATTGCGTGGCGGATTCCTTCCGTGGGGCTGCCGGCGTATGTGGCAGCCAAAGCGGGGATTGTGGGACTGGCGCGATCCCTGGCGTTTGAAGAGGGGAAGCACAATATTCGCGTGAACAGTATTCAGCCCGGAGCGATTTTGACGGAGAAGCAGAAGCAACTGTGGGTGACGCCGGAGTACAGCGCGGAGATTCTGAGTCGGCAGGCGATCCGGCGGCATCTGGAACCGGAAGAGGTGGTGCGCCTGGCGTTGTTCCTGGCGGCAGACGACAGCAGCGGGATGACCGGGCAAAGCTATGTGATCGACGGAGGCTGGGTGTGAGGATGGCGCGCGAGAGCCATCGGCACGGGGTGTGAGAGGAGGGTCAGAGGGTGAATCCGGCGTAGGGAACGACGAGGAAAAAGGTGAGCAGAAGCAGAATCATCAGGTCGGTATAAAGGAGCAATAGGACGGCGCCGTGGTAGAAGTTCCAGCGCTTCTGCATGCAGCGAGCCGTGTCAACCGCGCCGAAGGCGCAAAAGAGAAGCGGCAGCAGCAGCCAGGGGTTGGGACGGAGCGCAGGAAAGCCAGAGAGCGCGAAGCCCGCAACGAAACTGGCCAACGCCAGAAACGTGCCGCGCACCAGCGAGCGCTGCCGGAGATGGAAGTGGTTCATGCGGATGACCATCCTGTTTCAAGCTATCAGGCCAGGGGCATGGGCGCATCCACGGATTTTGAGAGGGTGAACTTGACGAGCGAACCGTCAGGACTCCGTGGCGGGAAGCTTGTCGCGATATTTGAGCAGCAGGGGGACGAGATGACGCGCGTCCCAGTAGCGAGGACCGAAGCGCTTGGGGTCAGAGGCGACGCGCCATAGCCAGCCCATGCTGAGCTGATCGACCCAGTTGGGAATCCGGACCTGATCTCCGCTGAGAAATCCGATCGCCGCGCCGATGCAGTGAATGGCTGGACGATAGCTGAGCCGCTGTTTGAGATACCAGCCGACGCGCTCCTGCGTTCCGCCGCCGATGCCCATGATGATATGCCTGGGTCGTTCGGCTTCGAGTCGGCGCAGCAACTCTTCATCCTCGATCACCGGCCCGTAGAGCGGCGCAAGATAGACATCCTGATCTCGGACGGTGTGACCGTGCCGCCGGAGCCAGGCGACATTGCGAGCGGCGCTGGCTGGAGTGGGCATGACCCAAAAGGTTGTGCCCTCGCCCTGAAGATCATGATGCTCCAGCAGCGTCCGCAGATACTTGAGGCCGGAGAGCTTGGGAATTCGCGGGCGCTCGACGAGATTCCAAAGCCAGACCATGAGCGCGCTGTCTGCGATGGCAAAATCAGCCCCCAGAAGAGCTTCACGATAGTTGGCATCTATGGCCAGATTTTTGAGCGCGGGCGCAGCGGGCACCACGACGAGACCGCCGCGCTGCACAACGCGGTCGACGGCACCGTGGGCATCGCCGACATAAAATCGAACACCAAGAATAGTCAAATCAGCGTTTGCAGGATATTTCATACACCCTCCACATGTGGAAGGACGCAGCAAGAAATGGACTTTGCTGAGCTGTTTATGGACCGTTGTCAGGTCGTTGCTGATCTGTGGCTGAAACGCGCGCCGAAGATCGAAAGCTGCCATGAAGCGGTGAGCCGCGAACTAAGGGTGACTATGCTTCTTACGGAAGTAGTAGGTTGCGCCGAGGGTGAAGCCATTTGGAGTCAGGTTGTTGTTGCCAAAGTAGTGATTCCACATCTGATATTCGTAGTCACCACGGATATAGACCGTGTTCCAGACACGCCGCTCCACGCCGCCGCCCAGTGCTTCCTGAAGAAACGTGTCGTGGGTGTACAGAGGATCGTTGGACGGAAAATCGATGCTGCCCACACCGATCAGCGCCTTGGCGTAGGGACGAAATCCCCAGAAGGGTCGAGCACGATAGATGGCTCCGCCTTTGAAGGAGTTTTGCTTCATACGCTGCAATGTGGACGGCTTATCAAAGTCGATGGCTGTGACTTCGGCTTCGATGCCCAGTCCGTGCCACAGCTCATAGTCAGCCCATCCGGAAAGACCCAGCATTCGGCGTCCCTGACCGTAATCGAGGGAATAGTCGGAGAAACCGCCGCCGACGCCGAGAGGCAGTCCGGAGATTGTGACCGTGGGGGCGACCTGCGCCTGTGCGGGCGTGCTGCAAAGCACGGCAAACAGCGCGAGAGTGATGAGGAAGATGCCTGCTAGACCCTGTTTGATGGACATGAAACCTCTCTCAAGTTTTGGCAGTCCTCACCCCGAAGCAAATCCTGAGGCAATTTTACAACGGCTTTGGATAATTCCCAATGAACATCCGCGCGCGGTAGAACGTTGCGACTTCCCGAAACGGAATGAATACTGGAATAGCGAAGTGGAGGGCAGTTCTGCACATGAGGCGTTGTCCGTGTCGGGCGTCGGAGAAGATTTATTCCATGCAGGAACCAGCTTCCTCACGCAAGGCTTGCAGATAGGCCTGCATGACGGCGATGCGCGGTTTGGCGAGGGAACGGGCACGGGCGAGCCGGAGCTGGCCGGGGAGGGTTTGCAGGGCGCGATCGAGGACAGGCAGAACGTCGCTGACGCGATGGTAGCGAGTGTCTCGACCGACTTTGACGAGGGAACGCGCGATACCAATGGCACCGAGCTGCTCGAGAATATCAGCATCTCGAAGGACGATGCCCTCGGGGGTGGTGGGCTGGTAACGCGCTTCGTGGGTTTGAATGGCGAGAGCGACGGCGGGAAGTTTTTCCTGAGGAAACTCCCACTGGCGCAGGAGGCGATCCGTGGCGGCGAGGGTGTAGGGAACGTGATCCCACTGCGCCAGTTCGTCAGGATCCGTGGGACGGTGGCCGGTGAAGACACCGAGATCATGCATCCACGCGGCGGCAAACAAAACATCGGGGTCTGCGGGATGATCGAGTTCGGGTGCGTCTGCCAGTACACCGACGAGCACGGCGAGCCGAGGCTGATGGCCGAATTTATCGACGGGCAAGGCTTCTGCTCGGATGTACTCGCACATGCGCTCTCGCCATTGTGCGGGGATTTGATCGTGCATTTGCATTGTTCCTCCTGGCCTGCTGCTTTACTCTAAATCCAGCGCACTACAGTTTGAGAGCGAAATCAGTGCAGTGGGTGGTGTACTCGCAAAGGAACAGCGAGGCAGTATTTTTCTGAGAAAAATAGAGTATGGCATGGTATCCGCAGGACATAGCCGCTCAGAGTTTGCTCGAATGCCTGATGCATGACATTTGTCTGCCTTAGCCCACATCCGTTGGTGAGATTGAATATGCGGTGGATTGCAATCTTGCAAGATTGCAGCTTTGTTTTTTGAATGGAGACTGGATGCCGGATTCGCGTGTGACTGCTTCTGTGAATATCTGTGTGATCGGCTCAGGCTATGTGGGTCTGGTGGCGGCTGTGTGCTTTGCGGAGATGGGCCACCTCGTGGTCTGCGTGGACAACAACGAAGACAAGGTTGCGCAGCTTCAACGCGGTGAGACGCCGATCTATGAGGCGCAATTGCCGGAGCTGCTGGCGCGTCATCGGAACAAGGGCGTTACGTTCACAACGGATCTGGCAGCGGGGATTCATCCAGCGGAGGCTGTTTTCATTGCGGTGGGAACACCGCAGGGCAACTCAGGTGCGGCGGATCTGTCGTATGTGGAAGCGGTGGTGAGCCAGATTGCGCAGGTAATGAACGGCTACAAGGTGCTGGTGGAAAAGAGCACGGTGCCGGTGTATACAAATGAGTGGATCACACGTTGTATGCATCGACATGGAGTGGCACCGGAGCAGTTTGATGTGGTTTCCAATCCGGAGTTTCTGCGCGAAGGGACGGCGGTGGGTGATTTTCTGCACCCGGACAGGATTGTGGTGGGCGCAAACAATGAGCGGTCGGCGGATCTGCTGCGGCGGATCTACGCTCCACTGACGGAGGGCCGCTACTATGAGCAGGCGGATGCGTTGCCGGGGCCTTGTTCGGCGGCGGAACCGGCGAAGCTGGTGGTGACCTCGGCGCAAAGCGCGGAGATCATCAAACATGCTTCGAATGCGTTCTTGGCGATGAAGATCTCGTTTATCAACGCGGTCGCGAATCTGGCTGAGTCTGTGGATGCTGACATTGAAGACATCGCGTTGGGCATGGGTCTGGACGCGCGCGTGGGTCCGCGTTTTCTTCGCGCGGGGTTGGGCTATGGCGGCTCGTGTTTTCCCAAGGATGTGGCTGCGTTTTCCTGGGTGGCGGAGCAGCAGGGAGTGGATTTTCGTCTATTGAGCGAAGTGAGAAAAATCAACGAGCGGCAGCTTGATCTGTTCTTTGAGAAGATTCACTCGGCACTGTGGACGCTGCGCGGAAAAAAGATTGCAGCGCTGGGTCTTGCCTTCAAAGCGGACACGGATGACATTCGCGATTCCCCGGCGATTGCGCTGATTCGCCGACTTCTGGACGCCGGAGTGAAGGTGACGGCGTATGATCCTGCGGCGATGGCGGTGGCGCAGCGAGCGCTGCCCGCATCGGAGTCAATGATGTATGCCGCGGACCCGTATGCAGCAGCCGAAGATGCCGACGCGCTGGTGATTCTGACGGAGTGGAAGGAGTTTGCTTCGCTGGACCTGCATCGACTGAACCGCGCGCTGAAGTTCCCGATCCTGATCGATGGGCGCAACCTCTATTCGCCGACGGTGATGCGGGATAACGGATTTACGTATGTGAGCGTGGGGCGACCGGCGGTCTACGCTTCGACGCAGGGACGTCCGCGCAGAAACCCGGCCGAGTGAGGACTGTCTGCGCGCTGCGCAGACGAAGACCAACGCCTGGGCGACGACCGCTCAGGCTGGAAACCGAGATCACGGAGATTACGCTTTGCCACAACGCGCACTTGTAACGGGAGCTGCAGGATTTCTTGGCTCACACCTGACGGATCGGCTGCTGGCCGAGGGCTTGACTGTAGTGGGAGTGGACAACTTCTGCACAGGTACGGCGGCGAATCTGGCACACCTGGCGAATGAACCGCGCTTTGCGCTGGAAGAACAGGATATCTGCGAGGCGTTTGACTGCGGTCCGGTGGATTTTGTCTTCAACATGGCCTCGCCGGCGAGTCCACCGGAGTATCTGCGACTGGCGCTGGAGACGCTGAGCGTTGGATCGAAGGGCACGGAAAACGCGCTGGCGATTGCGCACCGATACGGCGCGAGCTTTCTTCACGCCTCAACCTCGGAGTGCTATGGCGATCCGCTGGAACACCCGCAGCGGGAGACATATTGGGGCAACGTGAATCCGGTGGGACCGAGGTCAGTGTATGACGAGGCGAAGCGTTTCTCCGAGTCGCTGACGATGGCCTGGCATCGGTATCGCGGGGTGAATACGCACCTGGTGCGGATCTTCAATACCTATGGGCCGAGGCTGCATCCTTCCGATGGTCGAGTGATCTCGAATTTTGTGATGCAGGCGCTGCGCGGAGAGCCGCTGACGGTGTATGGCGATGGGAAACAGACGCGCAGTTTCTGCTATGTCTCCGATCTGATTGACGGGATTTACCGGCTGGCGCGGAGCGAGGAACATATGCCGGTGAATATCGGCAATCCGACGGAGTTTACGATTCTGGAGTGCGCTGAGGCTGTGCTGGAAGTGACCGGATCGAGCAGCACACTGGTCTATGCTCCGCTGCCGCAGGACGACCCGACCCGCCGCCGCCCGGAGATTACACGAGCGAGGACGATTCTGGGATGGGAGCCGAAGATCAGCCTGCGCGAAGGGCTGCGTCTTTCACTGGACTTCTTTCGAGAACGGGTATAGCGCGCTTTCGCTTCGGGGGTTTGCGCACGAGATATTCTGGACGCGGGTATCCTGTGGATTCCGCTTTCGGAAAAGCCATACGCACCGTTGCTCGGCAGTACAGAGAACTGGACATTGCTGGTGCAGGGCCGGTGAAGGGCCGGTGTGAAGTTGCGTTCAGGACGCTGGCGAGCGATGGGCGCGGCTTTGGCGCCGGAGCCAGGCAAAGAGCGGCAGGCCGGCGAGGATGAGCGCTGTGCCCAGGAGCGAGCCGCGAAGATTGCCGACAAAGCTGGCGACGAGAACGACGGCGGCACTGACGACAAAGAGAGCCGGGACAAGCGGGTATCCCCAGACGCGATAGGGACGCGCGGCGAGCGGCTGACGACGTCGATACCAGAAGACAGTGGTGGCGGTGAGCATGTAAAAAAGCCACTCGGCGAAGACGGCCAGCTCGAACAGTTGCTGGAAGCGCCCAAGCACGAGCAGCAGCCCTGTGGATAAGGCTGCCTGAACGACGAGTGAAAATGCCGGACTTTGAAAGCGCGGATGGATGGAGGCGAAGCGGCGGAAGAAGAGGCCATCGCGCGCAGCGGCAAACGGCACACGCGCACCGGACATGATGGTGCCGTTGAGGGTGACGAAGATGCTGAGCGCCATGGCGGCGGCGACCAGGGCGGCTCCAGCAGGACCGGCGACAACGGCCAGCGCGGCAACGGCGGGCCGAGGCGTGGCGACGATGGCTGAGGCGGGCAGCACGTATTGGATGGCGGCGTTGGTGGCCATGAAAAGCGCGCCGACCAGGACCAGTCCGCCGATGAGGGCGATGGGTAAGGCGCGCTCCGGACGCTTGACCTCGCCGGCAACCATGGTGAGATCGTTCCATCCGTCATAGGCCCAGAGGGTGGCGATGAGTGCGATCATAAAGCCCCGGAAGCGCGAGGAGAATCCGGCGTGGACTGCGTGGGTGAGTCCGGTGGAGAAGTTGGTCCAGGAGCCGCGCGCATAACCAAAGCAGAAAGCAACGACGATGAGGATGAGAATCGCTTTGAGCACAGTGAAGACGACCTGGAAGTCGCCGGCCTTTTTGATGCCCAGGTAGTTGAGTCCGGTGATGAGCCAGGTGACGGCGATGGCGAAGACCTGAGACCAGGCGACGGGCAGCGGACCGCCGAGAGCACGGGCATCGAGCCAGTGAAAGGCGGCAAAGATGCCGAGCGTGCGAGCGAGGCCGGTGGTGACGGAGGCGATGGAGGCAGGCTTGGCGACGGCAAACCAGGTCCACATGTAGAGAAAGCCCGTGCGATCGCCATACGCACCTCGAAGATAGATGTATTCGCCGCCGGCGTAGGGCATCATGGCACCAAGTTCGGCGTAGGTCATGGCACCAAAAAGCGAGAGAAGACCCCCGACGATCCATGCGGCGTAGACAAGCGCGGAAGAGCCGACGGCGGCCATCATCTCCGTGGGGACGAGAAAGATTCCACTGCCGATGATGGTGCCGACGACGATGGCCGTTGCGTGCGGCGTGCCGAGCACGCGAGGAAGAGTGGCCGCGCCGGAATCGCCTGGAGTGGAGTTGCCGAGGGTCATTTTCAAGAGCGTACCACGCAGGCGCGGCGAAGATGGGGCGAGGATTTACTGCAGGCGATCCAGATGACGGAAACCGCCAGACTGAACGAACATGGCAGCAAAGAGCAGGAAGTTGTAGCTGGCGTGGACGAGCATACTGGCTGCCAGGGATCGAGTGCGAAGGCGTACCGCGCAAAGCACCAGACTGACACCGTAGAGGAGGCTGAGCGGACCCCAGGCGTGGCTGACCTGAGCGGCGTGCATGAGGGCAAACGGGACGCTGGCACCGAGTGCGGCGAAGATCATTGCGCCGGTGCCCCAGACGGGAAATTCCTGATCATCGACGCCGCGCGAGACGCGACCGGTGAGGCGCTCGGAGGCCCACTCCCACGCAGTGGCGAGAGCCGGAACGAGGAATCCGCGAAAGATCATCTCCTCAAAGAACGGCGCGGCGGTGACACCAAAGGCAAAAAGCAGCCAGGCGTCGGCGGGGTTGGTGAACATCTTGTCGATGGGTGCGTGCTGGGGAAACGGCAGCAGCGCGTTGCCGAGGGCGGCCATGACGTCGCAGGCGACAGCGACGAGCACGAGGCGGGCAGCGAGGCGCGCGGCGATGCGAGGACGCCACTGCAACCCCTCCATGAGGCTGCGGCCCCACATGGTGCGATAGATGGGCAGGGCGGCAACCAGCGCAACGGCGTAGATGCCCAACTGCGAGCCGAGGGCGACGCGGGTATTGAGGAGCAGACGTGCAGGATCGCTCCATCCAAACCAGTGAAGTTTGAGCGCGATGCCGATCAAGCCGATCATGGCCACCAGGCCCATGCCCAGAAGCAACAGAAAGACCATGGCGTCGGCGGCGTTGGGAATGCGATGGACGGGCGGCTGGTAGCTGAACCAGATATCGGCGACAGGCTCGGCTGACTCAGATGGCTCTGTTTGCCGGGCTGGCTGGGCGAACTCTGCCGCACGATCGCTGTTCGGGCCAGTCTCGAAGTCGTCTGCGTTGCTCATGCTGTGCCCTTTGCCGGTTTGCCGGCGGTGATTGCTTCGACTTTGCCTGTGGTTTTGGGAGTCTTTTTTGCGCTGGAGCTGGATTTTGCGCGGGTTTTTGTGCCGGTTTTTGTGTCGGATTTGGAACTGGATTTTCGGGATTTTGAGGCGGCTTGCGGCGAGTCGGCAAGCGGCTCGGTCGCCAGCGGCTCATCGGTGATGAACCGAGGCGCGCCGTGCTGTGAAAAGAATTTCTGCAGGAACGCGCCGGTGTGAGATTGCGGACAGGCGGCGACGGCAAGCGGACGCCCCTCGGCGACAAGAAGACCGCCGCCTGAACCACCCTCCGGACCCATATCGATGATCCAGTCGGCATTGCGGATGACGTCGAGGTTGTGCTCGATCATGACGACGGAGTTGCCGTGGTCGGTGAGCCGGTGGAGCACCTCGAGGAGTTTGCGAACGTCGTCGAAGTGAAGGCCGGTGGTTGGCTCATCCAGCAGATACAGGGTGCGACCGGTCTGGCGCTTGGAAAGTTCGCGAGCGAGCTTCATGCGCTGGGCTTCACCGCCGGAGAGCGTGGTGGCGCTTTGGCCGAGATGGACGTATCCAAGACCGACATCGACGAGCGTTTGCAGCTTGACGCGCAGCAGCGGCACGTCGGTGAAGACGCTGAGCGCGTCTTCGATGGTGAGGTCGAGTACATCGGCGATGGAGTAGCCGTTGAATTTGACGGCGAGCGTCTCCTGGTTGTAACGCTTGCCGCCGCAGACCTCGCACTGGACATAGACATCGGGGAGGAAGTTCATCTCGATGCGGCGCTGGCCGTCGCCCTCGCAGGCTTCGCAACGACCGCCGACGACGTTGAAGCTGAAGCGTCCGGCTTTGTAGCCGCGCTCGCGAGACTCCGGCAGCATGGCGAAGAGATCGCGCAGCGGGGAGAACAATTGGGTGTAGGTAGCGGGATTGGAGCGGGGCGTGCGCCCGATGGGAGACTGATCGATGCGAATGACCTTGTCGATCTGTTCGGCGCCGTCGAGGGCGTCATGATTGCCCGGCTCTTCGCGTGAGCCGTAGATGGCGCGGGCCAGAGAGCGATAGAGGATGTCGTTGACGAGAGTGCTTTTTCCACTGCCGCTGACGCCGGTGACGACCGTCATGACGCCGAGCGGGAAGCGCACGGTGACGTCGCGCAGATTGTGTTCGCGGGCACCGTGGATGGTGATCGATCGACCGGTGAGGCGGCGCGGCTGCTCTCGATGGAGGATGGTTTTCCTGCCGCTGAGATACTGGCCGGTGAGCGAGTCGGGCGCGGTCATGATCTGCTGTGGAGTTCCCTCGGCGATGAGATCACCGCCAAGCCTGCCTGCTCCAGGACCAAGGTCGAGAACGTAGTCGGCGGCGCGGATGGTATCTTCATCGTGCTCGACGACGAGGACGGTGTTGCCGAGATCGCGGAGGCGGATGAGCGCTTCAATGAGGCGCTGATTGTCCCGCTGGTGCAGCCCGATGGAAGGCTCGTCGAGGACGTAGAGAACGCCGCGGAGTCGAGAGCCGATCTGTGTGGCGAGACGGATGCGCTGGCCTTCGCCGCCGCTGATGGTGGCCGCACTGCGGTCGAGCGTGAGATAGCCGAGGCCGACGCCGACGAGAAACTCCAGCCGTTCGACGACCTCGCGCCGGATGCGCTCGGCGACGAGAGCTTCGCGGGAGGAAAACTGCAAAGCGCGCGCGGCTTCGACGGCCTGCTCGAGCGGCAGTGCGGTGAAGGCTCCGATGGACCGCTCGCCGACGGTGACGGCGAGCGACTCCGGACGGAGGCGGTGGCCGCCACAGGCGCGACAAAGCGAGGCAGTCATGTAGCCCATCATGGTCTCGCGATAGGCTTCGCTTTTGACGTCTTCCAGGCTTTCGCGCAGGTACTCGAGAATGCCGTGAAAACCGGTTCGCGCGCTCTCGCCGCGCGGAGGACCGTAGACCAGGATGTGCTGGTGTTTGTTGGGAAGCTGGTCAAAGGGCTGCTTGAGGTCGATGCCGTATTGGCGGGCGGCCAGATGAAGCAACTTGAGCAGATATTGCGACGACGATCCAGGGCCGAGGCCGCCATCGAGCAGCGGTTTGGACCAGTCGACGATGACTTTGGCGGGATCGAAATCGTAGAGCGAGCCGAGGCCGTGACACTCCTCGCAGGCGCCATAGGTGGAGTTGAAGCTGAAGCTTCGCGGTTCGAGTTTGGGCACGTCAAGGCCACAGTCCGGACAGGCCATGGAGGTGGAAAACAACTGCTCCTCGCGGCGCTCGCCGGTACCCGTGGCGACGATGACCAGTCCGGCGGCCATCTGCAGGGCGCGGCTGATGGCGGTATCCAGACGCTTCTCAGAGCCGGGCTTGAGCGCAATGCGGTCGATAACGGCTTCAATGGTGTGATTCTTGCGTCGGTCGAGCAGGATGGTCTCGGTGAGGTCGCGCAACTCACCGTCGATGCGCGCGCGAAAGCCCTGCTGGTCGAGTTCTTCGAGCAGTTCACGGAACTCGCCCTTGCGCCCACGCACGACGGGGGCCATGACGGTGACGCGAAGAGCTTCTCCACTGGAGACGCCCATGGCCAGCACGCGCTGTACGATCTGCTCGGCGGTCTGGCGCTGGATGGGCCTGCCGCATTGCGGGCAGTGAGGCACGCCGACCGAAGCGTAGAGCAGGCGGAGATAGTCGTAGACTTCGGTGATGGTGCCGACGGTGGAGCGGGGGCTGCGGCTGGTGGTCTTCTGCTCGATGGAGATGGCCGGACTGAGGCCTTCGATGGAATCGACATCGGGGCGCTCGATCTGATCGAGAAACTGGCGGGCATAGGCGGAAAGCGTTTCGACGTAACGCCGCTGTCCCTCGGCGTAGATGGTGTCAAATGCCAGTGAACTCTTGCCCGAGCCAGAGAGTCCCGTGACGACGGTGAGCGCGTTGCGTGGAATGCGCACTGTGATGTCGCGCAGGTTATGCTGCCGCGCACCTCTCACCGTGATGTGCGTGATGCTCATCGCTGGCCTCGATCGCCGCAAATGCTGCGGACATGAGTTTTCCTCTGGAAGAGTTTCATTGACTGCGGCCGCTTGGTACTGTGAGGACCGTTCCGGGAAGAAGCTCACAGGTATTCTATTTGCCAACACCTGCACTCACCAATTTCTGCGCATTCTCTGCGACAATCCACTTGTTGGTTATCAAAACGGCTTTCGCCCTCCCCCAGTCTTTCCCCGGGCGAGTTGCCGATCAGGAGTTGTGTCGCCATGCAGAACACCCTCAGCCTTGTGATGCTTCTATGCGCCATCCTTGCCTCTCTGGGCTTCGGTGTGTTCACGGCATATGCGATTTGCCGGCTGGGATTTCTGGCCATGCATCGGCACGCCTCGCGCACCGCCGACACACCTGCACCACGGCTGGCGCAGATCTGGAAATAACCCGGTTGACGGCAAATACGCTGCCCTGGCAAACGCACAAAAAAAGCGCAGACAACGGCTGGATAGTGCCACGACACCCGTAAGACACCGGTGCTGGCACGGCCTGAGTTGTAGACCGGGGTTGTAGGCCGGGTGGTTGCTGCTGCGTGTGGTTCACAACCCATGCCGCGAAGGTTGGGGTGGGAGCCGTGCATTACTGCCGGGCGGGTTGCCGGGGCGCGACGGCGACGGCGACAAACGAGTCCGCACTGCCGTAGTAGAGAAACCAGCGATGATGAAACGCGACAAGTCCTTCAGCGAAGGTGGTTCCGGCGATGTATTGGCCGCTGCGTTCCCAGGACTGCTGCGGAAAAAGCACCGGCTCATCCAGCCGAGCGAGTAGGTGCGCCGGGTTGGCAGCGGAAAAGAGCGCTTCACCGACGGCGTAGGCTCCGGGAGCAAGGACCGGCCGGAGTCGTGGGTTGGCGATCGGTGAGGCAAGAGGGATCGTCGTGGCGCCGTTTTTGCCGTTGTAAAGCAGGACGATGCCGTGATGCGTGAGGATAGGCGGCGGACCGACCTCCGGGAAGCCACTGTCGAAGTGGCCGGGGCGGTCGTGGAGCAGGACGAGCGGGTGGCCGGTTTGCGCGGCGGGGTCTGCTGCTGGCAGCGTGGCGACTGGCGGCGCGGATTCTTTGACCGGTGATGCTTCCACCGGCGTCCAGTGGATGAGATCGTTGGACCAGGCGAGACGAATCTGAATCTCGCCCCAATACATCCAGAAGTGGCCGTGGAGTCGGGCAGCGATCAGGTGGCCGTGATGCAGGCGGGTGAGGATGCCCCCGGATTTGTACAGAAGATGGGCGTACGGGCCGGTGGTGCCAAGCGCGGGGCCGTATTTGGTCCAGTGGTGGAGGTCGCGCGAGGCGGCGACGCCGATGGTGTAGGTTTGCCGATTCCACTGGGTGTAGGTGAGGATATAGCGACCGTCGGGTGCCTGGACGAGGCGTGGGTCTTCTACGCCGCCGGGCCATTCGCGAGACTGCTGCGCGTCGGGCGCGGGCGTGAAGACGGGTGCAGGCAGCGCGCGGAAGTGGAGGCCATCGCGGGAGACGGCGAGGCCGAGTCGCGAGGTGTGCATACCGATCTGCATGGAACCGGAGTTGTCTTCAGCGCGGTAGAGGACGTAGACCTGGCCGTGGCGGACGATGGCGGCGGGATTGAAGGTGTTGAGCGCCTGCCAGTGGACTTCGCGGTGGAGGATGGGATCGTCGAAGACGGATTGCGGGTTGGGCTTGAGGATGGGCGCGGCCGCTGCTGAGGCAACAGGCCGCGTGAATGGACCGATGGCCCAGGCTGGAAGCTGCGCCGAAGCCGAACGCGCAGGAAGCAGAAACAGCAGGAGAGCGAGCTGGAAGATGAGCGCAAAACGATGTCGGAAGTTCATACGCTGGCTCCTGAAGTTCAGCCTGAAGAGCGGTTTCGAATGGAGTGTGGAATGCAGTTTGTGATGGAGTTAGTCGCCAGGAAAGGGATTGGCGACGCGCAGCTCGGCGACGATGGTCTGGGCAGCAAGGCGGGCTTCGTCGGCGCGGTCAGGCGGGAAGCTGATGGCTCCGACACGGGCGTGGCCGCCACCACCGTAGCGCTCGCAGATGCGCGCAAGATTGACCATCTGGCTGTCGGTGGCCGGAGTCCAGGGATTGGAGCCGACGGCGACCTTGGTGCGGAAGCTGGAGCGCGAAAGCCCGATGGAGTAGGTGGCCTGCGGAAAAAGATAGTAGGGGATGAACTTGTTAAAGCCTTCCATGGGGTGGTCGGTGATGTCGAAGAAGATGGTCCCGTCGCGGTACTCGGCGCGCTGGCCGATCAGCTCGATGGCGCGCTGGTGCTGGGCGAGCAAGGGCGGCAACAGATCGGCGACAAAAGGCTGCGCGATGACCTCGGCAAGCGGCATGGAGGTGAGCAGCGGGATGAGTCGGGGAATGAACGATGGGTCCTGGGTGGCCTCGATGATGAGAGTGAGGCGCATGGCGGGCGAAGGCATTTCGACGGCGGACTGGGCCGATGCATAGCGCGCGCCATCGACGATGTCGGCCCAGTGAAGGAGTTCCGCGAAGGGGGCGATGTCGAAGCTGAAGCGCGTGGCGGCGATATGCGCCAGAAAACTGGTGCAGGAGATGTAGGAAGGATCGTAAAAGCGACGGCTGGAACAAGTGGCATCCTGCTGACAAAGGGCAAAGTGCTGCTGGTCGGCGGGAGTGAGAAAGGCCGAGAGATGATGATCGAACCACCAGGTGATGCGCGGCGAAGCGGAGTATTTGAAGTCGACGATGGCGTTCTCCTCGCCGGTGAAAGCGGCTTCATCGAAGAGCGCTCCGGCGCGATGAACAAGTCCGCAGAACTCGTATTGAGCCGCGGAATCAATGCAGGCACGGTGGAAGCGCGTGAAAAGCGAGGCGGAACAGGCACCATCAAAACACTTATCGTGATAAAAAACGCGAACCTTCAAAACGACCCACCCTCCGGGGATTGAAGCAGGATGCAGGGCTGGAGTGGCGCGCGGGAAGCGCCCGTGCCCAAAGGACTAGCATCGGCGGGTTGAGGCGGGATGTCAAGCAGGACGGCGGCTGCCGGAGTCCCGAGGCGAAACCGCCGCAGGCGCATCGGGCGAAGCGGCCGACGCTGTCGGGCGGCGCTTGCGTCCGTACCAGTCGTCGAGCATCTGCTGGGCGCGGCGGTCGGCCTCCTGGCGGGCACGCTGTTCGGCCTCTCCGAGCAGTGTCTCCACCTGACGGCGAGCCGTACGCCGCGCCAGATATTCGTCGCGCTGGCGAGCAAGATCGTCGTCCAGTTGCTGAAGCTGCGGACGCAGATGCTCGGCGTGGCGGCTGGCCACCTCCATGCGCGCCAGCCCCGTCCGTCGATCCCGCGGATCGTTGCGCTCGATGCCAAGGATCAGCTCGGCTCGACCATTCCGCTGCTCCTGATGCGCGGCCAGCAACTCGGCAGCAGCCTGTTCGCGAATGCGTGCCGCAGCCTCAAGCGCCAGACGGCTTTGCTCCTCTTCCAGTTCGCGAATTCGGGTGAGGCGGCGAAGGGTTTTGGCAGACATTCGGTGTGCTCCTCGATGAACATGATGCTCGCCAGCCCTCCACGCGCGGCGTCAGATGGACTCGGCCAGCGCCAGAAGACGATCCACACAGCCTTGAAAATCGAGGCGTTCGGCGGCGCCCTGCATGAAGAACTCGCGCAGCAGCGGACGCGCTTCCAGCGCGCGATCCAGGTCTTCATCCGAGCCGGGGCGATAGGCTCCGATGCGGACCAGGTCTTCAGAGCGCGCATAGGCGGCCAGCAGTCGGCGCAGCTCGGCGGCAGCCTCGCGATGCTCCGGTGTGGCCACGGCGGTCATCAGCCGGCTGACGGAATCGAGAATCTGGATCGGCGGATACCACCCCTCCGAGGCCAGGGCGCGGGAGAGCACGATGTGACCATCGAGCAGCGAGCGCACCGCATCGACAAGCGGATCCTGTTGATCGTCGCCCTCCATGAGCACGGTGTAAAAAGCCGTGATCGAGCCGTTGCGAAAGCTGCCGGCGCGCTCGACCAGCCGCGCCAGACGCGTGAAGACCGAAGGAGTGTAGCCTTTGGCCGTAGCCGGCTCACCGGCGGCCAGGCCGATCTCGCGCGCGGCCATGGCGAAGCGCGTCAGCGAATCGAGCACCAACAACACATGATGACCCTCGGCGGCAAAGGACTCGGCGATGGCCGTCGCTCCGAGTGCAGCTCGCATACGCATCAGCGGACTTTGGTCAGAGGTGGAGACCATGACGACCGAGCGCCGTCGCCCCTCCTCGCCCAGTGCGTCCTCCAGAAACTCACCCACCTCACGGCCACGCTCGCCCACCAGCCCAACAACCGTGATATCGGCTTCGGTGTTACGCGTCATCATGCCGATCAGCGTGCTTTTGCCGACGCCCGAGCCGCCGAAGATGCCCACGCGCTGGCCGCGACCGACTGTGAGCAGGCCATCGATGGCGCGAATGCCGGTGCCCAGCGGGCGGCGGATGGGAAGCCGGTCAAGCGGCGTGCAGACCGGTCCATCGAGCGGCACCGAATGAGCCGTGCGCGGCGCGCGACCTCCGTCGATCGGGTGACCGAGCGCGTCCAGCACGCGACCCATCAGCGCCGGGCCGGTTTCCACCTCCGGCGTCACGCCCAGAGCCTCAACCGCATCGCCATACTGAATGCCCTCCGGCGCGTTGACCGGCATCGAGAGCACCGTCTGGCCGCGAAAGCCGATGACCTCGGCCAGATGACGACTGCCCTGACGATCGATGATGGAACAAAGCTGGCCGACGGAGCAGATGGGGCCGGCCGATTCGATGGTCTGGCCGATGGCCTGAAGCACCTGACCGCGCCAGCGCCAGGGCTGGATACGGCGCAGTCGATGCTGATAGCCGGTGAGCTGTCCGGGAGGGGTCATCGTCGTGCTCCGGCGACTTCGCCTCCCGACTGCGGAGCGGGTGATGCAAGGTCGGGTGATGCAAAATCAGATGAGTCGAAGGGTGAGGCATGATCGGTTGACGCGAAGGGTGAAGCTTCTGAAGAAGACGGGGCGGATGGGGGTGAAGTGGCCGATGACGTGGAGGCGTTGGCCGGTGGCGTGGCCAGCGGCTGACGATGCGGTAGACGATCAAAGAAGCCGCGCTCGATCTCGCGCAACTGCTCGTGCAGACTGAGATCGGCGCCACCAAAACCGCTCTCGCCCATGCCGGTCTCGATGCGACACTCGCCCAGCTCCATGCGCGGGTCACCGAGGACCTGCGGACGCTGGCGAAGGCCCGGAGTGAGACGCAACGACTCTTCCCAAAGCGCGCGATCGGCTTCAGGCACGATCAGCCGGACGGTTGCCGATTCGCCAAGCTGGCCCAGCGCAACGCGCACGGCGCCGGTGAGCAGCAGCGGGTCCATCTGGGCCTCGCGACGAAGGATGCGTGCGGCAATGGCCAGCGCCAGGCGCACCGCTTCCTGCTCGAGTTCATGGAAAAAGCGCTCGCGTTCGGTGGCAAAGTCCTGAAGCGCGACCAGCACCGGATGGCGAATCTCTTCGAGCTTCGCTTGCAGGGCATCGCGCTCGGCTGAGGCTGCCAGAATCCTGCCTTCTTCTCTGCCTTCTTCCCTGCCCTCTTCTTTGCCCTCCTGCCGACCCTGCTGGAGTCCGGCCAGCCAGCCATCCTGCCACTCGGCGCTGACGCCGGTATCCGCAACGCTGCTGTCTTCGGCATCGATCGAAGCATTCTGCAACGATGAGCGGTCCTCGTCGTGGTCACCCGACGCCGCATAGCTCGGCGGCACGGGGTAACGGGAGGCGGAAGGACTGGAGACGTCGCGGCGGGCCGACGATGTGGACTGCGGCGGTTGAGCTACCGAGAGAAACCCGGGGAAGACCGTGGCCAGATGCTGGCTGGCCACCGTCTCCTCATCGACAAAAGCCGGCGAAGATGCATCGGAAGCGACCCATTGCCCGGGTGTCCGGGAAGCGCTGGCCGTCGGATGCAGTTCGGGATATGCCAGCGGAACAAGGTCGCTTGCGCCGCCGATGGCGTCGCGAAATTGGCTGCTGGTGGGGTCATCGGCAGGGCTGCCACCAGCGTGACCGACCTGAGTCGGAGCGGGAGTGCGAAATGCGGAGCGAGGCATCGGCATCTTTCTCTCAGACCATCATCTCGTCGCCCGTTTCCATCTTGAGGATGACCTTGCCTTCGGCCTCCAGACGTCGAGCGAGGTTGAGAATCTCTTGCTGGGCGGCGGCGACCTCGCGCGAGCGTACCGGGCCAAGCACTTCCATATCTTCCTTGAGCATCTCGACGGCGCGCGAACTCATCGCCTTGAAGACCTGCGCGCGCAGCTCTTCGTTGGCGCCGCGCAGGGCCAGCGCCAGTTGCTTTTTGTCAACGCCGGAGACGATCTCGCGGATGCTGGCGGCAGGCACCGTGACCAGGTCTTCAAAGGTGAACATGAGGTTGCGGATGCCCAGGGCAAGCTCCGGATTGCTCTCCTCCAGCACCTCCAGAATGTGCTTGGCTTCCTCGGCATTCTGACGGTTGAGCAGATCGGCAACAGCCTTGAAACCGGAGTAACTTTTGCGCTTGTTGTCGCCGACATTCTCTAGGCGGCGATGAAGAATCTGCGCAACCTTCTGCGCCATCTCCGGGGAGAACTGACGCATCTCCGCCAGACGACGCACCGAGACTACCTTGCGATCTTCGCTGAGATTGTCCAGCACCAGCGAGGCGCGGCGTGGGTCCAGATGAGCCAGCACCAGTGCAATCGTCTGAGGATGCTCGGACTCCAGCAGCTTGCCCAGTTGAAGCGGATCGGTCTTTTGCAGCTTGGCCAGATTGCCGTGGCTCTCCTCCTGCGAGCGGCGCACCAGCTCCATCAGATCTTCGGCACGCTGCTTGCCAAAGGCGTCCTGAAGCAGGCGCGAAGCATAATCGAGGCCGCCGTGCATCATCACCTGCTGGGTCTCGAGCATCTCCCAGAACTCGTGAACGATCTCGGCGGAAAGCTCCGGCGGCACGGCGCGCAGATCGGCCAGCTCCTCGGTAATACGCTGGACATCCGCTTCGGGAAGTGCGCGCAGGATCTCGCGCGCCAGATCTTCGCCGATTGCAACCATGAGGATCGCCGCCTTGCGCGCGCCGCTGATCGAGGACGCCATCTTGCGCTTCGCTGTATTCTCTGTCGCCTGCTCCGCCACGTTGCCTCACTTTACCGGGTGAAATTCTGTTGCTGTTGGGTGGGTCGGAAGAGACTCATTCGGAGTGAATCCAGCTTTGCAGCAAACGCGAGCTTTGCACCGGATTCTGCTTGAGCTGGTCGGCGACCTGATCAAAGACCTGTTGCACGCGCATGCGCTCAAGATCGGCAGGCGTGGGTGATCCGGGAATCAAAGCGGGCGTGGCTGCTCCGGCAAGCTGGGGCTGAGCCGCTGCCTCGCCTTTCTGGGCTTTGGCTTTGGGCGTTCGCAACGCCGGACGAATGCCCAGTAGGATCAGCAAGGCCAGACCGACGAGCAGCGTGCCGTACTTGAGCAGCAGCGGCGACTGCTCGGCCATTTGCAGCACACGCTCGGGCGTGGTGGCCGTCGTGACCGCCTGATTGCCTTCAAAAGGAAGATTTTCGACCGTGACCAGGTCACCGCGGGAAGCATCGAACCCGACGGCAGCCTGCGCCAGTGCGGTCAGATTCTGAATCTCGGCGGCGCTGAGATGCTTCCAGACGGCTGGGGATTTGCCGATGGCCGGATGGATCAGCAGATCGTTGACAAGAATGGCCGCGGTGATGCGGCGCAGATGGCCTGGCTGCTCCAGCGTGTGCAGAACCTTGTGCGAGGCGGCATAGGTACCGCTCTCGGTCTTGGCCGTCTGCGGGGGCGTCTGCTGCGGAGGATAGACCGGCTTGGCCTGAGAGTTGGGAGCGTTGGAAGCTGTGCCTGGAACCCCGGCAGGGATCGGCTGGGAACCCGTGCTTTGGTCGGTGCGCTGCATCGAGAGCGTTACGGTCTGGGTCGGGTCGTAGAGATCGTCGGTCTCTTCGGTGGTCTTCGGGTTGTAATCGACGGTGACCGAGGCTCGCACGTTGCCCGAACCAACGACCGGCTCAAGCGTATCCAGAAGCTTGGCCTCGAGCGCTTCCTCGGTGCCCAGACGCATCTGTTCGCCGGTCTTCGGCCCAAGCGGAAGATGGCCGCTGGCATCGACCAGCACCACCTGCGCCGGGGTCAGTCCATCGACGGCCGAGGCGACGAGATTGCGGATCGAGTCGTCCTCGCCGTCGGCCAGATGACCGTGGCGCAGCGTGAGCACGACCGAGGCCTTGGCCGGGCGATCCTGATCGCGGAAAAGCGAATCGTGAGGAAGCACCAAATGGACACGCGCCGCCTGGACATCGCTGAGCGTGGCGATGGTGTGCTCGAGTTCCCCTTCGAGCGCACGTTGATAGTTGACTCGCTCATCGAACTCCGAGCCGACCCAGTTGGGCTTGTCGAAAAGCTCAAAACCCATCCTTCCGCTGTGCGGGCCGCCTTTGGCCGCCGTCGCCAGACGGGCTTTGTCAAGATCGGCGGCAGGAACACGAATCGTCGAGCCATTCGCGTCAAGGTCAAAGGGAATCTGCGCCTGGGTGAGTACCTGCGCCATCGAGCGCGCATCGTCAGAGTCCATGCCGGCGTAGAGGATGCGCCAGTCCGTGCGCGTTGCCATCCAGCCAATCAGCGCCAGAACGGCGGCAGCCAACACCGAGCCAATCATCAGACGCCTGCGCTGGTGCGGAGGCAACTGCGCCCAACGCTCGGAGGCGCGGCCCCAGCCCATCTGAGCACGTGACAACACACTGCCGGCGTCAGCCGATGAAGCGCCTGTGGGCTGGCCACCGGCAGCCGGACCTCCCGGGGACGGAATCGCCTCTGCAACGGCGGAGTTGCGGTCTATCTGGGTTCCTGCGGCCATGATCGAAAGCACATTCCTTCAAAAAAGTGGATGCTTGGTGAAACGGGACAGAAATCGTGACGCACGATTCAGACAAGCGATGGAAACTGGTCAGAACTGCATGCCCATCACCTGCTGATACGCGGAGATCGCCTTGTCTCGCACCGCAACCGCCATGTCGAAACCCATCTCGGCTTTTTCGGTGGCGATCATGGCTTCATGCACATCGACCCCTTTGCCGGAGAGCAGACCTTCGATCGAGGTCTGCGCGGCACGCTCCAGTTGATCGACCTGGGTGACGGACTGAACGAGGAGATCGGAGAATGGAGCGGATGTTCCGGTGGAGCCGACGGGAGCGAGGCCGGATGGCAGGCTTGGCGACAGGCCGGCCGCCGACTGAAAGGCCGTTCCAAAGGAACCGAACGCGCCAACCGAGGAGTCCGTCGAAGTCGCCGTGAGCGCGCCGCCAAAGGGGCTGAGTGACGTCTGGCTTCCGGATGAGGACGGGCTGGTCCAGAGTGAACTGACGGCTGGCGCGGCCTGTGCGGTGGGAATGAGTGAAAGCATCGGGTTCGGTTCTCCTTCGGAGGTTCGGGGAATTCGGGCTTTACTTGGCCAGCTCCAGCGAGGAGCTGATCATGGACTTCTCAGCCTGCACCGCCGAGACGTTGAGGCCGTAGGAGCGGGTGGCTCCCATGAGGTCGACCATCTCGGTGAGCGGGTTGATATCCGGGTAGGAGACATAGCCCTGCGCATCGGCATCCGGATGGCCGGGATCGTAGCGTTTGAGTGGCGGGGCCGTGTCCTGAACGACGGCGGCAACCTGAACCCCGGGAGCGACCGGCGAAGCGCCCGGCAAAGGCAGACTCATCGCAGGTGAGGTTGCCGCGGCCTGAAGCGAGGCCAGCTGCGTGGCCGGATCCAGCTGCGTGCTGAGCGCGCCGGCGAAGCTCTGCTGTGAGCCAGCGGCAAAGACGACGTGCTGGCGATGGTAGGGCGTTCCGTCGGCGGTACGCGTCGTCTCGGCGTTGGCCATGTTGGCGGCCACGACCTCGGCGCGCATCCGCTCGGCCTGAAGCGCTGAGCTGGAAGTATCCATCATCCCAAAAAGATTCATTGCAGACCCCCTCCCAAAGTTGCCCAGGAATTATTTGGCGTGAATCGCATTGAAGACGCGCGTGTATTCGCGGCGAAGAAGCGCAACGCCGGTCTTGAAACGCAACTGCGCCTCGGCCATCTGCATCGATTCGCGATCCATCGAGACATCGTTGCCGTCGGGACGCACGACCAACCCACCCGCCGGATGCATTCTGGCCTGGACTGGATCCTGCCCCCCATCGGCCAGCGCCTGCTGCATGGCGGCATCGAAGTCCATACCCACGGTGCGATACCCGGGCGTGTCGATATTGGCCATATTGGCGGCGGTGATCTGAATCTGGCGCGTGCTGAGATCGAGATAACGGGCCAGCTCATCGCTGAGCGTGGTTTGCAGTTGCATGGGACTCTCCTTTGCGTGAGAATTGTGCAATTTTGTAGCCAAATGATGTGGGATGAGTCTGAGGTTTTTTAAGAAATCCCGAAGGATATTTCCAATCCCCAACCCTCAGGAATTTGTGGTCAAAGCGGATTCCCTGCGTGGGCAAGTCCCCGCTTCCAGGCTGGTGATTCTCGGTTGATGATCCGAACCGGCAATCGGGATCAGGGATCGAGACTTATTATTGGGGACTGGCCAACTCGGCAGGTACATCCTCTTCGTCGCCAAACTCGATTTCGCTCGTCCGAATCCAGGGCGAGTCGGCGGCAAGAATGGCGGCTCGTTCGAGGACATGCTCCAGCTCGCGGACGTTGCCCGGCCAATGGTGCCCGACCAGGCGCTCCATCGCCTCCGCGTCGATGCGCTTGACCGGCATGCGTTCGCCCAGGCGATGGAGAATATGCTCGACCAGCAGCGGAAGATCCTGAGCATGTGTGGCCAGCGCCGGAGTGCGGATGAGAAAGACAGCCAGACGATGATAGAGATCGGCGCGGAATCGTCCGGCGCGCGCATCGGCGGCCAGACGCTGATGGGTGGCCGCGACGATGCGAACATCGACACGCACGGTTGCGTTTTCACCGACCCGCTGCAACTCGCCACACTCGAGGAAGCGTAGCAATTTGGCCTGAAGCGCCAGCGGCATCTCTCCGATCTCATCCAGAAAAAGCGTGCCTCCGTCGGCGGATTCAATGCGCCCGGTGCGTCCCTGTACGGCTCCAGTGAAAGCACCGCGGGTATGGCCGAAGAGTTCGGCCTCAAGCAGCGCCTCGGGAATGGCCGCGCAGTTGATGGCGACGAAGGGCCGCGCGGCACGATCCGAGAGCCGATGCAGACTTTCGGCGACGCGCTCTTTACCGGTTCCCGTGGGGCCTTCGATCAGCACGGGCGTACGATGCGGGGCGACGAGACGGACACGACGGCTGACCTCGAGCATCGCCGGTGCGCGACCAATGAGGCCCGGCAATGGCTCCACCTCCGACGCAATGCGGCGAGCGGACTCTGTTTGGACTGCGCCGGAAGACTCTGCGGAGACAGTCGGGAGCAGTGCGTCCAAAGGCGACGCATCCAGCGCAGGTGCGGCATTCCAGGCCGCAGTGTCCGAAGGCCCGCTGCGGCGCAGGGCGAAGAGCAGTTCCTGATGGTAGCTGCAACGCGGCGCGCCTTTGACCTGCATTCCGTCGGTGAGCAACATGTCGACACGCGGATGTTGACGGCGAAATTCTTCGAGAAATTCGTTCAGATCGAGATCCGGCAGCCAGGAGTCGACCAGCACCGCTTCGATGGGCGTCTCGGTGGCATGGGTCCAGGCCGCGGCTCCGCAGTCGGCCTCCAGAACACGCCAGCGAAGCTCACTGAGCGTGGTGGCCAGATGACGCCTTTGACCGAGATCGGGGCTGACGATGAGCACGGTGCGTGTACGCAGGCTGCGCGGAAGTGCGGCGGCGGGCAGTGAAGCGGGCCGGTGGAAGCTGACCGGCGAACCAGGTGCCTGGGACGGGATGGGCTGGGACGACATGGGCATGCTCCAAAGAAAGAAGTGACGAGGCTAGTTCCGGAGAATCGGTCGCAGGGGGAAAGGCTAAAAAAGAATCCACAGACGAACTGTCTTTTGCCCGGAACCGAACTGAACCAATCTGTGCAGTAGAACCGAAACGGCCCGGGCTGGAATGAATCGTGCTGTATAGCGCCTGACGGAACCGATCTTGACTGGGCCGAAGGCATAACAAGCCGATTGTATGACCCTGTCAGCTTTGTGGCGGCAGGGTGAGATCGGTGGGTGCTCCGATGGCCGCAGACGCCGACACGGGCAGGCGCAGCTCCAGCTCGGAAGGGACAAGGTAACCGCGACCACGTACCGTGCGGACCAGAAAGCCCGGGGGAGGATCTTTGAGTTTGCGGCGCAGATAGTTGATGTAGACATCGACGATATTGGTGGTCTGGGCTGGTTCCATATTCCAGACCGCATCCAGAAGCTCGACCCGGGAGACACACTCGCCGCGACGCAGCATGAGGTACTCAAGCAAGGCAAACTCTTTGTTGGTGAGAGCGATGGGGGTTCCAGCACGGCGGGCCGTGTGCTCCATGCGATCCAGCTCGAGGTCGGCGACACGAAGCGTCAGCCGAGCCTCTCGTTTGCGTCGAAGCAGGGCACGGCAGCGAGCGCGCAGCTCATGCAGGCTGAAGGGCTTGACCATGAAGTCATCGGCCCCGAGATCGAGACAGCGAATGCGTGTTTCAACTTCCTGGCGGGCCGTGAGAACGAGGACGGGAAGCTCGGCATCGGCGGCGCGCATCTCGGCCAGCGCCTGCTCGCCGTCCTTGCGAGGCAGGTTGAGGTCGAGGATGGTGAGATCGGGTGAGTCCTGGCAGTAGGCTGCGACGGCTTCGACGCCATCGGTAGCGCAACGGACGCGATGGCCGTCGGCCTCCAGACCACGGGTGAGGAACTGCGCCAGAGCGCGGTCATCCTCGGCTACAAGCAGTTTCATGGGGTTCATCCCTCCGCAGAACGATGGCTGGACGAGGCTGCCATCGGAATTCCGCTGATCCTGTGTTGATCACGTATCTACCTTCCGCCCTGGCTGAAAGATTCTCAAGGAAAAACCACTGAGTCGATGCGAGGGGGTTCCGTGATTGGGAGACTCTGAGAAAGTTTTCCCAAATCGCGCAGATGAGCTGTGACGCGGAGGGAAGATAAAGACCATATATTTCTGTACGACTTCGCTTTTTCTTCGCTATAATGCGCGCATGGCCATTACACGCAGACAAAAGGAAGTAGTGGATTTTCTGGAGGCGTTTGTCGAGGAAAACGGGTACTCGCCTTCCTTTGAAGAGATTGCGGCGGGACTGGGACTGCGATCCGTTGCCACGGTCCACAAACACATTACGAATCTGGAGAAAAAGGGCTTGCTGGATCGGGAGCGCAATCGCAGCCGATCGATTGATCTGGTGCCGGAAGGAGCGCGCGTGCGCAACGGTCAGCAGGTGCCGTTGCTGGGGCGGATTGCGGCGGGCTTTCCGGTGGAGGCGGCGCAGACGGCGGAGACGATTTCCTTGCAGGATGTGGTGGGCAATCGCGACGTATTTGCGCTGGAGGTGCGAGGCGATTCGATGCGCGATGAGCATATTCTGAGCGGAGATTATGTGCTGGTGGAGCGCACGCGGACGGCACGACAGGGCGAGATTGTGGTGGCGCTGGTGCGCGGTGCGGAGACGACGCTGAAGCGGTTTTTTCCAGAAGGCAACAGCGTGCGGCTGCAACCGGCCAATGCGGAGATGGCTCCGATTGTGGTGCCAGCCGGACAGGTGGCGATTCAGGGGCGTGTGCTGGGTGTGCTGCGCCGATATCGCTGAGCTGTTTTTGGGAGGACTGGTTTCGCGAGGCTGATTTTGCAGGGAAACTGCGAACAGGCCGGGGCTGACTGCGAATCGACGAAACAATGCGGCTCGCCGGTGAGATAGCGAGCCGCGTTCATGCTACGAAAGATTGGTGAAGGCAGGTGGTGCTTAGCCGATGAGGCGGTTTACCTTCTCTTCGATGACTTCGCGGGGTACATAACCGACGATCTGGTCGGCAACCTTTCCACCCTTGAAGAAAAGCAGCGCGGGGATGCCGCGAATGCCGTAACGGCTGGGCGTGGCACCGTTTTGATCGACGTTGACTTTGGCGACCTTGAGGCGTCCGGAGTAGGACTCGGCGACCTGGTCAACGATGGGTCCGATCATCTTGCAGGGACCACACCAGACAGCCCAGAAATCAACCAGAACGGGCTGCTCGGATTGCAGAACTTCACTGTCAAACGTGGCGTCGCTGACTTCCAACACTGCTGTGCTTGCCATAAATCTCCTTTGCGCGGAACTGTCTCTTCAGTGTAACCGCACTGTGCTGCGAATTGGATGCTTGAAGGCAGGGCGAGGTCGCAAAGGAGCGGTGAAGAGCAGGAGAAAGCGCCTGGACCTTTGACGGTCGCAGGCGCTTAGAGCAGCCCTCCCCCAGAACTGCCCACCGGCTCAATGTAGGTTGTTTGAAAAGGAAATGCAACAAATCTTAGGTAATCCAGTAGGGTAACCAATTGTTGTGTTTGTAGTAACCATGCCTGAGCTGCCTGACCGGTGTTCAAGAGAGCGACAGTAGCCGGATCGATGGATTTCTGTGCACTGCGGCAAGCCACAGCGTGGCGTGGTCATCCGGCGCGTGCATGGGTTCCCTGCCCGCACCTACCCCGCAGCGGCGCGAAAGCGCCGTGTTCAGCGATTCTGGCATCCAGCTATTCGGCCCCACCGCAGAGTGCAAGACTCTGATTTTTAGCAATTTATCTCGATTCATGAAGAATTGGCGAAAAGGATAGGCCAAAACGGTGCAGGACAGGCGGGTGTGCGCGGTTCGATACACTGGACGGTATCGAGTCTCCTATCGACTTCCATACCATGTCCCATATTGACTTCTGGAGCTTATGTGAATTCTGCTGAACGCCTGATCCGCCCTGCCCAAAATATCTTTGGTTCGATTCGCCTGCCTGGCGACAAATCCATCAGTCATCGTTACGGGATGTTTGCGGCATTTGCCAGCGGCGTCTCTCGCTTTCAAAACTTTTCGACGGGCGCCGACTGCGCCTCGACGCTGGCCTGTATGACTCAGCTTGGAGCTGCGGTACGTCGGCTGGAGGATGGCACGGTGGAGGTGACCGGTGTCGGTGGCCAGGTGCATCCTCCGGCAACGCCGCTGGACTGCGGCAACTCCGGCTCAACGATGCGAATGCTCTCCGGATTGCTGGCTGCGCAGCCCGGTCAGTTCACGCTGATCGGCGATGAGTCGCTTTCGCGACGACCAATGGAGCGAATCCGCAGGCCGCTCGAAGCGATGGGCGCTTCGCTCACGCTCACCGATGGTCACGCGCCGCTGACGCTTCACGGCGGCTCGCTGCGCGCCATTGACTTCACCACGCCCATTCCCAGCGCGCAGGTGAAGACCTGTGTTCTGCTGGCGGGTCTGCAAACCGCAGGCACGACGACGGTCCGCGAAGCGATTCGCACGCGCGACCATAGCGAACTGGCGTTGCGCGCCTTTGGCGCGCGCATCGAGCGCTCGCTGGATCATGGCATGAATGCCGTTTCGGTGACGGGTCCGCAGCCGTTGTCGGCGATGGAGGCGACAGTTCCCGGCGATATCTCTTCCGCGGCTTTTTTCCTTTGCGCGGCTGCACTCTTCCCCGGCTCGCAGCTGCTGATCGACGGCCTGGGGCTGAACCCGACGCGCGCGACGCTGCTGGACGTGCTGACCGCGTTTGGAGCGCAGATAGCGGTTGTGCATCTGGAAGAAAAAAATGCTGAACTGGTGGGCACGGTGCAGATTACCGCGCCTGCCGAAGGCCTTGGTGCGACGGAAATTCGTGGATCGCTGGCGGCACAGTTGATTGACGAACTGCCAGTGCTTGCAGCGATTGCGCCGTACTCCCGCGGTGGCATCCGTATCCGCGATGCAAAGGAACTGCGAGTGAAGGAGTCCGACCGCATTGCGTTGACTGTCGCCAACCTGCGCGCGATGGGCGCTGAAGTGACCGAGCACGAAGATGGCATGGATGTTCCCGGCGGTCAGCAACTGCACGGAGCCACGATCGACGCAGGCGGCGATCATCGCATCGCCATGGCCTTCAGCGTGGCCGGGCTGCGCGCGAGTGGTGAGACGCTGATTCGCGGGGCAGAGTCAGCGGCGATCAGTTTTCCGGAGTTCTTTGAGATGCTCGACTTTGTCGCTGAGCGCTGAGCGGTGTGAGGACGATAGCTTCAGAGAGAGCAATGCCCGCGTTGAGTTTCCACGCGGGCATTGCTCTTTTCTCGCATCGCTACAGATCACAGCGCAGATTACTGCATTCCTCCCGGCGAGGGCAGCGTTGGAACCTTGCTTGGAGCAGCCGGTTGCAGGCCAGGCACCACCGGCTGCGCGCCGACGTTGCCTGTGGTGGCATCCTGCATGTTGATGCCGTAGTGCTCGAGAGTGGTGGCCACAAGCTGGAAGAGTTCCGCGCGGTCGCGAGCGTACACCACGCGCGCGTCGGTCAGGTTGTCGTCGGCAGTCGCCAGATTGCGAACCTGCTGGAGCACCAGCGCGGTGGTGGAAGCGCCCAGCTTCAGCTTCTTCTTTTCGTCGTCCAGACTCTCCGTACTGAGAATCTGAGCGGCTTCCGCAGCCTGGATTGCCGCGCGATCATTGACCAGCGCAAATTTCTGGTTGACGATCTGCATACGAATCTGCGTGTAAAGCTGCTGCAGACGAAGCTGAGCCTGGCGATACTCAAGCTGAGCACGCGTCTGCTGAGCCTGGGCGACACGGTTGCCCAGCGGAATATTGACCGAGAAGCCAACACCCTTGTCTGAGCCGGAGCTGTTGAAGAGATTGCCCAATGTCGTGGAGGTGGTTACGGTTGGAAATGTTCCGGCAGGACATTGAGCAGCTGAGGCCCCAAAACCCAGTGAGCAAAACGGACTCTGCGAGCCGCCCAGCGCGCTGGAGCCGTAGAACGCATATGCATCGACCATCGGCAACAGGCCGTTGCGCGCGCCGCGCAGCGTGATCTGATCTTTCTTCAGCGAGAGAGTTGCCTGCTCCAGCTCTGGTCGACGTTTGAAGGCGGTCCTTACCAGATCGTCCACACTTTGCGATTCTTCCGGCAAAGGATTGATATCGACGCGATCTGTGGGGATGATCTGCGCGTTCGTCAAAGCGGCATCATTGAGATTACGAGCAATGGCCTGCTTGAGAATCAACTGCTGATATTCAAGGTTGCTCTGCGCGGTGATCAGCGCCTGCTTGTCAGTGGCCACGGCGGAATCTGCCGTGATCACATCCAGCGGAGCCATGGTACCGATGGCAAGCTGCTTGCGATCATCGGAGGCCACCTGGGTGCTCTGCTGCAATGCTCGTTCCTTGGATTGCAGATCTTCATACGCGCCGACGAGCGCCCAGTAGATGTTCTCCACCTGGTTGACGGTGTAAAGCACCTGTTGACGGAAACCGGAGTCAGAGAGGCGGCGATCATAGACCGACTCCTGAATGAGGCGGCGATTGACCCACCAGCCCGCGCCCTGCAGCAGGTGTTGCGTGACCTCAGCTTTGAAGACGGAGGTCAACTGCGGACTGTAGGGGAAGAACGGGTTGTCGGATGTGACGCGCGAGTTGGTCAGCGTAACCGCCAACTGCGATCCCCAGAAAAACCCTTGGTTATACCCGAAGTTGTACTGGTCAGTGTTTTGATTGAGTGCGGTCTTGCCGCCGGAAAACAGCAGGTTGGACTGTGGCTGATTGGCGCGTTCAAGCTGTATGGTTGCAGTCACGTTTGGATCAATATTTGCTTCCGGCAGTGGACCTGCACCGTCAGCCGACTGCGAGATGCCGCCAAATCCGGTGGCCGCGCTTGCTCCGCTGCCGCCGGGTCCGCCGCCAGTGGCAGTAAGGGTCTGCGAAGCTCCGCCGAGCGTATTGGTGACGAGCGCAGAGGGCGCGCCGAGCAGGACGCCGCCAGCCCGCGCGCGCAGAATATCGGTATCGGCAATGTCGAGGTTGTAGCGCGCAATGGCGAGGTCGTAGTTGTTTTCAAGCGCCAGCGTCAGTGCGTCGCTGAGACTGAGATACATTTTGCCGTTGCGGATCAGGTCACCGAGCCGGACGGAGTTCATAAAGCTGGCGCGTGGCGCATGAACCGGCGCATACAGGCCAGGAAGATCGTTGAAAAACGTTCTCGCCTTGCCGTAATTGGTGGTGGTGCTGCGCAGGAACAGCGGGACGGTCGGCTCAGGAATCGGAGTCGCCGGAAGATCGCGATAGATTTTGTCGCCTGCGGTGGGCCTGGTGTTTTGCGCGAACAGCCCGGGCGGCATGGCCGTGGTCAGGCTCAGCAAGGCGACAGCCGTGACGCGCAGTCGTGAGGAGCTTGCCCTCGTTGCAGTTTGCCTTGTACGTGCCGCGCGGCTTTTATCGTTTAACGCGGAAATTCGATTCGATTTCAACCAATCCATGCACATCTCCCCATTTTGTTGGGCAACACCAAGTACGGTTACTTTGAACAGAACCTTTTTCAACCAGGATGCCGAAGCGCTTTCCATGAGACGCGGCAGCCATGCCAATGGACGCATTTTCTGGTTCGAAAGCTGGCGCGAACCTCGAGCCAGGTATTCGACGCAATCTACTTCCAAGCTATACGGAAGCGCGCGTGGATTCGTTCCCTGACGCAATCCAGGCAGCGACAGCGCCGATCTCCGATTCCAATACCATCATCATAGAATCAAAGAGTCTGGAGACGGAACTCGAACGAGGAGAAACGGCGCAGCCGCGACGGGAAGCACACGATGCAGAACTGGAAACTGACGCTGGCCTATGATGGCACGGAGTATCGCGGCTGGCAGGTGCAGCCTGGATTACGGACAGTGCAAGGCGAGCTGCAGGAGGCGCTGGGACGGATCGTGGGCGAGAGGCCGCTGCCACAAGGCTCTGGCCGCACGGATGCCGGGGTGCATGCGCTGGGACAGGTGGCAAGTTTTGCGCTGGCCAGTCCGATTCCTGCCGACAATCTGAAGCGCGCGCTGAACCGGATTCTGCCCGCGTCGGTGCGTGTGCTGGCGGCTGAAGCGGTGGAGGAAGAGTTTCACGCGCGCCACTCGGCTCGCTCAAAGACCTATGAATACCGAATCTTTCGCGCGACTGACTGTTCGCCATTTCTGGCTCGCTATGTGCATGTCTGCCGCTGGCCGCTTGATGTGGCACGGATGGAAAGAGCCGCGCAGGCGATTGTGGGCGAGCACGATTTTCGCTCCTTTGCCGCGAGCGACCCTGAGCTGCGACAGCGTGAAGAAGACGGAAGTGACGAAGTAGGCACGGCGGTGAGCACGGTGCGCTGCATTGAGACGAGCGAGTGGCAGGAGGCGGATCGTGAACTGCTGGTTTATCGCGTCTGCGGCAGCGGATTTTTGCATCACATGGTGCGGAACCTGGTGGGAACGATGCTGGAGATTGGACGGGGACAGTTTGCCGCGGATGCGATGGCGAGGATTTTGCTGGCGCGCTCGCGTGCTGCGGCTGGCCCTACGGCTCCAGCCTGTGGGCTGTTTCTGCAAGCCGTGCACTATGACGCAACTGGCGGAACGAAGGAAACGGAGCCGACGCGATGAATCGACGACCGCGAACGCGAAGTGGCACGAGTTCCGCTTTTGCGCGGGTTACGGCTTTGGCAGAAGAGCGTGCCGTGCATGAGGCGTTCCACTGGCTGCACCGCAACAATGCTCAACTGCTGCGCCAGCAGGCGGAACTGGTCGCGATTCCTGCGCCGCCGTTTGGGGAAGCCGCGCGTTCGGCTTGGATGGCGAAGCGTCTTGCCGCAATCGGGATGGAAGAGATCACGACGGATGCCGTGGGCAACGTGCTGGCGCGATTTCCTGCATCGCCAAAGACGGATGGCGCGGTGGTGCTGGTATCGGCGCACCTGGACACGGTGTTTCCCCTGGAAACGCCGCTGGAACCGGTGCTGCGCGAGGATCGGCTGGAAGCTCCGGGAGCGTGCGACAACGCGGCGGGCGTGATGGGAATGCTGGCTGTGGCAGAGGCCATGCGTGCTGCGGGCATTGAGCCGAAGGCAACGCTGTGGCTGGCAGGCAATGTGGGCGAGGAGGGTGAAGGCGATCTGCGTGGCATCCGCCACATCTATAGCCATGCGGCGTTTCGCGAGCGCGTGGTGTGCCACATTGTGCTGGATGGCGCGGGAGCTGAGTCGACGGTGACCCAGGCGCTGGGCAGCCGACGATTTCGGGTGAGCATCACCGGCCCGGGAGGACATAGTTTTGCCGACGCCGGCACGGTGAATCCGATTCTGGCGATGAGCGACGCGATGACGCGGCTGGCACAGACGGCGAAGACAGACGACGCGACCCGCACAACCTTGAATGTGGGCACGATCCACGGCGGGACAAGCGTGAACAGTATTCCGGAGTCTGCGACGGCTTCCATCGATTTTCGTTCGACAGAGGCGACGGAACTGGTGCGGCTGGAGGTGGCGCTGCATCGCGCGGTAGAAGACGCCGTGGAGTCAGCCAACGTTGCAGCGAAGATGCGGGCGCAGCGGCGACATGCTGAATTTGAGCCTTTGCGCATGGCGATTGAAAAGATTGGCGACCGCCCGACGGGCAGCCTGCCACATTCATCTGCGCTGCTGGAGACGCTACGCGCTGTGGATCGACATCTGCACCTGCGCACGGACCTGAGGCTGGGATCGACCGATGCAAACTGGCCGCTTGCGCTGGGAGTTCCTGCGCTTTCGATGGGCGCTGGCGGCGATGGCGGCGCGGCGCATACGCGCGCGGAGTGGTATAGCGGAGCAAATCGAACTCTGGGGCTGAAGCGTGTGCTGCTGCTGGTGCTGGCGATGCTGGAGCAGGCGGCAGCCGAAGAGTAGCCTGCTCAGCCGCGCATGCGCGGGTCCATCCAGCGGTAGGCGATATCGGTGAGCAGATTGACGGCGACGTAGCTGAGGCCGATGCACAGCAGCGAACCCTGGACCAGCGCATAATCTCGGGCAGAGATCGCGGCCACCACCAGTCGACCGAGACCCGGCCAACTGAAGATCGTCTCGGTGACGATGGCTCCGGCGAGCAGCGCGCCAAATTGCAAACCCAGAACTGTGACTACCGGAACCAGTGCGTTGCGCAGCGCGTGGCCATAGACGACGCGACGCTCGCTCAGGCCCTTGGCGCGCGCGGTACGGACGTAATCCTGATTCAATTCTTCAAGCATGGAGGAGCGGACGACGCGCGTGAGAATGGCTGCCAGCGACGCGCCCATACCAACGGATGGCAGGATAAGGAAGGGCCAGTTCTCTGGACGCCACAAACTGCCGTCCCCTGCGCCCGAGACCGGCAACCAGCCGAGATGAATGGAAAAGAGAAGAATGAGTAAAGGCGCGAGAGCAAAGGCTGGAACGGAGAGTCCGCTGAGACTGACGAGTCCGATGATTTGATCGGCCAGACCACCGCGGCGCACAGCCGCCAGCACTCCGGCGGGGACGGCGAGCAAGATGGCGACGACGAGCGCGCAGAAGGTGAGCGCGAGCGTGTACGGGTAGCGCGTGAAAATGAGATGGAGCACGGAATCATGCAGACGCATGGACTGGCCAAGATTGCCGTGCAGCACGTTGCGCCAGTAGAGGAGGTACTGCGACCAGAGCGGCTGATCGAGGCCATAGAGGTGGCGCAGACGCGCCAGATCGGCAGCCGTGGCGCTGTCTCCAAGCATCTGCTGCACTGGATCACCGGGAACCAGATGAATGAGCAGAAACACGATAGAGACAACCAGCCAGACCACCGGTAACGCGCTGAGCAATCGAGTGAGGATGGATTTCATCGCTGGATTCACGATACACATGGAGCGACACGGCTTGCCAGAATTTCTGGGGCAGACGGCACAACTTTGCAGGTGCTCCCGTGTCTGCATGGGACAGATGGTTGCAATGAAAAGCAGGAGACATATCCGATGAAATATACCTTTGCTGTTGCCTTGCTCTCTGTCGCCATGATGGCGAATCTGTCGGCTCAGACCGTGGCCACGCCGCCGAACTATGACCTGTCCAAAGATGGTCCGATTCCGGCGGAGCTTGCGCATCCGGGAAGCATCTTTATTGCCAATGGAAGCTCTGATATTGCACGGTTTTCCTACACCTTTACGGGCGACTCCTCACGAGCGTATACGGAGTTTTACAAGGCGCTTCAGACAACCGGGAAATATCAGCTTGTGGGGCAGCCCGATCAAGCGGACCTGGTATTGGAAGTGAAAACATCGAGCCGCTCCATCTTCGGTTACAGCGGCGGCGACAACTCCGCAAGCCAGCCTTGTCTGCGGCTTACGGTGGTGGATCGGCGAACCAACATACCCATATGGTCGATGATTCAACCCATCGATTTCGCTTTCTTCCACAAGAATCGAGACAAGGCGTTCGAGCGTGCCATGCGGCGCATCGTCACAGAGTTCGAAGCCTTCAGCAATGTCGCGTCCAAGACCACGCCAGATCCGGCAAAGTCCTGACTTCGTTCCTCAAAGCGACTGGCGGAAGAGCGTACACTCTTCCGCCAGCGGAGTTACCCATAGACAAGCGATGCCCGATGATTCTGCTCTATTGCGCTCCATCGCTGGGTGGCATGGAGCGAATGTAGGTGACCAGGGCACGCATGTCAGGTGGATTCATGTTGGTCAACGGCATGCCTCCCTGCTGCATACGGGTTGTGTGGTGGCGCAGCAGGCTTTCGAGGCTGTCTGCAGGTAGCAGAGATGCCGTGCCTGCAAGCGGTGGTGCCGCGACGGTGCCGTGAAGGCCGTCGACGCCATGGCAGGTCTGGCAGCGATTCGCCTGGAAGATTTTCCTGCCTTGCAGTGCCAGAGGCGAGAGTTGAGAGACCTGCCACCTGGGCGCGGCAGCCGGCGCGCTGCTGGCGGCTGTTGCGCTTGAGATCGTCTGCCTCGATGTTGTCGAAGCAGCGGTAGAAGCGCTTGCAGGTCCGCTTTGCGATGCCAGGGAATGCGTGACTGGCTTCAGGCTGCGCACATAGTCGACAAGTTGGTTGAATTGAGCATCGGGCAGCGTAATTTGCGGCATACCCGCTGCGCGCATCTTGGGCGTCATGTGGTGGAGCAGATAGGGCAGCTTGTCGCCGGGGAACTTTGCACCGACGCCAATGAGCGATGGTGCAAAGCGAGTGCCCTGTCCGCCGGAACCATGGCAGGCGACACAACCGAGATTCTGGAAGTACTCACGGCCTGGCATCGCGGGTTCGCTGCTGGTGCTTACCGGCATGGCCTGCGGTGTGGGCGTGGGTGCGATAGCGCCTGCCGCGGCTGGCCCCATATCGGGGTAGCGCACACTTGACTGCTCTGTTACAGACTGTGATGGAGACGGGGATGCAGACTGTGCGATTTGCCCGGGCGATGGAGCCTTCAACGAACGAAGGTAGGCCACAAGCTGCTGCAACTGCTCCGGACTGCCGAAGAAAGGCGGCATACCGCCTTTGGTCATCTTGGCGTTTGGATGCTGAACGAGGGCCATCAACTGCGCGTCGGAGAGCGTGGCCACCAACGGCGCAAGTGCCGGAGCGCGACCGCCTGCCCCAGCCGCACCGTGACAGCCGATGCAGCCGTGCTCCAGATAAACCTGCGCCCCGGCAAGAGCTGCAGCCGAGGGTGCGGGTGCTCCGGGAGCCAAGGGTGAGCTGGACATTGCGCCCGAAGAGTCGCCGGAGTTCGGCTGTCCATGCTCCGCCGCAGTGGAGATGGGAGCCGGATTGCCAAACGAGGCCTGCACATTGGCAGCGGGAGTTCCGATGACAGCAAGATAGGCCAGAAGCGCCTTCATCTGATCTGGCGCAATATCGACTGCGGGCATCTTGCCTGCCAGCATCTGCGCATTCGGATGGTGAAGAAGATCGATCAACTGAGCTTCTGGAAATTTGGTGGTGATGCCAGTGAGATTGGGTCCGACAACGCCGCCGAGACCCACGTCGCCGTGACAGCCGGAACAGCCATGCTCCTGGAAGATGCCGCGTCCCTGCGCTACCAGCGGACTGACAGGCCCGGTGGGCAACGCAGACGGACCTGTGCCGCCGGGCGATTCAATATATGGCTCAAATGGCGCGGCCGTATAGGCTTTTTCCTGTTGCTCCTGAAGCTTGATCTGGGCCGCGGTCGTGGGATCATTGCGATCATCCATCTCGCTGCGCATACCCAGATAAACGATGCCGACCATGACGATGGCGACGGCGAGGACGGGGATGGGCCTTCGCCATGGACGACGCTCGAAGCCTCGGTCAAGAAATGGAAGCAGGAAGAAACCTGCTGCAAGAAGGCCCGGAATCACGACGACGGCAAAGACGACTTTGGGACCCTCCCAGAACTTGAGCCACTCAAACATGGGAAGGTAGTACCACTCGGGTCGAGGCAGGAAGTGCGTGTCCGCGGGATTGGCGATGGGGCCGAGGCCAACAGGATGGAAGTATGCCAGAAAACCGAGGCCCGCCATGAGCAGCAGCGAAAAGGCCATGTCCATGATGACCTGTTTCGGATAAAAGTATTCGGCTGGCATCTTTGGCTCAACCGGATCTTCGTTCATGGGGCCAGCTGCGCCGGCTTTGCGAAAGAGAAAGATGTGCGCCGCAATGAATCCGAAGATCATCGCCGGGATGAGAAAGACATGCGCAACGTAAAAACGCGAAAGCGTGAGAGTGCCGATGGTGTCGCCGCCGCGCAGCAAGCGGGTGAGCCAGTTGCCGATGATCGGAACTTCGCCAACGATGTTCGTTCCCACCGCGGTGGCGAAGTAGGCTTTCTGATCCCAGGGCAACAGATAGCCAGTGAATCCCATGCCCAGAACAAAGAGCGAGAGCGTGGCACCGGAGATCCAGAGCAGTTCGCGGCGGCCTTTGTAAGAACCGTAGAGAAATGTCTGGAGGAAGTGCAGGACGAGCACGATAATCATCGCGCTCGAGCCGTAATAGTGCAGGCTGCGGAGAAACGCGCCGGCGGCGACCTGCTTGGTGATGTAGGCGACGCTGGTGTGGGCAGTCTCTGCCGAAGGCACGTAGTACAGTGCCAGACAGATGCCGGTAATGATCTGCGAGATAAAGATGAAAAGCAGACCAGAACCGAAGACGTAGGCAAGACGCGCGCCACCGGGTACAGGCTCATTGAGCGACTCTTTCATGAGCTTGTCGATGTCGGCTCTGCGGTCGAGCCAGCGGAAGAGTTTTCCGTGTGCAGAGTCGGAAGGCTTTACCGGATTTTCAGTTTTCTTATCGTTTTCCAAGAGTCACCTCTCCACGGTCAGCTCAGCTGTTCTTTGTTGGGCACATTGGAACGGAAGTACTCAAAGTGCACCTGAAGTTTTCCGTTGTTTACACGAGAAGGCAGTTCGTCCATGCTTCGTGGCGGCGGACCGTAGACGTGCGTTCCGTTGGCTTGGAACCGACCACCGTGACAAGGACAGACAAACTCATCCTGTCCCTGCTGCCAGGAGACGCTACAACCCAGATGAGGACAGATAGCGGAGAGCACACGCAGATCTCCATTCTCCGCGCGATGCACATACACCGATTGCGAACTAACGACTTCACGCCAGCCATCCCGCTGCACAAAGGTTATGGTCTTGCGGATGGGCGCCTGGGCGGTAGCAAAGTCACTGACGGCGCCGACCTCAGACCAACCGGCGCCTGATGCTTTTGCGTAGAGAGGATAGAGCACGTATCGGAGCACCGGAACCGCCAGTACCGCTCCCATTGCGGCGGAACCAATGGCCATCAGAGCACCCATAAACGAGCGCCGATTTATGACAATCACATCTCCTGCGGAAGATGAAGTGGAAAGATTGGCATTCTGCTGCATAGGACCTCCTGGATGAAGCATTGAACTCAGAAATTGAGCCAGAGAGCCACATAAACCGTGTTGTTATCGGAAGCATTCCGATTGGCTCCGTCGTAGTTTGTGCTGGCTCCGTTGAATTTGGTGTAACCGGTGTAGGCGACCGTAAGATCGATGTTCTGGACGGGCCAGTATCCAAACTGAGCGATGTAACCGGCGGTATCAGGATTGCCGTTATTACTGCCGGTGACGGCTGCCGGCGCGTAAAGCAAAGCATCGGAGTTACCGGTGGTCTGGAAGAGCGCTCCGGTGAGGGAATAACGATTGCGCCAGTGGAAGGTGCTGTCGAGTTTCAACTGATTCAGGTGATTGTCAGCCGTGGTTGCTCCGCCTGAAGCAAAGGCGGCATTCAACGTGGAGCTCTCATGCGTCCAGCTTCCGTGCGCGTCGAGCAGATTGGGGCCGAACGGGCGCTCGTACTGAAAGTCAAAGGATGGATCAATATAGTTGTCGGAAGGTCCGGAGATGGCATTGGGGAATGACTTGAGGTACATGCCATAGCTACCTACCTCGAGATAGTTATTGCCAAAGTTCTGCTGCCAGGCAAGACGCCAGTACGGAGCTACGCCGCTGATGTTATAGCTTTGACCCACTCCCGTTACAGGGGTAGCTGCGCCTGCATGTTCAGAGCGATAGATGGACACGTCACCGTAGAGGTGATCGTTCCACATGCCAAAGCCACCAACGCCGGCAACGTCCTGCCCCAGGTTTTGAATGACGGGCGAGGCAAGCGAACCGACACCAGAGCTGGTGGAGATCCAGGGGAATCCCCAGACGGGCGTGCTGTTCCAGATATCTTCAACGCCCGGATTATTGTTTGCCGTGATGCCGTATTGCCAATCCTTGCCCGCAAGCTTGCCCTGATTGGCGTAACGAAGATCGGTGTTGTCCATGCCGAAGTGATCGTCGGCATGCGTATAGGTAATCTGAGCCAGACCGCCGAAGTGCGAGGCAAATGCACCAGCAAGAAAGAGGCTGAGTTGCTGCGGGAATCCGGCGGAGTTGTTTTGCGTGGCCGGCTGGGTGGACTGGATGGAGGTGTTGGAAATCTGAATCATGGCCGACAACGGAATGTACTTGGAAAGGAGAAGATCGCGCGTGTTACCAATCTTGTCCTTAGCGGTCATGTCTGTAAGGACGTAGCCGTTGAGCTTGAACTTGCGTCCGAAGGGTGTCAGCTCAGGCGGATTCGAGTGACATACGTTACAGGAAAGTCCAGTCTGGCGAGCAAAGCTGGGAACAGCCTGAGCATAGGGCAGTGCAGAAAACAACGCAGCCAGTACGATCCATTTTTTGAGTGACCCGATCATCACAAACTCCGTATCCGCGCGGCTTCTCGCGCCTTGGTTAGCCTTACTATTTTAACCTCGACCTCATTGATCATGGAGTGCGAATCATTCTTCGCAGGGCGCAGGCCATCAACCCAATCTGCTGAGCTGACCTCCAATCATCTTTCTCAATGTACACAAGTTCTGATTGAAGTGTTTGTGATCACAGTCACAGTTCATCTGATCGTAATCTTGGGGATTCAAAGGCTGCATCACTTATGCCAAGCAAGCATTCTGTACGGGTTGATACACTCTGGTCGAGCACTGGGGTTGGAAGGGAGCTTACAGGATGGGTGGAATTCGAGCGGGAGTGGTGGGGTTTGGATTGGCGGGTCAGGTGTTTCACGCGCCGATGATCGACGCTGTGGATGGGCTGGAACTGGCGGGTGTTGTGGAGCGAAGCAAACGCGAAGCGGAGACTCGTTATCCGGGCATCCGCACGTACGCTTCATTGGAGGCAATGCTGGAGGACAGCACGCTGGAGCTGATCGTGATTGCCACGCCGAACGAGGCTCATGCCGAGTTGGCAAAGCGGGCGCTGGCTGCGAGCCGCAATGTGGTGGTGGACAAGCCGGTGGGCAACTCGAGCGATGAAATTGCAGCGATGATGACCGCAGCGCGGACCAGCGGACGCAATTTGATTCCGTATCACAACCGCAGGTTCGATGGTGACTTCATGACGCTGCGTGAGCTGCTGCGCGAGAAGAAGCTTGGCGATGTGGCGCACTTCGAATCCACCTTTGATCGTTGGCGACCAGTGCCCAAACCCGAGGTTTGGCGTGATGCCGGTGGACCGGGTACGGGAACGCTGCTGGACCTGGGTACGCATCTGGTGGACCAGATCATCCAGCTTTTTGGACTGCCGGAGGCGGTGAGCGGCGAGGTGCTGATTGAGCGCGCGCATGCCCGCGCCGTGGACAGCTTTACGGTGCGCATGCACTATGACGGGCTGATCGCAACGGCATCGGCCAACTGTCTTTCGGCTCAGCCGCGTCCGCGGTATCGCGTGCGTGGCGATAAGGGCGACTTTGTAAAGTGGGGTCTCGATCCACAGGAAGAACGGCTGCGCGCGAATGGATCGCAGGTGACGAACGATCTGGGAGTGGAAACGGAGTCAGCGTGGGGCGTGCTGGCGACTGATGAGGATGGCCGAATCGAAAAGCGACGTGTGCCGACCCTTGCTGGCGATTATCGGAGGTACTACGCCGGGGTACGTGACGCTCTGCTGGGGAAAGCCTCGCTGCCGGTGACGGCACTGGAGGCGTGGCAGGTGGCGCGAGTGCTGGAGATGGCGGAAGAAAGTACACGCAAGCGTGGGTGGGTGGAGTGCGACTGGGCGACCGAACCGGCGGTGTGACTCGAAGCGAGATCAGGCCGAAGCAGGAGATTTCTGCTGCTGACCACGTGCGCGAACGAGCAGCAAGGCTCCGGCAAGGACCGATCCCAGGCTGGCCAGCTGCGCGTTGGACATTCCCCAAAGTACGTGAGGATTGATGCGGATGAACTCGACGAGAAAACGGGCGATTCCGGTGAGAACCAGATACTCGCCAACGACGGCACCAGTGCCCACGCGATGGAGTGGATCGGCAGAGCGTTTCCAAAGCAGCCAGGCAATGAACAAACCGACGATACATTCATAGAGTGGAGTGGGATGGACACGTACGCCGGGCGGCGTGGGATCGAGGCCGCGAGGAAAGGCCATGGCCCAGGGAAGATGACTGGGGATTCCGTAGTCGCCGTCACCGCTGGTGAGGCATCCGATGCGTCCGATGGCGTAGCCGACAGCAGCAGCGGGTGAGGCAAGATCAAGCGTCTTGAGTGCGGAGAGTCCGATGGATCGTCCCTGCACGACCAAAGCAAGAATGCCGCCGACGAGACCGCCAAACCAGGCGAATCCGCCGGTGGCCCAGAGCACAGACCAACCGGCGGCACGGAAATCAGCAGGGGTATCCAGCACGTGCCAGAGCTTGGCTCCCACGATCCCTGCGACAACGGCCATGGCAACGATGCCAACAGCATCGGCGGCCTCACCCTGCCGGTCAAGGATGTGTGCGCGGCGGAAACTGAAGTGAAGCACGGCTGCGCCGCTGACCGTCGCTACCCACAACATCAGTCCGAAGGTAGGAATATCCCACGGACCGATGTGGAAGAAATGTCCGCCGAGGTGAAAGGCAAGGTGAAAGCCGATGTGCAGGTAAGGCAGCATACTCAGTGAGTATAGACGGCGGCAGGGGAATGCGAGAAAAATCGACGGGGCTGGATTTGGTAACGAAGGCCACGAAAGGCGATACTGAATTGCATGGCACAGGACAAACACGGATTGGAAATTCTCTTTACGCGTGAGCAGATTGCGGCGCGAATTCAGGAGATGGGCGCGCAGATTACGCGTGATCTGGACGGTGAAAAACTGGTCATGATTGGCGTGCTGAAAGGCGCTGCGCCGTTTCTGGCTGATCTGGCGCGCGCCGTGGATGCGGATGCGACCTTTGACTTTGTAGCTGTCTCCAGCTATGGCAAAAGCAATCGGACATCGGGCGCCGTGAAGCTGATTAAAGACCTGGACGAGCCGATTGAAGGGAAGCATGTTCTGGTGGTGGAAGACATTCTGGACACCGGGATCACGCTGACATATCTGCGGAAGATTTTTCTGCAACATCATCCGAGAAGCCTGCGGATTGCCACCCTGCTGGACAAACCATCCCGGCGGTTGGAGCCGATTGAGGCGGATTACGTTGGTTTCTCGATTCCGAACCTGTTTGTGATCGGTTTTGGCATGGATTTTGCAGAGCGCTATCGCAATTTGCCGGATATCTGCCTGATGCCGGAAGAAGCATCGTAAGAAGAAGCACTGTGAATGCGGAGGCGCAAGTTGACAAGCAAAACCAGCGATCCGAAATCGAGCGGCGTGACCGAGGAAGCGCTCTACGAAACGGCAGAGGATGAGATTCGGCGTCCGCCGTATGACGCAGCAAGTTTTGCGGCACAGCATCTTTCCAGTTGGCAGGGCCTGGCAGCGGTGATTGACCACACGCTGTTGAAGCCGGAAGCCACGCGGATGCAGGTGGAGAATCTTTGCGACGAGGCGATTCGCTATCGCTTTGCCTGCGCCATGGTCAATCCGGTCTGGGTATCCACGGCGGCTTCGCTGTTGGCGGGCACCGGCATCTCGGTCGGTGTGGTAATCGGCTTTCCGCTGGGCGCTTCCCTGCCCTCCACGCTGCGGCAAGAGGCTTTGGCGTTGACGAAGCTTGGCGCGCGCGATGTGGATATGGTGATGAGTGTCGGTCTACTGAAGTCGGGCGATTTCAAGGCGGTGGCGCGGACGATTCGCGGTGTGGCCGAGGTGACGCATGAACGACAGGCGGTGCTGAAAGTGATTCTGGAGACGTGCCTGTTGACGATGGAAGAAAAGCTGCGCGCGGCAGAGATTGTGCTGGAAAGCGGTGCGGATTTCATGAAGACCTCAACGGGATTTTCAAGTGGCGGAGCTACAGTGGCCGATGTGGGACTACTGCGCGGCGTGGCGGGCGGACAGTGCGGCGTGAAAGCCTCGGGCGGTATTCGCACGCTGGCGGAGGCTCGCGCCATGCTGGAAGCGGGTGCAAGCAGAATCGGCGCGTCGGCTTCAGTAAAGATGGTGCGCGAACTGGGAGCGGAGTGAGCGCCTGAGCAGAGGTGCGGCCTCTGCTCTACAATCATCCAGAATGTCTGAGTCGAGTGACAATCCGCAGATGCGCAAAGAACACGAACTTATGCTGCCCTCTGACGGGGCCGAAGCCGCGTTATCCGTGCCTTTGCCTGCGGGTGGAGAGTTTGCCAATGCGCAGGAGCGGGATATTGCCTTTCTGCTGGAGCTGACCGAAACACTGAACACAACGCTGGACCTGCGGACCTTGCTGAATCGCACGGCGGAGTTGATTCGCCGGGTGATCCCGTATCGCATCTTTGCGATTCTGCTGCTGGACGAGTCTTCGCGCGAGCTGCGAATGCGTTTTCAGATTGGCCACACGCCTGAGATCGAACGAATGCATATTCCGCTGGGTGAGGGGGTAGTGGGCCGTGTGGCCAAGAGTAAGCAGGCGATGCTGATTAACGATGTTTCGCAGGTAGAGGGCTACATTCCTGCGAACGAGTGTGTGCGCTCAGAGCTGACGGTTCCGCTGATCAATAAAAATAGGCTGATCGGCGTGCTGGACATTGAAAGCGAAGAGCGGGATTTCTTTCGCGCGGACCACCTGCGCCTGTTGACGCTGACTGCTTCAAGGATTGCGCAGTCGATCCAGAATGCGCGTCTCTACTCGCGCGTAACGCGCCAGACGCAGACACTGGAGGTGCTGAACGAAATCTCAGTGGAGCTGACGTCCATTCTGGATCTGGACAAGCTGTTTGAACGCATTGGCATGTTGCTGCGCAGATTGATCGACTATCAGATGTTTTCGATCATGCTGGTGGACGAGCGCAGGCAAAGGCTGGTGACGCGCTATCGCTGGCGATTTGGCCAGACGGCGCTGCCGGGTCAGTGGCTGCCGCTGGATGCCGGTCTGGTGGGCGCGGCGATTCGCGAGTGGCGACTGATTAACGTGCCAGATGTGCATAAGGATTCACGCTATCACATGATTAATCCGGAGACGCGCTCGGAGATGGTGGTGCCGCTGTTTTATAAGAATCGTGTGATCGGGGTGCTGGATATGGAGCATGTGCGCACGGGATTTTTTCAGGAGCGTCACGAGCGGACCCTGACCACGCTGGCGGCGCAGATTGCCATTGCCATCGAAAACGCACGGCTTTATCAGCAGGTGCTGCGTCATGAACAGCAACTGGAGCGCGATCTGCAGATGGCTCGTGAAGTGCAGTTGCGGCTGTTGCCGGCCCGGTGTCCCGTGCATGAGAATGCGGAGCTTGCGGCGCGATTTCTGCCGGCGCGTTCGATTGGCGGCGACCTTTACGATTTTCTGGAATATGACGCAAAGCATACGGCGATCGTGCTGGGCGATGTGAGCGGTAAAGCCGCGCCGGCAGCGCTGTTTGCCGCGCTCGTCAGCGGCATCATGCGCTCGGCGGCTAATCAGCAACTGTCTCCCGGCCAGATGCTGGAGCACCTGAATGATGCGCTGCAGGAGCGCAAGCTGGAATCGCAGTATGTGACAATGCTGTTTGCGTTGTGGAATGACGAGAATCGCACGTTGCAGGTGGCCAATGCGGGAGCGGTTCCGCCCATCTTCTGCCGCGGTGGCGAGGTGACGACGCTCCACGCGGAGGGGTTTCCACTGGGCATGTTTGCCGATGTCCAGTATGAGGAATTTTCTGTTGCTTCACAGCCGGGCGATGCTTTTGTTTTTGTCTCGGATGGCATTACGGATGCGGAGAATGCTCAGGGCGAGATGTATGGAACGGACAGGCTGACGGGTTTTCTGTGTAGCCATCGCAACCTGCCGTCGGGAGAGATTGCCGATGCCATCTTCGCCGATGTGGCGCGCTTCCAGGGCAGCAAGGATCGCTTTGACGATGAGACGATTCTGGTGCTGCGGGTCTTGTGATGCGAGTGGCGTGTTGCGCGTGTTGAGTCAAGGCCGGATCATGTAAAGTACATCCAATGAAGACCACAGTGTTTGAGCAGGCATGCGAAGCAGCAGAGCTTATCCACAGTCACGTTCCGAACCTGATTCCACGGATCGGAATCGTGTTGGGATCGGGGCTGGGAGCCGTGGCCGACGCTGTGACCGAAGCGGTGCGAATTTCCTACAGCGAGATTCCGCATTTTCCGCAATCGACGATTGTCGGGCACTCTGGACAGATGGTGCTGGGCCGAGTGGACAAAGTTCCTGTGGCCGTGATGCAAGGCCGCGTGCATTATTACGAAGGATACTCGCCGGAGCAGGTCACGTTTCCGGTGCGTGTGCTGGAGCGGTTGGGCGTGGAGACCCTGATCCTGACCAATGCGGCGGGCGGCATTCGACCGGGCCTTGCGGTGGGGCAACTGATGTTGATTGCCGACCACATCAATCTGCTTGGGTTCAATCCGCTGACAGGACCGAATGAGCCGCAATTCGGAGTGAAGCGCGGTGCGGGATTGCGTTTTTTTGACATGACGGAGGCGTATGACCGTCGCCTGCGCGAGATGGCGAGGCGTGCAGGGCAGGAGCAGAATCTGCGGCTGGAAGAAGGTGTGTATCTTGCGGTAAGCGGACCCAGCTTTGAGACGCCGGCAGAGATTCGCGCGTTTCAACGGCTGGGCGCAGATCTGGTGGGAATGTCCACGGTTCCGGAGACGATTGTGGCGCGGCATATGGGACTGCGCGTGCTGGGAGTTTCCTGCGTGACAAATCTGGCAGCGGGACTGAGCGCGACTCCACTGAGCCATGAAGAGGTGTTTGAAACCGGTCGCCGGGTGGAACAGCAACTGGCGAGGCTGATTGCCAGCGTGGTTTCAGAGTTGGCTGTGGAGATGGACTCCGAGGCAAAGCCATGAAGCGGAAGCAGGCTGCTGCGGGAACGACGCAACGCCCGCTGATGATCGCGATCACAGGCGCATCCGGGTCCGGGAAGACGACGCTTTGTCGCGAGTTAGCACGTGCGCTGGATGGGCTACATTTTTCGCTTGACCACTACTACCGCGACCTGAGCCACCTGCCTGTGGAACAGCGCGCTGCATCGAACTTTGACGATCCGGCGATGCTGGAAACGGATTTGCTTACGGAGCATCTGGCTTCAATTTCGCGCGGGGAGGCGATCAAGCGGCCGATCTATGACTTCAATACGCACAGCCGCGTGCATGGGCAGACGGAGACGATTGGGCCGCGAGCGGTGATTCTGGTCGAGGGATTGTTTGCCTATAGCTATGCGGAGATACGTCCTTATTTTCACTTCAGCATTTTTGTGGACGCGCCGGACAGTCTTTGCTTTGATCGCCGACTGCGACGAGATGTAGAAGAGCGCGGTCGCACGCCAGAGTCTGTGCGGCAACAGTATGAGAACACGGTGCGGCCCTGCGGGCTTGCTTTCGTGCGTCCTCTGGCGGATCTGATGGATCTGGTGATAGACGGAAGCGATGCGTTGGACTACAAGGTAGAAGCTGTGGTTGCCGCGCTCGCTCGTCGCAGGCTGATCTGGGCGGCAAAGGAAGAGAACCAGGCGCAGCGTTGACTGTCGGCGGATCAGTGATCGCGGGCTACGACAAGATCGGGCAGGGTGAGCAGCGCACGTTTGAATTCACTGTCATCCAGAACTGCGAGCGCGCTTCGAGCCTGGTTTGCGAATCGAAGCGCCTCGGCCATGGCATAGTCCACCGAGCCGTTACGAAGCAGAATCTGCTGTATCTGCTCCGGAGTGGAGCGCACAAAACCACCATCTTCCAGAACTCGCTGAATGGCAAACTGATCTTCCGCGGTGGCGTGGGCCAGGGCGTGGATAACGGGCAAAGTTGTCTTGCCTTCACGGAGATCACTGGCGACGGGCTTGCCGAGCACCTCTTCGGTGGCGGTCAGGTCGAGCACGTCATCCACGATCTGAAAAGCCAGACCGACCGCGCGACCGTATTGCGCCAGCGCGTCTTCCTGAATGGGGTCAGCATCGGCCAGCGACGCGCCAAGCTGCATGGAGACCGAGAAGAGGCAGGCCGTTTTGCGATAAATCAGCTCGTAGTATTCGGATTCATCGATGGCGCGGCCCAGCTTTTCAATCTGGAGCAACTCGCCCTCCACCATCTGCTGCGTGAGACCAATGAGCAGGTCAAGAATCTTGAAATTCCGCTCCTCGAGTGCGATGTGAAAAGCCTGCATGTAGAGCCAGTCGCCGGCCAGGACACATTTCTCGTTGCCCCAGGTAGTATTGGCCGAAGGCCGACCACGGCGCGTGTCTGCCGCATCGATGATGTCATCGTGCACCAATGTGGCCGTGTGTACGAGTTCGACGACTGCACCCAGGCGGATCATGCCGCGCTGGTTGTAGCCCAGAGCGCGGGCGGCCAGCAGCAGCAACGTGGGTCGAATCCGCTTTCCGCCGCCCTCGCGAAGATATTGCGCGATCTCGGTGATGGTCGAGACGCTGGAAATGGCGTCGCGGCCAAGCTCGCGCTCGATCGATTCCAGATCGTCTCGCAGCAGATCGAAAACTTCCCGCGCTGTCGTGATTGCCAGTGTGCTCAAGGCTGCCGGTCCTGTCCTTTGTACTCTAACCGTACCATCCAGCTTTAGTATGCGACGAGGAAGAATGCCCCGTACCAAAGTGAACCGGTTTAATTTGTGCGATAGTTCGTGAACTGCAAATCCAGCCCAAAATCTTTACCACGCAAAAGTGCAATTGCAGACTGAAGCGAATCGCGATCCTTGCCGCTGACGCGCACCACATCGGCCTGGATCGCGGCCTGCACCTTGAGCTTGGAATCCTTGATGACCCGGACGATATCCTTCGCTTTGTCGGAAGGAATGCCCTGCTGAAGGGTGATCTTCTGTCGAACGCTCTTGCCCATGGCCTCTTCCAGCTTGCCATAGGTCAGATTTTTGAGCGAAACGCCACGCTTGACCAGCTTCTGACCGAGAATCTCTTTGACTGCGTCCAGCTTGTATTCGTCGGACGAGGCAAGCTGAATGGAATCATTGCCTTCGAGCGTGATCTCGGAGCGGGAATCCTTGAGGTCAAATCGCGCCTTGATCTCTTTCAAAGCCTGATCGATTGCGTTTCGGACCTCCTGAATCTCGACTTTGCTGACAATATCAAACGAATTATCCTGTGCCATCGGTGTCCCCGTTGCAGACGGCCTGGTGGCCTGGCTGCGGTCTTTCTTCTAGTTTCCCACGACAAGAGGCAAACCAAAGAGTCGCGAGAAATTATTCGCGGTAATTTGCCCGATTTCATCCCTCGAGCAGCCATGAATTACCGCCAGCGCAGAGGCCGTGTGAACGACATAGGCTGGCTCATTGCGCTGCCCGCGAAGCGGAACAGGTGCGAGATAGGGCGCGTCTGTTTCCACCAGCAACGTCTCTGGCGGAAGCTGCGCCGCCACCTCGCGCAGCATCTGGAGCCGGGGATAGGTGAGTTGGCCGGCAAAGCTGATGAGGAAACCCATCTCCATCGCCTGACGCGCATGGTCGAGCGAGCTGGAGAAGCAGTGAAGAATTCCTCCCAAATGGGTAGCAGCCCAATGCTTCCGCAGTAAATCGATCAGATCGCGCCAGCAGGCATCGTCGTTTTCTGCCGGGCGGCAGTGGATGAGAATCGGACGTCGGCGATGAGCCGCAATCTGCATCTGCCGGACGAAAATGCGAGCCTGAAGATCGTGTGGCGCACCCTCATGGTAGTAATCAAGACCGATTTCGCCACAGGCAATCACCTCTGGCTCAGCGAGCAGCGCATCGAGCGCATCAAGGGCTTTTTCGTCGGCAAGGTGTGCAGCATGGGGATAGATGCCAGCGCTGGCCCAGAGGGTGGGCGTGTCCGTTTTGCCACGAAAACGACGCACTACGTCTCTGGCCTGATGCATTTCAGCCGGACCCTCGCCGATGCCAATGGCGAGGATGCCGGAGATGCCAGCCTGTTTCGCGCGATGCAAAACCTGCTCCAGATCGTCGGAGTATCGCTGGCTGTCAAGATGAGCGTGAGAGTCGATCAGCACTTCTGTCTGCCTTTTTGCGAATGCCTCGCTGGGAAGAACCGCTACTTCAACCGTGCGCCGACCGGAACATCTTCCAGGAATCCGGCCAGAACCGGCGCGCCCTCGTCGCCGACTGAGGCGGCCACAATCATGCCGTTTGACTCCAGCCCTCGCATCTTGCGCGGAGCCAGATTCGCGACGATCACGACCTTGCGGCCGATGAGCTTTTCCGGCTCATAGTGCTGCGCGATACCGGCAAGAATCTGCCGTTTCTCATCCCCCAGATCAACCTCCAGACGAAGCAGCTTGTCGGACTTGGGAACGCGCTCAGCCACCAGGACCTGCGCCACGCGCAGCTCAACTTTGGCAAAGTCGTCGATGGTGATCTTCGCTTTTTCCGGAGTAGCGGCCACTGCGGAATCTGCAGCGCTGGCTGGCGGATTGCTGACAGTTGAGGACTCCTCCACAGACTGGCTCACAGCTGCGACGGCGCTCAGATTGTTCTGGTTTTCAAGGTTCAGCATACGTTCGATTGCATCCTTTTCTGCGCGGGGAAAGAGCGCCGCTGGCTCGGCAAAGACCGTGCCCGGCTGAAGTTCGCCCCACGCAATGATTTTCAGTTCTCCGGTCTGCGCAGCCTGTGCCAAATCACCCAAGCCAAGCTGTCGCCAGACCTTGGCGGTGGACTCCGGCATGATGGGCCAGGCCAGCGCTGTCACAACGCGAATCGCCTCAGCGGCCGTCGCCAGCACACGCGCCTGAGCGCGGCCATGATCTTCTTCCGAGCGATCCGCAGGCTTCTTCCACGGCGCCGCAGCCGTCAGGTAGCCGTCAATCGCGGCCACCAGTCCCCACAGCGTTTCCAGCGCGCGAGAAAAGTCACGCGCCTCAAACTGCGACTGGTAGATGGGGATGACGGACTCCGCCGCGGCCTGCAATCCGCGCTCGGCTTCACCTGCTTCGACCGTCTTGGGCACTGTTCCGCCGAAGTAGCGATGCATCATGGCGACGACGCGGCTGACCAGATTGCCGTAGCCATTGGCCAGGTCGCCGTTGTAACGCTGCACCAGCGCCTCAAAGGTGAAGTTGCCATCCTGGCCAAAGGTGATCTCACGCAGCAAAAAGTAGCGCAGCGCATCGGCGCCGAGCACCTCGGCGACGGTTTCGGCACGAACGATGTTTCCGACGGACTTCGACATCTTGCTTTTGTCGAAGAGCAGCCAGCCATTGGCCACTACGGACCGGGGCAGCGGCAGGCCTGCGGCCATCAGAAACGCCGGCCAGTAGACGCAGTGGAAGCGGCTGATCTCCTTGCCGATCAGGTGAATGTCGGCTGGCCAGAAGCGCCGGAAACGCTCCTGATCCACGGGATCGTCGGAGCCGTAGCCGAGCGCCGTGATGTAGTTGGCCAGCGCATCCATCCACACATAAATCACATGCTTTTCATCGCCTGGAACCGGAATGCCCCAGCGAAAACTGGTGCGGCTGACGGAGAGATCCTTGAGGCCGCTGCGCACAAAGGCAATCACCTCGTTGCGTCGCGCCTCGGGCTGGATAAACTCCGGATGCTGCTCATAGTGCTCCAGCAACCGCCGCTCGAAGGCCGAGAGCTTGAAGAAATAATTCTCCTCGCTCACTGTTTCCGTCGGCCGCCCGCAGTCCGGACACGGCGAGCCGGGCGGCGCATCAACATACAGCTCATCGGAGACACAGTATTGACCGGTGTATGAACCTTTGTAGATGAATCCACGATCGCGCAGCTCAGCAAAGAGCTTCTGCACACCGCGCTTGTGCCGCTCTTCCGTCGTGCGGATAAAGTCATCGCAGGTCAGCCCCAGCCGCGACCACAGCGCGCGAAACTCACCGGAGATGGCCGTCGCAAACTCCGCCGGGCTGCGTCCTGCCTGCGCCGCGGAACGTTCAATCTTTTGTCCATGCTCGTCGGTGCCGGTCAGGAACCACGTCTCGATGCCCTGTGCGCGTTTACTGCGGGCAATCGCATCGCAGACAATCGTCGAGTATGCATGGCCCAGATGCGGGCGTGCGTTCACGTAGTAGATCGGCGTGGTGATGTAAAAGCTCTCTGGCTGGGTTGCGGGTGTTTCCTTCATATTCGAGACAACTTCCGAGGTGTCAGCTTGAAAAACGTGAATGACTTTATCTTAAATGAGCCTCGCAGCAGGGCCTGAGCGAAAGCATTCTCTCTGCATGTGTTTGTACTTGTCGCAGGCATCCACTGGCATTGCTGCCGGTAAAATCATAGAGACTCATACTTTTCATCTGCGCATTGAGGAAGAGGCCGACGTGTATCGCGAAGTACAGCAGCAACTGACGAAAACCGTACAACAAGTGTTGAAATCCACATGGGATATCGATCTGGAGACGGTTCCTGTCGAGCAGCCGCCCGATCTCAGCATGGGTGAGTTTGCGCTGCCCGTTGCCTTTGAACTGGCGCGGAAGCTGCGCAAGGCACCGCGCATGATTGCCGCAGAACTAGCGGCGAAGCTCCGCCAAGCGCTCACGCCGGAGACGGGATTTGCCTCCTTTGAAGCAGCCGGTGCTGGATACATCAATGTACGTGTGGATCGCGCAGGCATGGCGCTGGCGCTGGCCGCCGATGGCGCGACAACTGGCACGGTGGATGGCAAAGCGGCTGATTTGCGCATTCTGGTGGAACACACCAGCATCAACCCCAACAAGGCTGCCCACGTGGGCCATCTGCGGAACGCCATTCTGGGCGACACACTGGTACGCATTCTGCGCGCTGCCGGATACAGCGTGGATGTGCAGAATTACATCGATAACACAGGTGTGCAGGTGGCCGATGTCGTAGTCGGTTTTCTGCATGTGGAAGGCAAGTCTCGGCAGGAGATTGATGGCCTGATGGCACGCTGTGACGCTCTGGGAGCCGAGGCGCGCGAGGGACGCTTCGACTATCTCTGCTGGGATCTGTATGCGCGCGTTTCCCAGTGGTACAGCGAAGGAACCGAAGAGCAGCAGCGGCAACGCAAGGCGCTACGCTATGAGACGCTACACGCGATTGAGCGCGGAGAGAGCGAGGTTGCTCGCGTTGCTGACAGCATTTCAACCGCCGTGCTGCGCCTGCACCTGCTCACTATGCAGCGGCTCGGCATCGAGTATGACTTTCTGCCGCGCGAGAGTGAGATTCTGCACCTGAAGTTCTGGGATCGCGCGTTTGATCTGCTGAAGCAAAGCGGTGTGCTCTACCACGAGTCACAGGGGAAAAATGCAGGCTGCTGGGTGATGACGCGACCCGATGCAAAGGTAACCGAAGGCGAAACCGACGAAGACGCCAAGGTCATCGTGCGCTCCAACGGAACTGTCACTTACGTGGGCAAGGATATTGCGTATCACCTGTGGAAGTTTGGCCTGCTGGGAGCGGATTTTGGCTATCGGAAGTTCTTTGAATATCCGCGCCATACCTGCTGGATTTCGAGCACAGAAGGGGATGTTGAGCATCCGCACTTTGGCGGTGCGGGAGCGATTTACAACGTGATTGATTCGCGCCAGTCTGATCCGCAGGCCAATGTGGTGCAGGCGCTGCGCGGCATGGGCCACCAGCAAGCCGCCAATCGCTACACACACTTCAGCTATGAGATGGTTGCGCTGACGCCGCGCTGCGCGATGGAGCTTGGCTACCATGTTTCCGAAGAAGACCAGGGCCGCGCCTACATTGAGGTGAGCGGACGCAAAGGCTTTGGTGTAAAGGCTGACGACCTGCTGGACAAGCTCACCGCAGCCACGCGCAGCGAGGTGGATGCCCGCCAGCCGGAGCGAGCCGAGGCCGAGCGCCAGATGATCGCCAAACAGATCGCCATCGGCGCGCTGCGCTACTTCATGCTGAAGTTTACGCGCGGCTCGGTCATTGCTTTCGACTTCAAGGACGCGCTCAGCTTCGAGGGCGAGACGGGGCCGTATGTGCAGTACACCGCTGTGCGCGCTCGGAATATCTTTCGCAAGGCGGAAACAACGCCGGAGCAGGCACTGGAGGCGATGCGTGAGGCAGGCGCAGGAGCGATGGAAGACGATGTTCTGTGGGCCATCTGGCTGCGGGCAGCGCGGCGTGAACAGGCGCTGGCGGCGACGATTCAAAGCGCCGAACCGGCTACGATTGCCCGTCATGGCTTCCAGCTTGCGCAGGAGTTCAACAACTTCTATCACAAGCATCACATCCTTACCGAAGAAGACCCTGCGCGCAGGACTCTGCTGTTGGCCACAGCCGCCGTCGCCCTGCGCGAGCTGACAGTGCTGCTGCACTGGATGGGAATTGACGTGCCCGAAGCGATGTAGTCGGCACAGTTCCCTTCCCTGTGCTGGCTGTGTTACCTTTCACTCCGGTATGGTCCATTCATTCCCAGAATCGATGCGGCGCCCGATCCGTGTGCTGATCGCCAAGGTTGGCCTGGATGGGCATGATCGAGGCGCTAAAGTGATTGCCCATGCGCTGCGCGATGCAGGCATGGAGGTGATCTACACGGGTCTGCGCAAATCTCCTGAAGCGATTGTGAAAACCGCCATCGAAGAAGATGTGGATGCGGTAGGCCTGAGCATTTTGAGCGGGGCACACAACACGCTTGCGCCGCGCGTGCTGGAGTTGCTGCGAGACTCCGATGCCGCCGAGATTCCCGTGCTGCTGGGCGGAACGATTCCAGCAGGCGATGTGGATGGGTTGAAGGCGGTCGGCGTGGCGGCGATCTTTGGTCCAGGCACTCCGCTGACGACGGTGATTGAAAGCGTGCGCGCGTGTGTGGAGAAGGTTCGCGCAGAATCTCCGTCTCGGCGATAATTTGCACGACCGGAGCGCGGCGAGTTTATTTCTGAATAGCTGCGTACTCGGCGACTGCGCTGCGGATTTTTTCGGTCACGGATTCGGGCAGAGTGCGCCGCTGCATGGATGGGTCACAGACTACGTGTACCGTTTCCCCCTCCGCCAGCAGCGTGGAAACGTCGCCGGATTCACGCAGGATGCGATAGCCGAACTTCAAGACGGAGCCACGTAGCAGCAGCGGAAAGGCTTCAATGCGAATCTGGTCGTCGTAGCGCGCGGGAGCGCGATACCGGCAGCTTGCCTCGACAACGGGCAGAATGCACTGCTCTTCCGTCTCCATGCGGCTGTAGTCAAAGCCCAGCGCGCGAAGAAACTCGACGCGCCCCAGCTCAAACCAGACCAGATAATTCGCATAGTAGACCACGCCCATCTGATCCGTCTCTGCATAGCGCACGCGAATCTGAGTGGAAACCGTCATGAATCTCCTCGGAAGCTGCTCGACTACGAACGATGGAAGGCGAACAGATGCAGTTTGCTCACGTCGTTGAAGACGACATAAGCGGCAAAAACCAGAATCAGAATAAACCCCGCCTGATAGATCCGCTCCTTGACCGCCATGTCAATATCACGCCGCAGGACGCTTTCAATCAGCAGAAAAAGAATCAATCCGCCATCCAGAATCGGAAACGGCATCAGGTTGAGAATGCCCAGATTCAAGCTGATGACCGTCATCAGTTGCAGGATCGGCTGCCACCCCTGCATCTCAACGGCCATGCCTGTCTGCTTGGCAATTCCGATGGGGCCGGAGAGCGTGTTGACTGACATTTTGTGCGTGACGACGCGCTTGAGCACTTCGAGAATCAGCAGCGAGTTGGCGCGATTGAACTTCCACGACTCAGCCAGCGCGCCGGGCAGGGACAACTGCTCGACGCGGTAGGGCGGGATGGTGCCGATGAAGCCCAGACGCCATGCTTTTCCCCCGGAATCGTCGTCCATGCGCGCAGGAACGATGGTGACGGTCCTCTGCTGACCCTTGTGATCGAGATCGATCTGCATGGGCGCTCCGTCACGGCCCTGCATGTAGGCCACCAGCGACTCGGTGGAGTGAAACACATGCCCATCGACCGAGGCAAAGGTGTCACCATCGTGGATGCCGGCTGCGGATGCGGGGGTTGAGTCCGCTACGGTATCGACGCGAATGGGACCAGACTGCTCGACGGGAAATAACCCCACCTTTGCCAGAGAGAAGTCTTCGCCCTTGCTGTTGTCGGGCAAGGGCAATGTGAGCTGGATTGATTTTCCAGCGCGCTCCACCGTAACCGGAACGGAATGATTCAGGTTGATCTGAGCACGAATCTCAACGTCTTTCCACGTGGGATGATCGACAGTATCGAAGCGCTCGATCACATCGCCTGGCTCCAGCCCGGCACGCGCAGCCACAGATCCGTTCTGCACCCAGTCCAGCGTAACGGGCTGGTCGATGTAGAGATAGGATTCATGGTGGAACATGAGCACGCCGGTCATGAGCGCCAGAGCCAGCAGGAAGTTTGCCGCAGGACCGGCAAAACCAATAATCATCCGCTGCCATCGCGGATGCTGGGTAAATTCGCCCGGGTCGTTGGTGACCTCTTCGCCTGGATTTTCGCCGGCCATCTTGACGTATCCGCCAAAAGGCAGCGCGCAGACTTTGTAGTCAGTCTCGCCTGCTCGAACGCCAAAGAGCCGTGGCCCAAAGCCCACCGAGAACGCTTCCACGCGAACACCACACAGCTTGGCCGCAGCGAAGTGACCAAACTCATGAACGATGACCATGATGCCGAGAACAACGAGGACGGAGATGGTGGAAACAAGAAATGTGTGCATAGAAGAGACGTGCTATGGGTGTTGCGAAGAGCGTGTGAACGAGTTTGCCACCCGACCGCCTGCCTGTGCGATAACCTTTCGCGCACGCTCACGGGCTTCCGCATCCGCCACCAGAACCTCGGCAATCGTCTGCGGATGAAACACAGGCGTTTGACCCAGCACCTGCTCTATTGTAGCCGCTATGCCGGGAAACGCGATGCGCCGCGCAAGGAATGCCTCGACTGCGATTTCATCCGATGCATTGAGCGCAATGCAGTGCGCGCCACCTTGTTCCGCCGCCTCATAGGCCAGCCGCAGGCACGGAAACCTCGCAAAGTCAGGCTGCTCAAAGTCCAGATGAGAGAGCGAGGCAAGATTGAAGGTGAGTGTGGAAGCCGGTCGCTCCGGATACGCGAGCGCGTACAGAATGGGCAGGCGCATATCGGTGACCGAAATCTGCGCCAGAATCGAACCATCCACATACTCCACCAGCGAGTGAACGGTGGACTGCGGATGGACCGTGACACGCACCTGAGACGATGGCACGGCAAACAGCCGGCACGCTTCGATGATCTCCAGCCCTTTGTTGAGCATGGTTGCCGAATCGATCGTGATCCGCTGGCCCATCACCCAGGTCGGATGCTTGAGTGCCTGCTCCGGGGTGATCGCTGCGAACTGCTCCAGTGGCCACTGTCGGAATGGCCCGCCGGAAGCAGTCAACCAGATGTGGCGTACTTCACGATGTTCCCCTGCACGCAAGCACTGGTGGACTGCGTTGTGCTCCGAGTCGATGGGCAGAATGGGAACACCGCGCTCGCGCGCAGCCTGCGTGAGAATTTCACCGGCAGCAACCATGCATTCCTTGTTGGCCAGGCCCACAGGCTTGCCCGCGAGTATGGCAGCGTAGGTTGCTTCCAGCCCGGCAACGCCGACGATCGCCGAGACGACGAAATCTGCCTGAGGATGCGTGGCGCAGGCGACGGATCCGGCCGCACCCCACACCACCTCAATGTCAGCAGCATCAGCTTTGCGCAGCTCTGCGGAGAGCTTGTGCGCCAGTTCTTCCGTGGCCATGGAGACGATTTTGGGACGCCAGCGAAGCGCCTGCTCCAGTGCGACGGAAAGATTCCTGCCTGCGGCCAGAGATGTCACCGAGTATCGATCCGGATACTGCTCGACGATCGAGAGAGTGCTTTGTCCGATGGAGCCTGTGGAGCCGAGAATTGCCAGACGTTTCAACGTAAGATTGCCCCTTGCAATGTGGCTCTGAGCAGGTCAGAAGCGTTGAATGACTTGAGCGTACCACAGCACCGGAGCGGCCAGCAGCAGCGCATCGACGCGATCCAGCATCCCTCCATGGCCTGGCAGCAGGGTTCCGGAATCTTTGACGCCGACGCTGCGCTTGAGCGCCGACTCCACCAGATCGCCAACCTGAGCGGCCACGTTGACGAACACACAAAGGCCCAACCAGCGAAGAATCGATCCCGGATAGAGCAGCATGTTCAGATCATGCCCGTTGAGTTCTGAGGCAAGGCCATAAAGCAATGCCGTGATTGCCAGACTGCCGAGCACCGAACCACAGGCACCTTCCCAGGTTTTGTTGGGACTGAGGTGAGGCGCCATCTTGTGCCGCCCGATTGCCTGCCCCACATACATTGCAGCGATATCCCCCGCCCAAACCGAACATAACAGGAAGAGCAGAGTGGATTTGCCGTCTTCGCTGGTGTATAGCAGCGGGAGCGCCAGCATCGTCAAACCCGTATACAGCAAACAGAAGACCGAGTAAGCTGCATCCCCGAGCACCTTCTCCCTGGGACTGCTGAATGCACACCACACCAGCAGAGCGAGACTGAGGACGCCGACGGCGCTGGTCAGCATCTCGGGCCATCGATAGTTGATGCCAAATAACAGTGCAATCGCGATCATTGTGGCGATGCGCGGAGGACGTGCGGATGCGCTCGAAGCAAAGCTGAGGAACTCCCATCCGGCCAGCATGGCCACAACAGCCGCAACGATGTTGACCAGCCAATACGGCCCCAGAAAGATTGTGAGCACCACCAGAGGCACTAGGACGATGGCTGTGAAAATTCGCTTCATCAAGATCGGTATAACTCGCGTGGTACTGAAGTAGTGGATTGCAGCATTCCGCTAAAGATCAGAATAACCTGCCAGAATACATGGCCGCGTTATCCAACCGGCGTTTGCTCTGGATGCAGCGACGGTGCAAACTGATCCTCGGAGTCCGTAGACGACTCTGATTCCGCATCGCTAAGTCCGCCATAGCGGCGCTCGCGACGCTGATAGGCAGCAATCGCTTCGAGCAGATGAACGCCGCGAAAATCAGGCCAGTAGCGCTCGGTGACGAAAATTTCAGCATAGGCAATCTGCCACAAAAGATAGTTGGAGATGCGCATTTCACCCGACGTTCGGATCAGCAAATCCGGATCTGGCATGTGCGCGGTGTAAAGGTGACGATGCAGGTCTTCTTCGGTCAGCCGATCGAGCCTCATTCCGGTTCGAGCAGCCTCGGCAGCGAGAGAACGGAAGGCATCCACCAGTTCTGATCTTCCGCCGTAATTGAGTGCAAGAGTAAGAGTGGTTCCGGTGTTTTTGCTGGTTGCCTCCGCAGCCCAGCGCATCTTGTCCTGCACTTCCGGTGGCAATTCGTGCGTGCGCCCGATGTAGCGAATGCGCACATTGTTGTCCATCATGCGCTGCAGATTGCTTTCCAGATAGCTCCTCAGCAGGCGCATCAGAAAATTGACTTCCGCGCGTGGCCGACGCAAATTGTTCTCGAGCGAAAAGGCATAGAGCGTAAGCCAAGGCAAACCGATGCGCGAAGCTGTCTCCGTCACCAACTGGACACTCTTTGCTCCTTGCTGGTGCCCAAGAAAGCGCTTGAGAGAACGCATTCCTGCCCATCGTCCGTTGCCGTCCATAATGATGGCAACATGCGAGGGCATCCGCGACAGATCGAGACCGGCATAGACGGTCTTCTCCTCGCCAGTCAGCTCATGCACACGTAGCGGTACGGTTGGATACAAAGCCTTGCCTCGACCAAATCAGACGCTGGTAATAGCATACGCTGAAGCGGACGACAGATATTATGCCGTCTGCCGACGTGCTGAAGACTGCAACCGCGCCGACTCCCGCGCCTGCACCTTGGCCTGATCTCGCGCCAGATCGCGCACATGGTTAAGCAGCATGGAGCGATGAAGGGGCTCAAGCTGTGGCAGACAAGCGACAATTTCGGCCAGAAAAGGATCTGACAGAATCGTGGACATCTCCTCTTCGCGCTGGCTGCGCTCATCACGCACCAGATGGCAGAGATCGACCTCCAAGGCTTCCGCCAGACGCTCAAGCGAGGTGAGCGTGGGCATGGCTTTGCCGTTCTCAATCTTGGAGATGTATGTGCGGGGAACCTGCATACGGCTGGCAAGCTGCCGTTGACTCAGGTGACGCGCCCTCCGAATCTCCTTAACCACCTTGGCCACCCGCATGCCAGGGTCTTGATTGGCAGGAGCAGAAGCGGGCGCAGAGACAAACACACTTCCACGGATTGGCTCTTCCGGGTCGAGCGCCTTGTGACAGCGCCTGCACATCGAGTTGCTGGTCCGGAACTGCACCAGCGAACAGTTATCGCAGCGCAAAACTTCGCGCATCGGCATCGCTACCAGTGTCGTGGCCATATCAGTTGTGGAGAGCCAGAGCCGACTATCCCGTGGCCGAATTGCACCACTGTAAGTGCTACACTGAGGCAGCGGAACCATAATTGTCAAGTGGAAAAATACTAACTACCCAAAGAAATACCCAGGAAACCCAAAGATTCCCGAAAAAACGCGAACCATAAGCTGCAACACGGAGAGCCGTTGATGTCTGATCATTCGCCTGCGACCGCAACCGGAGATGCTTCCCATCGGTTCACTCGTGAAGCAGCCTGGACACTGTTAACGGAATGGACTGCGAGCGAGAGTCTGCGCAAGCATGCGCTGGCAGTGGAGACCTGTGTGGTCGCCTATGCGGAGCAGCACGCCGACGCACTTGGACTCGATCTGGCTTCCCGCGCCGAACAGATCGAACTCTACGCCTGCACTGCTTTGCTGCACGACTTTGACTATGAACGTCACCCCTCGACGGAGGAGCATCCGTTTGTGGGCGTACGCGAACTGGAGCGGCTGGGCTGGCCCGCGACTCTGTGCACCGCCATCCTTGGTCATGCCGGATACTCAGGTGTGCCGCGCGTGACGCACCTGGACAAGACGCTCTTTGCCTGCGATGAACTCTCCGGCTTTTTGACCGCCTGCGCGCTGGTCAAACCCAGTCGGCAGATTACCGATGTCGAACTTGCGAGCGTTCGCAAAAAACTCAAGGACAAGGCTTTCGCTCGCGGCGTCTCTCGCGAAGATGTTTACCTGGGAGCTGCGGAACTGGGTGTGGATCTCGATGCGCACATTGCTTTCTGCCTGTCCGCGATGCAGAAGCGCGCAGGCATCCTTGGACTCTGATCGCTGACATCTGATCTGGAAACCGGATTTCCGGGAATGATCTCTATACCGCAATCTGACACCATGTTCTCCCAGGCATAACCCTTTCTGCGCTATGCTCATCTCAGGATGGTGATTCGCAATGCGAGACACGACCTTACACGGCACCTATAAAGTTCAGGCTCTTGACCGGGCCTTCGCAGTCCTCGATCTGCTGGGTGAAAGCGACGTACCGCTCGGCCTTGCGCAGGTAGCTTCCGCGCTGCAACTCCACAAAAGTACCGCGCACCGGTTTTTGATGGTTTTGGAGCGGCATCACATGGTGGAGCGCACCGGAAACGGGAAGTTTCGCCTGGGGCTGCGGTTGTTCGAGTACGGCAACCGCGCTATTGAGCAGTACGACCTGCGCGAGCGCGCACAGCCACACCTGCGGCGTCTGGTGAATGAGACGAATGAGACGGCGCACCTTTGCATTCTGGAGCAGGCGCACATCATCTATCTCGACAAGCTTGAACCCATGCGCTCGGTCCGCATGATTACGCGCGTTGGCGCCAGCAATCCGGTCCACTGCACCTCGGTTGGCAAAGCGATCCTCGCATTTCTACCAGAGGAACGAGTCGCCGAGATTATTCGTAAAACTCGCTTCGAGCGCTTTACGCCGCGCACGATCACTTCCGCCGAGGCATTCCGAGCAGAGATTGAAAAGACCCATCGCCGCGGCTACGCCGTGGATGATGAAGAATTGGAAGAAGGTCTGCGCTGCATCGCCGTTCCTATCCTCGACGCGCAGAAGCATCCTGTCGCCGCCGTCAGCGTCTCCGGTCCATCCTTTCGCGTTACGGCAAAGAAGCTCCCCGAGATTGCGCATCACCTGCTGCAATGCGTCCGCGGCATCTCGATGGATATGGGGTTTGTGAGCAAGCAGCGACCGGCACTCGCCCGGGCCTGAAAGCGCAGGCAATCGACGAAGCCTGTCAGACCAGGCCCAGGCCGCCGTCTACAGCCAGCACCTGTCCGGTAATGAACTTCGGTCCCGTGAGGAAGAATCGCACGGCCTCGGCCACGTCTTCTGCGCGGCCATTGCGGCCCATTGGCGTCTTCGCGACAAAGCGCGCTGCGACAGCCGCATCAGAATCCGCGTTCGCGGGAGCCTTTGCCACGTCCATCTCGATCCACCCCGGAGCCACGCAGTTCACGCTCACCTCCGGCGCAAAGGCGCGAGCCATCGTTCGCGTCAGCATCTCGAGCGCCGCCTTGGCCGAGCAGTAGTGCGCATGTGACGGCCACGCGCGGCTGCCACCCAGCGACCCCAGATGCACCACCCGTCCGCCGCGCGCTCGAAGCTGCGGCAGGAGCGCCTGCGTCATCAACATAGGCCCGCGCACGTTCACACCAAATGTCGCATCCCAGCGCTCAGACGTCATCGCTTCCAGGGCAACGGAGTCGAAGACGGCAGCGTTGTTGACCAGCGCGTCGATAGGGCCAAATCGCTGAAGGACAGCCGAGACTGTTGCAGCAATCTCCGCCTGAGAACGGATATCCAGCGCGAAGGCCTCAGCGTGTACACCGAGCGCCTGACAGTCAGCTACGGTGCGGAGCGCTTCATCCTGCGATTGCCGGTACGTGATGGCCACGCGATAGCCGACTCGAGCCAGATCGAGTGCAAGTGCGCGACCGATGCGGCGCGCTCCGCCGGTGATCAGCACCGCTCGATCCGGGCCATTGATGGAATCGCTCATCTCATCCTTATGCGCATTGTGCACGGATCAACCTGGATTTGGCTCGCTCTGGATTTGGCTCGCTGGGTTGGGCTGGTTATGGATTGGGCTTGGACGGCGGCGCGGAATTCTGCTTCGGCTTGGAAGTCGAGTCCTGCTGGAGATCGCCATAGATGCTGTATTGATGCACAGCACGATTGAGCTTGATGGTCAGCTCCATTGCGCTTTTGTCGATCTTGTAATCCTGCCCGAATGTCTGATAGCTGGGTGCAATGACCTGAAGCCGAATCGTTGAACCGGTCTCAATCACGTCGATCAGCGCCTTGCCATCCGAGTCCGTCTTCAACTCCATGTTGCCGCGATCCTTGCCATGCACCAAAGGATGAAAAATCACGGAAGCATCCGTAACCGGCTTTCCGCTGTCGGAGCGAAGCACGGTGACCTCGACATGGCTGACCGGGGGCGGAGCTTTGTACTTGCGGCCGCGAAAGGAAGAATCCTGGGCAGAGGCTACGTTTGCGATGCCCAAGAAGGCAATCGCAACCATCAAAATTTTCGTGGTCATTCTCAACCTGCGGTAGTCCATCATGCAAGTATTTTAATTCGCTTGAGCAATAGCGTTCCAGCCCTGAGTGCGCTGCGCTACTGCGGATGGAAAGGGCTGAATTGGGCAGCATGATCGATTTTCATGAAATCTGGCGCTGTTTCAGCCCGGGTATCCCCGTCCGCGGCTGACCAAGCAAGAACCGAAAGGATGGCATTTTTGTGGAAATTTGATTGAAATCAGGCGAAACGGCGATTCCGTTGAGGTCTTCACATGGAGATCAACGACCGGGTGTGGGTACCGCCGATGGGGAGCGTGGATGCTCTATCGTTGCGAACTGCCTTCCGGCCAAGACCAGCGACGTAAGCCAGTTTCAGCCGGGAAGCGGCGGCAAATCTCCTTTGCAGGAGGGGAGCACCCCTTATGGAATGCTGGTTGTTGTCCCTCCGCTAATATTATTCACTCGATTCCATCCGCCAAGGTTGGTCGGTGTTGAGGAGCCGCTACTACTACCCACTGTATTGGTAAACTGCTGCGCACTGCTGACGGTGACCGGTTCAGCCACCAGAGTAGCGGTGATTCCAGATTCATCATTGTTCGCTGTGACACAAAGCAAAGTCAGAGTTGGAGTTATAACTCCAGAAGGCAGAGAGTAAGAAGGTATCGAATAAGCAGCAAGCAATGGAATATTGGTAGCTTCTGTCAGACTGACCACGCCAGTTGCAATCGTTTGCGCGGCACCACCGGAGGAACTGTTGCCAATTCCATCCGGCAGACCCCCACTGCTCAAATTGCATGTGAGCGTGTCGCTGGTGTTGGAAGGGCCGGAGATGAGTGCATGAATGAGATAATCACCCGCCGGGGGCTTGACACTTGCCAGGGAAGTTGCAGCGGAAGAAATGACGTTGGAAGCCGTCGCTGTTCCAACGCTTACCCCTCCTGCAAAGGTTGCACCGTAGACGACTGGAGGGAGTGAAGTTCCCGCCGGTCCTTGTATTCCCTGTAGTCCTTGCAGGCCTTGTGGCCCAATGGGGCCTTGCGGACCAGTTGCACCGGTAAGCCCGATTGGACCCTGCGGCCCCACCGCGCCAATAGTGACGATAAACGGGATGACCGCTCGTCCGTGCTCCCGTTCAAGCGCAAGCAGGTAGGATCCAGGCGTGGAGAGCACCGCAGGTGGAAGCGTAGCGATGATAGTCGTCTCATTGGAAGAGATCATTGCGAGTTGCTGGCCATTGAGCACAAGACGTGCATTTCGCGGAAAGTTCGTGCCGAAAACCGTTAACTGCCCATTCGTATAGTTCGCAGAAGCATTGAGCACCACTGGTTTGGCGGAATCCTGTGGATCGTTATCGTGATGACCCTTTGCAAATTCCTGAGCGGGCAATGGGTACACCTGCGATGAAAGAATTCCGAAGGCAATGAACAGGGCGAAGTGGTAACGCAATGATGGTTTCATGTAACTCCTTGCTTGTTTCTTGGATGGGGAAGTCAAGCGGACTATAGCAGCTTCATTCAGAACAGACAACTATCAGATTCTGTATCCGGCAATGGACAGAATCGGCCACAGACACTGACCACACTTTCCCGCTTGTCGGCTGGAGGAGGCTATCCGAACTTGGCAAGTGGAGTACGGGTCGGATATGCTGGGTGACCTGTGAGGACAGGACTTTCATGATGAATCGATTTTCTTCCGCAGTTTTGTGGGCTGGAGGATTTCTGGTGGCTGCCGCTGCCGGGTCAGCAGCGATGAACGCCCAGATGGAGATGAAGGTAGTCAAGAACGACTACCTGGCGACGCAGGGCTTTGACGTAATGCTCTACGACAGCACCTATAACCCGGTATTTGTGGACCAGAAGAATGCTGCGATGGAGATGATTCTGCACGACCAGCGCATTGCTACGAATGGGGATGTGCGGCTGATGCCAACGCCGGAGCAGTGGGATCTGGTGGCGACGCTGAAGAGTCGTCATGCAGATGCGGCGAAGAACCGACTCTCGGCTGACCTGGCGTTTCCCACCTTTGGCCTGAGCTATACGGTGGATGTGACATCTGAACCGGGCGGGGTGAGGGTGAGTGTGAATCTGGACAAACCGCTGGCAGAGAAGCTGGTCGGGCGGGCCGGATTCAATCTGGAATTTTTGCCCTCCATCTATATGGGTAAGGCGTACCTGGTGAATGGGACAAAAGCAGGAATCTTTCCGCGGACACCGGATGACCCGATGATCAAGGTGATGCCTCTGGCCGACGAGCCGAAGAAGGCCTATTACCTGGAAGACTGGGACAAGGCCAAGGGGTATACGCAACCGCTGCCGTTTGCGCAGGGCCGGACGATTACGCTGGGCGTGGACGATGCACTGGCGCGGGTGAAGGTCTCCTCCGAGACAGCAGACCTGATGCTTTTTGACGGGCGCGACCGCGCTCAGAACGGCTGGTTTGTCCTGCGCTCGCTGATTCCCGCAGGCAAGACCAAGGACGCGATTGTCTGGCACATCCATCCCCATGTGATCCCGAACTGGACGCGACCGCCGATGATTGCGCACAGCCAGGTGGGCTACGTGCCGGAGTTTGCCAAGGTCGCGGTGATTGAGATGGACCCGAAGTATGTGGGGCCTAAGACGGCAAGCGTGCTGCGTCTGATGGAGGATGGGTCATACAAGCCGGTTTTTTCCGGTCCGATTACCGCATCACAACCGTGGCTGCGCTATGTGTATGCCCAGTTTGACTTCTCTTCCGTGCGCCAGCCGGGATTGTATGAGATCGCCTACGGGAACCAGCGAACAGCGCCGTTTCCGATTGCAGCCGATGCGTATGCGCACATCTGGCAGGATAGCCTGGATCATCATCTGGCAGAGCAGATGGATCACGTAGCGGTGCGAGAAGGCTATCGAATGTGGCACGGCGCTTCACACCTGGATGACGGAATCATGGCGCCTGTGGTGGGCGAGCAGTTCGACAACTGGTATCAGGCGACGGCGACTGATGGAAAGTACAAGGGCGGAGATCATATTCCGGGGATGAACGTGGGAGGATGGTACGACGCAGGAGACTTTGACCTGGAAGAGCCGGCGCAACTGAGCGTGATCCAGAGCCTGGCGCTGGCCTATCGGGAGTTTGACCTGAAGTATGACGAGCTGACGGTGGATGAGGCGGCACGGTCGGTAGAGATGCATCGACCGGATGGAGTGCCGGATACCGTCGAGCAGGTGCAGCACGGAGCGATGCTGATCCTGGCGCAGTTCCACAACATCGGTCACGCGATACGTGGCACGCACGAGCCAGATCTGCGGCAGTATACGCAGTTGGGCGACGGCGCGTCGAAGACGGACGGACGCATCTATGACCCGAAGCTGGGTCCAAATGAGGTCAAAGGCGACTACTCCGGCAAGCCTGACGACCGATGGATCTTCACGACGAACAACCCATTCTTCCAGTGGAATGCGATTGCTGCACTGGCCGCAGCTGCCGACGTGCTGAAGGGCTGGAACGATCCGATGGCCCGAGATTGCCTGCAGACGGCGATCCAGGCCTGGAATCAGGAGATGGCGCATCCGATGAGTGATGCGATGCCCGATCTGGGCGGAGCCGGCGGCGGCGTGCTGGCGGCATCCCAAGGTACCGTAGGCGGAGCGCATGGAACCCATACAACAACGGCGGGGTCAGGAACAACGATGCCCGGTTCTCTGACCCCGGCGCCGCGGCGAGCGGGTCCTGGAGGATTTGACCGGCGCGCCTTTGCCGCAGGGCTGGAGTGGAATGCCGCATTGGAACTGACGATTGCCACGCATGGAGCCGAACCGTACCGAACCAAGCTTCAGGAACTTTTTCCGCAGATGATTACCCCGCAACAGATGGGCATACGCGGCTGGACGGCGGTGCGGGCACTGCCTTATCTGAACGCGAGCGCAAAGGAGCAGATGAGGCAGGCCGTGAAGACATACATGGCCAGCGAAACCAGGCATCTGGATGCGACACCGTTTGGCGTACCGCCGAGCCTGGGCGGTTGGGGCGGATCAGGCGCGGTGGTCGATATGGCCATCCGCATGTACTTCCTGCACAAGACCTTCCCGGATCTGGTCGGGCCAGAGTACACACTGCGCGCGGTGAACTACATTCTGGGCACGCATCCGGTCTCCAGCACGTCCTATGTGGCAGGCGTTGGAACAATCTCGAAGATGCAAACCTACAGCAATAATCGCGCTGACCACTCGTATATTCCCGGTGCAGTGATTCCAGGCTATGTGATTCTGAAGCCAGATTTTCCGGAGTGCATCGACGACTTCGGGTTTCTTTGGTTTGAGGATGAAGCCGTGGTGGCCGGGTCGGCAAGCTGGGTAGTAGCCGGTAACGCCGCCGAGGCAATTGCAAAGGAAGCTCAGTAGGCAAGCAGCGCCTCAACTGCTACCAGGCGCCCGGTGCGTCGCTGCGTGAAAATAGGCGGCGCATCGGCTTTGTGCTCGCCGGCGCAATGGACGGGCGACGCAAGATGAACCAATCGTGCGAGATGCCCGTTTTCTGCGCGATGCGGTGAGGTACGTTGTGGGATGGAGCGCGCTCATAGAAAAGTATCCTGATTCCGCAATGAATATTCCACTGAAATGTGAATATTCATGAGCGCCTCACACTCATATTTTTGTCCCACCCCCTTGACAACACTCGGCGGACTCCCTAATCTAGCAAATGGGTGATGAGACTGCTAAGCCTCTGGCGATGCTTGAGGGGGTCTCAAACTCCACGATTGTTTTTTCACCTGACGTATCCGTCTCAATGGACGTATTGACACTGAACTGGATGAAACCAGTTCCATGAAGGAGAAGCAAAGACTATGGCAGCAACTTCAGTAGCAACGACCTTTACTCCGCTCCACGATCGCATTCTGGTTCGTCGCGTGGAAGAGACCGAAACCATCCGTGGCGGCATCATCATCCCGGACAGCGCCAAAGAAAAGCCGCAGGAAGGCGAAGTGATTTCCGTGGGCAAGGGCAAGTCCAACGATGAAGGCAAGGTCTTCCCGCTCGACGTGAAGGCTGGTGACCGCGTTCTGTTTGGCAAATACTCCGGCACCGAGATCAAGATTGACGGTGAGGAGTTCCTCATCATGCGCGAGGAAGAGGTTCTGGGTATCCTGCGCAAGTAGTTCCGCCTCGGTTAGCAGCTGGAACGAACACAACGGCAAACATCAGATCACGGCGCCTGAAGCGCCTGAACCCAAGTAAGAGGAGATTGTTGAACCATGGCAAAACAGATTCTGCACGGAGAAGATTCCCGTCAGGCGATCCTGCGCGGCGTGAACACGCTGGCGGACGCCGTGAAGGTAACCCTCGGACCCAAGGGCCGCAATGTGGTCATTGAAAAGAAGTTTGGTTCGCCAACGATCACCAAGGACGGCGTGACGGTGGCCAAGGAGATCGAGCTGAGCAGCGCGCTGGAAAATGTGGGCGCGCAACTTGTGAAGGAAGTGGCCTCGAAGACCTCTGACATCGCCGGTGATGGCACCACGACGGCCACCGTTCTGGCTCAGGCCATCTATCGCGAAGGCGTGAAGACTGTGGCTGCCGGTGCCAACCCGACCGCCCTCAAGCGCGGCATCGACAAGGCCGTGGTCGCCGTTGTCGGATCGCGTGACAAGGAAGGCAAGTACGCCGAAGGCGGCGCGCTGGGCAAGATGTCCAAGCCGGTCAATGACGACTCGGTGGCGCAGGTGGGCACCATCTCAGCCAATGGCGACAAGGAGATTGGTGAGATCATTGCCGGTGCCATGAAGACCGTGGGCAAGGATGGCGTGATCACCATCGAAGAGTCCAAATCGATGCAGACGTATCTGGAGACGGTTGAGGGTATGCAGTTTGACCGCGGCTACCTCAGCCCCTACTTCGTCACGGACGCAGACCGCATGGAAGCTGTGCTGGAAGATCCCTACATCCTGATCTACGAAAAGAAGATCAGCAACATGAAGGATCTGCTGCCGCTGCTCGAGCAGGTTGCTCGCGCGGGCAAGCCCCTGCTGATCATCGCCGAGGATGTGGAAGGTGAAGCGCTGGCCACTCTGGTGGTGAACAAGCTGCGCGGCACGCTGAATGTGGCTGCTGTCAAGGCTCCTGGCTTTGGCGACCGCCGCAAGGCGATGCTGGGCGATATCGCCATCCTCACCGGCGGCGAAGCCATCACGGAAGACCTGGGCATCAAGCTGGACGGTGTGAAGATTGAGCAGCTCGGACGCGCCAAGCGCATCACCATCGACAAGGACAACACGACCCTCGTCGACGGATCCGGCGATGCAGCAGCAATCTCCGGCCGCGTCAAGGAGATTCGCAGCCAGATCGAGAAGACCACCAGCGACTATGACCGTGAGAAGCTGCAGGAGCGGCTGGCCAAGCTGGTTGGCGGCGTTGCCGTAATCAAGGTTGGCGCAGCGACCGAGACCGAGCTGAAGGAAAAGAAGGCTCGTGTGGAAGACGCGCTCCATGCGACTCGCGCTGCGGTCGAAGAGGGCATCGTCCCCGGTGGCGGCGTGGCTCTGGTCCGGTCTGCGTCAGCCATTGACGCGCTGATCAAGACGCTCGAAGGCGACGAGAAGATCGGCGCTCAGATCGTTCGTCGCGCCGTCGAAGAGCCTCTGCGCCAGATCGTCGCCAATGCGGGCGAGGAGGGTGCTGTGGTTGTGGGCAAGGTCCAGGAATCGAAGGACCATCACTATGGCTACAACGCAGCAACGGGCGAGTTTGAAGATCTGGTCAAGGCCGGCGTCATCGACCCGACCAAGGTCACACGCACCGCACTGCAGAATGCAGCCTCCATTGCTGGCCTGCTGCTCACCACGGAAGCTCTGATTTCAGAGATTCCTGAGCCGAAGGCTGCGGCCCCGGCTGGCGGCGGACACGGCGGCGGTATGGACGGCATGTACTAAACCTCGAGCCAATCGCTCACAATCAAAAGCCCCGGACGATTGTCCGGGGCTTTTGCCATTTTCGATCACTGCCTACGGCCTGCTTCGCTGCTCTGTACTGCTCGGAGCGGAGGGTGTTCAAACCTTCAACCCTCTGCTCCGACAACAGATCAAACCAGATACGCAAACCGCAGTAATTTTCCAATCCGGTAATCCCTATTCACTATTCTAACTGGCGATATCGGAAGAACATAGCACCCCCACGATGATCTATCTGCAAGGATCGGACGGCGAAGCGGATACGGAAAATCGAGCAAGCGCAATCTGTAGTTCGTTGGACTGCGGGCTGCTTCTGAGCAAGTAGAGGCTGTATTTCGGCGCATCTTTGAGTGTGCCAAGGTAACTGTATTTGGCGAGAATCGAAGGATAATTGCAAAGATCCGCGTAGTTTGCCGTTTCAGTCGCTTTGCGCACATAAACGTCGGGATATCCAAAATCGGATGCCAGATCGTTCTCCAGAAGCGCGCCATAGTTAGGCCGGTTGTGATTCAGGGCAACGAAGGTGTTATTCAGGCCTACGAGGTCGAAAAATCTGTCGTCCGAGTCATAGGCGAGCATACCTGCTTCCGTGGATGCAATTTTAACGTCTGGAAACTGACGTAAGACTTTACCGACGGCACCGACAACGAGGTGATCGTTGTGAAGCTCCACGACGGCCGACTTCAATGTCGATGCTTCGCCGAAGGTGGCGAGAACGACTACGCAACAAAGCCCAATAAAGGAAATCCTCTGATTTCTCGTCAGACTCTCAAACGGCTCCACGAGGAGGCCGATGGCGACCGTACCCACACAAATCGAAGGTACAAGAAGCGGTGACTGATAGCGCATTTCAAAGTTCATCACAGGTAATACGGTGAACAGGTAGAGATAAAAAACGATAGCGCCATACAGGATGGCTTGGGCACGCGGCGGAAGAGCGCGGCCCTTGACAGCGGCGAGAAGGACGAAGCCGAGCCAGATGGTGATGGCGCTGAAAAAGCCGACCTGAAAGCTGAGTACCCAGAGGATGATCTTCTGAAGAAGGCTGTGCGAGTGAAGCAGTTCTGCGAACGAGATCTTGAGGTAAAAAGGGAGCGGAAGCGCGGTTGTAAAGTAGGAACGCATGACAGCAGTTTCGAGACCGACAAATGCAATCGAAGCGAGCGCAGCAACAGCAACCCAGCTGATTTTTCGGGTGTCTATAAAAATGGCCGCGCAAAGCACCGAGAGGGTGAAGGCGGGCGCATCAGGCCGAATCAAATACGCTACTCCACACGCAAGTGTGGTGACGGCCACTGCTTTCCTGAGGCTGGATGTCGGCAGAATTGTTGCCAGATAGATGGTAAGCGAGAAAGCCAGGAAAGCAAGTACAGTTTCAAGGCCATTGGCGGAGTGACGCTGAAAAATGGGTGTGAACGCGAGTGCAAACGCTCCGACGAGGCCGAGTAGGCGCTTTCCGGCGGGTAACAGGCGCGTGATTGCGGTGTAGAGCACAAGGATGGTAACGGAGCCAAAAAAGATACCAAGATAGCCAGCGAGAATCGCCGGATCCTTGCCCGTGACCCGCTCGGCCGTTCCAATAATTAAGGACCAAGCCAACCCGGTCATTCCTTGGTCATGCGGCAGCCCGACGTTCCAGCTGAGTCCGTGACCGGCTGCAAAATGTGACGCGTAGCGAAAGACGATATAGCTGTCTTCGACAGTGCTGGGAAAAAGAAAGTAGAACCTTACAAAGAAAGCATAGATGCAGATGGAAAGTAGAAGACCAAATCCATGGGTGAGGGATTGCCGCTTCAGAGCTGGTGCTTGTATCTGTTCTGACGGTTGACGTACCGATACCGGCTTCAAGCATTTTCTCCTTTATCGCTGATGTTCTTCGATCATATATCGAAACAAAGTGCATCGGATCGGCGCGTATTATAGCTTGTCCTGGGCAGATGCACGACCCCCACAAGCCTGGGAGAATCACGAGACGCCCACGCTCGATCTCCGCATCATCCGCTGTTTCCATCGCCCAGGATGAAGCGGATTTGGCATGAAAACTCATACATTCACGTGCCCCTGATACGCATGGAGCCGGATCATGTAATAGTGGGAATCATCGATTGCTGCGAACCTGATCAGATGCAGATGACGAGTGCCAGAAACCTGGCAAATGTATACTTGGTTTATTACCGCACCGTGATCGTGTATCCGCGCCTGATTTTGCGCAATCGGACGCTGCATTATTTTTGACCGGAGAGAAAACGTGCCCCAGACGCACAAGGAAGCCACTCCTTCGAATGCGTTCCCGCCGCTCTGCGTCGACCTGGACGGAACCCTGATCAAGTCTGACACCCTTCACGATTCACTCCTCGCGCTTTTCCGCTCCCATCCCTCCAGTTTGCTTGCCCTGCCGGCGTTGGTTTTCAGGGGCAAAGCCGCTTTTAAGCGTTATGTCACCGATACCGTAGAAATCGACGTCCTTCATCTCCCATATAACCGTCCTTTGCTGCAATATCTGCACGACGAGCACGCCAAAGGACGCGCCATCTACCTGGCTACGGGTGCTGACGAACGTCTGGCCAAGCGTGTGGCCGATCACCTCGGCATTTTTGACGGGGTTCTGGGGAGTGACGGAGCTACCAATCTCACAGGCAAAAGCAAGCTGCAACGCCTCAAAGCCAGCTTGCCTTCTCCTGAATTCGACTACATCGGCAACGACACTCCGGACCTACCGCTGCTGAGGCACTCCAGCCACCCGATGCTCGCAAACCCCACGCTCCGACTGCGCATGAGGGCGGGCAATCTCAATCCCGTACGAGTTTTCAACGATCGCAGTCAACCGATTCGCGCCTTCTTCAAAGCGATCCGCATCCATCAGTGGGCCAAGAACATCCTGATGTTCCTGCCCCTGATCCTTGCTCACACTCTCCACTGGAATTTGATTCTCATCACGGCGCTTGCCTTCGCCTGCTTTAGTCTTACTGCCTCGGCGACTTACATTGTCAACGACCTGCTTGATCTTGAAACCGACCGTCGACATCCCCGGAAAAGCAAACGCCCTTTCGCCTCGGGAGACCTGTCTGCTTTTCATGGCCTTGCGATATCTCTTCTCTTCCTTGGATTGGCCTTGCTCGGAACGCGATTCCTACCCTCCGAGTTTCTGGGCTGGCTGCTTCTTTATTTCGTTACGACCCTTGCCTACTCCACTGTTCTCAAACAAATCCCTCTTGTCGATGTGATGGTTCTCTCCGGTCTCTACACCCTCCGCCTGCTGGCGGGCGGAGCCGCAACCCACACTCCTATATCCCCATGGATGGCCGGATTTTCCGTCTTTCTCTTTCTCTCGCTCGCCATCGTCAAGCGGTTTGCAGAGCTGGAAAATCTCCGGGTTGGAGGGGCGCAGCCAAAAAACGGCCGCGGCTATCTCCTCACCGACATGGAGCAGCTACGCAGCTTTGGCACGGCCAGCGCATACTCTGCGGTGGTCATCTTTGCCATGTATATCAGCGGACAATCCAGCAGCGCGCTCTATCATCATCCCAACCGACTTTGGCTCATGCTCCCGCTCATGATCTTTTGGGTCAGTCGCGCCTGGATGCTTGCTTCTCGCGGCGAGTTGAACGAAGATCCGGTTGTCTGGGCTGTCACCGATCGCGTTAGCCTCTTGCTCGGCGTTGCCATTGCCATCGTGATTTTCTTCGCGGTGTAATTTCTCGCCGTGTCGTTTCAATCTTGCTTACACTCTGACGGAGAATTATGAAGCTCCCTGCACCTGCTAACAACTACTCGCGGCCACCATTTCAATCCTGGGGGGGATATCCGAGGCTCAGTGCAGAGATTCGTCCACTCAACTGGACCAGCGATTTTCCCCCTCAGGAATCCACGGGAAAATCCATGCTTGCCGTCGGCCTGGGTCGAAGCTACGGCGACTCCTGTCTCCTCGACGGCGGCATCCTTCTGCGCACCAGAGGACTGGATCGCCTGATTGACTTCGACCAGCACACCGGACTCCTTCGTTGCGAAGCTGGCGTCAGTCTGGCGGAAATCCTCGACTTTGCCGTTCCCCGCGGCTGGTTCCTTCCCGTCACTCCGGGGACCAAGTACGTCACCGTCGGCGGAGCCATCGCAAATGACATTCACGGCAAGAATCATCACGTCGCAGGGACCTTCGGCTGCCACGTCCCGCGCTTTGAACTTGTTCGCTCTGACGCATCTCGCATCCTTTGTTCCCCGACGCAAAACGCGGATTGGTTCCACGCTACGATCGGTGGACTTGGGCTGACAGGCCTGATCACCTGGGCCGAGGTTCAGCTACGGCCCATCGTCTCGCGCAAAATCGACTATCGCGCCACGAAATTTCGCAACCTCAACGAGTTCCTCGATCTTTCCCAGGCATCGACCGGCGTCGAATACACCGTCGCATGGATCGATTGTGTCTCCAGCGGTAGAAACTTCACCCGTGGTATCTTCATGCAGGGCAGCCATGCCTCCGAACCCGGAGTCCTTGCGCCATCCCCCAAACCCAGACTGTCCGTTCCCTTCACCCTCCCCGCTGTGCTCCTCAATCACTACACTGTGTCGGCGTTCAACACTCTCTACTACCACCGACAATTCACCCGCGAAAAGCATGCTTTCGTCGACTATGAGCCTTTCTTCTACCCTCTCGACAGCATCCTTCACTGGAACCGGATCTACGGCAAAGAGGGTCTGCTGCAATTTCAATGCGTCCTGCCCTCGCTCGATGACACACGCGGCATCACGGAGATTCTACGCACCATCACTCGCTCTGGCCTGGCATCCTTCCTCGCTGTCATCAAGGTCTTCGGTAATCTCCCGTCGCCGGGCATGATGTCCTTTCCACGTCCCGGCATCACGCTCGCGCTCGACTTTCCCGTGCGTCGTCAAGCCACCTTCGCTCTTCTCGACAAACTCGGAGCCATCACACTCGAATACGGTGGCTCCATGTATCCTGCAAAGGATGCACGCATGAAAGCCTCTCAGTTTCAGGCTTTCTATCCCCAATGGCAGCAGTTTTCTCGCTTCATCGACCCCGCTTTTCACTCTGCATTCTGGCAGCGCGTGACCACTCATGAATAAGACAGATTCATTGCCCAAATCCACTCTTGTCCTTGGCGCCACTTCCGCCATAGCCATGGCCGTCCTTCGAAAGATGGCACCGAATGGAACGCGCTTCTTTCTTGTCGCCAGAAGCCAGACGAAACTCGAAGCCGTTCGCATGGACCTGCTTACTCGCGGTGCCGCCAATGTCGATATCCTCGTCGCTGACCTCGATGACACCGCATTGCATCCCACTCTCATTGATCGAGCCATCCTTGCCCTAGGCGACATCCAACTCGCCCTCATCGCCCATGGCGTCCTCGGCGATCAGCAGGTGGCCCAGGCGAACTACGCGGCTGCGGAAGCAATGATCCGCACCAACTTCCTCTCCGCTGTCTCCCTCGTTACCATCCTTGCCAACTATTTTGAAGCGCAGCGCTCCGGTACTCTCGCTGTTATCTCTTCCGTCGCCGGGGACCGGGGACGTAAGAGTAATTACGTCTACGGCGCTTCGAAGGGCGCTCTCAATATTTTTCTCGATGGTGTCCGTAATCGCATCGATCGCAGCGGAGTTCAAGTTCTCACCATTCGTCCGGGATTCGTCGCCACGCCCATGACCGCTCACCTGCCCCAAGGCCCGCTCTTTGCTACTCCTGATGTTGTCGCCGACGGAATTCTCCGCGCCATTCAGAAACGAAGCGATATCATCTACGTGCCGGGATTTTGGGCCTTCATCATGTTCGTCATTCGTAGCATTCCGCAATCCATCTTCAAAAAAATGAACTTGTAAGCGGAACCACACTCCTTCGACACATACAGTTGCAACAGACCCGCGTTCCGGAGGAACGATGAAGAAAAAATCCATTATGTACTGCATTCTGGCTCTAATCTGGATAGTCGGCTGGATTGCCTCCGCGCCCTACGCAATGCTCGATGACGCGCTCATCCACCTGCGTTATGCTTCGTTCCTCCATACCCTCCACCACATTACCTACGACGGAATCCACTATAGCTACGGCACCTCCAGCTTGCTCTATGTCTTTCTGCTCAGCCTGCTTCGCGGAATCTCCCTCAGTCCCGTCCTGCCCAGGGTGGTCTCCATCATTTCCTACATTCTTTTATTGGTCCTGTTATTACGCTTGCGCAGTAGATTTCGATCTGGGACCACCCCGCGATTTCTCTGGCTGGGGCTCTTGCTCACTACCCTTGCCCCCATGGCCATCCGTTGGCTCACCGACGGAATGGAAACAAGCATCGTCCTCATCGGCATTGTCGCGCTGGCTATCATGACCGTCCAGCTTCAGAAGGATCAAACTCCTTCGCGAATTCTTCTATCTTGTGCCCTGCTTCTCGGAGCCGCACTCGTTCTCACCCGAATAGAACTGCTTATGCCGTTGTTTCTCTCCGCGTGTGCGATCGCTGCCATTCGACTTGAAAAGTCCACCAAACCTGCATCTCTCGCAACCATCTTCGCTTCCTGCTCTATGCTGCTTGGAGGAGCTGGCGCTTTCATTGGCATACGAATCGTATTTGGCCACTGGCTGCCCGATACGGCCCTCGCCAAGAGCGGTTCTTTTTCCTTCAGTCCGCTCTTCGGATTCGCTCATGTCACGGCTAGCGCATTCATCTTCGGCATCGGCGCCGCACTACTCACGCTCCTCTCCGCTGTCTTAGTCGTTCGCGCCATCCTGCGTGGCAACCACGCGATCGGGCGCCTGGTAGCCTGGCTCGTCATCAATTCATGCCTCCCTGTCGAGCTGCTCCTCGCCTGCATACGCGATCAGGCAGTACAGGGTATTCGATACATTGTCTGGGCTTTTTACTTCGCTATCCTCTGGAATGTTCTCGAGTTGGCCGCGATCCTTGAAGAACTTCCTACCGAAGCTGCACCCAGACCTATCCATCGCGCCGTTTGGGCGACCTGCGGGGTTCTCTTCCTCTGCCTTTTACCCTTCGACACGCGCTATTCACTGAGGGCCATGCGCGGACGCTCAGAAACTTTCTTGCAAATGCGTTCCGCCGGTCTCGAAAAATACAAAAACGTTACCGTCATCGCCGGAGACGTGGGATTCATCGGATACTTCACTGGTGCTCAGGTTTGCGACATCGATGGACTCGTGAACGGCAGAGAGCGCGCTACTCTAACCCTAGCCCAGCGTCTCCAGTTCTGTGCAAACGATAACCCCGGTCTGTTATTCCTCACTGCGCCGCAACTTGAGGGGATCGCGCCCTTCCTCGCATTGAAGCAATGGAGGTCCGTGATGATAGTCGACTTCCGCAATGTCTCCAGCAATGATCGACATTACCTCATGCTCCCGGTGATGCCATAGAGGATTTTCCGAGATGGCGCGTCGTCCGAAGCTGCATGGATACGTCCGGGATTTCGCATGTCCGATGTGCAAACCATGAAATTACACACGCGTGCTGAGTATTTCGCTGTGAGGTTTTCAGCAGGTTGTCCATTCGATCTGGATTCGCCTGATCCCCGATGGACTGCCCGATAATTCGTATCGGCGCGATGGTCCATGTAGCTGCTCCTATTCGCAATGAGGCAAAGCGTAAGGCTGCGGAGGCGCTGTACGCGGCTAACCCGGGCGCATCCAGTAGAGGTGATCGTTGGGATATGAAGAGCCGCTCCCCACAAACGTCCTCATAATATCCTCGCTGCGGAAGAATTTCGGGAGGCATATTGCCGTATTTATTTGATTATATTGGTCGGGGCGGAGGGATTCGAACCCCCGACCCTCTGCTCCCAAAGCAGATGCGCTACCAGACTGCGCTACGCCCCGACATTTGGCCGATAACTGCGACTGAAGTTGCATCGACTTACGTTCATTGTATCGTGAGAACACGGTGGAGCGTAGTGTTTCCTGCATACCGAGTGCTTGGCGGCACCGTGACCGATGGTACAATCGCAGAAGAGATTGTGGCGGCTATAGTTCAGCGGCAGAACGCCTGACTGTGGCTCAGGATGTCGTGGGTTCGATCCCCACTAGCCGCCCCACCTTACGGGACAATCTCGCATTCTACAACCCCACACCTTGTGATTCAGGCCCTTTGATCTTCCGCTCATCTGCGCTTCCGCCCGATCCTCTTTGGCTGACACCGTACCGCCCCATAGCGATCTTTCGCGGTGGACACGCGCAGACCCTTCTCGGGAACTTCTGGCTTCGTGCGTCTTTGAAGGAGGTAGCTGAGGCAGAGTCTGTTGTAGTGGATGAAGCCGACCAGAGCAGGATTTTATGCCACTGTCACTGGCAGCGCGATGGACAGACGCGGCGTGTGCTTGCTGAACGGCTGACCGTGCTGATCGTTCATGGGCTGGAGGGTTCGTCGAACTCCGGATATGTCTGCGGCATCACGGCGCTTGCGCTTCAAGCCGGGTGCAACGTAATTCGCATGAATATGCGGAACTGTGGTGACACCGATGCCTGGACTCCCACGCTGTATCACTCGGCGCGATCGGACGATGTGACAGCGGTTGTTCATCACTTCCAGCAGAAGCATCACCTGACGCGCATGGCGATGATCGGCTACTCGATGGGTGGCAATCTGGTGCTGAAACTCGCTGGCGAAGTGGGCAGCGATGCTCCGGAGTGGATGGTTGCAGCAGCGGTGGTCAGTCCGGTTACGGACCTGGCCGAGAGTGCGGATGCTCTGCATGAGCGCTCGAACCGGATCTATGAACGGAACTTTCTGAAGCGGTTGAGGCGGCGATTTCGTCGCAAGGCTCAGCTTTTTCCGGAGCGATATTCACGGGTTGGACTTCCCTCCATCCGCTCTATTCGCGACTTTGACAACGCTGTAACTGCGCCTCACAGTGGATTTTCGGACGCAGACGACTACTACTTTCGAGCCTCCAGCGCCAGGCGCGCGGATGCAATCCGAATTCCGACACTGATTCTGAACGCTCTGGACGATCCATTCATTCGCATGCGCGCTGATACCCGTCAGAAGCTTTGGGCAAACCAGGCTGTGCGTCTGATTGAAACCCAACACGGAGGCCATTGCGCGTTTCTGGCCAGGCGAGAACGCAGCGAAACGTTTCATCGCCACTGGGCCGAAAGGACTGTGACGGATTTTGTGATCGCAGCAGCCTCGATGGCAACGGAGCGATGGAATGGAAGCTGACTGGAGCGTAGAGTTGGGTGGCGATGCGCCTGTAATCGATCAGGGCTGGCCAGGGTGGATCGACATTTGTCAGGATCCGTCCCGAATTGCACGGCTCGATGAAGTGAACACCTTCCCTCCGCTCGGGAAAGCGTTACGGTGGGTACTTGAATCGAACTGCGGCATGTTGCCAACGAAATGTGACTTCTGGACGCGCGAAGAGCTGGTGAATGCGTGCGAGTATGATGCCGACTCCGGGACGAATTCCACAACAGCAAACTGTTTTGTGGACCTGATGCCGCAAGCGGCAACGCACTGGATGCATCTTGCTTCGGCAGAACATTGGGCTGAAGCAACCGTCAAGAAATTGCAGGGGATTCCCTGTCGAAATTCCCGCGTTGAAGTCGTCTTGAGGCAGGCCTTCAAGAATGATCTGAGTTTTCTGGGAGTTTCGCTTTACATCAGCGCCTGTGGCATCTCGACCACGCAAGCCATGAGCACGTTAACTTCGGCACTTCCTCTCGCATTGGCGGCCACATGTATGGCGCATACAGATCGTGAAAGCGCGCTTGGAGACGGAGCGCAGATTACAATGAATGTACAGTCTGCTGTGGGCGAGTAGCTCAATTGGATAGAGCAACGGCCTTCTAAGCCGTAGGTTACAGGTTCGATCCCTGTCTCGCCTACCATCTTAACTTCATAGTCTTCACATACAAAGTCCTTTGCATCTGCTCAATTTCGCATACAAATGAGTCGAATCCAGCCTCAGCAATACCAGTCAGCGTGCTGAAGGCGGGACGGGGAAACCTGCGAGAAACTTCAGTTGTGAATCATGGAACAAACGGAAGCAGATCCACGACCGCTGGTCTCCCGCTCTTCTCTCGCGAATGCGACACCCGAAACTCGACGATGCGCAGCAGGGTGGTGCCAGGGTTCCACTGAAAGAAA